>NZ_FOYT01000001.1:0-1200000 GCF_900112175.1 Halogeometricum rufum | reverse complement strand
GTCGGACGGGAACCGCATCCGGGACGTTCGGGTCGGCGGAACGACCGGACGTCGGCCGGTACTGGACGCGCCGAGCGACCTCTGGCTGTACGCGTCGAGCGAGAACTGCGCGGAGAACGTCTCCGTTGAGGGCGGAGGCGGGTGGGTCGTCTACATGCGGGACGGGTCGACCGACAACCGGGTCGCGGCACTCACCGACGGGCTGTCATCCGTCTCGTTCGTCGGGTCCGACGTCGCCGTGGCGTTCGGCGACGCGCTGGGAGAGTCCGGACGGTCGAGCGGCGGCGCGCCCGTCGTCGAACCGACCGGACCGGCGTGGTCGTACGACCCTGCGACGGCCGCCTGTTCGTGAGCGTCACATATAGCCCAAGTCCCGGAGGCGGCCCATCAGGTCCTCCTTGTCCTGCGCGCGCCCCTCGCGTTCCGTGCTCGCGCCGAGGTCCTGGACCCACGCGGGCCGGTCGTCGGACTTCGCCGACCCGGACTCGGTGCCGAGCGACCGGAAGCCCTCGAAGTACTTCGGCGAGACGGGGATGTCCGTCGCCGCGACCCCCTCGGGCAGGTCGTCGGTGCTCTCGGGGACGTGACCGACGGGGTAGCCCGGCGCGGCGTCGGGGACGATGAACTCCCAGAACGCGGCCCAGATGTCCGCCTCCTCGAACTGGAGGATGGGGTGGACTCTGTCGTGCGGGGGGTACTTCTCGGAGTCGTGGCGCGGCGAGAAGAACGTCTCCTCGGCGCGGGACTCCTGTTCGTCCCAGCGGACGCCCGAGAAGATGCCGTCGAACCCGCGGTCCGCGATGACGTCGTTGAGCGCGACGGTCTTCAGGAGGTGGTTGCCCTCGAAGGTGTCGGCGTCGAGGGTGAGCGTGTCGCCCTCGTAGTCGAGGCGTTCGAGTTCGCGGCGGTTCGTCTCCGAGAGGTCCGCGAGGGGAATCTCGTCGCCCGGACTGGCGTCGAGGCGGACGAAGTCCTCGTTGCGGGCGAAGACGAGGTCGAGGTCCCACTCCTCGGCCCAGCGTTCGACGAACGCCACCGTCTCGGGGAAGTGCTCGAAGTGGTCGATGAAGACGACGGGGGGCACCGGGACGCCCATCTCGGCGGCGACTTCGCGGACCACGTAGAGGACGACGGTGGAGTCCTTCCCGCCGGTCCACATGACCGCGGGGCGGCGGTACTGTTCGAGTGCCTGCCGGGTCACCTCGGCGGCGTTGGCAATCTTGTCTTCGAGCGTCGGGTAGTCGGCGGCGCTCTCGCCGCGGCCGGCGTCGTAATCGAGCGAGACGTACGAGGGGAACGTGGAAGACATCGTGAACGTATATCGCGCGACCACGATATCTACCTTTGCGTGGCTATCTGTTCGCACGGGTCAGTCGCGTCGGCCGCGACTCTCGAAGAAAAATCGACCGACCACGTCGCTGCAGTCGGCGAACCGCGACGGTCTGGGCTTCGAGAACGTCTGTTCTGCGGGCGAGTCGGCGCACGCACGTCACGTCCGACCGAACGGACGCCGGCGGGTGCCGGAAGCGTGCCGCCGAGTTACATGTAGCCGAGGTCGCGCAGGCGTTCCATCAGGTCCTCTTTGTCCTGTGCGCGGCCCGCGCGCTCGGTCGTGTTCTCCATATCCTGCAGCCACGCCGGTTCCTCGGTGGTCTTGTCCGTCGAGACTTCGCTGCCGAGCGACCGGAAGCCGGCGAAGTACTTCGGCGAGACGGGGATGTCGTCCTGCGTCAGACCGTTCGGCAGGTCCTCGGCCGACTGCGGGACGTAGCCGTCCTCGGGGAAGTCCTCGACGGTGTCCGGCACGACGAAGTTCCAGAAGGCCTGCCAGACCGACGCTTCGTCGAACTGGAGGATGGGTTGGACGCGGTCGTGCGGCGGGTAGATGTCGGGGTCGTGACGCGGCGAGAAGAACGTCTCGTCCGCGCGCGCCTCCTGTTCGTCCCAGCGGACGCCGGAGATGACGCCGTCGACGTCGTACTCTTCGAGGGCGTCGTTCAGCGCCACCGTCTTCAGGAGGTGGTTGCCGACGTACGTGTCCAGCAGGAACGGGAACGTGTCGTCCTCGTACTCCAGCAGGTTGCGGATGTGGTGCTGGTTGTGCTCGGACAGTTCGTCGACCGGGATGTCGTCGCCCGGTTCGAGTCCGTGTTCGTCGACGTACGCGCCCACGTCCTCGTTGCGGGCGTAGATGACGTCGAGGTCCCACTCGTCGGCCCACTTGTCGACGAAGTCGTGAATCTCGTCGAAGTGCTGGTAGTGGTCGATGAACACCGCCGGCGGCACGTCGTAGCCGTGTTTCTCGGCGACCTCTTTGATGAAGTAGAGGCAGAGCGTCGAGTCCTTCCCGCCGGTCCACATCACGACGGGGTTCTCGTACTCTTCGAGGCCCTTCTTCGTGACTTCGATGGCCTTCTCTATCTTGTGCTGGATGCTCGGATAGTCTTCGGGAGTCTCTCCTTCGCCGTCGCTGTAGTCGACGTCGAGATAGTCGGGGAAGCCTTCTGCCATACAGTAATTACATCTAATTAGCGGGGTAAAGTGTCTTTTGCCCTGCGCACGCCGTGGGAGTGACCGCCATGAGGTAGCAATCCCGAATGAGAATCATGGATTCGACATTAATAATCCTGCACGTTCAACTGTAATAAGTCGGATTGAATGGTGGTTCAGGAGTCTGCGAAGCACCTGTTCTGAACGACCAACGGAAGGCATTAAGTCGCCAACCTGAGAGGCGATTCGTAGCTCTGGAAACGTTTAAAAGCGACACAACTATAACGAATATAATATCATTCTACAGTCACGATGCCTCGTCCATTCCGGTTGTTCTCACACTACGATTTCTTTAGCGTCTTTGTCCCCGGACTGGCGACGCTGATGGGGTTTTATTTATTACTCCCAAAACCAATCAATATTAGCGTTGTAGGCGCAATAGTACCAGTGCTGGTATTTGCGTTCGTTTTTGGGCAGGCACTTCATGGGTTCGCAGCGTGGCTAGAATCCGTTGCCGGGAGAACGCGTTTCTCAAGCAGTCACCGGGACCACTTTCTAAGTCAAATTTCTGATGTAGACCAGCGAGTAGTCAGTTTGTTTAAAGAAGAATGTAGTCTGATGTTCAGAGACCCAGCCTTCATAGATATCGGGAGTGAGGTTTGCACAGAGAAGTGGAGTGAGTTGTATCCACTTGTTCAGAGCTACATCTACAATAGTGAGGTGGGTCGGTCAAGAATGTTTCAATCGATCTTCTCTTTCGCTCGAAGTATGTTTGTACTCCTGACTGGCCTTCCAGTTCTTTACGCCATTCATTTTTACTTCCGACAAAACGGAACGATTGCCAGACCACCGAAGTACCTCCTGTACTTCCCTAGTTATGCAGATTTCATGGAAGTCGTTATTCCACTCTGTATAGCAGGGGCTTTGTTATTCGGCTATACTGCCTATTCCTACAAACGATACTTCGCAGAATACCTCATTTCCGATTTTGTCGCACTACGAGAACAGGAGAGCAGAGAATGAACAGAATCTGCACAAACTACTGAATAGGGTATGAGAAGCAGACACGGCCGTAAACTGTAGTGGCTAAGTGTTTAGCGCCTACGTCCCGTCAGTCGCTGATGAACTTGTTGTCGCGCCAGTTGACGCCGCCGCCGCCGGACCCGCCCTTCGAGGGGTTCTCGACGACCTCGATGCTCGCCGGTCGTTCTTCCCCCTCGACGATACGCGTCGCGTGCAGGTCGCCGTCCGCCTCGGTGATGGCGGTGAGCGTCCCTTTCTCGGAGATTTTGGCGATCTCCGTGAGTACGAGGAACATCGGGTACTGGAGGGCGGTGTTCTGGAGAACCGTCTCGCGGTCGCCTTTGAAGCAGGCGAACTCGACGAGTTCGGAGGGAATCTCCTCCTCCTCTTCGCCCCACTTCGGGGCACCCGCACGCGGAGGTTCTTCCTCGTAGACGCGGTTCTCCGTGACGCTCGCTTTGAGCTGCGCCGTCGGAGTGTACTTGCTGAGATTGTCGTCGGCCGCGACGGCCTTGAGGATGAGCGTGTTGTTCCGGCGGGTCACCTCTACGTCCTCGACCTCCGGCGGGAGGTCGGGGTCGTTCTCGAAGTACTCCATGACATCTTCCAGTGGCAGTTCGAGCGTCGAATGAAGTCGGTATACGCGGCCTGACATTGTTGGAAACAGTATCGGAGTGCTGTGACGCGCGGCGGCGCGACGTCGATACCTGTGTGCATGTAGGGCCTGCGAACATATATGGCCTACTCTTTGATTCGGTGTATCGAGTCGAAATAGAAGTCGTTCCGAACGCCGCCGGACGGGGCTTCGGTTCCGGGGCGTCTGAAGGTGTTTTCGGTCGCCTCAGCGTCTGTCGTGGGCGTCGAATCCTCGTCTCAGGCGGACAGCGTCTCGCCGAGTTCGCCGCGTTCGTCCAGTTCCGAGAGGATGTCGCTCCCGCCGACGAACTCCCCGTCCACGTACGTCTGCGGGATGGTCTCCCAGCCGCTGTGTTCCTTCAGGGCCGCGCGGTAGGCGTCGAGGGCGGGGAGCACGTCCACCGTCTCGAACGACTCGCGGTGCTTGCCGATGAGTTCGAGGGCGCGCGCGGAGTAGCCGCACTGCGGCATCAACTGGTTGCCCTTCATGAACAACACGACGTCGTTCGACTCGATGAGTTCCTCGACTCGCTCTCGAACGTCCGCTTCGGACAGGTCGTTCCCGGGTTCGAAGGTCATGTCCCGGGGTAGGCGACGACGCGACAAAGGGGTTGCGTCGCAGGAGGCCGAGGCGAGGGCCGGAGCGCTACGACTCGCGGCCGACGCCGACCACGTCGATGAGCGAGTAGACGGGGACGCCGTCGATGTCTTCGAGTCCCTGTTTGTCCACGATGACGACGCAGGCGACCGGTTCGCCGCCCTCCTCGCGGATGGCGTCGATGGTCTCCGTCATCGTCGTGCCGGAGGTGACGGTGTCGTCCACGACGTAGCACTCCCGGTCGCGAATCTGCGCGAAGTTGCGCGAGAACGACCCGCCGAGTTCGTCGATGTCGCCCTCGTCCCACTGGTGTTTCGCGGGCGCGTACGACCCGAGGTCCGTGTCGAGTTCCCGCGCGACGACGGTGGCGAGGGGTGCGCCGGCCTTCTCGATGCCGATGGTCAGGTCCACGTCCTCGCCTTCCTTCTGCAACAGGTCGGCCATCGCGTGGGCGATGTACCCCATGCGCTTGGAGTCCCGGCCGATGGCGCTCCAGTCGACGTGGATGTCCTGCGGACCGCTCGTCCCGCCGGCGTCGTCCGTCTGCTCGGGACTCGACGCGCCGCTTCGGTCCACGAGCCAACTCGCCGTCTCGCGAGAGACGTTCAGTTCGTCGGCGATCTCACCTTTCGACAGACCTCGGTCCGCGAGTTCGGCCGCACTCGCGATGAGGTCATCGACGTTCTTCATACGTGCTGAATTGTACGGCGGTTTTTATAGTGGTGTCGTCGTCTTCGAATGCCGCCGCGAACTCGTCCAAGTCGTAGACGCCGGTGACGAGTGCGTCGGTGAACCACTCGGGGAACTCCGCGAGGGTGTCCACCGCCGACTCGAAGTGCTTGACGTGGGAGTTGACGCTGCCGACGACGCTCTTGTTGTGCAGCACTATCTCCCGGTGTATCTCGCCGCCGTCCACCTCGAACTCCCACGACCCGGGGACGCCGAGGAGGGCGGCGACGCCGTTCGGTGCCAGCGCGTAGATGCTCTCGAAGGCGTGCTTCGCGTACCCCGTCGCCTCGAAGACGAAGTCCATCGGTTCGAACTCGTCGGCGACGGCGGAGACGGGCGTCTGCCGGGAGTCGACGTACGTCGCGCCGAGTTCCTCCATCACGTCGATGGTCGGGTCCGGCCGGTCCCGGCGGCCGAGGCAGTAGAGGCGTTCGTAGTCGAGTTTGTCGCGCAGAAGCGCCAGCGTCAGGAGGCCGAGACTGCCGTTACCGAGGACGATGGCCGACTCGGGCTCCCACGTGAAACTCGACCGCGAGGCGTACGCGAGTTCGACTGCCTTCTCGGCGATGGAGACGGGTTCGACGAGGAAGCCGAGGTCCGCCATCGCCTCGGGAACCTTCACGAGGTAGTCCTCGTGGCTGACGAAGTACTCGGCCATGAAGCCGTGGTCGCCGACGATTCCGCGTTCGTGGTACATCCCCTCCGGCGCCATGTCGGGTTCGCCACGCTCGAAGTACTCGTTGCCGCCGTTCGGCGGGCGCCGGACCGTCGGGACGACCACGTCGCCGGCCTCGAAGCGGGTCCCGTTCGGGTCCTCGACGACCCCGACGGCCTCGTGACCGAGGACGAGGTGGTCCTCTCCCTCGGGGAACCCCCCGTGTCCCCCGGAGATGACCTCGTGGTCGGTTCCGTCGACGCCCACGCGGAGGGTGCGAACGAGGGCCTGACCCGCCGACGGGTCCGGCCGCGGCTTGTCAACGAGGACCGGTCGTCTCTCCCCCTTCTTCACTGCGATAGCTCTCATGTACTGTCGGTAGTACCCACCCCACCAAAAGATTTATTCTATCATGAGTAAAGCATTGAACACGGTGAGCGCCCCGTCGTGCCAGCCCACGACGTACACGCGCTCAATCACAGTCTGTCCAGCCCGAACGTGTCGGCGCTCACCGCTACCCGTGCCAGTTTTCGCCCCGGAGAGGCAGAGAAAAGCCGCGGAGCCGCGTCTGTAGCCCGATTTCGAGTCGGGAGCCGCGTCTACAGGTCGTCCACGAGTTCGTCGCCCAGGCCCACGTACGTCGCGGGCGAGAGCGCCCGCAGTTCGTCGCGGACCGACTCGCTCACGTCGAGTTCGTCGAACAGGTCGCGGAAGTCTTCGAGCGTCACGTCGCGGCCGCGGGTGAGTTGCTTCACCCGTTCGTAGGCCTCCGTGTCGCCCTCGCGCCGGAGGATTGTCTGCACCGCCTCGCCGACGAGTTCCGGGTGGGCGTCCAGTTCCTCGCGCATCACCTGCTCGTTGGGAACCACCTTGTCGAGGCCCGCCGCCGTCTTCCCGTAGCCGATGAGACAGTGAGCGAACGCCGCGCCGACGTTCCGCTTGACCGTCGAGTCCGACAAGTCGCGCTGGAGTCGGGAGTTCGTCACGTAGTCCGCGAGGAACGTCAGGTCGGCGTTCGCCTTCGAGAGGTTGCCCTCGCTGTTCTCGAAGTCGATGGGGTTGACCTTGTGCGGCATCGTCGACGACCCCGTCTCGCCCGCGGCGGCCTCCTGCCCGAGGTAGCGCTGGGAGACGTACAGCCACACGTCGCGGTCCAAATCGAGGAGGACGTTGTTGACGCCGCGGAGCGCGTCGAACAGGGCCGCGAGGTCGTCGCAGGGGTTCACCTGCGTCGTCAGCGCGGTGTGTTCCAATCCGAGTCCGCCGACGAACGACCGGGAGAACGCGCGCCAGTCCACGTCGGGGTACGCGGCGACGTGCGCGGCGTACGTCCCCGACGCGCCCGCGAGTTTCCCCGACAGGCCGGCGGCGGCCTCCTTCACCCGGCCGAGTTGCCGGCCGAGGCGGGCGGCGTAGACGGCCATCTCCTTGCCGAACGTCGTCGGCGTCGCGGGCTGACCGTGCGTGCGCGCGAGCATCGGCGTCGCGCGGTACTCGCGCGCCAGCGACGCGAGTTCGTCGCTGACGTCCGCGACGGCGGGGGCGAGAACATCCTCGACGGCCGGCTTGACCAGCAGGCGGTGTGCGAGGTTGTTCACGTCCTCGCTCGTGAGTCCGAAGTGAATCCACGGGTGGACGCGTTCGGGCGTCTCCGTCCGGACGAAGTACTCGACGGCCTTCACGTCGTGGTTCGTCGCCGAGTACCCCGCCGCGCCCTCGGTTTCGAGGCGCTTGACGAGGCGGGCGTCGTCGCCGTCGAACGACTCGTACAGGTCGCGAACCGTCTCGCGTTCGGCGTCCGAGAGGGTGAGCGGCGTCGCGTCGAGGTCCGCGAGAGCGACGAGATACTCGGCTTCGACCCGGACGCGGGCGCGCATCAACGCGGCCTCGCTGGCGTACGGGACGAGGGGTGCGGTTCGACCGGCGTATCGGCCGTCCAGCGGCGACACGGCGGCGAGCGGGTCCGAGCGGGAGAGGTCGTCCATGCGCGAGGATGCCCGTGGGCGCTCCAAAAGCGTATCGATGGCGTATCCCACTCTCGTGCATACCTCGTCGGTTTTCGCGGGAATAATGCGCCGTTTGTATCCTCGAACGTGCATATCTACCCCGCGAATACCGCAACTGTTTTTCTCCCGGCCCGTGGCTGTTCTCACATGACCAAGATTGCCGGTCTGGCGAGCAATCGCGGGCGGAACCTCCTGCACATCGACGAGCGGACACCCGGCGGCGCCGAACTCGCCGTCGTCCTGTCGAACGAGGAGGGCGCGCCCGTCCTCGACGCGGCGGCCGAACGGGGCATCCCGACGGAAGTCGTCGAACGCGAGGCCGAGGAGTCCCGGGAGTCCCACGAACGGCGCATCCTCGACCGCCTGTCGAGTTACGACTTCGACCTGGTCTGTCTGGACGGCTACATGCGCGTCCTGACGGAGACGTTCGTCGACGAGGCGCCCACCACGCTCAACGTCCACCCGTCGCTGCTCCCCTCGTTCCCCGGCACGGACGCGCACGAACAGGTGCTCGACGCCGGCGTCCGGATGACCGGCTGTACCGTCCACGTCGTCACCGAGGCGGTGGACGACGGCCCCATCGTCACGCAGGAGTCGGTCCCCGTCTACGAGAGCGACGACGAGGCGTCGCTGAAAGACCGCGTCCTCCACGAGGCCGAGTTCACGGCCTACCCCCGTGCAGTCCGCTGGTTCGCCGAGGGCCGCCTCGACGTGTCGGACGACTCGGTGACCGTCGAGGGCGACGACGGCGGGGACTTCCCCGAACGCCGCCTCGTCTCCGACGACCGAGTGACCGAACTGCGGTACGGCGAGAACCCGCACCAGGACGCCGCCGTCTACGCCGACGACGCCTGCGAGGAGGCGTCCGTCGTCCGCGCGCCCCAACTGAACGAGGGAGCGAAGGCGCTGTCGTACAACAACTACAACGACGCCGACGGCGCCCTGAACCTCGTCAAGGAGTTCGACGAACCCGCCGCGGCGGTCATCAAGCACACCAACCCCGCGGGCTGTGCCACCGCCGACTCCCTCGCGGAGGCCTACGAGCGAGCGCTCTCGACGGACCCGATGAGCGCGTTCGGCGGCATCGTCGCGCTCAACCGCGAGTGCGACGCCGAGACGGCCGAACAGATAGTCGACTCGTTCAAGGAAGTCGTCGTCGCGCCGGGCTACACCGACGCCGCCCTCGACGTCCTCACCGGGAAACAGAACCTCCGCGTCCTCGACGTGGGCGAACTCGGCGAGCGAACCGACCGCTTGACCGAGAAACCCCTCGTCGGCGGCCGCCTCGTGCAGGAACGCGACCTGTGGGCGCCGACCGTGGACGACCTCGAAATCGTCACGGAGACCGAACCCACCGACGAGCAACTGGAGACGATGCTGTTCGCGTGGAAGGTGCTGAAGCACGTGAAGTCCAACGGCATCCTGTTCGCCGCGGGCACCGAGACGGTGGGCGTCGGCATGGGACAGGTGTCCCGCGTGGACGCCGTCAAACTCGCCGCGATGAAGGCCGAAGAGCACGCGGAGGGGAAGGGACCGGCGGGCGCCGTGATGGCCTCCGACGCGTTCTTCCCGTTCCCGGACGGCATCGAGGTGGCCGCCGAGGCCGGTATCGAAGCCGTGATTCAGCCCGGCGGGTCGGTGAACGACGAGGACGTCGTCGCCGCCGCCGACGAACGCGGCATCGCGATGGCGTTCACCGGACGGCGGTGCTTCCGTCACGATTGAGCGAAGCGAAAGCGTGTCTGAAGCTCGAAAGACGAGCGCGAGTGAGTCTTTCGGCGCTTCCGTCACGATTAGTGACGGACGCTCGCGTCGGAGCGAAGCGAAGACGCGGTGTTTCCGTCACGATTAGTGACGGACGGTCGCATCTGAGCGAAGCGAAGACGCGGCGGTTCGGGCGCGGCCGAGCGGTGGTCGACGCGGACGACACCGCAGAGCGGTGATACGGCGGTTCGGGTACGACTGACGGGGGCGTCCGACGCGGGCGGCGTCCCGCCGTCGGTCACGGAGTGTCAATCTACCTTTATCTCCCGAGCGAGCGTCCTCCCGGCACGTACTGGGAATCACCAGTCCGACCACCCGTGAGCACCGTCACACCCACCCCCGACCCGTCGCTCGTCGCCGAACTCCGCGCCGCCGTCACCGGCGACGTGGTGACGCCGACGGACGCGTCCTACGACGACGTCCGAACGCTCTGGAACGGTCGCGTCGACCGCTACCCGGCGTTCGTCGTCCGCGTCGCCTCGACGGCGGACGCCGCGGCCGCCGTACGCTTCGCCCGCGACCACGACCTGCGACTCGCCGTCCGCGGCGGCGGCCACCACGTCACGGGGAGCGCACTCGTCGACGGCGGTCTGGTGGTCGACCTGTCGTCGCTGACCGCCGTCGAACTCGACGCCGAACGCCGGACGGTCCGCGTCGGCGCCGGATGCCGCGTGAGCGACGTGCTCGCCGTCACGCAGGAACACGGCCTCGCCGTGGTCTGCGGAAGCGCCGCGCACAACGGCGTCGCCGGGTCGACGCTCGGCGGGGCCATCGGGTGGCTCCGCCGCGCTCACGGCCTCGGCGTCGATTCGCTCCGGTCGGCCGAGGTGGTCACCGTCGACGGCGAGGTACTGACCGCCAGCACCGACGAGAACGCCGACCTGTTCTGGGGGCTCCGCGGCGCCGGCGCCAACTTCGGCGTCGTCACGAGTTTCGAGTTCGACTGCGTCCCCGTCGGTCCGGAGGTGGCCGTCGCGCAGGTGGCCTACCCCGCCCCCGACGCGGCGTCCGTCGAACGCCTGCTCCGCGACTACCGCGCGTACGCCGCCGACGCGCCCGACGAGGTCACGTCGATGGCCGTCGTCACCTCGGTGCCGCCGCTCCCGTTCGTCCCTCCCGAGTTCCACGGCGCCCCCATCGTGATGTACTACGCCGTCTACGCGGGCGACCCCGAGGCGGGCGAGGCGGCGCTCCGCCCCCTCCGCGAGATGGGCGACCCCGCGATGGACGTCAGCGACCGGATGCCATTCCTCGCGCTCCACGAGGTGGCGAACGAACTGTTCCCGACCGGAAACCGCTACTCGTGGCACTCGCTGTACGCGACGGCGGCGTCCGACGACCTGCTGGCGCGACTGGCGGCCCACGGCACCGCCCGGCCCGGGCCGGAGTCGTCGCTCACGCTCTGGCACCTCGGCGGCGCCGTGCGCGACGTGGCGGCCGACGCCACGGCGTACGCGCACCGCGACGCGGCGTTCCTCGTCTCCGTCGAGGCCGGGTGGCGCGACCCGGCCGACGACGAGGCACACCTCGCGTGGGCCGAGAGCGCCTGGTCGGACCTGCGCGACGCCGACGCGACGCTGTCGGCGTTCTACCCCGGCTTCCCCGGGTTCGTCGAGGGCGAGGCGCGCGGACGGATGGCCTACGGCGACAACTACGACCGCCTCGCCGAACTGAAGGCCGTCTACGACCCGGAGAACCTGCTCGACAGCAACCTCAACGTCCTCCCGGCGCGCTGAGTCCCTTCTCGAACCGGCCAACCGGTCCCGTTCTCGCCCTCAGTCCCGCCCGATGCTCACGACGAGGACGGGGCGACTCGTGTTCTGCACCACCCGTTCGGTGACGCTGCCGAGACTGGCGAGTTTGTCGCGACCGGTGCGGCCGTGCGTCCCCATCACGACCACGTCCACGTCGTGTTCCTCGGCGTAGTCGAGGATGCAGCGGTAGGGGACGCCGTCGCGGACGGCCGTCGTGCAGTCGACGTCGGCGTCGCGGACCGTCTCGGCGACGCCGTCCACGGCCGTCACGGCGTCCTCGTGCAGCGACTCCTGCAACTCGTCCTTCTGGTCTTCGCCCGCCGCGAGGTAGAGGCGGCGGTCCACCACCGAGAGGACGTGAATCGTCGCCCCCGAGAGCGACGCGACCTCCATCGCGTGTTCGAGCGCCTTCTCCGTCCCCTCGCTACCGTCGGTCGGAACCAGAATCGAATCGTACATCGTCCCCCGATTCGACGCCCGGGGTAATCAACTTCAGTCCCGGCGTACCCCCCGTCGTCGCTCCACGGTCCGACACTCCTAAGCGCAGTCCTCCTGACCATCTGGTATGCAGTATCACGAGGCCGTGCGGTTCCTCCTCGACCTCCGCCGGTTCCAGGTCAAGCCGGGCACCGAGTCCGTTCGGTCGCTCCTCGCCGAGTTCGACGACCCCCACGAGGACGTGACGTTCGTGCAGGTGGCGGGGTCGAACGGGAAGGGCAGTACGGCGCGGATGACCGAGGCGGTCCTCCGGGAAGCGGGGCTGACGGTCGGACTCTACACGTCGCCGCACTTCGAGACGGTCCGCGAACGCGCCCGCGTGGACGGGCGAAAGATACCCGAGTCGGCCGTCCGCGAGTTCGTCGAACGGGCGAAGCCGTGGCTGGTCGAACGCGCCGCCGAGGGTGACCCGCTCACGTTCTTCGAGGTGGTGACGGCGATGGCCATCTGGTACTTCGCCGAGGCCGAGACCGACGTGGCCGTCCTCGAAGTCGGTATGGGGGGGAAACTGGACGCGACGAGCGTCGTCGACCCCGTCGCCGCCGCGGTGACGAACGTCTCGCTCGAACACACGGCCGTCCTCGGCGACACCGTCGCGGAGATAGCCGAGAAGAAGGCCGCCGTCGCGCCCGCGAACCAACCGCTCGTGACGGGCGCGACGGGCGACGCCCTCGCGACCATCCGCGACCACGCCGGGAGCGTCGTCACCGTCGGAACCGACGACGCCGACGTGACCGTCCGCGCGGGCGAACGCGTCACCCACCAGGAGTCGGCCGTCTCGGTCGTCGCCGACGACTGGCGCGTCGAGGGGCGAATCCCGCTTGTGGGCGACTATCAGGCCGTGAACGCCGGTATCGCGTGCGTCCTCGCGCGACAGGTCGCCGACGAACTCGGGGTGGCGCTGGACGCGACGACGCTCGAACGCGGCCTGCGGACCGCCCACTGGCCCGGCCGGTTCGAGGTGATGGAGACGGACCCGTTCGTCGTCCTCGACGGCGCGCACAACCCCAGCGCCTGCGAGTCTCTCGCGACGGTCCTCGACGACTTCGACTTCGGAGCGTTGCACCTCGTCTTCGGCGCGATGCACGACAAGGACCACCGCGCGATGGTCGACGCCCTCCCGGACCCCGACTCGGTGGTCGCCTGCCGCCCGGACAACCCGCGCTCGGAGGACCCCGAGACGCTGGCGCGCGTGTTCGAGAACGCCGGCGCGGACGACGTGACCGTCGGCGACGACGTGGCCTCGGCCGTCGCGACGGCGAGCGAACGCGCCGACGAGGGCGACTGCGTCCTCGCACTCGGCTCGCTGTTCCTCGTCGCCGAGGCGCGTCAGACGTGGACGCGGACGGTGACGCCGGTGGACGTGCGCGACCGAACCGACGCGACCGACCTGCTCGAACGGGCGCACGTCGCCGACAGGGACGCCGCCGAGGCGCGCGAGGAGAGCGTCCACCGCGTCGTCCGCCTGTCGCTGCAGCGACGCGACGCCCGGACCGTCACGGAGGCGATGCTGACCGCCGGCGGCGACTGCGCCACCGCCGGCGACGCGGGCAACGGCGAACTCGCGGACGTGGTGCTGTCGGGGACGCTCGCGGCGTTCGACCGCCTGACGACGCGACTCGCCGCCGAATCCGACGGCCTCGCGGCCGTCGCCGCGGACGTGCGAGCGTGCGTCGGCCTCGACTGCGACGCCGACGGCGACGCTGACGTGGGCACCGCCGACACCGACGCCGACGCGACGGCGGACCGGTCGAACGACTACCCGTGGGACGACCGGACGGCGGTGATGGGCATCCTCAACGTCACGCCGGACAGCTTCCACGACGGCGGCGAGTTCTTCGACGCCGACGCCGCCCTCGAACAGGCCGAGGCGATGATAGACGCCGGCGCCGACATCGTCGACGTCGGCGGCGAATCCACCCGCCCGGGCGCCGAGGAAGTGCCCGTCGAGGAGGAGATTCGCCGCACCGTCCCCGTCATCGAGGCGCTCGCCGACGTGGACGCGTTACTGTCGGTGGACACGCGCAAGGCGGCCGTCGCCGAGGCGGCACTCGACGCGGGCGCGGACATCCTGAACGACGTGACCGGGCTCGAAGACCCCGAGATGCGCTTTCTCGCCGCCGAACGCGACGTGCCGGTCATCGTGATGCACAGCATCGACGCGCCCGTCGTCCCCGGCAAGGACGTGACGTACGACGACGTGGTGGACGACGTGATAGACGAACTCCGCGAGCGAATCCTGCTCGCGGAACAGGCTGGCGTCCCCCGGGAGAACGTCATCGTGGACCCCGGAATCGGGTTCGGCAAGTCCAAGCCCGAGGAGTTCGAGCTTCTGGACCGACTCGGCGAGTTCGACGCCCTCGGCTGTCCCGTCCTGTTCGGCCACTCGCACAAGTCGATGTTCGAACACGTCGGCAGCGAGGCGGGCGACAACCTCCCGGCGACGCTCGCGGCGACGGCCCTCGCGGCCGACCGGGGTGCGGACGTCGTCCGCGTCCACGACGTGCCGGAGAACGTCGCCGCCGTGAACGTGGCGCTGGCGACGCGGGACGCGGTGCGGTTCGAGGAGTAGCCCGCCCGTCGCCCGAGCGCCCAACCGTTTTCTCGCCGCCGCGCCTACTCCGACCCGTGTGTACGCTGACCATCGCGTGGCAGGTGTTCGAGGAAGCGCCCGTCGTCGTCGCGGCCAACCGCGACGAACTGACCGACCGGCCGTCTGAACCGCCGAGCGTCGTCGAGGGCGACCCGGCGTTCGTCGCCCCGCGCGACGCGGAGGCGGGGGGGACGTGGGTCGGATACAACGAGCGCGGCGTCTTCGTCGGCGTCACCAACCGCTGGGTCGAGGTGGCGGGCGGCGGCGAACGCTCGCGCGGCCGACTCGTCCGCGACGCCCTGCGGGCAGAGAGCGCCGCGGCCGCGCGCGAGACGGTGGAAGCCGCCGTCGCGGCGGACACGTACGACGGGTTCAACCTCGTCGTCGCCGACGCCGCCGACGCCTTCCTGTTCGAGTGGGACGGGACGCTGTCGACGACGCGACTGACGCCGGGCGTCCACGTCGTGGTGAACGTGGGGGCCGACGGCGACTACTTCGAACCCGCGCGCCGGCCCGAGGCGGGGCGGGAACAGGCGGACAACGCCCGACGCGTGCGCGAGGCGCTCGAACCCCGCGAACGGTCCGACCGGGAGTCCGCCGACGCGTGGCGCGAGCGTGCGGCGTCGGTGCTGCGCGACCACGACTACGGCGTCTGCGTCCACGACCCCGAGGGCCGGTACGGCACCCGGTCGTCGTCGCTCGTCACCCTGCGGGCCGACGGCGACGCCGACTACGCCTTCGCCCCGGGGCCGCCCTGCGAGACGGCGTACGAACCCGTCGAAAGTCAGGTTTAAACGGCACGCGGACGACTCACGGGATATGAGCGCAGGCGAGGCCGAAGCCGACCTCTCGGACGACGAACGTGCAGGACTCGAACTCATCCGAGAGACCGGCGGCATCCACCAGAGCGACTTCTGGAAGGAACTCGACATCACCTCCCGGAAGGGAAGCCGTATCGCAGAGCGTCTGTTCTCGCTCGACCTCATCAACCGCGAAGAGACGGTGTACAACGGACACAACACCTACTACCTCGAACCGACCGCGCGCGACCTCGACTTCTCGATGCTGATGGCCGGCGACATGCTGTCGCCGTTCATCGGCGAGGAGGAGATAAACGCCAACAGCAACGCCTTCTCGCAGTGGCTGATGAACCTCGCGTACGAGGAGTACTGAACCGCCGCCGTCGCGGCCTCCACCGTCGTCCGCGGCCCCTACCGCCGTCGTTTCGACCCGCGAGACGCATCGCTCGTGAGCGTCGGTGACGGCGTCGGGACCGTCCGGAGTCGAGGGCGACGCGACTCCGTGAAAACTGCGCGTCGAAGCGTCGAGGAGAGTCCGCGGGAAGCGAGTGCGGGACTACTCGGCCGGTTCGTCCGTCTCGTCCTCGTCCGTCGGTTCGAGGTCGTTCTCGACGATGTACTCGTCTATCTCGTCGTTGGTGAGTTCGACGAACGCCTCCGTCTCGGTGGTGACGGTGGCCACGTCGACGCCGCCCGATTCGAGTTGGCCCTCGTTCGTGGAGGCGATGGCGCGGAGTGCGAGCCCGATGCCCTCGTCGAGAGTCAGGTCGTCGCGGTAGTTCTCTTCGAGGTACTCCTGGAGGTCACCTCGTTCGGCACCGATGGAGACGGCCTTCCACTCGTACGGCGTCCCCGAGGGGTCCGTCTCGTACAAGCGCGGCGTGCCGTTCTCGATGCCGCCGATGAGGAGGGCGACGCCGAACGGGCGTGCGCCGCCGACCTGCGTGTACTGCTGGATGTGGTCGGTGACTTCCTTCGTCAGCGTCTCGATGCCGATGGGTTCGCCGTAGCGCAGTCGGTTGACCTGCGCCTGCCGGCGGGCGAAGTCGATCAGTTGGCGCGCGTCGGCGACGTGGCCGGCCGAGGCGATGCCGACGTGGTCGTCCGCCTTGTGAATCTTCTCGACGCTCGTCGGTTCCATGAGTGGCGACCGGGAGCGCTTGTCGGCGGCGAGGACGACGCCCTCGGGCGTCCGGACCCCGATGCTCGCCGTCCCTCGTTTGACTGCTTCACGCGCGTACTCTACCTGGTAGAGACGACCATCGGGCGAGAAGATGGTAATCCCGCGGTCGTATGCCTGCTGTTGGGCTTGTCCCTGCATAAGTTATCACTCGAAATCGAGTTGCGCCGCGCCGACGAACCCGTCGGCCCCGCGAACGTCGACCCGTGAATCACGGATGACGGCGGGCCGCGACTCGTCCTCGAACACGACGTCTCTCTCTTCGGAAGTTCCGGCCCGGCGTCCTAAATACCTTTCTTCACAGGCACGCACCGTACCGGAGACGCCGGCGACGCGGACGCCGACGGGCGACCCGTTGACCGTCGAGAGGCAGGTGAGCGCCGCCCGGGCCCGGTCCTCCGCGCCGCGGTAGGCGCGCACCACCGTCTCGCCCTCCCCGTCGGCGAAGGAGAACGACAGCACCGTCAGGTCGGCCGCGGCGCTTCCGCTGTCGCCGAACAGGTTCTGCGCGGCGTACCACAGTTCGCGCTGGAAGTCCCCCCGGTCGAACGACGCGTCGGGCCACGACTCCAGTTCGACGGCGAGGTAGCGCCACCGGGGCTGGAGGTGTTTCGGCAGGTGTTTCATCTACTCGTCGACCGGGAGTCGGTCGCTCGCGTCACCAGATTTCATCTGGTGGGCTGTCGAGCTTCGCTCGACAACGTCGCCGAACCGTTCGGCCACCAGCACGCCCACCTGGTCGTGGACGCGTTCGACGGCGGTGAGGACGAACCCCTCGTCGGTGAGGGCGTCAGCGAGCGTCCCCACCGTCGCCGGGTCGTCGACATCGGGGCTGTAGAACGGCTCCTCGGGGTCGGGCTCCCCGAAGAACATCAGGTCGCCGAGGACGAACCGGCGGGGGTCCAGGTCGGCGACGACCGAGATGGCCTCGCGTTTCTCCTCGTCGGAGAGGTGGTGCATGGCGAAGTTCGAGACTGCGACGTCGACGCGAGCGCCGTGAGCGTCGGCTCGGGGCGTCTGCGACGACCCGGTGTCCACCTCGCCGTCGTAGTTCGGGTCGCGGAAGCGACCCTCGCCGAACTCGACGTCGTCGATACCTTCGCGCTCGGCCTTCTCGCGGGCCCGTTCGAGCATCCCCTCGCTGACGTCGCGGCCGACGACGCGCTTCGCCGTCGGCGCGAGGGCGAGGGCTATCGCGCCCGTCCCCGTCCCCAGGTCGAGGACGACGTCCTCGTCGGTCGGTTCGGCGTGGTCGATGACGAGGTTCGCGCAGGCGCGGTACGCTTCCGAGTCCTGCGACTCGTCGTAGTCGGCGGCCGCGTCGGAGAAGCGGGCGGCGTGTTCCTCAATCGTCTTCTTCATATCTGCCACGTTCGACACCCGGGGCTATGAACGACTCGGACAAGCGCTCCCGGTTGCGGGCGGCGACGTCACCCCACGCGGCGAGTCCGTCGCGGACCCACTCGGCCCCGAGGCCGATTTCGTCGCCGACGGCCGCGAGTTCGCGCGGGGCGCGGAGCGTCAAGTGGGAGGCGGCGTTGGCGCTGACGACGTACGGCGCGTCGTAGTGGTCGAGGATGCGCTTGAGTTTGCGCAGCGAGTCGAGATGCTGGACGCGGTGGCCGCCGGTCGAACGGAGGACCGGCCCGAGGTCGAACTCGACGGCGACGCCGTTCCGCTCGGCGGCCTTCGCGAGGACGTGGTTCACGTCGCCGTCGCCGGCGAACGGCCGAGTCAACACGTCCACGCGGTCCTGTTCGACCGCGAAGCGGTTCAGGCGGTCCGTCCCGCCGCGGACCAGCACCAGCGTCCGGTCCGGGCGGTAGTTGCCGACCGCGCCGCTGGCCTGCTCCGGTCCCTCGGCGACGATTTCGACGGCGTCGACCACGTCGCACGGCGCCTCCTCGCGAAGCGTCTCGTAGTCGGGGCTCGCGTCGTCGCCGCGGACGACCACGCCGTCGTACCCGTAGCGGGCGGCCGTCGTCGCGAATCGGGCCGCCGTGCTGTCGCCGTCGGGGTGCGCGTGGACCGCCTCGTACATACTCGACTCGACTCCGCGGACGTGTATGGCAGTTACGCTTCCGCGGGACGGCGACGCGGCCGTCGAACGGACGAGGCGCTCAGTTCGCTCCGACGAGTTCGCCGACGGCGTCGGTGAGGGCGTCCGCGGCGCGGCGCACGTCGGCGACTCGGACGTACTCGCGGTCGGCGTGCGCCACCGCGCCCGTCTCGTCCGCGAGGACGCCGGGGCCGAAGACGACGACGGGGGCGGGCGCGAAGTACGACGCCTCCGTCGCCGCGGTGAACGGCCGGACGACCCCGGACCCGCCCGCGCGGTCGGACGCCGCGGCCAGAGTGCGGACGAGTTCGTGGTCCTCGTCGGTGGCGAACGCTTCGAGGAACGGCGTCGGTCGCTCGGTGAGGTCGAACGCGACGCCCACGTCGTCCGGGACGGCGTCGCGGACGGCAGTCTCCAGCGAGTCTCGGAACGCCGCGGCCGTCTCGGGCGGGACGCTCCGCCGGTCGAGGACGAGTTCGCACGTCGCGGGCACCTGGTTCGTCGCGGCGCCGCCCTCGACGGTCGTCGGCGTGAGCGTCGCCGCGCCCAACTGCGGGTGGGCGGCGCGCCCGTCGTCGAACGCGCGAATCGCCGCGAGGGCCCGTTCGAGGGCGAACACCGCGTTGACGCCCGACTGCGGTTCGGCGGCGTGCGAGGCGACGCCCGACAGCGTGAGCGTGCCCTGAAACCGACCCTTGGCGGCGGTGCAGACGTCGAGACCGGTCGGTTCGCCGACGACGTACATGTCGGCGTCGAGGTCGAGTGCCGCCGCGCCGGTCGAGAGCACCTCCTCGTCGGGCGTGACCGCGAGCGTCACCCGCGCGTCGTCGGCGGGTTCGACGGCGAAGAACGCCGCGAGGATGGCGGCGAGGGGACCTTTCGCGTCGCAGGACCCGCGGCCGCGAATCACGTCGTCGCCGGCGTCGGTCGTTCGCTCGAACGGGACGTGCGGCGAGACGGTGTCGATGTGCGTGTTGAAGACGAGATGCGTCTCGGGGTCGGCGGCACCCCTCGCGGCGACGACGTTGCCCGCGTCGTCCACCGCGGGGTCCGCGCCGTGCGACGCCAGCGTCTCCACGAGGAGCGTCCGCATCTCCGAGACGCCGTCGTTCGAGGCGACGGGGACGGCCCGTTCGAGGAAGGCGACCGGGTCGAACCCCATCAGGGAGAGCGGACGTCCACGTCGAGTTCGGTCTCGAACTCGCGTTCGGTCGGCCCGGAGAGGGTGGCCGGACCGTCGTCGGGGACCGTGATTTCGAGGTCGCCGCCGGGCGGCGAGACGGTCACGGCGGCGTCGCCGTCGAGGAGTCCGACGCGCTTGCCGGCGGCGACGACGGCGACGGCGCCGGTGCCGCAGGACTGCGTCTCGCCCTCGACGCCGCGTTCGAACGTGCGCTGACTGAACGACCCGTCGTCGTTCGGAGAGGCGACGGTGACGTTGGCGCCCTCGGGGAACACGTCGGCGTGACGGACGGCGGGCGCGACGGCGTCGAGGTCGACGTCGTCCACGTCGTCGACGAACGCGACGGCGTGCGGGACGCCCGTGTTCACGGCGGTGACGGTCAGTCCTTCGACGTCCTCCTCGACGAGTTCGGACTCCCGGGCGAGGGGGACGTCGCGCGGGCGGAACGACGGGTCGCCCATCTCGATGGTGACCCGGTCGCCCTCGACGATGGCGTGGCGCGTGCCGGCGGGCGTGTCTATCATCAGTTCCGACGACCCGGTCCGCCCGGCGGCCCACGAGGCGGCGCACCGCGCGCCGTTGCCGCACATCGCGGCGACGGAGCCGTCGGGTTGGACGAGAGTCATCACGACGCGGGGCGGCGAGTAGCGACGTTCGAGTGCGAGAAAGAGGACGCCGTCCGCGCCGCGCCGTTCGGCCTCCGCGCCGCCGATGCCCGAGTCTCGGTTGCAGTGCGTCGACGCGAACGCGGGTCGGTCGGGGACCGACTCCTCCGCGTCCACGACGATGAAGTCGTTTCCGGTTCCGTGATACTTTGCGACAGGGATTCGTTCGTGAAGTACGCTCATTCTTCTAACTCCGTGAGGTCAGCCAGGGTCTCTCGTCGCCGCACGACGCGGGCGTCGCCGCCCGAGAGTGCGACTTCGGCCGGTCGAGGCCGCGAGTTGTAGGTGCTTGCCATCTCGTATCCGTAGGCACCCGCGTTCCCGACGGCGAGGAGATGTCCTCGACGGGGAGCGGCGAGTAACCTGTTCTCACACATCACATCCGAGGACTCACAGATAGGGCCCGCGACGGTGGCAGATATCGCCTGAACGTCCTCGGTCGCCGACAGGTTCCGAATCTCGTGGTAGGCGTCGTACATCGCGGGGCGGAGCAGGGTGGTCATCCCCGCGTCCACGCCGACGACGGTGGCGTCGGGCGCCTCCTTGACGGTGTTGACCCGCGTGAGGAGGACGCCCGCGTCGGCGACGACGTACCGGCCGGGTTCGACCGCGAGGGTGCCGGAGACGTCGCCGAGAGCCTCCCGCGTCGCGTCGGCGACGCTCTCGAGGTCGAGGGGCGGTTCGTCCTCGCGGTAGGGGACGCCGAACCCGCCGCCCACGTCCACGAACTCGAGGGGGCCGACGCGGGACGCCACCTCGCGGGCGAGTTCGCCCATCCGTCGGACCAGTTCGCGGTGGTTCGACAGGTCGTCGCCGGAGATACCGCTCCCGGCGTGGGCGTGCAGGCCGACGAGTTCGAAGTCGTCGGCGACGGACTCGGCCAACTCGGCCACGTCGTCGTACGGGACGCCGAACTTCGCGTTCGCCCCCGTCTGGACCTTCTCGTGGTGGCCCGCGCCGACGCCCGGGTTGGCGCGGATGCAGAGGCGGCCGTCGAACCCGCGTTCGCGCAGGCGGTCGACGGTGTCCGCCGCGCCGACGGTGACGGTGAGTTCCGGATGGTCGCGCCAGCGGTCCACGACGTGGTCGAGGTCACGTCCCGGCGGGTTGACGGCGGTGTACTGGACATCGCTCCCGTCGTACCCGGCGGCGAGGGCGCGTTCGACCTCGCCCGCGGAGGCGCACTCGGCGGCGAGTCCCGCCTCGCGGACGGTTTCGAGGACGGCGCGGCCCGTGTGGGCCTTCAGCGCGTAGCGCACTTCGGCGTCGGGGAACGCCGCGTCGAGACGAGCGCAGTTCTCCCGCACGCGGTCCAAATCGACGACGTAGAGGGGCGTGCCGTGTTCCTCCGCGAGTGCGAGGAGTTCGTCTCCGTCCCACTCGGAGAGCCGTCGAATCCGCGGGTCCGCCTCTCCTCCCCCGCCACCGGCGGGCGTCATCCGCGCAGTGCCTCCTCGCGCCGCGTCTTGTCGAGGGTGTCGTCCTCGATGTCGAGGGCGACGACGGCGGGCTTGTACGCGCCGCCCGCGAAGATGTCGTGGTCGCCGAGCGATGACTCCACGTAGCGGGTGAACGCTCTGCGGTTCGACGGCAGGTGACCGTACAGCACCTCCTCCTCGACGAGGTCGTAGACGGGGATGCGCGGCGACAGGAGCGTGTTCTCGCCGACGACGGTATTCTCGCCGACGTGGAAGCCCGAGGTGACCCGACAGCCCGCACCGAGCGAGACGCCGTCTTCGATTATCACGGGCGCGTCCTCGACGGGTTCGAGGACGCCGCCGACGAGGGTGTTCGCGCCCAGCTTGACGTTCTCGCCGAGTTGCGCGCAGGAGCCGACGGTGTCGCAGGAGTCCACGAGGGTCCCGTCGCCGACGTGCGCGCCGACGTTGACGAAGGAGGGCGACATCATGATGCAGTCCGACCCGAGGTACGCCCCCCGGCGGATGGTGGTGCCGTCCGGCGTGTTTCGCGTCCCTCGCTGGCCCAAGTCGGCCGTGCCGCGGAGGGGGAGCACGTCGTAGTACGTCACGCCGCCGTAGTCGCGGGCGATGGTCTCGCGCAGCCCGAAGTTCAGCAGGATGCCTCGCTTGACCCACTCGTTGACCACCCAGCCGTCCGGGCCGGAGTCGCCGACCTGTTCGGCCGCCCGCACGTCGCCCTGTTCGAGGGAGACGAGGAAGGCGTCGAGCGTCGCCAGCGTCTCCGAGCCGGCCGTCTCCGCGTCTATCTCGTCGTCTTCGTAGCGCTGCCACAGGTCGTCTATCTCGGATTGGATGCTCATGCGTCGAGTACCTCGTCGAAGTCGTACCGCCCGGCGTCGCGGTCGGCGAGCCAGACGGCAGCGTCGAGGGCGCCGGCGGCGAAGACGCCGCGGGACCCCGCACGGTGCGTCAGGGAGAGCAGTTGGTGGTCGTCGGCGAGCAGCACCTCGTGTTCGCCGGTCACGCCGCCCGCGCGGCGGGCGTGGACGCCTATCTCGCCCTCGGTTCGGGGCTGGTCGCCCTCGCGGCCGTAGACGCGGTCGGACGCGCCGCGGACGTCGTCTACCTCGTCGAGCAGGGTGGTCGCCGTCCCCGACGGCGCGTCGCGCTTGCCGTTGTGGTGCGTCTCGGTGACCTCAACGTCGTAGTCGGGGAGGGCGGCGACGGCCTCTCGGACGGCGCGACGAAGCGCCGCGACGCCCCGCGAGAAGTTCGTCGCGTGCAGGAGCGGGACGGACTCTGCCGCCTCGTCCAGCGCCGCGCGCCCGTCCGCGTCGAAGCCGGTGGTGCCGACGACGACGCCGACGCCCGCCTCGGCGCAGGCGGCGGCGTAGTCTGTGCTCGACTCGGGGCCGGTGAAGTCCACCAACACGTCGGGGTTCGTCTCGGCGAGGTGGGTGGACAGGTCGGCGGCGTCGCGGACGTCGACCCCCGACACCGATTCGACCGGGCTCCGGTTCACCGCGAGGACCACCGACACGTCGTCGCGCCCGGCGGCCACGTCGAGGAGTTCGCGGCCCATCCGACCGGCCGCGCCCGTGACCGCGACGCGGACGGGGTCACCCATCTACGCGCCCTCCGCCGGTTCGAGTCCCAGCGACTCCTCGCGCGTCGCGTCGAGTTCGTCGAGGGCGGCTTCGAGCGCCTGGCGGTTCTCCGCCGTCAGGTCGGTCAGCGGCGGGCGGAGCGCCCCCGAGGAGTGACCGCGAATCTCCATGGCCGCCTTCACCGGGATGGGGTTCGTCTCGGCGAACAGCAGGCGGTTGAGCGGGCCGAGTTCGTGGTGCAGGTCGCGGGCGCGGTCCATCTCGCCGCCGAGGGCGGCGTCCGCCAGCGCGACCATGCGCTCGGGTTCGACGTTGCCGGTGACGGAGATGACCCCGTCGCCGCCGACAGAGATGACGGGCAGCGTGAGGGCGTCGTCGCCGGACAGCACCGAGAACTCCTCCTCGCGGGTGCGCTCGACGACTTCGGATATCTGGCCGATGTCGCCGCTGGCGGCCTTGTAGCCCGCGATGTTGTCGTGGGAGGCGAGCGCCTCGACCGTCGCCGGTTCGATGTTGCTCCCCGTGCGCGAGGGGACGTTGTAGACGATCTGCGGAACGTCCACCTCGTCGGCGACGGTTCGGTAGTGTTCGACGATTCCCTCCTGTTCGGGCTTGTTGTAGTACGGCGAGATGAGGAGGAGTCCGTCCGCGCCGACGGCCGCGGAGCGTCTGGAGAGTTCGAGGGCCTCGCGGGTCGAGTTCGACCCCGAACCCGCGATGACGGGCACGTCGTCGACGGCGTCCACCACCGTCTCGACAACCGCGACGTGTTCGTCGTGGGTGAGGGTGGCGCTCTCGCCGGTGGAGCCGACGGGAACGAGGCCGGCGACGCCGGCGCCTTCGAGGCGTCGGGCGTCGTCTGCGAGCGTTTCGTGGTCGATGCTTCCGTCCGGGGCGAACGGCGTCGTCATCGCCGGGTAAACCCCTGTCAAGTCGAAGTTCGTCATTTGTGTTGCGTATCGCGTGGTCGGTCAGTCGCCTGCGCGCCGAGTCCGGGAGTCGCCCGGGACGAGGTCGCCACTCCCGCCCAGAGCGTTACGGCGCGCGTTTTTTCGGAAGAAGAGCGCCACGCGTCGCTATCGACCGGCGGCCACCGGACGAGGACGACGTGGTGTGCGTCACACTCGTCTGACTGCGCCACGCGCTCAAATACCTTACGTCGGTCGCAAGAACCGCCGTGCGACCGACCGGCGCGCCAGCCACGTCAATTCATAAGGGATGCTCCCGGGGATTCGAACATGACCGATATCCACCCCGGGCAGCGCGTGGCCATTCTGGCCGACGCACAGAACCTCTACCACTCGGCTCAGAGCCTGTACTCGCGAAACATCGACTACTCGTCGCTGCTGGAGAAGGCCGTCTCCGGTCGGGACCTGACGCGCGCCATCGCGTACGTCGTCCGCGCGGACTCGCCCGACGAAGAGAGCTTCTTCGACGCCCTCGTCGACATCGGCTTCGAGACGAAGATACGGGACATCAAGACGTTCGGCGACGGGTCGAAGAAGGCCGACTGGGACGTCGGGATGAGTCTCGACGCGGTGACGCTGGCGAACCACGTCGACACCATCGTGCTCTGCACGGGCGACGGCGACTTCTCGCGCCTCTGCTCGCACCTCCGGCACGAGGGCGTCCGCGTCGAGGTCATCGCGTTCCAGGAGTCCACCGCCGACGAACTGGTGGCGGCGGCGGACAACTTCCTCGACATGTCCGAGCGACAGGAGACGTTCCTGCTCTGAGCGCCCCTGCGGGCCGGGTCAGAACCGGTCGTCGCCCGACGCGCCGTCGTCCCGGTCGGTCGGACCGTCGCCGAAGCCCGTCGTCTCGTCACCGGTCGACGCGCTGTCGTCGAAGCCGCCCGTCTCGTCGTCGAACGCGTCGTCGTCGAAGTCTGCGTCCGCCGGCGACGGCGCGTGGTCCCGGTAGAACGCCGTCGCGTACGTCTGTCGGAACGCGAACAGGAGCATCGTCACGGCCAGCGAGATGGCCGAGAGGAGCAGTACCTCCTGCGTGGAGAACTGGAACGACTGGAACGCCTGCGGCGTCGCGCCGGGGGCCATCCCCTGTCCCTGCGCCGGCAGGTCTTGGAGTTGGTCGAGGTTCTGGAACACGCGGAAGTAGATGGGACCGGAGACGGGGAGCGTCGCCACCGTGCTGACGACGAAGCCGATTATCGAGTAGCCGAGCGTGCTGAGGAGGTTCTGACGCACGAGGCGGATGCTCACGCGGAAACTGTCGATGGCGTCCGCGTCGCCGAGCGAGACGGCGACGGGGAAGAACTGGATGAAGAAGAAGACGACGACGAAGGCGAGGAGCACCACTCCGCCGACGATGGCGGCGACGACGGGACTGCCGAGGGCGACGAAGGCGACGAGGCCACCGACGACGCCGACGATGCCCGCCGCGATGCCGAGGCCGACGAGGATGGCGAGTTCGACGAACTTGGCGACCAGGAGCGGGACGTACCGGTCGCGGCCGACGCGAGTGAGCGTCTCGAGCGACGTCTCGCCGTCGAGCGACTCGGACGCCATCCCGATGATGCCCGCGATGAGAAAGGGCGTCACGAAGAACGTGACCGCCTGCAACACCGTGGGGGCGAGCGGAACGCCGGCCAACTGCAACGCCGACTGCGGGAGCGTCACGAGACCGTACGCGAGACCGACGAGGAACAGGACGGGGTTCCGGCCGAGCGATCCGACCGCGGTGCGGAGCGACTGGAGAGCTGACATGTCCCCCGATTGGACCAACTGCCTGTTAAAAACACACGGTAGGCGGCGGCCGTCGCCGGCGCGCCTCGGTCAGGCCGCCCGTCCGTCGGCCGACCCGAGGAGGCGGACGAGGGCGAGGGCACCGGCGGCGACGGCGGTGGCGGCGAGGAGGACGGAGACGCGGCCGTCCACGCCCGTCGTGAGAAACAGCACGCTGCTGGCGAGGAGGAGGGAGGTTCCGACCGCAGTCTGCCGCGCGTCGATCGACATACTCGTCTCGGAGAGGCGTCCGTCACTTATGCGTTTCTTCGTGCGACGACCGTGCTAACAGCCCACAACGTCCGCGCGGAGCGGATGGCGTCGCGCGCCGGCCGTCCCAGACCGCGACTGACTTCACGTCGCCGGGGGTAGACGGGGTATGAGCGACGACACCGACGAGACGACGGGCGGGGGCGACGCGACGCTCGCGGACCTCCGAACCGTCGCCGACTACCAGTTCGGCGCGGGCGCGGGCGCGGCACTGTTCCCCGACGACGACCTGACCGTCCGGCGGTCGACGAGCGGTCGACCGAGACAGGTGCTGGCCGACGAGGGGCGCATCGTCTCCTACGGCACCGACGGCCGGTTCACGCTCGGCGTCGAGGGCGGCGTCCGACTGGTCGAGTCGCTCTCCGCGCCGTCGAACCGCGTCACCGTCGGCGAGGAGAGCGAACCGTTCGTCCGCGACGGCAAGAACGCCTTCGCGAAGTTCGTCCGAGCGGTCGACCCCGCGGTTCGACCGGGCGACGAGGTGGCCGTCGTCACCCCCGAGGACGACGTCGTCGGCGTCGGGCGAGCGGAACTGTCCGCCGACGCGATGGCGGACTTCGAGACGGGGATGGCCGTGTTCGTCCGCAACGGCGCGGGCGAGCGGTAACTCGTTTTCGCGGGCCGTCCCCGCCGGTTCGCCGGCGGCCGCCGATTACAGTCCGAGTGCGGTCAGCACCGGCACGCCCGAGAGCGTCGCGCCGATGAGGTAGCCGCCGATGGTGCCGCCGTTCAGGAGGGGGAGGCCGGCGTGCGCGCGGCCCTTCAGCACGAGGGCGAGCAGGGCGAACAGGCCGGCGAACGTCCCCAGCATCGCGGTCAACGCGGGGAGCGTCAGCGCCGGCAGTCCGGGGACGCCCAGCGACGGGGCGAGCGTCTTCGGGAGGAAGAACGCGGCGCTGGCGACCATCACGGTGGGCATCACGGCGTCACCCAGTCCGATGAAGAAGGCGTCGCGGACGCCGTCCTCGTCCGGGGCGGCGTCGCCGTCGGCGGCGGCCGCGGGTTCGTCGTCGCCGCCCGTCCCGGCCGCGGATTCGACGGAATCACCGGCGGGGGTCGCGGCCGCGGCGTCCGCGTCGTCCTCGTGGACGTCGTTCGCGTCCGCGAAGTCGTCGTCGAGCAGCGAGTACGACAGCGTGGTCGGGATGACGAGGACGACGGGGATGTTGAGGTCCATCACGCCCTCGGCGAGGTCGAGCATGTGTTCGGTGCCGTAGACGCTGATGGCGTCGTAGACGGCGAGGACTGTCAGGAGGACCACGGCCGGGAGGAGACCGAAACTGATGCCGAACAGGGCCGCCGCGCCGGCGCCCATCAGCACGCCCGCGGTGTCGATGACGTACCACTCGGGGTACGCGACCAGTGCGCCGGCGACGACGAGGGCCGCGCCGACGGCGACGAGACCGGGGAGGAACACCGAGAAGACGTACCACGAGAGCATCCCGCTGGTGACGACGACGAGGGCGCGGACGGCCCAGTCGAAGTCGTACTTGAACGCCGCGAGCATGACGGCGGTGGCGACGAGGATGGCGCCGATGTAGACGAGGCTGTTCGTCGGGTCGGTGGGGTCCTCGACGGTCTGGTAGCCCGCGTCGTAGAACGTGGGGACGAGCGCCAGCGCGCCCAACTGGACGAGGAGGAAGACGAGCGTAGCGAGGCCGATGCCGAAGGCGACGCGTGTTCGCATGGGCGGACGTTCTGGTGGGGAGGCTATGGGGGTTGTGTTTCAGCGCGCGTAGAGCTTCTCGCCGACCAGCGACGCGGGGTTACCAGAGGTGGTGATGGCCACGTACGGTCGGGAGACGGGGCCGAACACGTCCACGACGCGGCCGACCGACGAGAGCGACTCGTCGACCACTTCGCGTCCGATGTCCGGGTGTTCAGCACCCTCACAGCGGGCGATGGCGAGGTTCTGTGCGGTCCGCGAGACGGTCCCCACTCGCTGCATCGCCATCAGTCCCGGAGGATGCCGACGTAGGCGGCGACGGCCTGGACGAGGTCGTTCTTCGTCGAGTCGTCGGCTCCCTTGACGACGACGCGGCCGCGCGCGTCCCACTCCTGCGGGTGTCTCACGTCGCGTTCGATGACGGCGTCGTAGCCGATCTGCTGGACCGCTTCGGCTATCTCGTCCACGGTCGGTTCCTCGACGGCGTCTCCGAGCGGCACGCGTCGGCCCGCCGACCGCGACGTCGACGCGTCGAGATAGCGGGGCCAGATGACGTTCTCCACAGCCATAGTCGAACGACCGCGACGCGCCCGTAATACGGTTGTGGTCCGCGCTCGTCGTCGGAGCGACGCCGAGAGCGACGCGCGTCGCTTCGTCCTCAGGTCCGTCCGTCGCCCTCCCGGAGGAAGCGGACGGCCACGTCGCGGCCGTACTCCCGACTGAGGTGGATCCAGAACCGCGCGAGGTGTTCCAGATGGACCGCCGCCGTCAGGTCCCCCGCCGCCACCGGGTCGAAGCCGAGGTCTGCCGCCAGCGTCTCGGCCGCCGCGACGGCGTCGGCGTCGTCGCCCGCGACGAACATGGTCGCCGGGTCGCCGGCCACCACCGGGTCCGTCATGCGGTTCGCCCCGATGGTGTTGAACGCCTTCACGACGCGCGCCTCGGGCGCGGCGTCGGCGACGCGTTCGGCGAGGGAGCCGTCTCCCCGAGCGGTCGGGTACTCGTTCGCCGCGTCGAGGACCGTTTTTCCGGCGAGTGCGTCTCGGAGTTCGCACGCGACGTCGACGACCGCGCCGGCCGGTAGTGCGAGGACGACGACGCCCCGTTCGGCCGCCGCACGCTGCGAGACGACCGTGACGCCCTCGATTCGGTTCGACTCGGGGTCGCGCGACCCGACGACGACGTCGTGACCGGCCGCCGCGAGTCCGGTCGCGAGTGCGGTCCCGACGCTCCCGGTGCCGAGGATTCCAACGTCCATGTCTCCCGATTCGGCCGCCGCGACAAGACGGTACGGACCCGTCGACAGACGAGAGTGTCGCGTCTCGGTGCGGCCGTTCCCGCGTTCAGCGACGCGTCGCCAGCAGGGCCGTCGCGAGGAGGGAGACGAACGTGAGGAGCACGCCGAATCCGGGCGTACTCGTCCCCGTGGCCGTCTGCGACGCCGCGGGCGTGTCGTCGACGGCCACCGTCGTCGTCGCCTGCGCCGTCGTCTCGGGCGCGTCGCCCGTCGTGGTGGCCATCTCCGTCTCGGCCGCCGTCGCCGTCGCGTTCGACTGGGTCTGCATCGCCCGGTACTCCTCGAACGCCTCGGGGTGGACCGCCTGCATGATGGTCTCGGCGGCGTCGACCGACCGCGGCGCGGGTTGCTGGAGGTAGTTCTCGTTCACCGCGACGACGTTACCCTCCTGTACGGCGGTGGTGCTGTTCCACGCCGCCGTGCTCGGGACGGACGCGCCGGAGGGGACGACGACGTACTCGGGGTTCATCTCGACCACCGTCTCGGTGTTCACCTGCGCGAAGCCCGTGATGTTGGCCTCCGCGGCCCCGTTCCGCAGGCCGCCCGTGGTCATCACGTCGCCGATGAACGTGTTCGCGCCGGAGGTGTAGCCGTAGAAGTAGTTGAGACCGACGGGCTTCTCCTCGTCCGCGAGGACCTCGCGCATCTGGTCGACGGACGTGCGAATCTCTGCCGCCGACTCGCGCCCCGCCTCGCAGTTGCCGGTGAGGCGGCCGATCTGTTCGGTCTTGTCCGCGACGAACGACAGGGACGTGCCCGCGCCGAAGACGAACACGGGGACGCCCTGCGCGCGAATCTGCTCGACGCGGTCCCGGGCGAACCCGTAGGTGGAGTTCGGGACGAGGACGAGGTCCGGGTTCGCGGCCAGCACGCGTTCGACGCTCGGACCGCCGCCGCCCGAGACGTTCGCCTTCTCGTCCGCGCCGTCGAGGTAGGCGGCGTACTGCGAGACGCCGACCACCTCGTCCGACGCCCCTAGCTCCCACATCGTCTGGGCCGCGCTCGGACTCAGCGTGACGACGCGTTCGGGGTCCGAGTCCACCGTCACCTCGGTTCCGGTCGCGTCCGTCGCGGAGTAGGGAAACGTACACGAGTCTGCCTGTGCCGACGCCGCTCCGACCGTCGTCGCGCCCGCCAGGGGGGCGGCGACGACCAGGAGAAGCGTCACGAGCGTGAGTGTGCTGCGTCGCATGTGGCCCAACCGTGCGACTATTGCAACAAGTATTTACCTAATCCAAGTTGGATTGGATAACGAACCATGAGCGTCAGAACGCGGGTCGTCGCGTGGTCGGGCGGCCTGAGCGTCCTCCTCGTCGCCGTCGTCCTCGGGAGCGCCGGCGTCGGCGCCGTCTCCATCCCGCCCGCGACGGTGACGCGGGCCGTCGTCGCGGAACTCCTGCCCGCGGTGGTCCCCGCGGTGTCGGAGGCGCACCGCGTCATCGTCGTCAACGTGCGTCTGCCGCGGATTCTGCTCGCCGCCCTCGTCGGGTTCGCCCTCGCCACCGCGGGCGTCGTGATGCAGGGGTTCTTCCGCAACCCGATGGCGGACCCCTCCATCATCGGCATCTCCTCGGGCGCGGCCGTCGGCGCCGTCGCAACCATCGTCTTTCCGCTCGCCCTCCCGTTCGGACTCGAACTGCAGGGGGCGGCGTTCGTCTCCTCGGTGCTCACCGGCTTCGGCGTCTACCTGCTGGCCACGCGCGATGGGCACACGCCGACGGCGACGCTCCTCCTCGCGGGCGTCGCCGTCCAGACGTTCCTCGGCGCGGTCATCTCCTTCATGATGCTCCAGAGCGGGTGGAGCCTCCGCCGCGTCGTCTACTGGCTGATGGGGCACCTGAGCGGGACGACGTGGGGGGAGGTGGGCGTCGTCGCGGCCATCCTCCCGCCGCTGTTTCTCGTCCTCCTCGGCTACGCGAACGACATGAACGTGCTGTTGCTCGGCGAGGCGGACGCCCACAGCCTCGGCATCGAGGTGGAGCGCACGAAGCGCGTCCTCCTCGCGGTGTCGAGCGTCGTCACCGCGGCGGCCGTCGCCGTCTCGGGCGTCATCGGCTTCGTCGGACTCGTCGTCCCCCACGCGATGCGCCTCCTCGTCGGCCCGGACCACCGCGTCCTCCTGCCGACGAGTGCGCTGGCGGGGGCCTCCTTCCTCGTCGCCACGGACACGCTCGCGCGGTCCGGCGCGACGGAGATACCCGTCGGCATCGTCACCGCGGCCATCGGCGCCCCCTTCTTCCTCTACCTCCTCCGCACGCGGGAGGTGCATCGGCTGTGACCGAGCGACCGAGCGGGGCGAACGGCGTCACCGGGGACGCCGGAGACGACGGCGTCGACGGCGACACCGCCGGCCGTGCCGCCGAGCCGACGATTCGCGTCTCGGACCTCGACGTCGAACTCGGCGGCGCGTCGATTCTCTCCGGCGTGAACCTGTCCGTCGACGAGGGGTCGTTCGTCGGGCTCATCGGCCCGAACGGCGCGGGGAAGACGACGCTGCTCCGCGCGATGAACGGCGCGCTCTCGCCTTCGCGCGGCGTCGTCGTCGTCGCGGGCGAACGCGTCGGGTCGCTCTCCTCGAAGGAGACGAGTCGCCTCGTCGCCACCGTCCCGCAGGACACGACGCTGACGTTCGACTTCGACGTGCGCCAGACGGTGCGGATGGGTCGGACGCCCCACCGCTCGCGGCTGGGTGGCTGGCGCGAGGGCGACGACGCGGCGGTCGAACGCGCCCTCGAACGGACGCAGACGGCCGCGTTGGCCGACCGGTCGGTGGGTGACCTGTCCGGCGGCGAACGACAGCGCGTACTCATCGCGCGGGCCCTCGCGCAAGAGACGCCCGTCCTCCTGCTGGACGAACCGACGGCCAGCCTCGACATCAACCACCAGGTGCGGACGCTCGAACTCGTCCGCGAGTCCGTCTCGGCCGGGAAGACGGCCGTCGCGGCCATCCACGACCTGAACCTCGCCGCGCACTACTGCGACGAACTCGTCCTGCTGTCGGGCGGGGGCGTCGTCGCCACGGGGCCGCCCGCGTCCGTCCTCACCGAGGCGAACCTGGAGGGGGCGTTCGGCGCGAACGCCGTCGTCGCGCGCCACCCGGTCACCGGGTCCGTGTACGTCACCGCGCTCCCGGACCGCCCCACCGACGCCGACGAGGCGCGAGGGCGCGTCCACGTCGTGGGCGGCGGGGGCACCGCGGCCCGACACCTCTATCTCCTCTCGGCCGCCGGCTACGAGGTCAGCGTCGGCGCGTTGAACGAGGGCGACACCGACACCGAGACGGCCCGGAGCCTCGGGATAGACGCGGTGACGGTGGATCCCTTCTCCGCCGTCGGCGAGGACGCGAGCGAGCGAGTCGCGGAGCGCGTCGCCGAAGCGGACTGCGTCGTCGTCGCCGACGTGGAGGTGGGCACCGGCAACCTCGCGAACCTCCGCGCCGCCGCGGCCGCCGACCGCGTCGTCCTCGTCGAGGAACGGCCGTTCGCGGAACGGAACTACGCCGGACGCGCCGGCCGGGAGGCGTACGACCGACTCCGCCAACGCGGCGTCGTCGTCTCTTCGGCGGACGTGCTCTCGGCCGTCGCCGGCGACGCGGCAGTCGGGGCGCAGTCGCCGCCCGGCGACCCCCTCGACGGCCTCGCGACCGACTGAGGACGCGGCCGATTCCTCACGAACTGTCGTGACGAACGTGATTAGCGAGAATAATGTCGGCACAACCGCGACACATTTTTGAGCGCGGAGCCGTTACGTGATATCGAGCGAGGGTCGGGACACCCGTTCTCCCCGCCCTGGAACCCAATAATGAGTGACACCGCTACCGAGAACGCGCGTCAGCGCGTCCAGACCGACTCGGAGAACCGTCGGACAGACCGCCGCGAGCAGACGGCGGACGAACGCGAGGCGGCGGCAGGCGAACGCGACGAGACGGCGGACGAACGCGCGGAGGCGACCGAGGAGACGCTTCGCTGTCCCGAGTGCGGGTCGACGAACCTCGCCACGGACGACGGCCGGGGCGAGACGGTGTGCGAGGACTGCGGCCTCGTCGTCGACGAGGACGAGATAGACCGCGGACCGGAGTGGCGCGCGTTCAACGCCACCGAGAAGGACGAGAAGTCCCGCGTCGGCGCGCCGACGACGAACATGATGCACGACAAGGGGCTGTCGACGAACATCGGCTGGCAGGACAAGGACGCCTACGGCAACTCCCTGTCGTCGAACCAGCGTCAGAAGATGCAGCGACTGCGCACGTGGAACGAGCGGTTCCGCACGCGCGACTCCAAAGAACGCAACCTGAAGCAGGCGCTCGGTGAGATAGACCGGATGGCGTCGGCGCTCGGACTCCCCGACAACGTCCGCGAGACGTCGAGCGTCATCTACCGGCGCGCACTGGAGGACGACCTGCTCCCCGGCCGCTCCATCGAGGGCATCGCCACCGCGTCGCTACACGCCGCCGCGCGCATGGCGCAGGTCCCCCGGTCGCTCGACGAGGTGGCGCGCGTCTCCCGCGTCGACGAGGACGAGTTCGAGCGCGCGTATCGCTACATCGTCCGGGAACTCAGCCTCGAGATCAAGCCCGCCGACCCGACGGAGTACCTCCCGCGGTTCTCCTCCGACATCGACGTTCCGAAGGAGACCGAACGCACCGCTCGGGAACTGATAGAGAACGCGAAGGAGGCGAACGTCCACTCCGGCAAGTCGCCCGTCGGCCTCGCGGCGGCCGCTCTCTACGCCGCCGCGCAACTGACGAACGAGGACGTGACCCAACACGAGGTCAGCGAGGTGACCGACATCTCCGAAGTGACCATCCGCAACCGCTATCAGGAACTGCTCGAAGTGTGGGACGCGACGCCGTTCGTCGGCAGCGCCGAGTCGGAAGCGGGAGCGTAGCGACGGTCCGGGGCGGAGCGGCCCTCCGCGTCCGACTCAGAGTATCGCCGGGTCCGGTTCCGTCGTCGCCTCTTCGTCCAACAGCGAGTGCAGGTGTTCGTACGGGACGAACGCCAGGAACGTCTCCTCCTCGTCGTACAGTTCGACGCCGTGGTCGGTCATCGTGTACCCCTCACAGCGGATGTCGCGGTTCGCGAGGACGGCACGGTAGGCCATACCTCCGGTACGGTCGCCACTTCCAAGAGTGGTCGCTCCGACCGGCGTCGAGTCCCGAGCGCCGCCGCGTCCCCCACCGACTCTGCCTCCGGATTTTTCTGTGCGTGCCGAGAGTGACGAGGTATGAGCGAGGCATCGACGCGCGAGGGAGTGATTCTCGGCGGCGGCTACTCCACGCGCTTCGGGGACGGCGACAAGGCGCTGGCCGAACTGGCCGGCCGTCCCCTCGTCCGACGCGTCGCCGACAGACTCGCCCGCGTCTGCGACCGACTCGTCGTGAACTGCCGCGACGACCAGCGGGCGGCGTTCCGGACGGCCGTCGAGGGCTGCGACGTCCCCGTCGCCCTCGCCACCGACCCCGTGCCGGACCGCGGACCGATGGCCGGCATCCACACCGGCCTGTCGGCCGTCGAGTCCGAGTACGCCGCCGTCGTCGCCTGCGACATGCCGTTCGTCGACCCCGCGTTCGTCTCGTACCTGTTCGACCGGGCGGCGGGTCACGACGCCGCCGTCCCGCGCCCCGACGGCGAGTGGTACCAGCCGACACAAGCGGTCTACCGGACCGCGGCGATGGTCGCGGCGTGCGAACGCGCGCTCGACCGCGGGGACCGGAAGGTCCTCGCGGCGGTGGACGAACTGGCGTCGTGCGTGACCGTGACCGAAGCGGAGGTCAGGGACCGCGCCGCGCCTGCTACGTTCGAGAACGTCAACACGCGAGCGGAGTTGCGGGCCGCGGAGCGAGCGTTAGAGTGACGACGCGGTCTGGTCGCGTTCGACCACGTCGACGACGGCCGCCTCGGCGTTCAGCCGAGTGACGAGGACGCGCGAGACGGCCGGCGCCCGGTCGAGGACGCCCGCCGCCACCTCCCGGCCGACCGATTCGAGTGCGGGCGTGTCGGCCATGTTCACGACGGGCACGACCGACGCGCCGTCGGGGACGCCCCGCAGGCCGCCCGTCGCGTCGGCGAGCACCGCGGCGACGTGGGCGGGGCGGACCGTCTCGCCCGGCGCGCAGTCGGTGAGTTCGGCGACCCGTTCCGGCCGGTGGACCGCCTCCGCCGAGAGCGGTTCGCCGACGACCCGGGCCGACACCACCGGCGCGACCACCGTCGCGGCGTCGGGTATCTGCGGTTCGCCCTCGCCGGGGGCCTTGAACAGGCGATTTCTCGCGCCGTCGGCTTTCACCAGAAGCGGCGTCTCGCCCGCCGCGGCGAGTTCGTCGACGACGCTCGGGTCGTACCCGCGGTAGCGGTCCGCCCGTTCCCGTTCGGGGACCAGACCGAGCGGTCGTTCGGCGACGGCCGTCGCGGCCGACGCGGGGTCGTCGGTGACGGCGACGCGTTCGACGTGGTCGTCGAAGATGGGGATGCGGACCGTCGCCGTGAGTACCGCGTCGGACAGTTCGGTCGCGAGGCGGTACAGCGCGGTCTTCTTGCCGCCGGCGCCGACGACGGCGAGGACGGAGTCGTCGCCGATTCCGAGGGCGTCGGGGAGCGACGGCGTCATCGCTCCCGCCCCGTCGTCCGTGCGTCTGCGGTCGTCGGTCGAACGCGCGTGGGTGACACAGGGGCCGTGACGGGCGGCCGGGGCTTGAACGCCGCGGTGACTCGCAGGCCGGCCGCCTCCCGGTCGATGCGGGCCCCGTTCCCACGCCGCGGGAACCGGTCACGCGGTTCATGCGCGCCGAGCGCGTGGGTTCGAACGAGGAGGTGTCAGAGATGAAACATTCGAAGGAGGTGACGACTCGAACGCCGGCGACGGCGGTGCCCGCCAACGGCCGCACTATCGAGGTGTGGACGAGACACACCCCGGACGAAGCGCACCGCGAGCATCCCTGCGTCGGCCGGATTCGCCGTCTCGAACGCGACGGCTACGCCGACAGGGTCGTGGTCCGCGAGTGGGACCGCACGGTGTTCCTCGGCGAACCGGTCGAACCGCGGAAGCGACTCGCACGACGGCGCGTGGCCGACTTCCGCGAGTGGGCGCGGGTGACGAGCGCGAGGCTTCCGGAGTTCGACCGCGAGGCGACGGTCGGGACGGGACGGATGGGGCCGGAACACGAGGCGCAGTATCTGCCGCCCATCGTCGTCGCCGTCTACGAGGACGGCGTCCTGACGAACGTGGTCCCGCACGTCCGCGGCGGCCACACCGTCGCCGTGAGCGAGTGGTTGGGTCGGGTAGAGGAGGGCCGCCGCGCGTCCGAACCGGTCGTCGTCTGCTGACGGCCCCCCGTGCGCCCTCCGACGCCCCCTCGTCGCCGCGGCCCGGTCGTCCGTCGCCAATCGCCAGTCGCCGGCCGCCGAAGCGTCACGCTTACTCCGCCGCACCGTCAGCATCGCGCATGAACGTTCCGTGCGTCCGCGTCTCGACCGACGAGGGGGAGGCGACGCGGCGCGCCCTCGCGGACCGGGACCTGGTGGACCAGTCCTTCCAGATCACCGCCCGCGAGGGGTCGCTCTACATCCCCGTGACGGACGCGACTGCGGCCGAAGACGCGTACGACGTGGTCGAGTTCGACGCGCCGCCCCGCGAGACGCAGACGATGCCCGAAGACGTCCTCGGCTTCGAACCGACGTACGAACGCCTCGGCGACGTGGTGATTCTGGACGAGGACGACCCCGAACGCGCCAGGCGTATCGCCGACGCCATCGCCGCCTCGGACCTCCGCGCGCGGACCGTCGTCAACCGCGCCTCGAAGGTGAAGGGTGAACTCCGGGTCCGCGACTGGGACGTCCTCGTGGACGCCGCCGCGGAGGACGACTCGCCGAGCGACCGTTCGGCGCACTCGACCGCGACGGAGACGGTCCACCGCGAGTACGGTTGCGAGTTCCTCCTCGACATCGCCGAGGTCTACTTCTCTCCCCGACTGGCGACCGAACGCCACCGCGTGGTCGAACAGGTCCACGAGGGCGAACGCGTCTTCGACATGTTCGCCGGCGTCGGGCCGTTCGTCGTCCCGATGGCCAAGCGCGGCGCGGAGGCGGTCGGATGCGACCTCAACCCCGTCGCCGTCGACTACCTCCGGGAGAACGCGCGGCGCAACGGCGTCGCAGAGCGCGTGACCGCGATTCAGGGCGACGTGCGCGAGGTGGTCGACGACTACGAGGGCTGGGCCGAGCGTCTGGTGATGAACCTCCCCCACAGCGCCGACGACTTCCTCGACACCGCGGTCCGACTCGCAGGCGACGAGTGCGTCCTCCACTACTACGACATCCAGCACGAGGACGACCCGTTCGGCCCCGGTATCGAAGCGATCCGGGAGGCGGCAGAACCGCAGTACGACGTCCGGGTGGACACCGAGCGGATCGTCCGGTCGTACGCGCCGCACGAGCACAACGTGTGTGTTGACGTGACGCTCACTGCGCGCTGATTCGGAAGCCTTTTCTTTGTCATCGGAATACGATAGGATGCGTTCGAAAGCCCACCGCGCCGGTGTAGCTCAGCTGGCAGAGCGATTCCTTCGTAAGGAATAGGCCGAGGGTTCAAATCCCTCCACCGGCTTCAACTAAAACCCTGACAATCCCACGGTTCAACCCCCGTGGACGCCAGGGAAACGCCCCTTCTCGGTCGAATGAACCACATTCCGCGATAGAGAAGTCTGTACATTCTGCAGCGGAAACCGGGTGGTGTGCGGCATGAGCCAGACCGCCGGCGCCGAACTCGTCTGGGAGCAGAAACTCGACGAGGCCTCGGCGAAGCTGGCCGACGACACCACCGCCGCGGCCCTCGCCGATGAGTACGGCGGCGAGCCAGACTACGTCGACGACCTCTGTAGCGAGGCGGTCATGGTCGCATTCGACGAGCACGCCGACCGGATCACGATGGACCACTTCGCGACCGCCGCCGACCGCCTCGACGCCGAACCCTCAAACGACGATACCACCGAGTCGAAGCGGACACCGCCACACGCCCAGACCGAATCGGCGGGTCAGGTCGTCGCGACGACCACCGACCTCGAAGAGGGGACGGCCGCCGACATCGACCTGCCCGCCGAGACGGCAACCGACACCAACGCCGCGCAACGCATCGACGCCCTCGAAAGCGAGGTCGACGAACTCCGGGCGCTCGTCGAGGCGCTCCACAAGCAGGTCAAGGCCCAGAACCGCGCGCTCACCGGCCAGGACCGTATCGACAGCGTCGACGCCGACGCCGAGGAGTTCGTTCCGCTACTCAACCGACTGGACGCCGTCACGGGGGGTGACGGGACGTGAGCACCCCGGACCTGGAGCGGCAGGCGACCGACACCCACACGCTGCAGCGAGTGCTCGACCGCGTTCGCGACCTCGAGGACGGACTCGACCGCCAGCGATCGAAAACCGAGCGCCTCGAACAACGTGTCGCGGACCTGGAGGCCGAGAACGAGCGCCTCCAGGACGAACTCGATGCCGAGCGCGACGCCCGTGAGTGCGCGGAGAACGCCGCCCACGCCGCCGTCGCTCATGTCCGACGCATCCACGAACGTCCCACCGTCGAGTTCCGCGGGAACGGCGGGAACCCCGCGAACCTCTGGATCGGCAATCACCCGATCGGCCTGATGCTCGACAACAGCCGCGACGAGAGCGAAGCGCTCTACCAGTTCCTGTTCGGCGAACAGCCCTCCCCCACGGTCGTCGAGTCCGTCGAAGAGCGCGCAGACAGCACTGACCCGCTCGTCGACCGCGTTCAGTCCGAGCAGATCGACGCCATTCGCGAGAAACAGATCACGAACCACCAGTCGGTGAAGCGCGACGTCGCCCGCATCCGGCGGCAGATGAACCACGTCGCCGAAGAGACCGGTGTCGACCTGCTGGATTCGGTCCCCGGCGATGATAAAATCGCGAAGGTCGTGAAGGACGGCGTCGCGACCGTCGTCGACGATGTCTCGGCGACAAAGGAACGTGCCGAACTACTGCTACACAATCTCGCCGACTGGGGACAGCTCAAGAACGACGCGAACGGCGCTCGCGTCCTCCTGCACGCCGGTGAGGTCCGGCGCCGTCTGGAGACCGCGCGGAACGAATCCCTGCAGACCACGCAGGTGAAGCGCGTGTTCAACCAGGTCGACACCTGGGCCGCTGACTCCACCCGCTACTCGCAGGTGAAGAAGAAAGACGGCGTCTATCGGCTCTCGCTCGGGGTGAACGCGGAATGACCTCGGCTCACACCGGCCTTACAGGTGTTGTAAGGCGGGCCGTGGGGGTGGGGTGTCAGCCGCCGCCGTCTCACGCTCTCTCGACAGTAATCTTCCGCGGCATCCCACCGCCTAACTAAACCTCGCTTGGAGACGTACCAAGCTGAGCTTGTACAAGCTCGCTTCGCTACTGTAAGGTACGTCGTTCTTCGGCGTCGTCTTCGGCGTTAGAAGAACAGAGGCGTGGAATACCCTACTTACAACACCTGTAAGGTGGGTGGTAGCGGGGCGGGGGATGACGAGGGGCGTGGTCGGGCGTCCCGAGACGAGGTGCGGTTCCCGACACCACGGTTCAGATGAACGAGACCGAGAACGAGAACACAGACGAGGACGGAATCGATACGAAGCGGGCGTACGACCGCGTGGTCGGGACGGTCGAGAAGAACACGGTACACAACCAACCGACGTTCATCGCCGAAGACCGCCTCGCGATGCTCCTCAGCTTCGGCGGTGGAGACACGGACTATCACGCCTCGAAACCGAACGAACGCTCAGCGTTCCAGACAGCGCTGACGCGAGGAATGGAAAAGCGTGACCTGATTCGCGTGAGAAAGAACGGCGAGAAGTGGTACGCGTACGTGGGCGACGTCGAGTACGTCCAGACGATCGTCGACACGATTGTAGAGTGGGACCCTGTGCCGAAGGACGTCGTCGCCTACTGTTACGAACAGCTGCAGCGATTGGAGGATCACTGATGGCGATCGAGTACCGCCAGAACCAGCGGAACGGTCGGACGGTCGTGATGACCGCGTGTCCGTTCTGTGAGAAACCGTTCGGCGAGAACCAGCGTCACGATACGCACTTTCAGTACGACTGCGAGAAAGCACCGCGCGAGATTGACTACAGCTACCTTCCAGGAGGGAAGCCGGCATGACACTCCAACCACTCCCACCGACTGTCCAGGACGAGGGCCCGACGACACGCTTCGTCTACCACATCCTCCGCACGGCCGACGAACCACTGTCCAGACGAGAGATCGCCAACGCGACCGGTACGCCCGATCGATCAGTCCGCAACGCCATCCAGAACCTCATCGACGCCGGCGAGGCAGAACGCGTCGCGAACCCAACGGCGACGCGGACGCCACTGTACCGACTCTCACCAGCCGGCAAGGAGTAACCAGCGAAGTTGAGTTTTTGTAGTTCGAACCAGTAGCACAGGGTAACTCCGATCGCACGGGCGGCCCGACCCACGGCGGGGATGATGGGCAACCCGAACTGACAGCATCGGCTTTCTCGTCGCTCATGAAGGGAGACTTAGCATTCGATCCAGCGTCAGGAGCACCGCTGAGCGAAGCCTCGTCGTGGCACCCCGACCACGGCGTCCGCGTTCGCACGCCGGTCGAACATCCACTGGCCGCCGGCGACTGGGCCACCCGCGAGGGGGCACTGACGAACGGCGAACTCCGCTCCGAAGCGAGCGCGCTCCAGACGTACTACAAGCGCGTCTACTCGAAAGCCGGCGCCGACCCGAAGTCGGTCGGCCGGGCGCACATCGCGATCAAGAAGATCAAGGCGGCCGACGACCGGGCGTTCGACGCGTCGGTCTGGCTGACGCTGGCCGAGCGCCTCGCCACCAAGGGCTTCGACGTCCAGTGGATGCGGGAGTTCTGCTCGCCGAAGTGCCCGGTCTGCGCGCGCGAATCCCGATACGCCTCGACGAGCGACGTCAAGTTCCCGAGCGACCGCTACCAGGAGGCGGTCTGTGCCTCCGCACCCAGCGAACACGGCTGCGTGAACGAGGAAATTCACGACCGCGTCGCCGAACTGTACGAACGCGCGTTCGACGAGCCGTTCCCGGACGACCCGGCCTTAGTCTGAGCCATGTCGACACAGCAGCGCCGCGTCTGCTTTCACTTCGGCGACGACGTTCTCGAGGGCGACGTCGTCGACGAGATCCCGACGCCGGACATCGCAGACATCGACCGGACGACACTCCGCGTCGACGTCGGCGGGGAAACGTATCGCGTCCTCGATCGCGATACGATCGACGTCTGACTGTGACACGATACGGGTCCCGATGACTGATGAGTTGCGAGAGCGAGGAGCGAGGGACCTGTACCGGACTCTGAGCGGGCGGTCAGCACACTACCGTCGGCGACGGAACTGACGCGAGTTCGCTTGCTTGTCCGTGAGTGGATGGGACCGCTCACGCGCTCCTGCAGACCCTCGTACTCGTTCGTCCTTCACTATCGTCTGGTTCGACCATATCCAGTAGTCAATCCCAAATCCGCCCGCCTTGCGCGCCTGGCTTGGGCGTCGGACGCCGCTGTAAGCGTCGAGACAATCGACGACGCGGCCACCCCGACGTGAGGGTGTTCGATTCCCCTCCCGCGCGTACCCGAATCGTTGCCTGCGCGACGGCGCCGCAGCGACCTTTGATACCATGCATGGACGAGCAAGATCCTCTCGCACGCGCGCTCGGCATCGCCATGTGCGCGGTGTTCGTTGGCTACGCGTTCCTCGGCGCCCGGTACGGCAACTTCCAGGTCTCACAGACCGTCGTAATGGCGTTCGTCTCGATCATCCTCGGGACGCTCGGCGTCGGCGAAGCACTCAGACGGCGGTGATGCCCGATGCCTGACGATCCCACCTCGGCGCTCGAATTGGCTCGCCTCGCTGGCTTTCTGACGGGCGTGGTGATCACGGCGCTGTTCTTCGACCTCCGGTACGGCGACAACTCCTCACCGCCGGTGTTCCACTGGGCGTACCTCGTCGCTGGGCTCTCGCTCGCGGCGTTGTCGTCGCGGTTTTTCTTCCCCCCGTCGTTCACAGCGGCGTTCTTCATCCTCACTGGATTCGTGGGCGTGCTGCTGGTGTTCGCCTACGGTCACGCGAAACTGACGGACCACTACCACGCGATCCATGACTGAGCAGAAGACCTACGAGTGCCCGAGCTGCGGGGAGACGTTCGACGCGGACTCTCACGAGAACCCGCTGCAGGCGTACGCCGGTCACTTCAACCGAACAGACCACCCCGACCCCGTCAGCGCCGAAGCCGAGGGGACCGCGCGCATCACCAACGCGTATCAACAGCTGGTCGACCGCGTCCCGCTGTTCGGGCAGCTCTCGAACATCGACTCCGAGAGCGACACCGAATACAACGGCCCGTTCTCGTACGGCGTCGAGTTCCACGCGTTCTTCTTCGGTGTCGTCCTCGGCATCTGGTGGGCACACGACCCCGTCGCCGCCCAGAACGTCCTCGCCGCCGTCATCAGTGCCGTTTTCCTCGGCGAGCGTGCCGCGAACCGCTCGAAACGCATCCCCAACTACATCGTCCGGCAGGCTCGCGAGGAGATGCACTACTTCGGCGCCGGCATCGTCGCTGGCGCACTCCTCCTGAACCACATGCACGGGTTCGGCTCGTTCGACGTCGTCCCCGACTGGCTCGGGCTGGGAGGGTAACTCGTGGCCAGGCCTGTTGAAATCCTCTGCCTATGATAGTTTGTCGAGGCTGTGCTGAATACGTGGCGTGAGTCAGTCACGAGACACTCACAGGCTCAGCAGTACTGAGCGGATAGAGACAGAACGAATGCGACACGAGAGCGTCATTCACTCAACCACGTCGGTGCTTCGGGGATTTCCTGTGGAGAGTTATAGTGTAACTGTTTTAGACACTCTGTGATGAATCCGACAATATCTCGGCCTGCTTCCGGTTCAAGGGTGATTACAGTACCGAGCCTGTCTCCTTGTGTGAAGTGGAATAGTATCGCGCCGTCGTAAAAATTCACAGTACAATGGTTATTTCCGAGTTCGAACGGCTCCTCAGAAGAATGATACTGATTTTCCTCCCGGTAATACTGTACCAGCTCCTCCATTTTCTCATTTGAGTATAGAGAATCTACGTCGTCTCGCAGATATAATATATAATATTCATCTTCAGAATAGTGGATTGCTCCGCGGAAATATGGACCCGCTTGCTTTTCGAGATAATTTACCAGACGATTAGCAGATTCCTTTGGCATATTGAATAATCGACCCTCAAATGAGCTATTCTCTTAAGACTAAATAACTCTCTAGGAAGCGGCCGATATGCACGCGCTACTTGATAGATAGTTCAGTGCTGACAGCTTGGGATAAACAAGGCTTCCGAGCGAGACCCACCCTCAGTATTCAGCACGCGCTTCTGTCACAGCCCAAGGATTTCAACAGAGCTCATGGCCCACAACCCGGTCGAACCGATCGTGCTCATGCTCGCCGGCGCCGTCCTCGGCAGCATCCTGACGTTCTTCCTCGACCGCCTCACCGTCGACCCGACCACGATCCTCCGGCCAGTCTACGAGAAACAGCAGCGTCGTGAACGCCGCGATAGGAATCGATGACCATCAGCGAGGCCGCGTTCCACGACATCGTCCGCGTCTGGCTGACCGACTGCGTCGGCGCCGGCAACCTCACGCACGAACCAACCCTCCGAACGGGTCGCGAACCCGACTTTCTCGCCGAGGGCTCGCTCGCCACGTGGGCCGTCGAAGTCGAGAACGACGCCGACAGCCTCACCGACGGATTCGGACAGGCGCGGCTGTACGCGAAACACGCCACCGAGTACGTCCCGCTGCTCGTCCTCCCACCGGTCAAGGCCAGCAGTCGACGGGAGCTGGCGCTGCTTCGCGACGACGTCCGAATTGTCGAACTTGACCCCGGAACGGGCGATGTCCTGTCCGGCCCCTAACCCCCGCGAACCGTATTTAAACTATATACGAATCCTCAACGCTCCGCAACATGACCGACTCGCGTACGTCCGCGCGTGACCGCCGCGTCACGCTCGCTCTCAAATGGAAGCATCTCGACGGCTGCGACGTCGACGAGATCCAAGACCGGTTCGTCGAACACGGCTACGACGAGTACGCCCGGTCGACCATCCGCGGCTACCTGAACGAAGCCCCCAAAGAGGAGGTCATCGAGCAGATCGAGAAAGAGCAGGCGCACGTCCGCGAGCGCATCATCGACCGGCACGAACGCCTGTACGACCGCGCTCGCGAAGCCGAGCTATCGGCCACCGAACGCGAGAAGGTCGTCGCCCTCCGACCGGCGTCGACGACGAACCACAAGGACCACCCGATCGAGGTCCCCGACTGGGAGGTCCTCGACGAAGAGGAACTCCCGCCTGAAGCCACGCCCTACGACAAGCGGATCCGGTTTACTGACGAAACCCGCCGGGTTGACTCGGGTGAGAGTTACTATGTCCAGGACCCCGATGGCGATCCGATCTACAAGAAGATGGTCGCCGCCGTCGAGGAGGTCGCGGACATGAAGCAGCGGTCGTTCCTGCGTCGCGAGCAGTCGCATCACCTCGAACAGCAGGGTGAGGCGGCGGGGATCTACGAAGACGACGAGGGCGCGACGGTCAACGTGAACGTCCACGAGGAACTGCTCGCCGGGATGGACGCCGCAGAAGACGCTGACGAGTAAGATGAGCACGACCGAGACCTCCCTTCGAGACGTCAGCCGCCGCTTCTCCGAACGCGCTCGGCGCGGCGACCCCACGTGGCTGGAAGACGCGATCGAAGCGTACCTGGACGTCACGGTCACTGAGGCCCAGCGAAAGATCTGCCGGGCGATCGTCGAGAACGAGAAACTCCTCGTCCAGACCGCGAACGGCATCGGGAAGTCGTTCATCCTCGCCTGTGTCACGAACGTCTGGCTCGTCACGCTCTCTCCTGGCTCTGTCCTCGCGACGTCCGGCACGTACCCGAAGCTCAAGCGGACGTTCTGCAAGCCGGTCGAGTCGTTGCACGACAACGCACTCGGTGGCATCGGTCTCCCGGGCGAGTACAAGCGTTCGCCGCCGCGCATCGAAATCGACGGCCGCCCGAACCAGTACTTCGAGGCCGCGTCGCCGAAAGACACGGGCGAACTCGAGGGTGTCCACGGGGGATACGTCCTCGGAATAATCGAGGAAGCCGACAAGGACGACGTCACCGAGGCGACGTTCGACTCGATGGAGTCGCTCGTCTCCGACCAGCGCGACCGCCTCGTCGCCATCGCCAATCCACCCGAAGACGAGTCGAATTCCCTCCAGCAGCTGTACGAAGATCCGACGTGGGAGACGATCCGCCTGACGTCGTTCGACAGTCACAACGTCCATGTCGAACGCGGCACCGTCGACGGTGAGAAAATCGACGGACTCGCGACGGTCTGGAAGATCAAGCAGGACTGGGAGTCGTACGTCGGTGAGGAGTGGCCCGGGTTCGAACAGGCGAAGACTGCGCACGTCCATCGCGATGACCTGGACGCTCGCTGGTACCGCCGCCGGATCGGCGTGACGCCCCCCGCAAGCGCCAGCGTCTACCGCCCACTCGACCCGTCGCTCGTCGAGACCGCGTACGACCCCGATGCTACTCCGACCCGCGAAACGCCGTCGGAACTCGGTATCGACGTCGCCCGCAGCGGTGACGAAACAGTCGCGTTCGGCGTCCACAATCGGTTCCTCAAGAACGAGTACGCAGCACGTGGCACCGACCACGTCACACAGGAGCAGCGACTGGCAGCGAAGATTCGCGAGTGGCCCACGCCGGGACTGGCCGTCGACGCCGTCGGTGAAGGATCCGGCCTCGCGGATGGACTCGACGACCGGTTCGGGACAGTCACGCGATTCAAGAACCAGAGTGAGGCCGTCGACGGGACGGCGTACGACGACAAGTGGGCCGAATCGCTCGGACTGTTCGCGACCTGGCTCGAACAGGGCGGGACGTTCGCCGACAGCGATCTCTACGAACAGGCGAAGGTGGCCGCTCGAACGATCCAGTGGGAGGAGAAACACCTCGGTTCTCGCGGGGACGGGGGCGCGGACGTGCTGGCTGCGACGCCGAAGGCGGAGGTGAAGGAACGCCTGGGCCGGTCGCCCGACCACCTGGACGCAGCGTTGATGGCGGTCTGGCTCTCCGAGACTGAGACGAGCCGCGACTACAGCGACTACTTCGACTGGTAACTACGCATGTCTGAAGACGAACCATCCGACCGTCGCCTGACAAAACAGGACCAGACTCTCGTCGCCAACGCCGTCGCGAACGGGCTTCGGCAGGGACTCGCCTCCGAACTCGGTGACTCGGGCTTCGAGCATCGCGATCACTACGAGACGTTCGGCTGGCCTGACGGTGACGACGGCTGGGACGAGGACAACTACTACGCGCTGTATCTCCGGAACCCCTGGGCCTACGCCGTCGTTGCACAGAAGGCGAAGACGACCTGGAAGCACGCACCGGAAGTCGTCGACCGCGGCGGCCGTCGCGAGTGCAACTCCGAATCTGACGATAACCAGACGGAGTTCGAACAAGCGGTCGCAACACTCGCCCGCGAACACGACGTCTGGAGCTACGCCGCCCGTGCCGATCGCATGGCCGGCATCGGTCAGCACGGGCTTCTCGTCTACGACTTCGCCGACACGAACGGACCTGACGACTTCAAGAAGCAGGTCTCACCGCCCGACAGTGACGCGCCAAACCTCGAATTCCTCCGTGGGTTCCGCGTCTACCCGGAGCCGATGATCGAGGAGATCGAGTATGGCCAGCCGGGGAGTGATCGGTGGGGCGAGCCCATCGAGTACCAGATCGACCTGGGCGACGACGCCGATGTCGAGACCGATGACGACGAAAGTGGCGTCCTCCACGTCCATCACTCCCGCGTCGTCGACATCCCCTCGCGAGAGCTGGACGACGACGAGACGAAGTCGCGGCCGCGGATGGAGCCGGTCCTGAACAACATCCTCGACATGGAGAAGGCGTACGGCTCCACTGCCGAACTCTCCTATCGAGCTGCCGATTACGGTCTCGCGATCAACATCGACCCCGAGAAGGTCGACCCCGAATCCGTCAAGGAACTGGTCGGCGAGGACGCACGCAACTGGTACCACGGCCTCCAGCCGTTCATGCGGACGGTCGGGGCCGACGTCGAGCGCCTGGGCGGCGAGGTCAAGGACCCCAGCGGCATCATCGATCCGAACATCAAGGCGCTCTCTGCCTATACGGGCATCCCGAAACGGATGATCGAGGGCGCGAGTGCGGGCGAACTCGCCTCCGCACAGCAGGACGAGAAAGACTATCTGGGGACCGTCGGCGAACGCCAGCAGCAGTACGCCGGACCCCATATCGCCCGCGGGACGCTCGATCCACTCGTCGAGTACGGCGTCCTTCCGTCGCCCAATGGCGTCACGTACGATATCAACTGGCCGGATCTGACGGAACTGTCCGACGAGCAGAAAGCCTCACTCGAAGTCGACCGATCGCAGGTCGTCAAAAACCTCGAAACGGCCGTCCCCGACCTTCGAGGAGAACGGGCCGAGCAGTTCGTCGAGACGGGGACGTTCCCAGATCGAACAGAGGGGCCGACCGACAACGTCGACGAGACAGACCCGGCCGTCTGGGAGACGTTCCACCAGGCGGTCGGCAACGCCCGGCAGTTCGCTGAGGGCGACCCCGTCCAGACACCGCAGGGGTTGGGCGTCGTCACCGACATCCGAACGGAGCCGTTCGAGGGAAAGAACGGCGAGGTCGAGGCGTCGACGTCGTCGCCGACGTACATCGTCGGGCTGAAAGACGCTCGCGTGGGCGTCGGGTTCTACACGGCGTCGCAACTTGAGGCGACGGAGATGCCGAAGATCGACTTGGACAGCCCGGTCGCGGACGTAACGAGCAACGCCACTGGTAGCGGCAGACCGACCGCCAACGACTGGACGATGCCGAAATCGTGGCGCCAGGCCTCGACCCCTGCGCGGATTATCCTGCTCGACGCCTGGTCGTCGATGGGCGGAACGTTCCGCGGCGCCCGGCGGCACCTCAAATCCGCGCGGCTGGCGGCGGCCATGAAGGACGAAGTCCTCGGTGGCTGGACTGGCTGGCGAGATGGAGGATAGATGGCCGACCCGACCGGTACACGCGCGCTTCGGCAGGACTTCGTCCGCGAGATCCGCCGCCGCTTCGGCCGGCTTCGTGGACTCATCCGACGGACCGTCGGGTACGAACACGATGCGTTCGGGCTCACCGCCAACGACTCCGAACCCACCGAGCGGTACGACTTCCCGACGCGTCAGGAGATGGTTCGACAGTTCGAGCGGGACCTCCAGCAGTGGATCAACGACATGATCCTCGAACGCGTCCCGCAGGGGACGCTCGCCTCGGGCGGCCACTGGACAGGCGGGTACGTTAAGGCCGCCTACAAGCAGGGCTGGAGCGGGGCGGCCGGCCGGCTCCGACAACAGGGCGTCGACGTCCCGGATCGCGAGTTCGACGAGCTTGGGAATCTCCCGATCCCCACGCGCCAACTCCGAGAACTGTACCGCCGGGCGTTCGAGAACCTCCGCGGCATCACACGGGAGATGGCCCAGCCACTCCGTCGCGAACTCACGAAGGGCCTGGCGCAGGGGCAGAACCCGCGGAAGATTGCCGACCGCATCACGAAAGAGGTCCGCACCATCCAGCGCACCCGGGCAGAAACCTTGGCCCGTACAGAGGTGATCAACTCCTACTCGACGGCGTCGCTCGACCGCTACGAGGACGCCGGCGTCGAGACCGTCAGTCACGGCGAGTGGTCCACAGCGGGCGACTCTCGTGTCTGCCCGATCTGCAAGCGCCTCGACGGCCGGGAGTTCTCGATCAGCGAGATGCGGACCGGGACGTTCCAGATCACCGCCGACGAACTCGGCGACGACGAGCCCGATTCACTCGCTGGAGCGTATCGACTCCAGCCGCCCTGTCATCCGAACGGCCGGTGCGCGATTCTCCCCGTTGTCGGCTGAAACCAGTCCTTCGAGCTCGAACCCGAACTCATGCAGTACCAGTTAGTCACAAACAGCGTTGACACCGACCAAGTCGAAGAGCGCGTGATCGATGGTGACCGCCATCTGGTCGCGAAAGACGTCACGTTCATCCGCCCGATGCAGCTGGCGGGCGGCTACGTTCCCGCGGACCACGTAGCCGCCTCGACAGACGAGTGGGACGGCAAGCCACTCACTGTCAACCATCCGCGTGACGATAGCGGCGGCGTCGTCTCGGCGAACACCGAGATCGGCAAGCAGATCACTGTCGGTCAGGCGCTGGACCCGACACGAAACGCCGATGATTCCGTCGACGCGGATCTCGCGGTGAACGCCGATCGAGCCGCAGAGCTGGGCGGCGAGGCCGAAGACATCGTCGCCGCCCTGGAGAACGGCGAGCCGCTGAACGTTTCCTCGCAGTATTTCGCCACGCCGCTTGCGCCGGGCGTTTACGACGGCCAGCACCGCGCGAACGTCGAGGGGAATCTCACACCGGACAGCATCGCTCTCCTGCCGAACAAGAAAGGCCGCTGTACGCTCCCGGATTGCGGGTTCGACCCCAGCGGTGTGACGGCGAACACCGAGGATACGACGCTCCGTGTCCCCGTCCGCGCGAACAGTGACGACGAAGATGCTGACGCTGACTCCGCGCCCCAGACGGGGGACGGCGCCAGCGTTCTCGAGAAGATCCGCTCGCTCGTCAACCGAGCGGGCGGCGACCAAGGCACCGACACATCTGACGAGCGGGCGGAATCCCGTGTGGGTCCCAGTTCGCAGTCACAGACCGCGAACGGCTCTGATATGGATAGAGAGAATCTCATCAAGGAAATCACGGCGAACAGCAACATCACGCGAGACGCACTCAACGACGCGTGCGACGACCACGTACAGAAACTCCACCGCGACGTGGTGGCAAACGCAGACTCGGGCGACGACGATGACGACGACAACGGTGGAGCGGGCGTCGACGACGGCGACCTCCCCGACGACGTCGTCACCACGGACGACCTCGATCAGTTCCGCGAGTCGCTCATCGACGACATCCGGACGGAACGTGAGCAAGCATCCAAGCGCGACCGCGCCGAGGAGATCGCGGCGAACTCCGCGGACTACGACCAGGACGACGTCGAGTGGCTCGCGGACCTCCCCGACGAGGAACTCGACCGCAAGGAACAGGAAGTGGCGGCCGGATCCGGACTCCCCGGGCATACGGGGACGGCCGACCGCGTCACGGCGAACACCCAGACGGACGACGACGCCGACGCGTACGGAACGGGGGTGCTTGACTGATGGGCAAGTCTCCCGCTGCGATCGACGGCAAGCGGTTCCTCGACGACGAACCGTACGTCGAAGGCGAGGCTGGCGAGGACCTCACGCCGGGGGAACTCGTCGAACAGACCGGCACCACCAGTGACGGCACGCCCATCCTCGCGCCGGTCGACAGCGTCGACAAGACCGACGCCGAGGTGATGCTCATCGAAGTCCCGTCGACGCCGCCGCTGCGAAACGCCGACACGACGACGGACCCGATCGACGACACGATCACCTCGGGCACAGTCGTCCAGGCGATGGTGCTGCGGTCGGGCGACACCGCCCAGAACGCACTGCTCGCCTCGGGGACCGACCTCTCGGCGGCGGCGGACGCGGACATCTCCGCCGGCGACATCCTCGGCAGCTACTCGGATGGGTCGCTGAAGGCAACGACGACCGCCGGCGCTGGCCTTCTCGTCGCGACGGAAGCGGTCGACAACTCCGGTGCGGCCGCCGGTGAACGCGCTCGCATCAACGTTCGGAGGATCTAATCATGCAGGCACATCACGACACGACCGACGCGCTCGAACCGCCCTCGCACCTCCACCAGCTGGCTGTCTTCGGGACGCCAGACCAGCAGGAACAGGCGATCAAGCAGATTCGCGCGAACTCCGCGCACGGCCCGTCATTCTGGAAGACGCTCGACGGTGCGTTCCGGATGGGGTATCTCAACCCGACGCTGAAGGCGAACTCGTCGCCGCGCGCGAACGCGCAGGTGATGGACTACGAGGAGTGGGTCGACCGCTCCGACGATATCATCGACGAGGTCAACCTGCAGCTGACGCTGATGGACGACGCGCTCGCGATCGACACCGTCTCGTCCTCCCTGTCGTACACCGAGTACACCGAGCAGGTCGAGAGCGAGGGCGCTATCGAGGCCGAGCGCTCGATGGACGGCCGCGCGAAATCCGACCAGATCGCCACCGCCAAGGGGACCGTCGGCATCGCGACGCCGATGACGCACGTCGACTACCGCGTCTCCTCGCGCGAACAGGCACAGTCGGAGAACATGGGCTCGGACAAGGAGGCCCGCAAGGCCCGCGAGGCCGGGCGGATCCTCCGCGAGAGCGAGGACAAGCTCATGCTCGACGGCTGGGACACGGCTGTCCCGATGCCCGAGGGCGGGACACTCACCGTCGACGGCTACCGGAACACCGCCGGGCGGATCCAGGGCTCTGCAAGCGGTAGCTGGACGACGTCCTCGCCGGGGAACGTCCAGGACACGATCGAGAAGGCGCTGTCGGACTTCGAGAACCAGGGCGGCGACTCTGACCGGAACATGATGCCGCGCTCGCGTGGCGCCTACCTCTACTACAACACCGCTCACAACGCGGTGTTGGACAAGAAGGACCCGCGCGGCGACGGCAACATGAACGTCCGGACGCGCCTCCAGCAAGATCACCCGTACGTCCAGCTGCGCGAGACGCCGATGATCCCCGAGGACGAAATCGTGATGGTGATCAACGACCCGCAGACGCTGTCGGTCGTCGACTCGCAGGCGCCGACGAACCTGTCGTGGGACTCGGGCCCGATGGTGACGAACTTCAAGGCCCTCTCGTGCCGGAACCCCTTCTTCCGCTCGACGTACCAGGGCGTCTCGGGCGTCCTGCACTACACGGGGGTCTGAAATGCCTGACCGCGCACGCTGGACGGGCACCCACTCGTACCGCCGCCACTCACACGACGAGATCATCGAGCGCGGCGAGGAGTTCGAGCCGACCGAGCAGGAGTGGGCGGCGTTCGGCGATTCGCTCGACCCCGTCGCAGTCGACGACGCGGATGGCGAAGACGGCGAGGAAGAAGACGGGAACGAAGACGTCGAACTCGAGGCGCCGTTCGACCCGTCAGAGAAGACCATCGACGAACTCGAAGCGGCGCTCGCTGACGGAGAGCTCTCGGAGGCCGAACTGAAAGCACTCCTCGAGGCAGAGAAGTCGGGGAAGCATCGCAATGGCGCGACCGATGTCCTCGACGACGCGCTGTCGGAGGCCTAACGTGCCGTTCCCGTACGTCGACCGCGACCGCTTCGCAACTGAACTGCAGTTCACGGCTGTCGACTTCGCGCTCGACGAGAGCGACTGGAACCAGCTGCTCGACGACGCACTCAAGGCAGAATCCGAGCGTGTCGAGGCGTACTGCGCCGAGGACGTTGGCTGGCGGGCGGCCAGCGCTGACGTCCCGTTCATCGTGCAGACGGCCGTCATCCGGCTGGCCCGCCAACGCGTCGCCGGCATCAAGGAGGACGGCATCAACAGCGAGGACCTCGTCTCTGGGGCGGGCTACGACTACCGGCCCCCGCAGGCGCTTCGTGACGAGGTCAAGCAGGCACTCGGCGAGGCCGGCTATCGGACGCAATCGCAGCTCGGTGTCTCGTTCCCCGAGGTGAAGTAATCATGACCGACGTCGAACTTCGCTACACTGGTCCGGCGCATCGCTACCGGTCCCGGCCGCTCGGCATCCAGGTCGAGAAAGGCAACACCATCACGGTGGACGCCGCGGAAACCGTGACGCTGAACGCCGACACGGACGACGAAGACGAGGAAACGCTCCCCGTCCCCGAGTGGCTCTGCCGCGATCACGGCTTCGAGCGTGTCGAATCGGAGTACCCACTCCTCGACAAGACCATCCCCGAAATCGAGGACGCCCTCGCGACGGGCGCGTACGACGACCGTCTCGACAGCCTCGCCCACGCCGAACGGGAGGGGCAGAACAGAACGGGGGCGCTTGATGCGCTCGCCGACAGGCGGGATGCCACAGCGGACGCGCCCGAGGGAGGTGACGAACCGCCCGACGAGGGCGGCGACACCGTCTCCGAAAGTTCGGAGGCCTGATATAGATGCCAGCAACCGCACACACTCGCAAGCCGAGTGACGACCATAGCAAGTTCACCTACACACTCACCGACAGCGATGGCGCAGCCATCGACGTCTCGTCGGTGACGAGCGTCGACCTCTACGTCGAGGACGACGCCGGCAGTACCGTCATCTCCGGGCAGGCGGCCACCATCGAGGACGGCGCCAACGGCGTCGTCTCGTTCGTGTTCGGGACGACCGAACTCGACTCGGCGGGGACGTACCACGCCGAGTTCGTCATCAACCGCAACTCCGGCACCTCCTACCAGCACGTCCCCGCGGGCCGGAACCTCCGCATCGACGTCGTCGAGGAGGTCCAGACGGGCACGCCCACGATCGCCGAGACGTCGACGCCGGACTACCAGCGCAAGCCCGGCGACGACTACACGGCGCTGACGCACACGCTGACGGATCGCGACGGCAACGCCATCGACGTGTCGTCGGCGACCGCCGTCACCGTCTGGGCCGACGCGCCGGACGAGTCGGCCGAATTGTCGGGCGCCTCGACCACGAACGTGACGGACGGCAGCGACGGGCAGGTCACCTACGACGTGCAGTCGGGCGACTTCGCGGCCGCGGGCGACTATTCCGTGGAGTTCGTCATCGAGTACGGCGACGGCTCGTATCGACCAGTCCCGCACGACTCGAACATCCATCTGGAAGTCGCCGAGGACGTGAAGTAAGATGAGTGAGTTCCTCGTCGGCGCGTTCCTCGCCCTCGCCGCGTGGCAACTCCTCAACATGGCCGCTTCGGCCGCTCTTCGAGGGCACGTGATAACGTACTCGTGGCGGCATGTCGCCACCTACGGCGGCTTCGCGCTCCTGTTCACGTTCCTCGCCGTCGTCGCCTACGTCGGGGTCATCTAACCCATGTCCCACCGCCAGCGCGACGCCCACCGACTGGTCGCCGAGCGACAGGTCGAGACGGGGGGGACCGACGACCTCAACCAGCCCACCGAAGAGTGGGTCGAGCAACTCCGGCTCGACGTGATGGCGGCCTCGCCCGCCGAAGCGGGCAACCTCGGCCGGACGGCCGCCGGCGAAGTCGTCGACGCCGCGCTCACCATCTGGTCGCCACGCGATAGGGCAGGCCAAATGGAAGTGGGCGACCGCGTCCGCGTCTGGCCGCGCTACCGCGACGAGTCGGCGGCCGACCTCTACAAGGTCGTCAACGAGCGCCATCACTACGCTCGGAAAGCGACGCCCGAGATGTACGTCTTCGACTGCGAGCGCTACTCGGAGGCCGTCTGATGGTCCGCGTCACCGCCGACGTCGAGTGGGAGGGCGATACGCCCGCCGACCTCGCCCGCGACCTGGACCGCTTCGGCGAACTCGTCGTCGAGGAGGTCAACCGGGCGCTGGAGGACCTCGCCTTGATGGTCGAACGCGAGGCCAAGCAGCGTGCCCCGGTCGACACCGGCACGCTTCGGGCGAGTATCGGCCACGTGGTCGAGCAGATCGGTGCGGGGTTCGCTCGGGCCGTCATCGGAACCAACGTCGAGTACGCGCCCGAGGTGGAGTTCGGGACTGGCCCGCACACCATCACGGGCACGCCGCTGCGCTTCACGGCCGACGGTGAGACTGTCTTTGCGACTACGGTCCAGCATCCAGGAACGCCTGCTCAACCGTTTCTCGGCCCCGCGTTGCACGCCGTCGAGGACGACATCAACGACCGCCTGCGCGAGGCGGTCCGCCGCGCCGAACGGAGGGTCTAACTGATGGCACAGGTAGAGGGCCGTCTCGCCTACCTCCTGGAAGCCATCGTCACGACGCTCCAAGCGTACGACCCGCTCGTCGACGGCTATCTCGACGGCAACCCGGCGCGCGTCATCGACCAGCCATCGAAGACGGGCATCCCTGACGCGGAGTTGTTCGTCAACGTCGAACTGGTCGACAAGAACGAGTCGCGGATGGGGCCGGTCGGCAACCGCGTCCGCGCGGGCTTCCAGGTGGCCGTCGTCGCTTCGCAGCCCTACTGGGAGTCGCACGGCCGCCTGCACCTGTACGACGTGGCCGACACGGTCGCCGAGGCACTCGACGGCGGCATCGCGCCCGGCGTCGTCCCGATCGGCGGCGCGAACGGGCCGGGAGAGATACAGGTCGGCGGCGGCGAGGACGACGACATCGTCGGCCACGTGACGCTCCCGCAGCGGTTCCGCTACCAGACACGCGGCGTCTGAGCGACTGCCCCCAGCGCGGCCGCTGTTCTCCCGACCCCGGTCTGAGAGTCGCATCGTTCGCTCACCAGCAGTCAACAGTTCGCTTCACCACCACCCAACACACCAATGACAGCAGACAACGCTAACCTCAAGAACGCCCTCAGTGGCGCGTTCATGGAAATCGCAGTCGTCGACTCCATCGGCGAAGCCGGCGAATCCGAATCCATCGTCGGTTTCACGATGGGCGAGACGACAGTCACGTCCGAAGACACCACCACCGAGTTCCAGTTCCACGAGAGCCGCTGGGTCCAGCGCTTCAACGAGCACGAAGCGCTCGGGCTGGAGTTCGTCACCTCACTGGCGGCCGACATGCCGCAGCTGGAGACGCTCGGCATCGTCGACTCCAATGGGGAGCCGAAAGCCCGCCAGGAACTCGACCTGCGGATTCACGTCTACGCTGACGAACCCGCCAACGCGGGGAGTCCGCAGCAGACGCTCGAGTTCTACCGCTGTGAAGTCAACTTCAACGAGATGACGCTCCCACAGGACGGGAGCGAAGTCACGTTCCAGGTCGACGCGAACGGCGGCTACCACGTTGGCAGCACCTCGCCGTAACCCCACTCCTTCTTTCGATACATCATGACCGACACCAACACCGCGGACGACATCCGCACGGACGGCGGCGCACAGGTCGACGACTCGCTGGCCGTCGAGGACGCCCCGGACTACGACAACCCCGAGACGGCGCAGAAGGCGCGCGAACAGGCGCAAGCCAAGTTCGACGACGCCCGGGCCGAACAGGAGGAAGCCTCCGAACTCAAGCAGCGACTCGAACAGGCGCGGCAGGACCAGCGCGTCGACGTCACCATCTACGGCGAGGATGTCGGGTTCACGCGCCTTGAGGGCGACACCATCGAGTGGCTGGAGGACCTCGCGGAGGACTTCGCCGGCCTCGACGAGGACGGCCTGGACGACGACCAGTACGAGACGTACAAGTCGGCGACGCGCCGCATCACCGAACTCCTCGCCGAGCACTCCGTCGACGATACGCTGGACTACGAGTTCTGGGCGGCCGAGCCGCCCGAGGTACGACAGTCGCTCCTCATGAAGGTCCGCCAAGAGATGGCGGACGGCGTCGAGGCGGCCGCCGAGTTTCGCTGAGTTCGACACGCTCGCCCCGATTTACTGGCAACTTCTCGTCGCACTCGGAAAGACACCCTCCGAATACGGCGACCTGCCGCGCTCGGACCGTCTCTTCTTAGAGCGGATGGCCTACCGGCAGGCCCGTGAGTTCGGCGTCTCGCCGCTCGGGATGCCGCTCGACACCAACGACTGACGCACCGTATCGCGCGCAGAACTGACTCTCCGCCCTCACACCCGTGGCATTCGAGAATCTTTCCGTATCCTTAGACTTAGACGCCAGTCCGTTCAACCGCGCCACCGACAAGGCCGAGAAGGAAGCGTCGGGGTTGGCGAAAGCCTCGACGATCCTCGGAAGTGCGGCCTCGCGGGCGGCGTCGGGGCTGTCGGACCTTGGGAATGAAGCCGCCCAGACCGCGGCCGCCGCGTCGGGGATGGACTCGCGGCTCGGTGCTGCACAGGACGAGGTCACGCAGACGGCCGCCTCTGCGCAACTCGCGGCCGGGCGACTGGACCATCTCGGCGACCAGATGACCGAGGTGGGGGCGAAGTCCTCGGCCGCGGCGGCGGGCGTCGGCGCCTATTCGGGCGCGACGTCGACGGCGTCGGTCGCCTCCGCGACTCTCGGGACGGTCCTGACGGCGTCAGCCATCCCGGCGCTGTTGACGCTGTCGACGATCCTCGCACCACTCGTCGTCACGTTCGGCGGCGTCGCGGCGGCGGCAGGATCGCTGGTCGCCGTGATGGGCGGTCTCGCTGCGACGGGCGTGGCGACGCACTTCAAGGAACTCACCACTGCGTTCAAAGACGCGAAGCAAGAGATTCGGGCGCTCATCCAGCCGCTCGGCGAAGTGTTCGGCCCGCTGTTGGTGCAGGCCGTCAACGCGTTACCCGAGTTGGTGCGGAACATCCTCGCCGTTGTCGGCCCCGTCGACCAGTTCCGCGCCGCGATGGTGCAGATGGGCCAAGCCGCCATGACCATCATCCCGCAGGTGGTCGGCGGCATGGTCGAACTCGCGCGTATCGCGCTTCCGGCGCTGGAATCGCTCATCTCGTATCTCACGGGACCGGCGGCGGACGGCTTCGCTACGCTCCGACAGGTCGTCGCCGACACGTACCCCGAGTTCAAGGCGTTCGCGGCGGCGATTGTCTCGGTCCTCCCGCCGCTGTTGGATATCGGTGTCACGGTCACGAACACAGTGCTCCCCGGCATCACGGCGCTCATCGGCGCGCTCGGGGAGGCGCTGGCGGCGTTCACACGCCTCCCGCCGGCTATCCAGTCAGCGGTCGTCGTCACGTCGACGCTCGCGCCGGCGGTGCTGACAGCCGCCGCGGCAGCGACGTCACTCGGCGCAGCGCTCACCGGCACGGTCGTCCCCGCACTGGTCGCGTTGACGGGGCCGCTCGGCATCGCCACGGCCGCGGTCGTTGCTCTCGGCGCCGCGGTGGCGACCAACTTCGCCGGGATTCGTGATGACATCACGCTCGTCGCGAACGCCCTCGCAACGGAGTTCACGAAGACGTGGCAGACGGCGCGGAACGTCGTCGTCCCGATTCTCAACGACATCACGGCGGCAGTCGGCATCACGCAGACCGACATCATCCGAGCGATTGACCGCATCGCCACCGCGGTCGCGGAGACGCTCGTCGCCGGTATCAAGGCCGCGGGCAAGACAATCCGGGGCGTCCTGACGACCATCGGAACGGCGTGGGAGACCCACGCCGGGACGGTCGTGCCGACGGTTGTCGCCGCGTACACCAACCTGCGAGCGCGCATCACCGAGGCAGTTGCTGGCATCCGCGAGCGCGTCGCGCAGGCCGTCACGCGCATTGAGCAACTGTGGACCACGCACGGACAGACGCTGCAGACGGCGGTCATCGACTACTACAACTCGCTGAAAGCGCAGGTTGAGCAGGCCGTCACTCGCGTTCGCACAATCGTTGAGCAAGCTGTCACGCGGGCGACTGAAATTTGGAACCGCCACGGAACGCAGGTCGAGCAGGCTATCAACAAGGTCACCGACGCCATCACGCCCGTACTGTCGAAGATTCAGGACCTTGGAAAGAAACTCGGCTTCCTCGACGAACAGGGCCGCCCGACTATCAAGACCATCACCAAACTCGGGCTGGTCATCCTTGGCCTGACGAACCCCATCACGACCGCCATCGGGGCGACGCTCCTGCTCAAGCAGGCGTGGGAAAAGAACATCCTCGGCCTGCAGGACATCACGAAGACAGCATTCGCAGGCATCAAAACACAGGTTTCGCAGGCCGTTGCAGCCATCAAAACGCGGCTGAAAGCGGGTATCACACAAGCCCGTGCGGCTGTCGCCGACGGCTTGGCCCAGATCGAAGCGGCGTGGGAGACGCACCGTGCGGCCGTCGTCGCGAAACTCACCGCACTCCAGACTGCCGTCCAGAATGGACTGGCCGCAATCGGCGTCATCGAACAGGACTTCGCGACGTTCTTCGTCGACATCTTCACCGTCACGTTCGACGACATCACCAGTCTGTTCCGGACACGGAGCGGGGAGATGGTGTCCATCCTCCGCAGTGCGGGACAGGTCCTCCAGGCGACGCTCACCGCAGTCACGACCGCGCTGTTCCGCCTCTGGCAGACGCACGGCTCGAAGATTCTCAAGTCGCTCCGCAAGACGTACGCGCTCGTCCTCGATATCGTTCGCGGGAGTCTCTCGGCACTCTTACAGTTCGCGGCGCCGCTCCTGGACCGCTTCGCGGTGTTCTGGGAGCAGCACGGACAGACGATTATCAATATCGTCTCCACGTTCCTCGGCGTCGTCATCTCAGTCGCCCGCGGGGCACTGAACACACTGCGCGGAATCATCGAGGTGGCTGTGGGGGCCATCGCGGCCGTCTGGGACCTGTTCGGTGACGAAATCATCGCCTCGACTCGGTTCTTCATCGACACCGTCCTGTCGCTCATTGGGGGCGTACTCGACACGCTGGACACGCTCATCAAGGCATTCCAAGCAGCGCAAGCGTCCGACTGGCGGACGTTCTTGGAACTCATCGCCGGGTTGGTCCGTCGGATCACGTCCGGCATTCTGAGCTATCTAAAAACGTGGATTGGCGGGTTCATCTCTGCGGTTGCTGGACTCATCGGAGATGTTATCGGCTGGTTCGAGACGTTGTATCAGGAACTCATTGGCGGGTCCATCATCCCGGAGATGCTGACGGCCATCAGCGAGGCCTTCACGCAGTTCATCACCGACGTCACGGAGCAAATCACGCAGTGGGTATCGACTGTTGTCGAGAAGGTCACCGGCCTCAAGGAAGACTTCGTCCGTCTCGTCACGGAACTGAAAGACCGCGCCGTCGAGTTGGTGACCACGCTGAAAGAGACAGTCGTCCAACTCGTCACCGACCTCAAAGACCGCGCGACGGAACTCATCACGACGCTGAAAGAGAACGCCGTCGAGATTCTGACGGGGCTCAAGGAGCGCGCGACCGAGATTTGGACGGCGATCAAGGACATGGTCGTCGAGATACTCGGCAAAATCCTTGAGGAGGTCACGTCGAAATTCGAGGAGGTTGCGTCGACGGTTGAGACGAAGTCCGGCGAGGCGAAAGACGCGCTCAAGACGGCGCTCGACAACATGCTCTCGGACGTCGAGGACGTCCTCGGGAGCATTGTTGGCGAGTTTGAGAGCAAGTTCGAGTCGGTGAAGCGAATCGCCGGTAACATCATTTCGGAGGCGCAAGAGGCCGTTTCTCGCGCCTCCAGTATTCTGTCTGGCAGTCCCGACAGCGGCGACGACGGGAGTGACGACTCGGGCAGCGACTCGTCCAGCGGGTCGTCCAGTAGTGGTAGTTCCCAAGGGGGCGGCAACCGCGGCGGCTCTGGTGGGAGCGTCGCCGGCGCGCCCTCCGAAGGCGCGTCACCAGGCGGTCCGCTCTCGCCGATGGCCTCAGGCGGCATCGTCACTGGCCCCACGTCAGCGCTCATCGGCGAGGATGGCGACGACGAGGCCATCATACCACTCAACTCGCAGGGGACGGGCGTCCTCGCGGACGCGTTGGAGAGCGCCGGCGCGGCTGGTGGCGGCGGCGACACGTACAACGTCGACATCAGCATCGACGCACGAGAGGACGACCCCGAGACACTTGCCCGGCTGATCTACGACGAATTGGAGCAACTCAACCAGCGCAAACAGCGGCGCAGCTTCTCGCGGTCCTAACCCATCATGACACCCACACCGAGTTACAGCGACCGGAGCTACAGCACCGGCCACTACGGCGCACCGGCGACCGGCTACGCGGGCTTCGACGCGCCGTGGCACATCAACGGCATTCGCGTCGACGGCCTCTCAGCCGAGAATCCACTCTCCCCGGTCGTCCCCGGCCGCTCCGTCACGTATCGGTGTGTCTGCGCCGCCCAGCCCTCGAACGGCGACCCTGACGACGACCCACGCGCTCGCTTCGACGACCTCCGCGAGTACCTCGTCCGCTCCCGGGACGTCATCACCTACGACCCGCCGGGACAGGACGTCTTCTACCGCGAGCAGTTCGACGACTCCTTTTCGCAACTCGTCCGGATCGAACCCCTCGCGAAATCGTCGGACGGCACCTACACGGACGGCAACCCGCCGCCGACACGCGAGGGGTCGATGTACGACGGCCGCTGGGCGGTGGTGACGGGCGGCCAGTCCAACCAGTCGCTCGCCAGCCCCCGTACGATGTGACGCTCCAGACGACGACCATCGCCTCGACGGAGCGCTACCCCACGCGGGACGGCGTCGTCGCGGCGGCCGAGCGCAACGACTTTTCATAATTTAATCATAACCGCAAATGACACTTCAAGTCAGAAACTTCGACGGCGCCGTCGGGCTCGACACCGTCCAACTCCTCCAACGTGCGGTGGGGACGGGCGTCACATCGGGCTGTGCGGCGTCGCTCACCAGCAGTAGCACCGACATCACGGTCGACGTCGCCTCGGGCGAGGTGGCCGTCGAGAACACCACCGTCGCCGTCTCCTCAGCAACGGTCACGCTCGCGGATGGCGACGCCCAGTACCCGCGCAAGGACGTCATCGTCGCCGACAGTACGGGCGTGCTGCACGTCGTCGAGGGAACTCCCAGAGAGGCAAAGGCCAACGGCATCCTCGCCGACACGGCGACCGACCGACAGACGTACCAGCCCGAGCCGCCCGACCTCTCTGACCTCTCGGACGTGAGTGGCGCCTCGGCGTGGACCGAGGTCGCACCTATCGCCGAGGTCTGGGTGCCCGCAGGGACGACCGCGTCCTCGGAGATGGACGACAGCACGGTCACGTACGTCTCCGATAGGCGAGTCCGCCCGTGGCCCGACGCCACGCTGACGAGTGCGGACGAGGGTGACGGCAACGGCCTCGACGCCGACACGGTCGACGGCTACGAGGGGAGCGACCTGGCCGCTCTCGCCGAGTCCGAGTCCGTCACGGGTGCGTGGACGTTCGACTCGGATGTCACCATCACGCAGGACACGGCAGTCGACCTCTCTGCGGGCGGGGAACTCACGCTTGCCGCCGCCGATGACGGCGCGAACGGACAGGTGACGCTCGACACGGGGTCGGGCACGAACTACTTCTCGCTCGCTCGGGTGCTCGACGACGGCGGGAAGAACACCATCACGCTCGAAATCAATCGGGCCTTGGGACACGTCTGGGGAGCGTACGATAAGACGGCGAACGACTGGCTGCTTCGTATCTACGACGATGGGACGATGAGTCTCGGTGCCGCCGGGACGACCGGCCAGGAGGCGATGGTCCGCACCGACCAGGACCTCGCCGCCGAGGCCATCGCCGAACCCGACGCTGACTCGTTCTCGATAGAAGCAAACGACGACTACGAGCAACCAGTGTTCGTGCCGGATGGCAAGACGCTCACCGTCTACGCCTGGGGCCTTCGATTAGACGACGGGTCGACTGACTCCGGGATCGTCCTCGAACTCAACGACCCGAGCGGGACAACGCAGGCATCTATCGACGCCTCGGTCGCGCCGAACTACACCGAGAACGAGTCGGGCGTCGCCTCGTATTCAAATTCGACAGGGTCGCCAAAGGTCGCACATCTCCGGCTTGCGAACACGACGGGGACAGACTACACCCCATCTGACGAGGGCGGCAACGGGATCGGAGTCGAACGCACGGTCGCCTACCGGGTAAACTGAGATGCCACTACAAGTCGAAAACGCGTATGCGGCAGTCTCACTGTACCTCAACGCCGTTCTCCAGCCCGGTGCTGGCTACGGTCACGTGGATGGCTGCGGGACGGTCGTCGGCGACTCGACGTCCAGCATCGAGTGTCGGGTGTCGACCGGCGTAGTCCGTCACGATGGCGACCTCGTCGGTGTCTCCACGCAGGACATCGCGCTCCAGCCAGGGGACCCGCAACATCCGCGCAAAGACCTCATCTACGTCGACCGCTTCGGAGATGTCCGCGCCAAGCAGGGACGGGCAGCCGCGGCAGTTCCATCGGACCGATCGGGCTGGCAAACATGGGTCCCCGCCCCGCCGTCGCTGACGGGCGTCGACGGCGTCGCCATCGCAGTCGTGAACGTCCCACCAGGGGCGACCGAATCGGGCGATCTCTCGAACTCCACCGACATTCTCGACCTGCGCGTCCCGGACACGTCTGGGATTCTCAACACGCGGTCGAGTGATCCGCCGCAAGAGGACCTGACGAAGTCGCAGTTCTGGCACAATACGACGACCGACAAGATCCACTGGTACTCCTCGGAGTCAGACGAAATCCGGGCGCTCGACGACAGCCCGGTGACATCGTTCACCGGATCGGCGACGAAAGTCCTCGAGAACTTCGATGACTCGATAAGTGACAACTGGCGCGGTGGCGACTCGTCGTTCGAGTACTCGACGCCGGCGTTCGAGGGCTCGGCAAGCGCGCTCTGGGATGGTCCTGGCTACACCACCGATTGGAGTTTACCCGACGACGGCCTGCCGCAGTACGTTGATATCGGCGACACGGCCAACCTCGCTGTCTACCCGCTCGCAGACACGAAACGTATCGACCTCGCCATCTGTAAAGACGAGGACGACGCGCAGCGAGACATCCGCGCCCGACTCGACTTCGAGGGCGGCCGTGTCGAGACGGTCCGCGTCGACGAGAACCAGACGGAGACGCTCGGGTCCTCCTCTGTTTCCGCTTCAGCGGACACGTGGTACATCCTCGAAATCGACTACGACGGCGGTGGCAAGGGCGTCCATCCGAGCCGGCTGTGGTCGACCAGCGGCAGCTCGAAGGACAGCATCCTCGCCGAGAACGCAGCGCCCACGAAGGACACGACGTATCGCGGCCGGGGCGTCGGCGTCCACGTCGCCGTCGCCGGGCGCATCGACCGCTTGACGAAGACGCGATAAGATGGTGCGTGACGACTCTCCGCTCCAGCGTGGGTTTGCGTACGGTGACCCAGAACACGGTGCGGCGTACGGTGACCCCGAGTACGGGGCCGCCTACTCCGGCCAGCGCCGGCAGATCTACCGGGCGGTCCTGACGACCAAGGACGGCCGCCGGACAGACGTCACCGCGGTCACGAACACCGAGATCAACTACGAACACACCGCCATCTCCGATGCGAGTCTGACGGTCCCGCGCATCGCCGGGCTGGCGGACTTCAAGTTCGGATCGTTCGACGTCTACCGCGGCGACCAGATTCTCTTTTCGGGAACGCTGGAGGAGTGGCCCTCGTACGGGACGGACGCCGAGGCGACCATCGCTGGGCGCGGCCCAGCACGGGAGTTAGCCCGCTCGAATCTCACCATCTCCTTTGCGGACATCGCAGCGTGGCGCGCCATCAAGCAGGTCTGGGATAGCCACACGAGTTTCGACGCGATCGTCACACCACCGTCGACGGAGACGACGCTGACCGAGTTCGAGTCCACTGGGAGCGTTTTGGAAATCCTGCAGACGCTCCACGAGCGGGCGGGGATGCGCTTCACCGTCCAGCACACTACGCCCGGTCGGGTCGTCGAGAGCTACGATCCGACCGAACTCGTCCGGACGGCCGACTGGACCGCCGTCGAACACGACTCCTCGGGCGAGGTGTACGACTACGCGAATCTCGTCCGGGTGTACGGCGGCAAGGCCTCGGACGGGACGCGTGTCTCGGCGACGGCACGCGCCGACTCGGAGATCGACGCTGTGGGCGAGCAACCATGGCGCATCGACGATAAGTCCATCACGACCAACGCCGACGCGCAGGCCCGCGCCGAGTCCGAACTCGAATCGCGACTGGAAAACGACGCCCTCTCGGGTCAGTTGGATGTCGTCGCCGAACCCGTCCTCCCCGGCTATTACCGGACCATCCCTGAGTGGGGCAATCGCACGCTGAGTCACGACCGGACCTCGTTTAGCGAATCGAAAGGCGAGGCTATCGCGACGATTGAGGTGAACGCCCCGCTCGGCCCCATCGACGAACTCGCGCAGATCAAGCGTCAGCTCCACGACCTCCAGCAACCGACGGATGTCGCCTCGGGCTCGGGCGACACATCAGAGCCGACGGGGCCGTTCAGGATCGACTCCTTCGAGTCGGGAGATCTCTCGTCGTACTCAGTCATCAACGGAGGCTTCGAGGTCGTTACGGGCGATTCAGCCAACGCCTTCGACGGCACGGCCTACCTCGAGCAGGGGCCAGATGAGGCACAGTCGTACGTTGCGTCGGCACCGGGCGACGGTTTGGAGTATTACTTCCCGACGGGCGTCGAGGCACGGGTCGTCGTCTGGTCGACTGACCTCGATACGGACAAACGGCGCATTCTGTTCGGCATTCCCGACCCTGCGTCAGTCGCCGACTGCTACGTCGCCGAGCTCTTCAACGCCAGCGGCACGCGCCAGCTCCGCCTTCGCAAACGGTCCGGTGGGTCGGAGTCGCAACTCACGAAGGTCGATATCGGGACGTCGGATCTCGCCGACGAGGTGCACCACGAGTTCCGCATCAAGCGCGACAACGGCAACGCATTCGGAGGGAGTGATGGCGACATCAGTATCGACTTCGTCGAGGATCCCGGAGGTGCCGAGAACACACTCGCGTCGCTCGGCCCGTACAACGACCCCGACTACACCGATCACGAAGGCATCGGCCTCTGGAACAACAACGCGGACGCCGAGACGACCCGGTACGACTTCTTCCGGCGCCCGAACGCCTGAGCGATTCCGAACAAGACCTATGCCAAAATACGTCAGCGGCGGCGCTATCCGCACCAGCGGTGGCGCGATCGCACAGACAGCTGCACAGACCGGGAGTACCGTCACTATCGTCGAGTCGTGGGAGGACCAGGACGCCAGCAACTACTCCGGGTTCGACACCGGCGACCACTCGTTCGTCACCTCGCCCGTTCTCGCCGGCTCGTACGCGCTCGCGATGGAGTCGTTCGATTCCTTTTACGACGCCAACCCGAGTCCAGCGCCGCAGAAGGGTGACGAGTTCTGGGTGTACGCGTACTTCACGAACCAACTGAACCGGTTGCGTGTCTTCTTCGGCCTCGAATCGGGCACAAGCGAAACATACGAGATTTCGTTCGACGCCGACAGCGACGCGTTTCGGTTGAACACGGTCGTCGGCGGGAATCGGAGCGTCCTCGGGACCGTCTCGGCGACCGCAGCGCCCGACACGTGGTACGGCGGGAAAGTGCAGTGGGACGACGGAAATGAGTTCGGCGGTGCGGACAACGACATCACCGTCGAGTTCGTCGAGGATCCGTTCGGCACGAACACGGCGCTCGGGACGGTCGGCCCGGAGAACAACTCCGACCACACGACGGGGACCGGAACCGGGTACAACCCGGCCGGGAGCAACCTCTCCGCGTCGAATCCCATCGTGACCGACCATTTCCACATTACCAACCGATGACACAGTGTCAGGGTACGACCGACGACGGCGATCAGTGCCGACGGCCAGCCGGCTGGGGGCTCGCCGAGGATCACCCGCGGGCCGACTCGTTCTGTAAAGCACACGTCCCCGATCCGGATTCCAAACCTGAGTCAGAAGCCATGAAGCTCGATCTCCCAGAGTACGACAGTACCGACGCAGCAAACGACGAGTGGTTGGTCGTCGTCGACGAGCGCGTACACGTGCGCATCCCCGGCGGAACGTATCGGGCGCTCCCGGCCGGGTACGGCACGCCGGACGGCGACGAGGATGACGGGCTGGATCCAGGTGACGACTCGGATAGTGACGAGTCACCCGACGATGTAGCGCCGACGACCGCGTACGGTGTAGGAGGGTACGGGCGTGGCGAGTACGGAGTGTGACTACGTCATTGCTACAGGCAGGGGGATACCGACAGCCGCCCACATCCCTCATCCGACTGCCGAAGGCGATGCGCTCTGTGAGAATCTCGATCCAGCGACGGGGACGCGTCCGCTTTCGCGAGCGCTCCGACAGCGGTTCGAGATCGACCTCTGCAAGGACTGCCTCCGACACGGTCCGGTTGGCCACGTCGGGACGATCGATCACGCCGTCGTCCGGACCTTGACCGACAAGCAGCGCACCGCACTCCGCGTCGCTGTCGTCGAGGGCTACTTCGAATGGCCGCGAGAGACGACGGCCAGTGAGTTGGCCGAGTCGCTGGGGATCGCCCAACCCACGTTCGCGCGGCATCTCCGCGTCGCCGAGCGGAAACTGTTCTCGGCGCTGTTCGATGTCGATATAGAGTCAATGGGGATGGACGACTGACGTCTCCTTCATTGGTTCGTCACAGAGTTCACACTGAATTTCTCATCGATGATGGAAACTGATAGCTACGCCTCTACTGTTTCCAAAAGAAAACCATATTTTGAACGTAATCCGACCACCATCGCTACCATCAGAAATGTAAGCTATAGAAAGATACTTATAATTTAGATTATATTGTGACGATATGTGTGGATTATTAACAGGTAACCCATACGACATCAGGGACGAAGGCGACCATTGTCGGTTAGAGGACGATCGTGCCTACGGGTTTTCCGAAGGCGAGTACTATGTCGTTTCAGAAGACATCACCTGGGCCGGTTCCAGCCCGAACGGCGACATTTACAGTTACATCTTCAAGGAAGAGGAGGGTCACTACATTGTTTCAGAAGACATCACTTGGGCTGGCGCCGGTCCAAAGGGAGACACCTACGGTTACATCTTCGAAGAAGAGGAGGGTTACTACATCGTTTCAGAAGATATCACTTGGGCTGGCGCCGGTCCAAAGGGAGACACCTACGGTTACATCTTCGAAGAAGATGACCGCTACGTCGTTTCAGAAGATGTAACCTGGGCCGGTTCTAGCCCGAACGGAGAAGAGTTCGGAATCTACAAGAAAGAGATTCCGGTGGTGTTCGGTATCATGCTAATGCCGTTCTTCCAGAACAAACATCTGAACAACTGAGAGCGGGCTTGCGAAGTTCAGTCCGCAAGTTGTACCTGGACCTTATCTGAGACGTTTTCTGAATCGGTTTTGGCGGCAGTCTCTGTTAGTCGTTTCAGGTGACGGTTCGCGGCCGACCGATAATCATGCCTTCCGACCAGACTTGGGACCACGTCGGCTGCCTCATCGCCTCGACGCACCGAGTCGCCGTCTGTCGCGCCCTCGCCGACCGTCCGGGGACACCAGGCGACCTCGGCGACCGGACCGATACGACTACCTCCTCGGCCTCCCGCGCCGTTCGCCAGCTCGCCGACGCCGGACTCGCCGAACTTCTCGTCGACGAGGAGCGACATCGCGGTCGGCTGTACGCCCTGACCGATAGCGGCCGCGCCGCCTATGACCGCGCCGTCGAGAATGACCTCATCGACCCGCTCTGCGACCGTCCGACTAATCCATGACCTCTGTCGAGTACCACCCCGAGCACGCCCAGCGCGAGAAACAGCAGCTTCGCGACCGCCTCTCGTTCGAGCGGACCAGACACGCCGTTCGTGACCTCGGGATGGATCCCGACTGGGGCGCGCCGATCGACGCGGCACTACAGCAGGCGTTCGATGCCGGGACGCTCGTCGAATTCCCCGCCGGGACGTACAAGATCACCTCGCCGTCCGTCCTCAGGAGTCACTGCGGGATCGTCGGCCTCGCGGACGCCCGTGAGGACGTTGTCTTTCGGCCACCCACGGGGACGTCGATGCGGTGGCTGAAGTTCGGGGTGCCCGAATCGGCCCTGCTCCAGAACTTCACTATCGACCGTCGCGACGACTACGAGACGTCGGTCGGGATGGGCGGCCGCATCAAGCGAGACGTCCTCGTCGAGAACGTCGACTACACCGGCTGGACGCCCTCTGGGCCCCAGCTGTTCGCCGCGAACGTGACGGATCCGGCTGGCGTCGCCATCGTCGACGGGCTTTACCGGACTGGCCCCACGGCGTTCCGGCGCTATCCCGACTCGACGCTCGACATCTGGTCGGGGCGCGGGCACCAGGGCCACATGATCCTCCGGAACATCGAGATTCACAACGGCTCGGAGTCGGGCATCTACACCGGGAAGGGCGACGGGAGCTATCTGATCGAGGATTCGTACTTCGAGAACGTCGTCCACACGGCGATTCGCGGTGCCGGGCGCTCGACGACGATTCGCGGCTGCACGGTCGTGATGGATACCGAAGCGTGGGACTCCCGCAACCAGAAAGTCGAGAGTACGTACGACGACGGTGAGCCGATCCAGCTGAACCGCGCGATCTGGGCGCAGACGAACGACAAGCGCTTCGCGGGGCCCGTCATCGAGGACTGCGACGTTCTCATCAGGAACAGCGACAAGGCGATCTCCGGTGTGCACGTCAACTTCGATACGGGCGGGGCGATCCTTCGCGATGTCCGCCTCCAGGTCGACGACGGGCGCGCGGTTCCAGTACTAGCGACGAAGCCGACCGGCGAGGCAGGCGAGCCGCTCGCGATGCAGCTGGACGGCGTCCACGTCTCGGGCGCGGCGTGGGGCCGTGGCGCCGTCACGCTCGAGGGGCGGCCGAACTCTCGAATCGAGGGGTCGCATCTCTCGGGTGGTGGCGACGGGATTCAGCTGTCGGGCTCACCAGGGACGCGCCTCGAGGCGACGACCGTCGCCGTCGACGGTGAGACCGATCGTGAAGGTGACGATGGGGGACCTGCGTTGGAACGGCCGACCGAGCCCGATGTCCTGCCGTCCGAGCGTGAGAGAACGGCGGACAGACCAGAGTCAGGTACCGGTGGAGACGAGAGTGACGGGGAGACCGGTGGGGACGAGAGTGACGGGGAGACCGGTGGGGACGACGGGGAGGCACCGAGCGGTGGATCGGACGACCCGCTCCCGTATCGCCTCGTCGTGAAATCCCTCGGTGGTGGCGTGTGTCGCTACGTCGCCGCCGCTGCGGAGATCCGCGGCACGCCCGCTGCGGAGGGGACTGTCGTGGACGGTCGCGTCGCCGATCGCGTCGGGCCCGAACGCGGCGTCGACGAGTTCGAGTTCCAGGGCCCGCTCCGACTGGACGTCTCGGAGGGAGCTGAGTTGGCGGCGTTTTTCGTCGAGGGCGATGGGGTGGACGGCCGTGTGCGCATCGACCCGAGTACGGGCTGGACGCCGCCCAGTGAGCGAGAGGACGACGAGAGTAGACGGAGTGAGTCAGACACGCGGACGCTTCGCGTAGAGGGGCCGACCGAGGAGTCGTCGGTCGCGTTCCACTTTCGCGTTGAGGGCGACGTCGTCGACGCGCCCGGGAGTGCGACGGCGTATCCCGACGGCTGGATCGTCGCGTACATGCAGACCTGGTGGGACCCCGAGTTCGAGATTCGCGGCGAGATCGCCGAGTCGCGGTGGCCTTCCGGCGCGAGAGTGGTGTTGGGCGACGACGTGTTGCAGGAATAGGGCGGCGTTCTGGAGTTTGTGTACGTATCGCCATCAGTGGCAACACAGTTGATCTGTCTAGTGGGTATTTATATTTGAATCTCGAATAGCTAGTATGGTAAACGCGAAGTTGACGCTCAAAACGCTCGCAGAAATAGATATAGAATGGATTTCTGAACTTTTAATCGGTTCTTCTATTGTGTATCTGATGCTGGCTATTATGCTGGATACAGAGATTTCGCGGCTCGAACAAGCAGGAATCTGGTCTATTGGGATTTTCTATAGTCTCGCCACCCAAATATATTTGCCAAATAAATGGCTGCGGACGGCGTTGAGAAGGCTATGGGCGATATTCAAATGGCTACTTATGTTTGTGTCCACTATATTCGGTGTATTAAACGGTGTATTTTAGCCAGCTCTTCAGCTACTCGCTTTCCAGTTCTTCGACCCGTTCCTGGAGGCGCTGGATCTCTCGCTCCTGGTCGATCACAGCAGCGAGTAACATCTCCGTTTTCGGTTGGATGGGGTTCGCAGCACCGAGTGGCGCGCCGTACCCGTGGATCCGGTCGAACACCGCGTCGAAATACTGCTGGGTTTCGACCGGCATCGCGCGTCTGAAGTTCGTGAGCGAGTCTTCGTACGCCTGTATCTTGTCGCGTACCGTTGGGTTCGTCTTGCCCATGCTGGTCGTGTTGGACGGCGAGAACGAATAGGTCCGCCAAGGAGAGTGAAAGTAGATTCAGTTTCAGTTTAAGCAGGTAGTAGCAAAAGTATTCAGCATCGGCTTTTAGAACCCCGGACTGAAACCGAAGGTCATGGTTCAAAAGGGGCCCATCGGCAGCCGTCTAATCGCTCATCTTATTCTACTCATCACCGTCGGAATAATAGCCGTATTCGTTGTTCAGTTCTTCAGCGTCGCGCTGCAGCAATCGTATATCTCGAAAGGGGAGCCGTTCTACTACCTCACCCGCCAGTTCATGCTTGAACGGGTCGAAAATCTACAGTTGTTCGTCGTTGCTTGTGTTGGGATTTCCAGCTTTATCACGGAATCGCTCCACAAGTTTGAGAAACAGGGACGATAGGCATTTGGCTGAGTGTATCCCATCTAGTTTCACCGATTTGTCCACTTTCACTCCGCACCCATGGCTGAGCGTCTTTAGGTCCCCGTCCGATCCACCGATATGGCGATCGACTAGCAGCTGCCGACTACGGACCGGACCGAACTCTACACCGATCTCTACTCGAAGCTCAGTGAAACCCATCGAGGAACGCACCAGGGCTCGCGACTCGTCGCGCTCGTAGACGAGTGTGAGCGGGCCGTGTTGTTCAATACCGCATCTCGAACGCTGGAATCAACCCCGTTCGACAAGCACGGTGTCTATCTTGAGGAGAGTGAGGTGTTGTGGCGGCAAATCAGCGATCCGGCATCGTGGATTGACGCGCATATTCATGAGTCCGATTGGGTCCATCCCCATTACCGGTGGGCCTGCGACCTCGGTGATGAGGAGACATAGACTACGGCGTGGAGCGGTAACAGCTAATTTGATAACCTACCTGTTCGAATCTAATGATAATTCCATAACACTATAGTCCGCCCACGGAATTCCCTCATGTATGTCCGGGAATGGAGGGGACGAAGCGCAGTTGAAACTTGAAGCTGCCTGCCGGGAGGCGCGTCACACGATGGACCAACAAATAGAAAAGATCCATCGAGAAGACCAGAAGGCAGTAGGAATTTTCCGTCTGAATCTGCTCGTTCTTGGTATTCTCAGTAGTGCCCTTTCCTTGTCGATTCGGACAGACGCGATTGCTACCTCCCATTTCCTGAACGCCCACACCGCTCTTGGTGCTTTGGCGCTACTTGGATCATCAGTTGTAGCTGCGATGGCCTATACATCTTCCTCGTTTGAGATGGGGATTGACCTCTCAAGAGTTGAAGCGGACGGAAACAGCGATAAAACGTACAAAGGTTTCTACGAGAAACTACATGCGGAATACTGTGACTGGGTTACCCATAACCAGAAGGTTCACCAGTTCAACTCCTACGCAATTACGTGGGCAATGGCGATCGCAATTGCTGGTATTGTTTTCTTTGCTGGAGGAATCGTCGTTGGTGCAATTCAAATCCGAGGCGCTGGAATTTCCTATGGAATGCTTGCAGCTGAAGGGTTCCTCGCTGCTGTCTTAGGCGGGATGGTGTACTCTTCAGATGGCATATTCAACACTCTGAAGCCGGATTCTCGGTGAAACCCCGACATTCTCTCATTCTATAAGTTATACATGTCATACAAATCGAAGTATTCAACACGCACCCGATTGTAGGTACACCTGAAATGACCTCGAGTGACTGTGGCGAAGAGAAGTCGCATAAGGGGTCCGACTGGGGTATGGAGATGTCGAACTCGCCCCCCCGAGGACCAGTCAACAGCTTTGTGACCGCGATCCGGCGAATCCGTGGTCGGGAGTAACCGCTCAACCCCCCCGGTTGAGAGCCGTGGTCCCTGAGAGTGGCGAGTCAACCTCAATCATTGCTGTAGTGATAGTCGTCGACGTTGAGGCGGTCGGGTTCGTTTTCGAGATTCGAGAACGCCTTCAGAGGGAGACGTCGTAGGATTGTTCCGTGTGCGCTCCCCCTCGGGTGTCCGCTCGAAGTTCGGCGGCCAGTTGAGATTGTTAGTCATCCTCCTCCTCTCTTGGGTCGTCGACGAACTCGTAGAGTCCTTGGTAGACCTTGCGTGCGTGGCCGTGTTCGACAAGTCGTCCGAGGACGTCGCGAACGTACTGTAGACTGTACCCCGTCTCATCGGCAGCGTACGGCGCGGTGACGCGCCCTTCACGGAGTAGGTCTAGTACAGCCTCTTCGATTGTCTTGTCCTCGGCTCGCTTCGGTGCTCTCCGGTTGCGCACATTCTGTGGACCAGACATCCGTTCAGCACGTTCTCCGTAGTGCCGCCCGTCGTGGCACTCTTTGCAGAGTGGGATGAGGTTGTCGAGATCGTCGTTCGATCTATCCCGGTCTTTGTGGTGAACATGGATGTCCTCAGTCGCCCCGCAATCTGCGCACTCTTCGCCCTTCTCCCGAAGGCACTTTTCGCGGTATCCTGTCTCAGGCATCACCGTCCTCCTCGGTGTCGTCCGCCTGTTCGATGAGTCGCCAGATGACGTCCTCGTAACTCTCTCCTCGCCGTTTCCGGTCGAAGAGTTCGTCGGCGAGTTCGTTCGACACGCGGATAGAGGTATCCGACATGTCCGGCGATTCGATGTCTGCATTCATAGTACCTCTACACATGCCTTTGTATGCTCAACTGCATAAGAGTATGCACTATTACAAGTTGCATACTATGCATACATTTATGCATTCGGCTGGCGTACTATTGGGTAAGCACAGGGCGCCGTCGCAGAAGACGGCCACGTGCTGAGACACGTGACCTGTGCTGAGACCGGACCCAGCGATGAACACTACGAAATCCAGAGCAGAAGAACGCATCGACACCGTCGCGGACCTCGTCGTGGGCGACCGCGTCCGCGTCGGCGACCGAACGAAACCGCTTGACGTCCAGCGCGTCGGCGCCCGGACCGTCCGGACCCGCGACGGCGACACGATCACCCAGCATCTCGCCGAACTCGAAGGCGACTGGGCGAACGCGACCACGTACGTCGTCGCCGACGTCGTCAACCCGCTGACTGGAGAAGTCCCGGGCACGCAGCGCTTCCTCGGCGACGGGCCGGCCGGAAACGTGGACCTGCGGCGCGTGGAGGGGGAGGACTGATGGAGCGCTGTCGCAACTGCGGCGGTATCGTCGTCCTCGTCGACGATAACGGCGCCGAGTACCCCGAGACGCGAGTCGAGTTCTACGAGTGCGACGAATGCGGCCTCGAACAACGTGAGGTGCTGACGGCATGACGTTCGCCCACAAACTCGAGTACGCGGGCTCGAAGCCGTACCAGCCCGAGCGCGATCGCGTCGACGCCGGCGACATGACCTACTACGAGTTCGAGATGCTGTCGCAGGACGAGGTGTACCAGCGCTTGGCCGAGGTGCGCTGGCTCGCTTCCGAGCTGGAGGGCGACCTCGCCGGCGACACCGACATCCACGAAGACACGCGGGCGAGTCTGTTCCGTGCGGTCGCAGCGACGGACGCCCCGCTCGCTGCTGCGGTCGACTACTACGTCGCGCAGTGGCTCGCCGAATTCCGAGAGGGATGGGGCGCACCAGAAGGCCCGTCCGACGATGGGAGTGACGCGGCAAGGGAGGACGCGTAGATGCTCGATCTCACTGCTCTCGCCGAGGCGTTCGACGCCCAGGCACGCGAGCACGCCGAAATCGTCACCGCCGAACACGACGGTCGCGGACCGGTCGACTTCTCGCGAGCTGAGCGACACGAAGCCCATGCGGAGGCGTGGGAACAGGCCGCCGCGGCGCTGCGTGCCGTAAGTGGTCAGCGGCGCGACCTCGAAGTCGCCTACACGACGCGCGACGGCGTCGACCACGAGGTTCGATTCGAGCCCACCGGAGACGGGACTATTCGATTGGAAGCGCTCGACGACTACCTGAGCGAGGAGCTGACGCTGAGTGGCGTCGAGGAGCTGTCGGGCGCGGTGGTGCGCCTGTCAGGTGAGGTGACGCTGGGATGAAAGTCGCGCGTCGGCCCCTCCCGAGCGTTGCCATCGAGGAGCTCATCGCGACGACTGACGTCGACGGCCTGCGGATCCACGAGGGCGAGACGCTCGCGTTCCGCTGTCGCAAGTGCGGCCACGCCGACGAGACGCTGGGCCAGCTGGTCCACCAGGAGACGTGCGACCTCGCCGGCGAGCACGGCCGGGAGCTGTACGAGACGCTGCCGGGTGCGGACCGAGGGCTCGACAGTCCCGAACTCAGCCCCGAACACGAGTTTCTCGTGTTGGTGTCGGGGGCCAGTGGGGACCCCGCGATGAGTTACTTCTCGTCGATTCGGGACATCCGAGAGGGGGAAGTTGCTGAAGCGCACAACAGCGAGGTCGTGGGATATCGCTGCGCGGAGTGCGGGAACAGCGACGAGACTGTCTGGGAGATCGTCCACGATCACGGCTGTTCGCTGGAGGGCGTGAACGAGGCCGACGCGTCGGTCGGGCGCGTCGCGACCGACGGCGGGCAGCGGGACTGAAACCTCTGTTTTCCTAGCTGGTATTCTGCCTGAAAGCTTATTCCGGAGAAGTACCGATTCAATCTGCGGCCCGCGAGTTGGGAGTATCCCTTCTGCTTCGGCCCTTTCGGCACCTAATTGAAGTTGTGGTGGTTGGTCAGTTAGGTCGTTCTCGGGTAACCAGAAGAACGCCTATCGTCACGCATCTATGTATAACTGGTATGGCCACGGACAAATCAGCTGATCAGTGCGGGTATCGTCTACCCAAGCCTAGGGGTTGGGACAGTAAGGAGTTCGTGGACGGTGCGCAATGGACCGAGACCGGTTCTGGAGATGTAGTCTGTCTGCGACCACCGTGGGAAGATAGCGAGAACTGTATCTGGCACGCTGAAACTAAGAACAAACCTGTTGATGGCCTCATATCCGCACGGAGTGACGGTCCAGAACGACTCCCCAAAGCGTACTTAGTCGGAACAAAATTTGATATACCGATTTCCCTCTCCAACTGTTTGCTTGGTGGATCCAACCTGTCTGGTTCATACCTCAAGTTCGTTGACCTCTCAAGAGCGGGTCTCAAAGATGTCGACCTGTCGGGTTCGGACCTGGAGGACGCCCATCTATCAGAGTCAGATCTGAAGGACGCCGATCTGTCGGGAGCATACCTCCGGAATGCTGACCTGTCAGGAGCGGACCTCAAGGATGCCAATCTGTCGGAGTCAGAGCCCCAATTCGCCTACATGTCAGAGGCGAACCTCCGGAGGGCCGACCTGTCAGAGGCCGACCTCGGGGGAGCCGACCTACTAGAAGCTGACCTTCGGAGGACCGACCTGTCCGGAACTGACCTCGCGGAAGCCAACCTGCTGATGGCGGACCTCCGGAGGGCCGACCTGTCAGAGGCCGACCTCGCGGAAGCCAACCTGTCAGAGGCCGACCTCGCGGAAGCCAACCTGTCAGGTGCGAACCTCCGGAGGGCCGACCTGTCAAGAGCCGACCTCGTGGAAGCCAACCTGTCAGGTGCGAACTTCCGGATGGCCAGCTTGTCTGGGGCGGACCTCCGAAGAGCTGACCTTCCAGGTGCGTACCTCAGGGAGACTGCTCTATCGGATGCAAATCTCGAGGAAACTAACCTTTCGGGAGCGGACCTCGGAAATGCTGACCTGTCGAACTTTCACCTCGCGGGAGCCGACCTGTCGGGGGCTGACCTCGAGGGAGCTGACCTGTCACGGGCCAACCTTGAGGAAGCCAACCTGTCAGAGACGAATCTCCGAAAGGTCGACCTGTCAGGAGCGGGCCTCGAGGAAGCCAACCTGTCGGGGGTATACCTCAGAGAGACTGACCTGTCGAATGTATCTGTTGTGGGAACTAACCTTTCGGGAGCGGACCTCGGAAATACTGACCTGTCGAACTTTCACCTCGCGGGAGCCGACCTGTCGGGGGCTGACCTCGAGGGAGCTGACCTGTCACGGGCCAACCTTGAGGAAGCCAACCTGTCAGGTGCGAACTTCCGGATGACCAGCTTGTCTGGGGCGGACCTCCGAAGAGCTGACCTTCCAGGTGCGTACCTCAGGGAGACTGCTCTATCGGATGCAAATCTCGAGGAAACTAACCTTTCGGGAGCGGACCTCGGAAATGCTGACCTGTCGAACTTTCACCTCGCGGGAGCCGACCTGTCGGGGGCTGACCTCAAGGAAGCGGACCTGTCGGGGACCGACCTCGGGGAAGCCAATCTATCGGGTACGAATCTCAGAGAGGCCGACATGCCGAACGCGAATCTTACCGACGCGGATCTTTCAACCGCCATCCTCCGAGATGCAATCCTCCGAGGTGCCACGCTTGAAGACGCCGTGCTAAGCGCAGCAAAGTGTCGTGGGGCCAACTTTCGCAATGCCCGCCTTTACCAAACTGTTTTTCGAGATACCCGTATCAATAGTGCCACACAGTTTGTCAAGCAGGGGGATGATTTCTTCGGGAAATGCGTATACGAACACTCACCCGCTGAAATTCTTGCATCTGATAAGGAGACGTTCGACTACGATGTTCATCCCTACGAAGCGGCAGCGTGGACCTATCGACGCCTCCAGTCTCTCCACGAGGAAAACGCACTCTCTGGACGTACACGTCAATTCCATATCCGAAAGGAAGAAGTCCAACGAAAGAACCACTGCCGGGAACAGAACTACTCACAGTGGGCAATTGCATCCTTCAGTAAGTGGCTCACCAACTATGGTGAGAGCTTCAAACGTCTGTTCCTCGGGTGGGTAACTACAATCATGTTCTTCGGTTTGCTGTACCCCTTTTTAGGTGGGTTCGCAGCTGATAGCACAAACGAAAGCTATCGGCTTCAGTTGACACTCAACCCATCGGTAAGCGGCATATTCGAGAGCCTGCCTATTCTCGCCCAGAGCATCTATTTCAGTATCATCACGTTCACCACGATCGGCTATGGTGATCTCTATCCAACCGGATTACTATCGAAGGCGCTTGTCGGGCTCGAATCTCTCGCAGGTGGTTTGTTGATCGCTCTGTTCGTATTCGTACTGGGGCGACGTGTCGCTCGATAACGGGTTTGCAGGCATGTTGACTGCTTTCGTGACCTCCATTCAACATGCCGAACTCAATACTCTGAGTTCAACACGCGATTTCTGTCACAAACTGAGGATTCCAATAGCTTCGTTCGCTATTGTATCTCGCCTTCCAGATCGACGGTATGCGTCTCGGCAGTCGAGAACATCCCCGCGGGCGCAATGTGCAGGTCGTACTCGCCGTCGGGGTTGACGTCGAAGACGATCACGCCGGTCTTCGAGAGTCCGGGGTTCAGCTGCTCGAAGACGATGCTGTTCTCGGTGTAGCCCATCGCCATCGTATCCACCTCGAACTCTCGGTCCTGTGAGTCGACGAGCGTGAACGGGCGTGAGGAGAGGTCGAGCGACTCGTCACCGGTGTTCGTCATCTCCATCTCGATGATGACGAACTGCCCGTCCGCATCCTCGCCGACGGCGTCACTCCCAACGCGATCGGTCGTCGAGACGTCCGTCACGGTGTACTCGATCGTCTGCGCACCGGAGCCAACGGTGAATGACTCTCCGACGCTATGCGACAGGTCCTGGGCGGGTGTCGCTGTCGCCGTCGGTGTTGGTTCGGGCGTCGCGGTCGCCGTCGCCGTCGGTTCGGCAGTCGCCGTCGCAGTTGCGGTCGGCGCGGCGGTCTGCGTCGCGGTCGCCGTCGCGGCCGCCTGTGAACCAGCGTCGGTCGCGGTCGCGCCACTATCCTCGATGCTCTGTTGAGTGTCGTTCGTATCGTCGGCCGGCATGGCGATACCCAGGCCGACGAATAGCAGCATCGCGAACCCCGCCGCGGCGACGCCGGAGACAATGCCACCGCCGTCACTAACCCCCGGAAGCCCGGAGAGCTTGTCCGCGACGCCGCCGACGTTGAAGCCGACGATCGCGCCGAGCGTCAGCGGCAGGAGGGCGATGAGAAACGGCAAGGCGAACAGATACACGATACCGACAATCACGTTACGACCGGTGGATCCCGCGGCCATCCCGGGGATACTATCAGCAACTGACATAACACGGACGACGGTCTGTCCTGTGGTAAATGTTATCTCACCAATACTAACCTATTGTCAGTTATACTTTCGCCGATTCCTTCACTTTCACTCCGCATCCAAGGCTCGCCTCTTTTATCCGTCTCCCCGTCAGCACGAAGCGCATGTCAGCAGAGGATACAGTCGCGATCGTCATCAATCTCGACGATACGATCCAGCGCCAGGCGTTCCGGTGCCCGCGAGGGCACGCGAACTGGGAGCCGGTCAACCATCACTGGTGGTGCCAGACATGCGCGAGCTCGTGGGACGTTGACGCCGAGTTCACGCTATTGACCGATCATCGCGACCGACAGCAGTACCGTCGCGAAGAAGTCCAGCTCCGATACGGTGATGGAACGCCGTACAAAGAGGCCGCCAGTGACTGACTCACTCGTCGTTGTCAGTGACGTAGACGAACTCCGGCCGGTCCTCGGGACCCAGCGGTTCATCCCGTTCACTCAGTTCGGTGGCGTCGACGTGTTCGTCGAGGTAACCGACGCCGAGTGTCGAGATGTAATAGAGCCCCCGGTGAATACGGCCGACCATTCCGTATCTCGCGAGAACGGGGAGTCGGTTTTGCGCCCAGCTCTTGGACGGTCCTCCGAGGGACTCGATCGCGGACGGCGTGAGGTTGCCGTAGTCCCGCAAAAGTTCGAGAATGGTGTCGTCGGCGGGGTACGACATCCAGTCCGCTCGCTGGCGCATGTCCGAACCGTCTGTTACGACGCTCATATCAACACCGGTTGCCGATTTTTACGCGTCTTTCCTGCTTATATCCATCGCCAAGCGCATTCAAAATGCGTTCTACATAGTCTGAATGAGCTTTGCTCAGTAAGCTATATGTAGGCGGACTGTTAATGACAGAATGTCCCATCCACTCGGCAGAAAACCGGCGTGCTGGAACACGCCGGTCGGATGGGCCAACCCCTCGGACGGGGGTTCGACGATGCGAAACCACCGGGGTTAGCCCAATGAGCAATACGCACAACCAAGGGGAAAAGCATTCCCTCAGGACGGACGGCGGAACAGTTGCAGAACCAACCGATTCGGTCCACGCGAGCGATCTGACGGCCTTCCAGCACACGATCCTGCGTGTCCTCGCCGACGAGGCGCGCTACGGCCTCGCGATCAAGCGCGAGTTAGAGGACTACTACAGCAAAGAGATCAACCACGGCCGGCTGTACCCGAATCTCGACAGACTCGTCGACGACGGCCTGGTCACGAAGCGCGAACTCGACAAGCGCACCAACGAGTACGAACTGACCGAGGGCGGGCGCGAGGTGTACGTCGCGTACGTCGACTACCTCGCGGCCCCCATCGTCGACGGCGACGAAACGGCGCCCAGCGCCACGAACGCGACGACGGTGCGGACCGACGGAGGTGCGGAGTGATGCCCGCCGAGGGAGACGAGACCGAGGAGACGGCAGCACAGCAGCGGATTCTCGCTCACGCGACGCGGCCACAGGCGGTCGGCGTGCGCCCGCACGAACAACTGCAGGCGATGGAGGAGCGAGCTGTCACTGACGGCGGCACCACCACCGCGAAGATCACCGCCGACCGCGCGACCGTCCACGGTGTCCTCACCAGTGAGACGCGTGCGGCCGTGATCGCGTATCTCGCCGATCAGCCGCACGCGACGGTCGACAGCGTCGCGGGGTTCGTCGCCTCCCGGACGCGCCGGTCGCTCGACACGGTCCGGATCTCGCTGGTCCACACGCACCTGCCGCGACTCGTCGAGGCGGGCGCGTGTACGTGGGACCGCGAGACCGAGGACGTGAACGCGACCGAACAGACCGAGGCGTTCCACGAGATCGCGCAGTTCGCCGCCATGCGGCTGGAGGGGGAGGATGAGTGACGTCCAGACGGAGTGGGCGCTCGTCTGTCTCGACTGCGAGTTCGAGGGGACGCTCACCACCGACGGCCACCCGCACGACCACGACGGACCGCCGACCGAGGTCGAGCGGACTGTCACGAAACACAAGGGTGCGACCGACGAGTCGCACATCGTCCGTATCGAAGCGCGCCACGCCGACCAGACTGACGAGATCGACCCATCGCTCGTCACCGACGGCGGCCAAGACGTCCCCGGCGATGTCGACCCCGAGGACGTCGTCGAACTCGACGAGCCGTTCATCTCCGCCGCCGAGTCGCACATCCACCGCCGGCAGTACGAGGATCCCGACCCGGACTGGGAGAACCAGTGTACCGAGTGCGGCGACGCCGCACACAACTTCCGCTGTCAGTCCTGCGGCCTCCCGCTCTGCAGTAAACACAACGAGATGGGCGCGGGCTTCTGCTCGAACTTCACACGCGACGAGGAGGGCCGCCCCGGCTGTGAGATCGGCGGCGAGTTCCAACTCGCCGAGCACATGCTCGACGACGAGCGTGACGGCTCGGACGAGGACGACCAGGACGACGACGGCGACGCGAAGGCCGTACTCCCGGATGGCAGTTGGGATGTGGGTGACGAACTCGATCTCGTCCACGCCCGCCACAGTTCGCGTGCGCGGCACCCGGCCGCCGAGGGTATCGAAGTCTCCCCGACCGATAACGAGTCAGCGCGTCGGTACGACGACCTGGTCACCGACGGCGGGCAGACCGTCAACCCGTCCCGGGCCGTCCTGGACGCGGTCGCGGACCACACCATCGACCGGGGCGCGCCCGTCGCCGACGTCGTCTCGAACGCGGCCGAGCGCATCGACATCACGCCCGACCGTGCCGAGGAAGTCCTCGACGAACTCGAGCGCCGCGGCGAGGTGTACCGCCCAGGTGACGGGCTGGTGCGCGTGACGCCCACCGACGGCGGGCAGGACGTTGCGTTGGTCTGTCGGAACGACGGTGCCGAGATGCAACGCCGTTCGGACGGCGGCTACGAGTGCCCCGACTGCGAGCAAGTCGTCGGCGTCCGCGTGGAGGTCGATGCGGCATGATCGCCGGGACGATGGCACTCCTCAGTCGTCCCGCCGCCGATCCGCTCGAAGACTACCGCGCGGTCGGCTTCACGACGCTGGACGTCCGCGATACGTTCGGATACCTCGATGACAAACAGGTCCAGCAAGGCCGCGTCGCGTCGCTCGTCGACGCTGAACAGGAAGAGATCCACATCGTCGACGGCAGCATCGAGACCGAGCGTATCCCCGAACGCGAGCAGGTCTGGACCGAGTGGATCGCCGACGTTGACGATGGGGGCTGGTTCGTCGCCGAGCAAACGCGTGGGACGAATCCGACGTTCCCGTTCGAGACGATCCGCGCCCGTACGAACCGCGACGTCGACCGCGTGCAGTTCGACGTCCCACAGTTCGTCCGAAACCAGCGTGACGCCGACGACCGCAACTGGGACGTCTGGATGGCTGGGCGGAAACAGGCGGCCGACAGCGACTACGAGGTCGACCACACGAACATCGCATACGGGGACAACGCGACAAAGAAGGACGCCATCCAGTCGGAGATCGGTATCGGGTTCGAGACGACGTGGCGGGGCCGCGTGGCCACCGGCGTGCTCTATCAGAGCGGCTACGTCGCCATCCACAACTCTTCGTGGACGCCCGAGCAGTTCGCCCGATTCGTCGACGAAGAACTGCTCCCTGTCGCATTCGTCCCCGAAACTGACGACAAGAGCGAGCAGGCGACGCTCGAAGGAGGTGAAGAGGCGTGAGCTTCGAGCGCGTCCGGAAGAAAGGCGGGAACACGCACGAGACGCCGCAACTGGCCGTCTACACGCAACTGAAAGGCCGGTTCAACAAGACCGCGACCGAGCAGTTCTTCAAGGACGTCGACTGCGTCGAGTTCTACGTCGACATCGAGTCAAACCGCCTCGGAATCGCCCGTGGTGGTACGGGCCCCGACGCCTATACTGTCCGAGACAGCGGCATCGGTGCGTCAGTCACGCTTCGGAGCGCATTGGGGAAGTTCGGAATTCAGGCCGGCGACATCGACGAAAGCGTTCGGCTGCCGCTCGAACATGACCCGGACGAAGGCCTGCTCGTTGCCGACCTCGCCCCTCTCTTGGAGGAGGTGCGTGAGTCGTGACTCGGCGCTACTCTCGACGGCTTTCGCCCGCCGACTGGGACGCGGATGTCGAGACACGTCTCTTGGAGGATCGTCTGCCCGGCCATCTCGTCCCGCGGGAGGGCGAAGATGCCTAAGCGCCGCATCACCGCGAGCTGCACCAACTGCGACCGCGAGTTCGACGACCGCGACGAACTCGAGGCACACGACTGTCGGGAGACGGTGTACGTCGACGTCCGGACCGGTCGAAAGCACCGGAACCCCGACTGCGGGCACGCCGGAACGGTCGTCCCCCGACACGAGTCGGTCGACGGGCCCGAGTGCGGCAACTGTGAATACTGGCAGCTCCCGGCGCTCGAAGACCACGACGACCAGGCATTCCTCCGCCAGCAAGGACTCGACGGGTCCGTTGGAGACGGTCAGGCCACACTCGACGGCGGGATTCGCCCACCGCGTGACCGCGGGCAACTCCTGATCCAGCGCCCGCTGCTCTGTCTGGTCGCGATGATCCTGCTGGCGCTCGGCGCCGCGTACGCCCTCGCGATGTTCTCGGGAGGGATCGTCTGATGGCCATCCAGCGGTACGACGACCTCGTCGTCCGGGGCAAAGGCTACCGGCGCTGGACCGAGCGCACATCGCCCGAGAGCGTCACGCCTGAAGAAGCGTGGCAGACGGGCTGGCACGTCACGCCCCCGACGCCCGAGTACAACCACGTCGACGAGATCCGGTACTACCACCCCGAACGCGTCGCGCTCCTACGGAGTGGCGCGGCGCTGCGGACCGTCCTCACGATGGCGGGGCCACAGACCGAGCGGAGCATCGTCCTGCAGCAAGCGATCGAGACCCAATTCGGTATCACCCTGAGCCATGAGTAATCCCGCACCCCCCGCGCAGACAGACGCACTGACCGATGACGACCGCGAGTTGTTCGAGCGACTCGCCGACGAGTACGAGGACGACGACGAGATGTCGCGGCTGTGCGAACTCGTCCTTCAGTCCTCGGACACGCCGAGCGAGGAGGCGAACTCATGAAGCTCGTCGGCGTCCATCGCGTTCGGCTTCTCGCGGATCGTCCGGCGGGCCCGGAGCAGATCCTTCCGGACCTCGGGATCGTCGGCCTCGACGGCGCGGTCGTCGAGCATCTCGCTGACCGCGTCGAGCAGTTGCTTCGCCTCGGCGTCGAGCGACATGTTGCAGTGGATGCAGAAATCCTTCCCGCGGGGCGTGTCCTTCTCGCAGCGCGGGCACGGGACGGGTGCGACGTCCTCGGGTTCGTCCTCGACGATATCGCGGCCGTGCATCGCCGCGTACTGCTTCTCCTGGGTTTCACCGGAGAACATGGCGACGTACCGGGAGATGACGGGCGACCCGCGGGCGCGCCCCTGGCGGTCCTCGATGAACGCCTGGGACTTCTCGCGCGTCGCGAGCCAGTATGCGTTCGACTTCCGGAAGTTCGTCGGCGTGACGGGCTTGGAAATCTCCGCCCGCTCGGCCGGGGCGCGGAACATCTGCAGAAAGCGCTGGTAGGAGAGCCGATCGGGCTCGTCGAGTTTCGTCCACAGGTAGTCGTCCGGACCACCAGGGTGGTCGGCGAGCCACTGCTGGATGTACGGGACGGCGACGATGAGGTGGACGTCGTGTTCGCCACGCTTCCCGTCGGCGCGCACCTTCAGCGAGTGCTCGCCGTCCGTGAGGTCGCGCACGCGCATGTCGTACAGTTCGCCGCCGCGGAACCCACCCTCGAACTGGAGATAGATCGCGGCCGCGTCGCGCGGGTTTCGCGCCATCTCCACCATCGGTTCGACGTCCGCTTCGCGGTCGAGCATGTCGGCCTCGTCGGGCGCGGGGTCGTAGTCGCGCGTCGTCTTCGTCGAGATCCAGTCGTGCGTGTCGGGGATCTCGTCACCGCGCGTGATGTGCTTGCCGAACAGACGGAACGCGACGCGGTAGTCGCGGTTCGTCTCCTGGGAGCCGTCCTCGACGTCGTACGTCTCGTGGATCCATCCGACCACGTCCTTCGCGGCGTCCTTCGCGGCGTAGAACGTCTCTTCGTCGTCGGGATCACCATCTCGCTCGCGAACGAGCGTGGCGTGGAGACAGGCCTCCGCGTGTTCGCTCATCCGGACGCAGTGGCGGAGGAGCTTCTCGTGGCGGTGGTGGCCGTAGTCCTCCCGCCGGAGGCGGAGTTCGTCGGAGAAGTCAACGAGCAGCTCACGGTCACGGTCGCACCCACCACGGTCGTCCGATTCGAGCTTGTCGCGGAGCGTCTCGATGGCACGCTTCGGCTTCGGCATACCACCACCGTTTATCCATGGGCTGGTAAGGGTTTGGCTGAAAGCCCTCCACCGGCTCTTTCTGTCGAACGAAGTGAGACTGAACAGCCCTGCGTGGAGGGACTTGAAGCAGGGAGCGAACGAAGTGAGCGACCGTGGTTCACAATCCCCTCCACCGGCTTCACTCTCCTGCGAACGCCCGTCACTCGTGTTCCCGTACGACGATGACGGGATGGTCCGTCGCGTCGGCGACGCGTTGGTACGCGTCCCCGAACACGCTGGCGAACGACGGGTCCTGCGTCTCGCCCATCACCACGAGGTCGTGGCTGGCGGCGGCCTGATTCAGCGTCGAGGAAGAACCTACCGAGCGGTCGTGCCCGTCGCCACCGTCAGTGCTGAACCTCCAGACCCGACCAAAGACACCCCGGCGGCGCGATGACCAGTCGCGCCGGCAGCGAGGGTGTCAACCGAACAAACCAAGGTGCGGTCGTCGCAGTAACGACAGAACTGCACCCGTGCGTGGAACTGCCACCCGCCCTCTTAGTCGTGTCGGTTCGTCAATACGACGCGCGTCGGGACAGGCCACTTATCCCGGACGGCGGCACAGGGAGAGTATGCTCACTTTCGTCGGACTCGGACTGTACGACGAGCGCTCGATAACCGTCGAGGGGCGCGACGCCCTCGCCGACGCGGACCGGGCGTTCGCGGAGTTCTACACGAGCCACCTCGTCGGCGCGACGGTGGCGGACCTCGAAGCGTACCACGACGTCGAAATCGAAGTCCGCGACCGGGCGGGCGTCGAACAACACCCCGAAGAGATTCTCGACGCCGCCGCGGACGACCACGTCGTCTTTCTCACCGCGGGCGACACGATGATTTCGACGACGCACGTGGACCTGCGTCTCCGCGCCGTCGAACGCGGCATCGAGACGCGACTGATACACGGCGTCACCGCGCAGTCCGCCGCGAGCGGACTGACCGGCCTGCAGAACTACCGCTTCGGGAAGGCCGTGACGCTGCCGTTCCCCTACGCTCACGGGGCCGACGGCGTCCCCCAGAGCGTGACCGACTCAATCGAGGCGAACCGCGAACGCGGCCTGCACACGCTGGTCTACCTCGACATCAAGGCCGACCGCGAGGAGTACATGAGCGCCGACTACGCCGCGGAGATGCTGGCCGAGGGGTGGAGAGACGTCCTCGGCGTCGCCGTCGCACGCGCCGGCAGCGAGAACCCCGTGGTCGTCGCGGACCGTCTGTCTGCGCTGGCCGACCGGGAGTTCGGCGACCCGCTACACATGCTCGTGATTCCCGGCGACGTCCACCACGTCGAAGCCGATGCGCTCCGGACGCTGGGCGGCGCACCGGACGACGTGGTCGCCGAGAGCGAAGTCTGAAACGCAGACGACCGGTCAGACGCTGCCGCTCCCGCCGCGGCCCGCCGGCGCGTCGAGATCGAGTGCGTCTCTGAGGTCGTACTCGTCGCCGGTGACCATGTAGAGGACGTCCTCGATGACCGTGAGGAGTTCCGGCACCTCGCGGACGACGAGGTAGGTGATGCCGACGAGTGCGACGACGGCGAGGAACTGGCTGATGATGCGGTCGGAGATGAAGAAGGAGACCATGTACGGGTCGCTCGACCCGAACAGCAGCAGTATCTCGTCCACGAAGAACTGGAAGTACTGCTTGCCGAACGTGATGGTGATGAACGTCGTCCGGAGGAGGTTCAGCGCGTAGATGATCGGGATTGCGATGGCCAGCGCGCGGAACTTCCGACGAAGCGGTGCCTCGACGGCCGCGACCAGACCCGCGAAGATGGCCATGCTACCCAGTCCGGTACACGCGAGGACGACGGAGACGCTCAGTCGGTGGTCGCCGTCCATGAACAGGAACGTGTTGAGGTAGCCCTGGTCGCCCGTGATGAACTCGGGGTGGTAGCCGAACGCGTTCACGAGGAACTTGGTCTGTGCGGCGACGGTTTCCATCAGCACGCCTCTGGGGGCCGGCACGGAGAGACCGAGTAGCGTGAACGCCGGAATCGTCTCGAACGGGAGGTAGATGACGCCCATCACGGCGACGGCTTTCGAGAGGACGAACAGCGTGTCGCGTCCGGCGTAGAGCAGGTAGCCGGCGTACAGACACGCCGGGACCGCGGCCAGCGAGAGGAACCCCTCGATGTAGCTCTTGTGCTCGAACGCGAAGTGTGGAACCAACTGGAGCCAGAAGACGGCGAAGAGCCCCCACGCGGCGGCGGTGACGTACCGCGCCGCGCGGTCGTTTCGCCGGACGAGGAGGGCACCGGAGACGAACGTGACGATAGCCGCCCACGCGAGGGCGTCAGACAGCAATCCGGGCATACAGCACAGATGGAGTGCCCCGACTAAATCCCTTGTCGTTCCGTGCGCCCCTCCAGTCAGACCGCGGGAGTGTCGCCCGTGGCGGACTGTCCTCCGGCGGTCGGACCGGCGCGACCGCTCTCGGGCCGTGGCGTCGAAAGAAAGGTGAAGTGAGGTGACCGGCGTGAGCCGGTGGTTCAGACGTTAGTCGCGGCGGACGGCGAGGAGCGCGGCGGCGAGGAGTGCCGTGACTGCGACGACGGCACCGAACCCGGGCGTACCCGTGCTCGTCTCCGTGTCGTCAGCCGGTTCCTCGGTGGCCGTGTCCGGCGCTTCCGTGGCCGTGTCCGGCGCTTCCGTGGCCGTGTCCGGCGCTTCCGTGGCCGTGTCCGGCGCTTCCGTGGCCGTGTCCGGCGCGTCCGTCTCGGTCATCGCCGTCTCGGTCGCAGCGCCGCCTTCGACGACGTTACCGTCGACCGAAACCGAGTCTGCGGGACCGTTACGGACCGTGACCTCGAACGTGTCGCCGACTTCCTGCTCGCTGAAGTCGAACGTGCCCGAGAACGTGTTGTTCTCGGTGACGTAGACGGTCGCGGTCTTCAGGAAGCTCGGCTGCGTGTCGCCGCTAGAGCGGACGCGCAGGCTGAGTTCCGTACCGGGCGCGACGGTCGTCTCACCGGAGATCGTCTGGGTCGCGGACGCCGAGACGTTCACGGGCTCGCCGAGCGAGTGCTCGCCTTCGACGAGGTCGTACTCGTCGAGGACCGTCTGGCGGTCGTCGGCGAGGTTACCCTCGTCCTCGGCGACCGTGAAGTTGGCTTCGAGCGTGTGGTCGTTCTCGATGCTACGCTCGGTCGTGTCGATGTCGCTGTCGTCCGTGTCGTAGACGATGAAGTACGTGTCGTTCTCCTCGTCAGCGAACACGTCCGTGTTCGTCTCGTTCAGGATGAGGCTGTACGGGTCGCGGTTCGCACCGGGGTCGACCTGCTCGACCGAGAAGTTGAACGCACCGGTGTCTGCGACGTCGTAGAAGGCGACGTCCGTCGCGTCACCGTCTGCCTCGATCGCACCGTAGAGACCGGAGGCCTGAATCTGGTGGACGGCGAGGTCGCCGTAGGCGATGCCGTTGTCCTGCGTGACGTTGTTGTTGCTGATCGCTTCGTAGACGTCGTCCGTGTCTTCGAGCGTCGTGCCCGAGGGAGCCGTCCAGCTCGCGAGGGACGTCGTGTTGCGTTCCTCGAGAACGAGCGTGCCGACGCCCTGCGAGTCGTCGCTGGCGTCCTCGCCGGAGCGGACTTCGACGTCGTACTCGCCCGCGTCGAGGAGCGTGCTGACGTCTTCGCTGATGTCAGCCTTGGTGATGTCGTCGTCGTCACCCTCGAGGCTGGGGACGTCGTAGACCTTGCCGCCGTCGTTGGCGAGGTTGGTCACGCCGGTCGCGGCGTGGGTGTTGAACAGGACGTTGACCTGCCCGTCACCGTTGACGTCTTCGACCGTCACGTTGCTGACGAAGCCGACGTCCTCGGACCCGAACGTCAGGGTCGCGTAGTCGGTGTTCGAGAGCGTGACGGTGATGTTCGCGATGTCACCGCGCTGTTCGGTGACGATGCCCGTGCCACCGATGTCTGCACTGCCCTTGCCGGCCTTCGAGACCTCGATAGACGAGGACTCGGTCTCGACGCTGGACTGGTTGTCCGTCACCAGAACCGTGTAGTTGCCAGTGTCGAGGTCCGAGGCGTTGAACTCGAAGTCGTACTCGGCCTGACCCGTGAGGTCAGCGCCGATGGTCATCTGAACGTCCTCGTCGGAGTCCAGGAGTTCGATCGTGACCGGGCGGTCGCCCGCGTTCGCGGAGACCGTGCCCTCGATGACGCTGTCGTCGGCGTTCGTGACCGTCAGGTCCTCGATGGAGACACCGAGGCCGAGGTCACGAATCGTGACGTTCGCGATCTGACCGCCGTCGAAGACGACTTCGTAGTCGCCGAGGTCACGGTTCGTCGTGTCGAACGTGTAGACGTGGCTGTTCGTGCCCGTGGAACCGGAGCGGAAGAAGTTGTTGTCGTCGTCCGTGCCGGTAATCTCGACGTCGGCGCTCGCGTTACCCGCGATGACGGCGGCCGTCGAGCCCTTGTAGGCGTTCTTCGTGTCGTCGGCCTTCACCGAGACGGCGGCGAAGTCGACCTCTTCGGTCTTCGCGTTGGAGTAGGTGTTACCCTGCGTGTCCGTCACCTTGTAGGTGACTTCGAGGTCCTGCGTGTAGACCTGACCGAGCGTCGCGACGACGCGGCCGTTCTTCACGTCGATGACGTCCTGCGTGAGGTTCGAGCTCTCGCCCTCGACAGAGACGTTCAGCTCGTCGACGGTGACGTCCTCGTTGAACGCGAGTTCGACCTCGGCGTCGACGGACGACGTCGTGTCGTTGTCGTAGTGAACGGCGCTCTGGAGCACCGGAGCCTTCGAGGACGTAACTTCGAGCTGATCCTCGACGGTCGTGTTAGCCATCATGCCGTCGTAGGCATTGTCGTTGGGCTCGTCCGCAGCGGATACGTTGTACGTACCAGCCGACAGGGACGAGACATCAAGGTCGCCAACGTCAATGAGTCCGTTGCCGTTCGTGGTCACGTTGACCTGAGGCTCGGACGAGTTCCAGTAACCGTCCTCGTTCTCGTCAACCCAAACAACCGCGCGGCTGTTGGACGAGGGGTCGGTGTCTCCAATTTCTACAGTCGTCAGGGTGGCAGAAGGACCGGCCTCGACAGAGACCTGCGTCCCGTTGCCTGCCCCGAGGTCGATATTGCCATCGGCAGCAGCCGCAGCAGCCGAACCCGTGAACGCGATGGTGCCGGCGAAGACCGACAGAACCATCAGCGCCGCGAGCACGACAGCGCGGAACTGTTGTGATTTCCGTGTCATGTTTTGTTAGTAGTGTTGCAGTGGCAACGACACCTTTCGGCCGTCCTGAGCGCTGACGCCCGGATAGACCGGACTTGCACGGCGGTACTCACTGTGTCACCTTGGGTAGGGGTACGATGCAAGTCTATTACCACCCGGATAAATGTCTTGTGTTCCTGAATGACTCTATCTAGTAAATTTCCGAGAAAAATACTTGTTTCCCGCCGTAACTGTTCGTAACGAAACAGCATTCCGCAGAGAATGTCATCCCCGAGTCACGTGCCGCGAGACTCGTCGGCACCTGCGGACGGGTCGGAGAAAAGCGGAAGACGGAGCGGGGTCGTCAGTCGTCGCTCGGTTCGAGAACCTCTATCTCGTGGCCGTCCTGGTCCTTGGTGAACGCGTAGCGGTTGTCGCAGGACTCGGGGTCGCGGTAGTCCTCGGCCTCGCGTTCCATGAGCGTCTCCCAGTAGTCGCCGAGGTCGTCCGCGCGCACGCAGAGGTGACCCCACGCGTCGCCCAGGTCGTAGGTCCGGCCGTCGTAGTTGTAGGTGAGTTCGACGGCCATCGCCTCGTCGGAGGCACCCTCGGGCTTCACGAAGTAGTTGGCGAAGGTGTCGGACTCCCAGCGACCCGTGTGTTCGTACTCGAACTTCCGCGTCCAGAACCCGAGGGCCTCGTCGGCGTCCTCGACGCGAATCATGGTGTGGTCGATGCTCCACTTCGACCCGAGGTCGGGGTCGCGCTTGACGATCTCTATCTCGTGACCGTCGGGGTCCTTCACGAAGGCGTACCGGCCGCCGCAGGACTCGGGGTCGCGGTAGTCCTCGACGCCCTCGTCCATCAACTGCTGGTAGGAGGACTCCAGTTCGCCCTCGGGGACGCGGACGGCGATGTGCCCCCACGCGTCGCCCATCTCGTACGTCCGGTCGTCGTGGTTGTACGTCAGTTCGAGCATCGCGCCCTCCTCGTGCATCTCCTCGGGACCGAGGTAGACGTTGGTGAACGTGTCCGCCTCCCAGCGACCCTTCTCCTCGTAGCCGAGATGCGTCTGGTACCAGTCGAGCGACTCCTCTAGATCTTCGACGCGCATCATCACGTGGTCGAGTACTCCGGACATGGTCGAGACGACGCACGGCGCGTCGAAAAGGGTACCGAACGAGGAAGCGACGGGCGGGAACGACCGCTTCGATACGCACAAGACGGTCGAATCGAAAGGGGGTGTATCGAATCGAAATAGGTGTCCCTCCGACGTGTCTCGACTCCCCAACCCAATCAGGCGCAGCATCGTCGTCATCGGTCTCGTCCTCGCCCACTTCGGCGTCGTCGACCGCGAGAGAGCCGTCAGAACGGCCGAACTCGCGTGGCCCCGCATCGTCACCGGCATCGCGCGCATGTCGAAGAACGCGGTGGACGTCGCCATGGTCGGCATCGCCTCGGGCACCGCCGCCATCACCGGCGTCGGCTTCGCCGGGCCGTACTGGGGTGTCGCGTTCGCCCTCGGCGGCGGCGTCGCGGCCGGAACCCTCGCCCTCGTCTCACAGCGCTACGGCGCGGGGCGTTCGGACGGACTCGGACTCGCCGTCCGGTCCAGTTCGCTGCTCGTCCTCCTCGCCAGTCTCCCCGTGACGGCCGCCTTCTGGCTGTTCTCGACGCAGTTCATCGCCGTGCTGACGGACAACGCCGAGGCGGTCGAACTGGGCGCGCGCTACCTCCGACTCGTCGGTATCGGCGTCCCGTTCGCGGGGCTGAACCTCGTCGGGAGTCGCACGCTCGTCGGCGCGGACGACGCCTACATCGCCATGCTGCTCCGCTCCGGCGGTGCCGTCGTCAACGTCGTCCTCAGCGCGACGCTCATCTTCGGCCTCGGGATGGGCGTCGAGGGCGCGGCGGTCGGAACCGTCCTCTCGAACGTCGTCGTCACGGCCGCGTTCGTCCTCGGACTGGCGCGCGGCGGCCTCCCCGTCGTCGGCGAGTTCCCCATCCGAATCGACCCGTTCGGACGGTACGTCGACCGGGACACCGTCTCCGACATCGTCTCCATCGGACTGCCCGTCTTCGGACGCTCGCTGGTCTGGACCGTCGCGGAGTTCCCGATGCTCGCCATCGTCGACGGCTTCGGCGAGAACGTCGTCGCGGCGTTCGTCATCGCGCGGCGCATCTGGGGGCTGATGAACACGCCCGGGTGGGGCTTCGGACTGGCGTCCTCGAGTCTCGTCGGGCAGAGCCTCGGCGGCGACGACGAGGACACCGCCGAGGCGTACGGCCGCGAGATAGTGCGGTTCGCCGTCGCCACGTACGTCGTCAGCGCGGTTCTCGTCGCCGTCTTCGCCGAATCCATCGTCCGCCTGTTCGTGAACGACCCGTCGTCGCCCGCGATTCCCGTCGCGGTGTCGCTCGTCTACGCCGCCTGCCTCGCGGTGGTGATGCAGGGCGTCTCCGGCGCCGCCGCCGGACCGCTGGACGCCAGCGGCGACACCCGCGTGCCGTTCTACAGCCAACTGCTCGGCATGTTCGGCTGTTCCATCCCCATCGCCTACCTCGGCGCGCAGACCGGGCACATCGAAGCGCTGTACGTCGCGTTCCTCGCGGAGACGACGGTGCCGGCCGCCATCAACTACTACCGCTTCACCACCGGGAAGTGGAAGCAGGTGAGTCAGAAGTACCGCCCCGGCGCGTCGGCGGGCGATTAATCGCCGCGGCCGACGCCGTAGACGTACGCCGCGACGCCGAACAGGAGGAGCGTCCCGACGGGCCACGCCATCCGGCCGGGTTGGACCGAGAACCCCCGCGCCAGCGACAACTGGGCGACGCCCGCGACGGCGAGGAGTCCCGCGACGACGCGCCTGTCGTCGTAGCCGACCCGCGGGCCGACGACGGCGAACCCGAGTGCGAGGAGGTAGAGCGCCACCGACAGCGGCCACGAGTGGATGTAGTCGGGCAGTCCGGCGGTGTAGACGAACAGGAAGTCGGTGAGCGTCGTCACGCCGAGCGGATTCGTGTTGACCAGCCCCCACGCGAAGACGAGCGTGGCGTCCCGGCCCGAGAACACCTGCACGGACCACGGGACGAGGAGGAGTGCGAGGAGTGCGGGGACGGTCCAGTCGGGCGTTCGAGACACGTCCGAACGTCGGGTGCGGCGCGAGAAGAAGGGCACGGTCCGGGTCGAGGCGACGCACCGGCGTCACGGCCTCGGGCAGGCGTCCTCGCTCCGTACGGTCCGCTCCGGTGGCTCGACTGTCGTCGGCCCGTAGTCGAAGTCGTAGATGATTCGCTCTCGCACCGTCGGACCGCCGAACCCGCCGCCGCGTTCGCGTTCGACGACGACGCGGAGGGGGAGCGCGGAGTCGGGAGCGAGATAGAGCGTCGCGTGGAGGTTCCCGGCCCCGGCGTTCGTCCGCCGCACCTCGTCGTCGCCCGGGACGCCCGCCGACAACGACGACAGTTTCGAGCGGTCGGGGACGACTTCGACGACGCGGGCTCGCTCGCCGTCCACCGTGTCGGTCCCGCGGTCGTAGACGCGCGAGACGCCGAACAGGCGTCGCTGGCCGCCGAGCATCGTGTACGCGGTCCACGACCGATTCTCCGGGAGCGCCGTCGCGTACGAGACGTCCTCGACGTTGACGTACCGCGAGTACGGGCACGGCGTGTAGAGCGTGTGACCGCGGACGAACCGCGTCTCGCTGTCGGCGTCGAAGCCGCCGCCGGCTTCGCCGAGGGCGATTTCGATGCGGTACGCCCGCTCGGAGCGGTTGAACGCGCCGCGGCCGTCGTAGGCGGCCGTCCGACGCTCGTCGCCCCGTTCGACGACGACGCTCCCGCCGACGGTGAACGAGTACGCGGGCACGTCCGCCGTCGCCGCGGCGGTTCGATTCGCGAGTCGCTCTGCGGCCGGGTCGCTCGGTGGACGGCGGTCGAACGCGCCGCCGGCCCACGCCGCGCCGAGAGCGAGGGCGACGAGGAGGCCGGCGACGGCGAGGCGTCTGGTGGAGGGCACGGTCGAACGATGTTCGGTATCGGGAGAAAAACCTTACCGCTGGGCGACGACTCGCATGATATCTTCGTCCAGGAGTTCGTGGTCGCGGCCGACCTGTTGCTCGTCGTGTTTCGCGCTCGGGCCGGTGACGCGGGCGAACCGGAACCGCTCGTCGAGCGTGCCGCCGAGTTTACCGAGGGCGTCGTCGACGGTGTTCTCGCCCTCTCGGAGGACGAGTGGTTCCTCGTAGTCGACGCCGCGGCCGGGTTTGTCCATGTAGACGCGGATGAGTCCGAGGCGCTCCCACATCGTCTCTTTCAGGCTCTCGAGGCCTTTCTCGGCCTCGGCGCTGATGAAGACGGCCTCGTCGGGGTCGATGTCAAGCTCTCGGAGCTGTTCGTTCACCGTGGGGAGGTAGTCCTCGTCGATGAGGTCCACCTTGTTGACGGTCACCATCGAGGGGAGATACACCCGGTTGTCCATGATGCCGTCGATGAGTTCGTCGATGGTCAGGTCGCCGCGGATGGTGACGTCGGCGTTGACGTAGCCGTACTCGCGGAGCACGTCCTTGATGGTGTCCGCCTCCAGCGACACGTCGTCGGTCATCGTCACCTGGATGCCGCCCTTGTGCTTCTTCGAGATGGAGAGGTTCGGCGGCGTGGTGTCGAGCCGAATCTTGTTCTGGTACAGTTCCTCCTGCAGTCGCTCGTAGCGTTCGAGTTCGACCACCGAGAGCATGAAGACGACGAGGTCCGCCGTCCGCACGACGGAGAGGACTTCCTTCCCGCCGCCGCGGCCGCCGGCGGCACCCTCGATGAGACCCGGCACGTCGAGAATCTGGATGTTCGCGCCGTTGTAGTGGAGCATGCCGGGGTTGACGTTCAGCGTCGTGAACTCGTACTCGCCGACTTCGCTCTCCGCGTTCGTGAGGGCGTTGATGAGCGTCGACTTGCCGACGCTCGGGAACCCGACGAGTGCGACGGTCACGTCGCCCGTCTTCTCGACGGCGTAGCCGTGACCGCCTCCGCTGGAGGACTGATTCTCCAGTTTCTCTTTTTTCTCCGCGAGTTTCGCCTTCAACCGACCGATGTGCGACTCGGTCGACTTGTTGTACGGCGTGTTCGCGATCTCCTCGCGGAGTTCGTCGATTTCCTCCTCCAGTCCCATCGGCTACTTCTCGGCCACGTACGTCGAAAAAGTTGTTCCTTCGCTCGTCGGCTCGCGCGCACGCGCGAAGACTTCGACACCGTTATCACTCGAACTCGTGAGAGGATGCACGGAGTAGTATGCCCGACCCGTCCAAACTCCGGGACAGTACACAGATAGTCGTTCCGTGTTCCTCGCTGGACGACGTGCGAGACCAGCTAGAACGGGAGTTCACGGTGACGGTCTTTCCGGTGAACGGGACGTGCAAGATAATCGGGAGCCCCGTCGAGATAAAGGCCGTCAACCAGTTCCTCACCCGACACGGCGTGACGATTCCCTGACCGGGACGAGCGCCTTCCGAAGCGCTTTGTACGACGCGACACCTACGTGCGGTATGGACGACGCGCCGGGACTCTCCGACCAGTATCGGATGGCAAGCCCGTGGCCGATGTTCGTCGCGCTGGGCATCCCCATCTCCGAAATCGGAATTCTGTTCGACCTGTTCCCCATCGCCGTCGGCGGTCTCCTGTTGTTCTCCGGGAGCGTCGCCGGCATGACGCGGGAGTCCGGCTACGCGGAGACCCCGTGGGGACCGCTCGCCGTCATCGGCGTCGGCCTCCTCGCCCTCGGCGGTGCCTTCCTGTTCACCGCGCTCGACCTACAGACGCGCGGACTCGCAATCGTGACGAGCGGGGTCCTCCTGCTGTTCGGTGCCGTCGTCGGTCACCTGTTCGTGCAGAACCGCGACCCCGGCTACTGACGGCGGCCGGCACCGGCGAACCAACAACCTATTTGATTCCGCACCGAAACGGACGGGTATGGCGAACGAGATATTCGACAGGGAAACCCTGCTCGACCTCACGGTCAACATCATCCCGCTGTTCATCATCGCCTTCTTCGTCGTCGCTTTCGCCGTCTTCCCGGCGTTCGGCGTCGAACCGCTCGCGTCGGCGGTGCAGTTCGGACTGCTCGCCGTCCCGTTCGTGTTCCTCGCCATCCTGACGTACCTCTCGGGGAAGGCCATCGCGGGCGACGAGAAGCGCGCGCCCGTCTACCTGCCCGGACAGGCGACGGTCGAGAACGCGACGACGCTCGAAGAGTACGAAGAACAGGCCGAGGCCGCCGAGGCGGCGGCAGTCGAGGACGACGACGAGAGCGCCGCCGAACTGACCGACGAAGACGACGAATAACGCCGGGCAGCGGTCAGTTCGCCGACCCTTCGTTCGAACCGCCGGACCGTTCCCGAACCTTTCATTACGCTCCGTTCCTCAGTCACAGCCATGCAGGTTAACGGACAGCTCGCACTGACGATTCTCATGGGGGTCTTCCTCGTGGTCGTCGCCGCGTGGCTCGCGCGGGTCGAAAACTGGCGCACGTACACACCGCTCGCGGGGGGCGGGGGCGCCTTCGGGCAAGGGGAGGGATACACCTCCGAAGAGAAGCCGGCCGGAATCATCCGCTGGCTGACCACCGTCGATCACAAAGACATCGGGATTCTGTACGGCGCGTACGCGCTCGTCGCGTTCGCCGTCGGCGGCCTCATGGTCGTGGTGATGCGGATCGAACTGGCCGACCCCGGGATGACGTTCATCTCGAACACGTACTACAACTCGCTCCTGACCAGCCACGGAATCACGATGCTCTTCCTGTTCGGGACGCCCATCATCGCGGCGTTCGGTAACTACTTCGTGCCGTTGCTCATCGACGCCGACGACATGGCGTTCCCGCGCATCAACGCCATCGCGTTCTGGCTCCTGCCGCCGGGCGCGCTCCTCATCTGGGCGGGCTTCTTCCCACTCCCGGACGTCATCCCGGCGCAGACGGCGTGGACGATGTACACCCCGCTGTCGGCCGGTGTCGGCAACGGAAACCAGATGAACGCCGGCGTGGACCTGATGCTGCTCGGTCTGCACCTCACGGGCGTCTCCGCCACGATGGGTGCCATCAACTTCATCGCGACCATCTTCACCGAGCGCGCCGAGAAGGTCACCTGGGCGAACCTCGACATCTTCTCGTGGACCATCCTCACCCAGTCGGGACTCATCCTGTTCGCGTTCCCCCTCCTCGGGAGCGCCATCCTGATGCTGCTGCTCGACCGGAACTTCGCCACGTCGTTCTTCGTCAACGGCGGCGACCCCATCCTCTGGCAGCACCTGTTCTGGTTCTTCGGTCATCCCGAAGTCTACATCCTCGTGTTGCCCCCGATGGGCATCGTCAGCTACGTCCTGCCGCGGTTCTCCGGGCGCCGGCTGTTCGGCTTCAAGTTCGTCGTCTACTCCACGCTGGCCATCGGCGTGCTCTCGTTCGGCGTCTGGGCGCACCACATGTTCGCGACGGGTATCGACCCGCGCCTCAGCGCCTCGTTCATGGCCGTCTCGCTGGCCATCGCCATCCCGAGCGCAGTCAAGACGTTCAACTGGATAACCACGATGTGGAACGGGAACGTCCGCCTCACGACGCCGATGCTCTACTGCATCGGCTTCGTCTCGAACTTCATCATCGGCGGCGTCACCGGCGTGTTCCTCGCCTCGGTGCCCGTCGACCTCATCCTGCACGACACGTACTACGTCGTCGGGCACTTCCACTACGTCGTCATGGGCGCCATCGCGTTCGCCGGGTTCGCCGGCATCTACTACTGGTTCCCCATCTACACCGGTCGGATGTACCAGAAGACGCTCGGGAAGGCGCACTTCTGGCTCTCCATGGTCGGGACGAACGTGACGTTCTTCGCCATGGTGCTGCTCGGCTACGGCGGCATGCCGCGCCGGTACGCGACGTACCTGCCCGAGTTCGCCACGCTCCACCAGATAGCGACGCTCGGAGCGCTCATCCTCCTCGTCGGCCAGATAATCTTCGTCTGGAACTTCGTCCAGTCGTGGCTCGAAGGCCCCGTCGTCGAGGACGGCGACCCGTGGAACCTCAAGGAAGAGGGACTCTACACCGCCGAGTGGGAGTGGTACGACCGCAAGATAAAGACCGCAATCGCGGACGGCGGCGAGGAAGAGGAGACGCTCACCGACGGCGGCGTCCCCGAGAACGACGACGACCAGTCGAAGTAGACGCTCCCGCCCGCTCGCGGTTTTTTGGTTCGTGACTCACGCCCCCGAGCGACTGCTCTCGGGGTCGAATCCGAGCGCCGTCGCCGAACGCAGTCGCTCGGCGGACGGAGCGAACCGCGTCGACCGAACGGGTCAGACGGCGAGGAGGATGCCCGTCACGGACATCAGTACCGCCACGCCGGCGAGGAGAAGACCGAGTAGGTCTCTGTCGGACATACCCGAACGGTCGGGGTTCCACGGGCAAAGAGTCGTCGGTGCGACGCCGAGAGCGGAACGGCTAACCGAGTGGCAACCCGACCGAAGAACGTGAGCGAACGTAGCGACGGAGGCGGACGCGTCGCCGGACAGCGGAGCATCCGCGGCCCTCGACTCGTCGGTATCGTCTACTTCGCACTCGTCGTCGTCGCCGGCGTCGCCGGCGCACTCGTCTCCGTCTTCGTGGGCGGTCTGCGCGCGCCGCGCTTCCTGTTTCTCGTCCCGTTCCCGCCGACGCTACTCGGATTCGCGGCGTACGGCGCGTTGACCATCGCCGTCGTCCTCGGGATTCCGCTGGCTCTCGTCGCGTTCGTGTCGCGGCACGTCGACGACGAGGGAGTGTGACGACACCGCGCACGTATCGACGCGGTGGTGTGACGACACCGCGCACGTATCGGCCCGAACTCGGGGAAGAACCCTCGAACGGCGCCGCCGTCCCCCAAAAGACTAAGCTCCGCGGCACGGAATTTATCCTTATGTATCATGTAGTAGTCGGTATCGACGAGAAGGAGTCGCACGTCCGGCGGTGCATCGAAGCCGTCGTGAACCTCCCGGGGGACCCCGCAGAGAAGCACGTGACGCTCATCCACAGTTTCAGCGACAACCCGAGTGGGGCGTCGGCGACGCAGGTCCACTCCGTCCGCGAGGCGGGCGAGATGCTGGACGAGGCGGGTATCGACTACGACGTCGAGGAGTCCAGCGGCGACCCCGCCGACGCCATCGTCTCGACGGCGGACGAGTTGGACGCGGACCTCATCGTGGTCGGCGGTCGGAAGCGGTCGCCCGCGGGGAAGGCCCTGTTCGGGAGCGTCACCCAGTCGGTCATCCTCGGTGCGAACCGACCGGTGATGGCTACCGGCGTCGAAGACTGAACTGAGAACAGACGGGCGCGGGCGGGCGGTTACGCCGGCGCGTCGTACACGTCGGCGAACAGTGCACCGAGTTCGCCCGGTCGTTTTCGTCCGGTCGCAACCGCGTCGAGCGTGCCGTCTCGGAAACAGAGCACCGCGGGCGCGGCGTCGACGTCGAACGCCGCGCGGAACTCGGGCACGTTCTCACCGTCGACGCCCGCGACTGCGACGCCGTCGGGCACGAGTTCGAGAATCGCCGCGACGTCGCCCTTCATCGCCTCGCAGGGGTCGCAGTCGTGCTTCCACACCGTGAGCACCGCGTGCGGGTTGTCGTCGAGGAACGCTCGGTAGGAGTCGTCGTCGACCTCCTCGACGTCGGCCGGAACGGGCGTGTCCGGACCGAGTCGGACGAGCAGTTCCGCCATCATGGCGTGTTCGGCCGTTTCGAGCGACTCGTCGGCGAACGATTGGATGGCGAGGTACGCGACGACGTCCTCGCTCGTCACCTCGCCGCGTTCGAGGAGGTCGAGCGCCGCCTCCTTCTCGACGCCGAACAGGTCCGCGACGGTGTCGGCGACGCCGTCGTCTCCCATGTAGTCGTACGTGTTCCGGTAGACCCGGCGGTCGCTCTCGAAGGCGGGCGTGGTGGAGAGACTGCCGTCTTCGTCCTCCGCCACCGCGCCGAGTTCGACGAGTCTGTCGAGGGCCGCCTCGGGGTCCGCGCGTCCGTGGGGAGGGGTGTCCGTCGACATCGTCACACCCCCAGGTAGCGTTCGCGCGTCTCTTCGTCGTCGCGGAGTTCCTCGGCGGTGCCGTCGAAGACGATGCCGCCCTGGTCGATGACGTACGCCCGGTCGGCGAGTTTGATCGCCGCCGCCGCGTTCTGCTCGACCAGCAGGATGGTCGTGCCGTCGTCGCTGATGCGCTCGACGGCGTCTTCGACGTCCTCGATTATCTTCGGCGCGAGTCCCTCGTACGGTTCGTCGAGGAGGAGCAGGTCGGTGTTCTGCTTCAGCGCGCGGGCGATGGCCAGCATCTGCTGTTCGCCGCCCGAGAGCGTCCCGGCCTTCTGTCCCCGCCGTTCGTCGAGGCGGGGGAACTGCGCGTACACCTCCTCCGTGGACATCCCCTCGCGGTCGAACGAGAGCGACCGACCCCACGTGTTCGACTTGTTGCGAACCACCTCCGCGAGGTGGAGGTTCTCGGCGACGGTGAGGTTCGGGAAGATGCGGCGTTCCTCGGGGACGAGCGAGATGCCGCCGGCGGAGACGTCCTCGGCCGGGGTACCGGTGATATCCCTGCCCTTGAACGAGACGGTCCCGTCGCGGACCTCCGGCGGCGTCGCGCCCGCGATGGAGCGGAGCGTCGTCGTCTTGCCCGCACCGTTGCGACCGAGGAGCGCGCATATCTCGCCCTCCTCGACGTTCATCGTCACGTCGCGGAGGATGTGGCTCTCCCCGTAGTAGGAGTCCACGTTCGAGAGTTCGAGCAGACTCACAGTTCGACACCTCCGAGGTAGGCCTCCTGCACGTCGGGGTTGCCGCGAATCTCCTCCGGCGTCCCCTCGGCGATGACCTGCCCGCGGTTCAGCACGACGATGCGGTCGGAGATGCTGAACACGATCTCCATGTCGTGCTCGACGAGGACGAACGTGAGCCCGAGTTCCTCTTTGACCTCCTCGATGAGGTCGACCGTCGCCTTGGTCTCCTCGGGCGACATCCCGGCCGTGGGTTCGTCCATGAGGAGCAGGTCCGGTTCGGCCGCGAGGGCGATGCCGATTTCGAGGCGGCGCTTGTCGCCGTAGGGGAGGTCCTCGGCGTCCGTGTGCGCTTGGTTCAACAGGCCGACCGCGTCCAGCGTGTTCTCGGTGCGCTCGTGGACGTCGGTCAGTTTGTTCCGGTGGGTGAAGAAGTTGAATCCGAAGTCGCCCTGTTCGGCGGCGAGCGCCGCTATCTCTGCGTTCTCTCTCACCGTCAGGTCGGGGAAGATGGAGGCGGTCTGGAACGACTTCGAGACGCCTCGTTGCACCACCTCGTGCGGTTCCATCCCGACGATGGACTCGCCCTTGAACCGGATGTCGCCTTCGGTCGGGTCGAGACGCCGCGTGATGAGGTTGATGAGCGTGGACTTGCCCGCGCCGTTCGGTCCGATGATGGAGACGCGTTCGCCGCGTTCGACCGTCAGGTCGACGTCGTCGGTGGCGACGAGGCCGCCGAATTCCTTCGTGAGACCGTGCGTCTGCAACAGCGGTTCCGAACCTGCATCGGGGGTCGGCGTCGGCGTCGACTCGCGGTCGGAGCCGTCTCCGGCGTCGGAACTCATCGACGGTCACCTCCCACGAGGTTGCGGACGGACGAGCGCAGGTCGGACACCCCGCCCCAGATACCGCTGGGGGCCACCCAGATGACCACGACGAACACCAGTCCGAGCAGCAGGTGCCAGTACGTCCCGAAGTCCTGAACGAGGACGACCTGCGTGAACGGCAGGTAGAGCGTCTGGACCCCGCTGACGATGTTCTCGACGTAGAGGTAGAGCCCCGCGCCGGCTATCGGGCCGAACAGCGAGGCGGTGCCGCCGAGGACGGTCATGATGACGATTTCGCCGGACTCCGTCCAGTAGAGCGACTGGAGCGGAACGTACGATCCGTGGATGGTGAACAGGCTCCCCGCGACGCCCGCGAACGCGCCGGAGATGATGAACGCCATCAGCTTGTAGCGCCAGACGTTGAGTCCGACGAACTCCGCGCGCTGTTCGTTCTCGCGGATGGCGCGGAACACCATCCCGTACGGCGAGTTGAGGATGCGATAGGCCGCCGCGACGGCGAGGACGGCGAAGACGGCGACGAACAGGTACATCCAGTTACCGAGCAGCGTGCCCGCGACCGACGGCAGTTCGGACTCGAGGTGGAACTGGCCGAACAGCGCACCGACCGAGATGCCGGTCAGCCCGTTCTCCCCGCCCGTGAGGAACGCCAGCGGTGCCGCGGACATGTAGTAGAGCATCTGTCCGAACGCCAGCGTGAGGATGCTGAAGTAGATGCCGCCGCGTCGCAGCGACAGGAACCCGAGAACCCACGCCAGCAGGATGGCGAACACCGTCCCCGAGACGACCATCACGATGGGGTCCGCGGAGACGTTGTTCGCCACGATGCCGGCGACGTACGCCGCCCCGCCCCAGAACGCCGCGTGGCCGAACGACAGCAGGCCGGTGTAACCGAGCAGCAGGTCGAAGCCGACGGCGAAGATGCCCCAGATGAGCATCAGCGTCGCCAGCGACTGGTAGCCGAGCAGCAGGTCGCTGACCACCGGCGCGCGGGAGAACAGCCACGGGAAGAGGGCGACGGCGATGACGGTCAGTCCGACCACCGTCACCTCGCGCTCTCGAATCGCCTCCCAGCGGGCGACGAGCGAGCCGTCGCTGATGACGGCGCCGCCGTCGCTCGTGGCGTTGGCGCTTCCCTCGCCGGTCGTGTTTCGGTCGCTCATGGGGCCACCTCCTCGTCACCGAGGATGCCCTGCGGTCTGACGAGTAGGATGATGGCCGCGATGGCGTACAGCCCCACCTGCGACCACGGCGAGAAGTTCAGCGTGAACGACGCGATGGTCACCGACGGCAGGCCGATGAGCGTCGCCTGTACCAGTCCGATGATGAGGCCGCCCACCACCGCGCCCGCGATGGTGCCGACGCCGCCGATGACGACGGTGAGGAACGCGGGGACGAGGATGTTCATGCCGACGGTGGGGTTGACGACGTTCAGCGGACCGCCGACGACGCCGGCGACGCCCGCGAGGGCCGCGCCGATGCCGAAGACGACGAGGTACGGTCGCGATATCTTGATGCCGAGGAGTCGGACCATCTCGGCGTCGCGCGTCCCGGCCCGGACGACCAGGCCGAAGTCGGTGTGCTCGACCAGCAGGTAGACGATGCCGACGAGGACGGCCGTGATGCCGATGACCCAGAGCCGCCACCGCGGGAAGTTCCCGACGATGGGCAGTTGCATCGGCCCGGAGACGGGGATGACCGAGAGGATGTACTCGGGCTGGTTGAACGGGAGGCTGTTGCTCCCGAACAGGATGCGGAACAGTTCCTGGACGACGATGGCCAGTCCGAACGTGACCAGAATCTGGTCGGTGTCCGGCCGGTCGTAGAACGGGCGCGCGAGGAACCGCTCCATCAGGAGACCGATGGCGAAGACGAAGAGCGGGACCAACACGAGGGCCGCGAGGAACCCCCAGCCGAGGCCGAAGTCGGCGTATCCCCACTCTTGAAGCTTCCCCGAGGAGAGCGTGATGTCGAGCGCGATGAACAGTCCTGCGTACGTTCCGATGAGGTAGAGCGCCCCGTGCGCGAAGTTGACGAACTTCAGCGTCCCGAGGATGATAGAGAGTCCGACGGCCAAGAGCACGTAGATGGCGCCCTGCTGAAGCCCGTTCAACAGGATGGTGGCCAACTGGGAGACGACGCTCATCGCGCCCTCCCCGGAGTCCGTATCGAAATACGCTCCGTCCGGTTCGTGGTGTGAGTTATCATGACAGTATCGAGTTCGGGTTTCGGTCTAAAGATTATGAAGGTGGCGTTACGGGCGAACCTACTACTCGGCCGGTCCGAGTTCGCACTCCGCCGCGGGCCCCTCGTCACACGCGTAGCCGAGTTCCTCTCGGCTGGTGATGTTGATGATGTCGAAGTACCGGCCGCTCTCCTGTTCGGACTCCGGGAGCCCCTGCACGACGGGCACGTCGCGTTGCGCCTGGTGGTCGCAGGCGCGCATCGTCTCCGCGCCCATGCCGATGTTGTCGTACTCGTAGTCTTCGAGTTGCTTGATTACCTCCGGCGGGTAGAACGTCCCCGCACGCTCGACGGCGGCGGCGTACTGCAGCGTCTGTGCGTACGCCAACTGCGCCGGACCGGACGGGACCCGGTCGTACTCGTCCTGGAAGGCCTGCGTGAACTGGTTGGACGGCTCGTTGTCTATCTGGGAGTCCCACGCCACCGTGCCGTAGATGCCCTCGATGGCGCCGCCCGCCGCTTCGGCCATCGGCCGATTGTAGAGCGGGACGAGAATCTCCATGTCCTCGTCGATGCCGGCGTCGACAGCCTGCTGCACCGAGTTCGCGCCGTCCAGCCCGTAGTGGTTCAGGATGAGCACGTCCGCGCCGGAGTTGGCCGCCTCCGAGAGGTACGACTGGTAGTCGCTGGTCCCGAGCGGCGTCGCCACGGAGTTGGCCTGTTCCCAGCCCGCGACTTCGGTCATGAACTTCTCCATCGACGCCTGCTGGGTCTGCCCCCAACTGTAGTCCGCGTACAACTGGTAGAACGTGAGGTCCTCGCCGTACTCCTCTGCGACCACGGGTGCCAGCGCCTGTCCGGTCATGTAGGCGTTGAACATCTCGCGGAACCCGTAGCGGGCGCAGTCCTTGCCGGTGGTGTCGTTCGAGTGCGTCAGACACGCCATGAACAGGACGTTCTCGTTCTGACACAGCCCCTGAACGGCGATGGCCACCGCCGAGGACGAGCCGCCGGACACCATGATGGCGTTGTCACGCTGGATCATCCGCGACGCCGACTGCCGCGCGGTGTCGGCGTCCGTCGCGGTGTCCCCGTCCACGTAGTCGATGGTGTAGTCGAGGACGCCGTCGCCCGACAGGTCGTCGAACTGGCTGTCGACCCAGCCCCCGCCCTCGTTCAGGTGCTTGACCGCGAGCTCATACGCTCGAAGCTCGTCTTGCCCCTCCGAGGCGTACGGTCCGGACTGCGGGACGTTGAACCCGAAGATGGCCGTGTCGCCCTCGATGGGGTAGTTGCCGAGCGCCGGGTAGTCTTCGCTCCCGCCGTCGCCGCCGGAGTCGGTGTCGCCCCCGCCCGTCTGGTCGCCACCACCCCCGTCGGTCTGTTCCCCGCCGTTTCCTGAGCAGCCGGCCAGTCCCGCGATTCCGACGGTGCTGGCGCCTGCCGCTTTCAACAAGTCTCGTCTATTGAGGGACCTGTTATCCCGTGCCATGGGCTAACGCTTTATCGATTGTTAATAATTGTTTTGTATAATGTGCCTTACCCACTCGTTATAGTTGTCAAAGGAACATGGAATGTTGGGTATGATAATATTTACCAGACAATGATATGGGATGATGTTCTAGTATGAAGTGGTATCTATTCACACGATTGTGTCGGGCAGTTCCGCCAGCGAAGCGAGTTCCACGTCGGGGTCCGCGCCGAGTTCCTCCGGCGGGTCGTTCCGGCGGTTCACCCACGCCGTCCGCATCCCCGCCGCGCCCGCGCCCGCGACGTCCCACGCGTTCGAGGAGACGAGACGGCAGTCGCCGACGGACCGGTCGAGTCTGTCGGCGGCGTGTTCGTACACCGCGGGGTCGGGTTTGAACGTCGCTACCTCGTCGGCGCTGACGATGCCGTCGAGATGGTCCGCCAGTCCCGCGTTCTCGGCGAGACGGTCCAGCATCGCCGGGTCGCCGTTCGAGAGGACCACGAGTTCTCGCCCCGCGTCCGAGAGACGGCGAAGCGTCTCTGCGGCGTCCGGAAACGGGTCCAGTTCGTCGTACGCTTCGAGGATGCGGCGGCGCGTCGCAGAGTCGGGGTCCAGCCCGTAGACGGCGAGCGCGTAGTCGAGTCCGCGCGACGTGAGGTCCCAGAACGGTTCGTACGCGTCCATCAACGCCGCGTGCGTGGAGTATCGAAGCTGTCGTTCCCGCCACAGTGCCTCGACGCCGTCGACGACGGCGCCCGAGGCGTCGAGTTCCGCCGCCAGTCGCGCCGTGACCGTCGTCGTGTCGCAGAGCGTCCCGTACATGTCGAAGCAGAGCGCGCGCGCCATACCGTGCTGTCGATGCGCAGGCGCAAGAAAGAGGGGGCCGCCGCGGCGTCCGCGAGTCGGTTCCACCGGACGACGACGACCACGAACGTGAAGTGACGTGACTGTGTACCACGTGTCATGGACCTTCGAGACGCAACCACGTCGGACATCGAACAGATTCGGACCGTCGCGAACGGGTCGATGCAGGCCTCGTACGGGCACGCGATAGGCGAGGAGACCATCGCGGACGCCGTCGAGACCTGGTACGACGCCGACACGCTTTCGGACTGGCTCTCGGACGACGCCGTGGTGTTCGTCGTCGCAGTCGAGGACGGCGACGTGGTCGGGTTCGTCCAGTCGTACGTCTCGGAGGGACGCGAGACGGTGGGCGAGATAGACTGGCTCCACGTCAGTCCGGACCACCGGAGCGAGGGCGTCGGGTCGCAACTGCTCAAGCGCGCCGAACAGGAACTGACGAACCGCGGCGTGGACCGCATCGAGGGGAGCGTACTCGCGGACAACGAGGCCGGCGCGGACTTCTACGCCGAACAGGGGTACGAGCGGACCGACGACCGACGCATCGAAATCGGCGGCGAGTCCTTCGAGGAGCAGACGTACGCGAAGCGACTCGACGCCGAGGGGGAGCGAATCGTCACCGAGGAACGGACCCTCGACGACGGGGAGACGGTGTACGTGGCCTACGACGAGGCGGTCCGGGGGAAGGAGGCGCCGTTCTACGCCGTCTTCCTCGACCCGGAACGGAGCGAGCGCTACGGGTGGATGTGCGGCGAGGACGAGAGCTTCGACATCGCGATGGACACGATGGAACGAATCGAGTGCAACACCTGCGGGAACCGGCGGAAGGCGGCCCGCTGGGACGCCGCCTACCTGTAGTCGGCCCCGTTCGACGACTGTCCGTCGTCAGCCCTGCCCGACCATCCGGTCTTCGTCCTCCCACTCGCGTTCGCGGAGTTCGTACTTCTGTATCTTCCCGGTGGCCGTCTTCGGCAGTTCGTCGACGAACTCGATCTCCTTGGGCACCTTGTACGTCGCGATGCGTTCGCGCGTGTAGTCGATGAGGTCCGCCTCGGTCACGCCGGGGTCGTCCACGTCGCCGTTCGCCGGGACGACGAACGCCTTCGGCGACTCGCCCCACTCGTCGGAGGGCATCGGAACGACCGCCACGTCGCCGACGGCGTCGTGGTCGAACAGCGTGTCCTCCAACTCGATGGAGGAGATGTTCTCGCCGCCGGAGATGATGATGTCCTTCTTCCTGTCCTGGATGGTGACGAAGCCGTTCTCGTCCACGACGGCGAGGTCACCCATGTGGTAGTAGCCCTCCAGACGGTCGGTGAACGCCTCCTCGGTCTCCTCGGGTTTGTTCCAGTAGCGGTCCATCACCTGGTTGCCGCGGACGACGATTTCGCCGACGGTCTGCCCGTCGCGGGTCACCTCTTCGCCGTCCTCGTCCACGACGCGCACGTCGGTGCCGAGGTAGCCGATGCCTTGCTGTTTCTTCACCTCGAACCGCTCGTCGCTGTCGTCGTCGAAGAAGCGCCGGGCGTCGGAGGTGGTGATGAGCGGTCCCGTCTCCGTCGCGCCGTAGACGTGCATGAGGTACCAGCCGAACTCGTCCTCGACGGTCCGGATGGTCGCCTCGGGCGGGGCCGCGCCCGCGGTGGCCGCCCGCACGGGCGCGTCGCCCGACGTCTCCACGCCGCCCTGTTTGTCGTAGTGGTCCATCAGCATGTTCAACACCGTCGGCGCGGCGCACATGTACGAGACGTCCTCCTCGCGCACGGTGTCGAATATCCACTCGGCGTCGACGCCCCGCGTACAGACGTGCTTCGCCCCGGCCCCGGTGACGGCGTAGATGTGGCCCCAGCCGTTGACGTGGAACATCGGGAGGGTCCACAGGTAGACGTCGTCGTCGGCGATGTCCTGATGGGACGTGACGAGGTAGGCGTGCAGCGTCTCCGTCCGGTGCGTCCGGCAGACGCCCTTCGGGTCGCCCGTCGTGCCGGAGGTGTAGTTGATGGTGATGAGTTCGTCCTCGGACATCTCCGGGCGGTCGTAGTCGGTGGCGTCGGCGATTATCTCGTCGAACGAGAGCCAGTCGCCCTCCACCGCGTCCGCGTCGTTCGTGACGAATATCTCCGTCGGCACGTCGTCGCGTATCTCCTCTATCTTCTCGGCGTACTCGTAGTCCGCGAACACCGCCGTCACCTCGGCGTCGTTCAGGATGTACTCGTAGTCGGCGGGGACGAGTCGGTAGTTCAACGGCGTGTGGACCGCGCCGAGTTGCATCGACCCGTACGCCGCCTCGAGGTGGTAGTGGGTGTTCGGGTCCAACACGGCCACCCGGTCGCCCTTCTCGACGCCCCGGGCCGCCATGGCCGCGGAGAATCCGTCCGCGCGGTCCCCGAGTTCGTCGTAGGTGAATCGTTCGCCGGTCGTCGCGACGACCGCTTCCTGGTCGCCGTAGTAACGCCGTGCTCGGTCCAGAAAGTCCGTGACGAGCAGTGGTTTCTCCATCGCGTGAGTAATTCACCAACGTCGATGATAAATACAAGGGTCGACGCAATCGCTCCCGACGTCTCCCCACGGCTATTACCGCTACCGAGGGCGACGGTACGCTGGGAAGCCGAGTATATTCCAACATATCAGAGTGGAGAAAATAACTTTAGGCAGTCGCTCGAACACGGGTGCAATGGCGCTCTCAGACTACACCGGGCAGTCGCCCGTCGGTAACGAGGACGCGACGGTCGTCCGCGTCGCGCCGCACCGACTCTGGCAACCCGGCCGCACCCGGACGGAACCCTGCGCGAACTGCGGCGACGAACTCGTCCTCTCCGAAGAACACCTGCTCGTCGTCCTCGACGAACGAGGGACGCGGACGCGACGCTACTTCCGCGAGGAGTCGTGCGTCCGCGCGTGGTTGGACGCCGAGGCGGGAGTGGAGTGACGGCCGAGGTGAGGCCCGAGGGCCGTCGCCGGTCGGGCGTCAGGTAGCGGTCGCTCCTCTCAGTCGCCGCGGACCTTCGTCTGGATGTCCTCGACGATGTCGGGGTTCCGCAGCGTCGTGGTGTCGCCGAGTTCCTCGTCGTTGGCGATCTCTTCGAGGAGCCGACGCATTATCTTCCCCGACCGCGTCTTCGGCAGTTCGGGCGTGAAGACGACCTGTTCGGGGCGGGCGATGGGACCGATGGCGTCCTCGACGCCCTCGATTATCTTCCCGCGCATCTCCTCGGTCTCCTCGTAGCCGTCCTCGAGGATGACGTAGGCGTAGACGGCCTCGCCCTTCACCTCGTGGTCGCCGCCGACGACCGCCGCCTCGGCGACGCCCTCGACGCCGACGATGGCGGACTCTATCTCCATCGTCCCGAGGCGGTGCCCCGAGACGTTGAGCACGTCGTCCACCCGGCCGAGGATGGTGATGTAGCCGTCGTCGTCTATCTTCGCGCCGTCCTCGGGGAAGTACACCCACTCGCCCTCGTCGGAGTCGGAGTACTCCTGCCAGTACTCGGAGATGAACCGCTCGTCGTTGTCGTACAGCGTCCGGAGCATCCCCGGCCACGGCTTGTTCACCGTGATGTAGCCGGCGCGGCCGGCCTCGACTTCCTTGCCGTTCGTGTCGACGACGCGCGCGTCGATGCCCGGAAGCGGCGGCCCGGCCGACCCGGGCTTCATCGTCCCGACGCCGGGCAGGGTGGTGACCATCATCCCGCCCGTCTCCGTCTGCCACCACGTGTCGACGACGGGGCACTCCTCGTCGCCGATGTGCTGGTAGTACCACTTCCACGCGCGCGGGTTGATGGGTTCGCCCACCGTACCGAGGAGGCGGAGCGACGACAGGTCGCGGCGTTCGGGGAACTGCGACCCCCACTTCATGAACGCTCGGATGGCCGTCGGCGCGGTGTAGAACACGTCTACGGCGTACTTCTCGACGATCTCCCACAGACGGTCGCGCTGGGGGTAATCCGGCGTCCCCTCGTACATCACCGTCGTCGTCCCCAGCGAGAGGGGGCCGTAGACGATGTACGAGTGGCCCGTGATCCAGCCGATGTCCGCCGAGCACCAGTAGGTGTCCTCGGGCTTCAGGTCGAGGACGGAGTGGGAGGTCCACGACGTGTACGCGAGGTAACCGCCCGTCGTGTGCTTGACCCCCTTCGGTTCGCCCGTCGTCCCCGAGGTGTACATGAGGAACAGCATGTCCTCGGCGTCGCGTTCGACGGGGTCGACGCGGTCACCGTCGTGGTCGGCCATCAGGTCGTCCCAGTCGTGCTGGTTGCCCTTCAGGTCGTGCCCGAAGCCGTCGTCGCCCAGTCGGTCCACGACGACGGTGGCGTCCACGCCGTGGTCGACGCCGTCGAGGCCCTCGTTGGCCTTCTCCATGTGGTCGAGGGCGTCGCCGCGGCGGTAGTAGCCGTCGCACGTCACGAGGAAGCGAGAGTCCGCAGAGTTCATCCGAGTGGCGAGCGCGTCCGCGGAGAAGCCGGCGAACACCACCGAGTGCGGCGCGCCGATGCGGGCGCAGGCGAGCATGGCGATGGGGAGTTCGGGCACCATCGGCATGTAGAGCGTGACGACGTCGTCCTCCTCGACGCCCAGTTCACGGAGGGCGGCCGCGAACTCGTTCACCTCGCGATAGAGGTCCTGATAGGTGTAGGTGCGCGTGTCGCCGTGTTCGCCCTCCCACTTGATGGCGACGCGGTTCTTGTCGCCGTTCTCGACGTGCCGGTCGACGCAGTTGTACGACGCGTTCAGCTTCCCGTTCACGAACCACTCGTAGAACGGTTCGTCGGAGTCGTCCAGCACCTGGTCGTAGTCGTCGAACCAGTCGAGCATCTCCGCCGCGCGCTCCCAACTGTGCGGCCAGTTCTCCTCGAACTCGTCGTAGATGCCCGGGTCGGACACGTTCGCCTGTTCGACGAACTCCTCGGTGGGTTCGAACTCCTCCTGTTCAACTAGCCGTGCCTCGAGTTCTCCGTCACCGTCTGACATAGGTCGTGCAAACCTACCGAATCCTCCATGATAAATCTATGTGAACGCACAATACGATTAATCGACCGACTGCGGAGGGATAGCGAGGGGAGAACGCCGTTTCTCCGTCTGCCGTACGTGCGTGAGGGGTTGCAAAAAAGGTGCATCGCTCGGCGGTCAGACGGGCGTCGGTCGGGGGACAGTCGTCTCCGCCGCGCCCGGCCTCACACCACGCCGACCGTCTCGCGGTACGTGCCGTGCTCCTCGGCGAACACGTCCATGATCTCGCCCATCGTGGCGTACGCCTTCACCGCCTCGACGAGCGACGGCATGACGTTCTCGCCCGCTTCGACGGCCGCGCGGACGTCGTCCAGTGCGGCTTCGACCGCCTCGTCGTCGCGTTCGTCCTTGACCGCGGCGAGACGCTCCAACTGTCGGTCCTGCGTGTCCTCGTCGACGGTGAGGATGTCCGGGCGGGTGTCCTCCTCCATCGTGTACTTGTTGACGCCGACGACTATCTCCTCGCCCTCCTCGACGCGCTCTTGGTACTCGTAGGACGCCCCCTGAATCTCGCGGTGGAAGTAGCCCTCGTCGATGCCGGCGAGGACGCCGTCGCGGACGGAGCCGTCGCCCATCTCGCGTATCTCCTCGATGTAGGCCATCGCCTCCGCCTCCACTTCGTCGGTGAGCGACTCGACGAAGAAACTGCCGCCGAGGGGGTCGATGACGTCCGCCGCGCCCGACTCCTCGGCGATTATCTGCTGGGTGCGGAGGGCGACGCGAACCGCCTCCTCGCCGGGGAGCGCGAGTGCCTCGTCGAAGCTGTTCGTGTGGAGGCTCTGCGTCCCGCCGAGGACGCCCGCCAGCGCCTGAATCGTCACGCGGACGATGTTGTTCAGCGGTTGCTGGGCGGTCAGCGACTGCCCCGCCGTCTGCGTGTGGAACTTCAGGCGCTTGGACGCGTCGTCCTCGGCGTCGTACCACTCCTCCATCACGCGCGCGTAGATGCGTCTGGCGGCGCGGAACTTCGCCACCTCCTCGAAGATGGAGTTGTGCGAGTTGAAGAAGAAGGAGAGCAGGGGCGCGACGGTGTCGATGTCCATCCCGCGTTCGAGGGCGTCCTCGACGTACGCGAAGCCGTCGGCGAGGGTGAAGGCGAGTTCCTGCACCGCCGTCGAACCCGCCTCGCGGATGTGGTAGCCCGAGACGGAGATGGGGTGGAACTTCGGCGTCTGTTCGGCCGCGAACTCCACGGTGTCGGTCACCATGTCGAGCGACGGCGCCGGCGGGATGACCCACTCCTTCTGCGCGATGAACTCCTTCAGCATGTCGTTCTGGAGGGTGCCGCGAATCTCCTCGCGCGGGACGCCCTGCTGGTCGGCGAGGGCGACGTACATCGCGTATATCACGGGCGCGGAGGGGTTGATGGTGAACGAGGTGGACACCTCGCCCACGTCGATGCCGTCGAACAGAATCTCCATGTCGCGGAGGGTGTCGACGGCGACGCCCTCCTTTCCGACTTCGCCGTCCGAGAGGGGGTCGTCGGAGTCCTTCCCCATCAGCGAGGGCATGTCGAACGCCGTCGACAGTCCGGTCTGGCCGTTCTCGACGAGGAAGTGGAACCGGTCGTTCGTCTCCTCCGCGGTGCCGAACCCGGCGAACTGCCGCATCGTCCACGTCCGACCGCGGTACATCGTCGGGTACGGGCCGCGGGTGAACGGGAACTCACCCGGGAAGCCGAGGTCCTCCTCGTAGTCGACGCCCGCCACGTCGTTCGGGGTGTACAGGTCGTCGACTTCGAGGTTCGAGACGGTCGCGAATCGGTCCTTTCGCTCCCCGAACCGCTCTCGCGTCGGGTCGCGGGTCTCCGACTCCCAGTCCTCGCGGGCCTCACGGATGTCCGCGAGTTCGTCCTCGTCGTACATGGCGCAGAATTTGCCGGGCAAATGATTAAGGATTCGGGTCCCGGCGCGGTGGTCGGCGAGACGAATCGACAAGCCAGTTATCCCCGCCCGGCGTGAACGTCAGCGTATGTGCAACCGACGACACGCGGACGGCGGTCCCGGACTCCGACGACGGCGCGTCCTCTTCGCCGGTGCCGCCGTGGGGGCGGCGGCGCTCTCGGGATGTCTCGGGGGCGGCGGTGGCGGCGACCGGGCGTCGGCGCCGCCGGCGGAGACGATACCCGAGGGCGCGACGTGCGAGGTGTGCGGGATGAACATTCGGCAGAACCCCGGCCCCTCGGCGGAGATTTTCTACCGCGACCAGCGACCGAACGACCACGAGAACCCCGCGCGGTTCGACAGCACGTGGGAGGCCTACCAGTACGAGTTCGAGAAGGACGACGCCGGGTGGGAGGACGTCGCCTTCTACGTCACCGACCACTCCGCGGTGGACTACCGGACGTTCGAGGACGGCGGCGACACGTTCATCTCGCGGCACTACGAGGCGTCGACGTTCGTGCCGGCCGCGGACGTGACGTACGTCGTGGACTCCGAGGTGAAGGGGGCGATGGGGCGTGACCTCGTCGGCTTCACCGAGGAGGCGGACGCGGAGTCGTTCCGGTCGGAGTGGGGCGGGTCGCTGGCGACGCACGACGAGGTGACGCCCGAAGTCGTCGCCGGCCTCGGGCGGTGATGGCGCTTCTCACGCCGTCGGAGACGAAGTGGGTCGTCGCCGCGGTGGCGGCGGTACTCGTCCTCGCCAGCCTCTCGTTCGCCCTGACGCCCGTCAGCGGCGAGCAACTGCGCCCCGTGGCGTTCTCCGACACCGTGAGCATGGGCGGGACGGGCGTCGACGCCCGTCGGGCCGACGCGGAGGGGTTCGCCATCCCGCGCGCGGAGGTGTTCTTCTCGGGCTACCGCTACGTCGTCGGCTACGTCGGCGTCGACACCGCGGCGAGCGAACTCGCCGACCCGGGGACGCAGCGACAGTTCGGGCGGCCGTTGGCCGTCTACGTCTCGGACTTCTCGACGGTGACGCCGACGCTGACCGACGAGGGGTTCGTCGTCCCCGAACGCGGCCGGGCCGTCGGGTGGACGGCCGGGCCGTCGGCCCACTTCGTCGTCGGCAGCGACGCCCGGGTCCCCTCCGGTCCGACGGTGCTCCCGTTCTCCGAGGCGGCGGACGCCCGGCGGTTCGCCGCGGCCCACGGCGGCAGCGTGGTGGACTGGGAGACGCTCCAGTCGCGCCTCGGCGACCGCCTGCAGGACCGCCTCGCCCGGTTCGAACGCGCGGAGGCGACTCGGCACGCGTGGGCGAACGACACGGTGGCGGCGGCCGAGGCGCGCGCGGACCGGCCGCGGTCGGTCGTCGTCGGCCGCGACGCCCCCACCGTCGCCGCCGCCGTCGCCGCGGCCCCGCCGAACACCACCGTCTACCTGCCGCCGGGGACGTACGACGTGGACGCCGTCGAGGTGAACGACTCCGTCACCCTCGCCGGCGCGGGGCCGGACACCGTCGTCCGCGGCGACGGCGAGGGGAGCGTCCTCGTCCTCCGGGCGGACGGCGCGGCGGTTCGGAACCTCCGCGTCGAGGGCGTCGGCCCCGTCGGAAGTCGCGGCGTCGACAGCCGAAACGAGTCGATGGACTGGGACACCACGGTCCAGTTGGCATACGGCTACGGCGACGCCGCCGTCGTGCTGGACGGCGTCGACGGCGGCGTCGTCGCCGACGTGACGATAGACACGCCCGCCAGCGGCGTCGTCGTCCGCGACAGCGACGACTCCGTGCTGCGGAACCTGACCGTCCGCGGCGCCGACACCGCCTCGGAGGGGTTCATGGGCGCCGTCCTCATCGGCGGGCGGAGCGTGGTCGAGGAGTCCACGTTCGTCGGCGGCCGCGACGGCGTCTACACGCACCGCGCGGACGGGAGCGTCGTCAGAGACAACCGCTTTTCGCCCGGTCGCTACGGCGTCCACGAGATGTACACCTCCGGGACGCTGGTCGCAGAAAACGCCGTGCGCGACGCGCAGATGGGCGTCGTCGTGATGACCCGACCGACGGACAACCTCGTCGTCGGCAACGTCGTCCGAGACAGCACCTACGGCGTCGTCCCCGCCGGCGGCGACTCCTACTACGGCGAGAACGTCCTCGTCGGCAACGTGTACGGTCTGACGGTCGCGGGCGACCGGAACACGTTCGACTCGAACGTCGTCGTCGACAACGAGGTGGGGATGCGCGCGGCGGAGATTCTGCCGTCGAACTGGGTGGTCCGCAACGACGTGGTGGACAACGAACGACGCGTCTCCTCGAACCTCGGCCCCCTGCGGACGTGGACGACACACGGCGTCGGCAACCACTGGGGCGCCCTCCCCATCCCGGACGCGAACGGCGACGGCGTCTACGACCGGGCGTACTACCCGTCCGGGACCGTAGACGGCCGCCTCGGCGAGACGCCGGGCGCGACGACGCTGGCGCAGTCGCCCGCCGCCGCGACCCTCCGCCGCGTCCGGGACGTGGTCTCGGGACTGCGACAGACGGGCGTCGTCGACACGGCGGCGCGGACGCGGCCGTTCGACCCGGCGGCGGTGGCCGCGGCGACCGGCGAGTGGAACGAGACGGCGTCGACGGGGGGAGGTGCGTCGGCGTGAGCGACGACGTGACCGAAGCCACCGGCGACGACGCCGCCGACGGCGAATCCGACGGCGACGAGGCCGGCGACGACGCGTCGAACGTCGCCCTGACCGTCTCGAACGCGACCCGGTCGTTCGGCGACGTCGGCGTCTTCTCGGACCTCTCGTTCACCGTCGAGCGCGGGGAACTGTTCGCCCTCGTCGGCCCGAACGGCTCCGGGAAGTCCACGCTGCTGGAGGTGCTGGCGGGCGTCAGACCGGCCGACTCCGGGTCGGTGGCCGTCTCGCGACGGGCGGCGGGCGTCCGCGACGTGGGTTACCTCCCGCAGCGACCCGCCTTCCGCGCGGGCTTCTCCGTCCGGGACACCCTCCAGTTCTACTCGCAGTTCCTCGACGGCGTCGGCGACGACGAGGTGACCGAAACGCTCGAACGGGTCGGACTGGCCGGCGTCGCCGACCGGAAGGTCGGGTCGCTCTCGGGCGGGATGACCCGACTGCTCGGCCTCGGGCAGGCGGTGCTGGGCGACCCGGCGGTGGTCGTCCTCGACGAACCCGGCAGCGGACTCGACCCGGCGATGGTGGAGCGCCTGTTCTCCGTCGTCGGCGAACTCGCCGCCTCGGGGTCGGCCGTCGTCGTCGCCTCCCACGAACTCCCGGCCATCGAGGCGCACGCCGACACCGTCGCCGTCCTCGACCGGGGGTCGTTCGTCGCCCGCGACGCGCCCGCGTCGCTCCTGACGGCCACGGAGTCGTCGTCGCTCTCGGAGGCGTTCCTCCGCCTCGTCGAGGCCGACGCCGGGTCGGTCACCGTGCGCGCGGACGCCGCCGCGGCGACGGGCGGGACCGAGGGAGGTGGCGACCGATGAACGAGTCGGTCGAACACCTGTTCGTCGTGGCGACGCGGGAACTCCGGACCGTCGTGCGGACGCCCGCGCTCCTCGCGCTCTCGGCGGCGTTCGCGGCCAGCGTCGTCGGCGTCGCGTGGGCCGGGACGGGCGGCGGCGGCGGGTTCGTCCCGCTGACGCTGGACCTGCTGACGTTCGTCGAGGTGCTGGTCCCGTTGCTCGCGTTCGCCTACGGCTACCGGACCATCGTGGACGACAGGCTGACGGGCGAACTCGACGTCCTCCGGACGTACGACGTGAGCCGGTTCGCCTACGTCGGCGGCGTCTACGTCGGCCGCGGCGTGGCGCTGGTCGGCACCGTCGTCGTCGCCCTCGTCCTCGGCGGCGCACTCGTGCCGCTCTTGACCGCCGACGTGCCGACGTTCCTCGCGGTGAACACGGCCGCCGACTCGGCGTTGCGGTTCGTCCGGTTCGTCGTCCTCGCGGCGGCGTTCACGCTGGTCGTCCTCGCGGCGACGCTCGCCGTCTCCGCGGCGGCGCGGACCGTCCGGACGGCGTTCGCGCTGGCGGCCGTCCTCGCCGCGCTGTTCGTCCTCGGCATCGACACGACGCTGTTGGCGGGCCTCGCGGCCGGCGTCGTGCCGGCGGACGGCGTCGGCGCGCTCCTCGCGTTCAGCCCGAACAGCGCGTTCCGGGGGCTCGTCCTGTCGGCCGCCGTCGGCGTCGTCGGCGGCGCGGAGGTGGCCGCCGGCGACCCTCTCTGGAACCTCGTCGGCCTGTTCGTCTGGTGGGCCGTCGGCCTCGGCGTCGCCGTCTGGCGCGTCTGGCCCGCCGTCGAGGACGTGAGCGACTGAGGGTCGGCCGGCACGCGCGTCCGCCTCGTCGACCCGGCCGCTATTCAGCCGAAGTTCTCGACTTTCGCGGCGTCGGCGTCGCCGCCGGCCGCCTCGATGGCCGCCTCGGCCTCCTCGACGAAGTCGTCGAAGCCGTAGACGAACACCTGTTCGGCCTCCTCGCCCGTCACCGCGTCGGCGACGGCGGAGCCGATTGCGCCCTCGGTGACGACGACGGACGCGCCCGCGTCGCGGAGTGCGTCTAGTCTTTCTGCGTGCGCGGGCGCGTCCGTCTGGTAGACGACGGCCACCTCGTTGCCGTCGGCGACGGCCGCCTCGCCGATGCCGACGGCGGGCCCCACGCCCGGCCCGCCGGCGAGGACGACGACGCACGACTCCTCCTGGTAGTAACTCCGGCCGAACGGCCCGGAGACGTCGAGTTCGTCGCCCTCTCGGAGGTCGGTGAGGTGCCGGCTGAACGGCCCGGCCTCCTCGGGGTCGACGCCGACGGTGACCTCGAACGTCTCCTCGACCCCCGGCGAGGAGAGCGTGTAGAATCGGCTGTACTCCTCGCCGTCGACGGTCCCGGAGAGCTTCACGAACTGGCCGGGTTCCGCCTCGAAGCCGTCGGGCGTCTCGAACTCGATGGCGACCGTTCCCGGCCCGACCTCTCGGACCGCGGCGACCGCGACTGTCGCATCCATGGACGCCGGTTCGGGAGGGCCGCCGAAGGGTCTTGCCATCGCGGCGGCGCGGGGGGAGTCATCACCCACGCTGGTTCGGTTGACGAACCCGTCATTATTTGCGATTGACGTACCGAGACGCGGCGTTGCCGAGTCGAGAAATGCCCGGACGGCGGGTGAACTGCGGCATTTTCTCGGATAGAGTCGTTCATCGTTTTCAATGCCTTTCAGAAGGCTTTTCATCGGGCCACGGGTACCCCCCAACCACATGCCTGCGGACTTCAACTGGGCCATCGGCGGGGAAGCCGGCGATGGCATCGATTCGACGGGGAAGATCTTCGCCCAGGCACTCTCTCGGGCTGGACGACACGTCTTCACCTCGAAGGACTTCGCGTCGCGTATCCGCGGTGGGTACACGGCGTACAAGGTCCGGACAGCGGTGGACCCGGTGCAGAGCGTCGTGGACCGACTCGACGTGCTCATCGCACTGACTCCCCGAACTATCGAGGAGAACCTCGACGAACTCCACGAGGGTTCCGTCATCATCTACGACGGTGAGCGGACCACGATGGAGAACGTCGAGATACCCGAGGGGATGATCGGGCTGGACGTTCCCCTCAAGCGACTCGCCGAGGAAGCCGGTGGGGCAATCATGCGCAACGTCGTCGCACTCGGTGCGGCGTGCGAAGTCGCCGACTTCCCCATCGAGAACCTCGACAGCGCACTGGAGAAGCGCTTCGGGTCGAAAGGTCAGCAACTCGTCGACAACAACAAGGAGGCCGCCCGGAAGGGCCAGAACTACGTCGACGACGAGTACGACCACGACTTCGACTACGACCTCGAGACGACCGACGAGGACTACGTCCTCCTGAACGGCGACGAGGCCATCGGGATGGGCGCCATCGCCGCCGGCTGTAAGTTCTACGCCGGCTACCCCATCACGCCCGCGACGGACGTGATGGAGTACCTGACGGGCCGCATCGAGAACTTCGGCGGCCACGTCGTCCAGGCGGAAGACGAACTGTCGGCCATCAACATGGCGCTGGGCGCCGCCCGCGCCGGCGCTCGGTCGATGACCGCCACCTCCGGTCCCGGTATCGACCTGATGACCGAGACGTTCGGGCTGGTCGCCACGAGCGAGACGCCCCTCGTCATCTGCGACGTGATGCGTTCGGGTCCCTCGACGGGGATGCCGACGAAGCAGGAGCAGGGCGACCTGAACATGCTCCTCTACGGCGGCCACGGCGAGGTGCCGCGCTTCGTCCTCGCGCCGACGACCATCTCGGAGTGCTTCTGGAAGACCGTCGAGGCGTTCAACCTCGCCGAGAAGTACCAGACGCCGGTCTATCTGACGGCGGACCTCTCGCTGGCGGTCACGGAGCAGACGTTCTCGCCGGAGACGTTCGACATGGACGAGGTCGAAATCGACCGCGGCAAGGTCGTCGACGACGACACCATCTCCGAGTGGCAGAACGAGAAGGGGCAGTTCCAGCCCCACGCCGTCACCGACGACGGCGTCTCCCCCCGCGCGTTCCCCGGCACGGCCGAGGGCGCACACATGTCCACCGGTCTCGAACACGACGAACTCGGCCGCCGGACCGAGGACACGGACATGCGCATCGAACAGGTGGACAAACGCAACCGAAAGGTCGAGACGGCGAAGGCCGAAGAGGACTGGAGTCCCCGCGAGTTCGGGAACCCCGACTCCGACAACCTCGTCGTCTCGTGGGGGTCGAACGAGGGCGCGATGGTCGAGGCCATCGACATGCTCGAAGACGAGGGCGTCGACGTGCGCTTCCTCTCGATTCCCTACATGTTCCCGCGCTACGACCTGACCGACGAGTTCGAGGACGCCGAGGACGTCGTCGTAGTCGAGTGTAACGCCACGGGGCAGTTCGCCGACGTCATCGAGCACGACACACTTACACGCGTCAAGCGGGTGAACAAGTACAACGGTGTCCGGTTCAAGGCGGACGAACTCGCGGCGGACATCAAAGAGACGCTGGAGGCCTAAGCAATGAGCTCCGAAATCCGATTCACGGACTTCAAGTCCGACAAGCAACCGACGTGGTGCCCCGGCTGTGGGGACTTCGGCACGATGAACGGGATGATGAAAGCCCTCGCGAACACGGGGAACGACCCCGACAACACGTTCGTCGTCGCCGGTATCGGCTGTTCCGGTAAAATCGGGACGTACATGCACTCGTACGCCCTGCACGGCGTCCACGGGCGAGCGCTCCCCGTCGGCGCCGGCGTGAAACTCGCCAACCCCGACCTCGAAGTGATGGTCGCGGGCGGCGACGGCGACGGCTACTCCATCGGGTCCGGCCACTTCATCCACGCCGTCCGACGGAACGTCGACATGACGTACGTCGTGATGGACAACCGCATCTACGGCCTGACGAAGGGACAGGCGTCGCCCACCTCGCGCGAGGACTTCGAGACGTCCACGACGCCCGAGGGCCCGCAGCAACCCCCCGTCAACCCGATGGCGCTGGCGCTCGCTTCGGGCGCGACGTTCATCGCTCAGTCGTTCTCGACGGACGCGCAGCGACACGCCGAAATCGTCGAGAAGGCCATCGAACACGACGGCTTCGGCTTCGTCAACGTGTTCAGCCCGTGCGTCACGTTCAACGACGTGGACACGTACGACTACTTCCGCGACTCGCTCGTCGACCTCGCCGAGGAGGGCCACGACCCGACCGACTACGACGCCGCCAAGGACGCCATCCTCGACGCCGACAAGGAGTTCCAGGGCGTCGTCTGGCAGGACGAGTCTTCGGTCTCCTACGGCGAGAAACACGGCGTGACCGAGAACATGTCCGAGGTAGACGAGGGCGCGCCCGAGGGCGCGATGGACCTCGTCCGCGAGTTCTACTGAGGCGGGACCGGGGGCGCGGTACCGTCCCGACCCGATTCTTCTTTCGTCTCCGCGCCGACCGACGGCGGCGTCGAACGCCGGTCACTCGGCCAGGAGCGTGTCGCCGCGACTGCCGGTGAGCGCGTCGGACGCGGTGGCCAGTTGCGAGAGCGCGCAGTCGTCCAGTTCGGCGAGCACGTTGTCGTCTGTCCGGTAGGTGAGGACGCCCGCGGCGTCCAGTTTCGGGAGGTGCCGGTGGTGGAGTTGCAGTTCGAGCCTGCTCGTCACCATCGCCGTCTCGGCGGTGGTCGTCTCGGACTGCGCGAAGAGCGATGCCGCCACCGCGTCTGCGACCCGTGGCAACGAAACGGGCGCGTCGAGCGTCCGGCCGGCGTCCACGACTGCGCGTCGAACGCGGTTACCCAGGAGGGACAGAACCGCATCTCGTTCCAGAGGAGGGGATGTCACGATTAGTCGCACGCGCTGCCGATACAAATACCACCTGTGAGGAGGGCGACGACAACAGCCCGCCGGTCGGCGAGGTGGCCGGACGGGACGCGACGGCCGAACTCGGCGACGGCGTGGCCGTCCTGACGCCGCAGCGGTCGGTTCGGCCGTTGCGACCGGACGGCGGCGGCGGTGACCGCGAGTACGTCGCCCGCGCCCTCCGTCTCGACGACGAGGCGGCGATGGTCGTCTCCGCCCGGGAGAACGGCGGCGTTGGGACGGGTCGGGAGTCCGTCGTCTGGAGTCGCGACGCCGGCCCCGGCGTCGGATTCGTCCGCCTCGTCTCCGGCGTCCTCGCCGACGCGACCGGCTAGCCGCGAGAGGTCCCCCGACCACGGTCCGCCACAGAGCCTCCCTCGTCCCCGTCCGCGCCCGCCGTCACTCGGTCACACCGTGCGGTACTCCGCGGCGGCGAGCATCCGACTCACGGCGTCGCGTTCGTCCATCGTGGCCGGATGGACCGAGACGGCGACGACCACGTCGCCCTCGTGTTCGACCGAGGCGGCGTGTACCCGAACGTCCGCGCGCCCCGCGTCCGTCTCGACGACGCCGGCGTACGTCGTCAGCGGCGCCGTCGTCCCGAGGAACGTCACGTTCCGGACGGACTGTTCGCGGAGGTCGGTCACGTTCTCGACGCCGCCCAGCGTGCGGGCCCGACCCGCGAGTGCGAGTCCCGCCCGGACGGCGTTCGGGTCCGTCGCGCCGCGAAGCGGGTTGACCGACGCGCCGGCGATGCGGACGTCCGGCGTCGTGACGAGGAGGAGCGCGGCCGTCCGGTCGGCCGCGACGGTGCGAGAGTGGCCCGCGAGGTGCCCCGTGACGGTCACCTCCCCGCCGACGCCGCCGCCGCCGACGGGAATCCGGAACGGGACTCTCGTCTCGTTGCCCGCGACGTAGCCCTCGCGTTCGGACGCCGCCGTCGGAATCGTCGTCGCGCCGGCGTCCGCGTCGACTAGCGTTCCGAGACACCCCGAGAGCGCGACGAGGACGACGACACAGCACAACGGCACCGACCGGCGGAACATGACTCCGATACGACTGTCGAGAGCATGACCGTTGCTGTCACCCGGTCTGCCGGAAGGGCGGACGCGAGGCGTCGAGAGCGCGGCGAGACGGGAGAACGTCGGGGGGAGGGGGTCGGATGAAGCGGGTCCGACGAGTCAGTCCTCGACGCGTTCGGCGTACAGACGGTACCGAGCGTCACAGTCGAGACAGCGCGCGTCCTCGGACTCGATGAGTTCCGTGACCAACACCTCGCCGAACTCGCACTCCGGGCAGTCGTAGACGAGCGAATCGCCCGCGATTCGGTGCGCGAACGCGTTGGTGTTCTCCGTGGTGAGTTGCGACATTATTTGCCACCTCATGAATACGTCAACACGTGACGTAGTAAATCTAAGGGACCGTTTCTCGTCCCTTCGAGAGAGGCAGAATATGCGGTTCAGCGGGGTGATACGGTTTATTTTTATGACGGCACGGACAACGTGAGGTAACATGCCAGCGGAAGCCTACGACATGGTCGTCGTCGGCGGGGGCACGGCGGGAGCCTTCGCCGCGGCCACCGCGGCGTCCGAGGGTCTCGACGTCGTCCTCCTCGAACGGAAGTCCGAGGAGGAAGCAGGCCACATCGCCTGCGGCGACGCCATCAAGGGCACGAGCACCTTCCCCGACGTCATCGACCTCGACTATCTGAAAGACGAGTCGTTCACCAACCAGAACATCACGCGCGCGGTGTTCGAGAACCCCCGCGGCGAGGACCTGGACGTCCCGTTCCGCGGTGCCGGTGCGGTCGTCGACCGGAAGCGCTACGGCGAGATAATCCTCGAAGAGGCCGAGCGCCTGGGCACGGAGATGCACTTCGAGACCGTCGTGCAGGACGTGACGCAGGACGACGACGGCCGCGTCACCGGCGTCCGCGCCAAGCGGAACGGCAGCGTCGTCGAGTACGAGGCCGAGGTGACCATCGACGGCGCCGGCGCGCTCTCTATTCTGCAGGACAAGACGGACTTCTCGGGGACGACGTTCGACACGAACGTCTCGTACTCGCAGTTCTGCTCGGCGTACCGCGAGGTCATCGACGTACCCGAACCGGTCGAGTACGAGGACGCCATCGTGTTCAAACCGGCCGCGGAACTCGGCTACCTCTGGTACTTCCCGCGCACCGCGACGGAGATAAACGTCGGTCTCGGCTTCCAGATGACCGAGGACCCGATGAAGCTGGTGGACGAACTCAAGCGTGACCTCCGCAACCGACCCGAGTTCCAGGGCGGGACGGTGAAGAACAAACTCGGCGCGGCCCTGCCGACGCGCCGCCCCTACGACTCCGCCGTCGCGCCGGGGTTCATCGCCGCGGGGGACTCCGCCGGCCACGTCAACCCCACCACCGGCGGCGGCATCCCCGGTGCGGCCCAGTCCGCTCACTGGGCGGCTAAACACGCCGTGAACGCCATCTCCGACGGCGACGTGAGCGAGGCGAACCTCTGGGAGTACAACCGCGACGTGATGACGGACTTCGGCAAGCGGTTCGCCGCCGTGGACCTCTACAACATCTGGGGGATGGCCCACGAGATGGACGAACTCGTCGAAATCGTCTCCTCGCTCCCGGGACAGCAACTCCTCGACTCGCTCAGTAAGGGCTCCTCGAAGATGAGCTTCGGGCTCCAACTGCAGACGCTGGTGAAGACGTTCGGTCACTGGGACGCCCTGTACGAACTGTACAGCGTCCGAAAGCGGGCGCAGGAGATAACGCGGCTCTACAACGCCTACCCCTCCTCGCCGCGCGGGTTCGAGGGCTGGCAGCGCTCCCGCGACGCCGTGATGGACGACCTGTACGAACTCGTCGGCACCGACCCCAAGTACTGACGTCACCTCCCTTCCGTCGTCCCGGCGACGACCCGTTCCGCCTCCTCCGTCTCCCCCGTCCCGTCCAGTTCGCGGACCTCGTTCGCGGCGGTGTCCGAACCGCTCCGCGGACGCGACACGTTCGCACGCTTTCCGGCATACGAACCACCCTGCCGCAACGTCTTTTGGCGCGACGACCCTCTTCTCGTCTGACTATGTCTGAACAGCAGTCTCTCGCCCCCGAAGACGTGCCGCGAGCGAACGGTATGCCGATGCTCGGTCTCGGCACGTGGCAGAACGACGACCCGACGGACTGTGCGCGGTCCGTCGAGACGGCGCTGAACATGGGCTATCGGCACGTCGACACCGCCCAGATATACGGTAACGAGGAGGCGGTCGGCGAGGGCATCGCGAACGCCGACGTCGACCGCGAGGACGTCTTCCTCGCGACGAAAGTGTGGACGGACAACCTCGCGTACGACGACGTCATCGAATCGACCGAGGAGAGTCTGGAGAAACTAGGCGTCGAGTCCGTGGACCTGCTGTACGTCCACTGGCCGTCCGGCGAGTACAGCCCCGAGGAGACGCTCCGCGCGTTCGACGAACTGTACGACGAGGGCCGCATCGACCGCATCGGCGTCAGCAACTTCCAGCCCGAACACGTTGAGACGGCCGTCGAGTACACCGAGGCGCCCGTCTTCGCCAATCAGGTCGAACTGCACCCCCTGCTCCCGCAGGAGGAACTTCGCGAGGCGTGCGCGGAACACGACGTCGAAGTCGTCGCCTACTCGCCGCTGGCGCGCGGCGAGGTGTTCGACGTGCCCGAACTCGAGGAGATTGCCGACGAACACGGCGTGAGCGCCGCGCAGGTGTCGCTGGCGTGGCTCCGCGAGAAGGGCGTCACGGCCATCCCGAAGGCGACGAGCGAGGACCACATCGACGACAACTGGGACTCGCTCCGCCTCGAACTCGAACCGGAGGACGTCGAGCGCATCGACGCCATCGACCGCACCGACCGGCAGGTCGACCCCGACTTCGCTCCCTGGTAACCGGCACCGCGACCGCACCCGTTTCGAGCATCGAACCACTCTCGGCTCCCGTCACGCCCTCTTTCGGCGTCCGATTGAGAAACCGATTAGGCGACGGCGTCCTAACGACGGCGTATGGAGTTCGACCTGACGGTGACGGTGGGAGCGCTCGTAGGACTCGTCGTCCTCGGAACCGTTGCGCTCGTCGGTATGGGATTCATGGCGACGAGCACGGTGCTGATGATGGTGACGCCGGCGATGCTCGTCTTCGGCGCTATCTGCCTCGCACTGGGAGTCAAACACGGCGAGTACCGCGCTCGCGGCGCGCGGTAACTGCCCCTTCTGTCGACGGTTCGTTCTACTGTTCGACGGCGTCCTCGAGCGTCTCGCTCTCGCTCATCGTGGCGGCGACGCGGACGCCGATGGCGCTGACGAAGATACCGCCGACGATGAACAGCGCGAGTCGCTGCTGGGCCGAGACGGTCCAGCCGAACAGGACGGCGTCCGCGAGAATCCCCTCTCGCTGGAGGAACCAGCCGGCGAAGCCGCGGACGACGAGTCCGAGGGCGACGACGCCGAACGGGAGGTTCATGTACTGCCGACTCACGCCGTCGGCGCCGATGAGTTCGTCGAGGAGGCGTCCGGCGCTGGCCGTCAACGCGGCCAGCGCCAGCCACGGGACGGCGTGGTAGACGAACTGCATCGTCGAGATGAGCGTCGCGCCCGTGCCGGCGTTCGCCTGCGGGGTCACCGAGAGGGCGCCGAGGAACGCGCCGACGAGCGTGAGGCCCGCGGCGACGACGTAGGTGACGATGGATACCTGCCCGGAGTAGAGCGCGTCCCGGACTCTGTCGGGCGACTCGGCCAGCAGTTGGTCGATGGCCAACCCCTTGTAGAGCAACACCGCTCCGAGGACGGAGCCGAGTCCGGCCAGCGCGATCTCCGGCGAGAAGCGCGTCAACAGCAGCGGCATCAGGAGCAGCGTCGCGCCGAGGGGGACGAGCACCGTCGAGCGGAGTTCCTCGTCGGCGAGGAACTGCTTGAGCAGGTAGTACGTCGATTCGATGTCGTGCGCCTGCCGGACGACCACCCGGTCGACGGAGTCGACGCGGAGTCGACTCTCGATGACGGGGACGACACGTTCGTCGCCCGCGCTGTCCACGACGACGATGGCCGATTCGGGCTCGTACTCGGCGACGAGTTCGTCCACCTGTGCGGCCAGCGAGCGGTCCGCGCCGACGAGCGTCTCCGACGCCCCGGAGACGACGGCGACGACGGAGTCTTCGTGTTCGTCGCGCAAGTCGCGAGCGACGCGGAGCGCTTCGAGCAGGCAGTTCACGTTGGAGTCCTCCGGGTCGGCCAGTCCCACGTCGGTGACGAGCGACCGGACCGCCTCCCACCCGACGACGGGCGTCGGGACACCCGCCTTCCGTCCGATGTCGTTCGAACGGTCCACACAGAGGACGAGCGTGGTCACACCCGTGCGAACGTCTCTCCGGGTTAAAGTATTCTCGGTAGCGGGGTGGAACGTCGGCGTTTCGGTTCCGGTCGGCCGAACCGTCGGCGGGACCCGACGGCCGTCACAGGTGGAGTTCGTCCTCCTGTTCGGGCGTCGTGAACGGCGTGATGGCGATGGTTCGCTGCGTGACGACGGCCAGTCGGAGCGCGTACGAGAACAGCACGGCGAGCGGAAGCAGTCCGACGGCCGCTATCGCCGGGACGCTGGCGGACGGGAGCGCTCTGACGGCGGCCGTCTCGCCGGCCGAACTCAGCACCAGGAGCGACGAGATGAGCACCACCTCGGCGACGACGCCGGCGTACAGGAGGACGCGGGAGATGTAGGCGAGTTCCGTCTGGATGTACAGCGTCTTGAAGTACTGCCGCGCGACGTCTATCTCCTGCAGTTTCGAGACGATGTCGTCGGTGAGGTCCGTGGCCGACTCCGAGAGCGCCTCCCGGTGTCTGGACCGGAGCCGGCGTATCTGGTAGATTCGGTCCGCGTAGTTCGTCGTCAACAGCGCCGAGAGGGTGTCGAACGTCCCCGCCCCGTTCCCCTCGATGAGGCGGTCCACCCGGTCGACGTGTTCGGTGAGGTTGGTGACGATGTCGTCGGTGTCGGCCCGCAGTTGCTCGTCGTCCGCCGACGCGGTCAGCCCACCGAGTCGCTGCAGGTCGCGTCGGATGCTCTCGAGGAGGAGTTTCAGGAAGTCCGACGGCGTGACCGGGACCACCTCCGTTCGGTCGGGGTCGATGGCCTGCCGGCGGTACTCGTTGACCTTCTCGATGTCCTCGCGGAGTTCGCCGGGGGAACCCAACTGCCGGGAGATGATGACCTGATTGATGGAGATGACGAGGGTGACGAGCGTGAGGTTGCCGCCGACGAGACTGCTCAGGATGTAGAGGATGGCCGTCTGGTTGGTGAACCGGACCAGTCCGGCGGCCCAGAGCCCGTAGAAGACGAACAGGAAGCCGACGAACAGGCAGATACCGAGGATGGGGCGACTGCCGACGAGGAACACCCATCGGGTCGGACTGTCTCGGAGGTCGTTCAACTCATCGACGATGACCATCGGAACGAGTGACGTGACGGAGTTCATGGCGACAGACGAAGGGAACGGGCGCGGGGACGCGCGCCGCCGTACGCCGCTGAGGGACGGCCGACCTAAACCCGTGGTGGCCCGTCGCCTCCCGAGCACTCCGGAGCGGACCGCCCCGGTCGCCGGCGCTCAGAGGCGGAACCGGAACTCCGACGCCTCGTCGTCGAACGCCGAGGCGACGCCCGCACCGAGTGCGAAGGCGACCCGTTCGGTGCCACCGCGGAGGCGCGAGACGAGGCTCTCGCCGGACGAGAACTCCCGGACGGACACCGCCTCCGTGCCGAGCAGTGCCGCGAGTCGGTCCTCGACGTCCTCGCGGGTGCCGAGTTCGTCCACGAGACCGAGTTCGTGCGCGTCGGACCCGAGGTAGACGCGGGCTTCGGTGTCGCGAACCGTCTCGGGGTCCATATCGCGCCCCTCGGCCACCCGTTCGACGAAGTCGTCGTAGTAGTCGTCGACGATGCCCTGCAGGTAGGCGCGTTCCTCCTCCGAGGGTTCCTTCAGCGCGGTGCCCGCGTCCTTGTACTTCCCGGCGGCGAACCGCTCGTACGAGACGCCGAGTCGCTCGGCGAGTTCGTGGACGTTCACCGACGACCCGATGACGCCGATGCTCCCGACGATGCTCACGTCGTGTGCCCATATCTCGTCGCACACGCTGGCGATCCAGTAGCCGCCGCTGGCGCAGGTATCGGTCGCGTAGGCGACGGTCGGCCCGTCGAACGCCGCCGCCGCCCGGCGGATATCGTCGCTCGGGAGGACCGCGCCGCCCGGCGTGTTCAGACGGACGAGCAGCGCCGACACGGCGTCGTCGTCGTCGGCCGCGCGTATCTGTTCGACCACGTCGTCGCTCGACGCGCCGCCCGGTCGGTTCGGGAAGCCGGTCGGCCCGCCGTCGCGGGTGATGGGACCCTCGACGCCGACTTCGGCCACGTCGTAGTCGGGGAATCGGGCGGACGCGACGCGACTCCCGAGTCGGACGCCGAGGAACACCGTCGCGACGACCAGAAGGACGCCGAGCAGACTCGCCAGGTCGTACGGGACGACGTAGAACAGGAGCCACCCCGCCAGTCCAGCGACGGCGGCGACGGCGACCACGAGGACGCCGCGTTCGAGGCTCCGCTCTCGGTCGGTCACGCCGTCTCACCAACGACTGTCATGCCTGTCGGTGGGACTCCGTAGTGATAAAAGATAGTCGCGTCGCGCCCGCCGGCGTGGCGGCCGCTCGGGGTCGTGAGAAAACGTAGAAGATACGCGCTCCGGCGCTTAGAGAAGCCCCGTCTTCTGGAGCTTCATCAGGTCCTCGGTGTCGAGGGTCTCGCCTTCCTTGAACTTCTGGTAGATCTCTTCGGCCTCTTCCTTGGCGGCCTCGCGCTTCTCGGCGCGTTCGGCGTCGCGCTCTTCTTCCTCCTGCTTGTCGAGTTCGCGGAGCCGCTTCTGGACGCGGACGAAGTCCTCGTGGTGGCGGTCGGCAGCCTCCTGCGCTTCCACGAACAGTTCGTGCATCGCGTCGGCCTTGTCGCGGATGTCGTCGGCCTCACGGTAGGCCTCGATCATCTGGTTGTGGTGTTCCTGCGCCTTGTCGGCGAGTTCCGTCACCTTCTGGTGGTGCTGGGACGCCTCCGAGCGGACCTCCTCGGCCTCCTCGATGAGTTCCTCGAGCTCGCCGCTGTCTTCGACTTTGTCCTTCTTCTGACGGAGTTCCTCGCGCTTGTTCTCGATCTTCTCGATGAGTTCGCGCTCGTCCTCCGTCGAGAGGACTTCGGTCTGCTGGCGGAATTCGAGCTGCTCGATCTCCTCTTTGAGCTCCTCGATGTCCTTGCCGTCGTCGAGCTCGAGGTCCTCCTTCATCTGTTCGACCTTGTCGAACAGTTCGTTGGCCTCGGCGTTCAGCTCGTTTCGCTTGTTCTTGTGCTCTTGGACCTGCTCGTTCAGCTCGTCGCGCTTCTCGCGGTGCTCCTGGGCCTCGTCGACCTTCTCGCGAGTCTTCGCGTTCAGGTCGTCGCGCTTGGAAGCGCGCTCGGAGGCCATCTGGTTCAGGTCGTTTCGTCGGTCGCGGAGCTGTCCCGCGAGTTTGATGAGCTGACCTTTGGAGCCGCTGTCGAGTTGGTCGTCCGTGAGCTCAACGTTGTCCGAATCGCTGAGCTCCTGTACGTCGTATTCCGTGAGAACGTCTTGCTGTGTCACCATGCGTGATCAAACCTCGATACCATTACCACTCCGTGCGTGGCGGCTGCTCGTGGTGGTGCTGCCGACCGTGGATAAGAATTCCCGATCATTCTGCGTGCTGTGCCGCCGGAACGCCGGAGGCGTTCTGGTACCTACACATTGTACGTAGCAGTATATAAGTCCTCCGGTGGTTCCGACCCCTGAAAACCGCTACCACGGGGCGTGAAACGGCACGATACCCCGGTTTCGAGTGTGAGACGGGGCATATAAAGTCCCGTGGTAACAACACGCATGGTTAGCGTTCGTCGGCGTGGGCGCGGCTTCGAGCAGGCGTTCGGGGGCCGGCGGCCGCGCCGATGGCCGGACGCGGCCGAATCGAGTGCGATTTACCGCCGCGACGGCCACCTCGGAGTATGCACGAAGAAGTCGTTCGCGCGCGCGGGCACGAGAACGTCTCCGCCGAACACGAGAGCACGTTCGAGGTCACGTCCGACGACTGGCTCACCCCCGCAGGAGACTGCATCCTCGCTGTCGAGGCGGACCGGACCCCCGCCGACTTCGACGAGGCGTTCGTGGACGCCTGCCGGGACGCCGACGCGACCCTCACAGCCACCGTCGAAGTCGAGGGCCCCGACGGCGAGACGTACCGACAGACCGTCGAGGGGCGCGGCCACCCCGACCTGAGCTTCGCGGGGGACCGCAGTCACGTCGGGCGCACCAGCGACTACGTGGACGACCGCACGATACTGGTCGGCGCAGACGCCGCGGCGGCCGACTTCGACCGTGACCTCGTGTCGGCACTGGCCGACGGCGGCGACGTGACGTTCACGCTCCGGGTGGAGTGAGGACGACGGCCGCATCCCGACCGCTTTTCGAGACGGCGTCCTATCCTCCGAGCATGCCCGAGGAACCTGCGGAGAACATCAGCGGCGGCGACGGCGGCGGCGGCACGCCCGCGGCGTTCGCGCCCGGCGAGGCCGACTCCCGCGCGGAGGCCGTCGTCGACGAGTTGGGGCGGATGTACTGGCAGAAGGCCTACGGCGGACAGGACGCCTTCGAGTGCCTCGTCCGGACCATCCTCAGCCAGAACACCAGCGACGTGGCGAGCCAACCCGCCCACGACGCGTTGATGGAGCGGTATGCCGGCCGAGCGGACCTCGCAGAAGCACTCGCCGACGCCGAACGGGCCGCACTCGCCGAGACCATCTCCTCGGCGGGGCTCTACAACCAGAAGTCCGAGATGATACTCGGCGCGGCCGAGCGAATCTGCGACGAGTTCGGCGGGGCCGACGGCTTCGACGACTTCGTGAAGGACGAGGACCCCGGCGCGGTCAGAGACCGACTCCTCGACATCCACGGCGTCGGGCCCAAGACGGCAGACTGCGTCCTCCTGTTCGCGGGCGGCCGCGGCGGCGTCTTCCCCGTCGACACCCACGTCCACCGCATCGCGCGGCGCATGGGCCTCGCTCCCGCCGACGCCGACCACGAGGGAGTGCGCGAGGCCCTCGAACGCGACGTGCCCGCCGAGAAGTGCGGTTTCGGTCACACCGCGATGATTCAGTTCGGCCGCGAGTACTGCTCCGCGCGGAAGCCGGCGTGTCTCGACGGGCCGGAGGCGTGTCCGCTGTACGACCTGTGCGACCGCGTGGGCGTGGACGAGGTGGACGAGACGGTGGTCGACCCCTCGACTGCGGAGGAGTGACCCGTCGGCGAGGCGTCGCGTTCGCGTTCCCCCGAGTTTAACACGCCCGCGAGCGACCACCGGCAGCATGGACGGTCAGGGGCAGCGAATCGGTGACGTCGTCGATACCATCCCGGTGGGGCGCTTTCACTGGCTGGTGATGGCGACCGTGGGCGGCGTCTGGGCCGCCATGGCGATGTCGATACTCGCCGTCTCCTTCGCGCTCCCGACGTTCATCGAGATCTGGAACCTGTCGGGGTTCACCGCGGGCGTCCTCGGAAGCGCGAGTCTGCTCGGGATGCTCGTGGGCAACACCGTCGGCGGGTGGTACGCCGACCGCGCGGGGCGCAAGCGCACGCTCGTCGCGTCCGTCGTCACGTTCTCGGTCTTCACCGCGCTGACCGCGCTCGCGGTCGGCCTGTACTCGGCCATCGGTCTCCGGTTCGTGACGGGCATCGGCCTCGGCGGGGGACTCGTCGCGGGCGCGTCGTACCTCGCCGAGCAACTCCCCTCGCAGGTCCGCGGTCGGTTCGTCACGTACCTCGAAGCGTGCTTCTCGGTCGGCAGCATCGCGGTGGTGGCGCTCGCGTGGGGCGTCTTCTCGGTTCTCACCGGTCCGGACGGGACGGTCGGCGGCGTGGCGGCGTGGCGCGTGTTCTTCGCCGCCGGTATCCTGCCGCTCGGTCTCGCGGTCGTCGCGGCCCGCTCGCTCCCGCGGTCGCCGTACTTCCTCGCCCGACAGGGCCGGACGGACGCCGCGACCGAGGCGCTCGAAACGATGGCCGTCCTGAACCGGGTCGAACCGCCGTCGACGTCCGGTCCGTGGCGCGCCGCCGACCCGGACGACACGGGGTATCGGCGGCTGTTCGACCCCGAGTTGGTCGGGACGACGGTCCTGCTCGCGAGCCTCTGGGTCGTCGTCAACCTCGCGTTCTACGGCATCTTCACCTGGCTCCCCGACACCGTCGCGAACGCGGGGTACGCCGACGACCTCTACCGCTTCCTGTTCGTCGTCACCGTCTTCCAGTTGACCGGACAGCTCAGCGCGGCGTACCTCATCGAGGTTCTCGGCCGCAAGTGGACGCTCGGCGGGTTCACCATCCTCGGCGGCGCCGGGACGTTGCTGTTCGCGGCGGCGATTCCCGGCGCCGGTATCGACCTCGGCGCGGCCCGAACGGAGGCGTTCCTGTTCGGCCTGTTCGTGATGGGGTTCGCGGTGCTCGGGGCGTGGGCGGTGCTGTACGCGTACACCTCGGAGGTGTTCCCCACGGAGGTCCGCTCGACGGGTCTGGGGGTCACCGGCTCCATCGGGAAGGTCGCCGCGGCCGCCGGCCCGGTGTTCTTCGGGACGCTCGCACAGTTCGGCTATCTCGTCGCGCTCGCTCCCGTCGCGGTGTCGCTCTTCGTCGCCGGGGTCGCGCTGTTGGTCTGGGGAGTCGAGACGAAGGGCCGGACGCTGCTGTGAGCCTCGTCGACCCGCGCATCGAGCCGGTCGTCCGCGGAAGAGGTCGGTGAGTAGGTGGGTCGAACAGGTTCCCTCCCCTCAACAGCCCCGCGAGTCCACGCCACTCACCGGCGACTCGTCCGTCTCGTAACTCGAGTCGTCCACCAACCCCGCGAACATCGGCAACTCGAACGAGTAGTCGAACAGGATGGCGAACCGCGAGAACGGGTTCGCGAGGAACTCCTCGGCCGGGCCGACGCCGTCGAAGACGACGCCCGTGCGGAGTTCGATTATCGTCGCGTTCAGCGCCGTCCCGCGCGCCTCCATGCCGAGTGCGCCGGCGTCGGTGAGGTTCGTGAACAGCGAGGTGTGGACGGTCACGGCGATGCCCGGCCCCTCGGTGCCGATGTCCAACTCGTGGCCGCCGCCGGGGAAGCACACCGGTTCGGACCCGTCGTCACCGCCCGCCTGCGCGGCGACGGGTGCCGCGACGGCCGCGGTGAGGACGGCGACGGCGAGAGCCGCCGCGAGCGCGCGCTCGAGATGTCGCATAGGGAGACTGTCTCCCGAATCGGACTTGAACGTTCGGACCGACTATCAGTCGGGAGAATCCGACGGGCGCGCCTCACTCGGTGGGGTCGAACTCCACGTCGAGTTGGTACAGCAGTTCGTCGAGGACGGCGTCCGCGCTGGCGAGGTTGGTGGCGAGTGGCACGTCGTGCACGTCGCAGATTCGGAGCAACGCGGTGATGTCGGGTTCGTGCGGTTGCGCGGTGAGTGGGTCGCGGAGGAAGACGACGCCGTGGCAGTCCTCGCTGGCGATCTCCGCGCCGATCTGCATGTCGCCGCCGAGGGGGCCCGACTGCTTGCGTTCGACGTCCAGGTCCGTCGCGTCGACGAGGCGCTTGCCCGTCGTCCCCGTCGCCGTCAGGTCGAAGTGTGCCAGGTCGTCCTCCCGGTTCTGTGCGAACTCGATGAGGTCCGGTTTCTTCTCGTCGTGTGCGATGAGCGCGAGACGCATACCACACCGTGCGGGTGGCAGCGGTAAGAAGGTGCGCGGTGCCGTCGGCCGAGGCGTCGAGCGGTGCGCGTTACTTGAAGCGGAACGTCTCGAGGTTCTTCGGCGCGAACGTGCGCATGTTGTAGTTGTGGTACAGCGCCGAGGAGAGGTCCTGCACGGAGCGTTCGTCGCCGTGGACGCACAGCACTTTCTCCGGACGCGGGTTCATCGTCTTCACGAAGTTCTCCAGACCGGCCCGGTCGGCGTGGCCGGAGAAGCCGTCGACCGTCTCCACGTCCATCTTCAGTGTGAGCGTGTTCGAGCGACCCATGTTGTCGCGGTCGTTCATGGGAATCTCGTCCCACCCGTTCTGGATGCGACGGCCGAGCGTTCCCTGCGCCTGGTAGCCGACGAAGACGAGGCGCGATTTCGGGTCGGGGCCGACGTGGCGGAGCCACGACATGATGGGGCCGCCCGTCACCATCCCGGAGGTGGAGAGGACGATGGCCGGGCCGCCGTCGGCGACCTCCTGCCGTTCGTCCTCGCCGGCGTCGATGTGGTTGAACTCGTCGGCGAGGAACGGGTTCTCGTCCTCGTGGAAGATGCGGTCGCGCAGGTCGTCGCGGAGGTACTCGGGGTACGTCGTGTGGATGGCCGTCGCCTCCCATATCATCCCGTCGAGGTGGACGGGCATCTCCGGAATCTTGCCCGAGCGCATCGCCTCTTCGAGGACGAGCATGATCTCCTGAGAGCGACCGACCGCGAACGCCGGGATGAGGACCTTCCCGCCGCGGTCGTGCGTCTCGTTGATGACGTCGATGAGCTTCTGTTCGGAGTCCTCTTGGTCGGTCTGGTAGTCGTTGCGCCCGCCGTACGTCGATTCGAGGACGAGCGTCTCCACGCGCGGGAAGTCGTTGACCGCGCCGTTGAACAGGCGCGTGTCCTCGTAGTGGATGTCGCCCGAGAACGCCACGTTGTAGAGGCCGTCGCCGATGTGGAAGTGCGACACCGCCGAGCCGAGGATGTGGCCCGCGTTGTGGAACGTGAGCTTCACGTCGGGCGCGATGTCGGTCACGTCGCCGTATTCCAGCGGGATGCAGTGCTTGATGGCCTCGCGGACCATCTCGGACTCGTAGGGCGGCGTCCGTCCCTCCTTGGCCGCCACGTCGAGGTAGTCGAGCGTGAGCAGGCCCATCAGGTCCCGCGTCGGTTCGGTCGTGTAGATGGGGCCGTCGTAGCCGTACTTGAACAGGAGCGGGATGAGCGCCGAGTGGTCGAGGTGGGCGTGGGTGAGGACGACGGCGTCGAGCGAGTTCGCCCCGGACCCGAGCGCTTCGGGCACCTGCAGGTACGGCACGTCGTCGGATCCCGGCTTGTCACCGCAGTCGACGAGGATGCGCGTCTCCGGCGTCGAGAGGATGAACGAGGCGCGACCGACTTCGCGGCAACATCCGAGCGTGGAGATGCGGACCCACTCGTCGTCGGAGAGTTGTTCGCGGTGTATCTGCCGGCCGACCCGTTCGAGAATCTGCCGTCGCTCGTCGCGTTCTTGCTTCAGGAAGTTCCGCACGTTCGAGACCGTCGAGGACTCGATGGGCGGCGTCCGGACGACTTCGGGCGTCCAGCCGACCTCCTGCGTTATCTTGCGGAGCGTCGAGCCGTGTCGGCCGATGACCATCCCGGGTTTGGCCGCCTCGATGACGACTTCGCCGGTGTCCTCGTGGAAGTCGAGGTCCGTGACGCCGGCCTCGTCGGGGATGACGCCGAGTACCTGCTCCTCCGCCTCTCGCGGCGGCGAGAGGACGTCCGGGTCGGGTCGGACCGTGATTCGCTTTCGAAGTTTGCTGGCGAGCTTTCGGATGAGGTCGCCGTTCTGTGCGAACTTCTTCGGGTCGCGCGTGTACACGACCAGTTCCGGTCCCTCGTACTTGACGTCGGAGACCGAGATGTCCGAAGGGAGTTCGTTCGTTATCTCTGCTTTCAGTTCCTCGAGCTGCTTGTCTACTGAACTCATAAGTGAGTACCACTCGTCCGTGTCGTGACGGACGGTAGCGGGGTCGGGCTCTCGCTGCCTCGCAGGAAGTCGACCGACGAGACGGTCACTACGGCCGCACGGTCGGACTGGATGTAATCGTGAGAGAGCATAGGGTAGTCTGCGGTCGTATCGCTATCTCCGGCTATCCTGACTGCGGGAAGAGGCAGGGAAAACCCGCTTACTCGGACGTATTCTTGCCTCGGTATAAAAGCCTTCGCAAAGTCGAAGCAGTTCGAGCCCCTCGGGAGGGTATGGAACTGACACCCGACGCCGTCGCCGAGGAGGCGCGGTGGGTGAGCGACCGGTCTACCGTCGTGGTCCCCCTGTTGAACGAGACGCGGACGCGGTTGGGCGACCTGTTCGACACCGACGTGGGGACGGTGACGGAGGCGGAGTACCGCGAGGAAGTCGCGACGGTGTTCGCCGACGGCGACGTGGCCGTCAACGTCGCGGGCTACGTCGGTATCCTGCGCGAGTTGGACGTCCAAGACGACTATCCGGGGTTCGTCGTCGACGAGATTCTCGGCCGCGAACTCGCGGCGACCATCGCGGGCGGGCAACCGCTCTCGTTGCTCGCGCAGGCGACGTTCCACTTCGCGGACACGGCGACGCACACCGACGGCGTCGCCGGCGCGGACGACCTAGACGCCGCCCTCGCGGCCGGCTTCCAGACCCGACTCCCCGGCTGGGAGTGGCGCGAACGGGAGAGCCCGTTCGCGGTGACGCCGGATTAGGAGAGGACCCGTTCGAGGGGTTCGCCGTCGTCGCGCTCCTCGGTCGCCGGACGTTCGCGTTCGGCGATGGTTCGCAGTCGCTCGGTGAGACACCCGGTGTACTCGTCGCAGAGGGTGACGTTCGTCACGACGCCGTTCTCGAACTCGACGAGTGCCGCGCGCGGGACGCGCCGCATCTGCGTGGGGGGTCCCATCCGTCCGCGACCCACCGTCCGCGACTCCGTCGAGATGGAGGCGTCGCTCCCGCGTCGCCACGCCCAGCGCTTCAGTTTTCCGAGGCGGTCCAGCGTCCTCCGCGGCACCTCGTCGTCGGGGTACCCGCCGGCGACGTCCACGTACCGGTCCCACGTCTCGACGGCGGCGGCGTCCACGTCGCCGCGTTCCTCGAGGTGACGGAGGCGTTCGGCCACCCGGTCGAACTCGTTTCGGCCGCCCGTCTCCGTCGCCTCGCGCCACAGTTCGACCCGCGTCTCGTTCCGGTCGGACCCGCCGGTACGTTCCGACCGTTCGGTCGTCCGTTCTCGGTTCTCCGGTCGCTTAGTGACCCGTGTTAACATCGAACCCACCTAGCGTATCGTACATCGTGGGGGCACATCTAGCTGACGCCTCCTCACCGCTGAGCGAACTATCCGTGCGTCCGGAAACACTCCGCCGACGGGGAGTCTACCGGGGAGACAGGTTCGATGAGCCTCCGACGCTTCAGGAGATTTAAGGCCGCAGTCGGGAGAAATACCGCTAATGAGCGACGAACAGGAACTCGGCATCACCGAGTCCAAGCAGTACAACACGGGCGAGTGGTACGCCGAAGTCGTCCAGAAGGCAGGTCTCGCCAACTACGGTCCCGAAGGCATGAGCGGTTTCATCGTCACGCGTCCGCGGGCGTACGCGCTCTGGGAGCGAGTGCAGGGGTTCCTCGACGCGAAGTTCAAGAGTACGGGGGTCCAGAACGCCTACTTCCCGCTCTTCATCCCCGAGAGCTACCTCGAACGCGAGAAGGACGTGGTGGAGGGGTTCGACCCCGAAGTCGCGTGGGTCACGCACGCCGGCCACCAGGAACTGGAGGAACGACTCGCCGTCCGACCCACCTCCGAGTCGATAATCGCGCCGTACATGGCGCAGTGGGTCCGTAGTCACCGCGACCTCCCCATGCGCGTGAACCAGTGGGCCTCGGTCGTTCGGTGGGAGGCGACCGAGACGAAGCCGTTCTTCCGCACGAAGGAGTTCCTCTGGCAGGAGGGACACACCGCGCACGCGACGCACGACGACGCGTGGGAGGAGACGATGACGCGTCTCGAACAGTACGAGTCGGTGTACGAGGACCTGCTGGCGATTCCGGTCCTCCGCGGCGCGAAACCCGAGCACGACAAGTTCCCCGGCGCGCACACGACGACGACGGTGGAGGCACTCATGCCCGACGGCAAGTCCGTGCAGGGAGCCACCTCCCACCACCTCGGTACCTCCTTCGCGGAGGCGTTCGACATCACCTACACCGACGTGGACGAGGAGAGTCAGGCGACGCACACCACGTCGTGGGGCCTCTCCTGGCGCGCACTCGGCGCGCTCATCATGACGCACTCCGACGACCAGGGACTCGTCCTGCCGCACACCGTCGCGCCCGAACAGGTGGTCGTCGTCCCCATCTGGCAGGCCGATACGCAGGAGAAGGTGCTCGAGTACGCCGAGTCCATCACCGAGGAACTGGAGGCCGACGGCATCCGCGTCGAACTCGACGACCGAGACGAGCGGAATCCCGGCTTCAAGTTCAACGAGTGGGAACTGAAGGGCGTCCCCGTCCGCTTCGAAATCGGCCCGAACGAGGTGGACGACGACGTAGTGACGGTTGTCCACCGCCCCGACGGCGAGTCGAAGGAAGTCCCCCGCGAGGACATCGCCGAGACGGTGCGCGCGGAGTTCGACGAGGTGTACGCGAAACTGTACGCCACCGCCGAAGAGAACCTCGCGGAGAACGTCCGCGAGGCGGACTCCCGTGCCGACATCCTCGGCACCATCGGTCAGCACGGCGGGTACGTGAAGGCGCCGTGGTGCGGCGACGAGGACTGCGAGGCGGAGATAAAGGACCAGATAGCCGCGGAGATAGTGATGGTCCCCCTCAACGACGAGGAGGCCGAGATTCACGGCGGCGAGGAGTGCGCCGTCTGCGGCGACGACGCCGAGGAGACGGCGTACTTCGCGAAGTCGTACTGAGCGGACTCCGGGAGAAACGCGTCCCGGCGGGCGGGCACCGACGCCGCCGGGACGGCCACCAGTCCCTTACTCGTACCGACCGAACGTGGCGACGCGATGGTACGCCCCTTCACGCAGGAGGACGTGGACAAACGCATCGTGACCGCCGCCGGCGACACCGTCGGGACGGTTCGCGGCGTCGAGGACGGCCGCGCGACGGTCGAACGAACCGACGACGACGAGAGCCTCACCGACGAGATAAAGGAGATGCTCGGCTGGAGCGACGACGACGACACCTACGAACTGACCGGCGACGACGTCGATGAGTACGAGGACGGCAACCGCATCCGACTGCCCGGATACACCGGATAGTCGCCGTCGCCGCCGTTCTCACCGCGTGCTGAATTACTCGGACCGGTGACGTAGCAGGTTCGCGGCCAACACCTCCTTACGAGTGCCGTGTTAATTTTCTATCGCGATGGCACGAAAATTCAGAGACGACGACCGTAACAAGGAAGTAGTGACCGCCGAGGGCGACCGTATCGGCACCATCCACGACGTGAACGACGGGCGCGCGACGGTCGAACGCGACGAGGACAGCGACGGCCTGACGGGCAAGATAAAGGACATGCTCGGGTGGGGCGACGACGACGACGACAACGAACTCCGCGACGAACACGTCGACTCCTACGACGACGACCGAGTTCGACTCCGACGACACTCCTGAGCGACGGGCGTCTCCGAGACACCTTTTATTTCGGTCGCGTCTGTCGATTTCTTCGCCTCCGAGTACCATCTGTCTGCAGAATACCGATTCATTATATCTCCTAGTATGTGATAAACATGCCCTTATGCTTTCAGGATAACGCGTTTAAATGGAGAGGCTAAGTGGGACACATGACCAAGCCACATAGAGACACCCCTGTTCCGTCGGACGGACTCGCGGACCCGACCGACGAACGCTCGAACTGCGGGGTTGGTGCCGTAATCGACCTCGACGGTGGGGTAAGCCACGAGACGGTCGCGGACGGGCTCGAACTACTGGAGAACCTCGAACACCGGGGCACCACCGGAGCGGAGGAGGACACCGGCGACGGCGCCGGCATCATGGTCCAGCGACCCGACGAGTTCTTCGACGCCGTCGTGGACGCGGCGTTACCGGACGAGTACGCCGTCGGGTCGATATTCATGCCGACGGACGACGCCGCCCGCGAGACGCTCACCGACCTGTTCGAGCGCGAACTCGCCGCGCACGGGCTGACGGTCGTGACCTGGCGGGACGTGCCCACGGACAACGCGGACCTCGGGAAGACGGCGCTCGACTCCGAGCCCGACGTGTGGCAGGCGTTCGTCGTCCCGGAGACCGAGATGGACGACGACGAGTTCGACCGCGCGCTCTACCTCGCGCGCCGCGCCGTCGAGAACGCGGTGGACGAACTCGACGAACGGGGAGCCGCGCGCTTCTACGTCTGTTCGCTCTCGCGGAAGACGCTGGTCTACAAGGGCCTCCTGAAGGGCGAACAGCTCGCGGACTACTACCCCGACCTGCGGGACGAACGGCTGAAGACGACGCTCACGCTCGTCCACGCGCGGTTCTCGACCAACACGCTTGGCGCGTGGCACCTCGCGCACCCGTACCGCCACATCATCCACAACGGCGAGATAAACACCATCCGCGGCAACGTCAACTGGATGCGCGCGCGGGAGACGGACCTCGAACACCCCGACTTCGGCGACGACATCGACACGGTCAAGCCGGTGACGAAGGCCGACCAGTCCGACACCGCCTCTGTCGACAACGCGGTCGAACTCCTGCTTCAGGGCGGCCGCGAACTCCCGCACGTCCTGCGGATGCTCATCCCCGAGGCCTACCGCGGCGACGACGCGATGTCGGCGGAACGCCGCGAGTGGTACGACTACCACGCCTCGCTGGTCGAACCGTGGGACGGTCCCGCCCTCGTGGCGGCGACCGACGGCGACCGGGTGGCGGCCGTCCTCGACCGCAACGGGCTCCGCCCCTGCCGCTACGACGTGACGACGGACGGCACGCTCGTGATGGCCTCCGAAGTCGGCGCCCTGGACACCGACCCCTCCGAGATTCGCGAACGCGGTCGGCTCCAGCCCGGCCAACTGTTCGTCGCCGACCCCGAAGAGGGGCGCGTCATCCCCGACGAGGAGGTGTTCGACTCGCTGACCGACGAGAAGTACGGCGAGTGGGTCGACGACCAGCAGCGCCGGATGTCCGACCTCGCAGACGCCGACGACTACGCGCCGCGCGGCGTCGTCGACGACCTCCGCGCCCGGCAGGCCGCCTTCGGCTACACCACCGACCAGCTGAACCACCTCATCGAACCGATGGCGAGAGACGGGAAGGACCCCGTCGGCTCGATGGGCGACGACACGCCGCTGTCGGTACTGTCGGACTTCGACCGCCCGCTCTTCACCTACTTCAAGCAACTGTTCGCGCAGGTGACGAACCCGCCGTTAGACTACATCCGGGAGGAACTCGTCACCTCGCTGGAGTCGCGTCTCGGACCGGAGCGGAACCTGCTGGACGAGACGCCGGAACACGCCCGGCAACTCGTCCTCGACTCGCCAATTATCTCCGACGCCGAGACGGCCGCCATCAAGGACCTGAACGGCGACATGTCCTCGGCGGTCGTGGACATCACGTTCGACACCGAGACGGCCCTCCGGGACGCCGTCGAACGCGTCCGCGCCGACGCGGTGGCCGCCATCGAGGACGGCGCGGACGTGGTCGTCCTCTCGGACCGGAGCCTCGACGCCGACCGAGCGGCCGTCCCGAGTCTCCTCGCGACGGGCGCGGTCCACCACGAACTCGTCCGGACCGGCCTGCGCAACCACGCCGGCCTCGTCGTCGAGTCGGGCGAACCGAGCGAGGTGCACCACATGGCCACGCTCGTCGGCTACGGCGCGGGAGCGGTCAACCCCTACCTCGCCTACCAGACCATCGGCGACATCGTCGCCGGCCCCGACGGCGCGGACGAGGAGAAGGCCATCGCCGCCTACACGAAGGCGCTCGAAGACGGCGTGCTGAAGACGATGGCGAAGATGGGCATCTCCACCGTCGCCTCCTACCAGGGCGCGCAGATATTCGAGGCCGTCGGGCTCGACTCCGACTTCGTCGCCGAGTACTTCGAGGGGACGGAGATTCGGACCGAGGGTATCGGCATCGACGTCGTCGAACAGGACCTGCTGACCCGCCACGCCGTCGCCTACGGCGCCGACCCCCAACTCCAGCATCAGGGCGAGTACGAGCACCGCTCGAACGGCATCTACCACCAGTGGAACCCGAAGACGGTCGGGACGCTCCAGCAGGCGGTCCGCTCGGGCGACTACGAGAAGTATCAGGAGTTCGCCGACCTCATCAACGACCAGTCGAAGGAACTCCAGACGCTCCGGGGTCTGCTGGAGTTCGACTCCGACCGCGACCCGGTGCCCCTCGACGAGGTGGAACCGGTCGAGGACATCGTCGAGCGCTTCTCGACGGCGGCGATGTCGCTCGGCAGCCTGTCGCCGGAGGCGCACGAGAACAACTCCATCGCGATGAACCGCATCGGCGGGAAGTCCAACTCCGGCGAGGGCGGCGAACCGCCCGAGCGGTTCGGCACGGAGAAGGAGTGTAACGTCAAGCAGGTGGCGTCCGGCCGGTTCGGCGTCACCAGTCACTACCTCTCCAGCGCCGACGAACTGCAGATAAAGATGGCGCAGGGGTCCAAGCCCGGCGAGGGCGGCCACCTGCCCGGCAAGAAGGTCAACGAGATGATAGCGCACGTCCGCTTCGCGACGCCGGGCGTCGGTCTCATCTCGCCGCCGCCGCTGCACGACATCTACTCCATCGAGGACCTCAAGCAGCTCATCCACGACCTGAAGTCTGCCAACCCCGACGCGGACGTCAACGTGAAACTCGTCTCCGAAGCCGGCATCGGCACCATCGCCGCCGGCGTCGCGAAGGCGAACGCCGACGTGGTCCACATCTCGGGCCACGACGGCGGCACCGGCGCGTCGCCGAAGACGTCCATCAAGAACGCCGGCCTGCCGTGGGAACTCGGACTCGCGGAGGCCAACCAGATGCTCCGCGCGACGAACCTGCGCTCGCGCATCCGCGTCACCGCCGACGGCGGCATGAAGACGGGTCGCGACGTGGCCGTCGCCGCCCTCCTCGGCGCCGAGGAGTACGTCTTCGGGACGGCATCGCTCGTCACCTCGGGCTGCGTGATGGCCCGACAGTGCCACGAGAACACCTGTCCGGTCGGCGTCGCCACCCAGCGGGAGGACCTGCGCAAGCGCTTCCCCGGCCAGCCCGACCACGTCATCAACTACATGACGTTCATCGCGGAGGAACTCCGCGAGATACTGGCCGAACTCGGCTTCCGGTCGGTCGAGGAGATGATCGGCCGCCCCTCGCTGCTCTCCCAGCGCGAGACGGACCACGAGAAGGCCAAGCATCTCGACCTCTCGTCGGTCATCGCCGAGCCCGCCTCGGGCGCGCGCTACAAGACCGAAGAACAGGCGCACAGCGACGTGGCCGAGAGCCTCGACCACGAACTCGTCGAGGCGGCCGAACCGGCGCTCGAACGCGGCGAACCGGTCGAGATTCGCCGCGAGGTGTCGAACGTGGACCGCGCCATCGGCGCGATGCTGTCGAACGAGATATCGAACCGATACGGCGGCGAGGGACTCGCTGACGACACCATCCGCTGTGAGTTCTCCGGCGTCGCCGGCCAGTCGTTCGGCGCGTTCCTCGCCAGCGGCGTGACGATGCGCCTCTCGGGCGCGTCGAACGACTACGTCGGCAAGGGACTCTCCGGCGGGAAAGTCGTCGTCACGACGCCCGAAACGGCCGCCTACGAGGCCGACGAGAACGTCCTCGTCGGCAACGTCGCCTTCTACGGGGCGACGCAGGGCGAGGCGTACGTCAACGGCGTCGCGGGCGAGCGCTTCTGCGTCCGCAACTCCGGCGTGAAAGCGGTCGTCGAGGGCGTCGGCGACCACGGCTGCGAGTACATGACCGGCGGCGTCGTCGCCGTCCTCGGCGACACCGGCCGCAACTTCGCCGCGGGGATGTCCGGCGGCGTCGCGTACGTGTACGACCCCGACGACGAGTTCGAGGCGAAGGCGAACACCGGCATGGTGTCGCTCTCGGACGCACTCGACGACTCCGACGAGGCGATGCTGCACCGTCTCGTTGAGAACCACGCGGCGTACACCGACTCCGAGCGCGCGTCGTGGATGCTCGACGACTGGGCGAGCGTCGTGGACGACTTCGTGAAGGTGATGCCCGACGCCTACGCCGACATCGTCGCGGAACGCGCCGAGGCGGACGTGCGGCGCGAACTCCCCGAGTCGGCGTCGGCCGTCTCGCCCGACGGCGAGTCCGGGACGCTGGCGCAGACCAGCGACGACTGAGCGGACTGCGGCGCTGACCGGACTTGCACGGGGAGAGGCCGCCCGGGACGCCGCCCACTCCCGGTAGCCGACTCCGGTACTTCCACACTTTTCACCGCGGCCCGCAGAGTGGGTCGTATGACCGACACCGCACTCGTCGTCGGCGGGACGCGCTTCATCGGCCGGCACGCCGTCGACGACCTGTTGGACCACGGCTACGACGTCGCCATCTTCAACCGCGGCAACCACGAGAACCCGTTCGCCGAGGACGACCGGGTCACCCACGTCGAGGGCGACCGGACGGACGACACGGCGCTGAAGGCCGCGAAACTCTCCGTCGAACCGGACGTCGTGGTCGACTGCGTGGCGTACCACCCCGCGGACGTGGAGGCGGCCGTCGAGATATTCGCCGACGTGGACGCCTACGTCTACATCTCCAGCGGTGCGGCGTACAGCCGCGAGGAGATTCCGAAGCGTGAGGGCGAGACACCGCTGTGCGACTGCACGCCCGAACAGGCCGAGTCAGACTCCTCGGAGTCCTACGGGCCGCGGAAGGCCGAGGGCGACCGCATCGTCTTCGACGCCGCGATGGACGGCGTGAACGCGATGTCGGTCCGCCCGTGCATCGTCTACGGCCCCGACGACTACACGGAGCGACTGGACTACTGGATAGACCGGGTCGAGACGTCCGACCGCGTCGTCGTCCCCGGCGACGGGATGAACGTCTGGCACCGCGCGTACGTGAAGGACGTGGCGAGTGCGCTCCGCGTCGTCGCCGAACGCGGGACGCCCGGCGAGGCGTACAACGTCGGCGACCGGCGACTCGTCACGCTGGAGGAGATGGTGGACCTGATAGCCGAGGCGGCCGACACAACCGTCGAAGTCGTCCACGCGGGCGAACGAGAACTCGCCGCCGCCGACCTCTCCGCGGACGACTTCGTCCTCTACCGGGACTACCCGCACGTCCTCGACACGAACAAACTGGCCGACCTGGGCTGGGATTCCACCCCCCTCGACGAGGCGATGGCGGCGTCGGTGGACGACCACCGCGACTCCGACCGCGACGGCTCCGAGTGGGACCCCGGCCGCGACGCCGAGGAGTCGGTGCTGGAGATTCTGGACACGCTGTAGATGTCGGCGTCACTCGGCCGCATGCCGTTCGCGGCCGTCTCGGTCGCGGGCATCACTGTCGCCCGCGTCTCGGTCGACCGCCGCACGCGCCCGTCGCCTCAGTCCCCGAACTCGTCGTGGTCCATGCCGGGGACCTCCTCCTCCAACCACTCGCGGAACCACTTGACCCGCTTGAGTCGCTGGTGGGCGATGCTCTCCGCGCTGTCGCTCTCGATGCGGTCCGTCGCGGCGTGCCCGCGTTCGAGGACGCGTTCGACCATCTCGGAGGCGTCCATGTGGGTGCGCGCCTCGTAGCCCATGCGGAGGAGCATCAGGACGGTGCCGTTCGCGCCGACTTTGTCGAGGATGTCCGCCTCGATGAGACACCGCGTCTCCAGCGTCACGTCCTCCAGCGACCCCTGATAGGAGTGGTCGGCGACGACCTGACACACCTGTTCGACGAACGACTGCGGGAAGTCGCCGTGCGACGTGAGGTACTCGCGGGCGACGCGCGCGCCCTCCTCGGCGTGGACCTCCTGGTCGGCCTCCAGTTTGGCGATGTCGTGGAACAGGGCGGCGACGCGGACGACGTCCACGTCTCCCCCCTCGCGTTCGGCTATCTTCGAGGCGAGGTCGACGACGTTGAGGATGTGGTTGAACCGGTACTCCGCGCTGTGCCACGGATACCACCGCATGCGGCCGCCGTCGTCTTCGTTCTCCACGCTGGCGGCGAGGTAGTCCTCGACGAATCGCTGCATCGTCTCGAACTCCTCGGCGGACACGGGAGATTCCTTTATTTCAACGCCCACAGTGCCACCTCCGATCGACACGTTGGAGGGAAGTTCGAACGTTCGCGTTCGTATTCATTACCCGAATTAATGGTTGTTCCGCTCTTAGGCGTTACGACGAGCGAAACCATTGCTCGGCGGCGCGCGGACCGCCCGACGCCCGTACGGCGACCGAAGGACCTTACTCCCTGCGGTCGTACTGAGGCCATCAGATGCCGAGCGAACCCCTCTACTTCGAAGACACCGCCCGACGGTCGTTCGAGGCGACCGTCGCGTCCGTCGCCGGCGACCGGGTCGTCCTCGACCGGACCTGTTTCTACCCGACCGGCGGCGGGCAACCGAACGACACCGGCACCCTCCGCGACGACGAGGGCCGCGAGTGGCGCGTCACGGACGTGACGAAGCGAGGCGAGATTCTCCACACGCTCGACGGCGACCCGCCGGACCCGGGGACGGCCGTGACGGGCGAACTCGACTGGGACCGCCGACGCGCCCACATGCGCTACCACACCGCCCAGCACCTGCTGTCGGCCGTCCTCTTGGACGAGTACGACGCCGAGACGACGGGCAACCAACTGTACGACGACCACGCGCACCTCGACTGCGCGTACGATCGGTTCGAGCGGAGCGACCTCGATGCCGTCGAGTCGCGACTGAACGAACTCGTCGCCGACGCGCGGCCCGTTCGCTGGCACGTGATGGACCGTGAGGCGGCCGAGGAGTCGCTGGACACGGCGCGGACGCGCATCCACCTGCTGCCGGACTCCATCACCGAGGTCCGCATCGTCGAAGTCGCCGGCGCGAGCGACGACGACCCGCCGTTCGACCGCACGGCCTGCGCGGGGACGCACGTCGCCGACACGGCGGAGATAGGAGCGGTCGAGGTGACGGGCCGCCGGACGCAGGGGGCGACCGAGGAGCGCGTGGAGTTCGTCCTCGACGAGTGACCACCGTCGCGAGCGACTAGCCGTCGGGCGTACAGACCCACCCATCGGGCCGGGTGCGAATCTCGTATCCGAGCGGAGCGAGAGCGTCGGCGACGGCGCGGCGTTCGCTCTCGTCGTGCGGTTCGAAGTAGACGGTCGGCCGCGCCGATTCGAGGACGGCCCGCGCGCCTGCGAGGACCGCCGCCGCGCCGCCCTCCACGTCGACCTTCAGGTGGTCCGGGGGCGGGGTTCCGGCGGCGACGAGGCCGTCCAGCGTCACTACCGGCACCTCGACGGTGCCGCGGACGCGCGCCTCCCACGCGCTCGCTCGCGCCTCGTCGAACGAGCCGAGTTCGTCGTACGTCGACCGGAAGAACCGGCGGGTCCCCGTCTCGTCGCCGACCCCCTCGCCCCGCACCGCGACGTTGGCGAAGTCGTTGACGCGGACGTTCGCCGCGAGGTGCGACCGAACCGCCGGGTCCGGTTCGAAGGCGACGACGCGCGCGTCGGGGTGGCTCGCGGCGACGGCAAGCGAGTACACGCCGGTGTTCGCGCCCACGTCGTACACCACGTCGCCGGGGGCCACCGCGTCGAGGAGGCGTTCGAGCAGCACGTCGTCGCCGTGCCGGAGGAGGGGTTCGTAGCTCCGGAACGTCGCGTCGCCGACGCGCTTTCGCGTGGCGACCAGTTCGCGCTCGTGGTTCGCGCGCGTCACCGCGTAGTACGCGCCGTAGAACGGCCGGCGGAGACGCCACCGCAGTCGCGACGCGAGCGACGGGCCGTCCGCGCGGCCGAGCGACGGGACGTCGAAGTCCATCGCACGGGGAGACTCGCGGGCGGAGTATGCCCCTTTCGGTCGGGGGTGCCGACGGGACGGTCGGCGGCGCGGCGTCAGGCGTCGAACGGCGACGGGTCGTAGTCGGGCCCGACGCAGACGCGGAGCGCCAGCGGACGCGTGTGCAGGGAGAGGCGACTGGTCGCGTAGGGTTCGCCGTCGAGGCTGAAGTCGATGCTCTCGTCGTCGCCGGCGCGAATCTCGAGTTGACTGGCGCGGACGTGGAACACGTTCTCCGTGCTCTCGCCGAGCACTCGCTGGGCGATGGCCTCGGCGACCATCTCGACGGTCGGCATCTGTTCGATGACGACCACCTCGAAGTGGCCGTCCTCGACGTCCGCCTGCCCGCCCTCCTTCGCGAACCGCCGGAGGTTCCCGACTAGGACGCAGACGGCCTCGCCGGACCACCGGCGCTCCTCGCCGTTCGAGACGGCCGTGAGGTCGACGTGGAGGCCGTCGAAGTCGGCCATCTCCCGCAGGCCCTCGACGACGAACGCGAACGACCCGAACCGCTCTTTCGAGTCGTCCGAGGTGTTGATGCTCGCGTCCGCGATGAGGCCGGCGATGCAGGACATCGCGAACGGTTTGCCGTCGGCGACGCCGACGTCGATTCGCCTGCGTGCCCCCGTCTCGACCACCTCGAACGCCTGTTCGACGCTCCCGATACCGAGGTTGGTCGCCACGATGTTCGCCGTCCCGACGGGCACGGGTACGAGCGTCGTCCGGTCGAACGCGTCGGCCCGGTCGAGGCCGTCGATGACCTCGTGGACGGTTCCGTCCCCACCCGCGACGGCTATCAGGGTGGCGCCGTCGGCCGCGGCGGCCCGGGCGAGTTCGGTGGCGTGACCCGCGCGCTCGGTCTCCTCGACCCGGAATCCCCGTTCTTCGGCGAGTTCGCGGACCCGGTCGGCGTGGTCGGCGGTGCCGCTCACGGGGTTGAGTACGAGCCACCGCCCGTGGTCCGTCTGGGGCATCGCACCGGCGATCGGTTCGTCGACCAACGTCTCCCCAGCCTGTCTCATATCCGTACGTCGAGCCCGTCGCCTAACAATCTGTTTGCAGTGGTTCGCCGGGCGGTTCGGCGGTCGCAACTCTATACCACAGATTCCGATAGTAAATTCAATCCATCTAGTTCTCGGCTAAAAGACTGAAAGGGATGCCTCGACTACACCGCCCCAATGGTCGATGATTCTGCAGGCGGCGACCTCGGATTGACCGGTGCGGTGTCGATGGCTCTCGGAGGGATGATCGGCGGCGGCATCTACGCGGTTCTCGGCGTCGTCGTCAACATCTCCGGGGCGACGGCGTGGGTAGCGTTCGTCCTCGCCGGTCTCGTCGCCCTCTGTGCGGGCTACTCGTACATCAAGCTGAACCAACTGAGCAACCCCGAAGGCGCGTCGCCGACGTATCTGGAGTGGTTCGCGGACAGTTCGACGCTCGCCGGGATGGCGGGGTGGACGCTGCTGTTCGGCTACGTCGGGTCGATGGCGATGTACGCCTACGCGTTCGGAAGCTACTCCGTCGACATGCTCGGCGTCGAGCAGGTGTTCGGCCTCCCGCTTCGCGTACTCCTCTCTCTGGCTATCGTGGGCCTGTTCGTCGGGCTCAACCTCGTCGGCGTCGAGGAGTCCGGCTGGGTCGAAGTCGTCCTCGTCGTCCTCAAGATAGCGGTCCTCGTCGGCTTCGTCGGCTTCGGACTCTGGTTCGGGTCGTCGAACGGCGGCATCGACACCGGCATCGATTCGCTCGGCTTCGAACCCATCATGGCCGCCGCGATGTCGTTCGTGGCGTTCCAGGGCTGGCAGTTGCTGATGTACTCCCAGAGCACCATTAAGGACCACAGCGACACCAACCCGACGGCCATCTACCTCTCCATCCCGACGGCCGTCCTCATCTACATCGGCGTCGCCATCGTCACGACGAGCATCGTCGGCGTCGACCTCGTCTCCCAGCACCCCGAGGTGGCGCTGGCGACGGCCGCCTCGGAGTTCGGCGGCGGGACGGGGCACTTCATCATCGCGCTGTCGGCGCTGTTCTCGACGGCCAGCGCCATCAACGCGACGCTGTTCACCAGCGCGCAGTTCTCCGACCGACTCATCGCGAACGACCTCTTGCCGGACCGACTCGACACGAGTTCCCCCGACGAGTTCGAAGAGGGCGAGGAACTCCCCAAGCGCATCATCCTCCTCCTCGGCGTGCTGACCGCCGCGTTCACCGTCGTCGGCAGTCTGGAGGGCATCACGTCGTTCGCGTCGCTGACGTTCATCGTCGTCTTCGGCGCGATGAGCTTCCTCGCACTGCAACAGCGTGACCACGAGGACGTGTCGGCGATTCCGCCCGCCGTCGGGCTGGTCGGCACGGTCCTGTTCCTCCCGATGATGGTGTGGCACCTGTTCACCTCTCAGCGCGCCGTCTTCTACACCGTCGCCGCCATCAGCGTGGTCGTCGTCGTGCTCGAACTGGTCTACTTCGAGACGAGTCTGTTCTCGGGCGGCGACGGCGAGTCGGCCGTGAGCGGAGACTGAGGCGGCCCCCGGCGGCGTCCGCGTTCGAGACGCTCCGTGCGTATCCGGGAACAGAGACGGCGAGAGGGTTCGTTCGGACGGAGAGTAGTCTCGGGCGGGGTCGAACCGCGAAGACGCGAATCCGCTCGTCCTCTGGGTGTCGAATCCACCGTCCGCTATTCGTCCTCACTCCGTTCAGACAGAATAGTCCCGGGCGGATTCGAACCGCCGTCAATGGCTCCAAAGGCCATTATGATTGGCCACTACACCACGGGACTCCGAGTCACATCTAACCGCGCATCGCGGGACTGCAGTTTCCACTCGTCGGTGAGCCTTTGAAAATGCATCGGGTTCGACCCGCCGTCGTCAGTCGGTGTCGGAGTCGCCTCAGCCGGGACTCAGCCCGTCGTCGACGCGTCGTTCGACGGAGAACCCACCGCACTCGGGGCAGACGTGATACTGGACGTCGTACGCTGTCCCGCATCCGCGACAGACGTAGGGGAACTCCGGCTCCCCCCGTGTCTCCGCCTGTTCGCGAGGTCCCACGCCCGCGAGACGGAGGAGACGACCGATAGCCTCAGTTCCTACCATAGACGGGGAGTCACGGTGCGCCAACTTAACGCTTCGTCATCGTTTCGACGCCGGAACTCAGTCCGCGGGCGTCTCCTCGGGTTCGCTCGCCAGTTCGAGGTAACAGCAGGCGTCCGTCTCGGGGTCGAAACAGTCCGGACACTCGCTGTTCCGGTCGATGATGGTGTCGAGTCGCTCCGCGACGGTGTCGTCGATGACGGGTTCGAGTTCCCGCGCCTCCGCCCGGAACTCCTCGACGTCGAGGACGTTCGCGAGGAAGCGTTCGATGATACAGTACGTCTGGAGGGCCTCGCGGGCGCGGACGATTCCCTCGTCGGTGAGGCGAACGCCCTTGTACTTCTCGTGTTCGGCGAGCCCGCGCCCTTCGAGTTTTCCGATCATCTCGTTCGCACTCGCGGGACTCACGTCGAGCATGTCCGCCAGTGCGCCGGTCGCTGCCGGGCCGTCTTCCATCTCCTGTAAGAGGTAGATTGCCTTCACGTACTGGTCTGCGGTGTTCATCGATGTCCTCCCGGTGACTCGGCTCGCGTCATTCGCGCGTCTCCATGATTTTCGTCACAGCCTCGACGCCCTCGGCCTCCTCCTCTCGAATCTCCGAGAGGAGGCCGACCAGACGCTCGCGGTCCACGCTGAACTGCGCGTCGCTGGCCTCGATGGCTTCGATGAGGTCGTCGTAGAACTTGTACGCCGTCTCTTCGTTGCAGAGTTGGTCGTAGAGGACGCCGTCGAAGTCGTCCGGCTTCGTCTTGCCGTACTGCGCTTCGACCAGCGTCTCGATGTCCTCGAACGGGATGCTCTCGGCGTCGAGTTCGCCGATGACCGACTCGAGTCGTTCGCGGTGCTCTGCGGACTCCTCGGCGGCGTGTTCGAGGAGTTCTTCGATCTCCTCGTCCAGTTCGCGGTCCTCGTCGGCGAGCGACTGGTAGTGGTGGTACGCCCGCGCCTCGACCACCTCCTCCAAGACGACGCCTATCTGGAGCAGGCGGGCGAGTTGGTGGTCCGAGGACACGCGGTGGCCGACGCTCATGGCGTCACCCGGGCCGCGTGCGATACCCTGACGTTCATACACGTTCGCAGGGTTGTGACCGACTTAAGCGGTTCCCTCGCCGTCCGTCGCACCGACGGCGACGGCTCTCGCGGCGGTTCGAGCGACGGGCGACCGCCGGACGACCGCGACGAGACGGCGACAAGAACCACAACCCCTCCGCGAGTACGGCCCCCATGGCGAACCCGGACTGGTACCGTGACGCGATAATCTACTCCATCGACGTGAAGACGTTCAACGACTCCGACGGCGACGGCTGGGGGGACTTCCGCGGCCTCATCGACCGACTGGGCTACATCGAGCAACTCGGCGTCGACTGCCTGTGGCTCCGCCCGTTCTACCCGAGCCCCATCCAAGACAACGGCTACGACGTCTCGGACTACTACGCCGTGGACCCGAAACTGGGGACCCTCGGCGACGTCACCGACCTGGTCGAACGGGCGCACGAACGCGGCATCCGCGTCATCATCGACACCGTGTTCAACCACACCTCCGACCAGCATCCGTGGTTCAAGCGGGCGCGCGAGGACCCCTACTCGGACTACCACGACTACTACCTCTGGACCAGCGACGTCGAGAACGCCCAGAAGCGGGGGAACATCTTCCCCGACTACGAGGACGGCGTCTGGTCGTACGACGAGGTGGCGGAGAAGCACTACTTCCACCAGTTCTACAGCTTCCAGCCCGACCTCAACGTGGCGAACCCCGACGTGCAGGAGGAGATATTCGACGTGCTGGAGTTCTGGCTCGACCTCGGGGTGGACGGTTTCCGCATCGACGCCGCGCACCCGATGACGATGCCCAAGGGCCACGACGGCACCAAACTCGACGACCCCATCGGTCTGTTCGAGGAGATGAAAGCGCGCGTGCACGAGAAGAACGAGGAGGCCATCCTCCTCGCCGAGGCGGACGACCAACCGGACGAACTGGCGTACTACTTCGGCGGCGGCGACTCCTTCGACCTGATGTTCAACTTCGTCCTCAACTCCCACCTCGTCTACGGCGTAGGCGTGAAGGACACGTGGCCGCTTCACCGCGCGATGGAGGTCCTGCCCGACGTCTCCGACGTGGGCCACTGGGCGAACTTCCTCCGCAACCACGACGAGTGGAACCTCCTGAAACTCCCGTGGGAGGCGATGGACCACGGCCGGGAGTTCTTCGGCCCCGAGGACGGCAGTTCGTGGATATTCGGCCGCGGCCACCGCCTCCGTCTGGCGGACCTCTACGCCGGCGACCACGACCGAATCGCCCTCGCCCACAGCCTCATGCTCGCGATGCCCGGCACGTCCGTCCTCCTCGCCGGCGACGAGATAGGGATGGGGGCGAACCTCGACCTGCCGGAACGCGAAGCCGTCCGGACGCCGATGCAGTGGTCGAACAACCGCAACGGCGGCTTCTCGACGGCCGACGCGGACGAACTCGTCAACCCCGTCACCGCCGACGGCGAGTTCGGATACCGGTCGGTCAACGTCGCCGACCAGATCGTCGACCCGACTTCCCTCCTGCGGCGCATTGAACGCCTCGTGGACGCTCGTCGGCTCTGTTCGGAGATCGGCACCGGCGACATCGAGGTGAGAGACGTGCCGCCGAAGGAGGTGTGGGTCCACCGCCTCACGAAGGGGAGTACGGTCCTCCTGACTGCGCACAACACCGCCGACGAACGCCGCGAGGTCACCGTCGACTTCGAACCGCCGGCCGCGGCCGCCACGCGCATCGTCGGCCCGGGCGAGTACTCGGTCGAAGACGGACGGTGCACGTTCACGCTCGACGCCTGCGAGTACGCGTGGATTCGCGGCGACAGGCGGGGCCAGCGGGTGCCGCTCGGCCGGCCCTGAGACTGGCCCCGTGCGGTCGTCCGCTGTCCGCGGTCAGCGGTCCGCGGGACCGATGCCGACCGACGCCGGCGCCGGCGCTCGTGGTGACTAAAATCGAGAGCGAGAGAGAGAAAGACCGCAGGTGTCGCGGAACCGCGGCGGACCGCGGACGCCTACCGAAGGCGCGCGGAGATGAGTTCCTGGAGGTCCTCGCGGAACTCGTCGACCGCTATCTCCTCGAGGACGGGAACGAAGAAGCCCTCGACGAGCATGTTGCGCGCCTGCAGCGGCGGGACGGACCGAGAGGTCATGTAGAACAGGTCCTCCTTGTCGACCTGTCCGACCGTCGCGGAGTGCGACGCCTCGGTGTCGTGGTTGTGGATGATGAGCTTCGGCGACGCGTCGGCCTCGGACTCGTCCGACAGCATCAGCGTGTTCTCACGCTGGTACGAGGAGGTGTTCCACGCGTCGCGGCCCACGTCCTGCACGCCCTCGTAGACGGAACGCGCCTCGTCGTCGAGGACGCCGCGCGTCACGAGGTCGGCCGTCGTGTTCTCGGCCTTGTGCCAGACACGCGCGTTGAGGTCGAGGTGCTGGTCCTCGTGGCCGAAGAACGCGCCGACGATCTTCGTCTCCGAGGAGTCGCCGTTCAGTTCGGTCTCCACGTCAGAGCGGGTGAGTCGAGAGCCGATGTTGCCCTCGATCCAGTTGATCGTGCCGTAGACGCCGGCGTCACCGCGCTTGAGCGTGTAGTGGTACGTGTCCTCGTCGAGGTTCTGCAGCGACCCGTACTGGACGTACGAGTTCTCGCCGGTCGCGACCTCCACGATGTTCGAGAAGTACCGCGCGCCCTCGACCGAGTCGCCGCTGTCGATTCGCTCCAGAATCGTCACGGAGGAGGAGTCCTCGGTGACGACGAGCGTGTGGCTGAACAGCGACTTCGAGTTCATCTCGGCGCGGACCTTCACGTCCTCGGCGTCGACGCCCTCGGGCACGTAGATGAACGTTCCCGTGGTGAACAGCGCCGCCGAGAGGGCGGTCAGGTAGTTCGACTCGGGGTCGACCGTCCGACCGAAGTTCGCCTCGACGAGGTCGCCGAACTCCTCGACGGCCTCCGTGAACGGGAGGACGTGGACGCCCTCGTCGGTGACGCGTTCGGTCTCGTCGGACTGGTTCAGCGGGTCGACGAGGTCCTCGAAGTCGAGCGCCTCGAGGTTCGTCCAACGGCGGCCGGGCGTCTGGATGACGTCGGGCAGGTCCGCGTCGTCCAGCGCCGCGAGGGCGCTCAGACGGCGCTCGAGGAGCCACTCCGGTTCGTCGCGCTGTTCGGATATCTCTCGTACCGTCTCTTCGGACAGGTTCGCTGGTAGCTGCGCACTCATGTTATCCGAGACTACCCTCCATCTCCAGTTCGACCAGGCGGTTGAGTTCGACCGCGTACTCGATGGGCAGTTCCTCCGTGATCGGCTCGATGAAGCCCGAGACGATCATCTGCTTGGCGTCGTCGTCGTCCAGACCGCGCGACTGGAGGTAGAAGATGTCCTCGTCGCCGATCTTACCCACAGTGGCCTCGTGGGCGACGTCGACGGTGGACTCGTTGATCTCCATGTACGGCATCGTGTCCGAGGTCGACTCGTTGTCGAACATCAGCGCGTCACACTCGACGGCCGTCGAGGAGTTGCGCGCGCCCTCGGAGATGTGGACGAGGCCGCGGTAGTTCGTGCGGCCGCCGTCCTTCGAGATGGACTTCGACTCGATGGTGGACTTCGTGTTCGGGGCGTTGTGGTACACCTTCGCGCCGGTGTCGATGTTCTGTCCCTCGCCCGCGAACGCGATGGTGATGTGGTTGTCCGACGCGCCGCGACCCTTGAGGATCGAGGCGGGGTACAGCATCGTCGCCTTCGAGCCCATGGAGCCCGAAATCCACTCCATGCGGCCGTTCTTCTCGACGATGGCGCGCTTGGTGTTGAGGTTGTACGTGTTCTTCGACCAGTTCTGCACGGTCGAGTACTGCACGTGGGCGTCCTCGCCGACGAACACTTCGACGCCGCCGGAGTGCAGGTTGAACGCGGAGTACTTGGGTGCCGAGCAGCCCTCGATGTAGTGGACCTCGGAGCCCTCCTCGGCGATGATGAGCGTGTGCTCGAACTGGCCCATCCCTTCGCTGTTCATCCGGAAGTACGCCTGCACCGGCATGTCGACCGTCGTGTCCTCGGGGACGTAGACGAACGAGCCGCCGGACCAGATGGCGCCGTGAAGCGCGGCGAACTTGTTGTCGCTCGGGGGGACGCACTTCGTCATGAAGTACTCCTTGACGAGGTCCTCGTGCTCCTGGACCGCCTGGTCCATGTTCATGAAGACGACGCCCTTCTCCTCCCAGCGCTCCTGCATGTTCTGGTAGACGACTTCGGACTCGTACTGCGCACCGACGCCCGAGAGCGCGTTCTTCTCGGCCTCCGGGATGCCCAGTTTGTCGAACGTGTCCTTGATCTCGTCCGGCAGGTCCGTCCAGTCGTCGACGCCGCCGCGCGTCTCCACGTCGGGGCGGATGTACGGGACGATTTCGTTGACGTCGACTTCCGAGAGGTCCGGCTGGCCGGGCCAGTCGGTCGGCATCGGCATCTCCTGGAAGTGCTTCAGTGCGCGCAGACGGCGCTGGAGCATCCACTCGGGTTCGTCTTTGTCCTCGGAGATGACGCGAATCGTCTCCTCGGTGAGGCCCTTGTCGGCCTGGAACGACGACTTCTGCTCCTTCTTGAACTCGAAGCGAGCTTCAGTGTCCGTCTCTTTGAGGTGGTCTTGATCTGAACTCATTGTGTGTAGTGTGTGTTTGCGGTTCGTTTCTTATGAGCCTGTGCGTAACTGGTTCCAGTTACGCGGCCTCGTACACTTCCTCGCGGACCCAGTCGTACCCCTCGTCCTCCAACTGCTCTGCGAGGGAGGCGTCGCCGCTCTTGACGACTTTCCCGTCGAGCATGATGTGGACGTGGTCGGGTTCGACGTACTCGAGGATGCGCTGGTAGTGAGTAATCTGGAGAATGCCCGTGCCCTGTTCGTCGCGGAGGGCGTTGATACCCTTCGAGACGTCCTGTAGGCGGTCGATGTCCAGCCCGGAGTCGATCTCGTCGAGCACCGCGATGGACGGTTCGAGGATGGCGGCCTGCAGCACTTCGTTCTGCTTCTTCTCGCCGCCGGAGAACCCGGCGTTGAGGTACCGCTGCATGAACTTCTCGTCCATGTCGAGCTGCTCCATCTTCTCCTTCAGGAGCTGCTGGAACTCGGCGACGCCGACTTCGCCCTCGTCGGCGGGGCCTTCCATCGGCGAGGTGTCGTAGCCCGAGTCCTCGTCGTCGGCGTCGGCTTCCTCGGCCTCGTCGTCCTCCTCGAAGAGCTCCTCGCGCTCTTCGATCTTGGCGTTGAGCGCCGTGCGGAGGAAGTTCGTCATCGTCACGCCCTCGATTTCGGCGGGGTACTGGAAGCCGAGGAAGATACCGAGCGCGGCGCGCTCGTTCGGCTCCAGGTCGAGGAGGTTCCACGTGCGTTTGTCCTCCGGAATGTCGAACTCCTCGCCGAACTCGTCGTCTTCGAGGTGGAGGAGAATCGCCCCGTCGGTCACTTCGTACACGGGGTGGCCGGCGATGATCTTCGCCATCGTCGACTTCCCGGATCCGTTCGGGCCCATCAACGCGTGAATATCGCCAGAGTTGACTTCCAGGTCGACGCCACGAAGAATCTGTTCACCGTCTTCCTCCGCGACTTCCGCGTGGAGGTTCTTGATTTCGAGTGTAGCCATTGTTGTCTCGTTGCCTCGTACAGGAATCGAGGGGTCTCCCACCCATAATGGTTACGCATTCACAACCACTCGCTTTACTGCAGAGAAAATATATTTGGGTTTCAGAAAGGCGACTGTCGGCTCACCCGACGTGCCGTCGACGCGTTCAGCCGGCGAATCGCGGCGTGAACAACCGGTTCGAGCGATATCTCGCGCTCACATGAAGCTTCCGAGCCCGGTCTGCTGTTGCCCCGACTTCACCTCGTCCCACGACATCCCGAGCGCTTCGATGATGCGCGCGATGGGACCCTTCAGCGTCTTGTCGAGCATCGTCTCCCAGTCCACCTCGAACGCATCGGGGACCTGGTCGGCGTACTCGAAGCAGATGACGTCCGGGTCGCGTTTGAACTCGCCGTACAGGTCGTCTCGTTGCGGGTCGAACCCCTCCTCGCTCTCCATCCGGCGGAACCACGAGGGGTGCACCTTCGCCAGATAGAGTCGCTTCGGCTTCGACCCCCGCCCGAAGTTCGTCCCGAGGAACGCGTTCGCGTACATCGCCCCGCGGACCTGCGCCGTCGCGGTGTCGTACGCGTCGAGGCGCTTGCCGATGCCGCCGGGGATGCCCACTTCGTCCAAGGGGAGGTTCCCCTCCTGGAAGTCGGCGATGACCTGATGGACGTAGTCTTTGATCTCCTCGTGGTCCTCGCCGTAGACGATCATCTCGATGACGTTCTTCTGGACTTCCTTCGTTATCTGGGCGATGTCGGAGCGCTTGTACTCGAAGCCCGTGATGTCGATGTCGTCGACGTCGTTGCCCTCCTTCCAGACGATGTGGCCCGCGTAGCGCTTCTTCTTGCCCGCCTGGAAGAAGCGGCGGTAGAGCTTCTCGAACTCGATCTGGAAGCGGTGTTCCTCGCCCGCCTCCAGGTCGACGCCGAGTTCGTCGCGCGCGAAGTCGTCGTAGGCGGCGTTGATGTACTCCTCTATCTCGAACGACTGCTCGATGGCCTCCTCCTTCGACACGTCGGGGCCGAGTTCGAGCATGACGGAATCCGTATTGTGCAGGACGATGCCCCCGACCCCGTCCACGAAGTTCTCGTTGTCGGCGACGCTGAGGTCGTAGACGTAGCCGTCGTGTTCGACGTCGGTGAGGACGGTGTCGCGTCCCGTCCGGTAGTAATCACAGGTCCGAACCGTGTAGGAACCTTTCGAGTCCCGGTACTTCAGCGAGTGTTTCCGTTCACGCTGAGTGAGGAGCATCGACAGGCCGGCGGCGAGTTCTCGACTCGTCGTCTCGAAGTCGAAGTTCCGAGCCGCGTACTCCTCGGAGTAGCGAGGGAACTCGCGCGAACCGTCGCCCTCGACCATCACGTCGATGAACAGTGTTTGCAGGTCGTCCGGAAGGTGGAAGACGAACGACGGAACGCGCTTGCCGCGAGAGGTCTGTCCGGCGAACTCGCGGAAGAAGACGGCCGCGAGTTCGTTCATCATCTGTAGTTTGAGCGTTCGGTCGTCGTACGACGTCGATTCCTCGCCCGCGGTCGTCTCGTACGACGTGGTTCGCTCCGGTCTGACGTCGCTCTCGACGATGCCGGCATCGACGTTGTCGAACAGACGGAGGTAATCCGCCTGCAACTGCTCCAACCACTCTCGCCTCGATTCGGCGATACTCGCCCCGTACCAACTGTCGGTCGTCTCGGCGGTCGACGCGCTTCCCTCGGTGACGTACGCCGCGAGGAGTCGAACCAGTGCGCGCCCGTCTTCGCTCGACAGGTCGACGTACCGCTCGACTTTGACCGTCTTCGACTGGTCTCGCTGGTGTTCGTGGCCGAACCAGACGTACTCGTCGTCGGCGTGGACGCGTTTGACCTTCGTCTGCGCGTGCTCGCGTCCGACGCTTCGGCCGTCCTCGTACTCCCGTTCGTATCCGTCGAGAACGTCGTAGACGTCGATAGTCTCCACGGTGTCGACGCTCGGGAGCCCGTCGACTCGGAGCGGTTGGCTCACGTCTTCGGGGGGCGCCTCGACGAGTCCATCACCGCCGTCGACGACGTACGAGTGATCGTGAGTGGTCGTCGATTCACCGAACTTGTGCTGGAGTTTGACGACCGGTTTGTCCGTCTCGTGCCTGATCGCCTGTTCGATGGGCTTCCACTCGGACACGCCCTCGTCGTTCACCGAGAGCGCCTCCCACCCGTCGAGTTCTCGCCGGTCCTTCCCGACGGAGGCCGTCGCGACGGGGCCGCCGTCGGCCGTGATGAGCAGTTCACCGTCCGCGCTCGCCGTGCCCGTCTCGAACAGCGTCTCGATCGGGAGGACCCGAACGCGGCCGTTCGGGTCTCGAACGACGACGGGCCGGTCGCCGGTCACGCTGTCACCGTACGCGACAGAATACCCCATCTCGCTGGCCGTCTCGTCGGTGTAGTCGATGACCTCCCGACCGGTGGCGGTGACGGCCGCGCCCATCTCCTTGTCGTACAGGCGGAAGCGGTCCCAGCCCAGCACGCCGTACAGCGAGTTCATGATGACTTTCACGGCCCCCTGCTGGCGGTCGAACTGTTCGTACGCCGAGGTGCCGGGGTCGTGGTCGTTGCGGAGGCGCTTCTTCTCCTCGCGTTCCGCGAGGAGTTCGTCCACCATCTCCCGGATGATGCCGTCCGGTTCCTTCCGGAAGTGCGTCCCGTTGGGCGCGCGGAACGTGTCGCCGTCGTAGGACTCGGGGTCCACCTTCGTCTCCGGCGACGCGTTGATGGTCACCATGCACATCGGGTACAGCGACTTCAGGTCGAGGACGGTGACGTTCTCCTTGACGCCCGTGATGGGGTCGAAGACGGCCCCACCCTCGTAGTCTTCGGACTCCTGTTGGCCCTTCGAGGGGAGGGCGAACTCGCCGTGGACCTTGTGCAGGACGTAGATGTCGACGGTGTCGCCGGGCGTCGGCGCGTCCTCCAGTTTACACCCGACGAACGTCCGCACCTCGTCCCAGAACGCGATGACGTCCTGCTTCCTGTCGATTTCGACGCAGAGTTCCACGTCGCGGACGTTGTACTCCAGCAGTCGCCGGGGGTCCTGTTCCCACAGGTCGCCGATGCTGCCGGAGTAGCGCTCCTTCCCCACGTCGAGTTCGAGTTCGCCGACGGCGTCCAGTCGGTACGACTCCAACTCGGTGAACTGCGTGCGCTTGTAGGCGTACAGCAGGTCGAACACGACGCGGCCCTTCACGTCGGGGCCGCCCCACCCGCTTCGCCACACCTCGCCGACGCGGGAGAGGCGGTCCGGGTCCAGGTCGTAGTCCGAGGACGGGTCCACCACGTCCAGTCTGTCGAGGAAGTACGGCATGTCGAAGTCCTCGAAGTTCCACCCGGTGAGCACGTCGGGGTCCGTCTCCTCGATGTAGCCGACGAACGCGTCGAGCATCGCGTCCTCGCGGTCGAACGCGCGTATCTCCACGTCGGTGTCGTCGTCCAGCGGTTCGTAGTCGCCGAGGTCCGTCGGCGACTCGACGCCGTCGCCCGCCTCGGGCGCGTTGTAGAGCCACGCGACGTACTCGTCGCGGTAGGAGTCGTGGGAGGTGAGACAGACGATTGGCTCCTCGCCCTCCTCGGGGAAGCCCGACCGGTCGTCCACCTCGATGTCGAACGTGTTCACGCGGAGGTCCGCGTCCACGTCGATGGGGACGACTTCGTCGTGCGGCACCTGAATCGACCCGTCGTCGAGTCGGCGCGCGGGGACGCAGATGCCGCTCTCGATGTCCTTGTCGATGAGCAGGCGGTTCGGGAAGAGGATGTCCGCCTCGTAGTGTTCGAACTGGTCGCGAATCTGCCCCACGTCCCGCGGCGTCTGCGTGCAGATCTTCGTCAGTTCCTCGCCCCGGATGCTCTCGTACCCCTCTTCGGTCCGGGTGATGACCGCCTCGTCGAGGAGTTCGTCGTCCAACGTGTCCGTCGGCGCGTAGAAGTAGGGCTCGAAGCCGAGGACGCGCACGTGTTCCGTCTCGTCGTCGCGGGTGCGTCCGAAGACGTGGACGACCGGGTACTCGCGGCGACCGCTCCCCTCGATGGTGTAATCGACCTGCGTGACCGCGAGTTCGACGGTGCCGTCGGCGTCGGGGAACTTGATGTCCTCGGCGTCGACGACGTCCGAGACGTGTTGGCTCCCGTTGCCGGCGACGTGTTCGGCCTCCGCGTCCGGCCGCGCGCCGTCGGCGTCGTCGCCCCCGCCCCAGTTGCCGTCCGTGAGCCCTGCCTGCTTCATGCGGTTGCGTTCGGCACTCCGCGGTAAAAGCTTCGGCCTTTCGCCCTTCCACCACGGGCCGAACCACTATCGTTAGGGCGGCAATATCTGTCAGAAAAAGAAGGTGCGCATACGCAACACATTTAGTGTGCCAACTCGTACCACGGGTTGCAACATGACCGACCACGCGAATTCGAAGCGGCCGGATCGGTCGCCTGCCACGCAGTCGCCGGCAGGCGAGGCGAACGGACTCGACGACGTCGAGTCCTACGAGGTCGAGGGTGGGGTCGTATTCTACGACCCGCAGAACCCGCTCGCGTGGGTCGAGACGACTCGAACCATCACGCTGAAAGAGTACCTCTGAGAAGCGCTCGAAACGAACTGCTTTTCGTCGGCCCGCCCGTCCCCGCGGACGTGCCGCGCGATTCCGACGCCTGGCCCGACGAACCCGACGAATCCGACCCCGAGGACCGATGGGGCGACCCCGAGAACGACCTGGTGAACGTCCCCTCGGTCGGAGGCGAGGGCGACGAGGGCGACGACGGCGACGAGCAACCGGTCGAAATCGACAGCGAACTCGCCTCGACGTTCTGGGCCGTCGTCGTCCTCGTGAACGTCGGCGTCGCGGGCGTCAGTCTCGGCGCGATGTTCGCGTACTTCCGCGGGAACTTCCTCCTCGGCGGGGGTGCGGCCGTCGTCGGTGCACTCGCCCTCGTCCGCGCGTACTACTCCTACCGAGGCTACAAAGCAGGTGACGCGGCCGGAGCAGACGACACGGCCGACGCAGACGACGCGGCCGGCGCAGACGAGACGGACGGCGACGGCTGACCCCCGGAGCGGAACGCCTATTCCGCGCTCGGCCCTCGGGACGACCATGCAGACGGTCCGCGACGACGACGGCAAGCGCTACGTCCTCGTCAAACGCTCCGGCGACTCCAGTCGCGTCCGCGACCCGGCGACGGGCGAGGAGCGATACCTCCCGAACGACGACCTGACGTTCGAGGGCGTCTCACCGCTGGTCGCCGCCGCGTCCGGCGTCGCCGACCCCGTCCGACGAGCCGTCACCGCCGTCCACGACGAACGCTCGCTCGGCCTCCTCGTGGAACTGGTGGACCGCGACGCGGTGTCGGTGGTGGCGTTGCTGGACGCTTACGACCTCTGTGAGTCCGACCTCCACGGCCTGCTCGGCGAGTTCCGCGCGGCCGGACTCCTCACGGAGACGACCGTCCACGGCGAACGCGGTTACGCCGCCACCGAGGCGGCGAGAGAGGCAGTCGCCGCCCTCCGGGGCGGATCGGAGTAACTCCGGCGGCGCGGCCGGTCGACGACGTCACCGCCCGCCGCCTCGGCCGCACGCGAACGCCTCGAACCTCGGCCCGGGCGCTCAGTCGTCCGCGAGCGACTCCGCCGCGACGAGCGCGTCGGGGTCCTCCTGCCGTACGGACGACCGGTTGCTCGTCGGGTCCTTCTCCACGGTCACGAGTTCGTCCGCCGCGCCGACGAGTTCGTCGTCGTGGCTCACGATGATTATCTGTCGGACGCCGAGGTCACGCATCTCGTCGACGAGGTCCACGAGGCGCGAGACGTGGCCCGAGTCGAGGAACACCGTCGGTTCGTCGAGGATGAGCGGCGGCATCGGCGCCGCCCCCTCGATTCCCTCCGCGAGGAGGCGGTAGATGGCGGTACGCAGCGAGAGGTTGAACAGCGCTCGCTCCCCGCCGGACAACTGCTCGGGGTCGAGCGCCGTCCCGTCCTTCTGGAACACCGTCAGTTCGTACTCGCCGTCGAGGCGGATGCGGGAGTAGGCGTCGTTGCCGTAGACGAGTTCGAACGTCTCGTTCAGCATCCGTTCGAGCGTCTCGACGTTGCGCTGGCGGAGTTCCGCGCGCAGGTCGCCGTACATCGCCTCCAGTTCCTCGGTCTCGGCGTGAAGCGATTCGAGCGCGTCGACGCGGGCGGCGAGTTCGTCCCGGTCCTCGCGGAGTTCGGACAACTGCGCGAGTTCGCCCTTGACGCCGCCGATTTCGTTCTGGAGTTCGTCTCGTTTCTCGCGCAGCGATTCGAGTTCGTCGTCCACCTGTTCGAGGTAGGTCTCCGCCCGTTCTCGCTGCTCCGTCGCCTCCTCGACGGTCGACTCGTCCACGTCGTCGGCGAGTTCGGAGCGTCTGTCGCGCTTGTCCGCCAGTCGCTCCCGGCGTTCGTCGTTCAACTCCGCGAGGTTCTCGCGACGCTCTTCGAGGCGCTCGATTTCGGACTCGGTCTCCGACAGCGTCGAACGGAGGTCCGACAGCGTGTCGAGTCGCTCCTCGGCGTCGGCGACGGATTCGAGGTCGGCTTCGAGTTCTCGGACCGTCTCGGCCGCCTCCGCGGCCGCTTCGGACTGCGTCGTCGCCGCCGTCCGCTTCTCCTCGGCCTCCGCCGCCAGTTCGTCGGCCTCCTCGCGGAGCGTCTCTGCCTCCGTCCGCCGTTCCTCGACCGTCTCCCGGGCGTCCTCGATTCGCTCCGCGAACAGGTCCCTGCTGTTGCGGAGTTCCCCGACGCGGTTCTCCGTCTCGACCAGCGACTTCGCCCGGTCGAGGCGCGACTCCAGCGTCTCGCGTCGCTCCCGGAGGTCCGACAGCGTCGACTCCAACGCCTCGCTGCGCGCCTCGTACTCGCCGATGGCGTCGACGTGCGGCGAGTCCTCGACGGGTTGCCCGCACTCGGGGCACTTCCCCTCCGCGCGCAGTTCCTCGGCCTCCGCGAGTCGGTCGCGGACGTTCTCCACCTCCGCGTTCGTCTCGGTGAGGTCGGCGCGCACGTCGGTCAGCGTCTCCCGAATCTCGTCGCGGTGCGACGCCGCCGCGCCGAGTTCGACGGGCGCGTCCTCGAACTCCGCCGTCAGCGTCTCCAGTTCGGCTTCGAGTTCGTCGAGTCGGTCGCTGCGCCGTTCGAGTTCCTCGGCGGCCTCCTCGGCGCCGTCGTCCAGTTCCGCGGCGCGGGACCGCTTCTCGGCCGCCCGCGACTCGAACTCCTCGGCGCGTTCGCGCAGTTTCTCGGCCTGATTCGAGAGCATCGTGCGTCGCTCCCGCGCCTCGGTGAGGTCCGTCCGAATCTCGTCCTCGCGTTCGTCCAGTTCGTCGCGGCGGGCCGAGATGGCGTCGGCCGTCGCCTCGTCCAGCGTCGTCTCGGCTCTGACCGACTCGATTCGGCTTCGGAGGTCGTCCACCCGGTCTCTCGCCTCGCCGGCCTCGCTTCGCAGCGTCTCTCGCTTCCGTTCGTCGGACTCGACCGTCTCGCGCAGGTCGGCTATCTCCGCGTCGAGTTCGTCGAGTTCCGCGCGCTTCTCGCGGTACGTCTCGAGGACCGACTCGGCGTCCGACAGCGTCTCGGCGGCCTTCTCGCGTTGCTGTTCGTACCGCGCGATTCCGTCGTCCACCTCGCCGAGTTCGGTCTCGAGGGCGTTCAGCCGTTCGTGCAGGCCGGCGTCCTCCTTGGCCGCTATCTGCGACTCGACCTTCGAGAGGGCGCCGCGGCGTTGCGTCAGCACGTCTTCGACGCCGAGTCGCGCCTTGCCCGCGCGGACGCGGTACTCCTCCAGTTTGCCGAGTTGGAGCAGGTCGTCTATCGTGTCCTGACGCTCGCTCGGCGTCGCGTTGATGAGTTTGTTCACCTCGCCCTGCCGGACGTACGCGCAGTTGACGAACGCCTCGGCGTCCATCCGCAGGAGGTCCGCGACGAAGGCGCGAACGTCGCGCGCGCCGTCGATGGCCGTGTCCGGGCCTTCGAGGACGCACGTGGCCGTCTGGACCCGGTCGCCGGACTTGCGGAGGCGACGGTGGACGCGGTACGACGCGCCGTCGTGCGTGAACCACAGTTCTATCTCGGACTCCTCCGTCCCCGTCGTCATCACGTCCTCCAGGTTCTCGTCGAGGGCGCGCGCGCCGTAGAGCGCGAAGAAGCAGGCCTCCAAGAGGGACGACTTGCCGCTCCCGTTCAGGCCGTGGATGACGGTCACGCCGTCGGTCAGGTCGAGGTCCGTCTCCGCGTAGGGCTTGAAGTTCTGGATTCGAATCCGGTCGAAGCGCATCTAGAAGTCCTCCATGGTGAACTGGCCGTCTCCGTCGTCGTTCTCGGTGGTCTCGGCGGTTTCGCTGCTCGCGTCGCTCTCAGCGGTTTCGTCGGTCCCGTCGGCCGCCGCAGTCGCACTCGACTCGTCCGTCACGTCTGCTTCGTCCGTCACGTCCGCTTCGTCCGTCGCGTTCGTTCCAGCCGTCTCCCCGGCCGCCGCAGTCGCGTCGGCCTCGGTCGTCGGGTCGGCCACGTCGTTCGCGATGCCGTCGTCGGTCGCCTCGGTGGTATCCGTCGCATCGGTCGTCTCTGTTCCGTCGGTCGCATCTGTCACGGCGGTCACGGACTCCGCCGCGTCGTCCGCCGCGTCCTCGGCGGGCGCGAAGGCGTCGAGGTCACCCGCCTCCACGAGCGAATCGACGCGCGTCTTCACCTCCTCGCGGACGTTCGCGTCCGCCGTCTTGCTCGCGCGGACCGTCTCGTCCACGTCGAGGGCGGCCGCCGACAGGCCGAGGTCGGAGACGCGTTCGCGGACCGCGTCGTCCGGGTCGGCGAACGAGACGTTCACCTCCGTCTCCGTCTCCGTCGTCCGGCGGTCGGTGACGCGGCCGACCAGCGCCCCCCGTTCGGCGAGGAACTCCTCTATCGAGGCGGGCGTCACCGGTTCGCCGTCGCCCGTTATCTCCACGATTGCGACGGCGTCCTCTACGTCGTGCTGGCGGACCTGTTCGCGGACGCGTTCGGCGCCCTCGCCCGCGGCCAGTTCGACCGAGACGAACGCGAACGGGCGCGTGTCCAGCGACCGGCGGCGGACGTCCACCTCGCCGTCGAACGTGACGAGGTTGTACCCGCGCGCGTCCTCCTCGGCGGCACTCGCGCGTTCGGTCGACCCGCAGTACGTCACCCACGTGCCGTCGACCCGTTCGGTGCCGGGCGCGTGGTTGTCGCCGACGAGGAACGCGTCGAACGCGACGTTCGACTCGCCGAGGACCGTCTCCGTCTCCCAGTCGGCGTGGGCGAACGGCGTGAACAGGCCGTGGCCGACGAGGGCGGCGTGGTCGCAGTCGTGCGGTTCGAAGTCGTACGTCAGGTCGTCCCGCCGGGCCTTCGGCACGTGGTCGAGTCCGTAGAACGCCGTGTCGCCGACGACGCGCGGTTCGTCGCCCAGTCGTTCGGCCAGTCCGAGGCGTTCGAACAGGTCCAACCACTGCCCGCCGCGCGTGGACTCGTGGTTGCCGACGACGGCGAGGAACGGAATCTCCGCGTCGGCCAACTGCCGGAGGACGTCGATGGTCCCCATGAGGTCCCGGAGTTCCGGCCGTCGGTCGTGGAACAGGTCCCCCGCGTGGACGACGGCGTCCACGTCGTCCGCGACGGCGTCTTCGACCACCTGTTCGAACGCGTCGAGGAAGTCGCGACGCCGGTCCGGCGAGTGGTACTGCTGGTACCCGACGTGGGTGTCGCCGGTGTGTATCACCCGTGTCATCTGTCCGTGGCTTGGCCGGTCGGTGGTAAAACAATTCCGCGAGCGCGGTGGAAGTGGTCGCCGTCCGCGGACTCGGCGTCCCGCGGGTCGTCCCCGTGCGCCGCGGCCGCGGCGTCGAGTCGGCGGAGGGCCGCGAGTGCCTCCGCGCCGCGTTCGGCCGTCCCCGTCTCGTCGGCGTGTTCGGCGTCGGCGACGGCCCGCGCGAGTTCCGGGAGTCGCCCGGCGGCGAGGAACGCCGTCGCCTCGAGAGCGCAGTCCGTCGCCGCCTCCGCCTCGGAGATGGTCTCGCGAAACGCGGGCCGCCGCGCCGGGGCCGTACCGGTCGCCAACGCACGCAAGGCGTCGCGGACGGCGTCGGGACTCGGCGGTGAAGTGTCCGGGGGCGAAGCGTCCGTGAGCGATGAATCGTCTGCGGGCGGGGAAGCGTCGGGCACGGGACGTCTGGTCCCGTCCCCGTAGTTAAATGTTCAGCGTGTAGAGCCGCTTGCGGGCGTCGGAGAAGGAGAACCGCGAGTCGACGGCGTCGGCCTCTTCGAGGCGGGAGAGCGCGTACCGGACCGTGCGCGGCGGCAGGAGCGTCTCCTCGGCGAGTTGGCTCTGGGTCAGCGTCTCGTTGTAGTCGAGAACCTTCGCGACGAGTTTGGCGCTCGGCGGCATCTCTCGAATCGACTCCCAGCGGTCGGTCGTCCCCTCGTCCGCGCCGACTACTTCGGTGGTGCTCATTCGTACTTCCTCCTCGTGCATGTAGAGTAATAATATTTGCTGTATAGAAATATTACTATCAAGAATTCTTCACGGGCGGCGCGAATCGAGAGACCGCGAGTAGGCGGCGTCAGACGGGCGGCTGTCGCATCTACCCGAAGGCTCTTATGAAGCGCTACCCTACGACGGGTGATGACCGACACTGTGGACGACGTCGACCTCCCGTACGACGAGGACGCGGCGTCGCAGCAGGAGAAAATTCAGGCGCTCCAAGAGCGCCTCGACGTTCTCGAATCTCAGAACGAGGAGATGCGGGACAAGTTGCTGGACGCGAACGCTGAGAACAACAAGTACCAGCAGAAACTGGAGCGACTGACCCACGAGAACAAGAAGCTCAAGCAGTCGCCGCTGTTCGTCGCCACCGTCCAAGAGATAACGGACGAGGGCGTCATCATCAAGCAGCACGGAAACAACCAGGAGGCGCTCACCGAGGTCACCGACGAACTGCGCGACGACCTCGAACCCGACTCCCGAGTCGCCGTCAACAACTCTCTGTCTATCGTCAAGCGACTCGACAACGAGACTGACGTGCGGGCGCGCGTCATGCAGGTCGAGCACAGCCCCGAGGTGAGCTACGCCGACATCGGCGGACTGGAACAGCAGATGCAGGAGGTCCGCGAGACGGTCGAGATGCCGCTCGAATCGCCCGAGATGTTCGAGCAGGTGGGCATCCAGCCCCCGTCCGGCGTCCTCCTCTACGGACCGCCGGGCACCGGGAAGACGATGCTCGCGAAGGCCGTCGCGAACCAGACGAACGCGACGTTCATCAAGATGGCCGGCTCCGAACTCGTGCACAAGTTCATCGGCGAGGGGGCGAAACTCGTCCGCGACCTGTTCGAGGTGGCGCGCGAGAACGAACCCGCCGTCATCTTCATCGACGAGATAGACGCCATCGCCTCCAAGCGCACGGACTCGAAGACGTCCGGCGACGCCGAGGTCCAGCGGACGATGATGCAACTGCTCAGCGAGATGGACGGCTTCGAGGAACGCGGCGACATCCGCATCATCGCGGCGACGAACCGCTTCGACATGCTCGACCCCGCCATCCTCCGGCCGGGCCGGTTCGACCGCCTCATCGAGGTGCCCAAGCCCGATTCCGAGGGTCGCGAGATAATCTTCCAGATTCACACGCGCAACATGAACGTCGACGACGACGTGGACTTCGCGCAACTCGCCGAGATGGCCGACGAAGCCTCCGGTGCCGACGTGAAGGCCATCTGCACGGAGGCCGGCATGTTCGCCATCCGCGACGACCGCACGGAGATATACATGACCGACTTCGTCTCCGCGTGGGAGAAGATTCAGGCCGAGGCGGACGAGGACGGCGACGTCTCTCGCGCCTTCGCGTAACCACCAGTTCGGACGGTTCGATTTTCACGCGCTCGATGTCCCCGAAGCGACGCGGCCGTCCGAGTGTAACCGGCCACGAGTCGCGGCCCCGTGACCGCCCGCTACAGGGCGACGGCGACGAGGTACGGAACCACGAACAGCGCCACGAACAGGACGACGAGGAGGACGCCGTAGCCGGCGGCGGTGGCGAGGCCGGTGCGCCACGGGGCCGCGTCGATGTCTATCATGCCGCCTCGGTTTCGGGGCCGGCGACTTAATCCACACGCCTCGGCGGGCGTCGGCTACGCCCTACGACGCCGACGCGTCGCCGTCCGCGCGGGGGAGCGTGACGACGAACTTCGTCCCCGTCGGCGTCAGGTTCTCGGCGCTCACGTCGCCGCCGTACGCTTCGACTATCTCGCGGACGAGGTGGAGCCCGAACCCGGTGCCCGGGCTGTCGAACCCCTTTGCCCCCTTGTCGAACAGTTTCGCCTCCATGTCGGGCGCGACGCCCGGCCCGTTGTCGGCGACGGTCAGCGTCGCCGTCTCCTCGTCGGCGGCGACGGCGACGGTCACCTCCGGCGTCGGTTTGTCGTTGTGCTGGACGGCGTTGACCAGCAGGTTCTCGACCACCTCCTCGAGCAGTTCGTTCGCCGCGACGGAGACGTCCGGCGGCATCTCGGCGTCGAACTCGGCGTCGGGGAACATCTCGCGGGCGGCCGTCAGTTCGCGCTCGACGACGTCGTTCAGCGAGACGGGTTCGAGGTCCAGTTCGCCTCGGTCGGCGATGGCCGTCATCAGCGACCGAATCGTCTCGACGAGTTGGACCATCGACTCCGTTCGGTTGCGCGCCGTCCGCAAGTGCTCGGCGGCGTCGCCCTCGACCTCTCCTTCGAGGAACGCCAGACGCGCTTCGACGACGTTGAGGCTGTTGAGGAGGTTGTGACGGATGAGGCGGTTCATCAGTTCCAGCCGCTCGCGTTCGCGTTCGAGCTCCTCCTCGTGCCGGACGCGTTCGGTGACGTCCTGCGAGAGCGACATCGCCGCGCGAATCTCCTCGCCGTCGCGGACCGGAACCGCCCGGTACTCGTACACCTTGCCGTCGTACGCCAGCGTGACCGTCGTCGTCTCGCCGTCGAGCGCCGCTTCGAGCGCCTCGCGCATCCGTTCGCGGACGTCAGCCGAGAGGTAGGACAGTTCGCTGACGTGTGAACCCTCTATCGCCTCGGCGTCGACGCCGAGGTCGTCGAAGTTCGACCCCGCCGCGAGGACGTAGCGCAGGTCCCTGTCGACGAGCGTCACCGACCCGTTCGGGACGTTCTCCGCGAGGGTGCGATAGCGGCGTTCGCTCTCGCGCAGTCGCCTGTCGCGCTCGACGGACCGGAGCGCGTGGCCGACGATAGTCCCGAGTCGGGAGAGCGTCGTCCGTTCCTCCTCGCCGAACGCGGCGGGTCGCTCGGAGTAGACGTTCAGGACGCCGTACTGCGTGCCCTGGAACGCGATGGGGATGGCCGCCGAGGAACGGTAGCGGTGGTCGCGGGCGTGTTCCCGCCACCCCGCGTAGTTCGCGTTCTCCCGCACGTCCTGGACCACCTGCGTCTCGCCCGTGAGTAGCGCTTGCGCCGTCGGGCCGGACCGCCCCGGTTCCTCGTCGAGGCGGAGCGAGAGCTTCGACGCGTAGTTCTCCACGCCCGCCTCCGCGCGCGAGAGGACTTCGCCACCCGACTCGTCCGCCTCGCCGATCCACGCGAACACGTAGGAATCCGAAGCGGCCAGTTCCTCGCAGACGAGGCGCTCTATCTCCTCGCGGCTGGACTCTTTGACCACCGACTCCGAAATCTGCTGGGCGAGCGAGTTCAGGTCGTTGAGCGCCGCCAGTCGGTTCCGCTGTGCGTGCAGTTCGCGTTCGGTCTCCCGGCGTTCGATGGCGCTGGCGAGGATGTTGGCGACGCTCTGGACGAAGTCCACGTCGTACTCGTCGAACGACCGTCGCTCGGTGTCGTGGGTCCCGAGGATACCCCACGGGTTCGCCGCGGGGCCGATGATGGTGCTGATGCCGCTCCGCACGTCGTGTTCGACGAGCAGGTCCGGCCCGGAGAATCGGTCCTCCGCGGGGAGGTCCTCGACGACCACGGGTTCAGCCGACCGGAGCGTGTACCCCGCCTGCGACCCCGCGTCGTTCGGCACCGTGGCTTCGCCCGCGTACCCCGGTTTCCACCCGACGCCCGAGCGCAGGAGCAGTTCCTCGCCGTTCGGGTCGAGGTCCAACACCTTGCAGTACTCGTTGCCGAGCGTCTCGGCGACGGCTTCGGTCGCCCTGTCGAACAGGTCGTCCAGCGGCGGGTTCTCCAGCGCCATGCGCCCGAGGTTCGCGACGACGTCCTGCTGACGCGACCGCTTCTCCAGTTCGCGCCGACGCTCGACCTGGCCGGTGACGTTCTGCGAGATGGCGAGTCCGGCGATGACGTCGCCGTCCTCTCCCCGGACGGGCACGGTTCTGACGGTCCGGACCTGTCCGTCGAGCGTGTGGACGAACGTTCGTCGCTCGCCGTCGAGGGCGGCGCGATAGTGCGGTTCCACCCGTTCGGCCACCTCCGGGTCCACTCCCTCGAACAGGGTCATCCCCTCCAGTCGGTCGGCCTCGATGGAGTCCAGGTCGTCGGCGTCGCCGCCCACGACGAGGAATCGCAGGTCCTCGTCGAACAGTGCGACGGCTCCGTTCGGGACGTTCTCAACGAGCGTCCGGTGCCGCCGTTGCGTCTCCAGCAGTTCCCGTTCGCGCTCTTTCGCCTCGGTCACGTCGCGAAAGTACACCGAGAGGCCGGTCTCCGAGGGGTAGGCGTTGACCTCGAACCAACTCTCCAGCGGTTCGTAGTAGAAGTCGCAGGTGACCGACTCCTGCGTCTCCATCGCCTCGTGGTACTGCTCCCACAGCGGACTCTCCCTCGCCCCGGGGAACGCCTCCCAGACCGACTGGCCGAGCAGTTCGTCCTCCGACCGCCGGAGGAACTCCTCGGCCCGTTCGTTCACGTACCTGATGCGCCACTCGTCGTCGAGCGCGTAGAAGCCGTCGGAGACGCGTTCGAGAATCTCCGCCGGTTCGGAGACGATTCTCTCGCCCTCGCCGACGGGGAGGTCCTCTTCTCCGGATGAACCGGATTCCATGTGGACGCGTACGTAGCGGAGACGTAAGTTTGTGCCACCCGTGGCCGAGGGTCGGACCGGCGACGGGTCGCGGCCCCGTTCGGGGGCGAGGGACGGACAGACGGACGAGTTCGTGCGGACCGCACCGAACCCGAACCACTCAACACGAGACGCGCGAACGACCGTGTATGGGAACGCCACTGGACTCCAGAGAGGCGCAGGTGCGGGAGATACTCGACCGACTGTACGAGGAGTACCCCGACACGACCATCTCGCTCGACTTCTCGACCCGACTGGAACTGCTCGTCGCCGTCGTCCTGTCGGCGCAGTGTACCGACGAGCGAGTGAACGAGGTCACGGCGGACCTGTTCGAGAAGTACCGGACGCCCGAGGACTACGCCGAGGCGGACGTCGACGAACTGGCCGAGGACATCTACGGCATCACCTTCCACAACAACAAGGCCGGCTACCTGCAGTCCACCGGGCGGACGCTAGTCGAGGAACACGACGGCGAGGTGCCGGACACGATGAGCGAACTCACCGCCCTCTCGGGCGTCGGGCGGAAGACGGCGAACGTCGTCCTCCAACACGGCCACGACGTGGTCGAGGGCATCGTCGTCGACACGCACGTCCGACGCCTCTCGCGTCGCCTCGGCATCACCGAGGAGGAGGCCCCCGAGAAGATAGAGACGGACCTGATGCCCGTCGTCCCCGAAGACGACTGGCAGCAGTTCACGCACCTGCTCATCAGCCACGGCCGGGCCGTCTGCGACGCGCGCAACCCCGACTGCGGGGACTGCGTGCTGGAGGACGTCTGTCCGTCTTCCAAACTGGACCACGACGTCGACCTTGCCAGTGGCGAAGCGTGGTGACGACGCGGTGCGGGACGACGACGCGGTGCGGGACGACGGCGCGGTGCGGGACGACGGCGCGGTGCGGGACGACGACGCGGTGCGGGACGACGGCGCGGTGAGGGACTGTGGTGTCGTCGTGAGGGTCGGTGACGCGGCGGCGACGACGCGTCAGAACACGTACGCCGACGCGTACTGGTAGATGCCGAGGAACCAGGCGAGAATCCAGAACAGCACGTAGCCGAACACGCCGATGCGGAGGCGGCCGCGCCACGCGCCCATGTTCTCGTGCAGGTCGTCCAGGTCCACGTCCTTGTCGGGGTCGTGGTAGAGGTCGGCGTTGCGCTTGGCCTGGAAGATGCGGACGATGCCCGTGAGTGCGAACACGAGCATCGCGTACGCCTGAAGACCGAGGACCGCGTGGAGCGCGGAGAGCCCGCCGAGTTGCGAGAGGAGGCGCGGCGCCATCCAGAAGACGACGGGGACGGTGTTGAGGACGAGGCCGGGGACGATGAACTTGAGGTGGTAGACGAGGACGTCCCACGTCACCGTCTCGGCGTCTATCATTATCCACGCACCGTAGATGTAGAAGGGGAAACTGGCCGTGACCATCAACGCCGCACCCGTCGCGATGGCCGACTCGGATACCATCGGTGAGAGTTAGGAGTCGAGCGGCCTAAATGGCCCGACTCCGGCGCGGCGAACGAGGGTCGATAGCAGGACCGAAGCGCGCACGTCGGAGGGCTTAACAGCGTCGGGGGCGAATTTCCCCTGATGGCCGACGCCTCGGACGGACGCGCCGAACGCCGGACGGAACCCGAAGACCCCGAGGACGCCGAACTCGACGCACTGCGCCGGGAAGTCGAAGAGAAGTACGACTTCGACGACTTCGGACCGGCGGAGATGGCGGAGATGACCGCCGAAGAGTGGGAGGCGGCGTTCGACCCCGACTCGTGGGTCGTCGGCGAAGAACTCCTCGCGCGCGTGGAGAAGGAACTGAAGAACCGCGTCGCCCGCCGGGAGATATTCGGCGTGGTCGAACGCGTCAGCGTCGAGGGCGAACCGCACGTCCTCGTCTACTCCGACGAAGGGTACGCGCTGGTCTCGGCGGACGGCGACATCGAGGGCGAGGGCACCGTCTACCGCGACGTGCAACCGACGCTCGTCCTCTGCTCGATGGACGACTTCGAGGTGGCCGACCCGCCCGAGAACTTCGCGCTCCCGGACCCCGACGCCGTGTCCGAGGGGTCGAGCGAACTCGGCAACACGATGCTGCAGATAATCGCCGCCGGACAGATCATCGGCGGTCTGGTGCTGCTGGGTCTGTGGCTGTTCACCGGCCTCATCCCGTTCGCCTCCAACGGGGAGTTGAACATCGTCCCGCCCGTCGCGGCGGCGTTCTTCCTCCTCATCGGCTTCTTCCTGTTCCTCGTCGTCGCCAACGCCCGCCTCTCCGACCGGTTCCGCTCGGAGGAGTACCGAAATCGACTCCGCGCGCTCCGGGAGGGCGGACGCCCCGACTTCGTTCCGATAGACGACGCGTCTGGTACGCCGCTCGAATCCAGCGAGGGTGACGGCGACGCCCCGAGCGACGGGCGTCTCGGCGGCACCTGACGCCGCGGGCCGCCGTCCCCCGAGACGGCGTCATCGGGCGATGAGGGGGGAAGTCGGTGGGTTTAAGCGCGTTCCATCCTGAGAAAATTCTGTATGAAAAGGCGGGACTTTCTGAGAGCGGCAAGCGTCCCTGCCGCCACCGCGACGGCATCTGCCGCCGCCGGAGTCGGGGTCGCCCAAGAGACGGGCACCTCGACGTCGGACGGGACTGGCACCGCCACCGGAACGGGCACAGGAACAGGAACCGGTACGGGTACTGGCACTGGGACGGGCGGCGGCGGCGGCGGTGGCAGCGGCGTCACCGAGACCGTCGTCGTCGGCCCGGGCGGGTCGCTGGTGTTCGAACCGGGCACCGACGAACCGTTGGAGATCGCCCCAGGGACGACGGTGGAGTTCGTCTGGGAGTCCGACAACCACAACATCGTCGTCGAGAGCCAACCGGACGGCGCGAACTGGGAAGGCCACGAGCCTATCGAGAACACGGGGTTCACCTACAGCCACACGTTCAGCACCCTCGGTGAGTACGCCTACTACTGTCAGCCGCACCAGTCGGCGGGCATGGTCGGCACCATCGTCGTCACCGAGAACCCCGGCGGCGGAGAGGGCGGCGGCGAGAAGGAACTCGAGGAACTCGGCGTCCCGATTCAGGCACACTGGGTCGGCGCCGCGACAATCCTCGGCATCATCGTCACCGCCATCTTCACGTTCTACATCTTGAAGTATGGTGAGTCCCCACACACTGGTACGGGGAGGAACGGATAATGTCGTCGAGTGGCAGCACGTACGGTGACATCCACCGGTACGAACCGGCGCGGGAGAGCACGGCGGCAGCCATCGCCATCGTGCTCCTGACCATCATCGAAGTCGTCTTCGTGTTCCTGTTCAGTTACGGGCTGGTCTCCGGATGGGGCCTGTCCGACACCGGGAACATGTTCCTCGGCGCCATCCTCGCGGTCATCTTCGTGGACCTCGCGTTCATCCTCGCGCTGTACCGCAAGGAGTTCCTCCCGGACGTGGTCATCGTGAAGAAGCGCCGTCGGAAGTGGGAAGACCTCTACGTCCGTGAGGAGGACGTCGACGGCACCGAACTCGGGACCGGTGCGTGGGACCAGGTCAAACGCGCCGTCTACCCGTACTACAAGAGATAACAATGAGTCTAGAACGAAAAGACGAACACGACCACAAGGGCTGGATGAAGGAGAAGGACCTCACGCCGGTGGAGTCCACGTTCCTCACGACGCTCATCTGGCTCGACAAGCGGCTTCGCATCGTCGACTATCTGGAACTGATGGAGACCCTCTACTACCGGGTCAACCTCCAGATGCCGAAGAGTCACACCGAACAGTACAACCTCGACAACAAGTTCTGGTACTGGTACCCGCTGTACACGCTGGGACTGTTCTCGACGCTCGCGTACGTCGTCGCCGCCATCAGCGGCGCATTACTGGGGTTCTACTACTCCCCGGCGACCACCGGTGACCCCTCGACGGCGTACAACTCCATCGAGTTCATCATGACCGAACTCCAGTTCGGGTTCATGCTCCGGTCCATCCACCGGTGGTCCGCGCAGGTGATGGTCGCCGCCGTGTTCCTCCACATGCTCCGGGTGTACTTCACCGGGGCGTACAAGGAACCGCGCGAACTCAACTGGCTGCTCGGCATCATCCTCATCAGCCTGACGATGGTGTTCGGGTACACCGGCTACCTCCTGCCGTGGGACCAGCTTGCCTACTGGGCGGGCCAGATCGGCGTCGAGATGGCGCTGTCCATCCCCCTCATCGGCGAGTGGGCGGCACAGCTCCTGTTCGGCGGGTTCTCGTTGAGCCAGGCGACGTTGCAGCGGATGTACATCATCCACGTCTTCCTGCTGCCGTTCGTCGTGACCACGCTCATCGCCATCCACATCGGCATCGTGTGGGTGCAGGGCATCGCGGAACCACACTGATAGAACAATGACGGAAACAGACCCAACCGACGACGAGATTCAGACCGACGGCAGTGGCATCGTCGCGCCGGACGACGAGACGCCGACGTGGCGCGAGCGCAAGGAGCGCTCCGTCGGCCTCTCCCGCCTCACCTACGAGTACTTCGAGCGCTCCCGGCGCGAAGACCAGGACCTGCGGCAGGAGTCCGACTACGTCGAGCGCGACGTGCTCGCGTTCCCGACGTGGCCGCACGAGATAATCCGCAACCTCGCCATCACGAGCTTCTTCGTGGGGATGATTCTGTTCCTCTCGGCGACGCTCCCGCCGCACATCGGCCCGCCCGCGAACCCGAGTTCGACGCCGGCCATCATCCTGCCCGACTGGTATCTCTACTGGTCGTTCGGACTGCTCAAGCTGGGTCCGCTGAACCCCGACCTGAGCATCCTCGGCGGGACCAAACTGCTGGCCGACCGTACGTACGGCGTCGTGGCGAACATCATCGTCGTCGGCGTCATCGCGATGGTGCCGTTCCTCAACAAGGGGAGCGCGCGACGACCGGTCGAGGAACCGTTCTGGGCCGCCGTCGGCGTCGGCGGCGTCCTGTTCGCGTTCACCATCAGCATCCTCGCGGTCAAGAACCTCTACCCCGGGAACGTCGACACGCTGTTCGACCTGACGTTCCTCGCGCCCATCGTCGGCGGCGTCGTCACCTACGCGGTGCTGAAGACGATGCGCGAGGGGTACATGTACGACCTGAACCGCCGGTACTACCGCCTCCGCCCGCCGAAGTGAGCCGCTGACCGGTCGCGGACGCGACGCCGGCACACGGAAAAGCCCTTTTCCTTCCCACCCTAACTCTCGCCGATGACCGACGGAGACGGGACGACGGGCGCCGAATCTACACAGCGAGACGGCACGGAGCGCGGCCGGCGCGACGTCGTCGTCCCGATGCGACTCTACAAGACCGTGACGGTGTTCTCGACGCTCATCGCCGTCGTCAGCGTCGTCTTCGGGTTCATGCTCCTCGACGCGGCGACGCTGAACGTGAGCTTCCTCGGGTCCATCGTCACCGGTGGCCTCTCCGTGCTCGGCGTCTCCGTCGCGGACGGCGTCGTGAGTACCGCCCTCGCTATCGTCGGCCTCGCCGTCATCGGATTCGGCGCGGGCGTGTACACGCTCGGAACGCGGTTCCGCGCTCGCGGAATGGGAAAGTCTCAAGAGGACTCCGACGAAGACTCAGAATAACAATGGCTGACGAGTTCATCAAGGGACTCGGTATCTTCACCGCCGCCGGACTCGGCTGGATGGTGCTCGCGGGCTGGTACCGAACGAGCAGTTTCGAGACGAGCAGACAGCTCATCGAGCCGGTCACCTCGGGCGGTACCCTGTTCGACTCTATCGGCGTCCTCCTGATGGACGGGCTGTTCTGGTTCGCCCTCCTCGGCGCGCTCACGTTTTGGGTTCTCATCCCCGTCTTCCGACAGACCCGCGAAGCGCTCAGAGAGCGGCGCGCGTAGACGGACCGCGACTTCTTCGCCGGTCGCTCGCCGGCCGGGTTCTCTCGCCGACCGACAGCCCCGCCGCCGCCCCCAGACGGCGCGTCGGATTGGAAAAACTCTAATGAGTCCTACACCGAGGGTGAAGTATGCAACCGTTACAGTTCCTCGTTCCGCTCGACGCGCTGGAGGCCGTCGAACCGGTGCTCAAGTACGTCATCTTGGGCCTCGTCCTCGTCAACATCGTGACGCGTCTGCTCGCGCACCGCTCGCACGTCAAGCAGGTCAGAGACGACGACGACGAGACGCTCTCACGGTACCTCCCGCACACGGCCTCGACGCTGCTGCTCGTGTTCGCGTCGTTCGCGCTGTTGCTCCTCGAACCCCACGCGGGGACGGTGCTGTCCGTCCTCGTGCTGGGTCTGTTCCTCGCCGACGTCTTCGAGTTCGAGTCGCGTCAGGTCGAGGCGCGCTCGAAGTCGCTCGACCTCGAACGACCCAAGGCGGCGCTGGGCGCGTCCGTCCTCGTCCTCATGTACGCCGCGTACCAGAGCCTGTTCTTCCTCGTCGCGGACTACTGGAACCTCGTCGTCTGAACGGCCGCCCCCTCTTCTCGCTCTCTCGCTTCGAACGTCTCAGCGCGTCCGACGCCGCCTCGAACGAGTCCGGCGTCGTCGCCCCGTCCGAACTCGCGTCGCGAGGCTCGCCAGACGACGCAATCGTGACGACTCGGTTGTGAGCGACGGCTACGCGGCGTCGCTCGCTCCCTCGGTCAGTCGCAGGAACGGCCGCGTGCCGTCGGCCGCGAGTTCGACGGCCGCGTGCGGGGGCACGTCGGCGACGGCTTCGTCGTCGAGGATGAGCGAGACGTCCGTCTCGTCCCGTTCGACGGAGAGCGTGACGGGGAGTTGCCGCACCCACGACTCCGTCAGGGTCGTGTACGGCGCGATGGGGACGGCGACGACGCCCGTCCCGGGCGCGAGAATCGGCCCGCCGGCGGCGTGCGCGTAGCCGGTACTGCCGAGGGGCGTCGCGACGACGACGCCGTCGGCGCGGAACGTCCCGACGTGTTCCGCGGGCGTCGAGACGGCGTACTCGGAGATGCGCGCCGGTTCGTCCGTCATCAGCGTCACGTCCGCGAGCGCGGACCCGACGGGGGCACCGTCGACGGTGACCGTGAGGAGCGGGTGTTCGACCGTTCGCGTCGCTCCCGTCCGGAGCGCTCTGACCGCCGCGGCGACGTCCGCGCGGGAGAGCGACCGGCCGACGCCGCAGGCGACGGGGAGAATCGGCGCGGGAGGGACCTCGTCGGCGAACGCGAACAGCGACGGTTCGCCCACCGCGAGGACGGCGTCGGCGTCGGACGCGTCCGCGGCGGGCGTCCCGCCGTCGCTCCCGTCGACCACGACGCCGCCGGCCGCCGTCACGGACTCGGCGACTGCGCTCGCGTCCGCGTCGTCGCCGCGAACGACGACGACGGGTGCGTCGCCGCTCACACTCCGGGCCCCCGGTTCCCGCGCTCACACATGGGGCGGGGGTACGCTCGGGGCGGTAAAAGACCCGGCGGTTCACCGCCGCCGGCCGATTCCGCCGTCAGTAGGGCCAGTCGCCCGTTATCTTCATCCCCGCCGCGAGGTCCTCGTCCTCCAGCGCTTCGATGATATCCGCCTCCGCCTTGTGGTGGGTCTCCGTGTCCGCGTCGGCGAGCGTCACGACGAGTTCGGCGAGCAGAATCGCCTGTTCGCGGAGGTTCCGCACCTCCAGTTTGTCGAACGTGTCGGCGAACGTGTGCCCCCACCCGCGGCCGCGCCCCTCCGTCTCGCAGGAGACCATGTAGCCCGGCACGCCCCACTGGACGAACGGCCAGTGGTCGCTGTGCGGGACCAGGTCGGGGACGACGGAGACGGGGTGGTCGAACCGGTCAGCGACCGACTCGGCCGCCGCTTCGAGTTCGTCGAAGCCGTGGGTGTTGAACTTCAGCGTCCGACCGAAGACGACGCCGTCGCCGTTGACGACGGCCTTGATCTGCTCCCTGTCGTCGCCGAGGCGGTCCACCTCGTGCTCAGAGCCGACGAGGCCGACCTCCTCCGCGCCGAAGGCGACGAAGCGGACGCGCGTGTCGAGTTCGTCCTCGCGTTCGGCGAGGACGCGCGCGAGTTCGACCACCATCGCGGTGCCCGACCCGTTGTCCCACGCGCCCTCGGCGATGTCGTGCGCGTCGAGGTGGCTGGTGACGAGGAGTTCCTCCTCGGTGTCGGGGCCGAGTTCGGCGTGGACGTTGCCGCTGTCGGCGTCCGGCGTCTCGCAGTCGACCTCGACGGTCACCTCATCGCCCTCGAAGCGGCGGACGAGACGGGCGCCGACCTCCTTGCTGACGCCGACGGCGGGGATGTCGCCGACGGGGGCGTCCTCGGTGCCGACGCTCCCCGTCGGTGGCAGACATCCCTCGACGTGGTTGGCGAAGACGAACGCCTCGGCGCCGGCCTCGACGGCGTGGTAGTACTTCTCTCGGCGGTGGATGAACCGCTCGTAGTGGTCGGGGACGGTCGAGGACACCATCACCACCTTCCCCGACAGGTCGTCCTCGAAGTCCTCCGGGAGACCGTAGCCGAGGTCCACGAACTCCCCGGTGGCAGCGTCGGACGGACTGCGCGGGAGAGCGATGCAGTCCTGCGTCGTCTCGCCCGCGTACAGGCGACTGTCGCCGCGTTCCCACCCCTGAATCTCGAAGGGGTCGATGCGGGCGTCGCGCGCGCCCGCCCGTTCGAGTGCGTCGCGGGTCAGTTCCATCGCCTCGCGTTCGCCCGGCGACCCGGCCATCCGGTCGCCGACGTCCACGAGGGACTCGAGGTGGTTCCATCCGAAGTCGCTGGTGAACGTCTCGCCGATCCAGTCTGTCATACCCCCATCTCTCGCGTCCGCTCACTGAACGTTACGGTGCCCCCCGCGGGCCGCCGGATTCGTCGCTCGCGACCCGGCGTCCCGGTCGGGCGTCGAAACCCACCGATTCCGGCACCTTCATACGCCTCTTTACCCGTACAATTATCCATGAACGACGTACGAATCGCCGGCGTCGGCCTCACCCCGTTCGGGCGACAGCCCGAGCGAACGGGCCGCGACCTGTTCGCAGAGGCCGCTCTCGCGGCGCGCGAGGAGGCCGGTGTCGCGCGCGACGCGTACGAGGCCCTCCACTACGGCAACTTCATGGGGTCGCTCGCGGAGCGACAGGGCCATCAGGGACCGCTGATGGCGGAGGCTGCCGGTCTGGACTGTCCCGCGACCCGACACGAGTCGGCGTGCGCCTCGGCCGGCGTGGCGGTCAGACAGGCCGTCCACGCCATCCGCGCGGGCGAACACGACGTGGTCCTCGCCGGCGGGATGGAGCGCATGACGAACCTCCCGACGACCGAAGTCACCGAGTCGCTGGCCATCGCCGCCGACGAACTGTTCGAGGTGCGGGCGGGGATGACGTTCCCCGGGGCGTACGCCCTGATGGCTCGGGCGTACTTCGAGGAGTACGGCGGCTCCCGCGAGGACTTGGCGCACGTCGCGGTGAAGAACCACGCGAACGCCGTCCCGAACGAGTACGCGCAGTACCGCCGCGAGATAACCGTCGCGGAGGCGATGGAGAGCCAACCCGTCGCGACGCCTCTCCACCTGTTCGACGCCTGCCCCATCACCGACGGCGCGAGCGCCGTCGTCCTCGTCAGCGACGACTACGCCGAGGAGCACGGACTGGACGCGCCCGTCGCCGTCACCGGCAGCGGACAGGGCGGCGACAACCTCGCCCTGCAGGACCGCGACGCCCTCGCGCGGACGCCCGCCGCGGACGCGGCGGCCGAGGCGGCCTACGCGGACGCCGGCGTCGCCCCCGACGACGTGGACGTCGCCGAAGTGCACGACTGCTTCACCATCGCCGAGGTGATGGCGCTGGAGTCGCTCGGCCTGTTCGAGGAGGGCGAGGCCATCTCTGCGGCCCGCGAAGGGGAGACGACTCGGGACGGCGACCTGCCGGTCAACCTCTCGGGCGGTCTGAAGGCGAAGGGCCACCCGGTCGGCGCCACCGGCGGCGCGCAGATCGTCGAGATGACGAAACTGCTCCGCGGCGACCACGCCAACAGCGACGCGCTGTCGGACCCGCGCGTCGGCGTCACCCACAACGCGGGCGGCACCGTCGCCAGCGCCGTCGTCCACGTGCTGGAGGTGGTCGAATGACCGACAGCGGCTACGACGAGTGGCTGGCGGCCGTCGGCGCGGGCGAGGGCTACTACCTCGCCTGCCCGGAGGGCCACGGGTCGCTGCCGCCGCGGCGGACGTGTCCGCAGTGCGGGGCGACCGAGTTGACGGAGACGCCCCTCCCCGAATCGGGCACCGTCGAGACGTTCTCGGAGATTCACGTCGCCGGTCCGGACTTCGAGAGTCAGACGCCGTACGTCACGGCCGTCGCGTCGTTCGACGCCGTCCGCCTCACGGGCGTCCTGCGCGGCGTACTGGACGACGACGAACCGGACCCGTCGGTGGGCACGTCGGTCGGAGTCGACACCGCTGAGAACCCGGACACGGGCGACACGATGCTCGTGTTCCGACCGCGCTGACGAACGCGAACGCGAGGAGCGGGGAGGAGAACGGGACGGGGTGGAACGGGGCGGGACGGGACGCGGCGGCGTCAGGCCGGGACGCCCACGTCCTCTCTGACCGTCTCGAGGAACTGTTCGGGGAACTCCACGTGCGGCAGGAGTTTGGCGTCGTCGAAGACGACGAGTCTGCAGTCGGCCGCCTCGGCGAGTTCGCGCCCGCGCTTCAGCGGAACGAGGTCCGAGTCGCGACCCCACACCAGCGTCACCGGCACGTCCACGTCGGCGAGTGCGGTTTCGAGGTCCACCTCGGAGTTGAGGTAGCCGCTGATGAACGACGCCGGTGCGAAGCGGGCGTTCTGCTGGTGGGCGGTCAGCCACTCGTAGTCGGTCCACTCCTCGGACACTCGGGTCGGGTCGGCGTAGCCGTGGTCGGCGTTGAAGTACCGAATCGACGGCTTCGACCCGAGGAGGTTGAACACCGCCTCGCCGACGAGGGGCGCGCGAATCAGTTCGCGGAGCCACTGCTTCGGTTCCGGTCCGCCGCGTTCGGTGGGGCAGACCAGGATCATCCGCGACACGTCCGGGTCTGCGCCGACGAGGTAGGCGGCCGTCAGCGAGGAGGCGACGACGGCGGGGTCGTCGAACTCCGAGACGAAGTCGCCGACGAAGTCCTCGTAGAGGGCGGCCGAGTAGCGGAGTTGCGGTCGGTCGGACGTGCCGAACCCGGGCAGGTCCGGGGCGACGACGTGGTAGTCCTCGGCGAGTTCGTCGAACACCTCGCGGAACTCGCCGTTCGACCCGGCGGCGTTGATGCCGTGCAGGAGGAGCAGGTCCGGGTCGTCCTCGTCGCCCGCCTCGGCGTATCGCACGTCGATTCCGCGCCACCGATACGTCCGCTGGTCGCCCGACAGGGCCGGTTCGAGTGGCGGTGCCCGACGCGACAGGGCGGCGTTGGTCGCGGCGAGCAGACCGGCACCGGCGACGACGCCACCGACGACGTTTCGCAACTTCATACCGGGAGACACGGACGCGACGATAGTATAGCCTGCGGGGGACCGCCGCGGTTCCGGCGAGGGATGCCGGTTCGTCGCCGCCGTCCGACCGCGGGCGTCAGTCGTCTCGCTTCGACTCGACGCAGTCGCGCAGCGGTTCGAAAACCTCGGTCGCGACGGCGTAGGGGTCGGTCTCCCGGTTCGCCACGTCCTCGGCCAGCGACTCGACACCGCCGCGGCGAGCGAGTTCCTCCTGCAGCAACGCGTTGGCGTCGTTGCGGAGGAGTTGCCGAATCTCCTCGGCGTAGCGCGTGCGGGCCTTCTGCGCGCGCATGCCCGACTGGTCGAGGAAGTCGGCGTGGGCGGCCAGCGTCTCGACGAGTTCCTCGACGCCGTCGCCGGTGGTCGCCACCGTCTCCACGATGGCCGGTTTCCACTCGGTCGCCGCGTCGCTCTCGTCGTCCTCGCCGTCCGACCCGTGGCCGTCGCCCGCGTTGTCGCCGTCCGCGTGGTCCCGCCCGTTCGCGCCCGAGACGCCCTCGGGGAGACCCGTCTCGACGCCGTGGTGGCCAACGTCGAGTTTCGCGCCGGGGTTGTCGCGGAGGTGTATCATCTCCTCCAGTTCCGCGACGGTGCGGTTGACGCCGTCCATGTCGGCCTTGTTGACGACGAACACGTCGCCGATTTCGAGGATGCCCGCCTTGAGCATCTGCACGTCGTCGCCGCTGCCCGGTTGGACGAGGACGGTGACGGTGTCGGCGGTGCGGACGATGTCCACCTCGTTCTGCCCCGCGCCCACCGTCTCGACGATTACCTTGTCCTTCCCGAACGCGTCGAGCGCTTTCACCGCGTCCGACGTCGCCGTCGAGAGGCCGCCGAGTTGGCCCCGCGCGCTCATCGAGCGGAAGAACACGTCCATGTCGCCGACGTTCGACGCCATGCGGATGCGGTCGCCGAGGACGGCTCCGCCGGTGTACGGCGAGGACGGGTCGACGGCGATGACGCCCACCGTGAGGCCCGCGTCGCGGTACGCCTTCGCCAGTTTGTCCACGAGCGTCGACTTGCCCGCGCCGGGACTGCCCGTGATGCCGATGACGTCGGCGTCCCCGGTGTGGGCGTGCAGGCGGGAGACCAGGTCGCGGTAGCCCGGACTCCGGTTCTCTATCTTCGTGATGGCTCGCGCCAGAGCGCGGTGCTTCCCGGCCAGGAGGTCCGAGACGAGTTCGTCGGTGCGCGTCTCGCCCGTCTGGTCTTCAGCGTGACCCATCAGTCGCGGTGCGGGGCGTTCTCGCGGACGAACTCGATGGTCTCCTGCATCGGCGTGCCGGGGCCGAACACCTCCGAGACGCCCATCTCCTTCAGTTGCGACCGGTCCTCGTCGGGGATGATGCCGCCGACGAGGATGAGCGTGTCCTCGAACGCGTCGTACTCTTTCAGGCCGTCGATTATCTTCGGAACGAGCGTGTTGTGCGCCCCCGAGAGGATGGAGATGCCCAACACGTCGACGTCCTCTTGCACGGCCGCCTGGACGATTTCGTCGGGCGCGCGGTGGAGTCCGGAGTAGACGACTTCGAACCCGGCGTCCCGGAAGGCGCGCGCGATGACGTGTGCGCCCCTGTCGTGACCGTCCAGTCCGACCTTGGCGATGAGACAACGGATGTTCCGCTGTTGCTGTCCGCGTTCCGTGTCGGCGCTCATGCACGTTCGTTCGCCGCCGTGCGCTTTGACTCTAACGGAAATTCAGGAGGAATCGAAGGAGGTCAGGAGGCGCGTCTCCTCGCAGTTGTAGACGCCGTAGACCGCACCGACCGGACCCGAGGAGGGGACGGGGACGATGGTGAGGTCCAGCGACTCCGTCTCGCCGGTCTGAACCGCGCGCTCGACGGTGCCGACGACCGGTTCGTCGGACTGGAGGTGGTCGGCGAACAGTCGTCGTTCGGTCTCCGTCGGCAGTATCGAATCGAGCGTCCCTCGCTCGTACCCCCGACTGACCCCGAACGTCCGGTCGTAGGCGGCGTTCGTCTCGCAGCGGACGTAGTCGGAGACGACCGGGTCCTCCTCGACGTAGAGTGCGGGGACGGGGAGGCTCTCGAAGAACGCGTGGAGCCTGTCGCGTTCCTGTCTGAGCGCGGACTCCCTGTCGAGACGGGAGAGCGTCTCGGTGGTGTACCCCGCCAGAATCTCCAGAAACTCCGCGTCCCGTTCGCCGAAGTGGCCGACGTCGTCGGAGACGACCTGTATCACGCCGTACTGACCGAGGGGGACGCTCACGACCGACCGGAACGTGTCGCGGAACCGCGCGTCCTCGTCCGCGTGCAGGTCGTCGACGCGCTGTGTCTCCCCCGTCTGGAGCGTGCGTCCGGCGACGCCCTCGTCCAGTCGGCAACTGGTCTGATTCTCCTCCCGGAGCGTCGACGTGCGAGGGACGATGTAGTCGCCCTCCACGAGGGCGACGACGCAGAACGTGAAGGCGAGGGCGTCCACCGCGGCGTCGAGCGTCTGCTCGCACACCTCCTCGACGGTCTGACACCCCGTAATCGCGTTCGCGTGTCGGCTCAGCGCGGTCAACTTCGCGTTGGCCTCGACGAGTTCGCTGCGTTCGCGGTCCGACGACACCTCCCGCGAGATGCAGTCGGCGAGGGTGTCGACGCCCGCGGACGGCGGAACGACGTCGTCCACGTCGGCGTCCGTCTCGCCGTAGACCAGCATCGGGACGCCGGTTTCGACGCCCGCGAGCAGTTCGACCAGCGACGGGTCGTCGTCCAACACCGCGACGCAGTCGATTGTCGGGCCGAGTTCGCGGACGTACTCCACGGCGGTCGCCCCCCGGCGAACGACCGTTTCGGACCCCAACCGCGCCTGGAGGGACGCGACGCGGTCGTCGGCGTTTCCAACCGGGTCGCGGTCCGAAACGACGATCAAGACGCGTCCGCGGTCTTCTTCCCCCCGTGACATATCTGACGAACCTTCCTTGTCGCACCTACTTATACCTATTCTCATACGACAGAAGGAGAAAACCGGCGTATGAATCTGAGACTGGCGGTCTCAGACGTGTTCGTCGAGGAATTCGACGATTGCCGCGTACGCCTCGATGCGATTCTCCAGTTTGGTGAACCCGTGACCCTCGTCCTCGAAGATGAGTTCGCGGACGGGAACGTGTTCGCCCGCCTCCTCGACTATCTGGTGCGCCTCCCCGACGGGGACGCGCGGGTCGTTCTCGCCGTGGAGGACGAACAGGGGCGCGCGAATCTTCTCGATGTTGTTGATGGGCGAGATGGATTCGAGGAACTCGCGGTCCTCCTCGAGCGACCCGTACTCGGCCTCGCGGAGTTCGCGCCGCCAGTCGCCGGTGTTCTCGAGGAACGTGACGAAGTTGGCGATGCCGACGATGTCGATGCCGGCGGCCCACAGGTCGGGGTACTCCGTCATCGACGCCAACACCATGAACCCGCCGTAGGACCCGCCCATCGCGACGACTCGGTCGGGGTCGACCGACGGGTGGTCGTGCAACCACTCGACGGCCGCCCGGACGTCGGCCACCGAGTCCATCCGCTTCTCCACGTCGTCGAGGTGACCGTACGCCTTCCCGTAGCCCGCCGACCCGCGGACGTTCGGTTCGAAGACGGCGTAGCCGTTCGCGAGGAAGTACTGCTTGACCGCGTTGAACGACGGCCGGCGCTGGGACTCCGGACCGCCGTGGATGTCCACGATGACCGGCGTCTCCCCGTCGGCGGTGTCGTCAGGGACCGAGAAGAACGCCGGTATCTCGCGCCCGTCGAACGTCGGGTAGTGGACGAGTTCGGGTTCGACGAACGTGTCGCGCGGGATGCCCGCGGTGGCCGCGTGCGTCCACTGTTCGGCCTCGCCCGTCTTCGCGTCGACGACGTAGACGTTCGCCGTGTCGGAACTCCGCGTGACCGTGATGGCGAACCGGTCGCCGTCGGGCGCGAAGGCGACGCCGCCGGCGACGCCCCGCGGCAGGTCCGGGACGGCGTACTCGTCGATTCGGTCCGGAGCGGTGAGTTCGCCGACGACGAGTTCGGTGTAGCCGTCCACGTTCGTCGAGTAGACGACGCGACGGGAGTCGTGGTCCACGGCGACGCCGTCTATCTCCCACTCGTCGTCCGCGGCGACGAGCGAGAACTCGCCGGACTCGACGTTCACGCGCCAGAGGTCCGTCGTGTCGCTCTCGCGGTCGGAGACGAGGTAGACGTTCTCGCCGTCCGGCCCCCACTCGGCGCTCTGGAACCGGACCGTCCCCTCGTGCGGCGTGAGGTGCCTCAGTTCGCCCGTCTCCAGGTCGAGGACGGACACGTCCTGGTCGAAGTTCGAGTACGCCTCCTCGACCAGCAGTTTGGAGTCGTCCGGCGACCACCCGCCGAGCGTCAGCCAGCCGTCTCCCTCGTGGACGAACTCGGCGTCCTCGCCCGTCTCCTCGCGGCCCTGCACGTACACGTCGAAGACGGACTCGTCGCGGCGGTTCGAGGTGAACGCGAACCGCTCGCCGTCGTGACTCCACCCGCCCCAGCGGTGTTTCGCGTCCGGCGTCGCGGTGAGGTTCGTCACTTCGCCGGCGGTGGGGTCGTAGCGGAGGAGTTGCTGGCGTTCGTTGCCGCCCTCGTCCATGCCGAAGACGAGTTCGGGGTTCTCGGGCGACCACGAGGCGAACGTGACGCGTTCGTCGTAGAACGTCCGCTGCTCCGGCCACGCCCCCGGTCCGTCCACCGTCCAGACCTGCGGGACGCCCGTCGTGTCCATGAGGAAGGAGAGTCGTTCGCCGCCGGGACCGAACGACGCGCCGTACGCGCTGCGGACGTTCAGGTACCGCTCGATGTCGTGCGTCATGGGAGTCAGTTCCGCCGGCGGAACCGTAATGCTTCGTGTGGCGGAAGGGGTCAGAAGTCGTCGAGACCGGTCTGGTCGCGGTGAATCCACTCGCGCATCTTCGCGTAGGCGTCCGGGTTGTTCGGGACGCCCTCGGTGTTCAGTAGCGTCTCCGGGTACAGTTCGTATGCGATGCCGATGAGCTGGTACTCCAGTTCCGCGAGATACGGATACGTGTCGGGGTATGGTCCTTCGCTCCGGTCCCATGCCCGAATCCAGAAGTACACCGGCCGTTGGAGGCGACGCGTCCCTGTCTCGAACATCCGCCGAGCCCACGTCCGGTACTTCGCCTTCGGGGAACCGTGATTCGAGGTGTCGACGTCGTCGCACGCGTCGAGCGCCGCCGCGCTCAGGTCGCCCATGTGGTACGCGTTTCCGTACCCCCACCGAGCGAACTTGTTGTCGTTGCTCTCGACGTGTTCTAAGTTCGCGCTCAGCCCGTCGCTCTCCTTCTTGAACTTGCCCGACTTGCCGATGTAGAGCGGTACGAGCTCGCTGCGGTCCAGCGTGTACATCATGTAGACGACGCCGTCGTATCGCCCGCGGCGCGTCTCGTGGTCGTCGGCGACCTTCGCGACGGCGGAACGAACTGACGCCTCCATCTCACGACTCCGTTCGAGAACCGGGCGGCGTTTCGCCCGGCCGTGGTCGACGAGAGAGACGGTCAGGTCGTCTTCCGTGTTGAACAGCGGGACGGGGTCGTCGGCGTCGACGTTCCGGTCCAGCCACGACTCCCACAGGGTTCGCTTCGTCTCTCGCATATCGAAAAAGAATCTGGTTCGGTCGCCGGAACTCAGATCATGTCCTCGGCCTTCAGCCCCGCGATGACGTCGTCGACGAGCGTCTCGACGTCGTCGTAGGGGAACTCCTGGTGGGAGCCGAGTTTGGCCGCCATCTCCATCGCCGTGAAGCTCACTTCGCCGTCGCCCGCCTCGAACCGCGTCCCCGGGCCGTTGGGGAGTGCGGGGACGAGGTCCATCTGGTTCTTGACGGGGAAGTCTGCGTCACTGAACGCCTCGGTGAACTGCTCGCGGAGTTCCGCCTCTACGTCTGCCATGCCACCTAATGCACAGATACACGGCAAAAACGTTCCGGAACAACTCCAAACAGATTGTCAGTTTACGACACGTTCCGAGACACGAGTCCTTTAGTCTCGACTGGCAAAAGATGCCACCATGGCAGACTACGACTTCGACTTCGAGTTGCTGCGGGAGTTGACCGAGACGAGTGGCGTTCCGGGGTACGAGGACCGCATCCGCGACGTGGTTCGCCGGGAACTCGAAGCGCACGCGGACGAGGTGCGGACGGACGCGATGGGCAACGTCGTCGGGACCGTCGAGGGCGACTCCGACTACTCCGTGGCGATTGCCGCCCACATGGACGAGATTGGCTTCATGGTCCGCCACGTCACCGACGAGGGGTTCGTCCAACTGGACGCCCTCGGTGGCTGGGACCCGCGCATCCTGAAAGCTCAGCGTGTGCAGGTACACACCGAGGATGGCGACGTGACGGGCGTCATCGGGTCGCCGCCGCCGCACACGCTCACCGAGGAGCAGAAGGAGAAGGACGACGAGGTGAAGGACGTGTACGTGGACCTCGGCCTCGACGGCGACGCGGCCGCGGAGACGGTCGACGTGGGCGACCTCGTGACGATGGAGCAGACGACCGTCGAGATGGGCGACCACGTCACCGGGAAGGCGCTCGACGACCGGGTCTGCCTGTTCGCCATGCTGGAGGCAGCGAAGCGTCTCGACGACCCCGCGGTGACGGTTCACTTCGCCGCGACGGTGCAGGAGGAGGTCGGTCTGCGCGGCGCGGCGGCCCTCGGCGTCGACCTCGACCCGGACCTCGCCGTCGCCCTCGACGTGACCGTCGCGAACGACGTGCCCGGGTTCGAGGCGGGCGACCACGTCACCGAACTCGGCGCGGGGACCGCCATCAAACTCAAGGACGGCAGCGTCATCACGAATCCGAAGGTACACCGTCGCCTCCGCGACGTGGCCGACGCCGAGGACGTGTCCTACCAGTACGAGATTCTCCCCGCCGGCGGGACCGACACCGCGGGCTTTCAGAACACCCACGGCGCGAAACCCGTCGGCGCCATCTCCGTCCCCACCCGGTACCTCCACACCGTCACCGAGAGCGCGCACGTCGAAGACGTGGACGCGACCATCGACCTGCTGACCGCCTTCCTCGACACGGAGACCGGCGAACACGACTACACGCTCTGAACCCCGTCCTGTCGGGCGATTTCCGGCGAGCGGGCGACGAGTCGAAACCAAAGTATTCACTACAGCGGACCCCTAAGCGCCGACCATGACTGACGGCAACGCGGAGATGTCCCGCCGTGCCTTCCTCACGACTGCGGCCGGGACGGCGGCGGCGGCCGGCGCGTCCGGTGCGGCCGCGGCGCAAGAGACGGGGACGTCGACGGGCACCGCAACCAGTTCCGGGACGGGAACCAGCACGGGCACGTCCGCGGGGACGGGCACCGGCACCAGCAGTGGTGGCGGCGGTGGCGGCGGTGGCGGCGGGAGCGAGACCGTCGCCGTCGGCCCGGACGGCAGCCTCGTCTTCACGCCGGGGACGGAGGAACCGCTCCAGATTACGCCCGGCACGACGGTGACGTTCAACTGGGAGTCCGACAACCACAACATCGTCGTCGACAGCCAACCCGAGGGCGCCGGCTGGTCCGGCCACGAACCCATCGAGAACACGGGCTTCACCTACGAGCACACGTTCGAGACGCTCGGCGAGTACGAGTACCACTGCGCGCCCCACAAGTCCGCCGGGATGCTCGGCGCCATCGAAGTCGTCGAGTCCATCTCGACGCCCGCGCCGTCGAACGTCCCGTCGGTGCCGGACTCCGCGAAGACGCTCGGCATCGCCACGACGTTCACCATGGTCGCGACGCTCGGCCTCGCGTTCTTCTTCCTGAAGTACGGCGGCGACTACGACATCGAGGAGTAGTCGGCGCCTCGCCGCTTCCGATTCGGTCGCTTCGACGCCGCGAGAGCCGTCGGTTCGCTCGCCTCACGCGCGTTCCGCGTCGTCTCCGCCGCTCGGGACGACCCAGCCGCTGACGCGGAACAGCAGCAGGTTGACCCCGGTCGAGACCAGTCCCACGACGGCGCCGACGACGGCGGCGACGGCGGTTCCGACGCCCGCGACGAACAGGACGGTCGCGACCAACTCCGGGTCCGCGACGGCGGCGACGCCGCCACCGACGAGGACGGTTCCGAGCACGAACGCGCTCCCGACGAACGCGCCGCCGGCGACGCCCCGAACGAGTCGAGCCCGACGCCGCCTCGACGCGAACGTATCGAGTCCGCCGGCCGAGAGGACCCAGCGGACGCCGACGACGACGAGCGTCCAGAGGTAGCCGAAGACGAGCAGTCCGGGGAGCGTCCCGAATCCGGAGAGTGCCCCGGCCAGAAAGCCCGAGGCGTGGGCCGCGACGAGGACGAGGAGCGAGAGCGCCACGAGGTCGAACGTCGCGACGACCCACGCGTCGAACCAGCCGTCGCGGTCGCTCACGCCGGGACCGACGCCGTCGCGCGCGACCGCTTCGTCCCGGTCAGCCATGCGCGAGCACCTCCGCGAGGGCGACGAGGAGGACGAGCGACCACGCCGTCGCGGCGTACAGTCGCCGGAGCGACGCGCGCGTCGCGGCGTCCGCGCCGCGGCCACGGAGTCGACCGACTGCGAGCGACCGGACGGCGGAGCCGAGTCCGACGGCGAGGACGACGACCAGTTTGACCGTCAGCACCGTTCCCCAGCGAGTCGCGGGCGCCGGCGGGCCGAGCGTTCCGAGGTTGCCGACGCCGGTGACGACCATGAGCCCCAGCGACGCCCAGAACAGCCACTCGAAGCGGGTCGCGAGGCGGAGCGACCGCGGGAGGTCGATGCGGAGCGCGTACCACGTGGCCGCGCTTCCGCCGACGAGCGCTGCCATCCCGAGGACGTGGACGAGTCGAACGGCGAGGTGGAGGGCGGCGGACATCGCTCGGCGGTACGCGGGCGAGCGAAATGTAACTCGGGGATGGGATTCCCGGAGCGCACGGGGGAGACCCCGTTCGCGGACGGGCAACAGAACACGCGACAGACGGGGTGACGTTCCGGAATTCGACACGAAGGTAGTTGCTGTCACGGGTCGTGTACACGTCCCGAGGTACTATGCGAGCGAAGACAACGTCGGCGGGAGACAGGTGTAGACGGTGCGGGGAACCGAGCGGCCCGACGGCCGTCGTCGTCAACCACGCACGTTCGGACCCGTTGCAGGTGACGGAGTGCCGTCGCTGCGGCGCGATACTCGACATCGCCGGGCACCGCTGGTGAGGGCGCGGTTCGTGCCGGCGGAACGAAGCCACTCGATCTCCGGCGGTGAACGGGCGCTCCGACGCCGGTGAGAAGGGCGGGGGAGAGCGGTGTCAGAAGAACCCGTAGTCGTCGACGGCGTCCTCGTATATCGTCTCGTAGCGGCGAATCACGTCGTCGTGGTCGTACGAGGCGAACGCCTCGTTGAGCGACTCCTGCGAGTGGCCCGCGGCCGCCGAAATCTCGTCGGCGAGTTCCTGCGGGCTGGTGACGCGCGCGCCCCGGTCGCAGTTCACGACGAGTTCGTGCGCGCTCGACCGCGCCTGGTACTCGACGATGCCGACGCATCCGGACGCGAGCGCCCACAGCAGTGGAGTGGCGAACGGTTCGACGGCCGCCGTCTGCGCGAAGACGTGCGCGCCCTTCATGATGGGGACGAACTCCTCGGGCGGGAGTTCGCCGAGGAACTCCACCCGGTCGTCGATGCGGAGGTCCGCGGCCGTCTGTTCGGCCTGCGCGCGTTCCGGCCCGTCGCCGACGACGGCGGCGCGCCAGTCCTTGTCGCGGAGTTCGGCGAGTGCGAGGAAGAACGATTCGACGTTTGCGTACTGGTCGAGGTGCCGCGAGTAGAGGATGTCCGCCCGGTCGTCCGTCTCCGCCTCGCGTATCAGGTCGAAGTCGATGGACTCGGGGACGACGCGGACGGCGTCCTCGCTCACGCCGAACTCCCGCACCGTGGTCTTGACCATCTGCGAGGGGGTGACGACGCGCTTGGCGCCGCGCGCCGCCCGCTTGGACGCGCCGCGGGAGTCGCCCTCGCGTTCGGCCCACCAGTCCACGACGACGGGGACGCGGAGGAGGCGCGCGGCCGTCTTCGCGCCGGTCACCTGCGTCGGCGGACTGTTGGTCGCGTGAATCACGTCGGGTTTGACGCGCCGGAGGGCGAACGGCACCTTCGAGGCGAACGTCGTCGCCGACGGCGTCTCCGTGACGGCGACGTAGTTCACCCCCTCCTGTTCGAACTCGGGGACGTCGCCCTCCCACCACTGCGCGCAGAGGACCGACACGTCGTGGCCGTGCGCGGCGAGGCGTTCGGCGACCCGTCGCATCCGTCTCGTGGCACCGTCGGCTCGGAGTTGTTCGGTGAACATCGAGACGAACGCGATTCGCATACGCATCGGCTTGCGGCCGCGTGATAAAAATCCTCGACATTCGCTCGTCGGGTCGCGGCGGGTCCGAGCGGCAGCGAATCCGCCTCAGAACGGCGCGGAGACGAGTGCGGCCGCCGCGGACTGGGTGTACTCCCACCCGTAGGCGTGGTTGAGGAGGAAGTAGGTGACGACGCCGAGACTCAGCGAGAGCAGCCACGACCCCGCGGCGATGCGGCCGACGCGTCGGTGCGGCGTCTCGCGGCGCAGTTCCGCCGGCGAGTGCGAGATGCCGAGGACGAGGGCGTACAGCACCACCGGCACGGCGACGATGGAGAGGACGATGTGTATCGCCAGCATCGCCAGATACGGGTAGTAGACGAACGCCGGGCCGACGAACTCCTTCGTGCCGCCGCCGCCGATTTTCGTGAGGTACATCACGAGGAAGACGAGGATGAGGCCGAACGACGTGACCATCGCGGCGGCGTGCTTCTTCACCTCGTCGCGGCGAATCCACCGCCACCCGGCGGCGATGACGAGGACGTTCACCGCGTTGACGGCGGCGATGGCGTCCGACAGCAGGTTCACCTGTGACAGCGAGAGGTCGGGGTAGACGCCCCCGGGGACGAAGCCGAGGAACGTCCCGACGACGAGGCCGTAGCCGACGACCGAGAGGACGGCCGTGACGGCCAGCGGATGCTCTTTCAGCGCGTTGTCGGCGCTCGCAGTTGCCATAGCGGGCGTTGGGAAGCGCCCGTATTCCCTCTTCGGATTCGGGACGGCGATTCGGGGCGCGGTGGCGGGGACAGAGGCGGTGTCGCAGGGGCGAGACGGTGCGGTGGCGGGAGCGCTAGATGACGCCCGTGAACCCGGCCGCCTCGCGGGCGGCGTCCTCGCGCAGCCCGTCGCCGAGGATGGTGTACCGGTCGCGGATGGTGTGCGCCGTCGTGAGCGCCTCGATAATCGTCTCGTCGTCGATGCCGAGTTCGCCGGCCGTCGTCGGTGCGCCCACCTCGCCGAGGGCGTCGCGGATGTCGCGCCACTCGCCCTTCTCGCCGCTGTGGAGGTACTCGGTGACGATGGCCCCGACGCCGACCTGGTGGCCGTGCAGGGCGCGTCCGGGGACGAGCCGGTCGAGTTGGTGGCTGAACAGGTGTTCCGCGCCCGAGGCGGGCCGGGAGGTGCCGGCGATGGACATCGCCACGCCGGAGGAGACGAGCGCCTTCACGACGACCCACGCGGACTCCTCCAGCCCGGGTTTGATGGACTCGGCGCTGTCGACGAGCATCTCCGCGGTCATCTGCGAGAGCGCCCCGCCGTACTCGGAGTACTCGACGTTCTTCAGGCGGTGGGCCAACTGCCAGTCCTTCACCGCGGTGTAGTTCGAGATGATGTCCGCACAGCCCGCGGTGGTGAGTTCCCACGGCGCCTCCGCGAGGATGGCGGTGTCGGCGACGACGGCCAACGGCGGGTCGGCGGCGACGGAGTGGCGCGTGTCGCCCTCCGGGATGGACGACCGGCCGGAGACGATGCCGTCGTGGCTCGCCGCCGTCGGGACGGAGACGAAGCCGCAGTCGAGGCTGTCGGAGGCCATCTTCGCCGTGTCGATGACCTTGCCGCCGCCGAGGGCGACGAGGTAGCCCGCGTCGGCCGCCTCCGCGGCGGCGACGACGCGTTCGACCGACTCGAAACTCGCCGTCTCGATGGTGACCGACGCCGGGTCGTCGAACTGCGCGCGGACGGCGTCGCCCGCGATGTCGTTCGGCGTCGGACTCGTGACCAGGAACGGCCGACCGGTGAGGTAGAGTTCGTCCACCGCGTCGGCGAGTTCGTCGAGCACGCCGTGACCCACGAGGACGTTCCGCGGGAGTTGTATCCACGTAGACTTGTCGAACATGGTGGAACCTCCCCCCTCACGGATGAAAGTGTTAGTGTTTCGGCGGTGGCGACGGCCGGAATGTCACGCCGGCACGAACGTCCCGACGGCCTGCGAGAGGAACAGCACGCCGAAGCCGGCGAGGACGACGGCGCTCGCGCCGGCGACGACGGGCGCGAGGGCGTTCACGCGCCGTTCGGCGCCGACGAGGGCCGCCGGGAAGCCCGTTATCCAGACGACGATGCCGCCGAAGAAGCCGACGACGAGCGCGGGCGACCCCGTCTCGACCACGAGGAGGCCGGCCAGCGACGCGCCGACGTACGGCGTCTCGGCGAGGACGTCCAGCGTCCCCGGGTCCAGCAGGCCGACGCCGATGGTGAGCCAGAACAGGATCTGGTACGGGTTCGTGAGGGCGAGGACGAACGCCTTCGTGAAGCCGGTGCCCGTCTTCCTGACCTCGGCGTCGGCGGCGGCGTGGAACGACGACTGCACGTCGCGGGCGGCGCCGTAGGCGAAGTAGAGCATCAACACGCCGCCGATGCCGACCATGACGGCCCGGAGCGTGGGGAACCGCTCGACGAACGCGACGACGCCGAGCGCAGCGAGGACGAAGAAGATGGCGTCGGCGGTCATCGCCCCGAGACCGGCCTTGAACCCCGCCAGCCAGCCGTGGAGCACGCTCTCCTCGGCGATGATGGCGTTCATCGGGCCGGGCGGGGCGGCCAGCGCGAGGCCGAAGACGACGCCCGCCAGGAGGGTGACGACGACGGTTGCCACGTACACCTCCCGGACCGAGCGGTGGATAAATCAACCGAAAACGGTCACCCCCGCCGGGAACGCGGCGACGGCGTCGAGCGAAGCGGGCCGGAACGAGCGACGCGGCGGGAGGGGACGACCGGGACGGACTCGTTCGCCGCGTCAGGCGAATCCGAGCGCCGCGGTGACGACGCCGACGGCCGTCTCCCAGAGGGAGAAGCCCGTCAGCATCGCCAGCACCGTGTCGAGGCCGAAGAAGAGGAACAGGGCCGCCGAGAGGAAGTGCGCCTTCCGCACGTCGAACCGGTGCGAGAACGTGTGGAACAGGTACGCGTTCGCGAGGCTCACGGGGATGATGGCGAGCATCTCGCCGAGCCAGATGGCCGAGGTTGCGCCGTACTCGACGGCCAGTCCGATGGTGACCAGTTGGGTCTTGTCGCCGAACTCGCCGACGGCCATCATGGCGAAGATGGGGACGAACCCGCCGAACGACCCCGAGAGGCGGTCCAACGGGGCGGGCAGGTCGACCCGGTCGGTCAGGTTCGCGACCCCGCCGTCCGTCTCCGCCGCGAGGTCCCGGTGGGGTTCGTTCGGGTCGGGCGCCGACCGGTAGAGCAGCACCGCGAACGTGAGGAACAACGCCGCCGAGATGGCGTCGAGGACGACGGGCGGGAGGGCCGACCGGAGCGCCTGTCCGAACAGGATTTCGAGCGCGGTCCACCCCGCGAACGCCGACCCCGCGGCGGCGACGACCACCAGCGGGTTGTAGCGCGTCGAGAGGCCGGCGATGATGAACTGGACCTTCTCGCCCGGCAGCACCGCCAACTGGGTGACGAGGGCGATGGCGACTATCTCCCAGTAGCCGCTCACGTCGTCTGCACCTCCCCGTTGCCGCCGTTTCCGTCGTCACTCGCGGCGTCGGCGTCCTCCAGCGACTTCACGCGGATGGACGCGGCCACCGAGTCGGGGAGGCTCTGTTCGTCGCCGCCTTCGGTCCGCACGGTGACCATCCCGAACGGGGCCACGTCCACGACTTCGAGCGCGGTTCCGGGCGTGATGCCGGCCGCCGCGAGGTACTCCAACTCCTCCTCGTCGCGGTCGCTGACCCGCGCGACGACCACGCGGTCACCGACGGGGTGGTCGGTCAGGGCGTCCGTCTCGTCGTGTTCGATGGGCGCGAGGTCCGCGGAGGGAATCGGGTCGCCGTGGGGGTCGACGGTCGGGTTGCCGAGTGCGTCCGCCACGCGGCGTTCGAACTCCTCGGAGATGTGGTGTTCGAGGGCGTCTGCCTCCTCGTGGACCTCGCTCCACGAGTAATCGAGGTGTTCGGCGAGGTAGGACTCGAGCAGGCGGTGGTGCCGCAACACCTCGAGGGCGACCGTCTCCCCCTCCGCGGTCAACTCGACGCCCTTGTACTTCTCGCGTTCGACGAGCCCTCGTTCTTCGAGTTTCCCGAGCATGCTCGTGACCGTGGGCGGCGTCTTCCCGAGGTACTCCGCGATGGCCGAGGTAGAGACGGGGGGACCGGACGTCGCCTCTATCTGGTAGATGGCTTTGAGGTAGTCCTCCATCACGTCGCTCAACATACGGCGGATTAGACGGGTCTAAAACAAAAACCTGCTGGGAATAATAGTGGTCGATTACGTGACGAAGCGCCGTCGCAGGTTCAGATTCCTTGACCCATCAGGTGGCTTCGAAGGATATCTGCCGTCTTCGTCCCGGACTCGGTGTTTACGACGACCACGTGGTCGGTTTCGTCCACGACGCCCTCCTCGGCGAGTCGCCACGCGGCGGCCATCGCCGCGCCGCCCGCGGTGCCGACTTCGACGCCCGCCGTCTGCGCGGCGACGACGGCGCTCTCGAGGATGTCGTCGTCGTCCACGGCGAGGACGTCGCCGCCCGCCTCCTCGACGGCCTGAACGGCGGCGGCGCCGCCCTTCGGGTCGGGAATCTCCAACTCGCCGACGATGGTGTCGGGGTTCGCCCACGCCTCGACGTCGCGTTCGCCGCGTTCGTGGGCGGCGTAGATGGGCGCACACCCGGACGCCTGCGCGGCGTACAACGGCGGCACCGCGTCGACGAGGCCGAGTTCACGGAGTTCGCGGAAGCCCTGCGCGACGCCGACGACGACTTCGCCCGTACTCGCCGGGACGACGACGGCGTCGGGCACCGTCCAGTCCAGCGACTCGGCCACCTCGAACGCCAGCGTCTTGATACCGTCGTGGCGGTACGGGTTGTCGAACTCCTGCAGCGTGAACCAGTCGGACTGCAGTTGCTCGTGTAGTCCGTCCTCGGCGTCGGGGTACCGCCCGCCGACGACGCGCATCTCCCCGCCGTGGACGTTCACCATCGCCTTGTTCGAGAACGGCGCGCGGGAGGGGACGAACGCGTAGGAGCGAAGCCCGGCCATCCCGGCGTACGACGCCGCGGACTGTCCCGCGTTCCCCGCGGCGGCGAGGGCGACCAGTTCGGCGTCCGCCTCGCGCGCGTCGGTGACGGCGGGCGACAGTCCCCTGTCGAGGACGGTGCCCGTCGGGTTGCGCCCCTCGTCCTTCACCGAGAGCGTCCCGACGCCGAGTTCGTCGGCGAGTGCCGCCGACTCCACCAACGGCGTCGCCCCCTCGTCGGCCGTCAGCGGGGACGCGAACGGCAGGAGGTCCGCGTAGCGCCACATCGTGTCCGTCGGCCGGTCCGAGAGAGCGCCGTCGCCCCAGTCGACGGCGTCGAAGTCGTACACCGGCGTCAGGTGCGCGCCGGCGTCGCTCTCGCCCGTCGCCGTCGCGTCGTATCGCTCGCCCGTCTCGGCGCACTCCAGTCCGCGAAACGCCTCGCTCGTGTCCATGGTGGAGGCTACGGGCCGACGGACTAACGTCTGGTCATTTCCCGCCTCCCGCTGACCCCGGGCCACGCTTTGCTCGGGGGTCGGTACAGCGCGTACCGTCAGCCCCGCACTCGGAAACATAACCGAGCCGGTGTTTCGACGGGGGCATACCACAGAGAGCGGCTCTCACCGACGAACGGGGTAGACTAGTACGATTTCCGTACAGTCGTCTCCTCGATTAATATGTACCGTTACCCATTGATTCATTCTGGTGTTAGTGTTATTTTAGACTATTATAAAATTCTAATAATTTCGTGCCTGGAGCTGTAGGCGCATGGCGGACGACAACAGCGGCCTGGTACCGTCGGGCTCTCGTCGCTCGTTCCTCGCGGGCGTGGGAAGCCTGGCAGGGATGTCGGCAGTTGGGCGCACAGCAGCTTCTGAAGACGGCAACGCGCACGCGAAGCAAGGCGGATCCGATTCGATGAGCTCTCACGAACCCACGAACCTGGTCGACGGTGTCGAACAGACCGACAACTTCCCGCAGACGGCGACGGCCGTCGCCGCGATAGAGAAAGGCGGACAGATCAAGTACGAGTACCGAAAGGACATTCCGGGCTTCATACTCGACCGCGCGCTCTACAGTTCGGTCGTCTACCCGGGTGACTACGGCTTCTTCACGCAGACGGCCGGCGGCGACGGCGACCCGCTCGACTTCCTGGCGCTGACCGAGGACGGACTGTTCACGGGCTGCATCTTCGACCTTCGCCCGGTCGCGGTCATCCGGATGAACGATACGGGCGAGAAAGACGACAAGATAATCGGCGTGCCCGCCGACGACCCGCGGTTCGGGCACATCGAGGCGCGTGAGGACATCCCCGAACACCAGCAGAACGTCATCGAGGAGTTCTTCCGTACCTACAAGAACCTGGAACCCGGCGACGCAGAGATCGTGATCGAGGGCTGGGACTCGCGCGACGCCGCCTACGACATCCTCAAACAGGGCCACCAGGAGTGGAAGCGCCTCCAACAGGGGAACGGCGAGGGAGCGGCGGAGAGTAGCGACTGACCGCCAGTTCCGACGTTCGGTGATCGCCCCCCGCGGCCGTTCCGGAACCCCGTCCCTCTTTTGTGTTCGCCGGACGACGCGGACGTATGGACGGAGACAGCGTCGTCGTCGCCGGCGCGGGCCTCGCGGGCCTCGTCGCGGCGCGACACCTCGCCGAGGCAGGCGCGGACGTGACCGTGTTCGAGCGACGACCCGGCGTCGGCGGCCGCGTTCGGACGCAGGAGCGGGACGGCTTCACCTTCGACAGGGGATTCCAGGTGCTGTTCACCGGCTACCCCGCCGTGCGCCGCGAACTCGACCTGTCGGCGCTGGACATGCGCTACTTCTCGCCCGGTGCGGTCGTCGCCCGCCCCGGCCAGCGCTCGACGCTGTCGGACCCGATACGGGACCCGCGCGCCGCCGTCGCGTCGCTGTTGAACCGCGAGGTGACGACCACCGACAAACTCCGCACGCTGGCGCTCCGCCAGCACGTCGGGTCGATGGACGAGGCGGAGATATTCGACAGCGCGGACGACAGTATCCGCGACTACCTGCGCGAGTGGGGGTTCTCCGATGGGTACGTCGAGAACTTCGTCGCGCCGTTCTACGGCGGAATCACGCTGGACCGGTCGCTCGCCACCTCCAAGCGCGTCTTCGAGTACACCTTCAAGATGCTGAGCGAGGGCGAGATAGGCGTCCCCGCCGAGGGGATTGGCGCGATTCCCGAGCAGTTGGCCGCGGCGGCCCGCGAGGCGGGCGCGGAGATAGCCACCGAGACCGGCGTCGAGCAGGTCGTGGACGCGACCGAAACGGACGCCGACGACGGTGCGGGCGCCGCGACCGGCCGAGCGACCGGCGGCGTCACCGTCACCGCGGGCGGCGAGACGGTCGACGCCGACGCCGCCCTCGTCGCCACCGACCCGAGGGAGGCCCGACGGCTGACCGGCGTGGACCTGATTCCGACCGAGGCGCGCAGCAGCGTCACGCAGTACTACCGCCTCCCGAAGGGCGCGAAACTGGGGACGCGGAGGAAGATTCTGCTCAACGCCGGCGACGACGCGCCGAACACCGTCGTCCCGATGAGCGAGGTAGCGCCGGAGTACGCCCCCGACGACGCCGAACTCCTGAACGCGACGTTCCTCGGCGCGTCCGCGCTGGACCGCGACGCCTCGGAACTGGCGACGCGGACGAAGGCGACGCTTGCCTCGTGGTATCCCGACCGCTCGTTCGCCGACCTGGAACCGCTCCACACCGACCGCATCGAGTTCGCCCAGTTCGCTCAACCGCCGGGCGTCCACGACGCCCTCCCGGACTACCGCGCACCCGGCGGGCGGACGTACCTCGCGGGCGACTACACCGCGTGGTCGTCGATTCAGGGGGCGATGCGGAGCGGACGCGAGGCCGCGGCGGCGATTCTGTCCGACGCGGAGTGACGTGAGAGAGCCGTCGGCCGAGCCGAACGACGGCCCAGAGGACAGTCACAGCATCCGGCGGAACTCTCCCAGCGGCGGGAACGACAGCGTCTCCTCGGCGTCCTCGTCGTAGACGAGTGGTCGGAAGGCGTCCACGTCGTCGACCAGCGGTGAGCGCGTCTCCCCGCGCATCCCGTTGACCGGCACGCCCGCGGCGAGGCGGGTGAACGCCGGCAGGACCAGCACGTCGGCGCCGCGGTGGGCGGCGTCGCCGTAGAGATAACACGGCCGGCGGCGGCCCTCGATGGTTATCGCCGGGTGGAGGTGGCCGACGACGTACAGCGAGGCGTCCGCCTCGGGGTCGGCGTGGCCGTGGCAGACGACGACGCCCGAGTCGCCGGCGTCGCCCGCCGACCCGACGACGTACTCGTCGAACACGTCGCCGTCCCACACCGTCTCCAGCACCGTGTCGTGGTTCCCGCGGACGAGGACCGGTTCGGCGCCCGCCTCCCGGCAGACGCGCACGAGGTCGGCCAGTCCCGACTCGGCGGCGGCGGTGGCCGTGTCGAACCGGTGGAGCACGTCGCCCGCGAACACGACTGCCCCGGGGTCGAACGTACCGACCAGCGCGGCGAGTCGCTCCCGGAGGTCGGTGCCCTCGCCGAGGGGGAACGCCACGTCGGAGGCTTCGGCGCGGCCGACGTGCAGGTCCGCGACGACGAGCGTCTCCGCCGCGGGGAGGTACACCGCCCTGTCGCGGTAGGTCACGTCGTCCACGCGGGAGGGAAGGCGCCGGACGCGCAAAGCGGTGGCGTTCGCGGGCGTCGGGCGGTGGCGTCGGGCGGTGCGGTGGCGTCGGGCGACGCCCCCGCGACGACTGACGGCGGACGGCGACGGGTCGGGGGGATTTTTCATCGCGCACTCCCTCCCCACGGGTATGAGCGGTGCCCTCGAAGACAAACGGACGGCGACGCGTCTGCGTATCCTCGTCGAAATCGCCGACCGACAGCCAGCGGTGAGTCAGGGCGAAGTCGCCGAGGCGGTGGGCGTGACGAGTCAGGCCGTCAGCGAGTACACGCGGCAACTCGTCGAGGACGGGTACGTCGAGAAGGAGGGTCGGTCGCGGTACCGCGTCACGAAGGAGGGGGTCGACTGGCTGTTTCAGGAGGCCAAGGACCTCCGGCGGTTCGCCGACCACGTCACCGACGACGTGTTGGAGAGCGTCCAGGAGGACGCCGCCATCGCCACCGAGGACGTGGCCGCCGGCGAGACGGTGACGCTCACGCTCCGCAGGGGACTCCTGCACGCGACGCCCGGCGAGGGCGGCCCGGCCACCGGCGTGGCGACGACGGACGCCGAGGCGGGCGAGGACGTGAGCATCACCGGCTTCGAGGGCGTCATCGAGATGGACCCCGGCGGCGTCACCGTCGTTCAGGTGCCCCCCGCGCGTTCGGGCGGCAGTCGCGCCCTCGACGGGGCGTCGCTGGCGGCGGCGTGCGACGACGCGGACGTGGTCGTCGCCGCGGGCGTCGAAGCCGTCGTCGCCCTGCGGAAGGCGGACGTCGACGTCGAGACGTCGCTGGCGGCGGGCGACGTGGCGGCCGAAGCGGCGGCGCGCGGCCTCGAGAGCGTCGTCGTGGCGACGACGGACCTCGTTGGGCGCGTGACGGACGCCCTCCGCGACGGTGACGTCCTCTACGAGGTGACGGAGGCGGCGCGCGCGGCGGAGTGAACGGCGGCGCAGGGAGAGGCGGAGCAGCGACGACCGCGACGTGGAGTCGTCAGGAGGCTATCGCCCGCTCCGCGTGTTCTCTGGCCGTCGCGTACGCCTCCTGCAGTCGCTGGAACTCCGACTGCGACCCGCCGTGGTCGGGGTGAGCCGTCTTCACCTTCTCGCGGTAGGCGCTCTTGACCTCCGACGGACTGGCGCTCTGCGGGAGGTCGAGGTGGTCGAACGCCGTCGCGACGGGGTCGTCGGGGGCGGGCGGGCGCTGTTCGAGTTCCGGAACCTCGAACGGGAAGCGGCGGCCGAGTCCGCGGGCGGGCATCTCGTGTTCGCACAGCACCGTGTACGTCCCGGCGCGTTCGAGGCGGAAGTAGGCCTGCGCGTCGAACGTGACGGCCACGTCGCGCCCCGGGAGGTAGAACTCGACCGTCTCGCCGTGAATCGGGTGGTCCTCTGCGAACGGTTCGCCTATCTCTCGAAGGTAGTCGCGTATCTCCATCCGGCGACGGCCGGCACCGTCGATACTCCCCCGCGAAATCGGCTCGTCGGGGAACAGACGGCCGCCGACGACGAACACGCCGGCCACGAACACGGAGGCGACGAGTCCGCCGACGACGCCGAAGACGAGCCATCCCGGCACCAGCGATACCCAGTCGAGCAGCACACGAGTAGTGAGGTCCCCCGTGGTAAAGAAGCTCTCGCCGACGGGGGGTTTACGCGGTTTCCGCCCGTCGTCTCACCCGTGCGACCGATACGCTTCGAGGAGGCCGACGGACCGGACCGGACGCAGATAGGCGAGGGACTCACGCGCGTCGCCGTCGAGGCGGACCGACTGGAGACGGGCCGCGCGGCGGGGAAGTACTTCCTCCGACACGACGACGGCTGTGCGGTCTGCGGGGCCGCGGTACGCACCGGCAAACCGTTTTATCTGGACCCTGAAACCGGCGAGATTCTCTGCGAAACCCACGGCAGCGAACGGCGTGCCGGCGAGTGACGATTCCGGCGAGAATTACGTACTCGGAGCCGAGTATAGTATAATTCACGTTGGAGTTGTTCGGAAAGTACTTATGAGGGCTTACAATCATTGACGAACGCTAATGGCTGTAGTTTGGCTGGACGACGTACGCGCCGACGACTTGGGCACAGTCGGCGGAAAAGGTGCCTCACTCGGCGAACTTACCTCCGCGGGTCTCCCCGTCCCGCCGGGGTTCGTCGTGACCGCCGGGACGTACCGTTCGTTCATCGAGGACGCGGGTATCGACGAGGAACTCTTCGACGCCGTCGACGTGGACCACGAGGACTCCGCGGCGTTGAAGCAAGCGCACGAACGGGCACACGAACTCATCATGGAGACGCCGGTTCCCGACGCCGTCGGCGAGGAGATTCTCGCCGCCTACGAGGACGTCGGGGACGGCGAGGCGTTCGTCGCCGTCAGGTCGTCGGCGACGGCCGAAGACCTCCCGGACGCGTCGTTCGCCGGACAGCAAGAGACGTTCCTGAACGTCCAGCGAGACGCCCTCATCGAACGAGTCAAGGAGTGCTGGGCGTCGCTGTTCTCCCAGCGCGCGATATACTACCGGAATCGGAAGGGGTTCCCCCACCACGAAGTCGACATCGCCGTCGTCGTCCAGGAGATGGTGGACGCCGAGAAGTCCGGCGTGATGTTCACCTCGCACCCCTCCACGGGCGAACCGCGCATCATCATCGAGGCCGCCTGGGGCCTCGGCGAGGCCGTCGTCTCGGGGTCCGTCTCGCCCGACAACTACGTCGTCGACCGCGAGTCTGGCGAGGTCGAGACGGCCACCGTCGCGGACAAGAAGATGATGATGGAGAAGGACGTCGAGACCGGGCAGACGGTCGAACGCGAGGTCTCCGACGACAAGCGGAGCGCCCGCGTCCTCGACGAGGACGAAATCGGCCGACTGGTCGAACTCGGCGAACGCGTCGAGGACCACTACGGCGAACCGCAGGACGTCGAGTGGGCCATCTACGACGGCGACGTGTACATGCTCCAGTCGCGGCCCATCACGACCATCTCCGACGGCGAGGAGGAGGCGGCGCAGGCGGCCGCCGGCGACGGCGGGGCCGCGAACGGACAGGCCGGCGAGACGTCGGGAGACATGATACTCCGCGGCCTCGGCGCGAGTCCCGGCATCGCCGCCGGCAACGCCCGCATCGTCACCAAACTCGACCACCTCGACCAGGTGTCGGACGGCGACATCATCGTCACCGAGATGACGATGCCGGACATGGTACCCGCGATGAAGCGCGCGGCGGGCATCGTCACCGACGAGGGCGGGATGACCTCGCACGCGGCCATCGTCTCGCGCGAACTCGGCGTCCCCGCCGTCGTCGGCACCGGGTCGGCCACCCGCGAGATAGAGGAGGGTCAGCCCATCACCATCGACGGCGACAAGGGGACCGTCAGAGAGGGGGCCGAACTGAAAGAGGAGCAACGCGAACCCATCGAGGAGGCGCGGCCGAAGACGCCCGTCAAGCCGATGACCGCCACGGAGGTGAAGGTGAACGTCTCCATCCCCGAGGCCGCCGAACGCGCCGCCGCCACCGGCGCCGACGGCGTCGGCTTGCTCCGCATCGAGCACATGGTGCTCTCACTGGGCAAGACCCCCGAGAAGTACATCGCCGACAACGGCGAACGCGCCTTCGTCGAAGAACTCGTCGAGGGCGTCCGCGGCGTCGCCGAGGAGTTCTACCCGCGACCCGTCCGCGTCCGCACCCTCGACGCGCCCACCGACGAGTTCCGACAGTTGGAGGGCGGCGACGACGAACCGCGCGAGCACAACCCGATGCTCGGCTACCGCGGCATCCGCCGCAGTCTCGACAAGCCCGAGATATTCAAGCACGAACTGGAGGCGTTCCGCCGCCTGTTCGAGATGGGCTACGACAACGTCGAGGTGATGTTCCCCCTCGTCAACGACGCCGAGGACGTCCTGCAGGCGAAGAACCTGATGGCGGAGGCCGGCATCGACCCGGACAAGCGCGAGTGGGGCGTGATGATAGAGACGCCCGCGTCCGCACTCGGCGTCGAGGAGATGGCCGAGTCGGGACTCGACTTCGTCTCGTTCGGGACGAACGACCTGACGCAGTACACCCTCGCCGTCGACCGGAACAACGAGAACGTCGCCGACCGGTTCGACGAACTGCACCCCGCCGTCCTGAAACTCATCGGCGACACCATCGAGACCTGTCGCGAGGTGGGCGTGAAGACGAGCATCTGCGGACAGGCGGCGTCGAAGCCGCAGATGGTCCAGTTCCTCGTCAACGAGGGTATCTCTTCCATCTCCGCGAACATCGACGCCGTGCGCGACGTGCAACACGAGGTCAAGCGGGTCGAACAGCGACTCGTCCTCGACTCGGTGCGCTAGTCGCTCGCACCGTCGTTCTCCGCTCTCTCCCCTTTCGTCCGTCTCGTCCGTTCCGTCGCCTCGACCGTGCTGTCGCTTCGTCCGTCTCTCCCGTCCTCGACGCCGGCCGCCGCCGGCCCGAGCGGTCGGCCGACGCGACACACAACGGAATCCATAAACGCGGCGGGGGCCACCCGGGGACTATGCAGCGGTCCGTGCCGCAGACGTTCGACCGCGTCCTCTCGTCGATGTGCACCGACCCGCACCCGGCGGCCCGCGCCGCCGCGGAGCGGTTTCTCGCCACCAACCCCGGCGACCCCGCGACGTACCGCGACGTCGCCGAGTTGGAGGCCGACGCCGTCGCCACTCTCGGAGAGATGACCGGCCTCGCCGACCCGCACGGCTACGTCACCAGCGGCGGGACGGAGGCCAACGTGCAGGCGGTCCGAGCGGCGCGAAACCGACGCCGCGGCGACGTCTCCGACCCGAACGTCGTCGCCCCCGAGAGCGCGCACTTCTCGTTCAACAAGGCCGCCGACGTACTCGACGTGGAACTCCGCCTCGTCCCGACGGACGACGACCACCGCGCGGACGTGGGGGCCGTCCGCGCCGCCGTGGACGACGACACCGTCCTCGTCGTCGGCGTCGCCGGCACCACCGAGTTCGGCCGCGTGGACCCCATCCCCGAACTCGCCGCCGTGGCCCACGACGCCGGTGCCTTCCTGCACGTCGACGCCGCGTGGGGCGGGTTCCTCCTCCCGTTCACCGACCGCGCGTGGAGTTTCGCGCACGCGCCGGTCGACTCGCTCACCGTCGACCCGCACAAGTGCGGGCAGGCGTGCATCCCCGCCGGCGGCCTCCTGTTCCGCGACCGGAGCGGGCTGGACTCGCTGGCCGTCGAGACGCCGTACCTCGAATCCACCTCGCAGGCGACGCTGACGGGCACCCGAAGCGGTGCGGGCGTCGCCTCCGCCGCGGCGGCGATGGACGAACTCTGGCCCGACGGCTACCGCCGCGAGTACGAACGCGCCGCCGACCTCGCCTCGTGGTTCGCGGGCGAACTCCGGTCGCGCGGGTTCGACGTGGTCGACCCCGAACTGCCGCTGGTCGCCGCCGACGTCTCCGACTCGCTGTTCGCGGCGCTTCGTGACCGCGAGTGGCGCGTCTCGCGCACCGACGCGGGCCACCTCCGCGTCGTCTGCATGCCGCACGTCACCCGCGAGGCGCTCTCGTCGTTCCTCGCCGACGTGGACGCAGTACGCTGACCGGCCCTCGTCGTCGCGGACCGACGATTCGTCGTCGTCCCGAATCTCAAGACTTACGTCGACCCGTGGGGGAACTCCGATATCGTGTCGCTCGTCGCCCTCGACGCCCTCTCGTCGACGACGGTGTTACCGGTACTCGCGAGCGGCGTCTCCGAACTCCTCGCGTCCGGCGGACTGCCGAGCATCTGGCCGGACTTCGGCTGGCTCTCCACTGCCGTCGAGACGGCGACGGGGTGGTTCGGGCTCGCCATCATCTTCGTCTACTCCTTCCTCATCGCCTTCGCCCTCCCCGGCGTGAGCGAAATCGTCCTGTTCGCCCCGCTGGAGTTGGGGCTGTCCAACACCGCCCGCCTCGCCCTCATCATGTTCGTCAGCGGCGTCGGCAAGGCCGCCGGGAGCGTCTTCGCGTTCCACATCGGACAGGAGGCCAAGAGCTCCGGGTTCGTGGAGCGACGCCTCCGCCGGTCCCGGTTCGACGTGATGGAGTGGACCGAGCGGAAGACGCTCGAGATAGCCCAGAAGTGGGGCTACGCCGGGTTGGCCGCCGCGCTCTGCGTGCCGGGGTTCCCCGACACGCTGTCGATATACGCGTTCTCCGTCCTCGAGGAGGACTACCTGAAGTTCGCCCTCGCCACGTTCGTCGGCAGCGTCGGCCGGTTGGTGTTCACCGTCGTCACCCTGTCGGGCGTCGGAGTGACGTTCTGAGATTCGCCGTCGACTCGCGTCGCCGCGGGCCGGCCCTCGCTCACTCGACGTACGGCTTCTCGATGTCCGTCTCGCCGCCGAGCCACGCCGTCAGTCGGCGCGTGAGCGCGTCGAACAGACCCACGAGCGGTGAGATGCTTCGCTCGACCAGCGAGACGGGACGGGCGACGGTGAGCGACCAGCGCCGCGCGTTACCCAGCCCGAACGACTTCGGGACGATTTCGCCGAACACGAGGACGACGGACCCGACGACCAGCGTCGCGGCGGTGACGGCGACGCCCGCGGAGACGTGCTCGACGAGGAGGACGGTGACGATGCTGGAGATGGCGACGTTCACCAGGTTGTTGCCGACGAGGATGGTGACGAGCAGTCGGTGCGGGTCCTCGCGGAGTCGTCGCAGCGTCACGGCGCGTCGGTCCCCGGTCGCGGCCCGGTCGTCTATCCACGCGACCGGGAGGGAGAATATCGCCGTCTCCGAACTGGAGAAGAAGGCGCTGAACAGCAACAGGACGACGACCGAGGCGGTGCCGAACGCGACGAGTGGGAGGTCCATGGGCGACGTTCGCCGCGAGGCGGGAAGAACGCTGGTGAGACCCGAGCGAGTTATGCCTCGCCGCGCACTACGTCCCGGCGTGACGAGCCACCCGTCCCGTTCGATGCGTACGCCGCCGTTTTAGCGCCGGGTGGACCCGCCGCGCGACGCCGACTCGGTCCACGAGTCGCCGTCCGCGCCGGTGAAACTACGGTTCGACAGACGCCGGCCGATAGTCGCGAAACCAGCGGGACGCACGCGGACGAACACGTCGGGAGAGCGAAGACGAGCGAAGCGAGTCAGAACTCTCCCGACGGGGTTTTGGTCCCGCCCACGAGAACCACCAGACACGATAATGAGCCACGAAGACTTCCCCACGGAGAACCCGGCGGTGGTGACCTGCGGGTTGCCGTACGCGAACGGCGACCTGCACATCGGCCACCTCCGGACGTACGTCGGCGGCGACATCTACAGTCGCGCGCTGAAACGACTCGGCCAGGAGACGGCGTTCGTCTCGGGGTCGGACATGCACGGGACGCCCGTCGCGGTCAACGCCGAGAAGGAGGGCGTCACGCCCGAGGAGTTCGCGCTCCGCCACCACGAGACGTATCAGGAGACGTTCCCGAAGTTCGACGTCGAGTTCGACAACTACGGCCACACGCACGACGAGACGAACACGGAACTGACGAAGGAGATAGTCCGCACGCTGGAGGCGGAGGGCTACGTCTACGAGAAGGAGATACCCATCGCCTACGACCCCGACGCCGACCAGTGGCTCCCGGACCGCTACGTGGAGGGCACCTGTCCGTACTGCGGCGAACACGCCCGGGGCGACGAGTGCGACGAGGGCTGTGGTCGCCACCTCGAACCCGGCGAGATAGAAGCGCCCGTCTCGACCATCACCGGCAACGCCGCGGAGTACCGCGACCGGAGCCACCGCTTCTTCCGCGTCTCCGAACTGCAGGAGTATCTCGGGGAGTTCCTCGACCGACTGGAGGGGACCTCCAACGCGCAGAACCAGCCGCGCGAGTGGGTCGAGGGCGAACTGCAGGACTGGTGTATCACCCGCGACATGGACTGGGGCATCGACTACCCGGGCGAGAACGAGGACGATTTGGTCCTCTACGTCTGGGTCGACGCGCCCATCGAGTACATCTCCTCGACCAAGCAGTACACGGAACGCGTCGGCGCGGACGTGTTCGACTGGGAGGAGGCGTGGCGTGAGGACGGCGACGTCGTCCACATCATCGGCCGCGACATCATCCAGCACCACACCGTCTTCTGGCCGGCGATGCTGCGCGCGACCGGCTACGTCGAACCGCGCGCCGTCATGGCGTCGGGGTTCATCACGCTGAACGGCAAGGGCTTCTCCACGTCGCGCAACCGCGCCGTCTGGGCCGACGAGTACCTCGAAGAGGGGTTCGACCCCGCGCTCATCCGCTACTACCTCGCCACGAACGGGGGGTTCCAACAGGACGTCGACTTCTCGTGGGAGAAGTTCCGCGACCGGGTGAACAACGAACTCGTCGGCACCGTCGGCAACTTCCTCTACCGGTCGCTGCTGTTCGCCCACCGCGAGTACGAGGGAACGCCGGACGCGGACCTCTCCGAGGAGGTGCGCGACCGCATCGAGGGAGCCATCGACGACTTCGCCGCGGGCGTCAACGACTACTCCGTCCGCGAAGTCGGTAACGCGGTCGTCCGACTCGCCCAGTTCGGCAACGAGTACATCCAGCAGCACGAACCGTGGAAACTCGACGACGGCGCGGAGAAGCGACAGGTCATCCGCGACTGCGTCCAGATAGCGAAGGCCGTCGCCGTCCTCTTCGAACCGGTCGCCCCCGGGAAGGCCGAACTGCTCTGGGACGACCTGAACGAGGACGGGACCGTCCACGACGTGGGCGTGGCGGCGGCACTCGACGCGCCCGCGGCGTCGTTCGACGAACCCTCGGAACTCTTCGACAAGATAGCCGACGAACGCGTCGAAGAACTCAACGAGAAACTCGAGTCGCGCGTCGCCGCGACGGCGGAGGAAACCGAAAGTGACGAGTCCGACGACGAGAGCGAAGCGGACGTGACAGACGAACTCGAACCGCTTCTCGAAGACCGAATCGGCTTCGAGGAGTTCCAAGAACTCGACCTGCGCGTCGGCGAGATTCTCGACGCCGAGGGTATCGAGGGCGCGGACAAACTCGCCAAACTGACCGTCGACATCGGCGTCGAGGAACGCCAGATAGTCGCGGGCATCAAGCAACTGCACGACCTCGACGACCTGCCCGGGAAGAAGGTCGTCGTCGTCGCCAACTTGGAGCAGGCCGAACTGTTCGGCGTCGAGTCGAACGGGATGGTGCTGGCCGCGGGCGAACAGGCCGACCTGCTCACGACGCACGACGACGCCGAACCCGGGACGCGGGTCAAGTAAGGAAGCGCGCGACGGCAACGCGTCGAGACGGCGCCGTTACCGCGACTCGACGGCGACCCGAACCTCGTCGTCGGTCACTTCGACGATCTGGTCGGCGGTGACCGAGAGCGCGCCGTCGTCGCCGTTCTGAAACGCGTCCTCCATCTCCGCCGAGAGTCCGGTCTCGCCCTTCAGTATCGCTTCGTCGTCTTGTACGCCGGTCACTTTGCCGATTCGGTCGCCGTTCGGCCCGACGACGTGTTTGCCGACGATGTCGTCCGTGACGTGTTGCACGGTTCGGCCGAGTCGCGCGCGGCGCTAAAGACTGATGGCGGGGTGCGACCGGACGCCGGACGGCGGTCCGGGGGTCGACGCCGCTCGACCGTTCAAGCGGTTGCCACGAAGGCGCGGCGACCATAACGATTTTTACCCCGACCCAGAGAGTGAGCGTCGATGTACTTCGGTCTCACGAGCGCCGACGTGGCACTCGAACGCGGTCCGCCGATTCGGCTCTCGCCGCGCCTCGCCGCGGCCACCTTCCGGTTCGTCTCGGACGTTCCCCGGGGCATCCGCGACGGCATCCACCGAGTCGCCGTTCACGACCAGAACGACGGCTCGTTCGACGTGCGGTTCACCGGCGAGACGGACGGCGCGTACGTCGTGGACCGCGTCGTCCTCGAAGCGGTGGTCGCCTCGCTGGAGGCCGAAGACGAGTACGGCCGGTGGCGCGCCTCCTGGGAGGGGCGTCGACCGGACTGGATTCCGGCGTCGATGGCCGAGCACTGAACCGGCGCGGTTCGACGCCGGGCGCTCACCTCGGCGGGCGGAGGCGGTAGTACCGGCGGTTCAGGTCGTACATGTACCCCTCGCGCATCGTCTTCAGCACCGCGTAGGTGACGACGCCGCCGACGACGGGCGCGATGAACGTCAGGTCGAACAGGACGTTCGGGTTCATGGGAACGAGGTTCTTGATGGCGAGGATACTGACGGTGAACGCGAACAGGACGCCGCCGACGCCGACGGCGGCCCAGAACGGTTCCTCGACCGGTCGTCGCGCCGACCCCTTGTTGAGGAACGGAACCAACGCGATGACGCCGACGACGATGGCGTTGGCGACGACGCCGAACGTCCGGTCGGCCATCAGTTTCTGCCCGCCGAGGACGGCCAACTCGGGGTTGATGGGGTCGAGTTTGAGCAGTCCGAACGACCAGTAGAGGTACCAGTCGGGGAGGATGATGGCCGGCGTCGAACTCGGGTTCGCCGGCGGGCCGATGTGCGGCGGGAGCGTCGCCGAGAGGAACAGTATCATCCCGACGAAGAAACTCGCGATGGCGGAGTTACGGACGATTTCGTGCGGCCACGTCGGGAACGCGAGCACGTCCCGTTCGACGTAGTCGGACTCCTCTCGCAGGACCTCGTCCTCGTGCCGGGAGCGCTCGAAGTACTCGTACGTGAGGCGGGCCAGCCCCGTCGTCCGCGCCTTCCGTTCGGCCCACGTCGGCGTCCGGTCCGCGGGGACGATACCGCCGCCGTCGCCGCGCACGTCTGTGCTCCCGCCGTCCGTCTCCGGCCGCCCCGTCGTCGTCTCACCCCCGGCGGGGCGGCGTCGTGCCGTCGAATCCATGCGGAGGGTAGGCGGCGAACGGAGATAACCTCGCCGCAGGGGCGAACGGGGGAGCGGTAGGGGGAGCGCTATAGATGGTAGTTTTTACCACGAGAGTAGTCCATCGTCGGGCTTTTTTACGCGTTCGCCTGTAGTCCGTGTCATGAGAAACGCGAAAATCGTCTGTACGCTCGGCCCGGCGTCCGACGACCAATCGACGATTCGGGCACTCTCCGACGCGGGGATGAGCGTCGCCCGCCTCAACGCCAGTCACGGCACGCCGGAGCACAGAGCGGAGGTCATCGACCGCATCCGGACGGTCGACGCCGGCACCGAGGAACCCCTCGCCGCGATGGTGGACCTGCAGGGCCCCGAAGTGCGAACCGCACCCATCGACGAGCCGATTCACCTCGCGACGGGCAGCGAAGTCCGATTCGTCGAGAGCGACGACGCGACGCCCGAGGAAGTCGGTCTCTCCTACTCCATCGCCGCCGCCGAACCCGGCGACACCGTCCTCCTCGACGACGGCCGCATCGAGGCGACGGTCGAACGCGTCGAGGGCGACACCGTCGTCGCCCGCATCGACTCGGGCGGCGAACTCGACAGTCGAAAGGGCGTCAACCTCCCCGGCGTCAAACTCGACATCGACCTCATCACCGAGGGCGACCGGCGGGAACTCGAAGTCGCCGCCGAGAAGCGCGCGGACTTCGTTGCGGCGTCGTTCGTTCGCTCGGCCGAAGACGTCTACACCATCAGCGACGCACTCGAGAACCTCGGCGCTGACATCCCCGTCGTCGCGAAGATAGAGCGCGCGGGCGCCGTCGAGAACTTGGAGGAGATAATCGAGGCGTCGTACGGCGTGATGGTCGCCCGGGGAGACCTCGGGGTCGAGATGCCACTCGAAGAGGTGCCCATCATCCAGAAGCGCATCATCCGGCGGTGTCAGGCGACGGGGACGCCCGTCATCACCGCGACGGAGATGCTCGACTCGATGGTCCACTCGCGACGGCCGACCCGCGCGGAGGCGTCGGACGTGGCGAACGCCGTCCTCGACGGGACGGACGCGGTCATGCTCTCGGGCGAGACGGCTATCGGTGACAACCCGGTCCGAGTCGTCCAGACGATGGACCGCATCGTCCGACAGATAGAATCCAGCGCGGAGTACGACGAGACGAGAGAGCAACACGTCCCCGCGGCCGAGGACGACTCCCGGACGGAGGCGCTGTCCCGCGCCGCCCGCTACCTCTCGCGCGACGTGAACGCCACCGCCATCGTCGCCGCCTCCGAGTCGGGGTACACCGCGCGGAAGACGGCGAAGTTCCGCCCCGGCGTGCCCGTCGTCGCCACGACGCCGAACGACCGGGTGCGCCGCCAACTCGCCCTCTCGTGGGGCGTCATCCCGAAGTACGCCGCCTACCGCAACGGCATCGACGACATCATGGACGACGCCGTCGACGCCGCCCTCGACGCCGACGTCGCCGAGTCGGGCGACACCCTCGTCGTCCTCTCGGGGATGATGACGGAGCTAGAGGGGACGAACACGACGAACATGCTCAAGGTCCACGTCGCCGCGGAGGCCATCGCCACCGGGCGGAAAGTCGTCGGCGGCCGGGTCGCCGGTCCGCTGGCCGTCTCGCCGGACGGCGACCTCTCGGACGTCCCCGACGGCGCGGTGCTCGCCCTCCCCGCGGAGTTCGACGGCGAGTTCGACGGCGACGCGAAGAAACTCGCCGGCATCATCGACGCGCGCCCCGGCATGACGGGCTACCCGGCCCTCGTCGCCCGCGAACTCGACATTCCGATGATATCCGGCGCACCGCTGCCCGAGAGCGTCGAACCCGGCACGGAGGTGACGCTCCACGCCGAACGCGGCGTCGTCTACGAGGGTAACGTCATCAAACACCAGTCCGACCCCGACCGATAGGTCGGACGCCACCGCGGCGAGGCGCGGACGGGAACCGAGCGACCGTGCTGCGGCGGTAGGCCTTTGCCCGCCCGTCGCGTAGGTCCGGTCGATGGATACCCGCGACGACGGCGTCGAAGAACGACGGGGTGTCGGCGACGACCAGTCCGCCGGGTCCGCGAACGGCCAGTCGGCGGACGCCGCGAACGGCCGGTCCGCGGAGCCCGCGACCACCGAGACGTCGGGTACGGCCCCGTCCGAAACCGACGACGACGCGACGCTCGGCGCGCAGTTCGGCGACGACGGCCGCCGACTCGGACCGCTCGAACCTGGCTCGCCCACCGTCGAGAACGCCCTGTTCGTGGTGCTCGGCGCAGTCGCCACCGTCCTCCTGTTCGTAACCGCGCTCTGACCCGGTTCGGCGCGCCCGAGTTCCCGACTGCGCACCGCTCTCGACGGGGAAATTATCAGTTCTGAATACTCGACCGCAGTCTTTTATGTGAGATGCTCGGTAGTGGGTGGTAACTGCCGCTCCCCCGATGCATTCGACACGCACTCTCACGGCGTTGGCCGCGGTGTTGCTGCTCGTCGCCGCCGCTCCCGCCCCCGCGTTCGCCCTCCAGACCGACGAGCAGACGCGACCCGTCTCGGTCGACGCGCGGACGGACTCCGTCGCGGCCACCGACCGGACGGCGTCCGACGCACCCGCCGACCCGCGACGGGCGGTGACGGCCGCCGGGCGCGGACCGACGTTCGCGGCACAGGAAGACGCCTCCGGGTCGTTCGGCGGCGACAACGTGACCGTCACCCGCGGCGACGAAGTGACGTTCACGGTGAAGCACTCCGGTCCCGCCAACCTCACCATCGGTGGCCCGAACAACGGGTTCAACGTCCGCGTCGCCCTCGGCGGCGGCGGGAGTTCGGAGATAACCATCGACACGTACGCGACGACGGCGGCCGACGCCGACGAGTTCGTCGAGGGCGGCGACGCCGAGTGGGTGTCGGACCCCCTGTCGAAACCGGTCGAACCGGCGGACTACTTCATGAACGTCTCCGTCGGCGGCGACGAACGCGCCGTGACGACGCTCACCGTCGTCCCGCGCGGCGAGACGTCCGCGGAGTCGTTCATCGCGCCCGTCTCCTTCGAACCGCCCGCGTCCGCCACGGGGACGGAGAGCGACGCGAACGTGGGCGAACTCACGGGCGTCATGACCGCGAGCAACCGCCTCGCCAGCGGCGAGTACCACGTGATGCGCGTCCACGAATCCGGGCTGGAGACGGCGCTGAATCCGTCGGAACTGTCCGGGGACGCCGCGTCGAACGGCGTGAAGCTGAACCTCACGCAGGCCTCGCCGGGGCCGAACCGCGACGCGGAGGAGTACGTCGTCACCGAGGACGCCGAGGCGAACGTCACCGTGCTCCCGGTCCTCGAACGGGACACCGTCTACTTCGTCCTCGACACCTCCGACCTCTCCGTCTACGACCAGACCGAGCGGAACGCCTACGAGATGCAGTTGACGCTGACGACGGAGAACGGCATGGTGGACGAGGAGACGACTCTCGCGACGACGACGTTCCAACTCGTCGCGCCGGAGGCGACGCTGTCGCCGGCGAACGACTCTGTACACTACCCGTGGGAGAACGACACCTTCGCCGTGCGCGGGACGACGACGCGCGCGCCGAACACGACGCTCGAAGTGCGCCTCCGGTCGCCGAAGCCTGACGCCTTCCTCCTCATCGAGGACGCGACGGTGGACGGGAACCGCGAGTACCGGGCGACGTTCGACTTAGAGGGCGTGACCCGCGGCGTGAACGCCACGCTCTGGACCGAGGGCGTCCGCGACAGCGACCCGTTCTTCCTGCAGACCGCACAGGAGGTGTCGCTCGTCGCGCCGAACCCGCACGTGCGGTTCGAGAACCAGTCGCCGGACGGGGCGCGGGTTCGGGTGGCGAAGGCCGAACTCCCCGACGGCGGGTTCGTCCGCGTCCGCGACGCCGACGGGAACGCCGTCGGGCGGTCGAGCTACCTCGCCGCCGGGCGACACCGGAACGTGACCGCGGAACTGTCGCTTCCGCTGTACGACGAGCAGACGCTCCGCGCGGAACTCGTGGCCGACGACGGCGACGCGGCGTACTCCGAGAACGACAGCGCGTACCGGGAGTCGGGGTGGGTCGTCAACGACACCGCGCGCGTCTCGTTCGGGTCGCCGCCGACGGAGACGCCGAGTGCCACGACGACGACGACGGCGACGCCGACGCCCACCGCGACGCCGACGCCCACCGCGACGCCGTACCCCGTGCAGTCGGAGGCTCCGCTGGAACCCGCCGGCGCGGCGTCGGGGACGGGCGTCCCGTTGTCGCCAGCCGTGGCCGTGGTCGCCATTCTCGCGGCCGCCGGACTCCTCGTCCGACGCGCAGAGGGGGGAGACGACGAATGAGAGCAAGCCAGACCGAACCGAAGACGGAGGGCGCGTGATGGACAAACTACCGGAACTGGAGCCCGAGGCGTTCGTCTCGTTCCTCGCGGACCTCTGGGAGGAACGCGGGTGGGACACGTCGGTGAAACAGCGCCCCGACGAGTCGTACTTCATCGTCGGGAAGCGCGGCGACGGGAAGCGCGGCGTCCTGTACGTCTTCCCGACGCTCGAGTCGCACGTCAAGCAGAAGCACGTCAAGCAGTTCGTCGGCTTCTGCCGGAAGAAGGGCATCGACGTCGGCGTCGTGGCGACGCAGGGCGCGTACGCCGACCCGGCGCGGAAGCTAGCCGAGTCGAAGGGCATCCACCTGCTGGACCGCGAGACGCTGGCCGGCACCGTCGAAGAGGGCGGGTTCGAACACGTCCTCCGCGAGTACGCGGGCGGCGGGTCGAGTCCGCTGGCCGGCGTGCTCGCCACGCTCCGGTCGTACGGGATTCCGGTGCCCGAGGCACTCCCGTTCGACCTCCCGTCGGTCGACCTCCAACCCCTGCTGGACCGCCTGCCGTTCGGTGACGGCGACGACGGCGCGACCGGAGACGCCGACGCAGACGGGGACGCCGGCGGGACGCCGCAGTCGGCGACGGGAGGCGATGGAGGCGACGGAGACGGCGGTGACGACGACGGCGGCCCGGCGCTCCCCGGACCGCTGACGAGCATCCCGCGGCCCGACGTGGTCCTGCCCGTCGCGCTCCTCGTCCTCGTGGTCTTCCTCGTCGGGTCGGCCGTCGGGCCGGCGCTCGGGCTCCCCGTCGTCGGCGGAACGTCCGGGTCCGGCGGGGAGGCGATGGCCGTCTCCGCGCTCTCGACGGCCGGCGCGAACGCGACGGCGGAGGCGCGGTGGAACGCGCGGACGACGGAGACGCTGACGGTGAACGGGACGACGTACGACGCGCCGGCGAACGAGACGTTCGTCCTCGTCAGGATGAACGTGACCAACACCGGCGACTCGCCGATGTCGCTGGACGAGTCGTCGCTCGCGCTGGACGTCGCCGGCGACCGGTACGGCTACCAGCCGTTGAACGGGACGACCGGATTCGCCGAAGGCGGCCTGTTCGCGCCGGACGACACCAGAGCGGTCTGGGTCGCGTTCTCCGTCCCCGCGGACGCGGCGAGCGGAACGCTCGTCGTCGTCGCCGACGAACCGACGGTCCGGTTCGTCCGGGACCGCAGCATCGCCCCGGAAGCGATGGAGCCGTGAACGCCGCGTACGGCCGGCGTCGCGTGACAACGCTTAATCGCGGCCGTTCCTAAGTTCGGGTATGTCCCGGTCGCCGCTCACGGCGTTCCTACAACTCGGCGTGCCACCCGAGACGCTGCCGTACCTGCTCATCGTCGCGGGCATCGGCATCTCGCTCGCGGAAGCCCTCGCCCCCGGCGCTCACCTCGTCGTCCTCGGCGTCGCCCTGTTGGCCGCCGGTCTCGTCGGACTCCTCCTTGGACCGGCCGCCGGACCCATCGTCCTCGGCGTCCTCGTCCTCGTGTTCGGCGCCCTCGCCCTGTACGGCTACCGCGAACTCGACCTGTACGGCGGCAAGGGCTCCGGGAAGACGAGCGACTCCTCGTCGCTGCGGGGGCGGACCGCCCGCGTCACCGAACGCGTCACGCCGACCCAAGGCGAGGTGAAACTCGACGAGGGCGGCGGATTCAACCCCTACTACGCGGCCCGGTCGGTGGACGGCGAGATTCCGGAGGGGAGCGAGGTGATGGTCGTCGACCCCGGCGGCGGCAACGTCGTCACCGTCGAATCGCTGGAGAGTTCGCTGGACGACATCGACAGGGAACTCGCCCGGGAACGGGGGCGAAAGAGGCGAGACGCCGCGGACGAGGACCGCGACACCGAGACGGAGACCGAACGGGCCTGAGAGCCGACGGCGACGGCGTCCGCGCGTCTCGCGAGGCACGGTGAGAACGCGATGCGAGCGCGACACGAACGCCACGCGTACTCGACGCGAACGGCCGACGCGGTTGTCACGTGCGAACCCTTATTTGACCGACACACTAAGCTCCGTCTATGCTAGTGGACCCCGTAGCACTGCAGGTAGGAGTTATTAGCGCCTACGTGGTGGGGCTGTTAGTCCTCCTCCTCGCGGTCGTGACCGTTTACCAGATGGTCGAGATCGTGGACGCGTACGAGAAGAAAGCGCTCACCGTCTTCGGTGAGTACAGAAAGCTGCTCGAACCGGGTATCAACTTCATCCCGCCGTTCGTCGCGCGGACGTACGCGTTCGACATGCGGACGCAGACGCTGGACGTGCCGCGACAGGAAGCCATCACGCGGGACAACTCGCCGGTCACCGCCGACGCCGTCGTCTACATCAAGGTGATGGACGCCCGGAAGGCGTTCCTCGAAGTCGACGACTACAAGCGGGCCGTCTCGAACCTCGCACAGACCACGCTCCGCGCCGTCCTCGGCGACATGGAACTCGACGACACGCTGAACAAGCGGCAGGAGATCAACGCGCGCATCCGCAAGGAACTGGACGAACCCACCGACGAGTGGGGCGTCCGCGTCGAGTCCGTCGAGGTCCGCGAGGTCAACCCCTCGCAGGACGTCCAGCAGGCGATGGAGCAACAGACCTCCGCGGAACGTCGCCGCCGCGCGATGATCCTCGAAGCGCAGGGTGAACGGCGCTCCGCCGTCGAACAGGCCGAGGGTGAAAAGCAGTCGAACATCATCCGCGCGCAGGGTGAGAAGCAGAGTCAGATTCTCGAAGCGCAGGGTGACGCCATCTCGACGGTCCTCCGCGCGAAGTCCGCCGAGTCGATGGGCGAACGCGCCATCATCGAGAAGGGGATGGAGACGCTCGAACACATCGGGCAGGGCGAGTCCACGACGTTCGTCCTCCCGCAGGAACTCACCAGTCTGCTCGGCCGCTACGGCCGGCAACTCACCGACTCGGACGTGCAGGAGTCGGCGGGACTCGACAGCCTCGACTTCGACGCGGAGACGCGCGAACTCATCGGCCTCGACGACATCGAGGAGATTCTCGGCCAGATAGACGAGGCCGCGGAGATGAACGTCGAGGAACTCGAACAGGAGGCACAGGCCATCAAGGAGGGGGCCGACCCCGACATCAAGAGCGCGGACGAAGTCGTCGCCGAGGCGGACGCGCAGGACAAGTCCGACATCAAGGACCCCGACGACGTCGTCGCCGAGGCGGACGGCGAGAGTGGGACGACGAACGCCGACGGGACGGGCGACGCGGACGGCACCGAGGAGCGCGAGACGGAGAAAGAAGTCTAGTCCCCTCGGAGCCGACTGAATCGTTCGCCGACCGTTTTCGGGCCAGTATGAAGACGCTACCGTCGAATAACGTTCTCGAAACGTGATACGTGCGCACGACCCGCGGGAGCGAAGCGCTTTTGTCGGAGAACCTACCATCTGAGGGTACGAACAGATGACCAATCGAGGCGTAGACGAAGAGAAACGCGCGACGCTCCGCCGATTCGCGGCACTCGGTGCGGCGACGCCGTTCGTCGGCATGGCGTCGGCGGAGACGGACGACGCCGACGACTCGGGCAACGACACGCGCGACGCCATCGTCGGCTACATCGCCTCGACGCCGGGGGCGCACTTCTCGAAGATACGGGACGACTTGCAACTCGGCACCGGCGAGACGCAGTACCACCTCCGCCGACTGGTCGAGGACGGCGTCGTCGAGTTCCGCCGGGACGGCGACTACAAGCGCTTCTTCCCCGCGGGTCGGTTCACCGATTTCGAGCAGACGACGCTCGGGTACCTCCGCCGCGCGACGCCGCGGGGGATGCTGGTCGCCCTCCTGCAGAACCCCGACGCCACCGGGTCGGCACTCGCCTCGGAGTTGGACGTCTCGCGCGCGACGGTGAGCAACTACGCGCGGAAACTGGAGGACGCGGGTCTGCTCTCGCGCGAAGACGGCTACGCCGTCACCCGACCGGAGACGGTCATCACTCTACTGGTCCGCTACGCCGACTCGTTCGGCCCCGCGGCCGTCGCCCTCGCGGACGACGCCGCGAGTCTCATCCGGTACGACCCCTGAATCGGCCGCCGTCGGCACTCACAACCAGAGATTCGAGAGGTGAGCGTCAGCGCCGAACCGAACCGTCCCGCGGTGAGACGAGACGCCGCTTGCGACTCGTTCCACGCGTTCGGTCGTTGGAAAGTCTGTTCTCGGCCGTCAGACCGTGACTTTCCACGTCGTGCCCGACGAGTAGCCCCACTTCTCGATGGTCACGTCGAACTCGCCGTCGATGATGGCGCGCATGTTCGCACCGACTTCCTTCGCCGACAGACCGAGTTCCTCGGCGATGAGGCGCGACTTGAAGTACGTCTGGTCGGGCGCGTTCGTGCGGAGGTACTGGAGGATGCTCCGCTGTTTCTCCGAGAGGTCTGCGGTCGGTGCGGCGTTCGAGGCGGTGGCGCTCATACCTCCACGGATGGGTGGGGCGAGTATGAGGGGTTTGGTACGACCGCTTAACACTCCGCTGTCTGTCGATTTAAGCCCACCATTACGGTCGAAACGGACCCCTGAAGGGGAGGTTCGGTACGGTTGCCTAACATACACGTTTTCGTGAACGTGTTTTTCTCGGTACTTTCCGGGCTGAAGCCGCGTCTCCGGCCCCGAGCGACGAGTTGAAGGCAGAAAATACATACGCGACGGCGGGCGATAGGGAGTCAATGGGTCGCCCGCCCGACGAACGCGCGGACGGAGTGGTGAGCGTCGTCCTCCCCGCGTACAACGAAGCCGACACCATCGAGCACACCGTGGAGACGACGCTCCGGACGCTCTCGTCGTTCCTCCCGGCGGGCAGTTTCGAGGTCATCGTCGCCGAAGACGGCTGCGACGACCGGACGCCCGAGTTGGCCGAGCAGATGGCGGCCGGCGACAGTCGGGTCCGTCACTTCCACAGCGACGACCGACTCGGCCGCGGCGGCGCACTCGAACACGCGTTCGCGGCCGCCGACGGCGACGTCCTCGTCTACTTCGACACGGACCTCGCGACGGACATGGACCACCTCGAAGAGTTGGTCGAACGGGTCCGGTCGGGCGAGAGCGACGTCGCCACCGGGTCGCGGTGGATGCCCGGCAACGTCGCCGACCGCCCCGCGAAACGGGGCGTGCCGAGTCGCGGCTTCAACCTCCTCGTGCGCACGTTCCTCCAGTCGTCGCTGCGCGACCACCAGTGCGGGTTCAAGGCGTTCAGCCGCGAGGTGTTCGACGACTTGCGCGGCGACGTCGAGGACGAACACTGGTTCTGGGACACCGAGATGCTCGTCCGCGCCCAGCGTGCGGGCTACCGCGTCGACGAGTTCCCCGTCCGGTGGACGCCGAAGGGCGACACGAAGGTGGACCTGGTCCGCGACGTGTTCGGCATGGGGAGCCAGATACTGCGCACCTGGTGGCAACTGATGGTGCGTCCGCGCATCACCCGCCGCGTCAGTCTCGCCGCCGGCGCCGTCCTCACCGTCCTCGCGTTGCTGTTGATGACGCAGTATCTCGACTTCGGCGCCGTCGTCGACGAGATGCGGACCGCCGACCCCGTACTCGTGGCGGTCGGAACGCTCGTCTACGTGCTCTCGTGGCCGCTTCGCGGTATCCGCTACCGCGACATCCTCGCGGAGTTGGGGTTCCACGAGAAGGCGAGTTTCCTCACCGGGGCCGTGTTCATCAGTCAGACCGGGAACCTCGTCTTCCCGGCTCGTCTGGGCGACTTCATCCGCGCCTACGTGGTGAAGGCCAGACGCGGGATTCCGTACCCCTCCGGGTTCGCCTCGCTGGCCGCCGAACGCGTCTTCGACCTGCTGACCATCACGACGCTCGCGGGTATCGTCCTCGTGGGCTACACCGTCACCGGGCAGACGGCCGAACTCGCCCGGACCGTCGTCGGCGCCGACGGCGCGGGACAGGTGGCCGTCCTCGTCGCCGGGTTCGTCGCCCTCGTCGCCATCCTCGCCGTGGCGACCATCGTCGCCTCCGCGCAGTCGGACGGCAACCTCGCGGGGTCGCTGGTCCGCCGCGCGAGTTCGGACTCCTACGCCGAGTTCGTCGCCGGCATCGTCGAGCAGTTCGTCGGCGACTTACAGGCCGTCGCCGGGACCCGCCGGGGGTTCGCCCGCGTCGGCGTCTCCAGTCTCGTAATCTGGACGCTGGACGTGGTGACGGCGATGCTCGTCCTCGCCGCGTTCGACCCCGGACTCGCCACCGTCGAACTCGTCTCGGTGAGTTTCTTCGCCGTCAGCGTCGGCAACCTCGCGAAGGTGCTCCCCCTCTCGCCCGGGGGCGTCGGCTTGTACGAGGGCGCGTTCACGCTCCTCGTCATCGGTCTCACGCCCGTGGGCTACCCCGTCGCCATCGGCGCGGCCGTCCTCGACCACGCGGTGAAGAACCTCGTCACCGTCGTGGGCGGGTACGGGTCGATGCTCGGGCTGAACGTCTCGCTGACGACGGCCGTCGAGGAGACCAGAGAGGTCAGAGAGTCACGCGACGGCGACCCGGTCGAACTGGACTAGTAGCGGTCCGACAGGAACGGTGCGGCCGCGGCGACGACGGCGGATTCGAGCGCGTCCGTTCGTGAGAGGCGGCCGTCGGTGAACGCGCCCGCGGCACCCCCCTTCTTCGCCACGTCGTCTGTCCCGAGTACGTCGTCCATCACCGGTCCGAGTTCCTCGCCCGCCGCGACTCTGTCCGCGACGCCGTCCGGGAGGCGGAGGCTCGGACCGGCCCCGCGACCCCACCGGTCGCCGTCGGTCACCGCGGCCCACATCACGAGAAACAGGTCGTCGGAGCCCTCGAAGCGGGCGACGCCGCCCTCGATGCCGACGCCGAGGTCGTACGCGCCGGCGTCGAGCGACGCCGCCGCGCGGTTCTCCGCGCCGGTCCGCGTCTCGTCGTGGCCGGTCGGTTGCCCCGCGACGCCCGAGGGGACCGGTTCGGCCGTCACCGTCGCGGCCGGGAAGACGCGCGCCGTCGCGTCGCGCTTGACGGGGTTTCCGCTGCCGACTGCGATTCGCATGCCGGGACGTGGACGGCGACCGGTTTGGGCCTGTCGTTACGCGTCGGCGTCGCGGTGCTTTGACCCGTCGTCGTCGCGGTGCTTCGACCCGTCGTCGCCGCGGTCCGGCGCGTCGACGCCGTCGTGAAGCAGGTCGGCGAGCGTCTCGACTCCAGCAATCAGGTTCGGGCTGGGCTGGTTCAACAGGTCGTCGTCGACGACGTGGACGGCGGCGTCCACGTCCCACTCCCGGTCCCGGAACGACTCGGCCGACGCCCGGTCGCCGTGCCCGCAGAGGTGCAGGACGACGTGGTCGGGGTCGGCGGCCTGGACCACCTCGCGGGACACCTCCCGCGAGCGTTCGCCCGGGTCGACGAACGGGCAAGTACCGCCCGCCGCCCTGACGGCGTCGGGGACCCAGTTGCCCGCGGCCATCGGCGGGTCCGACCACTCCTCGCAGTAGACGACCGGTCGGTCGCCGCCGTCGGGCGTGCGCGCGTCGACGGCCGCGAGTCGGTCCCGACAGTCGGCGGCGAGTCGCCGCCCGGCGTCCGGCCGGCCGACGGCGTCACCCAGCGTCTCGAACGACGCCAGCACGTCGGTCAACCGCGCGGGTTCGACGTGGCACACCTCGTACCCTCGGTCCCGAAGTTCGTCCCGGACGGCGGACTGGAGGGCGTCGCTGGTGCAGACTAGGTCCGGCGCTCTCTCGGCGATGCGGTCGTAGTCGGGGTTCAACCACCCGCCGACGACCGGCGCGTCGGCGTCGCAGTGCGTGGTCACGCCGACGAGACGGTCGCCGGCACCCATCGCGGTCAGCGTCGCCGTCGAACTCGGGGCGAGGGAGACGACCCGCGGCGTCGACGCCGCGCCGTCACTGGTTCGCTCTGCCATAGGAGAACGACTGCCCTCGCCGCCGAAGTGTGTTCCGCGTCGCAAGTCGTATATAAACGTGTACGACATTCGTTCACAAACGCCGATTCGAGAGGCTGTGCGTTCCGTTCGCGCGAACGATTCCGAACGTCTTATATACTCGTCGTCGGTCTATGAGGTACGGAACGCTCCGGGCCTTTTCCGCAGCCGTGTCTGCGCTCTGGAGCATTCGTCGCATACATCCATGAGCGAGAAGAGCACCTTCACTCGCCGGAACGCGAGAACGAGAGAGCAACGAAGCGAGAGTAACGAGAGCGAGAACCGACAGTCGATGGGCCAGAAGTGGGGTCGGCAGGACGAGGAGGAGACCGAGTCCGAGTCGGAGAACACGAGCGAGGACCTCTCCTGTCCCGAGTGCGACGGCAACGTCGTCGTCGACGACGAACACGGCGAGACCGTCTGCGCCGACTGCGGCCTCGTCGTCACCGAAGACTCCGTGGACCGCGGGCCGGAGTGGCGCGCGTTCGACGCCGCGGAGAAAGACCAGAAGTCCCGCGTCGGCGCGCCGACGACGAACACGATGCACGACAAGGGGCTGTCGACCAACATCGACTGGCGCGACCGCGACGCCTACGGCAACTCGCTGTCGTCGAACCAGCGCCAGAAGATGCAGCGTCTGCGCAAGTGGAACGAGCGCTTCCGCACGCGCGACTCCAAAGAGCGCAACCTGAAGCAGGCGCTCGGCGAGATCGACCGGATGGCGTCGGCGCTGGGTCTGCCGGAGAACGTCCGCGAGACGGCCTCTGTCATCTACCGCCGCGCGCTGGACGACGACCTGCTCCCCGGCCGGTCCATCGAGGGTGTCGCCACCTCCTGCGTCTACGCGGCCGCCCGGATGGCCGGCGTCCCGCGCTCGCTGGACGAGATTTCGGAGGTCTCTCGCGTCGAGAAGAGCGAAGTCGCCCGCACCTACCGCTACATCGCCCGCGAACTCTCGCTGGAGGTCAAGCCCGCCGACCCCGAGCAGTACGTCCCGCGCTTCGGGTCGGAACTCGGCCTCTCCGACGAGTCGAAGATGCGCGCCCGCCAACTCCTGAAGAACGCCAAGGAGAAGGGCGTCCACTCGGGCAAGTCGCCCGTCGGCCTCGCGGCCGCCGCCGTCTACGCCGCGGCCCTCCTCACGAACGAGAAGACGACGCAGGCCGCCGTCAGCGACGTCGCCGACATCTCCGAAGTGACCATCCGCAACCGCTACCACGAACTGCTCGAAGCCGAGGAGAGCCTCGGCCTCGCCTGAGTTCGGCCGCTCTCGTTCGTCGCGAGCGCACGCCGTTTCTCGATTTCTTCGCCCCGCCGAGCCCTCGCTCCGTCGAGAAAGGGTTTAGTTCCGGGACGTGCCACACTGTCGCATGTCTCTCTCGTTCGACTCGTTCGTCCTCGCGGCAAGTACCGCGACGCTCGACGCCGAACCCGCGGCGCGCGACCACGCCGACGCGGTCGAGTTCCGCATGGACCTCGCCGCGGACCCGTTCGTCGAACTCGACGACTACGACGGGCGCCTGCCGGTCCTGGCGACGAACCGGGCGTCGTGGGAGGGCGGCGAGTCCGAGGCGGACGAGGAGGCCCGACTCGCGTCGCTCGAACGCGCGGCCCGGTACGACGCCGTCGCCGCGGTGGACGTGGAACTCGACGCGTTGGAGACGAGACGCGGCGTGAGCGCCGCGGAACGCGCCCGCGAGGCGGACGCCGCCGTCGTCGCCTCCGTCCACGACTTCGAGCGAACGCCCGCCACGTCGGAACTCCGAGGCCTGCTGCACGAGGCGGCGAGCGTCGGGGACGTGGGGAAAGTCGCCGTCACCACCACCAACCGGAGCGACGCGCTCAGGCTGCTGGAGGCGACGCACGCCGCGACGGCGTGGGGCGACGCCGTCGCCACGATGGGCATGGGCGAGGCTGGCCGACACACGCGTGCCGTCGCGCCCGTCTACGGGTCGAAGATAGGCTACGCGCCGGTCCACGAGGACGAGGCGACGGCGCCGGGCCAGTACGACCTCGCGACGCTGGCGCGCCTCGTCGAGCGACTCGGGAGCCGCTGAGACGGCGGCGTCGGCGAAACCCGACACTTAAGAAGGAGCGAGGATACCGAAGACGCACATGTCGGATACACGCCGTCGCGCGGTGGTGGCCGCGGTCGTGGGCGTCGTCGGCGCGAGCGTCGGCATCGCCGGCGCGGGACACGTCTACCTCCGCGAGTGGCGACGCGCCGTGGCGTGGTTCACGTTCGTCCTCGGCGTCGGATTGGTCCTCCTCTCCGTGTTCACCGACCCCGCGGCGCTCACGTGGGAGTCCATCGGTGACCTGCCGTCCGTGGTGACGGCACCGCTGTTCGTCCTCCTCTTTCTCAGCACGTTCGACGCCTACTACGTCGGCGTGCGCGGTCCGCAGACGGACGACGGCGTGCGGTGTCCCGCCTGCCGCGGCGAACTCGACCCGGAGATGACGTTCTGTCCGTGGTGTGCGACCGAGTTCGGGCACGAACCGCGTTCGCCGGCGGAGTTCGACGCCGACGAGGGACGGTCGAAGGCGGAGTGAGCGAGGCGGCACGACGGGAGCGCAGTCCGCGCTCTCGGCGGCGTCACGTCGCGAGGAGAATCGGTCCGGCCGTCGCGAGAACGGAGCGAAGCGGAGCGCGGGCGGTCGGCTCGACTACTTCTCGATGATGCTCTCTTCGACCGCCTCGCCGAAGTGGCGCGCGGTGTCCTCGTAGTAGAGCAGAATCTCGTCGCCGGGTTCGAGGTCCGTCACCGCCGTCCGGCCCTCGCGCGTCTGCACCTTGATGGTCTCGGCGTTCTGGAGCAACGTCTCGACGCGGTCGTCCTCCACCTCGGCCTCGACGCGGAACATCGGTCGCTTCTCTATCTTCACGCGGCCGACGATGGCCTCGCGGGTCCGACCCTCGGTGTCGACGACCTGCACCTCGTCACCGCTCTTCAGTTCCGAGAGGTACTTCGTGCCACCCTCGGGCGTCCGGACGTAGGCGTGGACGGCGCCGGCGTTGACCCGGAACGGCCGGGAGGCGACGTACGGCGACTCGGCCGTCTCCGCGTGGACGAAGAACAGGCCGCGGCCCATGCTCCCGACGAGCATTCCCTCGTCGTGTTCCATCAGGTTGCCCGTGTCGACGCAGACGCGGTCGGCCATCCCCGTGCGTTCGACGGCCGTCACCTCGGCCCACTGGAGGTCGAGCGACTCGCGTTCGGCCGCCTCGCGGACCTCGACGGTCTTGCGAATCTCGTCGGGGTCGTCGCTGTCGAGGAGGACGCCGTCCGCGCCGAGTTCGAGCGTCTCGAACGCCGTCCGCGCCTCCTCGGCGGTGGTGACGCCGGCGATGAGGTCCGTCTCCTCGCCGATGCGCGCGATGAGGTTCTCGAGGGGGATGATGGTCCAGTCCTCGCCGACGACGATGGTGTAGTCGGCGTCCTGTGCGGCCGCCTCGGCGAACGTCTCGTGGTCCTTCGAGAGGATGCGGACGTACGCCGCGTTGGCCCGGTCGTCCTCGCGTCGGAGCGTCGTCATGTCCGCGGACCCGGAGAAGTCGCCCGGCAGGTCGACGGTGCCGTCGCCCTCGCCGTTCTTCCCGACGACGTAGGCGTCGGCGACGGCCCCGTCGTCGCCGCCCTCCGCCTCTTCCACGTCGTCGATGAGGCTCGCGTCTGCGTCCGTCCTGAAGGCGGCCACGTTCACGTCGCCCAACGACCGCACGCGTTCGACGTCCGACTCGTCCACGAGCACCCAATCGACGCCCGATTCGAGACCGGCGGTTATCCGTCGCTTCCGCGCCTCCCAGTCGCCGACGCTGTCGTCGGCCTTCAGCCAGACGCTCCGTGTCATCGTCGGAGAGAGTCGGGGGCGGGGTTAAAGCGTGGCGACTCTCCCGAGGTTTGCCGTGGCGCGAGGGCCGCACGGACGATTCTATATCGCGACAGCGGGTTTATTCACTATTTCCGACCGGTTTCGGCAAGGAGCGCAGACCCGACGGAGAACCGGCCGAAACGGTGTTTTCGTCGGTGAGGACGACCGGGGGACCACAGACTGCTCTCGTCGCCGACGGCATTTTCGTGTCGGACGCGACTCCGTGCGTGCGAACGAATCAACGCGTGTGGCTTTGGATTCGAAGCTCACGGCCACCGCTCGCTGTGGGTACGTAACGGCAACTGCATTGAATCGGGACGGTGTAGTACTAGGTGAGACCCCCGGTCTCACCGGGGTTCAGGTGATCATCATGTCCACGAATACGACAGACCGACGGCTCGTCGCGCTCGCCCTCGTCGCACTCGGCGCACTCGTCCTGCTTCCGGCCCTGTTCATGGGGTTCGGGATGATGGGGTACGGGTCGATGATGCGCGGAGGTATGTGGGGCGGAACGTGGGGCGGCGGCGGCCCGGCGTGGATGCCCCTCGTCGGCGTCGGCGTGCAACTGCTGTTCCTGGCCGTCCTCGCCGGCGTCGGCTACCTCGTCTATCGTGCCGTCGCGGGGTCGTCGAACGGCGGCGACGCCGCCCTCGAAGAACTCCGTCTCGCGTACGCGCGCGGCGACCTGACCGAGGAGGAGTACGAGAACCGCCGGGAGGCGCTGGAACGGGATTCGTAGCTTCCGAGGCGGCGGACGGCGGTCGACGCCGTGCCGCGCTCTCGCATCGGGCCACGCGGTCGGACCGCTTCGCGACGACACGCCGTTCAGTCTCCTCGCGGGAGAATACTCTCTGTAGAGAAGTTCTGTCGAGATTGCATGTATCGCATCGCGCTATATCGAAGTGCGTTCCGGTCGAAGCGGCGGTGCGTCACAGTCTCCGTTCGATGTACCGCGAGATACGCCGCGTGTCTCCCGAATCGAACGTCCAGAACCCGTCCCAGACGCGCGGTTCGGTTTCCAACGCGACGAGTGCCGCGTGCGGACCGTCCGTGGACTCCGAGGCGAAGGTGACGAACCACGAGTCGCGGAACGTCGGCGTCCATCCACCGTGCATCGTGACCTCGAAGTCCGGCGGCGGCGTCCAGTCGGGGACGCCGTAGACGTGCGTGTCAACCGCCGACGCCGCCAGTCGTTCGTACACCCGGCGCGTTCCGAGTTCGTCGTCGATGCGGGAGAGTCGCTGGAACGACGCGCGGTGCGTGCCGCCGTCGCTCTCCAGCGCCAACCGCTCGATGTACCGCGAAATCGTGATGAGCAGTAGCTTCTCCTTGTTCGACTCGGGGTACCCCCGCAACGTGAACCGCACGTTCTCCATGGCCGCGACGACGTCCGGAATCTCGACGTCGGTGGCGGCGCGAGTGCCGGTGATGTACAGATCGGAGTTCACGAGGAGAATCGACTCCTGTAACGCCGCCAGCGGCGAGGAGGCAACGATTTCGCCGTCGTCGACGAGGAGGACCGCGTCGTCGTCCCCGTCGGGGAGTCGTCGCTCGTCCACTTCGACGGGTTGGCCGTCGAACAACCCTTCGAGCATGGTCTGAATCGGCCTCGGCGACTCCCGATTCACCACGACGAGCGAGAGGGCTCGCTCGTCGGCCGATTCGACGAACTGCTGTAGTCTCACGACAGTAATTTGTGCGAGAAATCGTAAGTAAGTGACTGATACTGCCGGTTCCGTCGAACGGTCTCGAACACGAGTACGACCGCGCCGGCGTCGAGTGCGAGGTGCGCCGCCGACGAACTCCAACCGGTCTCGTACGCCGACCGACTCGCAGACGACGGCGGCGAGGTGCGCGGACTCGACGGGGCGACCCACTGGGTGATGCAGGACCGCCCGGAAGCCTCCCGCGAGGAACTGGCGTCGTTCCTCCTCGACCGAGGGAGGAGAGAAGAGGGCCGGCGGAGCGACGCCGCGTCGACGCTCCTACGCTTCGAGTTCGAGTCCCGCCTCGTGGAGGGCCGTCTCCGCGTCCTCGTCGCGGTGGATGACGGCGCTCACGGCGCGCGTGATGGACTCGGGGTCGTCGTGCTGGAAGATGGAACGACCCATCGAGACGCCCGCGGCGCCGGCGTCCATCGCGCCGCGAACCATCTCGACCGTCTGGTAGTCGGTGCCGCGACTGCCGCCCGCGATGACGACGGGGAGGCGCGTCGCCTCGCAGACGCGGTCGAACGTCTCCGCGTCACCCGTGTACGCCGTCTTCACCACGTCGGCGCCGAGTTCCTCGGCGAGGCGGACGGCGTGGGCGAGGTTCTCGGCGTCGTGTTCGTCCGTGTCGCGGCCGCGCGCGTAGTTCATCGCGAGGACGGGCACGCCGAACTGGTGGGCCGTCTCCGTCAGTTCGCCGAGTTTCGTCATCTGGTCGGGTTCGAACTCGCTGCCGACGTTCATGTGGAAGGAGACGGCGTCGGCGCCGACGCGAAGCGCTTCCTCGACCGAGCCGGTGATCCGTTTGTCGTTCGAGTCCGGGCCGATGACCGTCGAGCCGTTCAGATGGACGATGTAGCCTTTGCCGTTCTTGTTCGGGTGAACGCGCCGGGCGACGCCCTTCTGCGTGAGGACGGCGTCCGCACCGCCGCGGGTGATGGCGTCGACCGTCGTCTCCAGGTCGACGAGGCCCTTCACCGGGCCGAGCGTGATTCCGTGGTCCATCGGGACGACGAGGTATCGCCCCCCTGTCGATATCCGTTCGAGTCGTGATGTGATTCCTACGTCCATGTTGGGAGAGGGTATGTTAGTCTGTAACAAATCGTCCGTTATGTGCGTTCCGCTTGGGGCGCACGTTGCGCCAATCCGCGTTCGGCACCGTCCTTCAGTTCGCGCGCCTTCCGCTCCAGTCGGTCGGCGACCGTCTCGGCGTCGTCGCCGTTCTCGTGGCCCTCGGCGACGATGTCGACGAGTGCGCTCCCGACGATGATGCCGTCGGCGCCCGCGGCGACGATTCGCTCGGCGTGGTCGCCGGTCTTGATGCCGAAGCCGACTGCCTTCGGCACGTCGTACTCGCTGAGTCGGTCGAGGCTCGACTCCGTCTGTCCGGAGACGTCGTCCTGCGCGCCCGTGACCCCGAGGCGCGCCTGCACGTAGACGTAGCCGGACACCTGTTCCATGATGCGGGCGAGTCGGTCGCCCGTCGTCGTCGGCGCGACGATGAACACGAGGTCCAGTCCGAACTCGTCGCACGCCTCCCGCAGGGGGCCGGCCTCTTCGGCGGGCAGGTCCGGGACGACGAAGCCCGACAGACCGACTTCGGCGGCCTTCTCGACGAACGGCCGCGGCCCCTTGCTCGCGGCTTCCCCGCTCGCGTTCGAGGCGCGTTGCGCCTCGCTGCCCCCGTACCGGTAGATGAGGTTGTAGTAGGTCATGCAGACCAACGGCACGTCCACGTCGAGGGCCTCGACGAACTCGAAGAAGCGGTCGGGCGTCATGCCGCCCTCCAGCGACCGCACGACGGCCTCCTGAATCGTCGGCCCCTCGGCGATGGGCTCGGAGAACGGCAGGCCGAGTTCGATGACGTCGGCCCCGCCGCGTTCGAGGGCCTCGACGTACGCTATCGACGACTCGAAGTCCGGGTCGCCCGCGGCGAGGTAGGGGACGAACGCCGCCGCGTCCGCGAAGGCGGCGTCGAGTTCGGGGTTGCCCATCTCAGAACCCCCCCGCGAACGCGTCCATGTCCGGCGCGATGTCGATGTCTCGCTGCGCCGTCTCCTCGATGACCGATTCGAGGTCCTTGTCGCCGCGGCCCGAGACGTTCACCAGCACGGTGTCGCCCAGTTCCTCGTGGTGGGCTTCGAGGTAGGCGAACGCGTGCGCCGTCTCCAGGGCGGGGATGACCCCCTCCAGTTGGGAGAGGCGGTGGAAGGCGGTGAGCGCGTCGTCGTCGTCCACGTTCACGGCCCGAACGCGTCCCTCGTCGACGAGGTGCGCGAGTTCGGGGCCGACGCCCGCGTAGTCCAGTCCGGAGGAGACGCTGTGGCTCTCCATTATCTGTCCGTCGCGGTCCTGCAGGAGTTTGGTCCGCGCGCCGTGGAGGACGCCCTCCGACCCCGTCGACAGCGACGCGGAGTTGGGCGCGACGCCCGCCTCCTCGTCGACTTCGAGCGTGGAGCCGCCGGCTTCGACGGCGTACAGGTCGACGCCCTCGTCGTCGACGAACTCCGCGAACGCGCCCATGGTGTTGGACCCGCCGCCCGCGCAGGCGAGGACGGAGTCGGGGAGCGTCCCCGCTCGGTCGCGCATCTGCTCGCGCGCCTCCTCGGAGATGACCGACTGGAAGTCCCGTACCATCGCCGGGAACGGGTGCGGACCGACGATACTCCCGATGACGTAGTGGGTGTCCTCCACGTTCGTCGCCCAGTCGCGCATCGTCTCGGAGATGGCCTCCTTCAGCGTCCCGCGGCCGACGGTGACCGGGTTCACCTCGGAGCCGTTGAGCCGCATCCTGAAGACGTTGGGACGCTGGCGGTTGATGTCGCGTTCGCCCATGTACACCTCGCAGGGTACGTCGAGATGTGCGGCGGCCATCGCCGTCGCCGTCCCGTGCTGGCCCGCGCCCGTCTCCGCGACGATGCGCTCTTTGCCCATGTACTTCGCGAGGAGGACCTGCCCGAGGGCGTTGTTGAGTTTGTGCGCGCCGCCGTGCAGGAGGTCCTCGCGCTTCATGTACACGTCGCGGTCGTACCGCTCCGAGAGGCGTTCGGCGTACTGCGTCGGCGTCGGCCGCCCGCCGAAGTCCCGGAGCCGTCGCCGGAACTCGTCCATGAAGCCGTCCTCGTTCTCCAACACGTACCGCTCGTACGCGTCTTCCAGTTCCTCGATGGCGGGCATGAGCGCCTCGGGAACGTACTGTCCGCCGTAGTCGCCGAACTTGCCGTCGAACGTCGTCTTGCTCATTCTGATGTCTCCGTCTCCGCTGTCGCCTGTGTGAATCGCTCCGTGTTCGCGCGCGCGTCGCCGTCCATGATGGCCGTGCCGATGAGGAGTGCGTCCGCGCCCGCGGCCCGCATCCGGCGCGCGTCCGCGGTGGTCGTCACGCCGCTCTCGGCGAGAAGCGTCACGTCGTCGGGGACGTGGGGCGCGACGGACTCGAACGTTTCGAGGTCCACCTCCAACTTCGCCAGGTCGCGGTTGTTCACGCCGATTATCTCGGCGCCCGCGTCGAGGGCGCGTTCGAGTTCCGCGCGGTCGTGAACCTCCACGAGGGGCTGGAAGCCGCGCTCTCGCGCCGCCGAGACGAGGTCCGAGAGGTCGTCGCCGACGAACCGGGCGATGACCAGCACCAGGTCGGCCGCGACGGCGTCCAACTGCGACTCCGTCACGAGGAAGTCCTTGCGAAGCACCGGCACGTCAACCGCCTCGCGGATGCGCCGGAGGTTCTCCGTGGACCCCCCGAAGTGCTCCGGTTCGGTCAGGACGGAGAGCGCCGTCGCGCCGCCCGCGACCATCTCGCGGGCCAGTTCCACCGGGTCGTCGGTGCGTTCGCCCGCCGTCGTCGGACTGGTGGGCTTTACCTCCGCGACGACGGGGACGCGACCCTCGGCCTCCGCCTCCGCGACGGCGTCGGGGAACGACCGCGCCGCGACGGCCACGCGTTCGTCGCCGCCGGGTCGCTCTCGCGCGGCGTCGAGGATAGACCGGACCTCGGGCGCGAGCGAATCCTCACTAGCGTTCATCGTTGTGCATTAACGGACTCATTTGCACATAAGGCTTGCGTGTCGTCGTCAAGGTTCAAGAGCGGGCGCGGCCAAGCCGAGGTCATGAACGTGGACGCAGGCGTCTTCGCCCGCGACTCCGACCGACTCGGGCGAGCGATACAGATAGGCGTCGCCAGCGGGAACGTCATCAGCGTCTCGTTCCCCGAGACCGCTCCCGCGGACGCCGACGCGGACCACCCGCTTCTCGACCGGGCGTTCGCCTACCTCGACGGCGACGAGGACCACTTCGACGACGTGCCCGTCGCGCTGACCGTCCCCACCGACCACCGGCGCGTCCTCGACGCGGTGCGGAAACTCCCGTACGGCGAGACGGTCGACTTCCGGCGCGTGGTTCGCATGGCCGGCATGGACCCGGAGGACGACGACGACGTGGCGACGGCGCGGACGGCCCTTCGCGAGAACCCCGTCCTCCTGTTCGTCCCGGACCACCGGGTCGAGGACGCGTCGGGCGCGACGCCCGACGAGGTGGCCCGCCGACTCCGCGGCGTCGAACGCGACTGACGCGTCAGCGACGGTTCAACAGCACGTAACCGATGAAGCCGCCGACGAAGCACACCGTCCCGACCAGGTTCACGGCCGTGAGGTTCGTGACGAGAAAGCCGAGTTGCGCGATACCGGCGAGGATGAACGCCGCCGCGGTGCCGGTCTTCGTCGGTCCCTCGGGGTAACTGCCGTCCATGTACGTCGTGTAGCCGAAGTAGAACGCCACGAGCGCGAACCCGATCTCCACGAGGAGGTCCACCAGCGCGTTGTCGAACAGGAGCGAGGCCAGTATCAGGACCAAGAAGAGTCCGAGGACGACCTGACCGATTCGCTGTTCCGATGACGACATACCGTGACCGACGCAGACGGTCCGTAAAGTCGTTGGGACGCGCGTCAGCCCGTCCCGACCGAGCGGTCACTCGACTCCGTCCGCGCCGCCGCCCCACTCGACGCCGAGTCCCTCGTGGACGACGAACTCCAGCGCGTTCACGAGGTAGTGGGCGACGACGACGACGAACAGGCTCCCGGTGAGGACGAACGCCGCCGCGAGGACGAACCCCAGTCCGCCGGTGACGAGGACGCCGAGACGGCCCTGCGCGCCGTGGCCGAGGGCGAACGCGGCGGAGGAGACGACGGCGAGAAGCCACGGAGAGACGCCGAACCCGGCCGCGAGGACGCCCACCAGCGCCCCCCGGAACAGCAGTTCCTCGAAGCCGGCGATGACGGGCAGGACGACGAAAAACAGCGCGGCCCACCCGGCGCGGGAGTCGGGCGCGAGCGACTCCCGGAGGTCCTCCGAGCGACCGAGACCGTACGCCGCCCCGACGGCCGCGCCGACTTCGTTCACGGCGTACAGCGACAGGCCGAGGGCGACGCCGACGAGGAGGCCCGAGACGGAGAGCGTCGCCGGACCCGCGCCGAACGCCGCGGCCGGAATCTGCGCGTACCACGCGCCGGCGAGGAGGGCGACGCCGAACAGTCCCTGCGAGAACGCGACGTTGGCCAACAGCGCCGCCGTCGAGAGTTCGGGCGTCTCCTCGCGCGGCGGCGGCCGGTAGCGGACGCCCGACTTCGGCAGCACGAGTTCCCTGTCGGGGTCGCGGCGGTCGGCCGCGAGAGAGGAATCCGCGTCGGTGTCGGTGGAAGCGGTGTCAGCGTCCGCGGCGGGAGTGGTGTCAGCGCCCGCGGCGGCGGGGACCGTGTCGCCCTCGGCGTCGGCGGCCGTCTCCGTCGCCCGCGACCCGTCGAACGCGGTCTCTCCGGGCGTCCGGGTCGGGTCGTCGCGGGGCGCAGACGGCTCTCGCTCGTCGGTCGAGGAGACGACGCCCTGCGAGGCGTACGAAAGCAAGAGGAGACCCGTCGTGACGACGGCCGCGAACGCGGCGAACGTCGCCCAGTCGGGCATTCGGCGTTACTGCGGACTCGGGCTCGACGGCCCGGACACTTTCCCTTCGGTGAACGCGGAGCCGGTGATGCTCTTGAGGCGGTCCACGAGGGAGTCCTTCTCCGGTTCGCCTTCGAGTGCGATGTCGAGCACCTCGCTGATGTGCGAGACGGGGATGATTTCGACCATCTCCTTGTACTCGTCCTCGATCATCACGTCCTGCATGTTCGCCTGCGGGATGATGACCTTCGTGCACCCGGACTTCGCGGCGGCCTCTATCTTGTGCGTGACGCCGCCCACCGGGAGGACGTCGCCGCGCACCGACAGGCTGCCGGTCATCGCGAGCGACTGGTCGACGCCCACGTCTTCGAGGGCGGAGATGACCGCCGCCGCGACGGTGATGGAGGCGGAGTCGCCGTCGACGCCGCCCTGTCCGGCCTGGACGAACTGGATGTGGATGTCCTTCTCGGAGATGTTCTCGTCCGAGAACTTCTTGATGATGGCGGAGACGTTGTCGACGGCCTCCTGCGCCATCTCCTTCAGCTGACCCGTGGCGATGACCTCGCCGGGGCCCTGCGACGGCGTGACCTCGGCCATGACGGGGAGCATGATACCGGAGTCCTCGCCCATGACCGCGAGGCCGTTGACGCGGCCCACCTGGTAGCCGTCGGCCACCTGCAGTTCGTAGTCCTTGCGGCGCTCGATGTAGTCGTCCGCGAGTTGCTGCTCGATGGAGCGACTGCGGCCCTTCGCCTGCAGCACGTGGTCGCGGGTGACCAGGTCGGCGTTCTCCGCGCGAGCGATGTCGCCGGAGACGCGCACCAGCCCACCGAGGTTACGCAGTTCGAGCGTGAGGTGCCCCTTGCGGCCCGCGCGGCGCCGGGCTTCGAGGATGACTTCCTCGATGGCCTCGGAGCTGAAGTCGGGCAGGCGGCCGTCCTTGTTGACCTCCTGCGCGACGAAGCGCGCGTACTTGCGCCGCATCTCGGGGGTGTCCTCGATGGTGTCGTCCATGTACACCTCGTACCCGTAGCCCTTGATACGCGAGCGCAGGGCGGGGTGCATGTTCTCCATCGCGTCGAGGTTCCCGGCGGCGATCATGATGAAGTCCGTCGGGACGGGTTCCGTCTGGACCATCGCGCCCGAGGAGCGCTCGGACTGGCCCGTGATGGAGAACTCGCCCTCCTGGATGGCCGTCATCAGGTGCTGCTGGGAGCGGATGTCGAGCGTGTTTATCTCGTCGATGAACAGCACGCCCTTGTTCGCCTTGTGGATGGCGCCGGGTTCGACCCGGTCGTGACTCGGCGTCTCCATCCCACCGGACTGGAACGGGTCGTGCCGGACGTCGCCGAGCAGTGCGCCGGCGTGCGCGCCCGTCGCGTCCTCGAAGGGCGCCGTCGTCGTGTCGGCGTTGTTCACGATGTGGTTCGGAATCATCGCGTCGCTCCCGCGAGAGCCGTAGCGGAAGGCGAGGTAGATGACACCCGCTGCCAGGATGCCGAGCAGAATCTGCCCGGCGATGATGAGCGAGTAGCCGAGGACGATGGCGATGATGATCCACATGAGGAACGAGCGCATCTGGTTGCGCTTGCGCGCCTCCTCCTTGTGGGCCTCGACTATCTGTTCGCCTTTTCCGGCAGGGACCGTTCGGACCTTGGGGTTGTTCCCGTCGTCGGGGTTGTGGTAGACGAGGACGTCCTGAAGTTCCTCCTTCGGCAGGAGTTCGGACATCGCCTTCGCGAGCATCGATTTGCCCGTCCCCGGCGAGCCGATCATCATCACGTGACGCCGCTGCTTCGCGGCCTTCATGACCACGTCGCGGGCGTGCTCCTGACCGATGACCTGGTCGACGAGTCGGTCGGGGACTTCTATCTCGTTCGTCGAGTCGATCTGAAGTCCACCGAGGAGGTCGTCTTCGTCGACGTCGTCTGCGACGTCGGCGGTGACCTCGACGTCGCTCCCGAGGTCGTCGATAGTCCGTTTATCGTCGGCCCCTTGGTCGGGCCCGGACTCCGGAAACGTCTCGTCGTCCCGTTCGGACGGCGAGTGAGGGGACTCGTCGGGCACGTCGTCCCCCTGTTCCCGGGAGTTTTCGTCGGTATCCATATCGTTACTCATAGAACTGGTTTCGCTACCTCAAATGAAGGTTGCACGACTGATATACTTTCTCCCCAAATGCGGCTCAGTTACCAAGCCGGCATCCGGTGTATTCCCCCATCGTACACCGCGAATTCGTGGTTTCGCACGACTCGCCGGGTTTATAAATGCTGCCGGTGAAAAGCGAAGCATGCGGGGGTTCTACATCGGTCGCTTCCAGCCCTACCACAACGGCCACCACCGGATGGTCGAGGAGATAGCCGACGAAGTGGACGAACTCGTCCTCGGAATCGGGTCCGCGGGCGACTCGCACTCGCCGCGAAACCCGTTCACCGCCGGCGAGCGAATCATGATGGTGACGAAGTCCGTCGCCGACTTCGACGTCACGACGTACGCCGTCCCCATCGAAGACCTGGACCGCAACTCGGTCTGGGTGAGTCACGTCCAGAGCATGTCGCCCACGTTCGACGTCGCCTACTCGAACAACCCCCTCGTCATCCAACTGTTCACCGAGGCCGGCGTGGAGGTCAGACAGTCGCCGATGTTCAACCGCGACGTGCTGGAGGGGACCGAACTCCGCGACCGGATGATACACGACGAGGACTGGCGGAGCCTCGTCCCCGGCCCCGTCGAACGCGTCATCGACGAGATAGGCGGCATCGAACGACTGCAACGCGTCTCGGAGACCGACTCGAACGGCGGCGACGCCACCGCCGACCCCTCCTGAGACGGTGGCGACGCCGGTGGACCCGTTCGCCGCGATGAACGTCGTCGGCCTCCTCGCGTTCGCCGTCGCCGGGTCGCTGAAGGCCGCGGACGCCGGACTCGACGCCTTCGGGGTGACCGTCCTCGGCGTGGTGACCGCGCTCGGCGGGGGGACGACGCGCGACGTCCTCGTCGACCGAATCCCCGCCTCGTTGGCGACGACGGGAGACGTGTCCGTCGCCCTCGTCGGCGTCGCCCTCGCCGTCCTCCTGATTCGCCGCACCCCCGACCACGTCCGCGTCCGCGACACCCCCGCGTTCCTCGTGAGCGACGCCGTCGGCCTCGCCGCCTTCGCCGCCACGGGCGCACTCGTCGGCACCGGGGCCGGACTGACCCCGTACGGCGTCGTCGTCCTCGCGACGGTGACGGCCGTCGGCGGCGGGTCCCTCGCGGACCTCCTCGTGGGGCGCGTCCCGGTCGTCCTCCGCGAGGACTTCTACGCGACGCCCGCCGTCCTCGGCGGGGTCGCGTTCTGGGCGGTCGGTTCCCTCGGTGGCCCGTCGAGCGTCCAGGCGGGCGTCTGCGCCGGTCTCGTCTTCGCGACGCGGATGCTCGCCCTCCGGTACGACTGGCACCTGCCGCGGATTCGGGTCGAGGGCGGCGGGGAGAACTGACGCGGTCGCTCGCGGGTCGCGACGACGTGGAGACAGTGTGAAAACGAGGGGGAAGCGAGGGGGAAACGGAAGGGAAACGAGGCGCGGCCGACCGGGTTATCGGCTCACTCGGCGGCGATGACGTCGTCGATGCGGACGATCATCGTCGCGGCCTCGGTGGCGGACTCGACCGCCTCGCGCTTGACCGCGGCGGGGTCGAGGATGCCGTGTTCGACGGGGTCGCCGATTTCGCCGGCGCGACCCGACGAGATGACGCCCGCGACCCCCTCCTTCTCGAAGCGCGCGCGGAGGTCCACGAGAGCGTCGATGGGGTCCATGCCGGTGTTCTCCGCGAGGGTGCGCGGGAGGGCCTCCACGGCGTCCGCGAACGCCTCCACGGCGAGTTGCTTGCGGCCCTCGATGCCCGCCGCCTCGGAGCGGACGTGGTCGGCGATGGCGATTTCGGTCGCGCCCGCGCCGGGGACGACGCCGCCCTTGTCGAGGGCGGCGACGACCACGCCGATGGCGTCCTCGATGGCGCGTTCGAGTTCGTCCACGACGTGTTCGGTGCCGCCGCGGAGGAACAGCGTGACGGCCTTCGACGCCGCGCCGCCCTCGACGAACGTGAGGTCGTCGTCGCCGTACGTCTTCAGCGAGACGGCGTCGGCGTGGCCGAAGTCCGACTCGTCGACGTCGGTGGCGGAGCCGAGGCGCTTGGCGCCCGTCGCGCGGGCGATGGCGCGCGTGTCGGACTGCTTCACGTTCTTGAACGCGAGGACGCCCTCCTTGGCGAGGTAGCCCGCGACGCGGTCCGAGACGGACTTCGTGCAGAACAGGACGTCCACCCCGGCGTCGGCGAACGCCTTCGCGTAGCCGCGGAGTTCGTCGTCCTCGGCCTTGATGGCCGCGTCGAGTTGCTCGACGGAGGTGATGTTGTACTCGGTGTCCACCTCGCCCTTGCGCACGTCGAGTTTGGCGTCGAGGACCGCGACGGTGGCGTCCTCGACGGACCGGGGCATGTTGTCGTTGACGGGGTCCTTGTCGATGACGACGCCCTCGACGAGTTCCGTCGCCGACGAGGACGCGCCCGTGCGGGTCAGGACGCGCACGTCGTCGCTGTCGAACCGGCCGTCGTTCTCCTCGTGGACCATGCGGACCGCCCGCACGACGTGCGTGGCGAGGACGTCGGCGGTCACGTCGCCGGTTCCCTTGCCGGTCATGCTCGACTCGGCGACCTTCTCCAAGAGGTCGTCGTCGAGGGTCGCGTCGAGGACCTGCGCGTCGATGGCCTCCTGCGCGAGGCGGGCCGCCTCGGTGTACCCCTCGACGATGACCGTCGGGTGGAGGTCCTGTTCGAGGAGGTCCTCGGCGTGGACGAGGAGTTCGCCCGTGAGGACGGCCGCGGTGGTCGTGCCGTCACCGACCGCCTCCTCCTGCGTCTCGGCCACTTCGACGATCATCTGCGCGGCGGGGTGTTCGATGTCCATCTCCTCGAGGATGGTCGCACCGTCGTTGGTGATGACGACCGTTCCCGAGGAGTCGACGAGCATCTTGTCCATCCCGCGGGGACCGAGGGTGGTTCGTACCGCATTCGCGACGGCCTTCCCGGCTCGGATGTTCGAGTCCTGCGCGGCCTGACCGTGCGTTCGGGAACTTCCACCGGCGAGGATGTACAGGGGCTGCTGCATTCGTGACGACATGATTGTGAAACCTCACCGCTGTAGACGCAAGCGGTTCTATAAATACGTTTCGCTGAGCGCGTGTCGACAAATCGCACGACAGAACGGGTGTAGCCGTGCTATCTCGTCGCTCACTCCGTACCGAGATACAACATCTGATATAAAACTCTTTGCCTGTCGAGCGAGACGGTCACCGGGGCCTCCGAGTCCGGCGCGCGCGTTCTGCAAGCTATTTTATCTCGTGTGAGAACGGTCGAACGATGCTGGAACTGAACCACGGGTTCCGGGTGGTGGACGTACACGCGCGGTTGGACCCCGACAGCGAGGAGGCGGTCGCCACGCGCGGGCGAGAGATAAGCCCCGAACGGTTGGAGCGAGAACTCCACCAAGCGGGCGTCGTCCGCGCCGTCGTCGCGCCGGGGCGGCGACCGAAGGGGGAGGGGTACCTCCGCGCGAACAACGCCGTCGCCCGCATGAGCGTCGACCGACCGTTCGTCGCGTTCGCTCGCATCGACGGCCCCCGGGACCCGAGCAGTCGGGCCTCCGCGCGCCTGCGGAACCTCACCGCCTCGCGCGACGAGAGCCACGCCGACCCCGAGGACGTCGAGCAGTACGCCTACGACGACCGGTTCCACGGGTTCACCCTCGCGCCCGCCGTCGACGGCCTCCCCGACGAGGAGACGATAACCCAACTGGAGAACGTCGGCCTGCCCGTCGTCGTCCACGCCGGCGACGCGTTCACGCCGGACGACGCCGTCGAGACGCTTCTCGGCCGCGATTTCCCCGTCGTCCTCGCGGGGTTCGGCGGCTACCCGCTGAACCGCGACCTGATGAACCGGAGCATCGACCTGTTGGACGAGTACGACGACCTCTACCTCGACACGAGTTTCGTCCGCTTCCGCGGCGTGATGGAGCGCGCACTCTTGGAGCATCCCGACCGGGTCATGTTCGGGAGCGGAGCGCCCGAGTCACACCCCAACGTCGGCGTGATGGAACTCCTGACGCTGGACGTGAGCGAGGACGTGATGCGGCGGGCCTTCTCGAAGAACGCCGCGCGGCTAGTGCCGGAACTCGCGCCCGGCGAGCAGTGAGCGAGAACGAGGTGCGGCGTCAGCGCCAGTCGTACGTGGCGACGGCGCGGTCGGCCCGCTTCGAACGGCCGTGGGGGTTCCGCGTGGGCGACTGGTCTCTGGCGCGGGCGACGAGTCCGTCCGAGATGCCGGTCGCCATCCCCGCGAGGACGTCCCGTCCCGTCCCGAGCCACCCCGTCGGCGTCGTGTCGCCGCGGACGACGTCGCGGGCGGCGGAGACGGCGTCCGTGCGGGCGTGTCGGAGCGTCCGGCGCACGACGGTCGGTCGGAACCCGTAGTTCTTCGCCAGTCGGTAGCCGAGGGCGCGGTACTTCCACCCCCAGTCGCGTTCCGTCACGCCGCCATCGGCCTCGTACTCCGTCCGCACGCTCATCTCCGGGCGCCACGTCACGTCGTAACCCGCGCCCGCGAGGCGGTGCGCCGCGTCGCGCGCGCCGCCCGTCTTGAGGTACTCGTCGAAGCCGTCGAGTTCGTCGAGGGCGTCGCGGTGGAAGGCGACGTTGCCGCCGTTGAAGTAGGTCACGTCGCGGCCGCAGATGGTCCGCCGTTCGAGCGTCTCGGTGGTCATCCCGGCGCGGAGCGTCTGGTGCGACGGGCCGGTGACGACGGCGGCCTCCTCCAGTCCGTCGGTCACGCCGTCGAGCCACCGGTCTTCGACCGCGACGTCGTAGCGGACGAAGGCGATTGCGTCGCCCGAGGCGGCCTGAATCCCGGCGTTTCGAGAGACGTTCAGCGTTCGGTCCGAGAGTTCGACGAGGACGCCCACGTCGTCTCGGTCCCGTACCATCCCGGTAGTGCCGTCCGCCGACGGCCCGTTGACGACGACGACTTCGGCGTCGGGGGCGGCCTCGGCTAGGGCGTCGAGGTTGGCCGCGAGTCGGTCCCGACCGTTGAGCGTCGGGACCACTACCGAGAGGTCCATACCCGCAGATATCCACGGAGAACCTTAAATGTCGTCGCTCGCGACGGGCCGTGCAACGGGTTGACAGCGTCCGACCGCGTCGGGGTCGAGGTCAGTCGCCGGAGCCGACGGACGCGGCCCAGTACGACACCGACGCGAGTCGTTCGCCGACGGCGGTGTCGCCGACGGAGGTGTCGAATCCGCGCAGTTCGCCCGCGATGCCGTTCGGAATCTTCCGGTACAACCCGTACGGGATGACGAAGTCGTGCGTCGCGTCGGTGAGTTCGAGGTTGGCGTCGCGGAGGAGGTCGTCCACCTCCGATTCGCCGTAGAGACGCGACCCCATCGGGAGCAACCAGTTGTAGACGACGCGCGCACTCGTGTCGTTGAACGTGTCGAAGAACACCACGTCCTTCGAGACGCGCGCCATCTCCGCGAGGAACTTCGCCGGCGTGTCCGCGAGGTGGAAGAACCGCATCGCAAACACCGCGTCGAAGTGGTCGTCGGGGAACGGCAGGCGCGCCGCGTCGCCGCGGAGGAACTCGACGTTGTCCGCGACGCCCGCCTGTCTCGCCTTCTCGCGCCCCTGCAGCATCATCGCCCGCGAGATGTCGAGGCCGACGACGTCGGCGCCGCGTTCGGCGAGCATGACTGTAAAGCGACCCGTTCCGCAGGCGATTTCGAGAATCTCCTTGTCTTCGACGGGTCCGACCGCGTCGAGGACCGCCTGCTTCTCCCGGTGGTCGATGAGTCGGCCGCCGCGAGAGAACCGCTTCGAGTCGTACTCTTGGGCGACGTCGTCCGCCTGGTACCACTCCTTTCCTTTCACACTACACCGTACTGCACACCCACGGACTAAAACCGTACTGGATGCGGTCCGACGGTCGCCGCGCACCGGCGCCAATCGCGAGACGGTGGGGTCGACGACGCGGTACGACGGCGGGGTGGACCGAACTAGCCGTTGGTGACGACGGTGTCGGCGGGGATGCGGACGATGACCCGCGCGCCCGACTCCTCGCCGTGGTGCGGATACTCCTCGACGTCCATGTACTTCTGGGCGAGTTTGTCGATGTGGGCGACGGCTCCCTCGTCTATCAACTCCGCCTCGCCGCGGACGGAGACGTACCGGTACGGGTCGTCGGGGTCCGTCACGGAGACGCCGACTCGGGGGTTCCGTTCGACGTTCCGAACCTTCTGTCGGCCGCGTGCGCTGTTGAGGAGGGCGTACTTACCGTTCTCGTGGTCCACCCACACCGGCGTGACGTGCGGCGTCCCGTCGGGCATGACCGTGGCGAAGTGGGCGAACGACTCCTTCTCGAAGATGTCGTGGTGGGATTCCGGAATCACGTCTCGCGTCTCGCGGGGCGGCGACAAAAGGGGTTCGTCGGTCGACATTATATGGCCTTGTTTGTGTTTAATGTGTCTGGATTGTTTTGACACACTTGTAGCCAACCTTTACCAAGACCGACGTAATCTCCTGTGGTATGAGCACCAGTACCGCAGAGATGAACCGTGAGGACCCCCTTTCGGAGGGCGAATACCGCGAGCGACTCCGCGAACTGCCTCCGAGCGCGAAACTCGTCGCCAAAGTGCTGGAGGGCGACGCACCGCTCTCGCAGGGGGAACTCGCCGAGGAGTCACTGCTCCCCGACCGCACCGTTCGCTACGCGCTCAATCGACTCGAAGAGTCCGAACTCGTCAGTTCGCGCTACAGTTTCAAGGACGCGCGCAAGCAGGTCTACTTCCTCAACACGTAGACCGCGTGGCACACGGCGGGCTCTGACCAAGCCGCTCGCTGTCGTCCACGGCAGTACCGTTTTCTCGAACCCACGCCAATCCGGAGTCGTGACTCCGCTCAGACGCGTCTCCGTCCCCGTCGTGACCCGTGCGCCCACGGGCGCGACGAACGCCTACCTCGTCGGCACCGAGGGCGCACTCCTCGTCGACCCGGCGAGTCGGACCGACGAACTGGACGAACTGGTCGCCGAAGCGAACGTCGAACACGTCGCCGTCACGCACACGCACCCCGACCACACCGGGGCCGTCGCGGCCTACGCCGCGGAGACTGGCGCGACGGTGTGGTGTCGCCGCGGCCGCGAGGCGCGGTTCGCCGCGGAGACGGGCGTCGAACCCGACCGGACGTTCGCCGAGGGCGACGTGATACCCGTCGGTGACGGCGCCGCCGAGTCGCGTTCGGCGGCCCGCGGGACGGCGGTCGGCGGCGTGACCGTCCTCGACACGCCCGGCCACGCGGCCGACCACGTCGCGTTCGAGGGCGACTTCGGCGTCCTCTGCGGTGACCTCGCCGTCGCCGAGGGGAGCGTCGTCGTCGGCGCGCCCGAGGGGAGCGTCCGCGCGTATCTCGTCTCCCTGCGTCGCATCCACGCCCGGAATCCCGACGCCATGCACCCCGGACACGGCCCCGCCATCGACGACCCGCGCGCGACGTGCGAGCGCCTGATTCGACACCGCATCGACCGCGAACGGCGCGTGCTCGCCGCCGTGACCGACGGCGCCCGCGACGTTGAGTCGATACTCGACGCCGCCTACGAGAAGGACCTCACCGGCGTCCGGGACCTCGCCCGCGCGACGGTCCTCGCTCACGTGGAGAAACTCGCCACCGAGGGGCGCGTCCGCCACGACGCGGCGACGGGCCGCGTCACCCCTCACTAAGCGAGCGCTTTTGCCGCCGCGCGGCCAAGCGCGGACGTGAGCCAGAGCCCGACGCTGGAGGAGGAACTCGAACGCGCCCGCGACCTCTCCGTCTCCGACCTCGCGGACGCCATCGAGTCCATCGGCTTCGAGTGCACTCGCTGCGGCGCCTGCTGTACGGGCCACGGCCCCGAAGCGGACCGGGAACCGCACACGGCGACCGTGTTCCCCGACGAGGTGCGGGAGCTACAGGCCGCGACGGCGGACCACGCCGGCGACGAGACGGGTGACGCCGGCGACGAGACGGACGGCGCGGGGAGGGACGAGGACGCCCCCGCCGACGCGTCGACGGAGTGGCGCGACGTCGCCCGTCCGATGCCGTACGGCCTCACCGACGGCGACGACGGCCCGGAGGGCGAGACGTTCGAGTGGGCGCTTCAGACGGACGCCTGCGGCGACTGCGTCTTCTACGAGGAGACGGAGACGGACGGCGAGACGACCGGCGCCTGCTCCGTCCACGCGGACCGCCCCCTCATCTGCGAGACGTATCCCTTCAGCGTCGCCCTCGACGGCACGAGCCAACCGATGGGCGAGGCCGTGGACAGCGTGACCCTGCCGGCGCGAGGGGACGCCGACGAGGCCGGCGACGCGGCCGAGACGGTCCGCGCGCACGAGTGTGAGGGCCTCGGCCGCGACATCTCCCGGGCCGACGCCGAGGAACTCGCGGCGGCGCTGAAGGAACGGGCGGTCCGGGAACTGACGGAGGCCGTCGGCGTCCGCGACACGTACGAACCCGCCCGGCCGGGCCCGGGAGAGGTGGTCGTCCACGACTCCGAGGGCGCCAAGCGCCCGGACGGGACGAGCGTGGACGACTGAGGGCGCTGGAACACCCGACCGCGGCGGTACACATTTAACAGTTCCGCGTGACCTTCGCGTGGAGGTCTACACGGTGGAAATCTCAGATAAACTCCTGTGTCTGTTCAACACCGACGTGCGCGCGGAGGACGACCGGTACGTGGTCGAGATTCCGAAGCGCGAAGTCGAATCCGGGACCGTCGAACCCGGCGAAACGTATCGCGTCGCTCTCATCTCTCGCGAGGCAATCGAGGAGGCCGAATCGTCCGAGTCGAGTAGCACGTCGACGCCCTCGTCCGAACCGCAACCGCCGGTCGAGGTGGGCGAACTCCGCTACGTCGAGATAGAGGACATCGGCAAGCAGGGCGACGGCATCGCACGCGTCGAACGCGGGTACGTCATCATCGTCCCCGGCGCGGAGGTGGGCGACCGCGTGAAGATAGAGGTCACCGAGGTCAAGTCCAACTTCGCCGTCGGCGAAGTCATCGAAGAGGACTTCTAAACCCACCTTTTTGCTGACTCGGGTCGCGCGGAGCGCGACCGCTCGTCGCAAAAAGCTGGACCAAAGAGCTCCCGCGCCTCGTTCGCGCTCGCTCACTCGGCGCGGTACAGAGGCTTCTCACCGCCCGGTGCTTCTCTGCGTTCGACGCACGCCGACCCCTCGGTCGCCGCGACGACGGACGACGCGCCGCGTGCGTCGGTACCGAACACGGTTTTATTGTCTTTCGGACGACAGCTTCCGGTATGAGCCCTCCACTCTCCGCCGGCACCGGCGGAACGCTCGCCAGATACACGCCCGACAGTCGGACGTGGCGGCGTCGGGTCGCCGTCGTCGCGGCGGTCACGGCACCGCTGGCGGCCTACGCCGCACTCGCCATCGTCTCCGGCGTGAAGTCCGGCATCGTGTACAATCTTCTCATCGCGGTGTTTGGGCTCCTCGCGCTGACGCTCCCCGCGGTAGCGGTGGCCGCACTGCTCGCGCCCGACTCCGAATCGGCCCGCGCGACGCCCTCCCGCGACGCCGACTCGGTGGAGACGCTCAAGCGGCGGTACGCCGCCGGCGAGATCGGCGACGAGGAGTTCGAGCGACGGCTGGACGCCCTCGTCGAGACCGAGCGTCCGAGCGAGGGCGCGACGCGCGGAACGCGGTCGAGTCGCGGTCGGACGCGGGCGTCCGGAGAAGTCGAGTCGTCACGTCGGTAGCGCGGACGCCGGTTCGGCCGGGGGAGCGAGCGGGCGCGTTCAGTCCGCCCGCGGTTCCACCGGATAGCTCCCGGTGAGTTTCGAGAGGTCCACGTCGGCGGCCGTCACCTCGTCCGCGGAGGCGTACGGCCGGTTGACGACGATGTCGCCCGCGGTGCGCTTGCCGATGCCCGGGATGGCCGTCAGTTCGTCCATGCTTGCCTCGTTGGGATCCAGCGGATGCGGGACGCCGGTGACCGAGCGGTAGCCGTGGTCCACGACGGCCACGTCGATGGTCCGCCCGAGTTCGCGTTCGCCCGGGATGCCGACGAGGAGGGGGTACGTCCCCAACTGCCGGCCGAACGTGCGCCCGTCCTGATGGTACTCCAGGTGGACGTTCGGGAGGACGGTTCCGAGGGGGGCGACGCGCTTCAGCATCGGTCGGTCTATCTCCTCGCGGACCTCCCGCTTGTACTCCTGGAACAGTTGCTTGTGGTTCTCGGCGATGTTCGCGCCCTCCTCCGCCATCTCGGTGCCCTCGAACGCCATCACCTGCCGGATGTTGATGCGGCGAACCATCAGACCGGCGTCGTAGACGCGGTGCAGGAAGCGCTTGTTGTGCGCGAACGTCTCCTCGCGTTCGCCCTTCAGTCCGTGCAGGAGGTTGATGCCCGGGAGGAGTTTCGGCAGGCGGTTCGAGGCGTCCGCGCCGTGCGTCGGCGCGTCCGCGGGGTCCTCGCCCGGCCGCCACCCGGCCTCCTCGTTCACGATTTTCACCGCCTCGAAGCACTCGTCGGCGGTGACGTTGAGCGTGTTCTGCTCCTGCACCACCGGGTCGGCCGACTCCAGGCCGAACGCCGCGGTGTCGCCCGGCGTGTTGTGCTCGGCGATGATGCGGATGCACTCGCGGGACTTCTCGGGCCACTCCACCACCGTGATGGGGTTCATGTTGTCGAGGTGGAGCGTCTCCAGGTCGGGAGCCACCTCGCGAATCCCCCGGTACAGTCGGCGGAGGGCGTCGGGGTTCGGCGCCTCGCCGTCGCCGCCGAACGCGAGGATGTCGGCCTGCCGGCCGAGGCGGAAGTGCTTGGCCCCCCTGTTCGAGAGGTTCTCCACCTCCTTGACGACCGACTCGGCCGACCGGAACGCGGGGTTGCCGTACATCGGTTCCGTGCAGAACGAACACCGGTACGCACAGCCCCGAGACGTCTCCATCTCGCAGATGAGGTAGTCAGGGTGGTTCGGGTGCTGTTCGACGACGAACGCCCCCTTGGCGGCCCAGCGGTCCAGTTCCTCGTTGTCGCGGTAGCGGTTGTCGAACCCCTCCAGACCGCTGTCGACGAGGTCGTACGCCGCCGCCTCCACGTCGGCCATCGCGAGGTAGTCGTAGTCGAGGTTCTGTCGCGTCATCTCCTGTGCGCCGGCGTTCTCCTCGCCGACGCCGAAGCGGATTGGGCCGCCCATGACGCTGACGCCGTCGGCGGTCCAGGCGAGTTCGCGCACCTCGTCCGGTTCGGCCGGCGTGCCGCCGACGTACTTCCCGGGGACGGTCATCCCGCCGATGTAGAGCAGCAGGTCCGCGTCGGCCACGTCGGCCCACTTCTGTCTGTCGTCGCGGAGTTCGTCGATGGTGTGGTAGGTGACGTTCTCCTCGGGGACGCCGGCGTCGACGAGGGCACCGGCCGTAAAGCGGGGGTACGTCGAGATGTACGGCGGCACGCCGAAGTGCGCCGGTTCGTCGACGTACCCGTCCACGAGCGTCACGGACAGGTCGGCCGGGTCGGTCATGGACGACAGAAGTAGGCGGACGGGTAAAACGGTGACTACCTCGGAGCGGGCGACTCCGGGGGCGAGCCTCGACCCATACGGGCCGCTCGAATGGAAGACGTTTCGGCTCTGGTCCGTTACAAAGGATTAATTCTTCGTTCAAGACTAGGCGGTGGTATGGGGTCGCCTGTACTCACAGCCGCATACGAGGCCGGTATCACACAGTTCACCGTGCCGATCCTCGGCGTCGAACTGGGGCAAGGGGAGATAACCGCGATCGGTATCCTCCTGATTCTGCTGCTCCTCATGGGGTCGGGGTTCTTCTCCTCGTCGGAGATAGCGCTGTTCTCGCTGCCGACGCACCAGATAGACGCGATGGTCGAGCGGGGTGAACGCGGTGCGCAGGCGGTCAAGACCCTCAAAGAGGACCCCCACCGGTTGCTCGTGACGATTCTCGTCGGCAACAACATGGTCAACATCACGATGTCCTCCATCTCGACGACCCTCGTCGGCTTCTACTTCGACCCGGGGACCGCGGTCCTCGTCTCGTCGTTCGGCATCACCTCGATGGTCCTGATATTCGGCGAGAGCGCCCCGAAATCCTACGCCGTCGAGAACACCGAACTGCACGCACGGCGCGTCGCCCGGGGACTGCGCGTCGTCGAGAAGGTGCTGTGGCCGCTCATCACCCTGTTCTACTACCTGACGACGTTCATAAACAGGCTCACCGGCGGCGGGGCGTCCATCGAGTCGTCGTACGTCAGCCGCGAGGAGATTCGGAACATGATAAAGACGGGCGAACGCGAGGGCATCCTCAACGAGGAGGAACGCCAGATGCTCCAGCGCACCCTGCGGTTCACCGACGCCTCCGCCAAGGAGGTGATGACCCCTCGCCTCGACATGGCGGCCATCCCCACGGACCTGACCGTCGACGCTGCCATCAGGGAGTGTATCCAGTCCGGGCACGCCCGTCTGCCGGCCTACGACGGGTCGCTCGACAACGTGGTCGGCGTCTTCGACATCCGCGACCTGCAGGAGTCCGACTACGGCTCCTTCGACGACCTCGAGGTGGCGGACGTGGTCAGTCCGACGCTCCACGTCCCCGAGTCGAAGAACGTCGACGAACTCCTCTCGGAGATGCGCGAGAACCGCCTGCACATGGTCATCGTCATCGACGAGTTCGGCGCCACCGAGGGCCTCATCACGCTCGAAGACGTGCTCGAGGAGATCGTCGGCGAGATACTGGTGGGCGACGAGGAGCATCCCATCGAGTTCGTCGACGACGACACCGCCGTCGTGGACGGGTCGGTCAACGTCGACGCGGTCAACGAGGCCCTCGACATCGTCCTGCCGGAGGGAGAGGAGTTCGAGACCATCGCGGGCTTCCTGTTCAACCGCGCGGGCCGCCTCGTCGAACAGAACGAGGCGTTCGACTACGAGAACGTGACGCTGCGGGCCGAGCAGGTGGAGAACACCCGCATCCAGAAGGTCCGCGTGACCGTCGACCGCCCCAGCGCGGAGGCCGTCGAAGCGGAGTCACCGGACGGCGAGGACGACACCGACTGACCGGCGGCGTCGCCGAGAGAGGCGTGCACTCCACGCCGGTCACGGCCACGACAGTCCCGGAACCGAAGCGCCCGTCGCGGAGGCGGTCACTCGGTTCGGGACGGTCCGGCGAAGATGTGCCCCTCGCGCCGCCACGCCGTCCCGTCGGGACTGAGTCGCCCCGCGTCGCGGGTGTGGTGCCACGCCGCCACCGCGGCGACGACGGCGTCGAGGGCGTCACCGTCGGCGTCGTCGACGGCCGCGGTCCGAACGTCGGGGGCGACGGTCACCGTGCCCGGGGCCGTCGCCCCCGCCGATTCGAGGGCGTCCAGATTCGCCGCGCGCCGCCGTCGGCCCGCCGCGTCGGCCGTCTTGTAGCGTTCGCGGTGCCCGCCGAGGCGTTCGAGCGTCGCCGCGGGGTAGGCTTCGAGCACCCACGGCGTCGCTGGGTCCGGGGCGTGCATCGGCAGGACGCGGACCGACCCGTCCGTCACGAGGGGTTTCAACACGTCGCGGACCCCGTAGAACGTCTGGGCCTTCACGAAGAAGTGGTACGGCGAGGTGGCGCCGACCCGACGGTCCGTCTCGCGGCGGTAGTACGTCCGGTCGCCGTCTCGGTCGGCGGCCACCGACCCAGCCCAGTCGGCGAACGCGCTCGGGTCCGCGAAGCCGTCCGGGAACCAGCGGACGAACGCGTCCCAGTCGGCCACGTGGGCCGCGTCGAGCAGGAACGCCGGGAGACCGAAGGAGAAGTCCAGACCGAACGCGGCCCGGGGCCCTGCCTCGGCGACGAACGACCGGAGGGCGGGCAGGACCGACTCGCGGGCGGCGTCCGTCCCCAGTCGCGACGGTGCCGCGGCGACAGATTCGACCCGGAGGACGTCGCCGTCGGCCGTCGCTTCGGCGAGGTACGTCGAGTCGCCGGCGCGGCGCGCGCCGCTGAAGTCGACGCCGTAGACGGTGGTCGGCGGGTGGAACGCGGTCACGCCGGAGTGGGAGGACGGGACGGAGAAAGCGCTCACGGTTCCTCCGCCCGGTCGTCGCCGACCCCGCGTCAGTCCCGTCGTCACCGGCGGGCCGTCAGTCCTGCCGTCATCGGGGGACGTATCCCGGGCCACGTCCCTCAGAGACGTATGAGCGACGAGGAGCCGACGGTGACCGTCCGTCCTGCCGAGCCGGCGGACGCGAGCGCGATACGGGACATCTACGCCCCGTTCGTTCGCGAGACGCCCGTCACGTTCGCCACCGAGGTGCCGTCAGTCGACGCGATGCGGGAGAAGATACGCCGCAAACTGTCGGCCGACGCCTACCCGTGGTACGTCGCGACGCTGGAGACGGACGCCGCCGACCGGCGCGTCGTCGGCTACGCCTACGGCGGGTCGCTCCGCGAACGCGACGCCTACCAGTGGGCCGTCGAGACGTCCGTCTACGTGGACCCGGCCGTCCAGCGAGGCGGCGTCGGGAGCGCGCTGTACGGCCGCCTGTTCGAGACGCTCCGCGAACAGGGCTACGTCGCCGCCTACGCCGCCCTCGCGGCGCCGAACCCCGAGAGCGCGGCGTTCCACGAGGCGGTGGGCTTCGACCACCTCGGCCGCTTCCCGGCCGCGGGGTTCAAACTCGGCGCGTGGCACGACATCGAGTGGTACCGAAGGCCCCTGCGCGAGGCGCCCGCCGACCCCGACCCGCCGCGTCCCGTCTCGGCCGCCGACCCCGCGTTCGGCGACGACTGAACGCCGCGAAGACCGAACTACCGCGGCGAGGTGAGCCGAAGCCCGCGTGTTTATCATCGTGGGAGAACAACGTACGGCCATGCCTGCGACCCTCGAAGTGAAGTGTACGGATTCGGACTGCGAGTTGGACATGTTCGAGATGCACTACACGTACGACATGCCGGACGACGTGAGCGTCGAGGACTTCGCCTGTCCGTACTGCCGAGGGACCGACTGCCTCGAAGCCATCGAACTGTAATCATGAGCGGACTCAAAGAGTTCGGCGAATCCGCCGCACGGAGCGTCCTCGAACGCATCGGCCGCGGTGTCAGCCGCGTGCAGGAGCGAAAGCCCCTGCCGTACGACCTGTTGGAGAGCGACGACGCCTACCTCGTCGTCTTCGACGCGCCCGGGGTCCAGCGAAGCGACGTGCAGGTTCGCTTCCTCGACGGCGAGGTGCAGGTCCGAATCGACCGCTTCCGCGACTTCCACGAGGGGTTCGAGATGCGCTTCCCGGGTCGCGGCCTGTCGCTCGACGGAAGCGCGGAACTCCCCGACGACGCCGCCGTCGACGCCCGCGGCGCGACGGCGACGCTGGGCGCCAACGGGACGCTCCGCGTCGAGATACCGAAGGACGAACAGGCGCGAAACGTCGAAGTCACCGACGAGGACGAGACGACCGACGTGGGGGTCGAGGCGACGGGTTCCGCGACGGACATCGACGCGACGGACTCGGGGGTCGAGTCGACCGACTCGACCGACGCGGACGAGGACGCCGCCGGCAGCGAGGGCGAACACGACGGACACGACGAACACGGGACGGCCGAGACGGACGGCGAACACGACGCCGCCGACGGCGAGGACGACGACGGAAACGACGCCGGACTGGACCGGTAACGCCGCTCACTCGACGGCCATCCCCTCCACCACCTCGAACTCTTCTGACCCGTCGAACCTGCGCGGGTCGAACGCGTCCGGCAACGCGTCGCCGCCGAGCATCGCCGCCGCGACCGCCTCTCCGGACGCCGGCGACCACATGAAGCCGTGGCCGTGCCACCCGGTCGCCACGTAGACGCCGTCGGCGACGGCGCCGAGCAACGGCTTTCGGTCGGGCGTCGCGGTGCAGAGACCGGCCCACGCCCGCGCCACGTCGGCGTCGTGCCCCGCCCGCGCTTCGAGGACGGCCGTCGCGTCCGCCACGAACCAGTCGTCGCCCGCGCGGTCCCACGCGTCGGGGTCGGCCGCCACCGTCTCCGTCCCGTCGCCCGCGAGGAGGCCCTCGGGGTGCGGCCGGAAGTACGCCCCCTCGGTGGCGTCGTAGCAGATGGGCCCGTCGTACCGGCGTCTGCTGACGAGTGCCTGCACGCGGTAGGGTTTCGTGGCGAGGGAGACGCCCGCGTCGGCGAGCATCCGTCCCGTGTGCGCGCCCGCCGCGACGAGGACGGCGTCGTAGCGTTCGGTGACCGCGCCGTCGCGGACGACGCCCGGCGGGTCGGTGCGGACGCCGACTTCGGTATCGGTGCGAATCTCGACGCCCGCCTCCCGGGCGCGGGCGGCCGTCGCGGCGACGTACGACGCCGGGTCGGTCCACATCGCGCCGGCGGCGACGGCGGCGGTTCCCACGTCGGCGGTGCGGAGGGCGTCGCCGAACCGGTCGCGGAGGCCGTCGCCGTCCGTCGTCGTCACGTCGCGGCCGTGGACGCGCATCCGCCCGGCCGTCTCGGCGATGGCGTCGCCGGTTCGCTCGTCCGACTCGTGCGCGAGGAAGACGTACGGGCAGGGCGTGACGGAGAAGCCGCGTTCGCCGTCGAACGCGCGGAACCGGGCGAGGGCGCGGGCGCCCATCCGCGCGTCCACGTCCTCGGCGTACGCGTCGTAGAGGACGCCCGCCGCGCGGCCCGACGACCCCGCGCCCACGTCGCCGCGTTCGTACACCGTCACCGACGCGCCCGCCGTCGCGAGGTCCGCCGCCGCCGTCAGACCCACCGCGCCCGCGCCGACGACGGCGACTCGTCTGCCCGACCCGTCGGGCACGTCGAACGGTCGGGCGAGTTCGTCGTCGACGCCGCCGTCGCCGGACGCCGTGTCGCGTTCGCGGCCCGTCATCGGTGTTCGGGGGGCAGGAGCGACTCGAACGGCCGGTCGGCGAGCCACTCGACCAGCGTCTCCAACTCGTCGGTCGCCGCCTCGAACAGTCGCTCGCCCGCCTCGACGGACGCGCGGGTTGGTCGGCCGACGGCACCGCTGTCGGTGAAGTCGGCGGTGTCGTACGGGAGCGACGCCCCCGCCACGTCGACGCCCCACGAGTCGGCCCCGCGGTCCTCGGCGTCCGCGAGGGCGCCCCCGCGGACCAACTCCTCGGCGACGGCGTACACCATGCTCGTCTCCACCTCGTCGGCGTGGCCGATGCCGTCGGTGCCGAACAGGTCCTCGGTCAGGTCCGCGAGGTTCGACCACCAGTTCCACGGGACGGCGAACGCCGTCTCCGCGCGTCGCAGGCGGCGGGCGGCGCGGTGCAGGGCGTCGTCGTTCCCGCCGTGCCCGTTGACGACGACGGCCTTTCGGACCCCGTGGCCGGCGAGACTCTCCACCGTCTCCGCGACGTAGTCGGCGAACGTCTCCGGCGAGACGGCGAGGGTGCCGTGGAACTGCCGGTGGTGCGCGCTCACGCCGACCGGAACCGGCGGCAGGACGACCACGTCCGACCGGTCCACCGCGTCGGCGACGGCGCGGGCGGCGAGGTAGTCCGTGCCCAACGGGAGGGCGGGCCCGTGCTGCTCTATCGCGCCCGTCGGCAGGAGGGCGACGGCGGCGGCGTCGAGTCTGTCCGCCGCGGTGGTCGTCGTGTGTTCGTGGAGGTGTGTCGAGTCGTCCCGTGACATATCCGTGGGTCGTCGGGACGGCACTTATATGGACACGAGCCGAGGCGGTCGGTCCGCGACGGCGCGCCGACGTGAGAACCGGTAGCGGAGCGCTACATTCTGCGGAAAATACTTGTTCGCGTGCCGAAACGCACGAGCGTGACAGGACCGACGAGGCGGCGAGTACTGGTCGCTCTGGCGGGGGCCTTCGGCGTCGGTGTCGGCGGCGTCGCCGTCGCCGAACTCGCTCCGACGCCCGTGGAGCGACTCGCCCCCGCCGCCGTCTCCGACGGCCACTTCGTCTCCGGCGAGGCGGACGGTCCGAAGACGGCGGCGTTCGCCGTCGGCCGTCGGACGCCGATAGACGACGGTCTGCGAGACGGTCCGCACGCCGTGTTCGTCGCCAACGGGTTCGACGCGACCCGCGAGATATCGGTCGCGCTATCCCGACGCCGGTTCGGGTCGTGGCGGAGTGTCACCTCGCGGACGTTCGAACTCGACGCGGGACGCCGCGTCGCCTACCGACTCGACGACCCCGGCCGCTACCGGTTCAGCCTCGCGGCGGACGGCGTCGGCGGCACCGTCGACGTCGACCGGTCGGCGTTCGACTGCAACGACTCGACCACCGCGGCCGTCGTTCGCCCCGACGGCGTGGCGTCGGAACTGCGGTCGACGACGCTCGGCTGTTCGTGGTGACGGCGCGGAGTGCCGTTCTCGACGCTCGACGCCGCTACTCAGCGAACTCCGCCGGGCCGCGGGCGGGGTAGCCGACGACCAGGTCCGCGCCCGCGTCCTTCAACGCCGCGACCCGTTCGCTCACGGTGTCGACGTCACCGACGAGGGCGTAGTCGCGGACGGCGGTGGTCATCACCTCGCGGGCGCGGCCCGCGGCGTTCGAGTCCGTCGCCGCCCCCTCGGGCAACGCGTTGGCGACGGGTCGCCGCCGCGCGGCGTACGCGCCGACGGCGTCGAGGATGGCGTCCTCGTCGTCGGTGAGGACGGTCGGCGCGTAGACGGCTATCTCGCCGTCGTAGCCCGTGGCCCGGAGGGCGCGGAGGTTCGAGACGGTCCGCCGCGAGAGCAGTTCGTACTGCGTCCCGCCGACGGCGAGGGCGACGCGTTCGATGCCCTCGGTGCCGACCCACGCGTCCGGCGCGCGTTCGACGCCGGCCGCGAGGCGCGGGGAGACGGCTCGCTTCGCCTCCGCCTCGGTGAGGTAGGCGCCGTGGCCCGCCACGAGGACGCGGCGGACCCCATCGGGAATCCAGTCCCACAGTTCGTCGTCGCCGGTCGGGTCGAAGCCGTCGGCGCGGACGGGCGTCGTGAGGCGGACCTCCCGGTCGGCGGCGAGTTCGCGGAGGACGTCCGCATCGGGGAGGTGTTCGCGACCCTCGTAGTCGACGGCGACGGTGTCGAACGGCGTGTCGAGGGCCGCCCGCACGTCGCACTCTTTCGGCTTCAGGGCCACCGCGTCGAGACCCGTCTGCGAGACGCTACGCTCACCGGTCAACATCGTGTATCACCACTCACGGGAGGAGAACTACCGTCGTCGCGGAACGCGATCAATCGTCTGTGCGACCATATGGACTCCTGTTACCGAGCGGTCAGCATAAACGCGTCGTTCGTGACTACAATTTGCGACGCCCGTCGGACCAACGGGGGGAAGTTCGGCGTCGGGTCAGAGGGGAAGTTCGGCGTCGGGTCAGAGGGGAAGTTCGGTATCGGCTCACAGGGGGAGTTCGGCGTCGGGGTCGACCACCCGGTCGGGTTCCGCCGGCATCCGCCAGTCGGTCGTGAGTTCCAGCAGTTGGACGAGCATCCGGCCGGTCGCCCCCCAGACGGTGTAGCCGTCCACGTGGAAGAAGTGGATGCGGAGTTCGCCGTACTGCGGGCGGACGCGCAGTTCGGACTCGTAGTTGTCGGGGTCCGTGAGGTCGGACTCGGCGAGGACGGCTATCTCGGCGACTTCGCGTTCGTCGGGTTCGTACTCGCGGTCGGGAATCCGCGCGACGAACGGCCTCACGGAGTAGTCCGTGATCGTCTCGATGTCGTCGAGGCGGCCGAAGAACTCCACTTCGTCGGCTCCGAGGCCGATCTCCTCGTAGGCTTCGCGGAGGGCCGTCGCGCGCAGGTCGTCGTCGCTCGGTTCGCGGGACCCGCCGGGGAAACTCATCTGTCCGGGGTGTTCGCCGAGGTGGTCCGCGCGCTTCGTGAAGAGGACGTGGTCCTCGCCGTCGCGGACGAGAACCGGGGCGACGACCGCCGCTTGCCGGCCCGCGTCGGTCACCGTCTCGGCGTCGCGCGACGCCACCCGCGAGAGGTCCATACTGGTTCGAACTGTCGGAGACGCTTATGTTTAGCTCTCGCGGCACCGCCGCGAGTCGGTCAGTCGTCCAGTTCGGCGTCGAGACGCGACCGAACCTCGGTCACGTCCACGTCGCGCGCCGCCCACAGTTCCACGTCGTACGTCACGTCGAGGAGGTGCCGGATTCGCTCGTCGTCGCCGGACGCTATCGCCGCCTCGGCGTCGGCCCGGAGGCGGTCGGCCGTCGCCTCGGTCACCGCCTCGTCGTCGGGCGTCCGGTCGTCCACGTCGAGGATGTGCGGCAGGTCCTCGGCGTTCTCGGGGAGCGTCGGGAACGCGACGGGGCCGGCGACGACGCGTTCGCCGTCCGCGTCGTCGTACGTGACGAGGTAGTAGTCCCGAACCGCGCTCTCGACGGCCGCCGCCACCGCCTCGTCGTCCATGTTCTTCCCCTTCTTGAACGCGAGTTCGTCGAGGGCGCGTTCCAGTTCCGCGCGCGTGAGCACGTCGAACATGTCCGCGATGCCCGCCAACTCGTCGTACACCGACTCCTTCATCGCGACGACACCTCCTCGGCGTCGGCGACGGCGGCGGCGACGACGTCGTCGGGCGACAGAGGCGCGTCCGACCACGGCGGGAGTCGCCCGTCCTCGCCGGCGGGTTCGGCCACCGCCTCGGCGTACGTCGCCACCTGTTCGCGTTCGCCCGCCCGGTCGAACTCGAAGCCGTTGAACGCCGCGTCCGCGGCGTACTGCTCGACGAGGGTGAGCGCCGCCTCCCGGTAGCGGTCGGGGAGCGTGTCGAAGTCGGGCGCGACGCCGTGGTCCGCGAGCGTCCGGAACAGCGTCTCGCCGACGGACCGGCTCATGTCCGACAGCCCGGTCGGTCCCGAGACGGCGCGGTGGTCGTGTTCGTACGCGCCGAGGTCCACCTGCGCCGTGCCCTCGAACCCGGCGGCGTCGAACGCGTCGCCGAGGACGCCGACTTCCAGCCCCCACGACCGCGGCGCGCGAATCGACCGCGCGACGTCGCTCGTCATGGCGAACTCGCCGGCCAGCGCGTACCGGAACGACGCGAGGTAGCGCAGGAGGGGGGCGTCCGTCTCGTCCAGCAACGCGCGGACGAGCGGCGCGTAGAACAGGCGGAACAGGCGTCCGTACAGGCGTTCGTCCTCGACGCGGGCGTAGTAACCCTTCGAGAACCGGTAGCCCTCGGCCAGCGGGAACAGGAGGCGAGAGACGTACGAGCGGTCGTACGTCTTCGTGTCCGCGTCGTGGACGACGACGAACTCCTCCTCGGCGGCGCGGCCCAGCGCCAGCCACACGTCCCGCCCCTTCCCGCGGTCACCGTCCGCGCCGACGCGTTCGAGCAGGTCCGCGACGCGCGGCCCGTCGCACCACAACACCTCGAGCGGCAGGTCGTACTCCGAGAGCCACTCGCGGAACGGGCCGACGCGCTCTCGCGGCGCGCGGAGGGGGACGACGACGCGGGCGGGCGAGACGCGTTCGAGGACCGAGAGCACGCGGTCGGCGGCGAGGCCGGCGTACTCGCGTTCGGTCATCGGGACGACCACCGCCGCCCGTTCCGTCGGCGCGTCCGGAATCGGGTCGGTCAGGTCGTGCAGCGTCGCCACCCGCTCCTGAACGTACTCCATCAGTCGTTCGTGAGGAGTGACGGCAGAAAAACGGGAGGGTTCCAGCGCGTGTGCGGGGTCGGTTCCGGCGGCCGCAACGAGGACATCGCCGCGAGAACGAGGCCGCCCGCTACTGCGGGAGGCGGTTCGCTCGCTGGAGGACGAGCAGCGTCGTCACGACGACGGCGAGGCCGACGGCGAAGCCGGTGAAGATGGCGTCGTACGAGAGGCCGCCCGCCGGGAGCGTGCCGAGCAGCGGAATCCCGGCGGTGACGCTTCGAAACACCTCGTAGACGGCGCCGCCCTCGCGGAGAGCGCCGACGACCGAGGAGCCGGACGCCTGCACGACCATCATGCCCGCCGAGTAGACGGCGTAGGCGCTCGCGCGGTTCTCGTCGGGCAGCGTGTCGAGCAGGTAGGTGTCCAGCGCCGGAAACAGGCTGTGGATGACGTAGCCGACGAACGCCGTGAGGACCAGCAGGGCGACGAGACCCTCCGCGACGGTCAACGCGAGGACGCCGACGACGAAGGCGGCGACGATAGAGAGCAGGTAGGGGACGCGCGGCAGTCGGTCGGCGAGTCGCCCCGAGACGAAGAAGGCGGGGACGCCCGCGGCGAAGATGAGCGTCAGCATGTTCTTCGCCGTCGCGTCGCCCACCTCCTTCGTCTGCATGTAGAGTTCGTAGAAGTTGAACAGCCCCTGCCAGACGAAGCCGGTGAAGCCGAGGATGACGACGCCGAGGAGGATGACGCGCCACTGGGTCACCGCCGCGGCGAGCAGGTTCCGGTCCTCGCTGCCCGCCTCCGGCAGGTCGGTCCGCCGCGCGGTCCAGTAGAGTGCGAGGGTGGCGACGAACGCGACGACGCCGATGCAGACGAAGACGACGCGCCACTCCACGAACAGCGTGAGGACGAGCGTGACGAACGGCGCGGCGACGACGGCCGCCAGTTGGCTGGCCATCCCGTGGATGCCCATCGCGCGCCCGACGCGTTCGGGGTAGAGTTCGCTCACGAGGGGGTTGGCGGAGACGAAGTAGACGCCGGAGGAGAGCCCCATCAGGAGGGCGCCGACGGCGACCATGGCGACGGAGTTCGCGGCGGCGGTGAACGCGGACGCGACGGTCAGAATCACGCCCGTCCCGAGGACGACGCGGTGTCTGGGGACGCGGGTCAGCACCCACCCGGTTGGGATGCGCGGAATCGCGCTCCCGACCCAGACGAGCGTCGCGATGAGGCCGGCGGTGCCCTCGCCGATGCCGAAGACGGTGATGAGTTGCTCCAGTAACGGGGCGAACACCACCCGCGCGAGGTTGACGAGCAACACCATCGAACACAGCGTTCCGAACAGCCGGCCTCGTGACACGCTCTCCGATTCCGCCCCCGGCACTTCAAGCGTTCCGGAACGCCGTTGCGGCGGGTCTTGCCGGCGTTCGCCGCCGAACGGCCCCCGTATCAGGTGTGAGACTCGGTACCGCGGGTTTTTACACGCGCCTTGCGAAAGCCGAGGCAGGATGAAGAGCACGCGGAAGGGGTTGCGCGACGGCGAACTGGAGAAAGACACGTACGACCGACTGACCTGCGCGGAGTGCGGCGAGTCGCTCAAGAAGCGGAACGACCCCGACGAGGTGTTCTCCGTGCGGACCTGCCCCGAGTGCGGCAGCGAGTGGAAGGAACTGCGGTAACGCGCTACTCGAAGACGGCGTCGAACGCGCGGGCGCCGAGCGGTTCGAACGTCCCCGCGGCGACGTTCTCCGCGACGTGGTCGGGTGACCCGGTGCCGACGAGTGCGGCCGTCACGCCGGGTGCGCTCCGCGCGAAGTTGATGGCCCGTTGGGCCGGCGTCTCCCCCGAGAGTTGCGCGTCCACCGTCTCCGGTATCGACGCCGCGAGGTCCCCCTGCGCGAGACTCGCGCTGGCGAACACGTCGAGTCCGGCCTCTTGTGCGTACCAGAGCGCGCTCACGTCTCTGTCCTCGGTCGGGTGGCGGTGCGCCTCGACGCCGAACGCGTCGGCCATGCTGACGTTGAACGGGAGCTGAATCGCCGCGAGTCCGCAGTCGTCGGCGCCCGCCGACTCGGCGGCGCGTTCGGCGCGGGCGTGGACTTCGGGGAGCGAGAGGTAGCGGTCGTGGTCGCGCGGGACGCGGAACGCCTCCCACGTAGCGACGCCGTAGACGCCGACGTCGCCCGCCAATCGCCGTTCTTCGAGCGTCTCGAACGCCGCCTCCAACTGGTCGTACACCGCCTCGCGCGACCGGACGGCCAACTGCGTCTCGGGGTTGTGGACGTAGTAGCAGTCCACGCTGTCGAGGCCGAGGTTCGACAGCGACCGGTCGAGCGACTCAGCGAGGAACGCGGGCGAGATGGCGTGACTCCCGCGAGCCAGGTCCTCGCGTTCGACGACGCCGGTGCGGACGAACTCGTCGCGGACGTACGCGCCGGGGTTCTCGGGGCGGGAGCCGTCGAACGGGACGAACCCGCCCTTCGTGGCGACGACGACTTCCTCGCGAGAGACGTCCGCCGCGCGCACCGCGTCGCCGACGACGCGTTCGCTCCGCTGACAGCGGTAGTTGATGGCCGTGTCGACGAGGTTCAGGCCTGATTCGAGTGCCGTCGTCAGCGCCTCGCGGTAGCGGGCGTCGGCGTCGTCCGTCGGGTCGCCGAGGTACGTCCCGACGCCGATGCTCGACACGACGCCGGGGCCGAACCGGCGGAAGAACGTCCGCGCGAACGCGTCGCCGAACTGGTCGCGGTACCCCCACGTGCCGGATGTCGTCGCCATGCGGCGCGGTACGGGTCGGCGGCGTAAACGCGCTCCGGCTTCGACGGCGCGAACGCCCCTCGCTCTCGACTCGGGCGACGGCCCTACACGTCGCCGGACATGGCGTCGAACAGGCGTTCGCACAGCGTCGTCCGGGTGAGGGCGTCGCCGCCGTCGGTGAGGATGTGACCGTCTCGCTGCGGAATCTGCCCGCCGCCCATGCGCGCGTGCCCGCCGGCCGACGCGCCGGGGACGTTGCCGAGGGCGTGTTCGAGAGTCCGGCCCATGTGGACGCGGTCATCGCGAGAGCGACCGGAGAGGTAGAGGGTGCCGTCGCGTTCGCCGCAGACGACGACGGCCGTGACCCCCTCCAACTGGATGAGTTCGTCGGCCGCCTGCGGGATGGCGTCCACGTTCGAGAGCGTCCCGATGTCGCTGACGGCGAACGGCCCGCGGACGTCGCGCCCGGCGATGGCGCGGGCCTTGAGTTCGAGCACCTCCTTCGACACCTCGGGGTTGGCGATTCGGTCGAGGATGTCCTCGTTGACGCCGGGGTAGAGGTAGCCCGCGGCGGAGAAGTCGGCGTCCGAACAGCCCGCGGTGAGCCGTTTGGTGTCGGTGAGGATGCCGTAGAGCAGGCCCGTCGCCACCGTCGAGGGGACGGTGTACTCGGAGCCGACTTCGCTCGCGTGGCGGTCCGGCGGGACCGGCTTCGCGCCGACGTCGCGGAAGTACTCGGCGACGATGCTGGAACTGGCGCCGTAGTTCGTCCGCACGTCGGTGAACTGCTCGCCCGTCCCCTCGCCGGGGTGGTGGTCCACGATGGCGAACGGGAGGACGCCGTCGGCACCCGCGAACCCGCGCGGGCGGTTGTGGTCCACGAGGACGACGTGTTCGGCCGCGAGGTCGGTGACGTGGTCGATGGCGTCGAGTTCGAGGTCCAGCACCGTCTCGAACGCGCGGTTCTCCTGATGCCGTATCTGTCCGGAGTACTGGATGTGCGCCGTCGTCCCGACCTGCTCCGCGAGACAGGCGACGCCGATGGCGGCCGCCATCGAGTCGGGGTCCGGGTTCGGGTGCATCAACACCGCCACCTCGTCCAACTCCGAGAGGCGTTCCAGAAATCGCGTCCCCATCGGTCGCTTGAACCGCAGGATGGCGTACAGCCCACCGACTAACGCCACCGTCCCCACGATGAGCGCGGCGACTAACTCCGGATGCGTCCCGAAGACGGACTCGGCCCCGCCCACCACCTGCGCGGCGACGTCCGCCGCACCGGCGGTCGCGCTCGAATCCATACGCTGTGGTCCAGAGCCATACGTATGAAGATTCCTTCGATTCGACGCTCGAACGGCGACAGGATGTGCCGCGACGCGCCCTACTCGCTCCCGGTCGCCGACTCGCGGTAGGCGTCGACGGCCGCGCGGTAGCCCTCGCGGTACGTCGGGTAGGCGAACTCGTAGCCGAGTTCGCGGAGTCGGTCGTTCGAGCACCGCTTGCTCGTCAGGATGCGCCGTCGCGCCGCCTCCGAGAGGTCCGGGTCGTCGAGTCGGTCCTCCTTCGTCCGCTTGGGCGGGCGGTCGACGCCGCACTCGTCGGCCAGCCAGTCCGCGAACGCCCACTTCTCGACCGGTTCGTCGTCCACGACGAGGACCGCGTCGTCGCGGGCGGCGTCGGCGTCGAGGAGGAACCGGACGGCTCCGGCGGCGTCGTCGCGGTGGACCATGTTCAGGTAGCCCTCGGTGACCGGCCCCGTGAGGTAGCGGTCGAGTCGGTAGCGGTCCGGCCCGTACAACCCCGCGAAGCGCGCGACGGTGCCGTCGATACCCGCCTCGCCCGCGTCCTCGACGGCCGCACGTTCGGCCTCCGCAAGCACCCGCGTCTTCTCCGTCGTCGGGTCCAGCGGCGTCTCCTCGTCGACCCAGTCGCCGCCGTGGTCGCCGTAGACGCCGGTCGAGGAGGTGTAGACGAGTCGGTCCGGCGGCGACGCTCGGGAGCCGTACTCGTCGACGGCGTTCCGCAACCCCTCGACGTAGACGCGCCGGGCGGCGTCAGCGCCGCGCCCCCCGGAACTGGCGGCGAACACGACCCAGTCGGCGTCCGGGAGGGCGGCCAGCGAGTCCGGGTCGGTCACGTCGGCGCGTGCGGCCGTCAGTCCGGCCGACTCGACGGCCGCGAGACCGTCGTCCGAGCGACGGACGCCCGTCACGTCGTGGCCTTCGTCGACGAGTTGGCGGCCGAGTTCGAGGCCCACGTACCCGCATCCGAGGACGACTGCGTGCGCCATCTATCGGTCGTTTCGCTCGGCGATGAAGCGGTGGATCGCCGCCAACTGTTCGAGCGTCATCGGGTTGCGGCCCTCCAAGGCCTGTTGAATCTCCTGTCCGGAGAGCCCCAACTCGACGTTCGAGGCGATGGTGTCGACGTCCAGCACGCCCGTCGTCATCCCCAGCAGGAGGTGGTCGCGGAGTTCGAGGACGATGGCCTCGCTGTCCGGATAGTCGTCCGACAGCGCCAACAGGGCCGCCGCCTCCTCGACGCGCATCTCGGGGACTTCGCCCGCGGCGACGTCGGCGACCAGGTCCGCGTCCACGCCGGACTCGGCCGCCGCCGTCTCGACGCCGACGCCGTCGACCACGTCTCGAATCTGTCGCTCGTACGCCTCTCGCAACTCGGTCCTCGATAGCGACGCCGGGTCGTCGGCCGCGTCGTAGAGCATACCTGCACTCGCCGCGCCTCGGGCAAAACGGTTTCTCACTCCCGCCGGCACCGCCCCGTCGACGTGTCGCACCGCGGCCCGGGCGCGGGGCCGGTCCACGCCGGAGACGTCTCGGACGCGACGCCGTCCACGTCGCCGACGCCGTTCCCGCCGGGCGGGACCGCCGCGACGACGACGGTCCGCAACCGGAATCCGACGCGGTCGTTCGACCCGACGAGTTCTCGGCTACCGTCCCCGTCCGCGTCCAGACGGACCGCGCTGCCGTCGCGGACGTACGTCGTCGGCACCGCCCCGTCGCCGGCGGAGACACTGAACCGCGCGTACGCGCCGCGCGCCTGTACCACCCAGAGGTTCGTCGTGGCGACCCACGGACTCAGCGTCGGCGAGAGCGGCAGGCCCGCCGGGACGGCGCCGAGCGTCCCGTTCAGGACGCGACCGGTGGCCCGGTCCGCGGCGCGGGAGGCCGCCTCCCGAGCGAGTTCCTTCGCGACGGTTCGGGTCCGCGTCACGGTGTCGTTCACGGCCGCCTCGGAGACGCGAACCCGCGACGCCGTCGTCGCCTCCCGCAGGTCGACCCGCAGCGTCGTCGCCAGTCGGTCGCGAGCCATCACACCGCGCACCCCAGACTCCGCGGCGACGGCGGCCGCGAGCGACCCGTTCGCCGCGGCGACGGCCCGGCGGCCGACGCCGTCCCACCGGGCGAGTCCGGCGGCGACGACCCTCTCGCTCTCCGCGCGCGTCAGGTCCGTCTCGCGTTCGACCGTCGCGGCGGCCGTCCGACTGACGGACCCGAACGAGCGTTCGACGTCGTCTTGCAGTCCGTCGCGTCTGGCGCGGAGCGTCGCGTCGTCGCGGACCGCGAGCGTCCGGTTCGCGGCGGCGAGGGCGCGGCCGGCGGTTCTGAGCGACACGTCGCCGCCGGGGCCGAGGGCGCTCCCGACGACGGCGTTCGCGAGGTCGCCGTACGGGAGCGTGAACAGGTTCGTGTTGCGGGTCGCAAGCGGGGTGTACGTCGCGCCGTCGGCGACGCCGTCGACCGCGCGTCCGTCCACGCCCGACAGCGAGAGATAGGCGGGGTCGCCGTCGGGGACGAACGCGGCGGAGTCGTTCGGTGCGGCGGAGTCGTTCGGCGCGGCCGAACCGCGACCACCGGCGTCGATACGACTCGACAGGTGAGCGCTCACCCGGGTGGCGTTCACGCCGCGAGACGCGAGGGCGTCGCGGAGACGGCCGTTCCGACCGTCGGCCGCGGCGGCGCGTTCGTCGAGTCTCGCGAGGACCGCGTCGAGGTACGCCGCCCGCGCGGCGACGCGAACCCGGTCCGCGACGCCGTCGTACGTCGCCGGCGCGCCCACGAGTTCCGCTCTGCGGTCCCGCAGGGTCGCGGCGAGTTCGGCCGCCGCGTTGGCCCGGCCGGTGGCGGTGTCGCGCGCGTCCACCTCCACGGAGACGTTCCGAACCGTCTCGCGGAGTGTCGCCACGTCCTCGTACACCCACGGGCGGAGGCCGGACGGCCGGGGCGCGGCGACCGGTGCCGGCGCGCGGTTCGCGTCGCCCGTCACCGCCCGCCGGGCGACGGCGTCCGCGCCGCCCCGAGAGGCGAGTTCCGCGCGGGCGCGACGCGGGACGGACTCGAGGTTCGGCCCCGAGAGCGCGCCGCCGCGGTCGAACAGGGGGTCGACCGGCCGACGTGGACCGGGGAGCGTCCGAAGCGACCCGACGACGGCCACGCGGACGCGATGGCGGTCGGTCCACTCGGCGGTCGTCGTCCGCCGCGACCGGTTCGCCGCGCGCCACGTCCGCGTGACCGTGTGGCTGCTGTGGACCCGCCGGGCCGTCGTCTCGAACGCTCGTTCGCCGACGCCGACGGCCGGCGGCGTCGCGGCCCCCTCGGCGTCGTCGACGGTGACCGTCGTCGCCACGTCCTCGGTGACGAGCGACCACGACGGACCGGGCGCGTCCGGTGCCGGTCGGTGCCCCTCGCGCGCCTCGGTCACCGCCGCGACGACGGTCAGGTTCGGTGCGTAGCCGTCGCCGACGACGGCGTCCAGTCCCGGCCGCGTCGGCGCGTCGGACCCGCGGAGGAACGCGAGGAAGGCGTCGTCCGCCGTCTCGTTCACGCCGACTGCGAGCGTCTGCGTCGGTAACTGCCGGGGCGAGGGGCGCGGGTTCGGACTCGGCATCGCCGAGACGACGCGGCCGGTCGCCGGGCCGCCGCCGGCGACGGCACCGACGTCGGCGACGCCGGTGCGGAGCGTGGCCGCGCGAACGCCGCGTTCGGCGTCGGGGTCCACCCGGCCGAACGACGCGCGCTGGGCCGCGAGGACGCCGGCGTTGGTCGACAGTTCGACGTGCCGGTTCGCGAGGACGTTCTCGACGGGGACGCCGCCGTACTGGGCGACCGCACGCGCCTGCGTGACCGCGAGGAGTCCGGCCGTCGTCCGGCGGGCCAGTCCCGGCGCGTACACGGGCGACCGATTCAGCCGTCTCTGGTAGTCGGTCGTGCGCGCGTGGAGTGCGAGCACCGGCACCGCGACGGTCACGCGCCGCGTCACCGTCCGGTCGGCGACGACGCGCCCGTCTCTGCTCGCGACCAGCGAGACGTTGCGAACCGTCACGGAGAGGGCGCGGCGGCCGTCCTCGCCCGCGACGGAGACGTTCCGAATCGCCGCGCCGGGGCCGTTCGACAGGGGCGGCAGCGACGCCCGCGCCGTCGTCGTGCCGCGCCGGTGTTCGACCGTCGAGAGGGCGTCGCGGGCGGCGACTGCGACGCGGAGGCGCAGGTAGTTCCGGAACGTCTCGTTCGGTCCGAGCGCTCGCCCGACCGAGTTGTTCGCGGGCGTCGTCACGGGGTCCCTCGCCGCGGCGCGGGCCGCCTCGCGGGCGGCGACGCGGAGCGCTGCGGTCGTCTCGGCGTCCGCGCGGTCCATCGCCACGTCCGTCGAGCGGTCCACGACGCCCGCGTCGGGCGATGCCAGCGACGCGGCGAACGTCGAACTGCCGACGAGGAGGAGGACGCCGACGAGGGCGAACGGCACGCGCGCCCGTTCGTCGTCAGCGAGACGCATCAGCGACCCGCCTCCCACGTCCGGACGACGATTCGAACCTCCGCGACGCCGACGGCGGCCGCGGCGTCCTCGGGGGAGTCGTAGCGCGCCCGCAGGTCGGACTCGACGCGCGGCGCGAGGGCGGCCGCGAGACGCCGGTTCGCCGCCTCGGTGTCGGCGTCGGCCGTCCGCGAGTCGACGGACGTGTTCAGTTCCGCGGCGAGGCGGTCGTATCGATACCCGACGAGCGTGGAGACGGGCGCGTCGCCGCGGAGGGCGAGTCGCATCTGTCCGGCGGGCGCGAGCGTCTCGACGGTACGGCGGGCGACGGCGCTCGACAGCGACGAGAAGTCGCGCGTCTCGTTCGCGGCCAGCGATCGCGTCCCCGCCGGCACCGACAGCGTCGCCGTGTCGGTCGTCGCCGTCGCCGGTGGGACCTCACCCACCGCGACGCGTCCCTCGACCGGTGAATCGGGATACGGGCGCCAGACGGCGTCGACGCGGAGGCCGACCGGTTCGAGACGGGCGGCCACGGCGTCCCGGACGGCCGACCGGAAGTCGTCGCGGGCGTGCGTCACGGGGTCGTCGCCGAACCCCGCGGTTCCGACGGCGGCGCGAGCGAGGAGGCCCGCGAGCGACCCGTGCGTGGTCCGTTCGAACTCCGGGCCGGCGGTTCGCTCGAAGTCGGCCCCGCTCTCGGCCGCGCGTCGCGCGCCGGGCGAGAGCGTGTAGTTCACCGTCGCGGTACTGGTCGCGAGGACGTTCGCGACGGCGTCCGCGTCGCCGTCGGCGTCGGCGTCGGCCGCTCCCGGCCCCGCGTCGGCGGCGGTGAGGCCCACGACGGCCGCTCCGAGGAGGAGGAGGAAGACGGCGGCGTCGACGGCGGCGTTCACGACCACACCACCACCGACAGGCGACCGGGTTCGACCCGGCCCGGCGCGAGACGGACGCTCACGAGGCGACTCGCGCGGTCGGTCGCGCCTCCCGGGACGGACGGACCGACCGTCCACGCCTCGTCCGCGACGGTCAGCGAGACGTTGAGACGGTGACCGTCCGGTCCCCGAGTCGCCGCCCGGTCGAGTCGGTCTGGGGCGGCCACGCCGCCGTCCGTCGCGGCGTCGTGGACGCGGTCCAGCGTCGGGTCGGCGACGCCGCCCCCCTGAACGAGGGGCACGGACCCGCCGAGCACCGTCGCGTAGAGACTCAGCCCCGCGCAGACGGCGAACAGGGCGGCCAGCGCGGCTATCGGCGAGGCCTGCGCCCTGCGGCGCGCCTCACGCGTCCACGAGGACGACATCGACCCCCTCCCAGGTCGTTCTGCGGACGAGAAGCGTGCGGTCCACCGCGCGCCACGGCGCGTCGCCGCCGCGGGCGCGGGCGTCGATTATCGCCTGCCGGAACGCCTCCGGCGTGTCGAACGCGGTCGAGGGGTGCGCGCCGTGAACCACGTCCCGAAGCGCCGAGTCGTTCGTCGGGACGGGCGTGACCGGACCGAACGCGAGCGTCGCGTGCGCGGTGCCGGCGTCGTTCCGGAGTGCGAGGCGGCGCGTGCCGAGTCTGACCGCCGTCGCGTCCAGCGGGTGTTCGGCCGTCGCCGCGTACTCGGCGGCGGCCACGCGGTCCACCGTCGCGGCCGCCGAGTCAGCGTTCGGCGGCGGCACCGTCGGCAGTCCGGACGCCGCGCCGACGAGAGCGACGCCCGCCAGCGAGAGGCCCAGCCACGCGTACCACGAGTCGAGTGGGAGGTCGAGCATGGGCCGTCTGGCCGCGGTTCGGTATATAAACACTCGTGCGAGTCCCCGGCGCGGCCAGGGGTAGTCAGAACACCAGCGCCGCCCCGCGGAACGCCGCGAGGTAGGCCGCCGTCGCCGACAGGAGGGCGAGGCCGACGCGGTAGCCGACGAGCGTCCGGTCGAGTCCGCGGTCGAGACCCGTCGAGAGCGCGGTCAGGACGACGGCCAGAGCGAGGACGTAGGCTCCGACGGCGACGCCGAGGAGGGACGGACCGAGCGTCCTCGCGCCGCCCTCGACCAGCGCCGTCTCTGCGGCGCCCATCCGCGCCGCCATCGCCACCGTCGCGCCGCCGACCAGCGGTGCGAACAGGGCGGCGGTGTTCGACAGCGTGCCCGTCACCGACGCGAGTTCCCGACGAGCCTCGCTCTCGACCCGTCGGAGTTCGCGGAGGTGGTCGGCGGTGGCGACGACGGCCCGCCCCGCGGGCCGCCCTTCCGTCGCCGCGACGGCGAGCAGTGCGGCGGCGCTCCGCGCCCGCGGACTGGGGAGGTCCGAGAGGACGCCGTAACGCCCGAGAAACGCCTCGCGGACGCCGACGCGGAGGCGGCGGCGGACGCCGGCGGCGTCGGCGAACACGTCGCCCGCCGGCGTCGACACCGCGTCCGCCGCGGACTCGACGGCGACTTCCACCGAGTCGCCCGCCGTGACGCGCCGCCCGACGAGCGAGAGCACGTCGTCGAGTCCGTCCTCGACGGCGCGCACGCGCGCTCTGACCCGCGCCATCGGGTAGTACCGCGCGACCAGTCCCGACCCGACGCCCGCGCCGACGGCGGTGAGGGCGTCGGCCCACGGCGCGACTGTCGCGCCGACGACCCAGCCGACGCCGGCGGCGACGACGGCGACGAGTCCGGCCGGGAGGAGCGACGACGGTACGTCGGGGTGCGCGGCGTCGACGCGCGGCGGGGCGAGGGCGACGGGGCGGCGGAGCAGAATCCACGCGCTCGCGGCGACGAGTCCGGCCGGGAGGAGCAGGTCGTAGACGGCCACGAAGGCGGCCGTCGGAACCGACACGCCGCCCGCGCGGGCCGCCGGCAGGACGCCCACCAGGGCGAGGGGGAGGAGGACGCCGAAGGCGTAGACGCCCGTCGTCGGACCGCGGACGTCCGCCGCGAACGTCGCGAGTTCGTCGCGCGTGCCGTCGAGAACGGCGTCGAGCGCGCGGTCGAGGCCGCGTTCGCGGTCCTCGGCCCGCGCGTCGGCGCTGGCGAGGAGGAGCGAGACGGCGCGGTCCAGCGCCGGAAACCGGTCGCGCCACTCGGCGGCGAACGTCTCGAACCCGGAGTCCGGAGTGCCGCGCGCGCGCCGGACGTGCGCCGCGAGGCTGTCGGCCAGCGGTCCGTCCGCGGTGTGGGCGGCGAACGACGCGGCGCGTTCCGGCGTCGGCCCGAGTCGCATCCGGAGGGTCGCGCGACCAACCAGCGCCGCCGACTCGCCCAGCGCGCGCGTCCGGCGGAGTCGGGCGGCGACGACCGGCAGTCGATGCGCGGCGTGCGCGGCCGCGAGGCCGACGGCGAGGGAGCCGGCGAGACCGGCGACGAGCGAAGCACCGGGGGCGACGAGGACGACGACGGCGAACGCGGCGACGGCCAGCGGGAGTGACAGCGCGTAGCCGGCGCGAACGACCGTCGCCGCGTCGGCGTCGCTCCCGAGGTACGACAGCGCGGCGCGAACGTCGTCCGCGGGTTCGACCGGTCGCGGGTACAGGCGCGCGAGCGACGCCGCCGCGCGAGCGAGGTCCGTCATCGACGCCCTCCGTCGTCGCCGCCGACGTTCGACCGGTCGTCCGGGCGCGTCTGGTCCGTCTCCGCGAGGTGGGCGAGCGTCGCGGTTCGGCGGTCGAGCGCGTCCAGCACGTCCGCGTAGGACTCGTCGTGCCGGGCGAGCGCGGCGACCAGCGAACTGTCGCCGCGGGCGACGACGCCCGTCTCGCACACGTCGTCACCGTCGCGTTCGTACAGCGACTCGAAGCGGACGCCGTCGTCGCTCCGTCGGACTTCGGCGACCGTCTCGACGCGCCTGTCCCCGCCGTCGCGGGCGCAGGTGACGACGAGGTCAGTCGCCGCGAACGAAGACTCGGGGACGCCGAGGTCCGAGACGACGCGTTCCTGGACGGCCGCGGGCGAGTCGCCGTGTATCGTCCCCAGCACGGCGTGACCGTGCGCGCCGACGCGCATCGCCTCGTACAGGGCGCTCGCCTCCTCGCCGCGCACCTCGCCGACGACGAGAGCGCCGTCGCCGAGTCGGAGCGCGGTGCGGACCGCGTCTGTCGGCGAGAACGAGCCGTCGTCCGCGAGGTCCGTGTGGAGCGCCTGCACGTCGCGCCCGGCGTCTCTGAGCGCTTCGGCGGGGAGTTCGGGGGTGTCCTCGACGGTGACGAGGCGCGTCGTCGCGGGGAGTTCCCACAGGAGGGCGGAGAGGAGCGTGGTCTTGCCGGCCCCGCGGGTTCCGGCGACGAGTCCGGTCGCGCCGCGTTCGACGGCGAGCGAGAGGAACGCCGCCGTCTCCGCCGGGAGCGTCCCGGCGGCGACGAGGCCCGGAAGCGTCCACGCGCCGTCGCCGTGGGCGCGGAAGGCGAACCCGATGCCGTCGCTGGCGGGGGCGGTGACGCCGGCGACGCGGACTCGGGACCCGTCCGGCGCGTCGACGGCGGCGTCGAGTGCGGGCGAGGCGCGGGAGAACCCGCGACCGCTGGCGTGTCGGAACCGCGAGGCGAGGGCGGCGGCGCCGTCCGGGGTGAGACGGACGTTCGTGCGGACGCGTTCGCCGTCGAGAGCGACGCGAACGGGGGTCGACTCGACCGGCGCCGACGCGACCACGTCCGTCACCCGCGGGTCGGCGAACAGGTCGTCGAGGACGCCGTTGCCGCGGGTGTGGCGGTCGAGGACGGCCGACAGCGCCTCGACCGGGTCGTCCTCGTCGGCGACGTGGCGTACCGCCCGGCCCGGGGCGCGTTCGCCGCCCCGCACGACGCCGCGCGCGAGGCACTCGTGCGCCGCCGAGAGCGTCGCCGTCGCCGCCGCGTCGAGTTCGTGGGCGACGGGCGTGAGGTGGTATAGCTGGCCTGCCCCGGTGTCGTAGAGTCGCACCGTCGCGCCGGTGTCGAGTTCGCGGCGGTCGAGGAGGACGGCGTCCGCCGGCGGGCGGCGGGCGACGCGGGACCGGGCCACCGACGGGCCGACGTAACTCCGCAGGAGGGTCTCGTAGTCGTCGGCGCGTTCGACGCCCGCGGCGAGGCCCGTCTCGGCGGCGATTCGAGCCACCGGTCCCGCACGCCCCGTCGCGCGGCGGACCGCCGCCACCGGGTCGCGGCGGGCGCGGTCCGCCAGCGACTCGTCGTGGAACGCGACGCGTTCGACGAACCGGCCCGCCGCGAGGAGGACGCCCGCCGCGTCGTCGTCGTACGTCCGTTCGAATCCGTCCGCGCGCACGCGGACCACGTCGGCGTCCCTGTCGGCGAGTGCGCCGACGACGGCGGCGCGACACGCCGGGGCGCGCGCCAGGTCGCCGCCGCCGGGGCAGTCGGCGGCGTCCACGACGAGTTCCGTCCGGTCGGTCGACCGCCCGGTCGGCGTCTCGAACGCGTGCCGACACCGGCAGGAGGCGTGGGCGGCGTCGCGGCGGCGGTCGGCGTCCGGTCCAGCGGCACCGGTGACGGTCGAGAGCGCCGCACTCGCGGCGGCGACGACGCCGGTGAAGTCGAGTGACATGGGGGCGCTGGCCGCGTCTCCGTACTTAAATCTCAGGCGGCGGCGCGGCCCGCCGACTCGGCGGCCCCGTCGGCGGTGGGGCGGCCGACGACGAGGGCGGGACCGGCGGGCGTTCGCCGGAGCGACACCGTCACCGACCGGTCGCCGCGCCCCCGGAGGACGACTGGTCCGTCGGGCGTCCGGAGCGGAAGCGGCACCGACAGTCGCCGGGTCGTCGGCCGGCCGTCGCCGACGGCGTACGTCACGACCGACCGGTTGCCGGGGCCGTCCGGCGGCCCGCCGACGGCGACGAAGCCGACGCCCGCAGTCGTCCACGTCGGCGGCGGGAGCGAGAACGTCACCGCGCGCGTCGGCGCGACGGCGGGGTCCCGCGTCGGGTCGGACTCGAACGCGAGTGCCGACCCGGCGGCCGAGAGCCGTTCGGTCGAGGCGTCTATCGCCGTCGCCGTCCGGTCGGCCCGCGCGTCCTCGACCGCCGGCAGCGACGCGGCGAGCACCGCCGTGGTGAGAACCGCCGCGAGGACGGCGCGAATCACTTCACAGCGCCTCGCGCAGGCGGGCGGCGAGCGACTCGACGTCGGACTCGTCCGCGTCGGCGGCGTCGCCGAACGCGTCCGCCGGGTCCACCGACGCCGCCGCCTCGTCCGGCAGGCGTTCGGCGACCAGCCCGTCCGCCTCGCGGTCCCGATCGAGGCGTTCGACGAGCGAGAGTGCGAGGTCCGCGCGGCGTTCGACGGAGTCGTTCACCGCCCGGACGCCGCCCAGCAGTCCCCGAACCGCGTCGAGTTCGGCGGACAGGTCGGCGACCGAGCGTTCGAGTTCCGCGACCGAGCGTTCGAGTTCCGCGACGGTCGCGGGAGCGTCCGTCGACGGGTCGGCAGCCGAGTCGCCGCCGGTGGTCGAACGCGCCGCGGCGTTCTCGTCGGTCAGGGCGCGTTCGACGGCGTCGAGGCGGGAGGCGAGCGTCGCGAGGTCGGTCGTGTCGTCGGGCATGGGGCGACTGGCCCCGTCATCCCATAAAAGGCCTCGGTGGGGAAAGTTGAAGGTAGGTACTCCCGATTCGTCGGATATGAAGACCGTCCTGATAGGCGTCGGCCAGGCCGGCGGGAAACTCACCCGCGAACTGGTCGCGTTCGACGATCGAATGGGGTTCGGCGCGATACTCGACGCAGTCGCCGTCAACTCCGCCGAGGCCGACCTCCGCGACATCCCGTTCGAGACGATTCTCGTCGGGCAGGACCGCGTGAAGGGCCACGGGGTCGGCGGCGACAACGAACTCGGCGCGGAAGTCATGCAGGCCGACAAGCGAGAGGTGCTGTCCGCCCTCGACGGCCGCGTCACCGCCGAGGCGGAGGCCATCTTCGTCGTCGCCGGACTCGGCGGCGGCACTGGGAGCGGCGGCGCGCCGGTCCTCGTGAAGGAACTCAAGCGCATCTACGACGTGCCCGTCTACGCCCTCGGCATCCTCCCCGGGGACGACGAGGGGGCGATGTATCAGGTGAACGCGGGTCGGTCGCTGAAGACCGTCGCCCGCGAGGCGGACTCGCTGCTCCTCGTGGACAACGACGCCTTCCGGAGTTCCGGCGAGAGCCTCGAACAGGGGTTCGACGCCATCAACGAGGCCATCGCGCAGCGAATCGGCCTCCTGTTCGCCTCCGGCGAAGCGGTCGAGGGCGTCGCCGAGAGCGTCGTGGACTCCTCGGAGGTCATCAACACGCTCCGGTCGGGCGGCATCGCCGCACTCGGATACGCCGCCGCCGAGTCCGCCGAGGACGCCGAGGGCAACATCAACGCCGTGATGAGCACGACGCGGCGCGCCCTGCTCACCGGCACGAGTCTGCCCGAGGCGACGGAGGCAGACGCCGCGCTCCTCGTCGTCGCCGGGAAACCGGACACGATACCGCGGAAGGGCGTCGAACGCGCCCGTCGCTGGGTCGAGGAGGAGACGGGCAGCCTCCAGGTCCGCGGCGGCGACTTCCCCCTCGACTCCGGGCGCATCGCCTCGCTCATCCTCCTCGGCGGCGTCGAGCGGTCGGACCGCCTCGAAGCGTTCATGCAGCGAGCGAAGGACGCCGTCGAGGAGGCCGAGGCGGCCGAGGAACGCGAGGACCCCGCCAGCGCGTGGAGTAACGACGAACTCGACGACCTCATCTAGGGGAGCGGTCGGCACCCGTCCTCGCTCGGGGGCCGTCGGAGCGACGCGGCCGTCCTCGCCGCGCGGCCGTCTGAGCGGACTACCGAGCGTCTGAGCGCATCGTCGACCGTCCGAGCGAACCGCCGACGTCGCCGGCGCAGGCGCTCTCGACGAGCCAACGCGGGCAAAAAAGACGGGGCGAACTACTGCGCGACGGATCTACCGCGGGACGGACCTACTGCGTGACGAGACTGGCGCCGTCGAAGTCGGTGCGACTGTACTCGACTTCCATCAGGTCGAGGATGGTCGGCGCGATGTCGTACAGGTCGGCGTCCTCGATGGTCGCGTCGGGGTCGTCGATGTAGAGCGACGCGTTGTCGAAACTGTGCATCCCGTTGCGGGGGCCCTGCCCGAACACGTCGTCTTTCCCCTTGAAGCCGGACTTCAGGTCGAAGCCGTGGTTGGGAACGACGACGAGGTCAGGCGCGATGTCGTCGTGGTCGCCGCGGAACGCTTCCTCCTTCTCGACGACGCGCGCCGCGACTTTGTTGCCGTCGGGCCCTTCGAGGTCCTCCAGCATCTCCTTCAGTTCGTCGCGACGTTGGTCGTACTCGTCCTCGGGGACGACGCCGTCCGGTTCGCGGCCCTCCAGATTGAGGTAGAACCGGCCGGGGATGAGCGAGTACGCCAGCGTGTCGTCGGAGATGTCCTCGAGTTGCTCGTGGTCGTCGTCCTCGTAGGAGAGCCACCCCTCCTGTTCGAGGAGCGCGTTGCAGTGCACCTCGTAGTTCAGCGAGGTGAAGCCGTGGTCGGAGGCGACGACGAGCGTCACGTCGTCGGGCAGCATCTCGCGAATCTGTCCGAGGTAGTCGTCCACCTTGCGGTAGAACTCCATGAACGCCTCCCGGTCCGACGTGCCGTTCTCGTAGTCCTTGAACAGGAAGTGGTTCACCCGGTCGGTCGTCATGAAGACGCCGAAGAACAGGTCCCAGTCGTCCTGCTGGAGGTAGTGGCTGAACGCCTCGAACCGCCGGTCGATGGTCTTGTGGGCGTTCTCGGCGAACTCGGTCTTGTCGTCCTTGTGCCCGAGTTTCGCGTTCACGTCGATGATGTAGTCCATCGACTCCAGTTGGTCGCGGAAGTCGTCGGGGTGGGCGGCCTTGTCGACGCTCGGCGAGAGGAAGCCCGAGACCATCCGCTGGACGTTTCGCTGCGGCGGGAACGTCACGGGGACGTTCATCACGGTTGCCTTCCGGCCGGCCTCCGTCACGCGGTCCCAGACGCGCGTCGCCTGCACGTCGCGACCCATCGGGACGTACGTCTCGTACGACCCGTTCTCGCGGTCCTGAAATCCGTACACGCCGGTCTCGCCGGGGTTGACCCCGGTCGTGAGCGAGGGCCAACAGGCGGAGGACTCCGGCGGAACGATGCTCTCGATGGCGCCGGCGCTCCCCGACTCGGCCAACGCGGCCATGTTGGGGAACTCGTCGGGGTTGTCGGCGAGGAGACTAAATGGGACGCCGTCGATTCCGATGAAAGCGACACGCGGGTCGTCTTGTCCGCGTAGTCGGTCGAACAAACCCATACGCTCCCTTCCGTGGAGACGCATAAGAACCTTCTTCTACTTCCGAACGGCTGCCGCCGACTGCGACGAGCAGAGAATCGAAGAGTCCAGCGCCGTCGACGCCGAGACGAGGGGGATGCGTCCGTCGGCGGACTGGAGACGGCCACGCGCCGAGGGGGCCCGGGGCGAAGGAGCGAAGTGTCGCCCCGCCCTACCGTGGACCGAGAGCCGTGAAGGAGTTCGAACGAAAGCAGTTGCTGGAACGCGTCAACCGCGAGGGGGCGACCATCGGCGTGGACATCCCCGACCGAATCGACGTGCAGGGCGAGGAGGTCGAACTGCGCGACTTCGTCTTCGAGATAAAGCGGCGCGAGACGGTTCCCGACGGCGAGAAGGAACGCGTCGACCGGGCGAAGAAGAACCTCCGGCGCGAACGCCTCCAGCGACTCCAGCGAATCGAGGAGAACGAGGTGAGCTACGAGGAGGGTCGGCGGTTGGTCGAGAGCATCGTCGGCATCGACCGGGCGCTGAACGCCCTCGAACAACTGCGACCCGCGAACCTCGAACAGGAGGCGCAGTTGCAGGAGGCGCAGGACCAGAAGCGGTGGATGAACTTCCTGAAACAGGCGCTCGGCCGCGACGGCGGCGCGTCGAAGCGAGGCGGTCGGTAGTGAGCCGAAACGACGAAGTCGCGTCGCTGTTCGAGGAGTTCGCGGACCTCCTGGAGGCGCAGGACGTCGAGTACAAGCCGAACACCTACCGGCGGGCCGCGGAGAACATCCGCGACTACCCGCGACCCGTCGAGGAACTCGCCGCCGAGGGCGGGGACGCCGTCGGCGAGATACAGGGCGTCGGCGACGCCATCTCGGCGAAAGTCGTCGAGTACTTCGAGACCGGGTCCATCGAGGAGTTGGACGAACTCCGCGCGGAACTGCCCGTCGACATGGCGACGCTCACCAGCGTCGAGGGCGTCGGCCCGAAGACCGTCGGGCGACTGTACGAGGAACTCGGCGTCACGACGCTGGACGAACTCGAACGCGCGGCCGAGGAGGGGAAGATACGCGAGGTGAAGGGGTTCGGTCCGAAGACCGAGGAGAACATCCGCGAGAACGTCCCGTTCGCCCGCGAGTCGCAGGAGCGCGAACGCCTCGGCGACGCCCGCCCCCTCGCCGACGACGTCCTCGCGTACCTCCGCGACGACGAACACGTCCGGCGGGCCGAAGTCGCCGGGTCGATTCGGCGCTGGCGCGACACCATCGGCGACGTGGACGTCCTCGTCGCCAGCGAGTCCGGCGAAGCCGTCGTCGAAGCGTTCACGGACTGGCCCGCCGCCAACACCGTCATCGAGGCGGGCACTGGGAAGGCGAGCGTCCGGTCGAACGGCATCCGCGTGGACCTGCGCGTCGTCGTCCCCGAGGAGTTCGGCGCGGCCCTGCAGTACTTCACCGGGAACAAGGACCACAACGTCGTTCTCCGGAACATCGCCATCGACCGGGCGCTGAAGATGAACGAGTACGGCGTCTTCGACGTGAGCGAAGTCGAGGACCCCGACGCCGACCAGCGCGCGGGCGACCGAGTCGCCGGCGAGACGGAGGCGTCGATGTACGAGGCGCTCGATCTGCCGTTCGTCCCGCCGGAACTCCGCGAGAACACCGGCGAGGTGGAGGCGGCCCGGGAGGGCACGCTTCCGACGCTGGTCGAGGAGGGCGACGTGCGCGGGGACCTGCACACGCACACCGACTGGTCCGACGGGCGGTACTCCCTATCGGAGATGGTCGCCGCCGCCGAGGAACGCGGCTACGACTACTACGCCGTGGCCGACCACGCCACGGGGCCGGGGATGGTCGGCGGCGTCGGCCTCGATGACGACGAACTCCGCGACCAGATGGACGCCGTGGCCGAGGTGGCCGCGGACGCGAGCCTCGAACTCCTCCACGGCGTCGAGGCGAACGTGGACGCCGAGGGGGGCATCTCCGTCGGCGACGACGTCCTCGACGAACTCGACCTCGTCGTCGCCTCGCCGCACGCGGCACTCGACCAGGACCGCGAGACGGCGACCGACCGACTCGTCAGGGCGGTCGAACACCCCGCGGTCGACATCCTCGGCCACCCGACCGGTCGCCTCATCAACGAGCGACGGGGGCTGGACGTCGACGTGGAGCGACTCGCCGAGGCCGCCGCGGCGAACGGCGTCGCCCTCGAAATCAACGCCGACCCGGCGCGACTGGACCTGCGCGGCGAACTCGTGAAGGTGGCGCTGGAAGCCGGCGCGACCGTCGTCGCGAACACCGACGCGCACGCGCCGGGCGCACTCGACTACGTCCGGTACGGCGTCCACACCGCCCGGCGCGGGTGGTGCGAGGCCGACGACGTGCTGAACGCCCGACTCCTCGAAGACGTCCGGTCGTTCCTCCACTGATGGTCGACGCGCCCGGCGGCGGCGAGACCCGGGATGGCGACGGGGTCGGCGGCGACAGAACCGAAGGCGACGGGGCCGAAGACGACGACGTGACCGACCGACTCCTCCTCGACGCGATGCTCGGCAAGTTGGCGACGTACCTGCGGATGTGCGGCTACGACACGGCCTACGTCCTCGACGACGGCCCGGACCCCGGCGACGAAGCGCTCCTCGAACGGGCGCGGACGGAGGGCCGGACGCTCGTGACGCGGGACGAGCAACTCGCCGGACGCGCCGACGACGGCGTCCTCGTCACGGCGCGGGCGGTGACGGACCAACTCGACGAGTTCGCCGCGGCGGGGTACGCGGTCGAACTGCGGGAGGGTCCGGTGCGGTGCGGCGCGTGCAACGGTCCCCTCGACGCCGTCGGTCCCGACGAGTCCGTCCCGGCGTACGCACCCGACCCCGGCGACCGGTCGCTCTGGCGGTGTCGAGACTGCGGACAGGTGTTCTGGAAGGGGAGTCACTGGGACGACGTGGCGCGCAGAATCGACGCCGGAGAGTGAGAGTAGGGGTGAGAGAACGGCAGTCGTCGGTCGGCGTCAGCGGCCGCCCTTGCTCGTCCACTCCTCGCAGGGGTCCATGTCGTCCATGAGTTCCTGGTGGTAGCCGCAGTGGGGTTGGATGCCGTCCTCCGTTCGGACGTAGTCGAAGTGCGCGCAGTTGCCGCAGTAGGCGTCGCCCGACATCTGCGACTGGGACTGTGGCCGCGACGGTGACTGGGACTGCGGGCCGCGTTGCTGGGACTGCGGCGACGACTGCCGGCCGCCCGGCGAGGCGATGGCGTCCGCGTCGGTGCCGCCGTCGGAGACGGTGCCCGACTGCGACCCTCGTTCGGCGGCCGTCTGCGTCTCCGTCTCCCCGTCGGGGGTGCCGCCGAGGAAGCCGATGCCGCCGAGGCCGCCGCGGGAGCGGTCGACTTCGACGTACCGCGTCTCGCCCTTCTTCGTCACCTCGACGGTGGCGGTGCCGCCGGGCGCGTTGCGCGTCTTGAAGTTGGCGACGCCGACGAACAGACACCAGAACGTCGTCAGCGTGCCGAGGAAGTAGACGCTCACGGTCAGGAGCGTCAGGTCCTGCAGGCCCGCGCCGCACGTCGAACCGGACCACTGGCAGGGGTAGGCGTGCCAGAACAGGGCGACGCCGACGAGTGCGATGCCCGCGCCGACGACGGCGGCGGCCTTCGTCAGTCGCCCCGACGGCGTGACGGTGAAGATGCCGAGGAACACCATCGGGACGCCGACGCCCGCGAGGATGCCGCCCAGTTCGCGCACGTCGCCGAGCGTCATGCCGTCGCCGCGGAGGACGCCCGTCGTCGCGACGACGATGCCGGCGAGGACGAGGAGGACGCCGACGAGGAACGTTCCGAGTCCGAGAGTCAGTCGCCGGAGGCTCGGCCCGGCGCGCTCTCCGCTGTGATAGGCCTCCGAGAGACTGGTCATGCGCGTGGGGTTGTTCCCCAACACACAAAACGATGCGTCAGACGCACGTGTGACGCCGAGCGGTGCTCGCGAGAAGCCAGTCGCCGGCGACTCGGGGACGACGGCGGCCTCCGGCGTGTCGAAGGGATTATTGCCGGCGGTGGCAAAGCGCACGACATGGCAGACGAGGACGAAAACGAGGACGAGGGACCCGTCGTCGAACTGGGCGAGGAGACGCCCGTCGAGGGCCAACCGCTCGCACGGGTCGCCTCGCGGTTGACGTGGCCGCACGAGAAGCCCCGCATCCTCGACCAGGAGGGTGACAGCGTCGTCCGAACGGCGTCCGGCCCGCAGACGCTCTCGGACGTGCTCGAACGGGTCGACGCCGACTACTTCGAGACGCGGCAGGACTTCGTCGAAGCGGTACAGTCCGTCGTCGGCACCGGCCCCGTCGAGACGAAGTAGCCGCGCCGCCGAGCATTCTCGTGTCCGGGTACTCCCGCCTCCGCGATACCATCAGTCGCCTCTCGTGGCTCCAGAAGTCGCTACTGTGGGGGCTGTTTCTGAGCATTCTGTGGGGGGCGTGGACCGTCCCGACGAGCGACCTGACCTACCGCGCGTTCCGCGACGCCGTCGTCTTCCTCGTACTCCCGATGGCGCTGGCCGTCACGCACGGCCGCAACCTCGGGTGGCGGGTGAACCGGCGAGCGATACGGAACACCCTCGTCATCTCGGCCATCGTCCTCCCGTTCTACGTCGTCGGGTCGTCGCTGCCGAGCATCCGCGCGTACTACCCGATGTGGCAGACGAGTCCGGCGCTCGCGGCGTTCCTGCCGCACGCCCTCCAGCAGTTGGTCGTCGTCGTGGCCGCGGAGACGTACTACCGCGGCCTCCTCTGCGTCGGCGTCGGCGAGGAGTTCGGCTTCAAGAGCGTCTTCATCAGTCCCGTCATCTACGCCTTCCACCACGTCGGCAAGCCGCCGATAGAACTGGTGCTGTCTGCGCCGACGGACGTGCTGTTCGGCGCCGTCGACTACGACAGCGACTCCATCCTCCCGTCCATCGTCGCACACGGACTGGGGCTGGGACTGCTGGACTGGTTGGTCCTGCACGACCCACTCATCCCCACGGAGACGGTGCTCGGGTGGCTTCGCTGGCTCCCGATTCCGCTCTGAGCGACGAGCCGGTCGTGTGCGCTCCGGACACTTCCATACCTTTTCCAGCGTCCGCGTCGTAGCGTCGAGCGATGACGCTTCCCATCGACCCGTCAGCCGTCAGTTCGTCCGACATCGGCGAAGAACGCGCGACGCTCAACATGGACCACGAGGAGGCCGTCGAACACGTCCGCGAGGCGTTCACCGACGCCGGGTTCGGCGTCGCCACCGAGTTCTCCGCCTCGGACATGCTCAACGAGAAAGTCGACGCCGGCCGCGACCCCTACTACGTGCTGGGGGCGTGCAACCCCAACATGGCCGACAGAGCGCTCGACGCCTCCGAGAAGAAGATGGGCGGCCTGTTCCCCTGCAACGTCGTCGTCTGGCAGGAGGAACCCGGCGTCCAGACTGTCTACCACGTGAGCATCATGCGCATCGCCCGCCTCGTCGGGATGGCGCCCGACGACGAGACGATGGCCGACATCGTCGCCGACACGGGCGAACTCGTCGACGAGGCGTTCTCGAACCTCGACGCCGCCGAGTAACGACCGACCGCTTACTCTTCTGCCGTCTCCGCTCTGCGACCGATTCTGGTGACGACGACGTCGTACTCGATGTCGGCGTCCTGGATGGAGCACTCCCATCCCCCCTCGACGTCGACGCCGTTCCGATGCGCTTCTCGGACGATTCGTTCGAGGGCGGTAGCGAACCGTTCGCTCGTCTGTATCGACTCGTCCGAAGAGGGCGGAGATGTCATGGTATGCTGTGAGACGACATCCGGTGACCGACGCGGAGTCCCGGACCGTCCGAAGACGCCCTGAACAGAATCGACACGCATCAGGAACGTGTCTCACAGGATGAACTATGCACGGTTAACACTATTGTAGACTTTCCAACTGTAACTTGGTATACCATGCATCTCTCCCTGTCAGAACGAGGGAACGACGGTTTATCCCTCTGGAACGGCTACTACATGGTGTACCAAGCCACCAAATGATACGGCCGGGTCGGGTATCACAACTGTCGAGTTATCATGAGCGTTATCGCAGACCTTCGTATCCCTTCCTCTCAGTTCGCGCTAGGTCGGATTCTCTCGATGCGGTCGGAGACGAGTATCGAACTCGAAACGCTGGTCCCCATCGGTGAGAAGGCGGTTCCGTTCTTCTGGGTGTACGACGCCGACAAGGACCGATTTCTCGACTCGGTGCGCTCGCACGACGCCGTCGAGAGCATCACCGAAGTGGACGAACACGATGGAAAGATTCTGTTCGGCCTCGACTGGCACATCGCCGACGACGTCGTCTTTCGGAGCATCCACGAGAACGCCGGCCACATCCTCGAAGCGACGGGCACCACGGACACGTGGGAGTTCGAGTGCCGGTTCGAGAAGTACGAGGACTTGAACGACTTCAAGCAGTCGTGCCGCGACGCGCGAATCGACGTCGACGTACACCGCATCTACAACCCGACGAAGCCCGACGCTGGCCCGTGGTACGGCCTCACGATTCGACAGCGAGAGACGCTCCTCTTGGCCGTCGAGGAGGGGTACTACGACATTCCGCGTCGAATCACCACGGTCGAACTCGCCGACAGACTGGGCGTCTCCGACCAGGCGGTGACCGAACGCCTGCGGCGGGCCATCGTCACCCTGGTGACGAACGCACTGCTGGAAGTGGAGTCGAAGTAAAAACACGGCGCTCGGGGGCGCGTCGTCACGCGAAGACGGCGTCGATGATTCGACCGACGGTCGCGGCCGAATCGTTCAGTCGAAGCATCTCCCCGGTCGTCGAGTACTGAACGAGGTCGGCGTCGACCAGTTTCGGAAGATGGACGTGGTGGAACGACGAGCGTATCTGCCTGTGCTGATCGTCGCTGATATCGTCACGTGGAACCTCTAACTCCCTGACCGCTACTTCCGTGACGAGTTCGGACAGTGTCATCGGTCTATCGAACTCCTTCAGAACGACGAGAGCGGTGAGCCGGCGTCGTTGTGAAAGGATGCCGAACTCCTGAGAGAGGTCGTCCATCTCGAATCGAGGGACGCCCTCCGCGTACATATTTTCACACCATGGTAGACCATGATATTGAAATGGCACCACAATCGCAACCAGTCACAGTCGTTCCGCGATTCGTTCGAGTGACTCGGCCATCCGGTTCGTGTCCTGTCGAATCTTGTAGATGTAGTAGACCACCACGAGGGCGGCGACGACGGGGATGAGTCCGAACAGGCCGTACACGAGGAACAGAATCAGTATCTCGACACCGCCGGGCACGCCGAACTGGAGGACGAACGGGACCATGCGGGAGGGGACGACGGGCGGCGGGAAAACTGTTGGTGGTCAGAAACGTCACGAGAAGTCGCCGAGGTTCGTCTGCAGACCCGAGGCCATCGTGGACTTCCTGCGCAAGTCGCCGAGAGTGACGGGGAGGTACTCCGTCACCTGCCGGACGGCGGCGGCGAACGTCTCCGCCTCGGCGCGTTCGCCGTCGAAGGCGTCCCTGACCGACTCGCGAACCTGCCAGACGCCGACCGGCCCCCAGTAGTCGTCGGAGACGTGGCGGAGGACGAGTACCTTCGCCTGTCGCCCCCGCCCGTCGAGATGCTCCAACACGCCGAGACGGGAGGCGTGGTACGCGCCCGCCGTCTCCTCGACGTAGCCCGTCCGCCCCTCGAACCCCTCGCCGTCGGCGGCCAGATACATCCCCGCCGCCGGGTCGGGGTTCCAGACGCTGCCCGGCGCCTTCATCTCGACCAACTCGAACTCCCAGTCGCCGGGCGCGAGAATCACCCAGAAGGCGTTGCCGAGGAACTCGTTGCGGTGAATCTCGACGGCGTCGACGCTCGGGTTCGTCCGGATGCGTCCCCGGAGGAACTGCCCCACCGTGTCGTCCACGGCGGTGATGGACCACCGCGTGGGGACGAGACGGCGGTTCTCGCCGCGTCCGAGTGCGCCGGCCGAGAGGATGGTGTTGATGTCGTACACGTCGAACCCGCGCCGGTACAGGTAGTTCATCGCGCCCTGCGCGTTCCAGTCGTCGTCCTCCAGCGTCTTCTGGACGGGCCGGGGGACGTGCGGGTTCTCCGCCAGGTCCGCCGACTGGGCGCGGGCGCGCGGGCCGACGGGCGTGCCCACGTCGTCGGGACTCACGTCGAAGTCCACGTCCGGGCGGCCGTCCAGCCCGATTTCGACGCTCACCGGCCGGTCGGCGATGGCGACTTCGCGCTGGACGCCGAGGAAGCCGTCCCACGCGTCGTCGACGTTCTGCACCTCGGTCGGTCGGTTGGAGTTCAGGAGACTCGTCCGACGCTGAAACACGTCGCCGATGGAGACGCCCTCCTCGTACCACCCGGCGGACGTCTCGAACTTCGCGGCGTCTTCCTCGCGGCCGACGGGCGAGAGGATGCCCGTCGAGACGTTCGGGTAGTTCGACCGGCCGACGAAGATGGACGGGGAGACGCTCCCGAACAGCGAGTCACCCTGTACCGTCTCCTCGAACCGGTTCTGGAACGTCTCCAGGTGGTCGAGGACGTCGTAGGACTTCTCCTGGGCGAGGCGGCGACGCTTCGCGCGGTCGGACTCCGCCGCGATGTCCATGTACTCGTCGAGGCGCATCTACTCGTCGGAGGTAGCGACGGGAGTCGCTTGAACCTGTCGCGGACGCGCCGAACGACGGCGACGCGACCGTTCGGCGTCGGTGCGCGTCGGAGACCGGCCAGAGAGAAAACGGAGCAACGGAGAGGCGCGGAGAACGGAGAGACGCGGAGAACGGAGAGACGCGGAGAACGGAGAGACGCGGAGAACGCGAGCGGTGTTCGAACGGCGTCGGTCAGCCGTGGATGCCCATCGCTTCGATCTGTTCCTGATACCGGTTGCGGATGGTGACTTCGGTCACCTGCGCCACGTCGGCGACTTCGCGCTGGGTCTTCTTCTCGTTGCAGAGCAGGGAGGCGGCGTAGATGGCGGCGGCGGCGTACCCGGTCGGGGACTTGCCCGAGAGCAGACCCTTCTCGGCCGTCGTCTCGATTATCTCGTTGGCCTTCGACTGCACCTCCTTCGAGAGGTCCAGTTCCGAGGAGAACCGCGGGACGTACTTCTTGGGGTCGACCGGCTTCATCTCGAGGCCGAGTTCCTGCGAGATGTAGCGGTACGTCCGACCGATCTCCTTCCGTTCGACCCGCGAGACGTCGGAAATCTCCTCGAGCGAACGGGGGATACCTTCCTTCCGACAGGCGGCGTAGAGCGCGGAGGTGGCGACGCCCTCGATGGAGCGTCCCCGGATGAGGTCCTCGTTCAGGGCGCGGCGGTAGATGACCGACGCCACCTCGCGAACCGACCGGGGGACGCCCAGCGCGGAGGCCATCCGGTCGATTTCGGAGAGCGCGAACTGCAGGTTGCGCTCGCCCGCGTCCTTCGTGCGGATGCGTTCCTGCCACTTGCGGAGGCGGTGCATCTGCGAGCGCTTCCGCGAGGAGATAGACCGACCGTAGGCGTCTTTGTCCTTCCAGTCGATGGTCGTCGTCAGTCCCTTGTCGTGCATCGTCTGCGTCGTCGGCGCGCCGACGCGGGACTTCGACTGGCGTTCGGAGTGGTTGAACGCCCGCCACTCCGGACCGGGGTCTATCTGTTCTTCCTCGACGACGATGCCGGTCGGTTCGTGGATGAGTTCACCGTCCCCGGTCCGGACGAGGTCCTCCTCGTCCATGTCCTCGATGTCGATATCGTCCTCGTCTTCGGCAGCGTCCTCCTCGCGTTCACCCTGCCACCGTGTTCTATCACTGTCTCGCTCCCGCTGGCGAGTAGGCCGTGTCATCGCATTTTTATATTCGCTGTCGCGTCGAACTTAAACCCTTGGCCGGATTTCGGGTAGGGCGGTCGACCGTCGGACGCCGCCGTTCCTCAATCGTCGGACTCTCCGAGCAGTACCGTCGAGAGCGCGACGGCGACGGCGACGGCGAGGACGGCCAGAAGCGACAGGACGCCGTTCGCCGCTCCGGTCGCCGTCCCCCCGTCGCCCCCCGCGACGAGAGCGGCCGCGAAACAGACGGCGCTCCCCATCCAGCCGACGGTGAAGACGGCGGTACTCGACCTGTCGTAGAACCACGCGCCGGGAGTCGGGTTCGCGGGCGGGAGCCGGTCGCCCAGAGCGAACTTCGAGAGCGTCTCCTCGTCCGTCGTGAGACGGTCGAGCAACGCAGCGCGCCGGGCGGATCTGAACGCGAGTCTCCGCGCCTCGAAATCGAGCCATCGCCTGCCGTGCGCGGCCCAGAGTCCGACCGCGAACGCGACGACCAGCCACCGGTCCTGTACCGACCCCACGTCGAGGACGAAGGTGAGGGCCGCCCCGAGACCAGCGAGGGCCGACGGCGCGAAGTCCAGGGGCGAACACACGGGTGAACTCCGATCGGTACCGTGTCCCGAGTAGTCGCGGTCGCCCACGAGGATGGCGGCGACGGCGACCGCGACGAGTGCGAGGACGACGACGCCGACAGCCGTGAACAGGTCCGCCCCGGCGAGAGTCGTCGCGGCGAACAGCGCGCCGAAAGCGAGGGCGGAGACGAGAAGGAACTTGACCGCGTCGCCGACAGCACGGCGGAAGGCGGCCGCGACTCCGTCCGGGTCGTCCGTCGGCGAGAGGAGATCGAAGTAACCGCGGTTCAACGCCGACGATATCATCTCGTCGAGGTGGTCGGGGTCGTTCGGGAAGTCGTCGTACCGGAGTTCCCCGTCCACGAGCGACGCGGTGTACCGGTCGTCGTCGTACGCGTACACGAGGTGCTGGCAGTCGGCGTTCGACCGACTCGTCTCGTGTCGGTACAGGTGGGTCCCCGACCAGTTCTCGGCCGGCGGTCGGTCGCCGTCGACGGGACACGTCGTCGAGACGCCGTCGCCGTCCGTCTTCTTGAACCGCGACTCGGGAACGTGAGCGGCGTCGACCTCGAACTCCTTCGAACTCGAGAAGGCCATCGTTCCGAGGGTCGCCGTCACCGTCTCGCCGTCTCCCTCGCACCGTTCGCACTCGACGTCGCCCGCGCCCGAACACTCCCGGCACGTGATGTGGCCGCCGCCCTCGCACCGGCCGCATCGTTGCGTCTTCTCGCCACCGCAATCCCCGCAAGTCCGCCATCCCGTGCCCTCGCAGTTGCCGCACCGGCGGTCCCGAGCCTCGGTCTCCGTTCCGCGTCCGCGGCACCGAGGACACGAGACGACCCCGTCACCGGTACACTTGAGACAGTCGTCGTCGTCGCCGAGGCACGACGGGCAGCGTATCGACGTGTTGCCGTCGCACTGTCCGCAGGGCCGGTCGACCCGTTCGGTCACCGTCCCGGACCCGTGGCAGGTACTGCAGTCGTTCCGTCCGGCACCCCCGCATCCCTCGCAGTCGACGACGCCCGTCGCGTCGCAGTCGGGGCACGTCTCCTCCGCCGACCCGTCGCACGTCGGACACGGAGTCCGTCCCGCACCGCCGCACCCCGAACACTCGTCGGGCGACTCGTCGGTGACGTAGTCGATGTCCATCGAACGGAACTTCGACGGCGCGTGCTCCCACCGGTTCGGTCGGAGCGTCCGCCGGCGTCGCTCGCTCTCGTACGTCGACCGCGGCAGCGTCTCCGACGACTCCGACTCCACGACGTGGACCCGTCGGTGTCGGGTCAGTTCGGCCGTCTCCGTCCGGTCGACGACCACCTCCCCCCGGCGTTCGACGTCGTCGGCGACTTCGTCCCGCCGGGAGAGTAGTTCGAGGATATCGTCGTTCCCCGTACTTTCTGTTTTCATTGCACGTAGTGTGAAATGGCCGCACATAACCGTTTGCGTCGACCGCGGACGGTCGGGGTGGACCGAACCCTTCTTTTCTGCACTCGGTCTTCGTCCGGTATGCCGACCGTAGACTGCGACCCCGAGGAGGCCCGACGACGGTTGACCGAGGCCGGCGTCACCGTCGAGGAGGGACACACCGAGTACGAACGCTGGCGGGCGTCCCGCGGCGACGCAAACGCCGTCGCGTACGACGACAAGGTGGTCGTGCAGGGGGCGCGGCCGTCGGACCTCCTCGCTCTCCTGCAGGAACGTGGGGGGCGGGCGCACGTCTACTTCGACGGCGCGAGTCGGGGCAACCCCGGCCCCGCCGCCATCGGATGGGCCATCGTCACCTCCGAGGGCATCGTCGGCGAGGGCTCCGACACCATCGGGAAGACGACGAACAACCGCGCGGAGTACGAGGCGCTCGTCCGCGCCCTCGAAGTCGCCGCGGAGTACGGCTTCGACGAGGTGGACGTCCGCGGAGACTCCGAACTCATCGTCAAACAGGTGCGCGGCGAGTACGACACGAACAACCCCGAACTCCGCGAACGTCGCGTGCGCGTCCGCGAACTGCTGGAGAAGTTCGACCGGTGGTCGCTCGAACACGTTCCGCGAGAGATAAACGACCGCGCCGACTCACTAGCGAACGAGGCCCTCGACCATGCATGAGGAGACACGGAGAGACGGCGAAGCGACGGACGGCGAGGCGGCAGACAGCGAGACGGGCGAACTACCCGAGGCCGTCGTGGACGGCGCGGCGCGCCTGACCCGACTCGCCCGCGACGCGGTGGACGAGAACGAGGCGGCGGCGTACCGCGGCCGGCGCGCGGAGATGCTGGCCGACCACGACTTCACGTCCCGCATCCGCGAGGAGGACGAGACGCTGGTACTGCACCCCGCCGAGTGGATGGACGATGGCGTCGTCCGCGTCGAACGCATCGAGGACACCGGCCGGGCGTACGAGATTCCGCTGACCGGGGCCGACGTGGACGGCGACTGGGACGCCGTCGAGGAACACAACGCCGAACTCGTCGACGCCGTCGAGGCGGAGGACGGCGCGACGCACGCCGCGAACGCCCGTATCTTCGCGGACTTCATGGGCAACCACTACCTGCGCCGGGCCGACGCCGCCTCGCGCGACGAGATACAGGAGTTCCTCACGGAGTACTATCCACGGAACGCGTGGCCGTCGAAAAAACAGGAAACCGTCGTCCGCGAGAGCGTCGAACGCGTGTTCGAAGCCGCCGACGCGGACGTGCCCGAGTTCTGACGAACTCTCCCTTCGGTCGCGTCGTCGTTACAGGTTGGCGTCGATGAGTTCGCGCACTTCGTCCGCGCGCGTCTCGTCGGTGACGAACTTGTCGAGCATCCACGCGAAGCGGTCGAGGACCGCGTCGTGGCCCTTCTCGGTCAGTTCGTACTGGTTCGTCCGCTTGTCGAGTTCGCTCTTCTCTACGAGACCCATCTCGACCAGGTCGTCGAGGTTGGGGTACAGGCGGCCGTGGTTGACCTCCGTCCCGTAGTAGTCTTCGAGATTGCGCTTGATAGCGAGTCCGTACATCGGTTCCTCGGCCAGGATGACGAGGATGTTCTGCTGGAACGCGGTCAGATCGCGTGCCAGGCCCGAGTCGTTGACTGTTTGTGCCTCTGACATAGTCGGGGAAATGTCACCTAACTATTTAACGCTTCTCAACTGACGCTTTGTTGCAGAGATTATTTCGGGATTCCCCCGAGATGATTTCAGGACGACGATACACAGTAACCGTCGCTGATGCCTCATTTCGACTATCTGTGCGCTTATCCGTTCATTAATCGATACGACCCGGAGATTCCACGGGGATTATTCCACGTCCGCTAGGCAGTTCAGCAACGACTGTCCGGTGGTTTTCACCTGCGCGTGTGCGGTCGCCCGTCAGTACGGGATGCGAAAGGACTTTTTCCGCGTTGTGCGAGAGGCAAGACGTATGACGAATCTCTGGGAAGACTTGGAGACCGGTCCCGACGCACCCGACGTGGTCTACGCGGTCGTCGAGTGCCTGAAGGGAGAGCGCAACAAGTACGAGTACGACAAGGACGTCCCCGGCGTCGTCCTCGACCGAGTGCTCCACTCCAACGTCCACTATCCCTCCGACTACGGTTTCATGCCGCAGACGTACTACGACGACGAAGACCCCTTCGACGTCCTCGTCCTCGTCGAGGACCAGACGTTCCCCGGGTGCGTCATCGAGGCCCGCCCCGTCGCGCTGATGGGCATGGACGACGACGGCGAGAAGGACGACAAGGTCATCGCCGTCCCCACCGAGGACCCGCGCTACGACGACGTGCAGGACGTCGACGACCTCTCGGACCAGCAGAAGCGCGAGATTGCGGAGTTCTTCGAGACGTACAAGAACCTCGAGAAGGGCAAGGAAGTCGAGACGCTCGGTTGGGAGGACGCGCAGGCCGCCAAGGACGCCATCGAACACGCGATGGACCTCTACGAAGAGAACTTCGCGTAACCGCCCTCTCTCCGTTTTTTCACGCCGCCAGCGACGGCGCCGCCCCCGACGCGCGCCGAGTCGCCGCCGGGAGTCATACGCACGAGTTATCCGTTCCCGCGTTCGGAATGAATTATGCGCATGGGTAATTATTAGGCGGTGGCGCGGCAACGTTCGAGTAGAGATGGCAACGAAACAGCCCACCGACCGCGACGACCGCGTCGGCATCGCACACGCGACGGTCGTCCCGAGCAACTACCGTCCGGGCGGCGACGCCACCGAGGGGACGGGAACGGACGGGACGGACCCCGTCGCCGACGGCGACGCCTGACGGCCCGCGCGCCCGAGACCGGCGACGCCCCCGGGAACCGCCTGTGCGACCGCCGGACGCGAGAGGGGAACCGCTTTTAGCCCGCCGCGACTAGCCCTGCACAATGGCTACGTGCGACGAGTGTGGGAAGCACGAGAATCTGCCGTACCAGTGTCGGCGGTGCGGGCAGACGTTCTGCGCGGAGCACCGACTGCCGGAGAACCACGCCTGTCCCGGCCTCTCGGAGTGGGACGACCCCTCGGGGGTGTTCGACAGCGGTTTCGACGACTCGGTGAACGACGCCGGCGGTTCCGAAGGCGTCGTCGAGCGACTGACCAGCACCGGCGGCCCGTTGGGCTACTTCCGCGACAACATGGCGTTCGTCTTCCTCGGCCTGATGTGGGTGACGTTCGCCCTGGAGTGGGTCGTCCTCCTCCTCGCCGGTCAGCGGACGTTCATCGACATCTTCGCGCTCTCCTCGTCGAATCCGTTCTACGTCTGGACGTGGTTCACGTCCGTCTTCGCCCACAGTCCGTACAACTTCTTCCACATCGTCGGCAACAGCATCGTGCTGTACTTCTTCGGCCCACTCGTCGAGAAGTACATCGGCTCCCGGAAGTTCGCCGCGCTGTTCCTCGGGAGCGGTATCCTCGCAGGCCTGTCGCACGTCGGTATCGGGATACTCCTCGAACCCGGCGTCCCGACGGCCGTCCTCGGCGCCTCCGGCGCGATATTCGCCGTCCTCGGCGTCCTCACCGTGCTGAACCCGAGCCTGAAGATATACCTCTACTTCCTCATCCCGGTCCCGCTCTGGCTGTTCACCCTCGGGTTCGCGGGCATCTCGGTGGTGTTCTTCCTCCAACCCGGCGCGGCGGGCAACCTCGGACAGGGCAACGTCGCCCACTTCGCCCACCTCGTCGGCCTCGTCATCGGACTGGCGTACGGCCGCCGGGTCAAAGGTCGCTTCCGCGTGCCGAACAAGCTCTCCTTCGGCGGCGGCGGTGGCGGCGGCGGGATGGGCGGCCCCGGCCGCAGGTTCTGACCGATGCGACCCGTCCGCCCCGAGTTCCTCCCCGACCCCGCGCTCTCCCGCGAGGAGATGGAGACGCTCCAGTTCGACGTCGCCGCGGCCGCCGACTGGACCGACGCGTTCGACTTCGACCCGCGCGACGTGTCGCTCGGCACCGAGGCGTCGCTGACCGGCGAGCGACCCCTCGTCGCGGGCGTCGACCAGGCGTTCCTCGGCGACAGAGGCGTGAGCGCCGTCGTCGTCTCCCGCGGCGACACCGTAGTCGAACGCGTCCACGCCGTGACAGACCTCGAAATCCCGTACGTCCCCGGTCTGCTCTCCTTCCGCGAGGGCGGGCCCATCGTCGCCGCCCTCGAGAAACTCTCCTGCGACCCGGACCTGCTGCTGTTCGACGGTAGCGGCCGGATCCACTTCAGGCAGGCCGGCCTCGCCACCCACCTCGGCGTCGTCTTCGACAGGCCGAGCGTCGGCGTCGCCAAGAGCCTGCTGTGCGGCCGCCCGACCGAGGACGTGGACGGCCGCCCCGAGGGCTGGCGGACCGACGTCGTCGCCGACGACACCGTCGAGAACGCCGACCCCGGCGAGGTCATCGGCCACGCCTACCAGTCCCGGCAGTACGACTCGGAGCCGATAATCAACCCGCTGTACGTCAGCCCCGGCCACCGCGTCTCCGTGCCGACGGCGACGGACCTCGTCTCTCGCCTCTGCGGCGGCTACAAGCTCCCGGAACCGACCCGGCGAGCGGACGCGTACGCCGACGAGGCGAAGGCAGAGTACCGATAGGCAGTCGCTGCGGCCGCGTCGCACGCCGTCGCCGAACCGCGTACAATTAACTCGCCGCGGGGAGACAGCGTGAACGTGCATCCGAAGACGGTCCTCATCACCGGCTGTTCGTCCGGCATCGGTCGCGCCACCGCGCTGTCGTTCCTCGAGGAGGACTGGCGCGTCTACGCGACGGCCCGCAACCCGGCAGACATCGAGACGCTGGGCGAGAAGGGCTGTGAGTTGGCGACGCTCGACGTGACCGACGACGACGACGTCGAACGCGTCGTCGACCGAATCGTCGAGGAGGAGGGACATCTCACCTGCGTCGTCAACAACGCGGGCTACGGCCAGTTCGGCCCGCTGGAAGACGTGCCGACCGAACAAGTCCACCGACAGTTCGACGTGAACGTCTACGGCCCGCATCGCCTGATTCGCGCCGCCCTGCCCCACATGCGCCGGCAGGGCGAGGGCACCGTCGTGAACGTCTCCAGCGTCGCCGGCGACATCTCCTTCCCCGGCGGCGGCGTCTACGCCGGGTCGAAGTCGGCGCTCGGCGCGATGACCGACGCGCTCCGGAACGAGGTGGCGGAGTACGACGTGGACGCCGTCCTCGTCCAACCGGGGCCTGTCGCCACGAACTTCACGGACCGCGTCGAGACGGAGGTGGACGGCGGCGAGGAGATTCCCGGTATCGAGCGCTCGGGCGCGTACGAGTCGTTCTACGAACTGCTCTCGGACACGCAACTGCTCGGCGGCGGCGGGCCGGCGGCCATCCCCCCCGAACGGGTCGCGGAGGACATCGTCGACGCCGCGTCCTCGACGAAACCCCGCGCTCGCTACTACCCCGGCACGCCCGCGCGCGTCGCCGCGCTTGCGCGCTTCCTCCCGCGTTCGTGGCTCGACACGGCGTACAGCTACCTCAGAAAACTCGCGTGAGAGCGCTAGACCTCTTCGAGTAGTTCCGACTCCGCCTCGATGTTCGTCTCCGCCGCGTCGAGGTCCACCTCGTCGAGGGCGGCCGACTCGTCGTCGTCGACTTTGAACGCGTCGACCAGTTCGTGGAGCAGTTCGCCGTCGTCGCCGAGGCCCACCGCGACCTGTGCGACGGCGTCCATCGCCGTCGTCTGTTCGTCCACCCCGGCGGCCACCTGCTGGAGCGAGGCGCTCATCTGGTTCGCGGTGGTCGAGACGTCGTCGACCAGCGTGCTCACCGCCTGCGCGTTGTCGGCCTGTCGCGACACCGCCTCGGCTATCTCTTCGAGGCCGTCGTCGGTGGCGTCGACCGTCTCGCGGACCGTGTCCAGCGTCGTCGCCGCGTCGGCGACTGCCGTCGTCCCGTCGCGTATCTCGTCGTTCGCCTGCCGGATGCGGTCGGTGACCCTGTTGGTCTGGTCGCGGAGGTCCTCGATGATGCTCGTTATCTCGTCCGCCGACGCCTGCGAGTCGGTCGCCAGCGTCTTGACCTCGTTCGCGACGACGGCGAACCCCTCGCCGGCGTCGCCCGCCCGCGCCGCCTCGATGTTCGCGTTGAGTGCGAGCAGGTTCGTCTGGTCGGCGATGCCGGCGATGACGTCGAGTATCTCCTCGACGCGGGCGATGCGCGTCTCCAGTTGGTCCATCTCGTCGGCCGCCGAGGCCGACGACTCCGTCGCCGTCCGGATTCGCGTGAGCGCCCGGTCGACCTCCGCTTCCCCCTCGGCGGCGATGCTGGTCGTCTCGTCGGACTGCCGTCGAATCGTCTCCGTCGAGGCCGTTATCTCCTCGATGGAGGCCGAGAGGTCGGCCACCGTCTCGGTCACCTCCTCGGACTGGTCCGCGAGTCCGTCCACCCCCGTCGCGAGTTCCGTCGTCGAGGACTCTATCTCCTCGATGGAGTTCGTCACCTCCTCCGTCGTCGACCCGACCCGTTCGCCCGCGACGGCGACGCCCTCGGACACCGCGGTGGCGTCGTCGACGACGGCGCGGACGTTCTCTGTCGCCGTCCGTAGGTCGCCCGCGAAACGGTCGAAGTCGGCCTGCGCGTCCGTCAGAGCGCCCGAGTCCGTCGGCGGGTCGGGGAGGTCGAACGTCACGGTCAGGTCCCCCTTCGCGAGGCGTTCAGCGTCCCGCCCGAGACTGTCGAGGACGGCGGACTGGTACTCGACGAGCAATTCTACGTCGGCCCGGTCGTCGGCGCCGTCTGTCGGTTGCGCCGTTACGGCACCGCCGTCGTTCCGCAGGTCACCCTTCGTTTTTCCCCTCGCTGTCCCCCTCTGTGCGTCGTTTCCCATCTCTGACGGGTCGCGTCTCGCGCCCCGAAAGAGCCTCTGAATACGTCGTAGCATGTTTGCACCTGTCGTCGAAAAAGTGGTAATCCCCCACTTTCGACTCTCCGTCACCGAGTACGTTGATAAAGCTTGGTACCGAATATCACCGCTGATAGGAGGGACTCCAGATCGGACCTACGCCAGACAGGCGGCGACGACGCGCAGGGCCGCCTCGCCGCTCACCTCGTCGGCGAGGAGGGGCACGCGCTTGACGTTCCGCCCGCGGAACAGGTCGGTCGCACGCTGGAGGGCGTTCTGCTGGACTCTCCACCGCCGCTGACAGAACTCGCACTCCTCGAGGTTCGGCGAGACGACCCACTCCGAGTCGACGGGCGTCGTCGTCACGTCCGCGAGGTTCTCCATGACGCGGTTGACGACGAGCGTCTGCACCGGGATGTCGTAGTCGTCGAGTCGGTCGACGAGGCGTTTCGACTCGACGACGCTCATCTCCTCGGGTATCATCACGACGCGGAAGTCGGTCCGCTCCGGGTCGCGGAGGACCGCGCGCAGGCGTTCGATTCGCTCGCGCAACTCGTCCAAGTCCGCCATCCCCGCCTGCTGGGGGCCCCCCGCGCCGAACATCCCCTTGAGGTTGTCCATCATCCCGGAGAACTTCTGGCGCATGCGGGCGATGCGGCCGAGCATCGAGTCCATCAGTTCGGGCAACTCCAACAGGCGGAGCGTGTGGCCCGTCGGCGCGGTGTCCACGACGACGCGGTCGAACCGCGGGTCGTCGAGGTACGCCACCAACTGCTGCATCGCCGCCGCCTCGTCCGCGCCGGGCATCGACCCCGGCCCCATCATGTCGCCGAGGACGTCCTCCATCCCGCCCATGTCCATCCCGAAGGGGTTCCCAGCGCCGGCGTCGCCGGCCTGTCCGCCCGGCCCGCCGAACGGGCCGTCGTTCGCGGCGTCGTCGCCGTCGTCCTCGAAGGGGTTGTCGTCCGCGTCCAGGTCGGCGGCGTCGAACCCGCCCGCGCCCTCCTCGGTGGCGAACGGGCCCTCGATAACCTCGTCGGGGTCGATTTCGGCGGCGTACAGGGGCATGTCGTCGCGTATCTGCGCGGGTTCGGCGGGCACCGGCGTCCCGAGCGTGTCCGAGAGGGAGTGCGCCGGGTCCGTCGAGACGACGAGCGTGGCCGTCCCGGCGGCGGCCGAGGAGAGCGCCGTCGCCGCCGCCATCGTCGTCTTACCGACGCCGCCCTTCCCGCCGTAGAGGACGTACTCGGGGGCGTCGACGTACTCCGGCAGGTCCGTCTCGTCGGTCGTCCGCGTCTCCACGTCCACCGAGAGTTCCGTGTCGTCGGCCGCCGCGTCGTCGCCGTCGGAGCCGTCGCCTTCGCCTTCGACGTGGTCTACGGGTTCGACGTCGATGTTCGTCATAGCGGGACGCACGCGGTGGGGACTTGTGTACTCGTCGGTCCGCGGAGCGACCTGTCGGCAGTCTCTCAGGCGAAGTAGTCGGCGAGACGCGACGCCGCCTCGTCCGCCCGCGGCGTCACGAGGGCGAACCGAATCCAGTCCGCGTACGCGTCGCCGAACGCCTCGCCGGGCATCCCCGCGACGCCCGCCTCGTCTATCAGCGTCTCGACGTTCGACAGCGTCCCGGGGAAGTCCTCGAAGCGCGCCAGCACGTAGAACGCCCCCCGCGGACTCGTGTAGGCGGCCCCCGCCGCGTCGAGGGCGTCGGTGAACGAGCCGATTCGCTCCCGGAGCATGTCGCGGGTCCCCTCGTAGTAGTCCGGGGACGTCTCCCGGAGTGCGCGGAGGACGGCCACCTGCCCGGGGCGGTTCGTTGCGACGTTCACCAGCATGTGCCGCGTCTTCGCCTCGGGGACGAGTTCCTCGGGGAAGACGGCGTAGCCGACGCGGAAGCCCGTTATCGCCATCGACTTCGAGTAGCCCGAGGTGACGAGCACCCGGTCGGAGTCGAGGGTGAGGGCGCTCTCGAAGTCGCCGGAGAAGTCGAAGTGGTCGTACACCTCGTCGACGAGGAGGAGGGCGTCGTTCTCGGCGGCGACGTCGTGTAGCGCCTCGACCGTCTCGCGGTCGTACACCGCGCCGGTCGGGTTGTTCGGCGTGTTGACGAGGATGGCCGCCGTCTCCGGCGAGGCCGCCTCGCGCATCGCCGCCACGTCCGGGTCGCCGCTCTCCAGCACCGGCACTTTCGTCGCCTCGCCGCCGAGCATCGTCGCCTTCCCCGGGTAGTACGGGTACACCGGGTCGGTGAGGAGGAACTCCGACCCCGACCCGCGCTCCATCGCGCGCGCCATCGTGAGGTAGTTCGCCTCGCCCGCGCCGTTCGTCACGACGACGCGCGCGGGGTCGACGTTCCGTCGCTCCGCTATCTCCGCTCGGAGTTCGCGGAGGCCCTCGCTCGGCGGGTACTGGAACTGGTCGGAGTCGGCGTCGGCGTACTCCCGAAGGCCGTCTCGGAGCGCCTGCGGCGGTTCCCAGTCGGGGTCGCCAGAGACCATGCCCACGACGTCTCTGTCGGCCCGCGCGGCGTACTGCATCACCTGAAAGAACAGCGGTTCGTCGTAAGCGTCGTCGCCCATCTCGTCCGAGTGCTCGGAGTGGAGGGTCGTGGCTCTTTCGCCATCGGCAGGTCGGCGCGCGGCCGCCGGCGGAGGGCCTTTTTGTCGACGCCGCCCCTCGACGCACGTATGCGAGAGTTCGCAACGGACCCGCCGGTCGAAGTCCGCGTCGGCGACGCCCTCCGCGAGGCGGGGGAGACGCTGGCCGTCGCCGAGTCGTGCACGGGCGGACTCGTCGGGTCGCTGCTCACCGACGTGCCGGGGTCGTCGGACTACTTCGACCGCTCCGTCGTCACCTACTCGTACGACGCGAAACTGCGCGCGTTGGCCGTCTCACGGGAGTCGCTGGACGAACACGGCGCCGTCTCCGAACCCGTCGCCCGACAGATGGCCGCCGGCGTCCGCGACACCGCCGGCACGGACTGGGCGGTGGCGACGACGGGCATCGCCGGCCCCGAGGGCGGCACCGAGGAGAAACCGGTCGGGACGGTGTTCGTCGGACTGGCGCACCGCGGCGACTGGGGGACGGGCGCGTCGTACACGACGGTCGACCGACACGAGTTCGACGGCGACAGAACGGCGATAAAGGAGCAGATAGCCCGCCGAGCGCTGGAGACGGTGCTGACCGCCGTCGAATCGCGGGGCGTCTGACGGACGGCAGACGATTCCGGCCGTGGCACAACGCTTGTGTTCTCGGCGCGCAGACAGTCGCTTCATGAACAAAGAAGGGCACGTGACGAACGGCGCGCTGTTGGCCGTCGGACTGGGCGTCATCCTCGCCGTCGACCCGACGTCGGGACCCCTCGTCGAGGAGACGCCCGCGGCCCTCGCCCTCGAAGCGGGCACGAGAGTCGCCGAACTGTCGCTCCCGGTCATCCTCGGTGCACTGTTCCCCGACGTGGACACCGCGTTCGGCAAGCACCGCAAGACGCTACACAACCTCCCCGTCCTCGCCGTCTTCGTCGCCTTCCCGTACGTCTTCGGCAACCTGCAGTTCGTCTGGGTGGGCGTGGCGACGCACTACGTCCTCGACGTGGTGGGGTCCAAGCGCGGCATCGCGCTGTTCTACCCGCTCTCCTCGCAGGAGTACGACCTGCCGACGGGCGTCGCCACCTCCAGCAAGTGGGCCAACCCGGTCACGTTCGTCGTCACCGCCGTCGAACTCGCCGTCCTCGCCGCCGTCCACTACTACGTGTTCGCCCTCGACACGTCGTTCGCGGAGGCCGCCGCGCTCCTCGGCCTGTTCTGAGGCGACGGTTCCGTATCGCCACCCATTAACACGACGCTCGTGAACGGCGCGAGTATGTCGGTCGTTCTACAGTCCCTCCAGTCGGTCGCCGCGTTCCGGTCGATACCGCTGTTCCCGGGTCTCCCGGGCGGTCCGGAACTGCTCGTCCTGTTCCTGATTCTGGTCCTCGTCGGTATCGCGCCGGCGCTGTTCGTCTACTACGACGCCAAGCGAAACCGTGTTCCGAACCGCCTCGCGTGGACGGCGGCGACGTTCCTCGCCGGCCTCGTCGGCAACCTCGTCGGTGCCGGCATCGTCCTCGTCCTCTACCTCGTCGTCGCTCGACGGTAGCCCGCCCCGCCGGCGTCGCGGTCAGTACTCCCGCACGTCGTCGAAGTCGCCGTCGTAGGCGATGTGACCGGGGTGGGTCGGCTCCATCCCCGAGAGGAACAGTCGGTCTATCTTCCCCCACGAGTTCTCGAACCCGAGGTGCGCGAACTCGAGGGCGGTGCGCAGGCCGTGGCCGACGCCCGAGCGGTACATGACGCGTCGAGGAGCGCCCTCGCGAAGGGCCGTCACGAGGTCCTCGGTCGATTCGATGGCCCGGTCGAACTCCGTCCACGCCTCGCCGACGCTACCGCTGAGGTGGGCGTACGAGGAGGCGAAGCCGGGGATGCCGAACGCCGCGGACAACTCCCGCCCCAGTCGGTTCTGCCCGGAGAACAGCTTCCCGTTGTACGTCTCGATGGCGTGTATCTCGTCGGCGTGCGCGCGGACCTCCTCGCGGCCGAGGCTCACGTTGAGGAAGCCGGGGTGAGGGACGAGGACCGCCGCCTCCTGCCGCGCGAAGGTGGCGAACGCGGCTTCCATCGTGATGAAGTCCGGCACGGGCGAGGAGAGGCCGAGGGCGAGGAGGTGCCGACGCTGCCGCCACGTCCCGGTGAACACCTCCCGCGCCGGAACCACCAGCAACTCGTCGTCGGTGAACTTCGCGGCCGTCTCCCGGATGTCGGGCAGGCGTTCGAAGTGCGGAGCGTACACCAGCACGTCGATGCCGCGGGCTTTCGCCCGGGACGCGACGCGCTCGTCCAGAATCTTCACGTGCATATCGACGCGCGTGGACGCAGGGGGAGACGCGGACGTAGCGGTCACGTCTCCCGATGCGGTGCCGTCGTGGTTAGTCATTACTATCTTCCGACCGATTGGCGGGTGGCGTCCGTCGGTCCCGGCGGCGGCACGTGACAGTCGGCCGACGGGGCGTCCGGCCGGCCTGCGGAACGGTTTAGTCCCCGGTATCCGTCTCCGCCAGTATGTCCCTGTGGAAGTGCGGCGTCGCCGAGTGTGACGGGCGGTTCGAGGAGGTGGAGGACGCCATCATCCACCAGACGGTCGAACACGAGCGTCACGAGTGCAAGGTGTGCGGCACCATCGTCCCCGAAGGCTACTTCGCCATCCGCCACGCGTTCGAGGAACACTCCCGCGCCGAGTTCGTCCGCGCGTACGACGCCAACTCCTCCGACGTGCGCGAACGGGAGCGTGTCAAGCGCGAGGTGGAGTCGGAGGCCGACCTGCAGTCGGTCGTGGAGACGCTGAAAGAGCGCGGCGCACTGTAGCCGTCGCCGGCGGCGACGCTCGTGGTGAGGGTCGAGAACGAGACGGGGAGTCACCCGCAGAAACGGTCGGCGTTGGAAACGCGCGGGGACGCCGCTCGCACCGCCCGAGGTGCGCTCTCAGCGCTCCTCGCTATCCAGCACGCGAATCTGGTCGCCGCGGACGGTGACCGGAATCGGGACCGTCGCCTCGTACAGTTCGACGGTGACCTGGTCTTTCGTCTCGTCGATGCGCTGGACGCGCGCCTTCTCGCCCTTGAACGGGCCGGCGACGAGTTCGACGATGTCGCCCTCCGCGATGCCCTCCACGTCCGGCGTCGGCGAGAGGAAGTGCTCGACTTCGGCCATGCTGGAGGTGGCCTGCCCGTCGCCGACGAGTCCGCGGGCGTGCGGAATCTCTTCGAGGACGCGGTTGATGACCGCGTTGTTGTCCGCCTCGACCATCACGTAACTCGTCAGCGAGTCGGGGGCGAGGACGGCGTGTATCTCCGGTTCCTCACGGGTGGCTATCATGTCGGCGACAGTCTGCTCCTGTCGCGCGGTCGTCTTGACGGCGAAGATGGGCACCCTAGACACCTCCGGGGAGGAAACTCATGAGTGCGAAGATGACGAACCCCATGAAGCCGACGAGGAAGATGCCGGCGCCGGCGATGAGACCGATCTGGGAGAACTCCTCCCAGGAGGGGGTGCTCGCCAGTTTCAGCACCCGCACGTAACTGTTCAGGTCGTACTTGACGTCCATGTTAGCCGTGGCTTGTACGCCGGGCTTTTTCTATCTATTGATGCAATCGGGAGACCTGCGGTACGAGAAACCGTCACAGACGTCGCTCCGCGGGAGAATCCGAGTCGGTCACGAACCCGGGAGACGGGGACCGGGCGACGAGACGGGAGGCCGGCGCGGCGTCCGTTAGTCGACGTAGTCGATGTCCTGTCCCTGTTGGGCCGCCTGCGGTTGCGGCGCGTTGTGCATCTCCTCGCCGCCGTCGCTGCGACCGTATATCTGCGGTGACTCGACGCCGGTGACGACTATCATCGTCCGCATCGTGCCGTCGAGTTCCTCGTCGACGGACGTGCCCCAGATGATGCGCGCGTCGGGGTCGATGCGGTCGTAAATCTCCTCGACGACGCCCTCGGCCTCTTCGATGCTCATGTCGGACCCGCCCGTGACGTTCACGAGCGCGGAGTTGGCACCGGAGATGTCCACGTCGAGAAGCGGCGACCGGAGGGCGCTCTTGACGGAGTCCTGCGCCTTCGAGTCGGAGTCGGACTCGCCGAGACCGATCATGGCGACGCCGCCGCGTTCCATCACCGTCTTCACGTCGGCGAAGTCGAGGTTGACGAGACCGGGCTTGGTGATGAGTTCTGTGATGCCCTTCACCGAGCGCATCAGCACCTCGTCGGACACCTTGAACGCCTGCCGAACGGGGAGTTTGCCCACCGCGTCGAGGAGGCGGTCGTTGGGGACGACGATGACCGTGTCGGCCACGTCGCGGAGACGTTCGAGACCGGCTTCGGCGTTCGTGCGACGGACCTCACCCTCGGCGGTGAACGGCGTCGTCACGATGGCGATGGTGAGCGCACCGCACTCGCGGGCGGCCTTGGCGACCACGGGGGCCGACCCAGTTCCGGTGCCGCCGCCGAGACCGGCGGTGACGAACACCATGTCGGAACCCTCGATGGCGTCGTAAATCTCCTCCTGAGATTCGAGGGCGGCCTCCTCGCCGACCTGGGGGAGCGACCCGGCACCGCGGCCCTGCGTCTTCTGCTCGCCCATCAGTATCTTCGTGTCGGCCTCGATTTCGACGAGGTGTTGCACGTCGGTGTTGGCGGCGACCAGTTTCGCGCCCTTGATTCCCTCTTCCTGCATGCGGTTGACGGTGTTCCCGCCCGCACCGCCGCAGCCGACCACGGTGATGTCCGTCTGCAGGTCCTGCAGAACGTCCTTCAGTTCGTCGTCGGTCATCGTTCCGCTGCGTCGCACCTGTTCGTCTTCGAGCCCGTCGACGGTCCTCCCATCCCCCGTCTCCTCGGCCTCGTCTATTGCTTCGTCGACGATCGAGTCCATTTATGAGCGTCCTTACCGAATGGAGCCTAATTATCTTTCCCCCTCACGTCGGACGCCTGTCCGACGTTCGCGGGAGTCGCTACCTGTCTGCCGATTGACCCCAACCGGCGAGTTCGGCGCGCTCGCCGGCTCCGCCGACCGACTGCGTCCGGCGCGCCGCCGACTGGCTCCCGGCCGCGACTATATTTTGAACGCGACCGTCTCCTCGGAACGAACGTCCGCGGGAGTCACCTCGCGCCCCTCGACTTCGACGGACCGGCCCGCGGAGAGTTTCCCGAACGCGGGGCCCTCGGGGACGCCCAACTCGGCGGCCGCGGCGGCGTCGAACGACTGGCGGGTGGCGACGACGGCGGTCCGTTCGCGCCGCACCTCGTCGTACTTCTCGCGGAGAATCGCGGCGAGGGCGTCGACCACGGCGTCGTACCGGTCCTCGTCGGCGACCGCCGCGCGACCCGACGCCTTCGTCCCGCCCTCTCTCGTCTCGTAGGCGACGGCGTTCGCGTGGACCGCCTCGCGGGCCGCGTCGAGGTCGATGCCCGCCGCCTCGACGAGCAAGTCGTCCGGCAGGGAGACGACCGCGTAGTCGTCCGCGTCGGCGTCGGCGCCGAGGCGAAGCCCCTCCTCGACGGGCGAGAGGTCGGCCTCCAGCGTCTCCAGTCGGTCCGCGGCGACGCCCTCGCTCTCGACGACCCACGTCTCGCTGACGACGCGGTAGCCGAGCGACGCCAGCGTCTCGACCAGTTCCGGTCGGTCGCCCTCGACGACGGCGTACTCGGCCGCCGACGCCTCGAACGCGCGGCGGAGCACGTCGCGGTTCGCCGCGGGCGACCCCATCGCGTCGAGGGGCCAGTCGGCGCCGACGTGGCCGACGGCCCAGTCCGTCTCGCGGACGATGCGCTCGAACCGCGGGGCGTAGTGGCCGCCGCCGAAGCCGACGAGGTGGCGGTCCCGGTCGGCGGCGACGCCCGTGAGGTCGAGGACGGCCCGGGCGACGGCGCGGGCCCCGTCGGGGTCCGCCCACGCCTCCTCGTCGCTCCCGAGTTCGACGAACATCGCGGGGGCGCCGACGTCCGTGGGGCCGTGGTGGGTGCACTCGATTCCCACCTCGTAGCCGTCCGGCGCGTGTCGGTCGAACGCCTCGACGACGGCCTTCTGGGCGTTCGGGCAGGCGCGGGCGAACGCGCCCGACTCGCCGCCGTACTCGGCGGGACCGAAGTTCCCGGTGAAGTGGGCGGTGAGGAGCGGTCCGGTGTCGCCGGAGTGTCTGGAGACGAACGCGACGAACGCCGGGGACTCGGAGAACGCGTCGGCGACGCCGTCGAGTTCGAGGTGGAGCGCGTCGAACTCGCGGAGTTCGAACTCGCCGCGGCGGTAGTACGTCCCGCCCCCCGCCTCGTCGGGGCGCGACTCGTCGGTCAGTTCCTCCCACTCGCCGAGTTCCAGCAGTCGCTCGCCGATGTGGACCGATGCGCTGTCGGCGCGACTGACGACGACGGCAATCACGAGCGAGAGTGACCGGGCGACGGGCTAAAACGCGTCGAAGCCGGTCAGTCCGCCCGGCCGGGTTCGGGCGTCGGTTCGCCGCGGACGTTCCTGACCGTCAGGCGGGCCAGCCGACGCAGGTCCGTCCGCCGGCTGACGAGCAACCCGGAGCCGATGAGGAGGTAGAGCGCCGTGTAGCCGAGGAGGAGGTCGATGGAGTACTGCGTGGCGGTGGGCTCGGGCACCGTCTGGATGATGGCGAACTCGAACACCACCTGCGAGACGAACAGGACCAAGAGCGTCACGGCCTCGCGCACGTCGATGCGGAAGTTCACGAGGACCGCCAGCGCGAAGAAGCTCTGCGCGGCGGTGAGCCATATCTCGGCCGACTGCTTGAAGTCGAACGGGAGCGCTCCGTAGCGGCCGAGCGCGACGCTGTAGACGAGGACGAGCGTCCCGATGAGCAGCGTCCACTGGTTCAGCTTCGAGGAGATGAGGGCGTTGAACGCCGCGGTCGAACGCGCCTTGTTCACGAGGTAGGCCGTCACGATGAGTTCGGGACTCTCGGAGGCCAGCGGCGCGATCCACTGTATCATGAAGAACTCGGGGATGCCGAACTGCAGGCCGAGCGCCTCCAGCCCGTGCGCGAACGGTTCGACGGCGGTGATGATGAGGAACGCGGAGTAGGCGAACAGCGTCAGGACGACGGCGGTCCGGACGGCCCGCGACTTCGCCTGGAAGTACGCGGGCACGCCCACCTGCTCGTCGTGTTCGTCCACGTCGCCGCGGACGATGATGCCGATGTAGGTGAAGTAGAGGCCGACGAGGACGACCATGTCGACCCAGTCGATGCCCCCGTTGAAGGGGACGAAGAACGCGTAGAGGGTGGCGGCGAACAGGAACAGAATCTCCGTCGAGATGCTGGGGTCGAGTCTGACGGCGTCGCGGAGGTAGCCGTCGCGGTTCACGACGCTCGAGTCGTCGCGGCCCTGCGTGGCCTTGTAGATGGAGAACAGGGCGATGCCCGACCAGCCCAGTCCGATGAGGATGCGGTTCGCGCCTGTCATGTTGGCGACGGCGAGATTCGCCTTCGAGGGGTCGGACGCCGCCTGCCACGCGTAGAGGGCGTCCACCGCGTACTCGGGGGCGACGGCGAGGACGGCGAGGACGGCGAGTGCGAACGCGCGGGGGACGTCTTTCTCCGCCGTCTCTGCTCCCCACGCGAGGAGGAACGATGCGCCGAGGACCGCCAGCCCGCTTACCGCGACGGTCCCGAGGTGGGAGAGCCCCGACACGGTGCCGGTCGCCCACGTGAAGACCCACGGGAGCGACAGCACCACCGCCACGGCGACGGCGGTGAGCGGATGGCTGAGACGTGAACTCATCGTCCGTGGTACGAGGCCCACCACGCCTATCTCTTGTGCTTTCGGCGCTCCCCGCCGGGGCGGGTCACAGGAGCAGCGAGAAGAAGGCGAGGTAGCCGACGACGAGGACGGCGCCGTCGGCGCGCGAGACGGTCCGACCGTACGCCATCAGGGCGACGCCGACGACGGTGAACGCGACGAGGGCGGGGAAGTCGAACGCGAGCGTCTCGACGGGGACGCCGACGGGGACGAGCACCGAGAGGACGCCGAGGACGGCGAGGACGTTGTAGATGTTCGACCCGACGACGTTGCCGATGCTGAACTGCGACTCGCCCTTGACGGCGCTGACGATGCTGGCGGCGAGTTCCGGGAGCGACGTCCCGAAGGCGAGGACGGTGAGACCGACGAACCGTTCGTCGAAGCCGTACGCCTGGAGGACGCTCTGTCCGCCCTGGATGAGCCAGCGCGACCCGACCAGCAGGAGGACGAGGCCCGCGAGGAGGAGTGCCACGTCCCGCGCGCTCACGGTGTTGACGCCGTCGACGTCCACCTCCTCGACGGGTATCGCGTCGGGTCTGCTCGCCCGGATGCGGTAGAGCAGGTAGCCGGTGAAGACGGCGAGCACCGCGAGGAGGACGACGCCGTCGAACGCGCCGAGTCGGCCGTCCATCCCGAGGAGGACGAGGAGCGCGGCCGCCGCGACCATGAACGGGACGTGCCGGACGAGGACGCCCTCGTCGACGTCGAGCGGCCTGACGAGCGCGGAGATGCCGAGGACGAGGCCGATGTTCGCGATGTTGGACCCGACGATGGCGCCGATGCCGAGGTCCGTCGAGTAGGAGAATCCGCTGAGGAGGGCGACGGCCAGTTCGGGGGCCGTCGTGGCGAAGGCGACGACTGTGACGCCGACGACGGCGGCGCGGACGCCGAAGCCGATGGCGAGTCGGGAGGCGGCGCGCACCAGCAGTTCCGCCCCGACGTACAGTGCGGCGACACCGAGGAGGAGCAGAACCGTGTCGACGGAGAGGAGGACGGACGAGGCCATTGTTCGGAGTCGCACGGAGGCGGCACGGGAGAAAAAGTCCGCCGGTCCGCGCCCGGTTCGTCAACTCGTCGCACGGTCTCCCCGCGGCGCGTCGCATCCGCGCGACGAACCGACCGTCCTCGGTGCCGCGGCAGACGTGGCCGCAAGTCCGGCCGCCTCGGTTCCTTTTAATCCGCGCCCGGCCCCAGTCCGACCATGAGCATGCAGGTGTTCGGACTCGTCGGCAACCCCGTCGGCCACTCGCTGTCGCCGCCGATGCACGAGGCGGCGTACGACGTCTGCGGGATGGACGCGCGCTACGTCACCTTCGAACCGTCGCCCGACGACGTCGAGGCGGCCGTCGCGGGCGCGGACGCCCTCGGTATCGCGGGCCTGAACGTGACCATCCCGTTCAAGCAGGACGTCCTCTCGGTCGTCGAACCGGACGAACTCGCCGCGCGAATCGGCGCGGTGAACACCGTCGACTTCGGGGGCGAGACGCCGCGGGGGTACAACACCGACGCGGCGGGCGTCCGCCGGTCGTTCGCCCACCACGGCGTCGAACTCGACGGGCGGGACGCCGTCGTCGTCGGCGCCGGCGGCGCGGGTCGGGCGGCGGCGTTCGCCCTCGCCGACGCGGGCGCGGCGGTCCACGTGGCGAACCGGACGGCCGAACGCGCCGTCGAACTCGCCGAAGACGTTCCGGGCGCCACCGGAAGCGGACTGGCCGAACTGGACCGAATCGAACGGGCCGACGTCCTCGTGAACGCGACCAGCGTCGGGATGGAGTCCGACGAGACGCCGGTCCCGCGGGAGCACCTCCACGAGAGACTGGCCGTCCTCGACGCGGTGTACTCCCCCGTGGAGACGCGCCTCCTCCGCGACGCGGCGGCCGCCGGGGCGACGGCAATTGACGGCGCGTGGATGCTCCTGTTTCAGGGCGTCGAGGCGTTCGAGCGGTGGACGGGGCGGGACGCGCCCGTCGACGCGATGAACGACGCGCTTCGCGCCGCCCTCGAATGAAGAGACGGCGAGGTAACGATTTTTAAATAATCGGCGTTCATACGGGAACACAATGGGCATATTCGACTCGATTAAGTCGTCGCTGCGGTCGCTTCTCGGCCGCGACGAAGGGTCTTCTACCGCGTCGTCCCAGCGAGAAACCCGCGTCTCCGTCGAACGGGACACGCGAGAGGAGGTCGATACGGAGTCCGAATCCGCCGTGAAAGAACCCGTCTCCGAGGAGACGGACGCGGCGGCGTCGACGGAAACGCTGGTGGACGAAGAAGCGGGTCGCGAACCCGGCGAAGCGGTCGAAGGCGTCGACGACGGCACGGGCGTCGGCGAGGATGCGGGCACCGAAGACGTCATCGAGGAGGCCGAACCCGCCGACGCCGCCGGCGACGACGGCGAGACGGCCGCCGAGAGCGACACGGCCGCCGAGGACGAGGCGGCCGCGACGGGCGAGGCGGAGTCGGCCGCGTCCACGGACTCCATGGTGGACGACGATACCGAACCCGCAGAGGCCGCCGAACCCGCCGAAGCCGTCGGCGAGACGTCGTCCGTCGAGGAGGTCGAGGCCGACGCCGAGGCGGCCGACGGCACGGAGGAGACGTCCGAGGAGTCCGTCGCCGCCGAGACGGACGCCGCCGCGTCCACCGAGTCGCTCGTGGACGAGGAGAACGCCGACGAACCGACCGAACGGGCCGAACCCGCGGAGGCCGCCGGACAGCCACCGACCGGAGAGGAGGCGGCCGGTGCCGAGGGTGAACCCGAGACGGACGAGAGCGAGGGTGCCGACGAGACGGCCGACGACGGCGGTGCCGCCGGCGAACCGGTCGAGAACCTGAAGGGCATCGGACCGGCCTACGCCGAACGCCTCGCCGACGCCGGCGTCGAGACGGTGGCCGACCTGGCGGACGCCGACGCCGGGTCGCTCGCCGAGGAGATAGACGTCTCCGAGAAGCGCGTCCAGCGGTGGATCGACCGCGCGACCGACGGCGCGTAGAGACGGCTCCGCCTGCCGCGAACGCGAAACCGTTTACTCCGTACCCGCGTACCTCTGGACATGACCGACTCGTCCGCGCCGAGCGTCGTCACCCGACGGGAGACGTTCCGCGCCGCCGCCGCGGACGCCCCCGCGGGTGCGCGGGTCCCCGTCGAACTCCACCGCACGGTCGACGACCCGTTCGACGCGTACCGCCGCGCCCGCGACGACGACGGCGACGGCTTCTTCCTGGAGACGACCGGCGGCCAGTCGGGGTGGGGCTACTTCGGCGTCGACCCCGTGGAGCGAATCCGCGTCGGCCCCGACGCGGAGACGGTGGCCGACGGTGACGAGGGGCGAGGGCCGACCGCGGCGGCGTCGCCGTCGCTCTCGACGCTCGACGCCGCCCTCGACGCGGAGTCGCTGGTCCGCGGCGAGACGGGCGTCGAGGTGCCGTACCCCTGCGGCCTGTTCGGGTGGCTCTCCTACGACGTGGCGCGCGAACTCGAATCGCTGCCGTCGCTGGCGGCCGACGACCGGAACCTCCCGCACCTCCGGCTGGGACTGTTCGACCGCGTCGCGGCGTGGGAGGAACCGCGGGACGAGGAGGCGACGACGCTCCGCGTGACGGCGTGTCCGACGGTCCCCGACGGCTGCGACGACCCGGCCGACGGGCGACTCGACGACCTGTACGACCGCGCCGTCGAACGGGCGCGCGAACTGGCCGACCGGGCCGTGGCCGGCGATTCGAGCGTTCCGGACGCGCCCGTCGCGGGCGACGAAGCGACGTTCGAGAGCGACTGCGGCCGCGCGGCGTTCCGTGACCGCGTCGAGCGAATCAAGCGGTCCGTCCGCGACGGCGACACGTTCCAGGCGAACGTCTCGCAGCGTCTGGTCGCTCCCGCCGTCGTCCACCCCGTCGCGGCCTACGACGCCCTCAGACGGGTGAACCCCGCGCCGTACTCCGGGCTGGTGGAGTTCCCCGAGGCGGACCTCGTGAGCGCGAGTCCGGAACTGCTCGTCCACGTCGCGGGCGACCGACTCGTCACCGAACCCATCGCCGGGACGCGGCCGCGCGGGGCGACCGACGCCGAGGACGCCGAACTGGAACGCGACCTGACGACCGACGAGAAGGAACGCGCCGAACACGCGATGCTGGTGGACCTCGAACGCAACGACCTCGGGAAGGTGAGCGAGTACGGCAGCGTCGAGGTGTCCGAGTACCGCCGCGTGGACCGCTACTCCGAGGTGATGCACCTCGTCAGCGTCGTGGCGGGCCGTCGCCGCCCGGACGTCTCCGTCGCCGACGCGGTGGCGGCCGTCTTCCCCGGCGGCACCATCACCGGCGCGCCGAAACCGCGCACCATGGAACTCATCGACGAGGTCGAATCGACCCGCCGCGGGCCCTACACGGGGAGCATCGCCGCGTTCGGCTTCGACGACCGGGCGACGCTCAACATCGTCATCCGGACGCTCGTCCGCGTCGGCGAGGAGTACCACCTCCGTGTCGGCGCGGGCGTCGTCCACGACTCGGACCCCGACGCCGAGTACGACGAGACGATGGCGAAGGGCCGCGCCCTCGTGAACGCCGTCGACGAGGCACTCGCCGCGGAGGGGCGCGGGATGCGGGTCGTCGATGACGGCGACGCGGACGGGGACCGAGAGCGAGGCGCTCCCACGGGAGGTGCGGAATGACCACCGTCCTCGTCGTGGACAACTACGACTCGTTCGCGTACAACCTCGTCCAGTACGTCGGCGAGTTCGCGGACGGGGTGGTCGTCCGCCGCAACGACGCCGTCGACGTGGCGGGAATCCGCGAACTGGACCCCGACGGCGTCGTCGTCTCGCCCGGCCCCGGCACGCCGGCGGACGCGGGCGTCTCCGTCCCGGTGTTCCGCGACCTCTCGTACCCGACGCTCGGCGTCTGTCTCGGCCATCAGGCGCTCTGTGCGGCCCTCGGCGCGCCCGTCGGCCACGCCCCGGAGGTGGTCCACGGCAAGCCGTCGGAGATACGCCACGACGGCGAGGGCGTGTTCGCCGGCCTCCCCGACCGGTTCGAGGTGGGCCGCTACCACTCGCTGGCCGTCGAACGCGCGGACGTCCCCGACGAACTGGTCGAGACGGCGTGGACCGACGACGACCGGCGCGTCGTGATGGGCGTCCGCCGTCGCGACAGACCGCACGTCGGCGTCCAGTTCCACCCCGAGAGCATCCTCACCGACGGCGGGAAGCGAATCGTCGAGAACTTCGTCGCGGCCTGCGGGGGAGACGATGACTGACGGCGGTGACTCGACCGGCGACGCCGACGCTGCCGGCGAGAGCGGAGACGGAGACCGACTCCTGTTCCACGTGGACGGCGAACTCGTCCCCGCGTCCGAGGCGACGGTGAACGTGCGCGACAGGGGGTTCGCGTACGGCGACGCCCTGTTCGAGACGCTCCGCGCCTACGGCGGCGAGGTGTTCCGCTGGGAGGCGCACGCGAACCGCCTCGACGAGGGCGCCGGCGCCCTGCAACTCGACCACGGACTGTCGGACGCCGACCTGAAGCGCCGCGTGGACGAGACGCTGGCGGCGAACGGCCTCTCGGACGCCTACGTCAAACTCTCGGTGACGCGCGGCGTCCAACCGGGGAAGCTGACCCCGGACCCCGAGGTGGACCCGACCGTCGTCGTGCAGGTGAAACCCCTGCCCCGCGGCGGCCGAGGGAGCGACCCCGTGTGGGACGCGCCGGCGACGTTGCAGACGGTGAAGACGCGGCGCGTCCCCGACCGGGCGATTCCCGCGCGGGCGAAGACGCACAACTACCTGAACGGCATCCTCGCCCGTCTGGAACTCCGCGTCAGCGACGCCGACGAGGCGGTGATGCTCGACGACGACGGCCACCTCGCCGAGGGCGCGACGAGCAACCTCTTCTTCGTCCGCGACGACGCCCTCTGCACGCCGAGTCTCGAAGGCCCGGTCCTGCCGGGCGTCACCCGCGCCGAGGTGCTGGACATCGCCCGCGAGGAGGGGATTCCGGTCCGAGAAGGTCGCTACCGCCCGGACGACCTGCGCGAGGCGACGGAGGCGTTCGTCACGAACACGACGTGGGAACTCCGCCCCGTCGCCGCGGTGGACGGCATCGAACTCGGCGGCGTCTCCGAGCCCTCGGGGTCGGAGGCACGGGGGACCTCGTCCCCCGGAGGTCCGGTGACGACGCTCCTCTCGCGCCTGTTCGACGCCCGCGTGGAACGGGCGCACTACGGCGACTGAGGGAGGCGAGGCGCAGCGACCGCCGATACCGCTACCTTTGAACCGCCCACCCCCTTACGCGGGGTATGGACGACGCGCGACGCATCGTCGCCGCCGACGAGGTGCCGTCGGACGGGACGGTGCTCTTCACGCTCCGGAACGGGTCGGAAACAGTCGAAGCCATCCTCACGAAACTCGACGACGGGGCCATCGTCGCCTTCGAGAACGCCTGCCCGCACTGGACCGACGTCCGCCTCGACAAGGGGTCCGGGGCGTACGTCAGAAACGGCGAACTGGTCTGCCAGAAGCACGGCGCGACGTTCCAACGCGACACGGGGTACTGCGACTTCGGCCCCTGCGAGGGGTCGATCCTCTCGACGTTCGACGTGACCGTCGAGGAGGGCGACGTCTACCTGACCGACGACGCGTTCGCGTTCGAGGGACTCGGCGGGTCCGGCGACGACGACCTGTCGTCGGGCAGTCGAATCGACTTCACCGGCAGTTGAGACGGTCGTCGCCGCGGTTCGTGCCGGCGGACGCGCGGTCGGTCACGGTTCGGCGTACTTCTGAACCGCGAACGCCGCGAACGCGATGACGAAGACGGCGGCGGTCGGAATCTCGGTCAGGAACGCCGCGACAGCACCGACGACGATTCCGAGACTCACCATGCCCGCGTTCTTTCTCACTTCGTGACGTTCTGATATTGCAGACATACTCGATTCTCTAGTCGGGCCGGACGTAAGTGTTGACGTAACGGACGCGGATGTCGGGTGGGTGCCGTTCGGGGAGTCGGTTCGACGCCGGTCGCACCCCCCGTCGCTCTTCGAACGGGCCCGACGCGCCGGTACCGAACTCGCCGTCGCTCGGCGACGAGACGCCTCGCTCGGAGGTCGAGTTCGGCAAAACCATCGCGGGAGGTAGATTCGAACCTCGTTCGTTTCGCTCGCTGACGCTCGCGTCACTCTCTGATTCAAATCTACTCTGCGCTACGGTACCGAACTCGCCGTCACTCGGCGACGAGACGCCTCGCTCGGAGGTCGAGTTCGGCAAAACCATCGCGGGAGGTAGATTTGAACCTCGTTCGTGCCGCTCGCTGACGCTCGCGTCACTCTCCGGTTCAAATCTACTCTGCGCTACGGTGCCGAACTCGGCCGTCGCTCGGCGATGAAACGCCTCGCTTGGGGGGAGTGAGTTCGGCAAAACCATAGCGGGAGGTAGATTTGAACTACCGATCTCCGGGTTATGAGCCCGGCGGAATCTCCTGGCTATCCCATCCCGCTACATCAACGAAACCGTGGGTTACGGTTAAGGGTTGTGATTCGACCGCCGTGTGGTAGTTTCCACCTCGACTCACGCCCCAGCGATGCGCCACGTGAACACGCTCTCGGCGACGTAGTTCAGGAGCATCGACGCCCCGATGGCGAGCGGAATCGGCAGCAACTCCCAGACGTCGAACCCGAGGACGAGATAGGAGAACCCGGCCTCGCGGAACGCGCGGACGACGAGGAACTGGACGGCGAGGCCACCGCTTCTGACGACGTTCGAGGTGAGGAGTCGCCGAAGCGTCGGGAGGACTCCCTCGGCCGTCCCCGCGTCGGCGAACGTCCAGTGCTCGTTGATGAAGAACATCACGACGATGGCCACCTCCGCGCCGGCGAGTTTGGCGTACTCGTTCAGCACGTCGAACAGGACGATGAGCGCCGTCGTCGTCGTCACGTCGAACACCGCGCCGACGGCTCCCACGGAGGCGAACTTCCCGAAGCGGACGCCGGAGAGGAGGGCTGTGAGTCTGCTGTTGCTCATTCGGGAGTCTCGGCCGTCTCACCCAGTCGGTCCACGAGCGCGGGTTCGTGGTCCCGCGTCGATTCGATGAACGTGTGGAGGCTGTGCTCTTTGATGAGGCGTGCGCGGTGGCGCGAACTGAACAGCGCGCGTGCGAGTCGGTACGACGTGTCGACGGTGGAGACGGTCGAACCGGGGCGGTCCTCCCAGCGGACCGGCACCTCGACGATGCGTTCCCCGAGTGCGCCGGCGACGGCGATGAGTTCGATGTCCCACGCGAACCCGGCCTCGTAGAGGTGCGGGCGGACCGACCGCCACGCCGTCGTCGTGAGCGCTTTCGCGCCGCACTGGTAGTCGTAGAGCTGTTCGTCGAGGAGGCGGCGCGCCATCCACGCGAAGCCGTCGCCGAGGCGTCGCCGCGCGAACGTCTGGTGCGACGCGATGTCGGCCGCCGGGTGGCGTCGCGACCCCACGGAGAGGTCTGCGTCGCCCTCGACGACCGGTTCGACCACGGACGCCAACGACGGCGCGGGCGTGCTCCCGTCCGCGTCGGCGAACGCCAGCACGTCCACGTCGTCCGCTATCGCCTCGAACCCCGCGGTGATGGCCGCGCCCTTGCCGCGTCGGGCGTCGACGGCGTTCACCGTCGCCGGCACGTCCGCGAGGCGTTCGAGGGCGTCGGGGCGCGGCGCGTCGAGTTCGATTCGGACGACCGCAGGCGAGAGCGCCGACCGGAGTGCCGCGACGTAGTCGGCGAGACGTTCGAGGTCCGGTCGGTAAGCCGGGACCACGATACCGACGGAGCGAGTCATTGGGTGGAGTACCGAGAGGGAGGATAAAAAACGAATCGCTCGCGTCTCGGACCGGCGGAAACGCCGACGCCGGCGGCGGCAATCCGACGACGACGCGGCGGTCTCAGTCGCCGGCGGCGGACGCGGATACCGCATCATAAGACGTATGCCGCCCGGCTACGGTGCCTCCGGTAGAGAATGGAGTACGCCCTCGTCCTTCGTTGGTTGGTCCTCTACGCCGCCCTCTTCGCCGCCGGGTTCCCCCTCGTCGCGCGCCTCCTCCCGGGGGCGCGCGGCCGGGGTGCGGGCCTCGCCGTCCCCGCCGCGACGCTGGTGCTCACGGTGCCCGCCTACTGGGTGGGACAGGTCGCGTTCGGCCTCCCGGCGTTGCTGGCGGGCGTCGTCGTCCTCCTCGTCGCGTCCGCCCTCGCGGCCGCCGACCACGACGCCCTCCGCGCGGGTCGCCTCGAACTCGGCGTCGACGTGCCGCGGCGCGCCGTCGGCGACGCCGCCGTGGTGTTCGGCCTCTCGTTCGCGTTCCTCCTCGTCGTCCGCGCGTTCGACCCCGGCGTCTTCCCCGTCGCGGGCGAGAAGTTCCTCGACTTCGGGCTCCTGAAGAGCCTCCGGCGCGCGCCGACGCTCCCGCCGGAGGACCTCTGGTTCGCGGGCGAGGCGGTGAAGTACTACTACGGCGGCCACCTCGTGACGACGCTGTTCGCGTGGCTGACGGCGACGCCGACGCGGTTCGCCTACAACCTCGCGCTGGCGGGGTTCTACGCCACGCTGGTGACGGCCGCCTTCGAACTCGCCGCGACGGTGGGCGAGGACCACGGCCTCTCGCGGCGGGTCAGCGGCGCGTTCGCGGCGTTCTTCGTCGGGTTCGCCAGCAACCTCGTCACCGCGGGTCGGTTCGCGCTGGTGTTCCTCCCCGAGGGCCTGCGGCGACCGGTCGCGCAGATGGTCGCCGCGCGCACGGACTACACCGTCTCGGGGATTCTGGAGGGCGCCGCGGCGTTCTCCTACTGGGACGCCTCGCGGGTCATCCCCGGCACCATCAACGAGTTCCCCCTGTTCGCGTGGCTGAACGGCGACCTGCACGCCCACATGACGGGGACGCCGTTCCTCCTCCTCGCGGCCGCCGTCGGCTACGCCTACTACCGGACGCCCGAAGCCGAGGTTCGCCGGCGTCGCCTCCTCCTCTCGACGCTCCCCGTCGTCGCGGGCTGGCAGGCGATACACAACACGTGGAGTTTCCCCAGCGTCCTCGCTCTCGGCACCCTCGCGGTGGTGTTCGCCCCCGCCGCACCGTGGACGCTCGTCCCCGGACTCGCCGACGCCGGCGACCGACTCGCGGCGCGCTCTCGACTCGCCGAGGAACTGACGCGCGTCGGCGTCGCCCTCGGCGTCACCGTCGCGGGCGTCGTCGTCGCCCTCGCCGTCGCCGCGCCCTTCTTCCTCGGGACGGCCGTCAGCGGCAGCGAACGAACCGTCGAACTGCTGGGGCCCGAGATGCGGAGCAGTCTCGGCGGCCTCCTCCTCGTCCACGGCGCGTTCGTCGCCGCCTTCGGCGCGTACCTCCTCTCGCGCCTCCGCGTCCGCCGTCCGGTGTACCTCGTCGTCGGCCTCCTCGCCGCCGCGTACGTCGGCCTCGACGTCGGACTGGCCGCCCTCGCCGTCTCGGTGCCCCTCCTCGTGTTCGGCTGGGTCGCCCTCCGCTCGGACCGGCCCGTCGGCTACGAGACGGTCCTCATCGTCGCGGGTGCCGGACTCGTCACGCTGGTCGAACTCGTCTACCTCAACGAACAGGCCGGCCCCGGCCGGATGAACACGGTGTTCAAGACGTACATGCAGGTGTGGGTGCTGTGGGCGACGGCGATGGGCGTGGCCGTCCCCGGCCTGATTCGGGGCGTCCCGACGGCCGCACGGGTCACCGCGCGTGTGCGCGACGCCGCCCCGTCCGTCGCCACCGACGGCGCCGGCGGCCGGTCGTGGCGCCGCGTGGCCGCCGTCGCCTTCGCCTGCCTCCTCGTCGCCTCGACGGGCGTCTACGGCGTCGTCGCCGTCGGTAACCACGTCGAACGGGGGCCGCCCGGCGGGACGACGCTCGACGCGACGCAGTTCGTGGAGACGTCACACCCCGAGTACGCCGAGGCGATAGATTGGCTGGACGAACGCGAGGGGACGCCCGTCCTCCTCGAAGCGCCCGGGACGAGTTTCTACGCGTCGGGGACGGACGGGCGCGAGGACGTGATGTACAACTGGAACGCGAACCCGGCGTCGAGTCTGACCGGTCTGCCCACCGTCGCCGGGTGGGCGCACGAAGTCGGCTACCGCGGCCCCGACGCCTACTACGGGCGCGTCGCCGACGTGGACGCGATGTACACCGGCGACGCGGCGACGCGGGCGCGACTGCTCCGCGAGTACGACGTGCGGTACGTCTGGGTCGGTCCGGGCGAACGCGCCCGCTACGGCGACGTCTCGTTCGAGATGCAGGGCGTCAGCGTCGCCCACCGGTCGGGGTCGGTGACCGTCTACGAGGTGACGCAGGAGCGACTGCCGGCGGCGAACGGGTCGGTCGAAGGATAGTCGCGTCTCGCGGCGGGCGGGCCGGCCCGTCGTCAGGCCGAGGCGCCGCGGTCGGAGACGACGGTGATGGCGTCGGCGTCGATGGTCTCCACGTCGAGGAAGTGCGGGACGAACTGGCGCTTCTCGAACGCTTCGCGTTCGTCTTCGGTACCGACCGTACACCACAGTTGGGGGGTGTCCGGACCGTGGTAGTCACCCTGCCGGTCGATGGAGAAGCAGATTACCTCCTCGCCGTCGAGTTCGATGGTCGCACCCCGCCGGATGCCGGGGTCGCCGCGGATGATGACCTTCTTCATGCCCGACGCTTCGGCCAGTCGCGGCTTAACGGCTTCGGAGACGGTTCGGCGCGGGGGGCGGCGCGGTCGGTCGACGGCGAGAGCGGTCAGTCGGCGGCGGAGCCGAACCGATACACCCGCCCCGACCCCGGCGCGAACGCCGTCGTCAGGACGTACAGTTCGCCGTCGGCGTCGCGGCCGAACGACAGGACCGACTCCGCGAACGGGTCCGCCCCGGGCGTCGAGGGGTCGAGCGTCGCCATCGGCCACAGGTCGCCGGAACGGTCGCTCGGCGTCGCGACGAACAGCGAGCCGAGCAGGTCGCCGAACACGTACCCGCCCTCCAGCGCGGGGACCGCTTCTCCCCGGTACCTGTAGCCCGCCACGACGGCCGCGCCGAGTTCGGTCCCCTCGCGCCGGTGGGGGTAGCAGACGACGGGGTCGACGAGGGGGTCGCCCGCCGGCGTCGTCGTCGGACACGCCGGGTACGAGCGCTTGCCGCCCGTCAGTTTCGCGAGGGCTGCCATCGCGAGCCGATTGCTGAAACACCGGGAACCCTCCCGCACGTTCCAGCCGTAGTTCCCGCCCCGCCGCACGCGGTTTATCTCCTCGAACCGGTCGACGCCCACGTCGCCGACGTACAGGTCGTCGCCGTCGAACGACATCCGGTAGGGGTTGCGAAACCCCCACGCGTACTGCTCGTCGAGTCCGCTCCGACCGACCAACGGGTTGTCCGGGGGGACGGCGTACGGGTCCGCGTCCGCGTCCACGTCGATGCGGAGGACGCTCCCGAGGAGGTTGTCCGTCAGGTTCTGTCCGTTCCCGCCGCTGTTCAGCAGATACCAGTCGTTCGCGTGCCCCCGACCCCCGTCGCCGGTGCCGTGGTTGCCGTCGCCGACGGCGACGTAGAGGTGGCCGTCCGGACCGAACTCGACGGCCCCCGCGTTGTGGTTCCGCCCCGGCTGTGGAATCTCCAGAATCGTCCGCTCGGACCCCGGAACCGTGTCTCGGAGGTCGGCCGTCGCGGTGAACTCCGCGAGGACGAACGTGTGGCTGTAGCCGGACGGCGTGCCCGGCCGTCGCGGTGCGCTGTAGCGGACGTAGTACCGTCGGGTGTCCGTAAACTCCGGGTGCAGTGCGAACCCGAGGAGCCCCTGCTCCCACGAGACGGGTTCCATCATCCGGTCGCTGACGTCGAGGAACGGGTCGGATCGGACGCCGTCGCCGTCGAGGAGGTGGACGCGACCGGTCTTGTCGGCGACGTACCGCTCCGGTCGCCCGGGGACCGACTCGAACGCCAGCGGCTGGTCGAACCCGGTCGCGACCGGTTCGAGGCGAACCGACGGCCCGGTTTCGAGCGCACTCGTCGCCGGCCGGTTGCTCCCCCAGTTCGTTCGCCGATTCGCCAGACCGCCGGCCAGCACCGTCCCTGCGATGCCGCCGAGCAGCGCCCGCCGTCTCATCGTGACATAGGCCTCGGGTCGGCCAACGGCGGTTTGGATGGTAAGTATGCGGTCCATTACCGGCGCGACCGACGAGTATGGAACTGATACGGCGGGGCGTCGCTCACCTCGGTCGTCGAGTTCGGTCGGTCGCGCCCGGTCGGTCGCCCCAGTCGGTCGCGCCCCCATGAACGCCGCGGGCGCGGAGCGGCGAGCGGGTACGTGAAACCTCACCACGGCGGTTCGTGCGGCGTCCGCGAACCAAACGGGTTTTAACGGGCCGTGTCGAAACACGCACAAGGTCGATATCTATGCAGATGCCACGCCGATTCAACACGTACTGCCCGAACTGCAACGGGCACCACGAACACGAGGTCGAGAAAGTCCGAACCGGACGTCCGACGGGGATGAAGTGGAACGCCCGTCAGACCCGCCGCGGAAAGGCGGTCATCGGGAACGCCGGGAAGTTCTCGAAGGTTCCCGGTGGCGACAAGCCGACGAAGAAGACCCACCTGAAGTACATCTGCTCGGACTGCGGCAAGGCCCACATGCGCGAGGGCTGGCGCGCCGGCCGACTGGAGTTCCAGGAGTAACTCATGGCGGGTAACTTCTACCTCGTTCAGTGCACCGACTGCGACAACGAACAGGTCGTCTTCGGCAAGGCCTCGTCCGTCGTCAACTGCGCCGTCTGCGGGACGACGCTGGCGACGCCGACCGGCGGTGACGCCGAGATTCACGGCGAAGTCGTCGAGACGGTCGAACGACGCTCTGCCGAGGCGTAAGCTCCCCTCTGGAGGTATTTACAAATGAAGTACAGCGGTTGGCCCGACAGCGGTGAACTCGTCGTCGGAAAGGTCGACGAGATAACCGACTTCGGGGTCTTCGTCGACCTCGAAGAGTACGAAGACAAGCGCGGTCTCTGCCACATCAGCGAGGTCGCCAGCGGCTGGATCAAGAACGTCCGCGACCACGTCCGCGAGGGACAGACGGTCGTCGCGAAGGTGCTCGACGTCGACACGGGGTCCCAGCAGATAGACCTCTCCATCAAGGACGTCAACGAGCACCAGCGCAAGGAGAAGATCCAGGAGTGGAAGAACGAGCAGAAGGCCGACAAGTGGATGAGTCTCGCGTTCGGCGAGGACGTCTCCGACGAGGAGTACAGCGCCATCGCGAACGCCGTGCTCGCCGAGTACGAGACGCTCTACGACGGCTTCGAGCAGGCGGCCATCCACGGCGCGGCCGCCCTCGACGACGTCGACCTCGACGACGACGAGGTCGAGACGATAGTCGAGACGGCCCGACAGAACGTCTCGGTGCCGTACGTCAACGTCACCGGCTACGTCGACATCCGGTGTCCGACGGGCGACGGCGTCGACCACATCAAGGAGGCGCTGAAGGCCGCCGAAGGCGACGACGTGCCCGAGGAGATTCAGCTCGAGGTCACCTACGTCGGCGCGCCCGAGTACCGCATCAAGGTGCGCGCGCCCGACTACAAGACGGCCGAGACGGCGCTGGAAGACGCCGCCGGACGCGCGAAGTCGGTCATCGAGGCCGAGGGCGGCACCGGCGACTTCCACCGCGAACGGCACGAAGACGACGAGTAGGACCGTGAAGTCGGACATCCGGGTCTGTAGCGCGTGGCGCGACGCGCACGAGCGGCCCGTCTACACGCTTTCTGACACCTGTCCCGACTGCGGCGCGGACGCCGTCAACAGCGCGCCGGCTCCGTTCAACCCCGAGGACCCGTACGGAGAGTACCGACGCGCTCTTAAACGCCGCGTTCGGGAATAGGGGCATGGAAGATATCGAAGTGGAGACGCTCGCGGAACCGGACCTCCGTGACCCGGTCCTCGTGGAGGGACTGCCGGGCGTCGGTCACGTCGGCAAACTCGCCGTCGAACACCTTCTCGAAGAACTCGACAGCGAACCCGTCCGGTACGTCTACGCCGACGAGTTCCCACCGCAGGTGACGCTGGACGAGGACAGCGTCGCGGAGTTGGCCCGCGCGGAGTTCTACGCCGTCGACGCGGGCGACCGGGACTTGCTCGTCCTCACGGGCGACCACCAGGCGCAGTCGAACGCCGGCCACTACCACCTCACGGACACGTTCCTCGACGTCGCCGAGGAGTTCGGCGTCGAGGAGGGGTACGCCCTCGGCGGCGTCCCGACGGGCGAACTCGTGGACGAACCGACCGTCCTCGGTGCGGTGACCGACGCCGACGACGCGGCGTCGCTCGAAGACGCCGGCGTGGAGTTCCGCGAGGACGAACCCGCGGGCGGCATCGTCGGCGTCAGCGGCCTCCTCCTCGGACTCGGCGAGCGTCGCGGCCTCTCGGTCGCCTGTCTGATGGGCGAGACCAGCGGCTACCTCGTGGACCCCCAGAGCGCTCAGGTGGTGCTCGAAGTGCTGCAGGAGGCCATCGGCTTCGAAGTCGGCTTCGAGTCGCTTGAGGAACGCGCCGAGGAGATGAAGGAGGTCGTCGGCAAGATTCAGGAGATGCAGAACCAACAGCAGGGGATGAGCGACGACGACCTGCGGTACATCGGCTGAGCTACGCCGTCTCGAACCGATTCGCGAGGTCGAGTCCGTCGGCCACCACGTCGGGCGCGACGGTGAGTCGTATCGTATCGCCGTCACGTTCGACGAGGTCGGCCTGTTCCAGTTTCGGCAGGTGCACGTGGACGAGGTTCAGCCTCGCCACCGAGGGCGAGTTCAGCCCCGACTCGTCGTCGGCGACGAGCCTCGACACCAGCGCGTCGAAATCTATCTCGTCGGGGCCGTTCGACGCCGGAGAGAGGTACGTGAGGATGCGACGCCGTACCGCGTCTGCGAACGCGACGAACCGCTCGTTCACGATGGCGTCTCGTGTCACTACGTAATCAACACAATCCCGAATGTATTATATCCTGATATTGATGGTACGTATCTGGTACCGTCAGGCTTCGAGAATGTCGTCGTCTTGGACCGGGGGAATCGAGAGCGACCCGTCGAGGGCGGTGACTGCCCGGCCGCCGACTCGGACGTCGGTATCGACGCGGACTCGGACCTGACCGGGTCGGTCGACGAAGTGACCCTGTTCGAAGACCATCTCGTCGGGGACGTCGCCGTCGAACGCGTCGACGTGGCGGAGGTACGCGCCGCAGGCACCGCTGGCGGTGCCGGTGACGGGGTCTTCGGGGATGCCGATACCGGGGGCGAACATCCGCGCGTGGAGCGTCGAGTCCGCCTCGAGGGCGTCGAAAGTGAAGACGTACACCCCGGCGACGTCGTACTCGTCGGTGAGAGCCTCGACGGCGGGCAGGTCCGGGTCCGCGCCGCCGAGATGTTCGAGGAAGTTCACGGGGACGACGAGGAAGGGGAGGCCCGTCGAGGCGACGGCCGGCGGGATGGACGCGCCCACGTCGCGGAACGCGGCGGGGTCGACGCCGAGGGCGTCGCCGAGTCTGTCGTAGTCCAGTTCCACGCGGTCGACGCTCGGCGCGTCCTGCGTCATCCAGACGGTGCCGTCGGCTTCGACGTCGACGTCGAGGACGCCGACGTTCGTCTCGACGGTGTGCGTGCCGGCGTCGACGACGCCGTCGCGGTGGAGGTGCGCGTGCGCGGCGATGGTAGCGTGCCCGCAGAGGTCTATCTCGCGCGTCGGCGTGAAGAAGCGAAGTCGGCGGTCCGCACTGCTCGACGACTGGACGAACGCCGTCTCGCTGACGGCGAGTTCTCGGGCGACGGCCCGCATCTGTTCGGTCGCGAGGTCACCGTCGGGGACGACGCCGGCGGCGTTGCCGGCGAGCGGTTCGGCCGAGAACGCGTCGACGAGGAGCGTACGACGAGTCTGCATAGAGCCCTCGACGGCCCTCGCGGGTAAGAATCCCGGCGGTTCGAGCGAGTCCCCTCCGCCCGTCGCCCTCCCACCGGCGACGGCTTCGGGACCCGGACGTCGGCGTCTCGAACGGCGACGGACGGCGGCGTCACTCCGTGGCGACGCCGGGGCGGGACGCCTCGCCCTCCATCACCTCGCGCATGTTCATGCACGAGGGGCAGCCGAACACTTCGTCCTCGGTGTCGCCGAAGACGCGCACGAAGTCACGGGTCACGAACTCGCCGCAGTTGTTGCAGGTGTACATGGGTCGTCACATCCTGTTGTATGTTGGCATACAACATGGTCGTATAAAAGTATGTGCTCGGTAGCGGATAGGTAGGGGTCGTGAAACGTCCGTCGAGTTGACGAGCGCGAGGCGAGACGGACACGTTAAAGGGGGCAACGCCCCGTTCGTGTAGTGGTGAACGAAGCCCATGGGCGACCTCCCCGACGAGTTTAACTGCACGATCACGAACTGGGAGTATATCTACGGCCGGTGCCGCGACGTGAGCGACCAGGTGAAGGCCGCCGAATTCGAACCGGACGTGGTCGTCGCACTCGCGCGCGGCGGGTGGTTCGCGGGCCGGTGCATCTGCGACTTCCTCGGACTGGACGACCTGACGAGCCTGAAGATGGAACACTACGTCGGAACGGCCCAGAAGTCCGGCGAACCCGAAGTGCGCTACCCGATGCCGGAGGGCAGCGTCGAGGGCAAAGACGTGCTCATCATCGACGACATCGCCGACACCGGCGGGTCCATCGAACGCGCCTACGAGTACGTGACCGAACGCGACGCGGGCGAAGTCCGGACGGCGACGCTCCAACTGCTCCAGAGCAGCGAGTTCGAACCCGACTTCGTCGGCGAACGCCTCGAAGAGTGGGCGTGGGTCGTCTACCCGTGGAACTTCATCGAGGACATGATCGACCTCACGACCGGCGTCATGGAGAAGGCCGACCGGGAGACGTTCGACGTGGAGTCGGTCCGCCACTTCCTCGCGGAGTACCACGACGTCGACCGCATCGAGATGGAGATAGCCCAGCCGAACCGGATGAGCGAGGTGATGGCCGAGATGGAACGCCGCGGCTACGCCGAGGCGACGCCCGACGGCGAGTGGCGACTCGTCGAGAACGACGGCGTCGGCGCGTGACGTGACGAAGGCGCGCACTTACTACCCGTCCCCACGAAGCGGGGACGAGAGACCGTGACCCAGCGTTCGAGCCCCGTCGACCGCTTCTTCTGGTCCCGACACGAGAACCCCGGGAGCGTCTGGACGCTGGTCGGGGCGTATCCGATGCTGGTCCCGAGCGTCTACCGCCGGGACCGCCGACTGCTCGTCGGAACGCTCCTGTTCGTGGCCGTGAACCCGTTGCTGTTCTCCCCGCCCGCCGACGACCGAGCGTGGGCCACGCGCGTCGTGCGCGGCGAACGGGTCTGGCTCGACCGGGGCCTCCGTTCGTCGCGGCCGGAGACGGCGTTCGCGGTACTCGCCGCTCCGGTGTACCTGTACACGCTCGGGGCGGCGGCCGCGCGAAGACCGGTCCGGACGGCACTCGGGACGGTGGTCTCGGTGGTCGTCATGCTGGCGTTCTTCGACCGGATGGTGCGACTGTACGAGGACGCGAGCGAGGCCGACGACCCCGGTACCGACGCCACCGCGTCGGGAACCGGCGACGACGGGGAGTGACGGAACCTCGTCGACTACGGGTAAGCCGCGCCGTCTCCGAAGCGTTTGAGAGCGTGCCGGGACAGACCCGAACGTGGCTTCGCTACTCTCTATCTTCGGCACGGCTATCCTCCCGATACTCGCCGTCGGGGCGGTCGGGTTCGCCCTCGGTCGCACCAAGGACGTCGACACCGACCCGCTGAACACCGTCGTCGTCTACGTCCTCGCGCCCGCACTCGTCCTCCACAGTCTCGCGACGACGACGCTGGCGGGGTCCACCTTGGTCGGCATCGTCGCGGCGGTGACCGCCTACCACCTCGTGATGATAGTCGTCGCCGAGGGCGTCGGCCGCCTCCTCGGGGAGACGGACCCCCTCTTGAGCGCACTCGTCCTCGTCTCGGCGTTCTCGAACTCGGGCAACTACGGCATCCCCGTCTCGAACTTCGCGTTCGGCGACGCGGGGCGGGCGACGGCCGTCGTCTTCCTCTCCGTGCAGGGCGTCCTCATCTACACGCTCGGCGTCTTCATCGCCTCCCGCGGCGGCGGGAGCGGCGGACTGGCCGGCGCGAAGCGCGTCTTCCGGATTCCGCTCGTCTACGCCGTCGTCGCGGCCCTCCTCGCGCGGGGACTCGGCGTCGTCCCGCCCGCCGACTCGACGGCGATGGTGACGCTGAAACTCGTCGGCGACGCCTCCATCCCGCTGATGCTGCTCATCGTCGGCGTCCAACTCTCGCGGACCGACGTGGGCGCGACCCTGCGCGAAGTCGGCGTCGCGACGGCGCTGAAGATGGTCGTCGCCCCGGTGGTCGGCCTGGGAGCCGTCCTCGCCGTCGGCATCTCCGACCCGACGGTGGCGAAGACGGTGGTGCTGGAGACGGCGATGCCGGCGGCGGTGACCCCCATCATCCTCGTCGCCGAGTTCTCCGAGGGGACGGTGTCGGGCGTCCCCGTCGCGCAGTTCGTCTCGACTGCCGTCTTCGTCACGACGCTGGTCAGCGTCCCCCTCCTCACGGCGGTCATCGCGCTACTGGAGACGGGACTGCTGTTCTGAGCGGCGTGGCACCGACCCGCGCACCCGCCGCGACCCGCCACGTTTTACGTCCTCTCCCCCGCAGGGACGAGTATGACCATCGGGTTCATCGGTGGCAGCGGCATCTACGAGGCCCTGCCCCTCAACGACACGCGCACCGTCGACGTCGAGACGCCGTACGGCGAACCCTCCGCACCCCTCACCGTCGGCGAGTTCGGCGACACCGGCCGCGAAGTCGTCTTCGTCCCGCGGCACGGTCCGGACCACCAGCGCTCGCCGACGACGCTCCCGTACCGCGCGAACGTCTTCGCCCTGAAGGAGATGGGCGTCACGCACGTCCTCGCGTCGAACGCCGTCGGCAGTCTGCGCGAGGACCTGCCGCCGCAGACGCTCGTGATTCCCGACCAGATATACGACCGGACGAAACACCGCGACCTGACGTTCTTCGACGAGGACGTCGTCGTCCACCAGCCGTTCGCCGACCCCTACTGCGAGGAACTGAACGAGATTCTCGCCGACGCCGCCGAAGACGCGACGGACGCGGACGTGGTCCGCGGCGGCACCTACGTCTGCATCGAGGGGCCGCAGTACTCCACGCGCGCGGAGAGCGAGTTCTACCGCGAACAGGGCTGGGACGTCATCGGGATGACCACCATCCCGGAGGCGAAACTCGCCCGCGAGGCGGAGATGGCGTACGCGACGGTGACCGGCGTCACCGACTACGACGTCTGGAAGGAAGACAGCGAAGTCACCCTCGACGAGGTGCTGAAGAACGCCGCGAAGAACGAGACGGCCATCAAGGAGACGGTGGAGGCGGCCATCGAGGCCATCCCCGAAGACCACGAGTGTCCGTGTCACACCTCGCTGGAGGGGACCATCAACACCCCCGACGAGGCCATCCCCGAGGACGTGAAGTCCGATCTCGGCCCCCTCATCGGCCGCTACGTGGACTGACCGCCCGGAACGCGCCGTTTCACGCGAACCAGAACTCATTTACCTCTGTTTAGGCCTACCTAAAACAGATGGCCGACACACCCACGCGGAGAACGTATCTGAAGCGGACCGGCGCCCTCGTGGGCGCGGGACTCGTCGCCGGTTGTTCCGGCGACTCCGACGCGACCACCGAGACGAGTTCGCCAGCGACCGACTCCGAGACGGCGACGACCGAGGCGGTGACGGCCGAGCAGACCGAATCGGAGACGGCGACGGCGGAGTCGAACTACGCGACCGAACTGGCGCCGGTCGGGAGCGTCACGCTCGATTCGCCCCCCGAGAACGTCTTCACGCACTTCCCGTGGTTCCCGGACATGGCCAGCGCACTCGGTCGGGGAGACACCGTCAACAGTCTCTGGTGGGAGGGAACCGCCGCAGGCCTCGACTACTTCACCGCCGAGTTCGACGGCTTCGACGTCGAGTGGGCCGACGAGGCGACCGAGTACGGCTTCTCGAAGGAACGGCTGTACGAACTGGACAGCGACCTCCACCTCGTGGACCCGGCGTGGGTGACGACGCAGGACAACTGGACCCGGGACGACGTCGACGAAGTCGCGGACAACGTGGGGCCGTGGCTCGGGAACTACTACAGCAGCTATCACGCCAGCCCCCCGGACGAGTGGGCCGACGAGTACGAGTACTACACGCTGTGGGAGACGTTCGGCCGCGTCGCCGCCCTCTACGGGGAGCGCTCGCGGTACGAGGCGCTCGCGTCCGTTCACGACGACCTCCTCGAGACCGTCGAAGACGGGCTCCCGGCGGAGTCGGAGCGGCCGACCGTCGCGTACCTCTCCATCTCGGAGGACCTCTCCTCCATCTACCGGCTCCGTCTGAACGCCCCCGGCTACTGGAACTCCCACACCCGCCCGCTCGGCGCGACGGACGCGTTCGGCGGCGAGGAGTTCTCGGGGCCGTTCGCGCAGGTCGACATGGAGGCGCTGGCGGAGGCCGACCCGGACGTCGTCCTCGCGCTGTGGACGGTCACGGACACGTTCGACTTCGGAACGTTGACGCAGAACCTCGAAGACGACCCGGTCGGCGGGGAACTGACCGCCGTCCGGAACGGCCGGGTGTACCCGCAGGGGACGCGGTGGCAGGGGCCGCTGATGAACCTCTTCCAACTCGAGATGACCGCCAAACAGCTCTACCCCGACCAGTTCGGCGCGTGGCCCGAGTACGAGAGCGGCGACGACTATCCCGAGTTCGGGGCCGGCGAGCAGTTGTTCGACCACCGACGGGTCGCGGACGTCCTCGCGGGAGACGTCTGACGGCGTTCTCGGCGGGTCGCTCGTAGCCGTTCGGGTCGAGGCGGAACCGGCCACGAGGACGCCGGCGAGTGCGGCGAACGGGAGCGAGACGACACGGCGCTGACGGAACAGAGGGACCCCACTCGGGCGGCCGGTTCAGTCGGCGATGGCTTCGACCGCTTCCTCTTCTTCTTCGGTCTCCACGCCGTCGTCGCCCGCGTCGTCGGGGTCCACGGCCTCGGGGTCCTGCACCCACAGGTCGCCGAACAGGTCGTCCTGCTGGAGGCGGACGACGCCGCGGTGCGAGAGGAACAGAAGCGAGAGGTACGTCGTCACCGGCGTCGTCGTCACCGTCCGAATCTCCGCGTACAGCACCTCGTCGCGGCCGTTGCCGTACTGTTCGCGGAGCGCGGCCTCGACGTCGGCTATCGAGGACTCGATGTCCTCGGTGTGGGCCGTCCCCGTCACGTCGGCGGCCGTCGGTTCCTCGTCCGCGCGCAACTCGTCCGCGGAGCGGTAGTCCAGCGTCTGCGTCCCGCGACTGTACCCGCGCGGGGAGTCGGAGGTGTCGTACTCGCGGCGGCGCTTCCACCACGACTCGCGTTCGGCCTCCCGGAGTTCGCGGACGAGTTCGTCCAGCGTCTCGGGGTTGCCGCGGGCGTGCTTGCGCTCCAGTCGGCGGTCCATCTCGGCTTCGAGGGCGTCCACCGGGTCGAAGCCGCCCGGCCCGCCGTCGTCGCCGCCGGCCATCTCGCCGCCGCCCTCCAGCGCCATCTCCCACGGTTCCATCTCCGGTTCCTCCTGCTCGGCGTCGGGTTCCAACAGCGCGTCGGACTTCATCCGGAGCAGGACTGAGGCGTAGAACAGCGCACGCCCGGATGTCCGCAGGTCCGTCGCGTCGAGGCGGTCGAGGAACGCGTCCGTCACCTCGACCACGTCGATGTCCCACGGGTCTATCTCGCCCTCCTCGGCCAGTTGGACGAGCAGTTCGACGGGTTCGACCTCCGAGTCGTCGCCGTCGGGGACGTCCACGTCGTCGGGCATCACCGCCTCGCGGACGGGCGCTCCCTCAGTCATCGGCCGTCGCCTCCGTGGCCTCCTCGTCCTCGTCGTCGCTCAACTGGATGCCGGTCACCGCGCTCACGTTGTCGCCCTGCATCGTGACGCCGATGACGCGTTCGGAGCGCTCCAACAGCGCAGAGCGGTGCGAGACGACGACGAACTGCGCCCGTCCCGCCAGGTCGTCCACCATCTCGCCGACGCGTTCGGCGTTGGCGGCGTCGAGGAACGCGTCCACCTCGTCCAGCGCGTAGAACGGCGCGGGGTTGTGCCGCTGGATGGCGAAGATGAACGCCAGCGCCGTCAGCGACTTCTCGCCGCCGGACATGGCGTCGAGTCGCTGGATGGGCTTGTCGCCGGGTTGGGCCTTCATCGTCAGCCCCTCCTCGAACGGGTCCTCGGGGTTCTCGAGGTGCAACTCGCCGGTCCCGTCGGAGAGGCGTTCGAAGATGTCGGTGAAGTTCTCGTTGATGGCGTCGAACGCCTCCATGAACGTCGCCTTCTTCTGCGCCTCGAACTGCTCGATGCGCTCTTGGATGCCCTGCCGTTCCTCGGCGAGGACGTCGCGACGCTCCTGCATGTCGTCGAGGCTCTCCTGCACCTCGTCGTACTCGTCGATGGCGAGCATGTTGACGGGCTCTAACGACTCCATCTTCCCCGTCAACCGCTCGATGTTCTCCTGCACCTCGTCGTGGTCGGGTATCTCCTCGGGGTCGTAGTCGCCGACCTGCGATTCGAGTTCGTCTATCTCCCACGCGAGGCGTTCGGCGCTCTCCCGAAGGCTCTCGACGCGCGACTCCACCCGGTCGACCGCGTCGCGTTGCTCGTCGCGTTCGGACTTCGCCTCGCGCACGTCCTCGCGGAGGTCCGAACGCTCGGCCTTCAGCTCCTTCAACTCCGCTTCGAGGTCGGAGACGGCCTCGCGCTTCTCTTCGAGGACGGCCTCCTTCTCCTCGATGGCCGCCTCCGCCTCGCCTATCCGGTCGCGGGCGTCCGCCTTCCGCTCCTGTGCGCTCTCGACCGTCTCGTTCAGGTCCTCGATGGCGTCCTCGGCGTACTCCTGTTCCAGTTGGAGTTCGTTGAGGCGGCCGTCGAGTTCGTCCATCCGGTCCTCGCGCTCTTCGATGTCGGCGCGAATCTCGTCGGCCCGCGCCGTGAGTTCGGGAATCTCCGAGTCCGCCAGTTCGGCCTCCAACTCGTCGATGTCCGACTGCACGTCCGCGATGTCGGCGTCGACGGCGTCGATGTCCTCGTCCAGCGACTGCATCTCCTCGTCCACCTCGGCGCGCTTCTGGCGGAGTTCCTCGATGCGGTCTTCGAGGCGCGTTATCTCGTCTTCTCTCTCCTCGACGCTTTCTTCGGCTCGTTCGATGTCGGCTTCGACCGACCGGACCCGGTCGGCGGCGTCAGAGGCCTTCTCGCGTGCGTCGTCGAGCGTGGACTCGACCTCGCGAATCTCCTGTTCGAGGTCGCGCCGGTCGTCTTCGAGGTCCGAAATCTCGACGGCCAGCCGTTCGAGTCGGCCCGACCCGGACTTCGAGAACGAGTAGCGAGAGCCGCCGCCCGAACCGCCGGTCATCGCGCCGGAGCGCTCCACCAGGTCGCCGTCGAGCGTCACCATCCGGTAGTCGCCCATCAGCGACCGGGCCGTCTCCATGTCCTCGACGACGAGCGTCGAACCGAGGACGTACGAGAAGATGGGCTCGTACTCGGCGTCGTACTCCACGATGTTGCGCGCGAAGTCGACGACGCCGGGGCGGTTCGGTTTCGACGGCAGTCCCCGGTCGTCCATCTTCGTGATGGGCAGGAACGTCGCCCGCCCCGCGTTCCGGGACTTCAGGTAGTCGATACAGGAGGAGCCGACGCCGTCGTCGTCGACGACGACGTGCGCGAGACGCCCGCCGGCGGCCGTCTCACACGCCGTCGCGTACTCGCCCGGCACCGAACCGAGTTGGCCGACGGTGCCGTGGACGCCCGACTGTCCGGAGTTGAGGATGGTCGTGACCGCCCGCGGCCACGACGTGTCGCCGTTCTCGCCCGCGCGGGCCTCCAGTTCGGCGTACTCGGACTGCTTCGAGCGCAGGTCCTCCTCCACCTCGTCGAGGTCGGATTTGAGCGCCGAGCGGTCCTCGCGCAGGTCCTCGATGACGCCGTCTATCTTCGCCTTGTTCTTCTCGGCCTTGTCGAGTTCCGAGTGCAGGTCCGAGAGCTTCGCCTTCAACTCCGGCAGTTCCTCGCGGACCTCGGCTATCTTCTCCTGCGTCTCCGAAATCTCCGAGGAGCGTCGTCGGGTGTCGTCGAGGAGCCGGTCTTTCTCGCGCTGGAGGTCGTTCTTCTCCGTCTTCAGTTCTTCCAGTCGCGACTTCCGCTCTGCGAGTTCCTCTTTCAGTTCGTCGAACTCGGTGTCCACGCTGGCTATCTCGGCCTCGACTTCGGCGAGTTCGGTCTCCTTGGACTTGATCTCGGATTTGACCGACGCCTTCTCGACCTTGACGCCGCGGATGTCGTCCTCGACGTCGTCTATCTTCTCCTGCTTGCGGTCGAGTTCGACGAACGCCTTCCGGCGTTCGGTCTCGGCCTCGTCGATGCGGTCCTCGGCGGCCTCGATGGCGTTTTCGAGCCTGTCTATCTCGCCTTTGACTGACTCTATCTCCGATTTGATTCGGAGCTGTTCGTCCTCGCCCTTCCGCTCTATCTCCTTCGAGAGTTCCTCTAACTCGGATTCGAGGCGAGAGACCCGACCCTGTCGCGTGTCGAGTTCCTCGCGGAGCGATTCGAGCTTCGTCTCTTTCGCCTCTGCCTTCGACTCCGTCTGCTCTAAGTCGGCGCGCTTGTCCTCCAGTTCGGCGGCCTTGAGGTAGCCCTCGTACTCCTCGCGTTCCTCGCGGAGCGACTGGTACTTCAGCGCCGTCTCGCGTTCGTCTTCGAGTTGGTCGAGGCGGGACTGCTTCTCCTCGATTCGCAGGTCCGCCTCGTCGATTCGCTCCTCGACGGCTTCGAGTTCGCCGAAGGCGTCCTCCTTCTTCGCGTCGAACTCGGCGACGCCCGCTATCTCGTCGACGATGCCCCGTCTCTGGTACGGGGTCATGTTGATTATCTCGGTCACGTCGCCCTGCATGACGACGTTGTAGCCCTCGGGCGTGATTCCGGCCTGCGCGAGGAGGTCCTGGATGTCCGAGAGGTTACAGGAGCGGCCGTTGAGGTAGTAGTACGAGTAGTAGTTGTCGTCCGTCTCCTTCACGCGGCGCTTGACGCGTATCTCGGACACGTCGCCCACGTCGTCGCTGCCGGCGGCGTTGACCACCTGCGAGCGGTCGAGTTTGCCGTCGGAGTTGTCCAGGACGACGGTGACGCTGGCCTCCTTCGTGCCGCCGCCGCGGCCGGCGTCGTCGCCGGCGTGTCCGGGGTTGTAGATGAGGTCCGTCAGTTTCTCCGCTCGGATACCTCGCGTGCGCGCGAGGCCGAGCGCGAACAGCACGCCGTCGATGATGTTCGACTTGCCCGACCCGTTGGGGCCGGTGACCACCGTGAAGTCCTCGTAGAACGGGATTCGGGTCTTGCGCCCGAAGCTCTTGAATCCGTCAAGGACGAGCTCTTTGATGTGCATGGGTTGCTCGTAGGGGCGGAGCCACCCAGTTACGCGACGATGATATCGCTGTCGTCTTCGGCCGACTCCGCCTCGTCCTCACCGTCGGCTTCGTCGGACTTGACTTCGTCGTCCGCGGGTTCGTCCGGTTCCTCGGTCGTCTCGACCGGCGGTTCGGTCGCGTCCGCGTCGGCGTCCGCGTCGATGAAGCTCGCGTCGTCGGAGGGCTGTTGGGACGTCGCGGCCCGGGACTGCGCCTGTGCCGGCGACTCGCGGAGGTGCGGGTCGCTCTCCTCGTCGGCCTCCTCGGCCCCTCGGCTCTCGTCGGTACCGGCCCGTTCGGTCTGTTCGGTTCGCTGCGGTTCCGCGTCGGCGTCCGGTTGGGAGGGCGCGTGGCCCACGGGGCGGGTCCCCGCCGTGAGGTCCACTTCGACCTGGTCTTCGAGGAGACGAACGCGCTCTTTCGTCTCGACCAGTTCCTCGGTCAGGCCGTTGACGGCGGCCTGCAGTTCCGCGACTTTCGACTCGAGTTCCTCCACCCGGTTACTCATGCGTGTATTCCCCGGCCGCTTACACATAAACGTACGTCAGACATACAGACGCGATGTGACAGTTGGGAGTCACGACGCGGCGCGGTCCGGCGGCGGCGCGCCGGTCCCCCGTCAGTTCCGCCTTCAGTGGCCGTCTCCGGCGGTCTACCGGAGGTGTCTGTCGAGGAATCCCTCGGACCAGTCGAGCACCCAGTCGAACTGCTCGTCGAGGACGCGGTGGCCGACGCCGTCGGCGACGACGCACTCCGCGTCGACGCCCGCGTCTTCGAGGCCGTCGTAGAACAGTTCGGAGGCCATCGCGGGCAACACGTCGTCGTCGCCGCCGTGGAGGAGGAGCGTCGGCGGCCCGCCGCCGTCGAGGTGCGTGGAGGGCGACGCGAGTTCGTAGCGCTCCGGAACGTCGCTGCGGGACCCGCCGAGGAACGCCGTCAGTTCGGCCCGGTCGGGCGTGTGTTCGAAGTTGTAGAGTCCGCCGACGCCCACCGTCGCGGCCACCGCGTCGGAGGCGTCGGCGACGGCGTCGGAGACGTGGCTCGGGTCGGGCGCGAGGCGCGGGTCGTCGCCCGTGAGGGCGGCCAGCACCGCGAGGTGGGCCCCCGTCGAGGGACCGAAGGTGGCGACGCGGTCCGGTGCGACGCCGACGGCGTCGGCGTGGGCGCGGCACCACCGAATCGCCGCCTTCACGTCGCGTATCGCCGCCGGGAACGTCGCCTCGCGACTCGACCGGAACTCCGGGACGGCGCAGGCGAACCGACGTTCGGCCAAGGAGAGCGCCACCTGCGTCAGGTCGCGTCGGTCGCCCGCGTGCCAGCCGCCGCCGTGCAGGAGAACGACGAGCGCCCGTCTCGCGCCCGACCCGCCGGCCGGGCGGTAGACGTCGAGCGAGAGGGGTCGCTCCGGCGGCGAGGCGAACGCCACGTCGCGGACGACTTCGACGGGCGGCGAACCGAACGATGGGCGCATCTGTGTCTGTGAACGCGTCGCATCTCGGGAATGAATAGCTTGCGCTTGTCGGGACGGGCGGCGCCGACTCGGACTCGCGGCGGGAGTCGGTCGTCCCGGGCGTCGGCGGCGGACGACTCAGACCGGCGCTCTGCGCAGGACGAACACCCCCCAGCCGAAGTACCGGCGCCCGTACGTCAGGTACTCCCGCCGGCTCTCGTCGCGCCGCGCGCGCAGGTCCGCGGCGTCTGGGTGGTCCGGGTTCGCTCGGAGCCACTCGTCGACCGTCTTCCAGTGGCGCGCCTCGTACCGGTCCCAGTCGTCGCCGTCCGCGAGGACCATCTCCACGAGGTCGAACCCCTCGGCCGCCACCCGGTCGAGGACCTCCGGCAGGGTACCGTAGCGGTCCCGGTCGCCGTCCGCGAGGGCGCTGACGGCTTCGGCCGGCGGCTCTTCGGTCCAGTACGGTTCGCCCACGAGGACGAAACTGGACTCGTCTCGGGTCGCGGGCGCGAGGAGGCGGAGCGTCCCCCGAAGCCCGCCGCCGATCCACGTCGCGCCGAGGCAACTCACCACGTCCGCGTCGTGGTCCGCCACCGGGTACTCGGCGGCGTCCTCGCGAACGAACGCGACGCGGTCGGCGACGCCGAGGTCCGCCGCGCGTTCGCGGGCCGCAGCGAGGAAGACGTCGCTGACGTCCACTCCAGTCCCGGCGGCGCCGTGCCGCGCCGCCCACCGACTCAGCAACTCGCCCTTCCCGCAGGCGAGGTCGAGCAACGTCGTGTCCGCCGAGACCCCGCAGACGTCGCCCAACAGTCGCAGCTTCTCCTCGGAGAGGGGGTTCTGAATCCGGTGGTCGGCTTCGGCTATCTCGAAGTACCGCAGGCTCATACGACGGTCGGACGCCGGGTCGGGACATGTAGTTGCTGTTCGTCCGCTGACCGGGCAGCGTCGGCCGACGGCCGCGCGGCGCTTCCCGTTACTCTTTAGCCGCCTGACGCCAAATCGCGCCTAATGACCGCGAAGGCGCTCTCTCAGCGCGACCTCGCCACCGTCATCGGGCTGGAGGTCCACGTCCAGCTCGAAACGGACACCAAGATATTCTGCGGGTGTTCGACCGACGCGGCCGAGGACGAGGAACCGAACACGCGGACGTGCCCGGTCTGTCTCGGACTCCCCGGCGCACTGCCCGTCCTGAACGAAGGGGCCGTCGAGGCGGCCGTCAAGGTGGGGAAGGCGCTCGACGCCACCGTCGCCGAGCAGACCCGCTTCCACCGGAAGAACTACTACTACCCCGACCTGCCGAAGAACTTCCAGATAACGCAGTACGACGCCCCCATCTGCGCCGACGGGACGCTGGAGGTGTCCGTCGAGGGCGACCGCCGCGAGGTGGGCATCGAACGCGCCCACCTGGAGGAAGACCCCGGGAGCCTCCAGCACAAGGGCGGGAGCATCGACACCGCGGACTACACGCTCGTCAACTACAACCGCGCGGGGACGCCCCTGATGGAGATCGTCACCAAGCCGGACTTCCGCAGTCCGCAGGAGACGCGGGCGTTCCTCGCGAAGTTGGAGGAGGTGCTGGAGTATCTGGGCGTCTTCGACGCGACGCGCGACGGGTCGCTCCGCATCGACGCGAACATCTCGATGGTGCCCGACGACGAAGTGGCCGACGACGGCTCTATCTCCGAGGACGCCCTCGCGTCGGCGAACCGCACCGAGGTGAAGAACATCTCCAGCCACAAGGGCGCGGAGAAGGCCCTCGCCTACGAGGTGACGCGGCAGAAGAACGCCATCGAACGCGGCCGCGCCGTCGAACAGGAGACGCGCCACTGGGACGAGTCGCGAGGCATCACCGTCTCGATGCGCTCGAAGGAGGAGGAGAAGGACTACCGCTACTTCCGCGAGGCCGACCTCCCGCCTCTCGAAGTCGCCGACTGGAAGGAGCGAATCGACATCCCGGAACTCCCCGACGCCCGCCGCGAACGCTTCCAGGCGGAGTACGGACTGGACGCCGAGTCGGCGTCGAAGCTCACCTCCACGAAGGAAGTCGCCGACTTCTACGAGGACGTGGCCGAGGAGTTCGACCCGGACCTCGCGGCGACGTGGGTGGCCGACAACCTCCTCGGCGAACTCAACTACCGCGACATGCAGATTACGGACGTGACCCACCGACTGGACGAGTTCACCCGACTCGTGGAACTCGTCGCCGAGGGGGAGATTACGACGAAGAACGCCGAGGAGATAGTGCTCCGCCGGATGCTGGACGAGGGCGACGCGCCCGACGAAATCGTCGAGGCAGAGGGGCTGGGCGCGGCCGACGACGACGAAGTCGTCACCGCCGTCTCGGCGGCCATCGAGGAGAACCCCGACGCCGTCGCGGACTACCACGCGGGCGAGGGCGGCGCCATCAACTTCCTCGTCGGTCAGGTGATGCAGAAGACCGGCGGGAGCGCCGACCCCGGCGACGTGAACCAGATGCTCCGCGACGAACTGGACGAGTAGCCCCGTCCGTCGCCGCCTTCCGACGACCCGTCACAGATCACCGCCTTCCGACGACCCGTCACAGATCACCGCCTTCCGACGACCCGTCACAGGTCGCCGTTCGCGTACACCCACACGCTGTTGACGAGTGCGACGGCCCCGTACGCGACGCCGAGCGTCGGAAACCCGGAGACGACGAGGGCGGCCGCCGCCGCGGCGAACACCCCGAGTCCGACGCCGAGTCGAGCGACCGGCGCGAGCGTGAACCGGGCCTTCGGCGCGACGAACAGTCCCCACACGACGGCCGCGAGGAGGGGAGCGCCGAGTCCCAGACCCACCTGCGCGGGCAGACCGTCACCGGTTCGGACTCCCCAGTACGCGAGGGCGGCCAACGCCCCCATCTCCAGTCCGAACCGGACGCCCAGATTCACCCATCGTACGGCCGCGGACTCGCCAGCCATCGCTCGACCGTGGGCCGCCAGAGGGATGAATCTACGGGCGGTCCGTCTCGGCTCTCACGTCCGGTGGACCGCCCCCACGCCCGGTGAACCCCACGTCCCGCTTACGCACTCGCCTCGTGAACGTACTGTTCGAGCGGTACGAACGCCGTCGAACCGCAGGCCGCGCACTCGTCCGGCGCCTCGAAGCGGTGGGTGTCGCCGTCGTTAGACACCGTCCCGGCGTAGATGGCGTGACAGCCGGTACAGACGTACTCCTCGGGGAGGTCTGGTGTGTGCGACATGCGTGAACGTGGGACATACATCTACTTGTCACTTTTTCTGGGAAACGGGAGACTCTGGCGCGCTGACCGGCCTCAGTCGGCGACGGACGGCGCGTCCTCGTCGTCCTGTCGAGCGTCGTCGGACGCGTCTTCGTCGGCGCTCCCGACGACGGCGGAGCGCCAATCGCCGCGGAGGAACCACAGACAGCCGACGGCGAACGTGACGACGCCCGACAGCGATAGCGCCCACCAGAGCCCGGTGACGCCCCACGAGAGCGCGTACGCGAGGACGAACGCCGCCGGGAAGCGGACGACCCACCGCGAAATCAGCGACAGCGCCATCGAGATGCGGGTCCGACCCGCGCCCCGGAACGCGCCCTGGATCACCATCAGTCCGCCGAGGAACGCCCAGAACGGGGCGACTATCGTGAGCATCTCGACGCCGGCGGCGACGACGGCGGCGTCGCCGATGAACACGCGCACGAAGACGGCGGGGAACGCCCAGACCACGGCGCCGACGGCGCCGAGAATCGCCATCGTCCCCGCCGTCGCCTTCCACGTCACCTCCGCCGCGCGGTCCGGCGTGCCCGCGCCGAGATTCTGGCCGACGCCCGTCGCCGCGGCCTGCCCCACCGCACCGCTGACGGTCCAGGAGACGGACATGAGGCGCAGACCGATGCCGTAGGCGGCGGTGGCGACGGCGCCGAACCGGGCGACGAGGGCGGCGAGGGCGACGGCGGCGAAACTCCGCGCGAGACCGTCCAGCGTCGCCGGGTAGCCCACGTCGACGAGTTTCCGGAGGAGCGCGGGGTCCGGGCGCAAGTCGGGCAGGCGGAGGCGCGCCCCCCACCCGCCGTGCAGGAGGATGGCGAGGCCGGCGACGGCGGCGACGACGCGCGCGACGAGTGTCGCGACGGCGGCACCGCGCGTCCCCATCGCCTCGACGCCGAGGGAGCCCCAGCCGAGGATGAAGAGCGGGTCGAGAACGACGTTGAGGCCGGCGCTGACGACCACCAGCCACATCGCCGTCCGGGTGTCGCCCGCGCCGCGCAGGACGGCGCGGAACGCGAAGAAGACGAACGTGAACGGCAGCGTCACGAACAGCACTTCGGCGTAGGCGAGCGCTTCGGTGTAGACGCGGCCCTCCGCGCCGATGAGGGCGAGCAACGGGTGTCTCCCGAGGTAGCCGACGATACCGAGGAGGACGCCGACGGCGACGGCGAGCAGGAGCGTCTGGCCGACGACTCGTTCCGCCGCCCTGTCGTCGCCCGCGCCGACGTGCTGGGAGACGAGAGCCACCGCGGCCGCGGTGACGCCCATCGCGACGGAGACGAACATCCACGCGGTGGGGAACATCAGCGAGACGGCGGCGACGGCCTCCGACCCGACGCGACCGACCCAAAACATGTCCGCGAGATTGTAGAACGTCTGCAGGAGGTTGCCCGCGACGAGGGGCCACGACAGGGAGAGGAGTTTCGGCGTCACCGCTCCCTCGGTCACGTCGATTCGGCTCTCGCGGTCGGACACGGTACGTGCAACACCACGTGCCGCTACCTATGCGTTGGGGAACGGTCCCCCGTTGCCGGTTGCCTCGTCGTGGATGCGCCCCTCTCCCCGTCGTCGGCGCCCGCCACCCCGTCCGCGTCGTCTCTCCCGCACCGCATTCCGCACCACGCCGCGACGCATGCACCTCTGCACGTCGCATCGCACACACGTTCGCCCGCACGCACGTTCGCTCGCACGCCCGCGCTGGCCGGCGATTTCCGCGGAATCGGCGCGAAAGGTTTAGGCCACGCCCTCGCATATCGCCGGCCAATGAGTAAGGGCCCCGAACTCATCATCACCGAGAAGGACAACGCCGCCCGGCGCATCGCCGACATCCTGAGCGGCGAGTCCGCCGAGTCCGACCGAGTCAACGGCGTCAACGTCTACAAGTGGGGTGGCAAGCGCTGCATCGGCCTGTCGGGCCACGTCGTCGGCGTCGACTTCCCCCCGGAGTACAACGACTGGCGCGACGTGGAACCGGTCGAACTCATCGACGCGCCCATCGACAAACACCCGACGCAGGAGAACATCGTCGCGGCCCTGCGCCGCCTGTCTCGGCACGCCAGTCGCGTCGTCATCGCCACCGACTACGACCGCGAGGGCGAACTCATCGGCAAGGAGGCGTACGAACTCGTGCGGGAGGTGAACGAGGACGTGCCCGTCGACCGGGTGCGCTTCTCCTCCATCACCGACCGCGAGGTGACCGAGGCGTTCGAGAACCCCGACGAACTGGACTTCGACCTCGCGGCGGCGGGCGAGGCGCGGCAGATAGTGGACCTCGTCTGGGGCGCCGCCCTCACGCGCTTTCTCTCCCTGTCCGCCCGGCAACTCGGCGACGACTTCATCTCCGTCGGCCGGGTGCAGGGGCCGACGCTGAAACTCATCGTGGACCGCGAACGCGAGATAGACGCGTTCGACCCCGAGGACTACTGGGAACTGTTCGCCGACCTGCAGAAAGACTCCACCGAGGAGCCCTCGGCTGACCCCCGAGCGGACGAGTCCGCTCGGGACGAGGAGTCGTTCGAGGCGCAGTACTTCTACCTCGACGAGGACGGCAACGAGGCCGAACGCGTCTGGGACGGCGAGGCGGCCGAGGAGGCCTACGAGACCCTCCGGAACGTCGAGACGGCCACCGTCACGTCGGTCCGCCGTCGCACCCGGACGGACGACCCGCCCGCGCCGTTCAACACGACGCAGTTCATCCGCGCCGCGGGGTCGCTCGGCTACTCCGCCCAGCGAGCGATGAGCATCGCGGAGGACCTCTACACCGCGGGTTACATGACCTACCCGCGGACGGACAACACCGTCTACCCCGAAGACCTCGACCCGCGGGAACTCCTCGACGAGTTCACCGCCAACCGGACGTTCGGCGAGGACGCGCAGACGCTCCTCGAACAGGAGGAGATAGAGCCAACCGCGGGCGACGAGGAGACGACCGACCACCCGCCGATTCACCCGACGGGCGAACTCCCCTCGCGCGCTGACCTCACCGAGGACGAGTGGGAGGTGTACGAACTCGTCGTTCGGCGCTTCTTCGCCACCGTCGCGGAGTCCGCGAAGTGGGAACACCTGCGCGTCGTCGCCGACGCGGGCGGCCTGTCGCTGAAGGCCAACGGCAAGCGTCTCGTGAAGGCCGGCTACCACGAGGTGTACCCCTACTTCAACTCCAGCGAGTCGTTCGTCCCCGACGTGGAGGAGGGCGAGGCACTCGCCGTCACCGACACGGAGATGGAGGCCAAGCAGACCCAACCGCCCCGTCGCTACGGCCAGTCGCGCCTCATCGAGACGATGGAGCAGATGGGTATCGGGACGAAGGCGACGCGGCACGACGTCATCCAGAAACTGTACGACCGCAACTACATCGAGAGCGACCCGCCGCGGCCGACCCGACTGGCCCGCGCCGTCGTCGAGGCGTCCGAGGAGTTCGCCGAACTCATCGTGTCCGAAGAGATGACCGCCCAGTTGGAGGCGGACATGCAGGCCATCGCGCGCGGCGAGGCCACCCTCGACGACGTGACCGAGGAGTCCCGCGAGATTCTCGAGGACGTGTTCGAGGGGCTGATGGAGTCCGGCGAGGAGGTCGGCAAACACCTCCAGAAGTCGCTGAAGGCGGACAAGACGGTCGGCACGTGTCCCGAGTCCGACCACGACCTGGTGATTCGGAAGAGTCGCCGCGGGTCGTACTTCATCGGCTGTGACGGCTACCCCGACTGCACGTACACGCTCCCCCTGCCCTCCACGGGCAAACCGCTCATCATGGACGAGGAGTGCGAGGAACACGGGCTGAGCCACATCAAGATGCTCGCCGGCCGGAAGACGTTCGTCCACGGCTGTCCGCTCTGCAAGGCCGAGGAGGCCGACGAGGAGGAGGACCTCGTCATCGGCGCGTGTCCGGAGTGTGGGGAAGGCGCAGCGTCGGAGACGCCGCGAGACGGAGACGGTGAAGCCGTCGAAGGCGAACACGGCGGCGAACTCGCCATCAAGCGCCTCCGGTCGGGGTCCCGACTGGTCGGCTGTACGCGCTATCCCGACTGCGACTACTCGCTGCCCCTCCCCCGTCGCGGCGACATCGAGGTGACCGACGAGGAGTGCGAGGAACACGACCTGCCGAAGATTCGCATCACCTACGGCGACAGCGACAGGGAACCGTGGGACCTGGGCTGTCCCATCTGCAACTACCGGGAGTACCAGGCCGAACAGGTCGACGGCTCGGAACTGGAGAGCGTGAAGGGCATCGGCGAGAAGACGGCCGAGAAACTGAAGGCCGCCGGCGTCGAGGACGTTCCCTCGCTGAAGGAGGCCGAACCCGACGCGCTGGCGGACCTGATGGACGGCGTGGGTCCCGACACGGTCCGGAAGTGGCAGTCGGCGGCGGATTAACTACGACCTTTTGCGCTGCGGGCCAGCAAGCTGGCCCTCGGCAAAAGCTCGGCCAAAAGCGCTCCTCCCTCGCTTCGTTCGCTTCGCTCACTCCGCTCGGTCGTCGGCCGAAAATCGCGCCGCGATTTTCGTACGAGACGGTGTCTCCGGGGCGAAAGAGGAGTTCGTCGCTCGGACGTCTCCGCGATGCCGAGAACGACTGTTCGACCAACTTCACCATCTGCAGAGAGACATCTCATCCGCGCCATTTTTATCGCTCCCCGGTGGTAGTACGCCCAATGACCGGGCCTTGGACCGACTGGAACCACGTCCTCAAAGTGGACCCAGACAAAGACCTCGTGGGAGACGAGACGTTCGAGGACGTCTGCCGGACCGGCACGGACGCCATCGAAATCGGCGGCACCCTCGACATCACCGCGGACAAGATGCAACGCGTCGTGGATGCCTGCGCGGAGTACGACGTCCCCCTGTATCAGGAGCCGTCGAACCCCGGCGTCGTCGTCGACGACGAGGCGCTTGACGGCTACCTCATCCCGACGGTGTTCAACGCCAAGGACGCCTTCTGGATCACGGGTGCCCACAAGGAGTGGGTCCGCATCGAGAACGGCATGGACTGGGAGCGGACGCACACCGAGGCGTACATCGTCCTCAACCCCGAGGCGTCCGTCGCCCAACTGACCGACGCCAACTGCGACCTCGCCGTGGACGACGTCGCCTCCTACGCCGCCGTCGCAGAGCGGATGTTCGGCCAAGAGATCGTGTACGTAGAGTACTCGGGCACGTTCGGCGACACCGAGAAGGTGCAGGCGGCACACGACGCGCTGGACGACTGCACGCTGTTCTACGGCGGCGGCATCCACGACTACGACTCCGCGTACGAGATGGGTCAGCACACGGACGTCGTCGTGGTCGGCGACCTCCTCCACGACGAGGGCGTCGACGCGGTGCGAGAGACCGTCGAGGGCGCGCGCGACGCGATGAAGGAACGCGCCGAAGCGTAAGGTCGCGGCGCGGCGTCGCAGCGACGTGAGCGCCGAGAGTGGTTCCGGACCGCTCTCGGTCTCTACGGCACTCCTTTCCCCTACACGTCTCTCCTCGCAGTCTCGCCGACTCGTCGACCGTCCGCGTCGTCCTCCGGCACCTCGTCGGGCGCGTCGGCGTCCATCAGGCGTTCGAGCGGTAGCCGTCGGAATCGACGCCGTCGCGGCCGAGGGCCTCGGCGGCGGACGCGAGTCGGTCGTCGCGGCCGTCGACGACGCTCGCGAGGACGGACGCCGCGACGACGACGCCGACGAACGAGACGAACGCGCCGAGCGGTTCGCCCACGACCGGGAGCGTCGCGAGTGCGAGTCGCGCGAGGCGGGCGCCGCCGCCGACGGCGAGGGTGAGGCCGAACGCGCGGCCGAACCGGGGGTCTCGGACGAGTTCGGCGACCACGGACGGGAGGCGGGCGTCCACGGCCCCCGTGCGGGCGAGGCCGACCAGCGTCGCAACCGAGAGGTAGCCGGCGACCAGTTCGAGGAGGGCGACGGCGGCGATGGCGGCCACCGCTCCGTAGTCCGGCGAGAGCGCGTAGTGACTCAGGTACGCCAGCGACGACGCGCCGCGGAGCATCCGGTCGAGGCCGACGACGGCGACGACGGCGGCCGCCGGGAGGTGGAGTACGCTCGTCGCGGCGGCGGCGCGGACGCCGTCGCCGGCGAGAGCGCGCCAGTCGTCGAACGCCGGGAGGCCCTCACCGCGCGCCCGCCGACGCGTCGTGCGGACGGCGTAGCCGAGGACGAGGAGTCCGACGACGGGCGCCGAGGCCGTCGCGAGGGTGAGGAGCGTCCCCACGAGGAGCGTGTCTGTCCGGTCGGCGTCGAACGGTGCGCGGTCGGCGAGTGCGTCGAACATCGGTGAGCCGTCTGGCCCCGTCTCCCTACATATACCTTCAGGCGAGGAGACGCGAGTCAGCGAGCGAGCGGACGGGCCGCGTCGTGCCGCATCGAACGTGTGGTTCCGGCGCGGTCGGCAGTCCGAAACGACCGTTTTTAAGACCGGGCGGCCGGAATCACGGCACATGCAGAACCGTACCTACACGGCAGACGCGGCGCCCGGCGACAGCGTCACCGTCGCGGGGTGGGTCCACGAGGTGCGCGACCTCGGGGGCATCGCCTTCCTCATCCTGCGCGACAAGAGCGGCAAGATACAGATCAAACTCGAGAAGGACGAGATGGACGAGGACCTCGTCGAGACGGGCCTCGACGTCGCCCGCGAGAGCGTCGTCTCCGTCACGGGCGACGTGAAGGAGGAGCCTCGCGCGCCCACGGGCGTCGAAATCGTCCCGGAGAGCATCGACGTGATGGCCGAGGCGGACACGCAACTCCCCCTCGACCCCTCGGGAAAGGTCGACGCCGAACTCTCGACGCGACTCGACAACCGGACGCTCGACCTCCGAAAGGACGAGGTGAAGGCCATCTTCGAGATTCGGGCGGAGATTCTCCGCTCGGTCCGCGACGCCTTCCGCGGCCTCAACGCGACGGAGATCAACACGCCGAAGATAGTCGCCACCGGCACCGAGGGCGGCACGGAGCTGTTCCCCATCACGTACTTCGGCAAAGAGGCGTTCATGAACCAGTCGCCGCAGTTGTTCAAACAGCTCATGGTCGGCTCGGGTCTCGAACGCGTCTTCGAGGTGGGCCCCATCTTCCGCGCGGAGGAGCACAACACGCCGCGGCACCTGAACGAGGCCACGTCCATCGACTTCGAGTCGGCGTTCTACGACCACACGGAGGCGATGGACGCCTGCGAACACGTCGTCAAGGCCGCCTACGAGGGCGTCGCCGAGAACTGCGAACGCGAACTCGAACTGCTCGGTCTGGACGAGGAGTTCGAGGTGCCCGAGGGCGAGTTCCCGCGTCTCAGCTACGAGGAGGCCATCGAACGCGTCAACGCCACGGGCGCACTCGACGTGCAACTCGTGTGGGGCGACGACCTGTCCACCGAGGCGGAGCGAGCGCTCGGCGAGGACGTCGGCGAGCACTACTTCATCACCGACTGGCCCTCCGAGATAAAGCCGTTCTACATCAAGGACCACGACGACGACGAGCAGCTCTCGACGGGCTTCGACATGATGCACCCGCGGATGGAACTCGTCTCCGGCGGTCAGCGTGAACACCGCTACGACCACCTCGTGGCCGGCTTCGAACAGCAAGGGCTCGACCCCGACCAGTTCGAGTACTACACGAAGATGTTCAAGTACGGCATGCCTCCGCACGCGGGCTGGGGCCTCGGCGGCGAGCGTCTCGTGATGACGATGCTCGGACTCGACAACATCCGGGAAGCGGTGTTGTTCCCGCGAGACCGGCAGCGGCTCTCTCCGTAGAGTCGCGGCGCGGGCGAGCGGGAACTGGGAGCGGCTTCGCCGCGACCGTGTTCCCGCGAGACCGGCAGCGGCTGTCGCCGTAGGCGACGCCGCGACGACGAGCGCGGGGGCCAGAAAAGCGAGCGAAGCGAGCTTTTCGCTGTTCCCGCGAGACCGGCAGCGACTCTCTCCGTAGAGTCGCGGCGCGGGCGAGCGGGAACGGGGAGCGGCTTCGCCGCGACCGTGTTCCCGCGAGACCGGCAGCGGCTGTCGCCGGAGGGCGAAGACGTGGCGAGCCAACGAGAGGAGCGTCAGCGACTCTCGTCGGACCGACAGCGGCTCTCTCCGTAGGCGACGCCGCAATCACTCCTCGTGTTCTTTCGCAGCCTCGTCGACGAGACGGTACGCCGTCTCGCGGAGTTCGCCCGTCATATGAAGGCCCTGCGAGTCGAGGCGGCGGACGAGTTCTTTTGCCTCGTCGGGCGACATCCCCTCGTGAACGGCCCGGACGACGACACCGATAGTTCCGGTGACGGTTGCACCCAAATTTTCGGCGACGGTCCTGACGCGTCGGTCGTCAGAGACGACGGCCACGGACTTACTCTGTTCGTTCGCTCGAAGAACCGCAGTAACGACGGCGATATCCCCGTTCAGTTCGTCATCTCCGAGGATGTCTGCGGCGGAAGGAATATACGCACCCTTGTGGGCGGCTCTGGAGGCAGAACCCTGATCGAGAAGTCGTTCGACTTCGACAGAGGCGGCAGGGCTAGTGACCTCTTGGCGCACGGCATCGAGAACGACGATTCGTCCGTCGAAGTTCGTCAGCAGTTCCAGTTCCCCGACGTTCCCCAACGAGATAAGCGTCGTCGCGTCGACGTAGATGTCCATCTACAGGTCCAGCGCCGTATCCGCGTCTCGCTCTATATCCTCGGGCTTCAACTGCGTCGTCAGATTCCGCTCGCGACATATCTCCAGCCACTCTGCCAGCGAGACACCGGCGACGCGGGCCGCCTGATTCACCGAAATCTCCCCCGACTGGTAACGCTCTGCGGCGATACGGACGCGTATCTGTTTCAAGCCCTCGTCCAGCGCCTTCCGAATCGTCGCGCTCTTGTCCTCGCCGAGGAGTTCGGCGACTTCCTCCAACTCGTCGCGTTCGTCGTCGGGGATTCTCGCGCTTATCGACGGCATGTATACGTTGTGTTACAACGTATTCGTACTTGAACCTACGCCCCGTCCCCGAACGGCCGTGCCACCTTTCCCTGCACAGTCGAACCACCGACTGACATGGCCGACACCGACATCGACCTCATCGACGACGTCGTCGACGCGGCCGCGGACCGCGGCGACAACCTGGTGACGACGGAACTGACGGCGCTGGTCGAACGGCACGACCCGGTCGCCATCGAATCCAACGCGTTCGGCGTCTCGGTCGACCGCCTCGTCGCGTACGCCGACGCGCTCCCGGAGGGCGGACACGAGGTGACTCCCGACGACGTCCGGGCCGCCGCCGCCGAAGCGGTCGAGAGCGAGTCGTGGGTCGGCGGCGGGAGGCTGTACGCCACCGGCGACGACCACGTGAGCGTCTACCCGCGCGAGTGGCACGAAGCGCTGGCGGGTGAGGACGACGTCCGTCGGTTCGTCGAGACCATCATCGCCGAGGTGGGCGACTCGGAGGCGGCGTTCGGCGAGGGCGGCGGGCGCGGCCCCGGCGTTCCCGAGAACGTCTTGCTGAACGCGGTGACGGTCCTCGGCACGCCGACGTGGGAGGAAGCGAAGGCGCAACTCGAGAGCCTGCGCGACGACGACGTCGTCGCCGAACGCCTCGACCAACATCCCGACGCGCGGGTGGAACTGGTCGGCGTGGACCACGGCTAAGACGACAGTTCGGGCCTCGATAGCGGGCCTCGAATCGACCGGCGGGCGTGCGGTGAGCGCGTTCGTTTCCCCCACAGCGTTATCCCCCGCATCCCCGTGTACACGCGTATGCCTGACACGAAGCAGGGACGAGACAAACAGGCTCGCGACGCCGAGAAGCGCCGACGCCGGCGGGACGTCGAAGAGTCGCTCGAACGCGGCGACGAGGAAGAACCGCCGCAGGAGGAGGCGCCGCGGACCTGCCATCGCCGCGACTGCAACGAACTCGCGGCGTTCCTCGTTCTGGAACGGTACCAGGAGGAGACCGGCCACGGCGCCGTCGAGGCCGAAGCGTACCTGTGCCGGGCGCACACCGCCGAAGAGAGTCCGACCAACCTCGACGGCGTCTACGAGGACTACGTGTTCCGCGTCGAACCCATCGCCGAGGACCGTTCGGCGGACGAGACGTAAGCGACGCCGGTACGGACGAGCGGACCGATGACGACCGGTCGCGTGAGTGCGGTCAGGCGCGCGGCGAAACCGCACCGGACATAACGGTCGGCGCGCCAACTGCGAGCATGACCGACGAGGCGACGGCGTTCGTCCCCGGGCACGTCACGGGCTTCTTCAGCGCCCACCCCCACGATGACCCGGCGGTGGCCGGGTCGCGGGGCGCGGGCGTCGCCCTCTCCCACGGGGTGCGCGTGACGGTGCGGCGAACCGACGCGACCGACGGGCGGAGCGACGAGACGAGCGGAGAGACGGCGAGTGACGATTCGAGCGACGATGGTGAGACCGACGGCGGCGCACCCGGACCGACGACTCTGGACGGAGACGCCGTCTCGATGCCGCCGGTGGACGCCGTCCGGCGGTCGCTGGGCGTCCCCGGCGCGGCGGTGCACGCGGAGACGCCGCTTCCCCTCGGCGCCGGGTTCGGCGTCAGCGGTGCGATGGCGCTGGGAACGGCCTACGCCGCCAACCGCGTCTTCGGCATCGGCCGGTCGGAGAACGAACTCGTCGACGTCGCCCACTGCGCCGAGGTGGAGGCCGGCACGGGCCTCGGCGACGTGGTGGCGCAGGCCCGCGGCGGCCTGCCGATACGCCTCGAACCCGGCGCGCCGGGGCACGGCGCGATGGACGGCGTCCCGGCCCGCCCGCGGGTGGAGTACGTCACGTTCGGCGAGGTGTCGACCGAAGACGTGCTGTCGGGCGACACGACGCGCCTCACCGCCGCCGGCGAACGCGCCCTCTCGGACCTGCGAGCGGACCCGACGCCGGAGCGACTCGTGTCGCTCTCGCGGCGGTTCGCCCGCGAGGCGGGTCTGACGACCGACCGGGTCGCGGCCATCGTCGCCGACGTGCGCGACGCGGGCGGCGACGCCTCGATGGCGATGCTCGGCGACACGGTGTTCGCGTTCGGGACGGCGCTGTCGGACGCCGGCTACGACCCCGAGGTGTGCGGCGTCCACCCCGCGGGGTCGAGTCTCGTCCCGGAGTAGCCGTCGGCACCCGCGTCGGCGGCACCCGGCGTCGGTCGGCGACGCCCCGCGGCGCATCGTCCCGTTTTTCTCGGCGGACCGCGCACGTTCGACCATGAGCGACATCGAGATTCCGGAGAGTCACCCGCGATACCTCTCGTTGCTCACGAGACACCGCATCGAGGAGGGCGTGGAGAAGGGCATCACCTCGAAGCAGGGCCTCATCGCCGAGGGCAGGGGCGAGGCGTTCGACTACCTCCTCGGCGAGGAGACCATCCCCTCGGCGGACGCCGCCGCACGCGCCGCGGCCGCCCGATTGCTCCTCGCCGAGCACCCGGTGCTCTCGGTCAACGGCAACGTCGCGGCACTCGTCCCCGGCGAGATGGTCGAACTCGCCGACGCCGTCGGCGCGGACATCGAAGTGAACCTGTTCAACCGCACCGAGGAGCGACTCCGCGCCATCGCAGACCACCTGCGCGACCACGGAGCGAGCGAAGTGAAGGGGCTCACGGCCGACGGTCGCATCCCGGGCCTCGACCACGAACGCGCGAAGGTGGACGCCGACGGCATCGGGTCGGCGGACGTGGTCCTCGTCCCCCTCGAAGACGGCGACCGGGCGGAGGCGCTGGCGGCGATGGGGAAAGTCGAGATAGTCGTCGACCTCAACCCGATGTCTCGCTCGGCGCAGTCGGCGGCCGTCCCCATCGTCGACAACATCGTCCGCGCGGTGCCGAACGTCACCGCACACGCCCGGGACCTGTCGGACGCCTCCCGCGAGGAACTGGAGCGAATCGTCGAGACGTTCGACCGCGAAGCCGCCTTGCGGGAGGCCGAAGCGGCGATTCGCGGCGGCGAGTTGGCGTAGTCTTCGGACCGTCTCGTCGGTGGTCGGTTCGGACGGGAACGGTCAGATTCGGCCGCCTCCTCGGATTCGGCCCGCATCCGAGACGACGCGGTGGAGGACGCCGACTAATCCGCCGAAGAACAGCGCCAACCCGCAGAGCAGGAACGGGAGTTCGACGAGACTCTGCAACGGTTCGCGACCGACGATGTCGAACCAACGCTGTGAGTGTACGGCGACGAGATAGCCGAGAACGGTGATTCCGTACAGTTTGGCCAATTCGGGGTTCAGTGCGTATCGAAAGGAGTCTCCGGCGGGACCGTCGAGCATGGTCATCTGTCTGAAACGTAGTGGAAATGCCTTGTGATTAGTGAAGACGGTGGCTCCCGTTCACTCGAAACCGCTGACCAGCACGGCCAGCCACTGCGCCGGGTCGCGCCGGCGCCTGACCTCGACGCCGTCGACCCACTTTATCCACTGGAAGCCGCGCCTGTCGGGCGCGACGAGGCGGAGGGGGGAGCCGTGGCCGTGCGTGAGTCGTTCGCCGCCGACGTGCGTGGCGAGGAGCATCTCGCGGGCCTCGTCGAGGGGGAACGACCAGCGGTAGCCCGTCACCGAGTGGACCGTCACCCACGCGGCGTCGGCGTGCGGGCCCGCGGCGTCGAGGACGTCCCCGAGTCGGACGCCGCGCCAGTCGCGTTCGGCGTACCACCCGCTGGTGCAGTCGAGGAGGACGCGCCGTTCCGTGTCGGCGGTCAGGTCCGCCGCGGAGAGCGAATGCGGGGACTCGACCAGGCCGCCGACGCGGAGTCGCCACGCCGCGGCGTCCACCGGGTCGGGGTCGTCGGCGACCCAACTCGTCACCGGGAAGGAGGCGTTGCCGTCGCCCACGTCTCCCTCGGGCGCGAGTCCGTCGTCCTCGACCGGTTTCGACCCCGTGAACCGTCGCACTCGGCCGCCGGTGTCGAAAGCGGCGACGACGAGTTCCTGCGCGCGCAGGAGGAGTGCGCCGCCGACGAGGAGCGTCCCGTACTGCAGGGCGGTCCGTCGGCCCTCGAAGTCCGCGCGCGCGGGCGTCCGAAATCGAGTGTAGAGGTGGCCGAGGACGAGGGGGACGAGGAGGAGTCCGAGGCCGACGTGGAGGTTCAGGAGGTTCCAGTAGGTGAGGACGCGGGCGTTGCCGCCGAGCGCCCACCACACCCCCGTGAGGAGGGCGGAGACGGCGACGACGGCGGTGAGGACGGAGAGGCCCGTCGCGCGGTCCCACAGGCGCGCGTCGGTGACGCGCCGGCGGACGCGACGGAACTTGTAGACGAGGAGGGCAGAGAGCGTGAGACCGACGACGGCGTGGAGTTCGAAGAGGGGCCAGTTCGCGGGCGCGCCCGCGCCGAAACTGAGGACGCCGCTCCCCACCTCGAACAGGACGCACGCGAGGATGGACCAGTCGACGAGTCGCGGCGACGGTTCGACCCTCGCGAGGAGTCGACGGAGGCGAGCGAACGGACCCGTGCGCCGGTCTGCCATGGCGTCGCTAGGGAGTCGGAGAGAAAGAAGGCGTCGCCAGTGCGGGGCGGCGTCCCGCTATCGGTCGTACCGCGAGCGAGGCCGTCAGGCCGAGTCTCGCGGAACCTTTTTGGTCCAGCTTTTTGCAACGAGCGGTCGCGCGAAGTGCGACCCGAGTCTGCAGAATGGTGGCTAGTCGTCGGCCGGCGCCGCGTCGCCGCGAAGCGCGTCCGGCAGGTCCGCGGGGAGTCGGTCCCTGTCGTGCGACTCGAAGAAGTCGATGTCGGGGCCGGTGGGGACGAGACGCGAGGGGTTCACGTCGCCGTGACTCTCGTAGTAGTGGCGCGTGATGTGGTCGAGGTTGATGGTCTCGGCGACGCCGGGCAGTTGCGCCAGTTCCTTCGTGTAGTTCCAGAGGTTCGGGTACTCGTGTATCGCCCGCCGGTTACACTTGAAGTGCGTGTGGTAGACGTGGTCGAATCGAATCAGCGTGGCGAACATCGCCACGTCCGCCTCCGTCGGGGCGTCGCCCGCGAGGAACCGCCGGTCGTCGAGGACCGACTCCCAGCGGTCGAGGGCGTCGAACAGTTCGTCCACCGCCTCGTCGTAGGCGGCCTGAGACCCGGCGAATCCGGCGCGGTAGACGCCGTTGTTTATCGGCTCGTAGATGTCGTCGAGAATCTCTTCGACCGCCTCGCGAGAGCCCTCGGGCCAGAGGTCCACGTCGTGCTTCGCGTGTGCCTCGAACTCGGTGTTCAACATCCGCATTATCTCGCGGGACTCGTTGTTGACGATGGTCTCCGTCTCCGTGTCCCAGAGGACGGGCACCGTGACTCGCCCCGTGAAGTCGTCGTCCGCGCGTGTGTAGACGTCGCGCAGGTAGTCCTCGCCGTAGAGAGGGTCGGGGTACTCCGCGGAGAACTCCCAGCCGTCGTCGATGCGGACCGGTTCGACGACGGACAGCGAGATTGCGTCCTCCAGTCCCTTCAGGCGGCGCGTCATCGCCGCGCGGTGCGCCCACGGACACGCCCGCGAGATGTAGAGGTGGTAGCGACCCGCCTCGGCCGGGAACTCGGCGTCTTCGTCGTCCTGTATCCAGTCGCGGAACGACGTCTCCTGCCGGTCGAACTCCCCCTCCTCGTTCGTCGATTCGTATGCGTCCGTCCGCCACTCGCCGTCGACGAGCATGTTCATCGGCCGATTCCCCCACTGGTGAGTCGTCGCGTCATCGTCTCCCGTTAGCGACGTGAACCAGTAAGTCGTTCGGCGCGCGGACGCGGCGGACACACGACCCCGCCACCCTCGCGCGCCGAAACTGTTTAGTAGCCAGTAATAACACTAGGTGGTATGTCCGAATTCGGCGGATTCGCGGACGTCAGCGAAGCACAGGTGACGCGCGCCATCGCCTCCGACTGGTCCGAGGAGTTCCTGGACCGCGTCGACACGGAGGTCATCGTCGTCGGCGGCGGCCCGTCGGGGCTGATGGCGGCGAAGGAACTGGCCGAACGCGACGTGGACGTGACCATCGTGGAGAAGAACAACTACCTCGGCGGCGGGTTCTGGCTGGGCGGGTTCCTGATGAACAAGGTGACGGTGCGCGACCCGGCACAGCAGGTACTGGACGAACTGGGCGTTCCCCACGAGGAGTCCGACGAGGCACCAGGGCTGTACGTCGCGGACGGCCCGCACGCCTGTTCGGCGCTGATTCAGGCCGCCTGTGACGCGGGTGCGACGGTCCAGAACATGACCGAGTTCACGGACGTGGTGGTCCGCGAGGACCACCGCGTCGGCGGCGTCGTCCTCAACTGGACGCCGGTTCACGCGCTCCCGCGCGAACTCACCTGCGTGGACCCCGTCGCCGTCGAGTCCGAGATGGTGCTGGACGCGACGGGCCACGACGCCGTCGTCGTCTCGAAACTGTCCGAACGGGGCGTCCTCGACGCGCCGGGCATCGAACACGCCGCCGAACACAACACCGGGATGGACGAGACGGGCGACGACGAGTACGGCGCACCCGGCCACGACTCGCCCGGCCACGACTCGATGTGGGTCGGTGAGTCCGAGGACGCGGTGGTCGAACACACGGGCGTCGTCCACCCCGGCGTCGCCGCCTCGGGGATGGCCGTCGCCACCGTCCACGGCCTGCCGCGCATGGGACCGACGTTCGGCGCGATGCTCGTCTCCGGCAAGCGCGCCGCGCAGTCGATTCTGGACGAACTCGGCCGCGACGCGCCGGCGGTGGAGTTCTCGACGCCCGCGCCCGCGGACGACTGACGCTCGACGGTCGCCGCGCCGCCGGCAAACGTCGCGGACGGCCGTCGCGGACGACCGTCCCCGCGTCCGCCGGCCCGTCGGTCACTCCACGGCGATACCGCCCTTCATCCCGAGCGAGAGGTGCGGTTCGCAGTGGTACAGCGCGACACCCGCACGGTCCAGCGTCTGCGTGAACTTCACGCCCTCGCCGCCCTCCGCCTCGCCCGAACTGAACTCGTAATCCGACTCGCCGATCTGTTCGGCCGGTTCAGCCTCGACGTTGTGCGGGTTCCCCCGACCGGTCCACGAGAACTCGACCGTCGTCCCCGTCGAGACGAGGAGCGCCGGCGGGTCGAAGACGAAGTAGCCGCCGTTGCCCTCGGCACCGACCGCCACGGTGACCGTGTCGCTCCCCGTCCGGTCCGCCACCCGACCGTCGTAGCCGTCGGTCGCGGCACCCACCTCCGTCTCGGTCAGCCACTCGTCCATCGCCGGGTAGTCGCTCCCCGACACGCCGCCGTCGCCCCCGCCGGCACAGCCGGCGACCCCGACGGCCGTCGCGACGCCGACCCCTCTGAGCACCGCCCGCCGCGTGCTTGTTAACATGCATCTAGTGATAGGCCGCTGTCGAGTATAGTGGTGCTGGTTCGCACGGTCGCAGAGTGCGCGCCCGGGGAGGCCCGCAGTCGGGGCCGGGCGGACCTACTCGCGAACCCGTCCGCCGGACACCCGAGCGAACCCGAGCGCACGCGTCTCGTGGCGGACGTCCTCGCAGACCGCGTCGAGTTCGCGGTGGGCGGCGACCAGCCTGGCGTCGAGCGTCGCCGTCGGCGACTGCGCCAACTGGCTTCGCGTCCCCGGCGGTGACGACGCGCGGACGATACCCCTGAACAGACCGTTGAGCGGTCTGAACGGCGTCCGCGTCGTCCGGCCGAGGTCCGCGAGGGCGAGGCGGCCGCCCGGCCCGGCGAGTTCACCCCACGTCCGCACCGCGGCGGCGGGGTCCGCCAGCATCCCCGAGACGAACGTCGCGAGGACGGCGTCGGCGTCCGCGACGGGCGGGCGGGTGGCGTCGCCGCGGACGACGTGGACGTTCTCCCACGCGTGCGCCCTGTCGCGGGCGACTTCGAGGACGCCGGGCGTGAAGTCCACGCCGACGACGGTCCCCGCGGGGCCGACTCGCTCTCGGAGGTACGGGAAGTTCGCGCCCGTCCCGCACCCCATCTCGACGACGGTGTCGCCGGGTGCGGGGTCGAGTGCGTCGGCGACGGACTCGCGGAGGCCCCCCACGCCCGGCGTCCGTCTGGCTATCCGGTCGTACAGGGCCGCGTATCGGGTGTAGAACTCCTGCGTGGCGGTGACGCCGTCCGCCATCGTCAGTCGGTGAGGAGGGTCCGGACGGCGCGGGCCACCGTCGGCGCGTCCGGGCCGAGGACGTAGGTGATGGCCTCGATGCCGTACGCGCCGGTCTGGTAGAGGACGAACGTGTCCGTCAGGTCGTCGCGGCCCTCGAGGGCGGCGACGATGGGGTCCTCGGGCGCGTCGGGGTCGAACTCCAGCGTGTCGTACCCGGCGGCTTCGAGGGCATCGACGAGGTCCGGGTCGTAGCGGACGTTGACGGCGCCGTGGACGTCTCGGCCCGCCGCACGCGCGGAGAGGAGGACGGAGGCGACGTGCTCGCTCACCCCGAACTCGGGGTCGGAGGGGACCGTCGCCTTCCCCTTCACGTCGAAGATGCGGCCGGGGATGGCCGCGACGTCCTCGATGTCGTCGGCCTCCGGGAGGCACTCCGCGAGGTTCGAGCCCACGTTCGGGATGAGGCCGGCGAACCCGCTGGCGTTCGTCAGCGTCCGGAGGCCGCGCCGGACCGACGACCGGACGCGTTCGGCCGTCCGGAGGGTGCTGTCGGGGTCGTGGACGCTCAGCGCGCCGTCGTACTCGGCGAGTGCGGGCATCTGTTCCTCGTGCAGGGTCGCGAGCAGGTCGCCCTCCTCCAGACGGCGGACGAGCACTTCCGCCTCGACGAGTGCCTGCACGGGCGTCATGTCGCCAGTCGAGAGTCCCTCCGCGACGCGTTCGACGAGTTCCCGCACGCGGTCGTCTTCGAGGAACAGGTCGTTGCGGCTCACCTCGCCGTGAGCGTACTTCGAGACGGCCGACTGGCTGATGCCGAGGGCGTCGGCGACTTCGCGCTGGGTGAACCCGCGTTCGCGCAACTCCTCGGCGAGCATCGAGCGAAACGTCGGGAGGAACTCCTCGACGACGATCTCCTCGATGAAGCGCATCAGTCGGTTCCCCCGTCGGGTCCGGACTCACGTTCGGCGTCCGCCGCGTCGGCGCGGGCCGCGGCGAACTCGGGGTCGTGGCCGATACGCGAGGCCTGCGGACCCTCCTGGTCCTGGTACTTCGAGCCGCGTTCGACGCCGTACGGTCGGTCGGCGGGCTGTTTCAGTTCGGTGAAGACGAGTTGCGAGACGCGCATCCCCGGCGAGAGAGCGACGGGCGCGGTGCCGAGGTTCGACAGTTCGAGCGTTATCTGCCCGTGGTACCCCGGATCGACGATGCCCGCCGTGGCGTGGATGACGATGGCGAGACGGCCGAGCGACGACCGGCCCTCGACGGTGGCCAGGAGGTCCGGCGGAATCTCCACCCGCTCTTTGGTCGTCCCGAGGACGAAGTCGCCGGGGTGGAGGATGAACTCGTCGCCCTCCTCAACGTGCGTCTCGCGGACGTACTTCGACACCTCCTCCTCGCGGTTGGGGTGGATGCACGAGATGTTCGTCCGCTGGAACTCCAGAAACTCCTCGCCGAGTCGGAGGTCGATGCTCGCCGGTTGGACCTGCATGTCGAGGTCGTCCAGCGGTTCGACCACGAGGTCACCCTCGCCCAGTCGTTCGAGGATGTCCGCGTCGGACAGTATCATGTTCGGGGAGGCGCGTTCGGACGACGTAAAGCCACTCCTCTCGGCCGGACGCCGGTGTGACCGATTCGGCTTAATTTCCGGTACGACGGGCATAAGAACTTCCCCCGCCCCGGGCGAACCGAGCAGTGATGTGGTCGCTCTCGTCCTCGTCGTCGGTGGAGCGCTCTCGCCTCGGGTGGTGGGCGTACGTCCTCGGACTCGGCCTCGTCCTCGCGTTCGTCGTCTACTCGTTCGTCGGCACGTTCGTGCTGGGCGTCTTCGCCTACTACGCGGCGCGACCGCTGTACGACCGAATCAGCCGCGTGACCGACTCGGACGGCATCACCGCGGCCGCGACGATGCTCGGGTTCGTCCTCCCCGTCCTCGCGTTGCTCGTGTACGCCGGCGTCCACACGGCGACGAGTCTGCAGGCGACGCTCGGGAGCGTTCCGCCGCCGGTCCAGTCGCTCGTCACCCGGTTCACCGGCGTCCAGTCGATGCCGCAGGCCCAGTGGGAGACGCTCTCGACGCTCGTCACGAACCCGCCGCAGTCGCTCAGTCTGAACCAGCAGTCGATCACGTCGCTCGTCGGGCGGGCGGCGAGCGTCCTCGGGACCGTCCTGAACGGCCTGCTGCACCTGACGCTCGCGCTGGCGATGGGGTTCTACCTCCTGCGCGACGACGACAGCATCGCCGCGTGGTTCCACTCGAACGTCGCCGAACGGGACTCGCCGACCGGCCAGTACGCCGCGGCGGTGGACGACGACCTGGAGTCGCTCTACTTCGGAAACGTGCTGTTCGTCGCCACGATGGCCGTCATCGCCGCCGCCGTCTACCTCGGGACGAACGCCGTCGCTCCGTCGGGGCTGTCGGTCCCCATGCCGCTGGTACTCGCGGTGCTCTCGGGGGTGTCGAGCCTCATCCCCCTCGTCGTGAGCAAACTCGTCTACGTCCCCATCACGGCGTACCTCGCCGTCAGCGCCGTGGGAACGTCGCCGAACCACTACCTGTTCGTCGGCGGGTTCTTCGTCGTCTGTCTCGTCGTCCTGGACCTCCTCCCGCAGGGCGTCATCCAACCGTACGTCACGGGGCGGCAGTTGCATCCGGGGCTCCTGCTGTTCGCCTACATCCTCGGCCCCGTCGTCTGGGGCTGGTACGGGTTCTTCCTGCTCCCCCTCGTCGTCGTCCTCGTCATCGAGGTGGTGCGCGTCACGTTCACCGACCTCGTCCACGGCGACTCGCTGACGCCGAAGGTGGAGTCGGCGGCGTCGCTCGGGTCGAGCGAACCGGAAGTGGCCGGCGACGGCGGGAGCGACGGTGGCGACGACGCGGACGCCGCCTCCGACGTTGCGGGCGGAGAGGGACAGTGACTCGGCAGTGATTTATCCGTGGACGGGGGATGCGGCCGTATGAAGCAGGCCATCGTCGCGCGGGCCGACCTCGGGATGAGTCGCGGGAAACTCGCCGCACAGGTCGCCCACGCGAGTCTCTCGGCGTTCGAGGACGCCGACCGCACGGCGCGGACGGAGTGGAAGGGGTCCGGTCAGAAGAAGGTCGTCCTGAAGGCGAACGGCGAGGAGGCGCTGTTCCGCCTGGCGGACGAGGCCGAACGCCGGGGCCTCCCGCACGCCGTCGTCCGCGACGCCGGACACACGCAACTGGACCCAGGGACCGTTACCTGCCTCGCCGTCGGCCCGGGGCGCGACGACCTCGTGGACGAGGTGACCGGGGACCTCTCTCTCTACTGACCGCGGAAGCGCCGCAGGGCCCGAACGGTCGCACTCGCGGGCGTCGTCGGCCGAACGACTTACATCGGGTGACTGCCGATGTGCCGACGATGGACGACTTCGCCGCCTCCGAGACGGGCCAGACGCTTCTCCAGGTGCTGGAGAACGTCAACGACGTCATCACGGTCCGAGACGCGGAGACCGGCGAAACGCTCGCAGTCAGCGGTGCCGTCGAGGAGATGTACGGCTACACGCCCGCGGAGTTCCGCGAACTCTCCATCGCCGACTACAGCGCGGGTCCGCCGAAGTACACCGAAGGGCGGGCGAAGGAACTGATTTCGGAGGCGCGCGAGACGGGAGAGACGAGTTTCGAGTGGAAGGCCGAACGCGCCGACGGCAGCGAATTCTGGACCGAGATAAACATCTCGCGGACCGAACTCGACGGGCGGCCCGTCCTCGTGAACGTCGTCCGCGACATCACCGAGCGAAAGGTGCGCGAACTCGAACTCGAACGGCGCGACCGCCTCATCTCGCTCATCTCCGACCCGGTGTTCACGTTCGACGAGAACGACGAGATAGACTACGTGAACGACGCGACGCTTCGACTCACGGGACACTCGCGCGAGGAGTTGCTCGGGTCGCATCCGCGGGAGGTGGCCGCTTCCGGGGACCAGTCGATGGAGCACCTCGAGGCGATTCACGACCTCGTCGACTCCGAGGAGGAGTCGATTCGACTCGAAGGCACCATCACCCGCGAGGACGGCAGCGAACGGACCATCGAGTCGCACATGGCGCTGTTGCCGCCGAACGAGGACGGGTCGTTCGGCGGCGCGGTGGGCGTCGCCCGCGACATCACGCGCCGGAAGCGCCGCGAGGAGAAACTCGAACGGTTCGCGAGCGTCCTCAGCCACGACCTGAAGAACCCGCTGAACGCCGCGATGGCGCAGTTGACGCTCCTCCGCGAGGTCGAGGGCTGTGACAACGAGTACGTCGATACGGTCGAAGACCTCACCGACCGGATGGCCGAGATAATCGACGACGTCCTGACGCTCACGCGGGAGGGCAAGTACGTCACCGACCCCGAGCGGTTCCCTCTCGGCGACGTCGTCGCGGAGGCGTGGAACACGGTGACCGCCGAGGCGGCGACGCTCGCCGCGGACGGGGAGTTGGGGACCGTCGAGGGCGACAGACAGCGCGTCCGCCGCCTGCTGGAGAACCTGTTCAGCAACGCCACCCGTCACGGGGGCGACGACGTGACCGTCACCGTCGACCCCCTGCCGGACGGGTTCGCCGTCGCCGACGACGGACCGGGCATCCCCGCCGAAGAACGCGACGACGTGTTCGAGTACGGCTACTCCACGGCCGACGACGGGACGGGGTTCGGACTCAACATCGTCGCCGAGATAGCGGACGCCCACGACTGGAACGTCGTCGCCGCCGAGAGCGAGTCCGGCGGTGCGCGCTTCGAGATTACCGGCGTGAACGGCGGAACACCGCCGGAGTGACGGGCGACGGCGGCGGCGAATCCGCGTCCGCGTGACAATCCGCGTCCGCGTGACGGCCGAACCGGAGAGGGCTTACCCGCGCGGCGAGAACGCCGGACAGACCACGACCGACATGCGCGACGCACACTCACTCGAACGGCGCGTCGGTATCGACCACTACGTCAGCGACGCGGAGGGGACGGGCGGCCGCCTCCGGGTCGCCCCGGAGGACTTCCGGGTGCGCGAGGTGGAGGCGATGGACTCCGTCGACGTGGACGAAGACCCCGGCGACTACCCGAACCTGCTCCTCCGCGTGACGCTCCGCGGGTGGGACACGAACGACTTCGCGCGCCGCCTCTCGGACGCCCTCGGCGTCAGCAGAGAGCGCGTCGCGTGGGCCGGCACGAAGGACAAGTACGCCGTCACGACGCAGTTGTTCTCGGTGCGCGACGTCTCGCCCGAGGCCGTCCCCGACATCTCGGACGCCGACGTCGAAGTCGTCGGCCGCATCGGCCGCGACCTGGGCTTCGGTGACCTCGCGGGCAACGACTTCGACGTGCGCGTCCGCGACGCCGACGCCCCGGAGAACGCCGCGGCCGTCACCGCCGAGTTGGGGGCGTTCCTGACGGGCGAGGAACCGGTGGGCGGCGAGGGCGACGCCGACGGCGACACAGCGACCGACGGCCCCGTCCCGGTGGCCGTCCCGAACTACTTCGGCCACCAGCGGTTCGGCAGTCGCCGCCCGGTCACGCACGAGGTGGGCCTGCACGTCGTCCGCGGCGAATGGCGCGAGGCGGTGCTCTCGTACGTCGGCAACCCCGCCGACGCCGAACCCGAGGGGACGCAGGCGGCCCGCCGGTTCGTCGACGAACAGGCCGACTCGCCGGACCCCGACTGGCACGCCGCCCTCGACGAGATGCCGCACCGCCTGCGCTACGAACGGTCGATGCTGCACCGACTCGCCGACGAGGGCGACGAGACGGACGACGACTGGCGGCACGCCCTCGAAGCCGTCCCCCGGAACCTCCAGCGACTGTTCGTCAACGCCGCGCAGTCGTACGCGTTCAACCGCATCCTCTCGGAACGCCTCGAACGCGGCCTGCCGCTCACCCGCCCCGTCGAGGGCGACGTCGTCTGCTTCGCCGACCGGGACGCACCCGAGAGACTGTCCCGCGCCGACCCCGACCGGACGCAGGTGGCGACGGGCCGCCGCGTCGAGGTGATGGCCCGCCACTGCGAACGCGGCCGCGCGTTCGTCACCGCGCCCCTCGTCGGCACCGACACCGAGTTGGCCGAGGGGGAGGCGGGCGAGGTCGAACGCGCCGTGCTGGACGAGTTGGACCTCGCCCCGTCGGACTTCGACCTGCCGGGCGAGTTCGACTCCTCGGGGACGCGCCGGGCGGTCCTCCTCCGGACGGACGTGGAGACGGCGGTGGACGCCGACGACGACGCCTACGAACTCTCCTTCTCGCTCCCGTCGGGGTCGTACGCGACGGTGCTCCTGCGGGAGTACCTGAAGACGACGCCGCAGGACCTCTGAGCGGGCCGCCGCGTCCGCAACCGGCGGCCTGCTCCGACCGCCGACCCATCCTCGGCCCCCGACCGCCGCCCTATCGCCCGACGCTCCCGACACCGACGAGGGCGAACGGGACGGCGGCGACGGCGAGGCCGAACGCGACGAGGGCGACGAAGACGACGGCGACGGCGTACAGCGACCCGCCCGCGACGGTGAGCGGGAGGTACGTGGCGGCCGCGAGGCCGAAGGCGAGTGCGGCGAGGGCGGTCGGACGCCGCGCGGGGCGGCCCGACGACGCCGCGACGCCGAGCGGATACCCCGCGAAGACGGCCGCGAGGGCGAGCGTCGTCGCCACCCCGGTCCGGAGGGCGAGCAGTCCGAGGAGGGTGCCGACGCCGGCGGCGACACCGGCCGCGGCGACGCCGGCGACGACGGGGACGAGCGACGCCCGCGAGGAGTGCGTCCACGGGCCGACGACGACGGCCGCCCCCGCGACGGCGAGTCCGGGGACGGCGACGAGGAGCGCCGACTGGTCGAAGAACAGGAGTAGCGCCGTCGGTACGACGCCGACGACGACGAGGCCGAGGACGGTCAGCCCGAGTTCGCGGGCGCGGGCGCGGAGGCCCGAACGGGGGAGCGACCCGAACAGGCGGTGGACCGAGACGAACCCGGCCGCGAGGACGGCCGTCGGGACGCAGACCACGAACGCGAGGTTCCCCGCGACGGTGCCGGAGACGGCGAGGGCGAGTGCGGCGGCGGTGAGTCCGTCGCGCAGGAGGGGCGGCGTCCCGTCGGGCGCGAACACGAAGAACGACGCCGGGCGGTAGTCGGCGGTGTCGGTGACGACGACGCGGTTCCCCGTCGACCGGACCGTCGTCCGAGTCTCCGTCGGCCGGTTCGACAGCGTCGTCTCGGGCGGGCCGACGAGCGTCAGTCGGTCGCAGGAGAGGGTTCGGAACTCGCTGCCGCGAACGTGGAAGTAGTCGACTCGAAGCAGGCCACCGGGCGTCCGGGCGGCGAAGTCGTCGGTTCGGAACCGGAACGCCAGCGTCCGGGGTCCGGCGGCGGCGACGGTCACGTTCGCCGGCGAGACGGTGCCGGAGGCGTCCGCGACGACCCGGCGTCGGAGCGACTCGTCGCCGCGGAGTCGGGTCACCGTCGAGCGGTTCCGGAACGTCGCGTTCACGCGCCAGTCCGCGGCCGTGCCGTTCACCACCGTCGCGTGCGCGGTGGTCGATTCGACCGTCGCGTTCGGCAGCGAGTACGTGAGCGACCGAGTCAGCGACCGCTCGCAGAACGGTGTCGCCTCCGGCGGACTCGACGCCGCGGCGGGGGCGGGGCCGACGCCGAGGAGGAGGGGCGCGACGAGGAGGGCGAGGAGGGCGAACGTGACGGGGCGGCGACCGGTCATCGTTCGAGACTCCCCGTCGACCCTGAAAGCGTTTCTCCCTCGGTCGGCGCGGGTGCCGAGTCGAACAGTCGGCTTTTATGCGGCCGTCGCCTGCTCTCGCACATGGACTGCGGGCGGTGCGGCACGCCGTTGGAGAAGCCGGGAGACTACTGTCTGACGTGCAACACCGCCAACTGCGACACCGTCGTCGCCGCCTTCGAACGCGACAGAGCGGAACTGACGATGCTGGACGGCGAGGAGGTGGTGGGGACGACGACGGTGACGACCATCCCCGAAGAGGACGACGAGGCGATGGTGGTCGAACTCCGGAACTTCGCCGGCCTCGTCGCCGACGAGATTCGACGGAAGCGACCCGAGGAGGTGTACGCCGCGGGCGACAGAGACGTGCTCAGGGAGACGCGCGCGCAGTTGCACCACGAGTTCTACCGCGTCGCCGGCGAGGAGCCCGTCAGACGCGTCCTCGAACGGCGCGGCGAACGCTCGCTGGAAGTCGTGGAGACGCCGCCGAGAGAGAAGATGGGCGGGACGCACTCGACGCTCATCGGCGACCGAGAGGGCAGGCGCGCCATCGGCGTCGTCGCCGACCACCCGCACGTGAAGAAGATAATCCCGGGCCCCATCGACGCCGGCGGGATGGGGTCGCAGAAGAGCCTCCGCGCGAAGGTGACGCGCGCGGACCGCAACGGCAACGTCCGCCTCCTCCTGCGCGACGGGTCGAGCGTCCAGGAGAACCGCATCGTCACCACCGCGATGGACACCGAGACGGGCGAGTTCGTCCGCGACGACCTGAACGAGGCGTTGCGCGAGGCGGAGTTGCAGGAGTGACCGACGGGGCGGCGGTGCGACGAGAGGCCGACGAGGGCCGTCTCGACCCGTGCCACACCGACGCACGCTCCGAGTCCGACTCGCAGGCTTTATCCCGGTACCGGGGCTACGACGCGATACTATGGCCGAACAGAAGGCACGGAAGACTGGGAGTGCCGGGCGCTTCGGTGCGCGCTACGGACGCGTCGCCCGACGACGTGTGAAAGAGATAGAGGCCGACATGCGCGACGCGAAGGTGGACGGCGACTCCGTCACCCGCGTCGGCACCGGCATCTGGATGAACGAGGAGACGGGCGAGAAGTTCACGGGCGGGACGTACCGCCCCGAGACGCCCGGTGGCAAGCAGGTCCGCCGCTCCATCCGCGCCGCTCTCTCGAGCGACGACGGCGAGGAGAGCGCGTAAGAGACATCACGCCCGACGACAACCCCTAAACGATGAGCTACAAGTGTTCTCGGTGTAAGCGCGACGTCGAACTCGACGAGTACGGCGGCGTGCGGTGTCCCTACTGCGGCCACCGTGTGCTCCTGAAGGAGCGCGCACCGACCGTCAAGGAAGTCCCGGTCGAATAGCGACCCCCCCGTTCTCGCGGATGGACCGCCGACACGACGTCACCCTCGCGTTCACCTACCCCGACGAGCGACGCGCACGGACCGTCGCCGAGAGCGTCCGCGTCGAGGAGGGCGCGATAGCCGACGACCGGTCGGCCGTGCGCGTCGAACGCGACGGGCGAACCGTCCGCGTCACCGTGGCCGCGGCGGACCTCGTCGCCCTCCGCGCGGGCGTGAACACGTGGACCCGTCTCGTCGGCGTCGCCGAACGCGTCGCGGACTGTGCGGCCTGATTTCGGCGACTGACACGGCGCGGGGAGAATACTGGTCTTTTTCAGTCCGGGTCACATGGGTCTGGGTATGCAGGGTAATTTGCCGCCAGAAGCGCAGGAGAAGCTCGAAGAACTGCAGGACCTTCAGGAGACGGCACAGCAGGTGGCCGCGCAGAAGCAGTCCGCCGAGTCGACGCTCACCGAGTCCGAGACGGCACTCGACGCCCTCGAGGACATCGACGAGGACACCGTCATGTACCGCGAAGTCGGCGAACTCCTCGTCGAGACGGACTACGAGACGGCCCACGACGACCTCAGCGAGAAGGTCGAGAGCCTCGAAGTGCGCGTCGAACAGCTCCAGAAACAGGAAGAGCGCGTGCAGGAGCAGTTCGAGAGTCTCCAGAGCGAACTCCAGCAGATGCTGCAGGGCGGCGCGGGCGGCGGTCCGATGGGCCCCGGCGGCGCAGGCGGCGCGTAAGCGAATGCCGACGGACGAGACGGTCGTCGAGACGGCCGCAGAAGCGGCCGAAGGCGTCATCTTCGCCCGCTACAAGCAGTCCGAGGTCACGGACTTCGACGTGACGGTCACGTTCGAGGAGGGAATCCTCGAAGTGGACGTCTACGTCAACGCGCCCGACGACGCGGACGCCGACGCCGAGGACGTGGCCGACGAGGCGGCGCGGACCGCACGGGACGCCGTCGACGAACTGTTCGCCGACGACGCGGACGCCGACGCAGACGCCGATGCCGATACCGCAGAGAGCGACTCTGCGGGCCACCAGACCGAGTCTGGTGACACCGACGCGGCGTAACCCGCGTCTTCTCTTTCGTTCACGCTTCCGTGAGGAATCGTTATCAATTTGGTTGCCATATGATACCGTATGGCAATCAGGAGTGGCATCGGAGACACGCCGCTGGACCGACTTCGCGGGCACTACGAGCGGACGCGAATGCGCTGTTCGGCCTGTGGACACGTCGACACCGAGGGCCGGTGGACGGCGGCGACGACGGGCAGCGAGATAACGTACGAGCACGTCTGTCCGAGCTGTCGCTACACCGACCGCGTGGTCATCGAGACCTGAGCGTCCCGTCTGCGGGCGGTACCGGAAGAGCGGGCGTCGTCAGCGTCGGCGAAACGAGCGCCAAGGACCACAGAGCGGTCGTTCAGTCCTCGAAGGTGGCGACCAGCACCGGCACGTCGCCCGTCCTGACGACTTTGTCGGTCACGCTCCCGAGGACCGCCTTCGTCAGTTCGCGGCGGCCGTGCGTCGGCATGACGACGACGTCGACGCCCTCCGACGACGCGTAGTCGACGATGGTGGCCGCCGGGTCGCCCTCGCGGACCGCCGTCTCGACGGTGACGCCGCGCTCTCGCCCCTCCGCCGCGAGCGTCTCGACGAGGCTCCCCCCTCGCTCGACCATGCGCTCGCGTATCGTCTCGTGGAGGGACGCCCCGGGCGAGAGCACGTCCACGACGTGGAGGACGTGGAGCGTCGCCTCCTGGTCTTCGGCCAGTTCCAGGGCGTGGTCGAACGCCCGAGTCGCCCCCGCAGACCCGTCGGTCGGAAAGAGGATGGCGTCGTACATAACGGATAGACGCGCCACAGCCAGTAATAGATTCACCGTGAGCGCGGCCGACGGCGGCGGTCAGCCGAGCGAGATGTCGAGGTAGAGCATCACGATGGCGCCGAAGATGGTGCCGAGCGTCGCGACGCGTTCGTGGCCCTTCGTGTGCGTCTCCGGGACGATTTCGTCGCTGATGACGAACAGCATGGCGCCGGCGGCGAAGCCCATCGCGTACGGGAGCAGCGTCGACACCGTCTGCACCGCGTACGCGCCGAGGACGGCGAGCGGAATCTCGACCACGCCCGAGCGAACGCCGGCGAAGACGGCGTAGAACCGCTTGTCCAGCCCGGCGTTGATGGCCGCAACCGATACGGCCAGCCCCTCGGGGATGTTCTGGATGCCGATGGCGAGCATCAGCGGAATCGCCGTCGAGAGGTCCCCGCTGCCGAAGCCGACGCCGACGGCCAGCCCCTCGGGCATGTTGTGGAGCGTGATGGCGAGGATAAACAGGACGACGCCGGCGAGTCGTTCGTCGTCCACCGGGAGGTCATCGCCGGGGTTCGCCGCGTCCGCGCGCCGGCGCCCCGAGAGCAGGAAGTGCGCGTGCGGGACGAGCACGTCCGACCGGTCCAAGAACAGAGCGCCGAGCGCCACGCCGAACAGCACCGGGAGCGGGTTGCCGTTCGAGTACGTCTCGATGCCCGGGATGATGAGGCTCGTGAAACTCGCGGCGAGCATCACGCCGGCGGCGAAGCCGAGGGCACCGTCCATCGCCCGGTCGGAGGGGTTCCGCCAGACGAACACGAGCGACGCCCCGAGCAGGTTGAGTCCGGCGATGACCAGTCCGCCGACGAGTCCGTGGACCACCGGGTTCGTCCCGAACAGGGCCGAGAACTGGTCGGCTATCACGGTCCACCTCTCTCGTCGCGTGAGCGCATCGGAAAGAAGTCTCTCCGTATCGGTATTGGGTCTGTTGGTGCCGCGGCGCGCGGACGGACGCGGCGGGCGCGGACCGGCGGCGGCCCTCGGTCAGGCGAACAGGAAGATGAGGACGCTCACCGCCATCGCCGCGAGGATGATGGAGACGGCGAACGCGCCGCCCATGGCGACGACGGCGTTGGCGTGACTGGCGAGCGTCTCGGTCCGGTCGTTGCCGAACACGGTCACCTCGGTTCGCTCGACGGCCATCCCCGCCTCGACGGGTTCGACGTCGCGTACCGCCTCCCGGGTGAGGTCCGCGACGAGGCGGCGGAGTTCCCCCTGGTCGATGGCCGCGCCGACCTGGTTGTCCGCCTCGACGGTGTTGACGATGTGGGTGTCCGTCGTCATCGCCTCGGCCACGTCGACGAGCGACTCCTCGCCCTCGGTCAGGTCCGCGACGATGGCGTCCCGGAGGCCGGGTTCCATGTTGTTCCCGTCGACGAGGACGTACGCCGTCCGCTGGCCGGCGACTTCGGTGACGGCGACGCGGATGCCGAGGGGTCCGATGCCGTCGGTCGGTTCCCACTCCGTCCGGTCCCACGCGACGCCCATCGAGAGGTCGCCGCGGGCGGCCGCCGAGAGGTGTTCGCCCGCGAGGCCGGCGGCGGTTATCATGTCGAACGACCGCTTGGACCCCGGCGTGACGTGGCCGAGGTCCGGGCCGTCGAGTCCGTTGTTGCTGTTGTGGGCGTCGACGAGGAGGACGTCGTCGAGTCCGGCCGTCCGCGCCTCCGCCGCCGCCGAGAGGCCGACGGCGTACTCCACGTCGTCGGCGAACTCGGGCGCGTACGTCGAGACAAGGAGGGCGTCGTCGCCGAACGCCTGCCCCAGCATCTTCGCCTCGCCCGACTGCACCTGCACGCTCTGGGTCGCCTCCGACCCGTACTCGATTCTGTCGTACGCGGCGTCCGCGGCTTCGAGGATGGTGTCGACTTCGCGTTCGGTGACGAGGTTGAAGTCGTGGCCGGCGGTGGCGTGCGGGGGGAACGCCAGCCCGTCCGAGCGGGTGGCGACGCGTTCCGGGAAGTTGCCGCCGCCGATTTCGCCCATCGGCCCGGGGTGTATCATCGGGAGGATGAAGCGGGCCTTCTCGCCGACGCTGGACCGGAACGCGAGGACGGTGACGGGGACGATGGCCTTCTCGCCGAGTTGCTCGAAGAACTCCTCTAGCTCGTCGGTCCCCTCGGCGATGTGGCCGACGAACCCGCGGAGGAAGTCGAGGACCGAGACGCCGAGGCTTCTGCGCCACGGGCGGTCCACGACGACGATGAACACGTAGACGCCGAAGGCGTAGACGGCGCACGTCAGGCCGAGGAGGAGGAAGTGGTCCGGCGAGACGGTCGAGAGTTCCGACGGGGCGTGGTCCGCGCGCGCGAGGTACGGAATCAGGTAGGCGTCGAGGATGGGTCCGCCCACGGACATGAAGGTGAGCGTCCCGCTGTAGATGAACAGTAACACCGCCGCCGCGAGCGTCTGGATGCTCGCCGGTATCGCCGCGACGAGCAGCGAGGACCGCGAGACGGCCATCACGACGAGGAGTCGGAAGGCGAACACCGACGCGAGGGCGACGACGAGGGCGTCGAAGACGAACCGCTGACCGAGGCCGGTGAACACCGAGACGATGGCCGCGAGGGTGACGATGGCGACGATGAGTACCTCGCAGACGAGTGCGAGCAGCGACGACCGGTTCGGCGTGAGCGTCCCGCCGACGAAGCGGTCCACGCCGGAGGTGCCGAACGCGGCGACGACGGTCGGCACGCCGATGAAGAAGATGCCCTCCCAGGCGTCCTTTCCGAGGAAGAACAGGCCGCGCCACGTCCGCATCGACTCGCCGGAATCGAACGCGGCGACGCCGGCCATCGCCGCGATGAGGACTGCGAAGGCGAGGCTGGTGTACCAGCTCGGCGCGCGGAAGATGAACCGCGACAGCCCCGCCAAATCGCTCTGAGTGGCAGTCATAGTCGAGAGAGACAGTTGGAGATATCTAAAAACCCGTGCGTTCAGGCGGTGCAGATGTCGAGGAAGTTCTCGAACACTTCCTCGCCCTCCTCGGTGTGAGCGACTTCCGGGTGCCACTGGACGCCGTACAGGTCGCGGTCGGTGTCGCTCATCGCCTCGACGTCGCACACGTCGGAGCGAGCGGTGTGGGTGAAGCCGTCCGGAACCTCCTTCACCTCGTCCGCGTGACTCGCCCAGACGCGGGTTTCGGGGGCGAGCGACCCGACGAGCGGGTCGTCCTCGTCGAGGATGTCGACGCTCACGTCGGCGTAGCCGCCGTACTCGCCCGATCCGACGCGGCCGCCGAGTTCGGCGGCGATTATCTGCATGCCGAGGCAGATGCCGAGGACGGGCACGTCCAACTCGAGGTAGTCGGGGCAGTTGCCGATGCGGTCCATGTCGGGTCCGCCCGAGAGGACGATGCCGTCTGCGTCTATCTCCTCGGGCGGCGTGTCGTTGTCCACGAGTTCGGTCTCGATACCGAGGTCACGGAGCGCCCGGTGTTCGAGGTGCGTGAACTGACCGTGGTTGTCGATGACGACGATGCGAGTCATCAGTTACTGCGTCGTAGTCGGGAGGCGGTCAAAAAGCGTCCGGAACGCGGCGACGGAACGAACGGAGGGCGAATCGGCCGACTGACCGGCGACACGGGGGTCGCGACCGGACGGGAACGGGTTCGTCGGTGGCGGCGACGGGTCCGCGGACGGACGAGAGCGAGTGCGCGACCGAACGTCGGCGGGGGCCCCCGGCCCCGTGACATCGGACTGAAGTCCCTCGCCCCCGTTCGACCGGACGTGGAGCCCCCGCATTCTCGCACGCGTGTCAGACCCGCCGTCCGCGCCGCGGTCGGCATCGCCCTCGCAGTCGTCGTCCTCGCCGTCTTCGTCCGGTTGACCGGCGGCCGGGAGGTGGTCGTCGCCGTCGCCCGCGCCGACCTCGGACTGGTCGCCGTCGGGAGCGTCGCCGGCGTCGCCGCCATCTCCGCGTGGGGCGAGTCGCTCCGTCACGCCCTGACGACGACGAAACCGGTCGGGGGGCTCCGCTACCGACTCGCCTACCTCTCGGGGGACTTCGCGCGGCAGATTCTCCCGATGGGTCGGCTGAGCGGCTCCGCGATAATCAGCTACGCCGTCTCCCGGCCGTTCGAGTTGGAGTACGAGGAGGCGCTGGCGGCCGTCACCGTCGCGGACCTGCTGAACCTCCTCTCGGCGGTGACGGTGTCCGGAACGGGGCTGCTCCTCCTCGTCCTCGGGTCCGGGTTCGGCGACGTGCGGACGTTCGTCGCTGGCCTCACGGGCGCCGTCTTCGTCGCCGGCGGCGTCGTCGTCCTCGTGACGCGTCGGCGCGCCCTGCTCGAACGGGCGGTGGTGAGCGTCGTCGGCGTCGGCCACCGACTCGCGGCGCGACTCGGACTGTCGACCGCCGAGCGACACCTCCACCCCGACGCCGTCGGCCGGCGCATCGAGAGCTACTTCGCGACGCTGGACGCGGTGGCGGAGAACCGGCGGCGCGTCGCGTTCGCCGCCGTCTTCGCCGCCCTCGGCTGGGTGGCGTTCGGCACCTCGCTGGCCGTCGCCGCCGCCGCCCTCGACGTCGCCGTCCCCTTCGGGGCCGCGCTGTTCGTCGCGCCCGCGTCGGGACTCGTCGGCTGGTCGCCCCTGCCCGGCGGGTCGGGCGGCATCGAAGTCGCCGTCACCGCCGGACTGGCCGCCACCGCGGGCGTCCCGGTCAGCGCCGCGGCGGCCGTCGCCCTCCTCTACCGGGTGTGTAGCTACTGGGTCGTGGTCGTGGTCGACGCCGCCGCGGCCGGACTGCTGGCGACGCTCGAAACGTGAGAAACGCCGTCTCCCGCCTCAGCCGTCGTCGAATCGCTCGGCGGCCGAACTGAAGCCGAACTCCGCCTGTTCGCGGGAGCGTCGCTCCTCGCGCGCGGCGAACGCCTCGGGGTCCGGCGAGGCGTCGTCGTCGACGCGCGCGAACGACTTGTGGACCTTCGTGTGACACCACCGGCAGAGCGCGACGGTTATCTCGTGGCTCGGCTCCGACCCCTCGGTCCGGTCGCTCCCGCCCCCGTACGACAGGTGGTGTTCTTCGAGGAGGGGCCGCGCACCCCCCTCGTGGGCCATGCGGACTTCCTCCAGTCCGCACCGGACGCACTCGCGGCCGTCGGTCGTCGAACGGTAGTGCGGGCAGTCGCGGAACTCGCAGTCCTCGTCGGCGGCGACGCAGTCGTAGTCGGCGGCGACGCAGTCGTAGTCGGCGGCGCGGCGGTCGGCCGCGAACGACGGGTCGTCGCCGGCCCGGTCGAGGGCGAAGCGACACCGGCCGTCGCCCGTGAGGTGGTCGCAGACGCCAGCGTGGTCGTACGGGTCGTCCACGCCGACGGGGGTTCCCGTGGGCGTCTCCTCCATGACCCGCCTTGCGCGCCGTCGGCCTTCAATCCGCGGACCGGCAGCGACCGTCACCGGGCGCGTTGACTTTATGTGGTCACCGGGTGACGGCCCGTCGTGCACGTCGAACACCGTCGGGACGGCAAGCCCCGAACCATCGCCAGCGACGTGGAAGTCGCAGACTCGTTCCTGTCGAAGTCGCGCGGACTGATGTTCCGCCGCCGGATTCCGGACGACTACGCCCTCGTCTTCGAGTTCGACGACGTGGACAGGCGGAGCCTCCACATGCTGTTCGTCCCGTTCGACATCGACGCCCTCTGGCTGGTCGGCGAGGAAGTGACGAAGAAGAAGCGACTCTCGGGGTGGACGGGAATCGGGTTCGGGCTCGCGGACCGCATCGTCGAACTGCCCGCCGGCGCGGCCGACGGCGTCGAACGCGGCGACACCGTCCGCGTCGTCGAGTGACGGGGCGGTTCCGGTCCGACGGCGAAATCTGTCATGAAGGTCCATTTTAAGTCCGTCCGCGGTAAGGGTGCGTGTGAGCACATGACTCGTGGTCGATTTATTCGGGGGTAACCCCAACACACCCCTCGCATCCGTTCTGGATTCTGACGACACCGTACAGCTGTTAGATACGACGCTCCGCGACGGCGAGCAAGCGCCGGGTATCTCGCTCTCGCCGGAGGAGAAGGCGGACATCGCGCGCGCCCTCGACCGGGCGAACGTCCCGTACATCGAGGCCGGGAGCGCCTGCACCGGGCAGGGCGAACGCGAGACCATCCGTCGCGTCACCGACCTCGGTCTGGACGCGACGATAACCAGTTTCGCCCGCGGCGTCAAGCGCGACGTGGACCTCGCACTCGACTGCGACGTGGACGGCGTCACCATCGTCGTCCCCGCCAGCGACAAGCACGTCGAGGGCAAGGTCGGCACGACGCGCGACGAGGTGGTCGAGACGACCGGCGACCTCGTCGCCTACGCGAAGGATCACGACCTGTGGGTCGAGGTCATCGGCGAGGACGGGTCCCGCGCGGACCTCGACTTCCTCGTCGACATCGCGTCGGCCGCGCTCGACGCCGGCGCCGACCGGTCGTGTTACGCCGACACCGTCGGCCACGCGAGTCCCGAGACGACGTACGAGTACGTCTCCGCGCTGGCCGAACTCGGTCCGGTGTCGACGCACACGCACGACGACCTCGGACTGGCGATGACGAACGTCTACGCCAGTCTCGCCGCCGGGGCCGACATGGTCCACGGCACGGTCAACGGCATCGGCGAACGCGCCGGCAACGTCGCCCTCGAAGAGGTGGCGATAGCGCTCTCGCACTGCTACGGCGTCGAGACGGCGAAACTCGACGAACTCTACGCGCTGGCGCAGAAGGTGTCCCACGCGACGGGCGTCCCCCTCCCGCCGAACAAGGCGGTCGTGGGCGAGAACGCCTTCACGCACGAGAGCGGCATCCACACCGACGGGACGCTGAAGGACGACGCGATGTACGAACCCTACTCGCCGGAGACGGTGGGGCGGGAGCGTCGCCTCGTCCTCGGAAAACACGCCGGACGCGCGGGCGTCGCGGCGGCCCTCGACGAACACGACGTGGAGGTGGACGACGACGAACTCGCGGCCGTCGTCCAACGCGTGAAGAACGTCGGCGACCGGGGCAAGCGCGTCACGGACGCCGACCTCCTCGCCATCGCCGAGGACGTACAGGGGCGGGACCGCGACCGGCGGGTCGAACTCCTCGACCTCACGGCCGCGTCGGGCGGCGGAACGCCGACAGCGTCCGTTCGCCTCCGCGTGAACGACGACGAACGCGTCGCGTCGGGCACCGGGAGCGGTCCGGTGGACGCCGCCGTCGAGGCGGTGCGCTCTGCGCTCGGCCCCGACGCCGACGCGCAACTGGACTCTTACCACGTGGACGCCATCACCGGCGGCACGGACGCCGTCGTCACCGTCGAGGTGGAGATGTCCTACGGCGACCGCTCGGTCACCGTGGCGACCAGCGACTCGGACATCACTCGCTGCAGCGTCGAGGCGATGGTCGAGGCCCTCGACCGACTCCTCGTCGCCGCCGACGGCGAACCGGACGACACGGCCGAGTCGCCGCCGCACGCGGACGACTGAGGCGTCGGCCGTCGGCGCGGTGACCGTCGAAGCGGCAGCAGTCCGAGCGGTAACCGCTCCGCCCTCGGCTCCCTTCTTATCGACGTTCGTCGGCGACGAGCGTCGTCGTTCCCGCCCGCCGTTCGAAGTGGACGTCCGCGTCGCCGGCGAACCGCGTCCGGGCGTACTCGACGACGCGTGCGGTTCGGAACTCGGTGACCTCGATTCGGCGTGTCTGCCCTGTCCGTTCGTCGGTTCGCTCGACGGCGAGCGCGTTCATACCGATACATTCGCGAGAACGGATAAGTAGGCAATCCTAGTGGAGTGAAAGTGAAACCGCAGGACGGCGTCGGACCGGCCTTCGAGTCGGGTCGGCGACGCGCCCGCGCTACTTCGGGAACGTCTTCGACGCCCACCCGGTGGCACCGCTGGGATAGGGGCCCTCCTCCTCGCGCGGTTGGACCGCGCCGGTGCCGTCGGTGGCGCGGACGACGACGGTGTGCTCGCGGCCGGGGTCGTCGTAGGTGTACGTCCACTGCCGCCACGCGTCTTCGGCCGCCTCGCCGGACTCGTCGGTGCCGGCGGGGAGGCGGTCCGACAGCGTCGCGTCGGCCCACGTCTCGCCGCCGTCGACGGAGACTTCGACGCGTTCGATGCCGCGCGTGCCGGCGTAGGCGTGGCCGCCCACCCGTCGCCGGCCGTCAAGTCGCTCGCTGGCCGAGAGCTTGGCGACGGTGTTGACCGGGCCGGTGCCGTGCCAGCCTCGCCGCTCCCAGAAGCCCTTCTCGGGGCCGTCCAGAATCTCCATCTCGGTGACCCACTTGACGTTTATCTCCCCCCAGTGACCGGGGATGAGCGCTCTGACGGGGTGGCCGTGCCCGCGGGGGAGCGGTCCGCCACCCTTCCCGTAGGCGAGGAACCCCTCCGTCAGCGCCTCCACGGGGAACTCCTCGAAGTAGCCGTCCGCCGCGCGGAGCATGACGTGACTTCCCTGCGGGTTCACCTCCTCTAAGATGCGCGAGATGGGGACGCCCGTCCAGAGGTCGGTGTCCATCAGTTTCCCGTCGACGGGGTCGCTGACGCACCGGAGCGTGACGAACCGGTGTTCGGTTCCCATCGCGGTCAACTCGTCGTAGGTGTACGACAGGGGGCGTTCGACGCTCCCGGTCACCGAGAGCGACCACTGGTCGGCCCGGAGGTTCGGGTCCACGTTGCTGATGTCGACCTGATAGAAGTCGGTGCTGACGAGTCCCTCCAACCCCGCCACGTCGAGCGACCGGCGTTCGGCCTCGGCGAGGTAGCGGTCGACCACCGACGGTTCCTCGGATACCTCGTCGGCGGCGGTCCGTTCGGCCGACGAACCCGATTCGACCGCCTCCGCGTCCGCCGGTGCGGAGTCGGTGCTCACCGACGCCGCGGTGTCGGCGGAGTCCGACGACGACCCGAGCAGGTAACCGACGACGCCCACGCCGAACGTCGTCGCCACGCCGCCGAGCAGACGCCGCCGGTCGGCCGCCGTCGAGTCGGCACCGGCGGCCGACCCGCCCGTCGCGGCGGCGAGTTCCGCCACGGCGACGACGGCGGCCCCGCCGAGACCCGCCGCGAGCGAGAGCGTCGGGCGACCCGTGAGCAGGGCCGTGGTCGCCCACGTGGCTGCGCCGACCAGACCCACCGACGCGAGTCGGGCGGACGCGGACCGGCCGCCGAACCGACGGGCCGCGACGAGGGCGACGAACGAGACGGCCGAGAGCGTCGCCGTCGCGAGACCGACGGCCAGCGCGAGGTTGAGCAACTGGCCGAAGTGGTCGATGCCGGCGAACGTCCCGAGGGTGGTGACGGCGAACCGGAGTACCGCGTCGGGGACCGTCCGCGTCAGGAACGCCTCGACGGGCGCGACGACGAACGCGGGGGTGAACCCGGCCGTCGCGTACGACCCGGCGACGGCGGCGACGCCTGCGAGGAGTGCGACGATGGGTGTCCGCCGCGGTTGCCGTGCGGGCTGTATCGAAGACATCTGTTGTCTGTAGTCGGGGCTGAATGGGGATGTACCTTATTCAGAATCTATACATAATCTCGGGAAACTCGGTCCGTCACCCCCCTCGAGCGTGGTCTCAATCCCCCCGGCCGAGTTCGTGAACGAGAGGGCGTCTCCGCGCAGAAGAGCGGGGCCTATACCGTTCGGTACGAACGAACAGGAAAGGTGAGGCAGCGCAGTCCTAGCCGACGACGTCGGATTTACCGGCCGGTTCCGTCGGTCGCTTCGTCACGAGTTGCCGCGGCCGCGGTTCTTGCCCCGTTTTCGGCCGCCCCGATTGCCGTTGTCAGTATCGCCATTCTGATCCTCGTCCGCTGACTTCTTCCGGCCTTTGGGGTCCTTCCCCGGGGTACCGCAGCGTCCGCGAACGACGTGGAACCGGTACGGCTTTCCGTTACAGGAGTGGCTGAACCGCCCGAACGACGCCGGGTCGCCGTTCACGCAGATAGCCAGTGCCTCCTCCAAGTAGGCGTCGAGCGCCTTCCGAGCGCACTGGTTCGGATTGCAGACGAAACAGGTCGGATTCGAGGGGAACGGCGCCTCGCTTCCGGTGTAGACGCCGATAATCTTCCAGCCGTCCTCGCCGCTGTCGTCGCAGAAGTATCCCGTCGTCGAGTAGATGACGTTGTCGAACTCCCATCCGTCGCCGGTTTCCCGGGCCCGGATGACCGTTATCGGACCCATGCTGTCGGCCTCGTCGTCCTCGTTGTTCCCGAACGACTCGTCACCGTTGTCGTTCTCGCGGACGACGCACACCTCGCTACAGCCGCAGAAGTTGACCTGCGCGAGTTTCGCCCCCTCTGCGCTCGCCGTCGACGAGAGCGCGAGCGTCCCGATTCCCGATGCTGCCGTCGCCCGCAGAACGGTTCGACGACTGAGTCGTCGCGTCGGCTCCCCATGTGTGGTATTGTCAGTCATTTACGTCCCCTGCTCCGGTCCTCGAGTTTGAACGGCAAATAATTTAGCTCAATTGTCACTTGTGGCGGAGAGGTCGCTCTCGCTGACAATCCGAGGAACTGCCATCGTGAATACGAAGAACCGCCAGTACGGATACGATCCGGGTTCGTGGGTAGATATCGTCCAGTTCTGGTCGGTGAAAGGTATTCACTGCCGGGTAGGAGACTCATCGAGAACTCTCTAAGCGCTCCTAGCGCAGAGAGTTTTCGTCAAACGAGTGGGTCCAGGTCGTCGATGTTCTCGCCCGGCGCGACGGCGCCGTCGCTCTCGTCGTAGACGACCACGTCTTCGGCGACGAGTTTGGGGAGGTCGGTGTGGAGAAGCGAGATACGGACGCTCTCGTGGGGGAGGCCGGCGCCGTCGTGCGACGGGTCGGCGTGCACCTCGGTGACGATGGCGTCCACGAGTTCTCCGAGCGGCGTTCGCCCCTCTTCAGAGAGGACTCTGAGGAGGTGTCGTCGCCGTTCCGTCGTCGCGAGTTCGAACGCGTCGTCCTTGTCGAGTTCGTCGGGGTCGTACCGGTCGTTCACCGCGCGTCACCTCGTCGCGTCGTCGTGTGTGTTCCGAACATCAGTCAGTCTCGGGTCGGGGCGGAGGACTGCCGCAGAGGGTAGTCGGGAGACGGTCGAACGCCGCGTACCGGACGCGGTAGGTGGGTGCCTGTGGGGAGGCACCCATCCACAGTTGTAGTTTCATCGTCATATTTCCTGTGCCCGAAACGCGTCACCACCGACCGGTCGGGACTGCGCGCCCGGAGTCCCGTCTGAACGTCACGTCGACGGCGGACTCGCGCGACGCTCACGCGCATCGCGGCGCGACGAGACGCGTCGCTCGCCGGGTGAGTCTGTGAAAAGGCGCCGAGGGTGAGATTTGAACTCACGTGTCCGAATGGACAGTAGATTTCGAATCTACCGCCTTGGCCGGGCTAGGCTACCTCGGCTTGCATACGCTGTTGGGAGACGCCGCGTTTAATCGGTTTCGATTTCGGTGGACCACGGCGATGTGACCCAGATTACTAAGTCCCATGCCGCCCCGAGGGCTGGTATGGACATCCCCGAAGCGAACGAGGCGTGTAGCAGCGTCCTCGCAGAGGTTTCGAAGGCCGTCATCGCCGAGCAGGAGTTCCTCGAGCGCATCATGCTCGGCGTCCTCGCCCGCGGCCACGTCCTCCTCGAAGACGTCCCCGGCACCGGGAAGACCCTGAGCGCACGGTCGGTCGCCACCGCCCTCGGCCTCTCCTTCTCCCGCGTGCAGTTCACGCCGGACCTCCTCCCCTCCGACGTGACCGGCACGAACATCTTCAACGAGCGCGAGAAGTCCTTCGAGTTCTCCGAGGGGCCAATCTTCGCCAACGTCGTCCTCGCCGACGAGATAAACCGCGCGCCACCGAAGACGCAGGCGGCGTTGCTGGAGGCGATGGAGGAGGGACAGGTGACGGTGGACGGCGAGACGCACGAACTCCCGAAGCCGTTCGTCGTCATCGCCACGCAGAACCCCGTCGAGAGCGAGGGCACGTTCCCCCTCCCCGAGGCGCAGATAGACCGCTTCGTCGTCAAGACGAGTATCGGCTACCCCGACACCGACGGCGAAGTCGAACTCCTGCGACGCCGCGTCGGCCGGGAGGCGCGCAGTCCGAGCGTCGGGTCGGTGCTGACCCGCGAAGAGGTACTCGACGTGCGCGTCGTCCCCGAGGACGTGCGCGTGGACGAGGACCTGCTGCGCTACATGGCCGACGTGGCGCGGGCGACGCGCACGGACAGACGGGTCGAGGTGGGCGTCTCCCCGCGCGGGACCCAGCGACTGCTGGAGGCGTCCCGCGCCCGCGCCGTCCTCTCGGGCCGCGAGTTCGTCACGCCGGACGACGTGAAACGCGTCTCGCCGGCCGTCCTCGCGCACCGCCTCGTCCTCACGCCGGACGCGCAGGTGAACGACGTGGCGAAGGAGGACGTGATCGCTGACGTGCTCGAACGGGTCGAAGTGCCGACCGTGGAGTGACCGGGCGTCCGCGGTAGCGACCGCGACAGTCATACGTGGCGTCCGTCCCATCGGGCACCATGGACACCGACCGGCAACTCCACGAACTCGACGCCCGGGGCTGGAAACGAGGCCTCTACGCCGACGTCCAGCGGACGTTCCGCGCGCCCATCGTCAACTGGATATTCCGGACGACGATGGCGAACGAACCGGGGTTCCTCCGCTACGCGTGGGGACAGGTCAAGCCGGTGTTCCAGACGCGGGCGTTCGCTCGCCTCTCCGTCCGCTACCGGGACGCCGTCCTCGACGCGATGGACGCGCCCGACGACCCGCTTCCGCGCTACCGGCCGAGCGAGACGGGTCTCGACCCCGCCGCCGCCCGCGAACTCCGCGGACAACTCGCCACCTACGACGTGGTCGCGCCGCGGTTGGCGGTGCTGTTCGAGACGATGGACAGGGCGCTCCACGGCGACCCGGTCGGACACGAACCGGGGGAGGTGTCGGCGGCGACCGAGCCGTTCCCCGACTGGCTGGACCGCGACCGGGGGCGCGCGCCGACACTGCTCGACGACGCGGACGTCGCAGACGAACTCGCGGACACCGTCGACCGAGTCCGGTCGTTCCACGGCTTCGACGGGGGGCTCCCGAGCATCTACCGGACGCTCGCGCAGTGGCCGCCGTTCTTCGAACGCATGTGGGCGGACGTGGAGCCGAGACTGGAGCGCGACGCCTTCGCGGACGCGCTCGAACGCACCGACGACCTCGTCTCGTCGTTCGTGGACGCGACCCCCTACCGACCGCGCGTCGCGCCCGACGACCTGACTGGGGTCGGGTTCGACGAGGAGACGGTGGCGGACGTGCAGGGGCTGTTTCGGCAGTTCAACGCGGGGCCGGTCGAGACCGTGCTGCCGGCGTTGCCGGTGTTCGCCGCGACTGTCGACGCCGCCGGCGAGCGCGAACTGATCTGAACGGAGCCGAGCCGAACTGGGCTCTGAGTCGGGCGGGCGAGGGCGAACCTACCGCCGGTGACCGCGGACCGTCCCGCCCTCCTCGCGCCGCCCGCGCAGGGCCGCCACCAGCGCGATGGCCCCGAGGAGCACGAGGACGAGGGCGGCGACCGGTTGGCTCCCGCCGACCGAGAGATAGACGGCGTAGACGACGGCGGCGCCGGCGACGCCGACGAGCAGCGTCGTCGCCGAGTGGACCAGCGTCAACCGCGTCGTGTCCGCGTCGCGACCGAGTTGCTCGCCGACGCCGATGGCGTACTCGCCGGCGTCCCACGAGACGACGGTGCCGAGCGCGGCGAGCAGGAGGGGTTCTGCCGCCCCACCCTGCACGCCCGCGTAGAGGATGCCGACGAACAGCGCCGACGCGCCGAACGTGACGACCCGGCGAGAGCCTCGGTAGAGGCCGAGTGCGAGGACGACGACGCCGACGGCGGCGGGTGCGGCGGCCCCGGCGGCCGCGAGCGCGACGCCGACGAAGCCGACGGTGGCGGCGACCATCGAGAGCGACACGCCCGCGGTGGCGGGGCGCCGGGTTATCTCGGTCATCGCGACCACCGCCGTTCGGCGCGGGCGAGTTCGGTCGCCAGCGGTCCTTCACCCCAGTCCACGACGCGAATCCCCGACCGGCGGAGTCGCGCCAGCCGGTTCTCCCGTTCGACGCCCGCGAGTCGGTGCCCCGGCGTGTCGTCCGTCGTCGAGTCGGGGCTGACGACGGTGACGAGGTGGCCGTAGGCGTCGAGGCGGCGCGCGGCGACGACGGCGAAGTCGTCGGCCATCGGCGAGAAGAACAGCACCTGCGCGTCGGACGGCAACTGCCGTCGGAGGCGTCGCACGGCGACGACTGGGTAGTAGGCGTCGTCCGAGGGCGTCGGCGCGAGGGCGGGGTTCGTGGCGAACAGTTGGCGGGCGCGGGCGCGATGGTCGCTGCCGGTGCTCGGCGCGAGCCAGCAGTCGTGCGGCGACAGGGCGGCCACGCCCACCCGGTCGCCGCTGTCGAGGAGCGACGAGAACGCGCGCGTCGCGGCGTCGACGCTCCGCTCGACGGCGTTCTGGTCGCCCTCGTGGGTGGCGACGTAGGCGTCCGCCCGCGCGTCCACGAGGAGGACCACCGTCGCCGCGCGTTCCTCGCGGAACTCCAGCGTCGCCATCTTCCCGGTCCGGGCGCGGCGGTTCCAGTCGATGCGGTTCAGCGGGTCGCCGCGGCGGTACTCGCGAGTCGAGTAGAACTCCAGTCCGTCGCCGGCGACGTCCGTCGCGACGCGACCCGTGTACTGCGTCGTCAGGCCGCGCAGCGGAAGGTCGGAGGTGGCCTCGAGCGACGGTGCACAGCGCAGCACCGTCTCCGACTCGGCGTCGAGGGCCTCGGTGCGCTCCGTCTCGGCGCTCGGACTGCGGGTCACGGCTTCGAGCGGTCCCCACGCGTGTTCGCCGCGGACGGCCTCGACCGAGTACGAGAACGTCGCGGACTTGCCGGGGCGAAGCGCCGTTCCGAGGCGCGCCGAGCCGTCGGTCACTTCGAGGGCCGGCGGGACGCCGTCTATCAGTCTGAGGTCCGTCAGCGCCGTCTCGCCGACGTTCCTGACGGTGACGGTCACGCGCACGTCTTCCTCGGTGTCCGGGTTCGACTCCGACAGTTCGCGAACGACTTCGAGCGTCGGGGCGGGCGCGTCTGTGAACCACGCGAAGCCGGTGTAGGCGACGCCGAGGCCGGCGACGAGGATGAGGGCCGGCCGCTGGAAGACGACGCCCACGGCGCCGGCGACGAGGGCCGCCCCCTCGATACCGGTCCAGCGGTTCGTGTCGAACCCCTTCATCGGCCCGCCTCCGCGACGGCGTCGTCGCTGTCGTGAACCGCTTCGATGGCCGCGATGGTTCGCGCGGCGCGCGCCGACGTCGACGACTGCCCGCGCACGACCAGTCGCACCCGGTCGACGAGCGAGAGGGGGACGTCTGCGCCGAGGTAGCGGGCCGCGACGGGGTCGGACGTCCACGTCCCCTCCTCGAGGTGCCGTTCGGCCCGGTCGGTCGAACAGTTGTCGTGGAGGACGAGCGTCTCGACGGCCGCCTCGCGGAGGCGCGTCTTGAGTTCCGTCACGTTCGACGCGCGCCATCCGCGCTCGGACAACCGTCGGTCGACGTCGTCGCCGGGCGTCGGGACGCGGTAGCGGAGTTCGGGGTCGCCGGTGTCCGTCGCGCGGTAGTCCACGTGCCGGCGTCCGAGCGCGTAGCGGAGGCCCTGCACGCCCGCCACGACGCCGACGACGATGACGAACACGAACGTCGCGCTCAGGCCGGGGACGACGAAGCCGGCGAGGCCGGCGACGCCGCCGAGGACGGCGACGACGCCGACGGCCGCGGTGAGGGCGTCCGTGTTCACGAGTCCTCACCCTCCCCGTAGGTCGATTCGATGCGCCTGAGGGCGGTGACGGCGCGCGTCTCCCTGTCCTCGGTGGCCGACTCGCCGCCGTACCGCACCGCCTCGAACAGGTGCGTCAGTTCGTCTACGTCGCCGCGGTCCATCCCGGCCTCGACGGCGGCCGAGGCGAACTCGCCGGGCGTACTCGACCGGGGGTTCGGGATGTCGAGGAGGGCGGTCATCTCCGCCCACGCGCGGTACACCTCGTTCTCCACGTCGGCGTCGGCCTCGATGCGGTCCGCGGCGGCGCCGGCGGCCCGGCCGATTTCGCGCACGTCCACCGGGTCGTCGTCGTCGACCGTCTCGCGTTCGGCCACCTCGTCGTCGCCCGTCGAGACGAACAGAAGGGCGACGGCGCCGAGGAGTGCCAGCAGGAGGATGAAGCCGAATATCGCCGTCGGCGGGGAGACCGGACCCTCGCCGGCCCCCGGGAGGCCGCCGCCACCCTGCGGCAACGAGAACGTCCCGTTGCTCGCGCCGAGACCGGTGCCGGAGAACTCGACCCCTCGGCAGGAGGTGAGAAGCGCCCAGAAGACGTAGCCGGGGATACCGAACGTGATGCCGAAGACGGCGACGGGGAACAGCGACCGGGTGTCGTAGTAGACGAGGGCCAAGAGCCCGACGAAGACGGCGAGGATGGCCGCGATGGCCGCCGGTTCCGTCAGGGCGGGCAGGCAGAGCGAACCGAACGTGCCCGTGCCGCCTTCCGTGTCGTCCACGCCGACACCGCTCTCGTCCGACGGTCCGATTCCAGTCGCGGGACCCACCCCGCCTCCGACGCCGCCGGACCCGCCGGTGACGGCCGTGTCGATGGTGGCCGCGGCGACACCGAGGGCGAGGACGGCGAGGAGGGCGAGAGCGAGCGTCCGGGCGGCGTCTCTATCCACGCCACGACATACCGGGACACACAGTAAATGCGTTTCGAGGTTGTCGTGTCGTGCTGACAGAAACCCGCGGCCCCGACCCCCTGCTTCCAGCCGGGGCGAGAGATTCAAGCTGGACTGGAACTTTGAAATTCTCCCGGAGAATTATTATCAGAATTGATAAACTTTGAAGTGGGATGCGCACTCAGAACGATACGTCCCAGCGGACGTGTGCCCGTGCAGGTCCGTCCGTGGGACGTGAGACCCCTCGAAGTCGACCCCGCCAGTCGACGACGCGCACCTCATCTGCCGCCCACCTTTTCCCCGCAACTCTTCGGCCCCTGCGGTCACCGAGGCCGCACCGTTGGGTTTAGGTTCGCACCACGTCGACTCGAAGGAGTGAACGAAGACGGGGCACCGCCGGTCGTCGAGTACGTCACGAGTTCCACCACTCGCGAGTCCGTCGTGACGACGCTCGCCGCAGAGTCTGCGACGACCCGGGCGCTCTGTTCCGCCCTCGACGCCAGCGAGTCGGGCGTCTACGCGGCGGTGAACGACCTCCGAGAGCACGGCGTGCTCGAAGTGGACGACGGCGAACGACTCCGACTCACCGGCGTGGGAATCGTCGTCGCGGACGCCGTCGAACGGCGGCGGCGGTTGGAGTCGACGTTGTGGACCGACCTCGACTACTGGCGCACCCACGACATCCGAGCGCTCCCCGACCCCTTCCGTGCCCGCCTGTCCGAACTGGAAGGGCTGGACGTGTTTCGCGTCTCCGAGACGGACCCGGCGGGCGCGATTCGGCTCATCCACGACAGTCTCCGGAACGCCGCGGAGGTGGCCGTCGTCTCGCCGGTCCACTTCCCGGACCTCGGACAGACGCTCCGGGAGGTGTGCGAGGACAGACCCGGCCGCCTCCTCGTCACCGAAGCCGTCGTCGACGAGGTTCGCCGGCACGACGACGGCGACGTCCCCATCCCCGAGAACCTCACCGTCCGCGTCGCGGACGTGTCGTTCGCCCTCGCCGTCGCCGACGGAACGACGTTCCTCTCGCTGCCGCGACTGGACGGGTCGTACGACCCGAGTACGGAACTGGTCGCCGACTCCGACACCGCGGTGCGGTTCGGGAACGACCTGTTCGAGTGGGTGTGGCGGGACGCGACGCCCGTCGGTGACGTCGCCCCGACGCGCCCGCTCTGAGGGCCCCCATCGCCTTCTCCTTACCACCGCGCTCCGTCGCCCCCTCCGCACCCTCCGTCCGCCTGCCACCGAACCTAACCGTGGGCCCCGAGAACGAACTGTCAATGGCGAGTGGGCTGGAACAACAACTCATCGACCTGTTGACCGTCTTTCTCATCGCGGGCGGCGTCGGCGCGGTACTGGCCAAAATCGGACGCATCCCGTACACCATCGCGCTCCTCATCGCGGGGTTCGGCGCGTCCATCGTCGGACTGGAGATAGACATCACGCTCACGCACGACATCATCCTCCTCGTCGTCCTGCCGCCCCTGCTGTTCGAGGGGGCGGCGACGACGGACATCGACGAGTTCAGGTCGAACTTCCCGGTGATGCTGACGCTCGCGACGGTGGGACTGGCGGCGTCCATCGTCGTCGTCGGACTCGTCGCCACGGAACTGCTCGGCTACACCCTGCTCATCGGCCTCCTGTTCGGCACCATCGTCCTCCCGACGGACCCCGTCTCCGTGTTGGCGCTGTTCAAGCAGGTGGGGGTTCCGGACCGCCTCGCCGTCCTCGTGGAGGGCGAGAGCCTGCTGAACGACGGCATCTCCGTCGTCATCTTCTCCGCCCTCCTCGCGCTGGTCGAGGCGGGCGACAGCGCCGCGGACCTCGCGACGATAGCGGGCGTCGGGGAACTCGCGGGCGGCATCGTCGTCTCCGCCGGCGGCGGCGCAGTCGTCGGACTCGCCGCGGGCTACTTCGTCTACCGCCTGATGGCGAACCTCGACGAGCACATGACCGAAATCGTGCTCACCGTCGTCCTCGCCTACGGGGCGTTCCTCGTCGCCGAGCACTACCTCCACGTCAGCGGCGTCATCGCCACCGTGGCCGCCGGGCTTCTCATCGGCAACCGCGGCCGCGAGTACGCCATGTCGGCGCAGACGAAGACGGCCGTGTTCAACACGTGGGAGACGGCCGCGTACGTCGTCAACACGTTCATCTTCCTCCTGCTCGGCGTGAAGACGCCGATTCGGCAGATAATCGCCGAGGCGGAACTGCTGCTGCCCGCCATCGTCCTCGTCCTCGCCGCGCGCGCCGTCGCCGTCTACCCCCTGACGGAGGTGGCCAACCGGCTCTCGGACGCGAACGTGCCGCGGAACTACCAGCACGTCCTCGTCTGGGGCGGCCTCCACGGTTCGATACCCATCGCGCTCGTCCTCGGACTGCCGGAGTCCGTCGGACCGCGCCAGCAACTCCGCGTCCTCGTGTTCGGCATCGCCGCGTTCAGTCTCGTCGTCCAGGGCCTGTCGATGAAGCGGTTCCTCCGCGCGGTGGGCGTGCAGACGTCCGGGAAGGAACGGGAACTGTACGACCTCCTCCTCACGCGGGCGAAGGCGGTTGACGAGGCGCTGAACGAGGCCGAACGCCTCCACACGCAGAACCTCATCCGGACCGGCGTGTACGAACGGTTCAAGCGCGAGTACGGGCGCGAGAAGCGCGAACTCGAGCACGTCATCCGCTCGCTACTGGAGCGGGAGCCCTCCCTGCTCAAACAGGAACTACTGCAGAGCGAACGGCGCATTCTACAGGCCGAGGAGAGCGCCATCACGGAGGCGGAGTTGAGCGGCCAACTCTCGACCGACCTCGCCGAGGACCTCATCGCCGAGGTCCGCGAGAAGCAGGCGCGACTGGAACGGGGCGAGACGACGGTGACGAGCGACGTCGAGCACGAGGGGTACCGCGAGTTCTGGCGCGAACGCGCCGCCGAGTTCGGCCTCGAAGTCGGCGAGGAGGTACTCGACGAGGACGAGGTCGAAGCGCTCACCGACGAGTCGGACCTCGACCTCACCCCCGTCGACGACGAGGACGAACCGGCCGGCGGGACCGGGACGGACTGAGTCGGCACCGCCTCCGAATCCGGCGTCGCGGCCGAGTTGCTCGCCGACGCCGGTATCGGACCCGACGCCGCGGCGACGACGGCGACAACGCTGAAGTCGGTGGAATCGGCCACGGAAACCGTCCGGGTTCGCGGCGAGGAACACGTTCGGTGTGCGATTTATGCCGCTCTGTGCCCAATCTGGGGACATGGTTTCCGAAGGCGACGACGCACCCGAGTTCACGAACAAGGTGGCAACCGGCGACGTCGAGGAGTTCTCGCTCGCGGACGCCGTCGGCGAGGGATCGACCCTCCTCGCGTTCTTCCCCGGCGCGTTCACGCCGCCGTGCTCCAACGAGATGACCGCCCTGCAGGAGCACCTCGACCGGTTCGAGGACGCCGGCGCGTCGGTGTACGGCGTCAGCGCGGACTCGCCGTTCACGCTCAACGCGTTCCGCGAGGAACACGGCCTCGGCTTCCCCCTCGTCAGCGACATGAGCCGGGAGGCGATTCGGGCGTACGGGCTGGAGATAGACGTCGCGGACCTGGGCCTGCACGGCGTCGCCAACCGCGCGGTGTACGTCCTCGACGACGACGGCACTGTCACCTACGCGTGGGAGGCGGAGTCGCCCGAGAACGAACCCGACTACGACGAGTTGGTCGAGGCCGTCGAGTCGGCCTGAATCGGTCGAGTCGGCCTGAGTCGGTCACCCGCCCCCCGCCGCGATTTCTCAGAGACACCGAAGACATTAGTCTCGGTAGCGTGACGGGCCGACGATGCCCTCCAACCGATGCTCTCGGCGGCGCGCACTCGCGGCCGTCGGCGCGGCCGGACTCTCCGCGCTCGCCGGGTGCTCGACCGGACTCGGGAGCGGTGGGAACGGCGAACCGACCGCGACCATCGACTTCCACCTGTACGACCGAACCGCGACGCTGCGGGACCGGTACGTCCGCGACCTGAACGAGACGCGCGTGCCGTGGGACGAGGACGCCCTCGCCGCGGCCGTGAACGGGTCGGAGTTCACGACGCAGTACGTCGAGCCGTTCCCGCGCAGCGAACCCCAGTGGGCGAAGTACGAGGGGCGGTACTACCGCCTCGACGAGGTGGTCGTCGGCGAGGAGACGGTGACCCGCCCGGTGCTCCGACTGTACGACGAGGGGCGACTCGGCGAGGACGAGTCCGGCGCGCCCGAACACGTCGACAAGGCTGCGCTCCCGCAGTCGGACGAACGGGCGGTACAGATTGCCTACATGGCGGCCCGCGCCCGCGGCGACGTCGGCGGCGTCCCGTGGGGACTCGTCCAGCGCGGCGGCTACGTCTACCGCGACGAGTCGGCCGTCGAGTCGAGCGAACTCCTCGCGGACGACGGGCCGGCGTACGTCGCTCACCGCGACCGAATCTGGCGGGTCGAAGTCGAACGCGAGACGTTCCACGAGGCTGTGTACCGACCGGTCGCGGAACCGGTCGCCGAGACGGAAGCGGAGGTGGAGACGGTCCTGCGCGGCCGCCTCGTCGGCGCGCGAATCGACCCCGCGTCGCTCTCGTCGGCCGAACGGGACGTGTTCCGCAGAGCGCAGAGCGGCGACGGCTACAGCGCCGAACACCCGTTCCCCGACGCCTTCGTCTCGGTGCTGAAACGACTGGACGAACGCGCCTACGTCGACGGCAACGTGACGAAGGACGCCGGCGCGGACGAGTATCCGCCGCACGACCTGATTCGGTACGGGGACGAGTACTTCGAGTATCGCCTCCGACTGACCGAGGCGGACGGCCGCTGAGACCGTATCCTGCCGACCGGTTCTCGCTCGCCTCGTTTCGTTCTCACGTCGCGCCGAGACGAATCTCTCCGTGCGAGATATAGGAACATCTAACTCGATTTGTGCACGTACCACGACCATGAGCGACGAGACGGAGCCAGCGGCCGACGACGTGACAGTTTCGATGGAGATTACGGGGACGTACGACGACGTGCTGTCGCGGTTGAGTCCCACCGAGGAACGCCGACAGGGCGTCGAACCGCTGCTGCAGGACGTCGAAGTCGTCCTCGAGACGCTGGAACGGATGGGCGAGGGGACCCGAAGCGCCGTCGCCAACAACCTCCCCACGGAGACGGCCGCCGAGTTGGACGCCGAGGCGGTGGTCGAACTGCTCCACGTCCTCAAGCGGTACGACCTGGTCGTCCTCGAGGGCAACACCTGGAAGCCGAAGGGCGGCGACGAACTGTGAGTCCGCGGGGAGTGCTGGGACGGTACCGTCCTCGCGGCGACGACGACGGCGGCGTGGTCGTCGGCGTCGACACCGCAGAGGAGTTCTGACCGAGGGCGCACCCGCTCCGACCGACGCGGGGAGCGAACGGTCCGCCCGCGAGGACGCACACTTTTGTCGGACGATGATACGAGTTACCACGAACGATGAGTGCGGACCGAACGCGCGAACCGGCGGCCAATCTGGGCCTCCTCGACGCGACGATGATCGGGATGGGAGCGATGATCGGGGCGGGGATATTCGTGTTGACCGGCCTCGCGGCCGAAATCGCCGGCCCGGCGGCGATATTCGTCTTCGCGCTCAACGGCGTTGTGACGGCGTTCACCGGGCTCTCCTACGCCGAACTCGCCTCGGCGATTCCGAAGTCCGGCGGCGGGTACGCGTTCGTCCGCGAGATTTTCGACGACCTGCCCTCGTTCGTCATGGGGTGGATGCTGTGGTTCGCGTACATGATCGCCGGCGGCCTGTACGCCCTCGGCTTCGCGCCGAACTTCCTCGAACTGCTCCACCTCTACGGCGTCGTACCCGCGCCCGAGAACGTCGCGGCCGTCGACCTCCCCGCCGTCGCCGTCGCGGTGCCGCCGGAACTCGCCCTCGCGTTCGGCGCCGTCGTCCTCCTCGTCGCGGTGAACGCCGTCTCGACGGCCGCCAGCGGGAGCGTCGAGACGATATTCACCGCGACGAAGGTCGCCATCCTCGTCGTGTTCGTCGCGTTCGGCTTCCTCTCGGCCGGCGGCGGGACCGAGACGAGTTTCTCCCTCGACCAGTTCGAGCCCCTGTTCCCCGGCGGTCGGTCGGCGGCGAGCATCCTCCCCGCGATGGGGCTGACGTTCATCGCCTTCGAGGGTTACGACCTCATCACCACGGTCACCGAGGAGGTGAAGAACCCCCGCGAGAACATCCCGAAGGCCATCTTCGTCAGCCTCGGAGTGACCGTCCTCGTCTACCTCCTCGTCGTCTCCGTCGCCATCGGAACGCTCGGCGCCGAAGGGTTGGCGGCGGCCGGCGAGGCGGGCATCGCCGAGGCGGCGACGACGTTCATGCCGACCGACCTGCCCCTCATCCGGAACGGCGGGGCCATCATCGTCTTCGGCGCCGTCTTCTCGACCATCACCGCGTTGAACGCCGTCGTCATCGCCTCCTCGCGCGTCGCGTTCTCGATGGGTCGGGAGCGACAGTTGCCCTCGTCGATCGGCACCATCCACCACCGCTACGGGACGCCCTTCCTCGCCATCCTCGGCAGCGCCGTCGTGATGCTCGCCTCGGTGGCGCTCCCGACCGAGAGCGCCGGCAACATGTCGAGTCTGTTCTTCCTCCTCTCGTTCGTCGTCGTCAACGGCGCGGTCATCAAACTCCGACGGGAGCGGCCGAACATGAACCGCCCGTACGAGATACCCTACTACCCGATACCTCCGATACTCGGCATCGTCCTGAACCTCGTCCTGACCGCGGTTCTGGTCGAGTACCTCTCGCGGACGGACCCGCTGGCGCTCGGTCTGAGCGCGGCCTGGATCGTCCTCGGCGTGGTCGCGTACTACGCTCGCCGGCGCTACCGACGGACGGAGGCGGTCGAGGCGGCGGAGACGGCCGATACCGGAGACGTCCCCGGCGACGGGTCTGCCGACGGCGCAGCGACCGCCGACGGCGACGGAACCGCGCCGTCGAGCGTCGGTGCCGGGACGGGGGTTGATAAGGGAGAGGCGGAAGACGACTAGCTATGCCGGGAACACAGCGAACGGTCGTGGCGGGCGGCGGTCGCGTCGGCCGAAACACCGCCAGAGTGCTCGACGACCGAGGACAGGACGTGGTCGTCGTCGAGGAGGACGGCGACGTGGTCGACGAGATAGCGGACGAGTACTTCGCGACGGTCATCCGCGGAGACGCGACGCGCCCGTCAATCCTCGAACAGGCGGGTCTCGAACGGACGGACGTCGTCGCCGCGTTGACGGGCGAGACGGGCACCAACCTCGCAATCTGCATGGCGGCGACCCACCTCGCGCCAGACGTGGAGACGGTGATGCGGAGCGAAGTCGACGTGGGCGACGAGTACGCTCCGTTCGTCGACGAGGTGGTGTTCACGGCCGCCGCGAGTGCGCGGGCGACCGCGAACGCCGTCGAACGGGAAGTGCGGTCGCTGGAAGACGTCACCGGGACCATCGACGTCGTGGAAATCCGCGTCGCCGAGGGCGCTCCCGTCGCGGGCAAGTCACTGACCGAAGTCACGTTCCCCCGCGGGGCCATCGTCGTCTCCGACGCCGAGGGACACCGCATCGCCGGCTCCGACACGCGACTGGAGGCCGGCAGCTCCTACCTCGTCGCCACCGAACCGGCCGTGAGCGACGAGGTGATGAACCTCATGCGCGGGTGACCCACGTCGGCGGTCGACGGTGACCCGCGCGACGGCGACCCACGTCGGCGGTCGACAGTGCGTCACGCACGCGAGGTCCACTCCTGCGGACCGGCTACGTGCCCAACGTCTGTTCGACGAGTCCGCGCACGCCGCGGCGGAAGCGCTCCGACGCCGCGCTCTCGGAGATGCCGAGTTCGGCGGCGAGTTCCGCGAGCGAGCACCGCCGCGGGATTTCGAGGTAGCCCGACGCGAGCGCCTCGCACAGTAGCTCCCGCTGCGAGTCGGTCAGCGCCGGCACGTGCTGCATCTCCCAGTCGGTCTGCTCGTACAGTCGCTCGACGGTGACGGGGATGTCGTGGTCTCGGCAGAACTCGTAGACGGACTCGACGGCGTCTCGGTCGGGGAACTGTATCCGGAGCCACCATCCCGCGGCGGTCCCGACGGCTTCGTCGACGACGGCGCCGACGGCGACCAACTGCGGGACGACGTCGACGGTGGCGGTGGGGTCCGTGAAATCGACGCGGAACAGGCGGCGGCCGTCGAGGGCGGCGACGACGGTGGAGTCCCGCACCGACGGGTCGTCGGCCATCGCACTCGCCACCGCGTCGAAGTCGTCGGCCAGTATCCAACAGAGCATCTGCGTCGGTCTGTCCTCGTGTCTGTGCGTCTCCTGCCAGACGACTTCGATGTCGGGGACCCGACCGAGCGTTTCCAGGAGAATCGGGTGTTGGAGCGTGAGTTCGGCGAGTAACATCGGTTTCGAGCGTTCGTCAGGACGCCGGAGGCGACGGGTGTATTTAAAATGCCGGAATAAACCGGCTCCAGAGTAATCTGTCGGGCGTCCAAACGATACGTGGGTGCACATCACACGCGTCGTGCGGAGGGGACCCGGAGCCGTCCTCGTTCGCGGGCGGGGCCCGGACGAGACGCGGTGTGAGGGGAGCTACTATGTCATCGACAGACCACAACGTCGACGCAGACGGTCGGTTGGACGAACTGCTGGGCGTCCTCGACCACGAGTACAGGCGACGAATTCTGCTGGCACTCGCCGACTCCGGCGACCGGACACCGCCGGTCAGGCCGAGCATGGCGGACGGTGACGAACCGGACGTGCTGGAACTCGAACTCCGACACGTCCACTTCCCGAAGCTCGAAGCCGCCGGACTCGTCGAGTGGGACCGAGAGCGAGACGCCCTCTCGCGGGGGCCGCGGTTCGACGAGGTCGAACCGGTGCTCGACGCCCTCGAAGCGGCCAAAAGCGAGTCGTCGTCCGCGCGAAACTGACCGGGCGGCGACCCTGGCTCTCGGACCGGCCTCCCGTTCTCCGCGCCGGTCGACGTTCTCTCGTCGTATCTAGAGTCTGTGCGCTCGGTCGCCTCGGAGTATCGAGAACTCCCATCCAATCCCGTTCGGAGCCGTTCGTCTGACGTGGCGCGCCGATCGACCGGTGCGCCGCGGGAGCACGACGCCATGTCCAGAATCGAACGACGCTCCGACCGGAGGCGGACCGCGCGGACGAACGAGAGCGGAGCCGACCGCTCCGGGCGCCGGCGCCTCACCGGCGTGCTCGCCGTTCTCGCCGGCGTCGCCAGTCTCGCGTCGGTCTCGGCGGTGTCGGTCACCGATGCGGTCTGTCTCTTCGCCGTCGTCGGCGCACCCGTTCCCGGCGGCGACGGGGTCGGGAGAGCGGCGCGACCGCGACCCCGGACGGAGCGACGCCGTCGGGCCGTCGACGCGACTCGCCCGCCCCGCGAGGCCGACCCCGGGGCGCTATCGCTCCTCGCGGAGCCGTACGAGACGGTCGAAGACGCTCGTATCCGGCTGCGCGGACTGGAGCGGTACTTCCGGGACCGCGGCGACGGGCGGGCGGTGTTTCTCACCGTCTACGCGCGCGTCACAGAGGAAGTCGCCGCCGCCGTCGGCCGCGGCGCGTTCGAGGACCCCGAGTGGGTCGCCGACTACCTCGTCGAGTTCGCGAACCACTACCGCCGCGCCGCGCTCGCCTTCGAGACCGGCCGGGAAGCGGCGTTGCCCACGGCGTGGCGGGTCGCCTTCCGGGCCGCCGAGCGCGACGGGACGCTCGTGCTGCAGCACGCCGCCCTCGGCGTCAACGCGCACGTCGCGTTCGACCTCGCCTTCGCGCTCTGCGAGCTCGGCGTCGGCGACGACCGTCGCGCGAAGTACGCGGACCACCGGCGGATAAACCGCGTCCTGAAGAGTCTCGTCGACGAGACGCTCGACCGACTCGCCGACCGCTACGCGCCGGGCATCGCGACGCTCACCGCGGCCGTCGGTCCGCTCGTCGAACTGTGCTGGTTCGGGGCGCTCGTCCTCGGGCGGGAGTGCGCGTGGTGGATCGCCGTGCTACTCACCGAAGCGCCCGGCGGGACCGTCGCACGCGCCTCGCGCTGGTTCGTTGCGGCCGCCTCGGCTGCCGTCGCCGGGGTCGTCCTCGCTCCGACCGCGTCGCCCGCGTTGGCCCGCGCCGTTCGCGCGGTCCTGCGACGACTCGGCGTTCGACGACTGTGACCGACCGCCGCGGACCGCGCGCGGCCGCGACGGCGCTCGTGGACTACTCGCCCGCGCCGTCCGACGGGTCGCCGACCCCCGACTCGTCCGCGTCGTCGCCCGCAAGGCGTTCGACGCCGGTGAACCGGAATCGGGCACCACCGTCGCCGTCGTCCGCGACGGTGACGCGCCAGCCGTGTCCGCGGGCGATTCGCCTGACGATGGAGAGTCCGAGCCCGCTGTTCTCCGACCCCGTCGAGTACCCCGCCTCGAAGACGCGTTCGCGCGCGTTCGCCGGGACGCCGGGACCGTCGTCCGCGACGACGAAGCCGTCGGCGTCGGGCGCGACGGTCACGGTGACGGCGCCGTCGGCGCGCTCGGCGGTGTCGTCGGCCGAAGCCCGACTGCTCGTGGAACCGTGTTCCACGGAGTTCCGAAACAGGTTCTCGAACAGTCGTCGGAGGCGGTCGGCGTCGCCGCGGACCGTCGGCAACTCCTCGTCGACGACGAGGACGGCGTCGCCCGTCTCGACGGTGTCCCACGCGGCGGCGGCGACGGCGCCGAGAGCGACGGCATCGGTCGGGTCGACGCCCTCTCCACCGACCGCGAGTACGTCCCGGACGAGGGTGTCGACGCGGTCCAGCGCGCCCGCGACCTTCTCGAAGTGGACGTCTTCGCCCGTCTCTCGCGCCGCTTCGAGCCGGATGTTCGCCACCTCCAGCGGGTTCCGGATGTCGTGGCTCGCGACGCTCGCGACGCGTTCGAGGTCCGCGAGCGCCGCGGCGACCTCCGCTCGTCGCCGTTCCAGCGCGGTGACGTCGTCGAACACGAGGTAGCCGCGCCCGGGCACCGACTCGTCCGAGACCGACCGGACGCGGAACCGCCGCGCCTCGTCCCCGGCCTCGCGTCGGTACGGAACCACGGGCGCGTCGCCGTCGCGGGCGCGGCCGAGAAGCGAACCGGCGGTGGGGGGGTCCGACACCTCGCGTCCGCGCGCGTCGTCCCCTCCCGCGTCGGAGACCCCGGTCAACGCCACGTCGTCCAGCGGGGTCCCGACGACGCCGTCTCGCTCGACGGCGAACGCCGCCGCGAAGGCGGGATTGACGTCGCGGACGACGCGCCCGTCGCCGTCCGGGTCGCTCGTTCGCTCGCAGGCGAGAACCGGGTCGGGGAGGGACTCGAACAGCGTCGTCGGCGGCCGGTCGTCGTCCGAGCGGTCCCCGTCCGCGCCCGTCATCGCGCCTCCGACCCGCCGTGCCACTCGGCCGTCTCGCCGCGGCGTCGCTCCGAGTCGTCCCCCCGCAGGAACGCGTCGACCAGTTTCCACTGCGCGGCACGCAGGTGGTAGTGCAGCGTGGACGAGGAGATGCCAAGTCCGTCGGCCAGTTCCTCGGCCGTGCTGTCCCTGGGAGACTGGAAGTAGCCCCCGTGGTAGGCGACGCGCAGGGCGGTCCGCTGCCGGGCCGTGAGGCGCTCGTGGAGCGAACTCCGGAACTCCTGTGCGGTCTCGACCGACCGGTGGCGCTCCCGCTTGGCGAGGAGTTCGGTCCCGACGAACGACGCGCTCACGGCCTCGACGACGGCTCTGACGTCCTCGTCGGGTGCGACCTCCGCGACCAGTCGGCCGGCCCCGTCCTCGAACGTCGCCGTCCGGACCGTCGCGCCGAGTTCCGTCAGCGACAGCAACGGGGACGCGTCCGTCAGCGTCACCTCGAAGAGCCCCCCCTGCGCGTCCTCGTCGTCGCCGGTCTCGTGGACCAGGCGGCCGCCCTCGACGCCGTCTCGGGACGCCGCGGCGTCGAGGACCGCTCGCGGGTCGGCGTCCCGAACCGCGACGTAGCAGAGGAGCGTTCCCTCGCCGAGGGGGACGACGCCGGCGACCGAGAGCGAGCAGTCGAACCGCGCCGACGCGGCGACGAGAACGTCCGCCGCGTCGGTCACGCGGAACGTCAGTTCGACGACGGTGTCCGACAGGAGGAGGTTGCGCTGCCGGGCGGCGTTGATGACGAACCCGGTGGCGACGCCGAGCGTCTCCAAGCTCTCGCGTTCACGGTCGCTGAACGCGTCCGGACGAGTCGCGTACACGCCGAGGACGCCGTACGTCGTGGTTCCGTAGCGGAGAGGGACGGCGATGGCCGACTGCAACCCGCGGGCGAACGCCACGCGCCGGACCGACTCCGGCACCGCCTCGTCCTCGACGAGTCGGCGGACGATGCGCGTCTCCCCCGAGCGCAGGACCGCGCGCTCGGGCGTCTCGGGCGCGTCGGGCGAGTCGTCGTCGACGAGTTCGAGGAGTCCGTCGGAGTCGCCGGCGGCGGTTCGGCTGGCGACCCGGTCGCTCGTCGCCTCGCGCTCGCCGACCCACGTGAACTCGTAGAGGTCGCTCGCCGCCAGTCGTTCACAGACCGTCTCCTCTATCTCCTCGCGGGTGGTCGCCCCCACCAGTTCCCGGATTATCTCCTGGATGATTGCGTTGATTCGATTGAGTCGCTCCAGTTCGGCCTCACGGTCGGCCAGCGTCCGCTCCAGCCGCCGCCGTTCGGTGACGTCGCGGAGGGAGACGACCATGCCGTCGTCGACCGGGGCCGTCCGGACGGCGAGCCACGTCTCGAGCGCCGGAAAGTAGTCCTCGAAGGCGACGGCCGACGGCGACGCGTCCGCGCCCCCGAAGTGACCCGCGAAGGTCGATTCGACCGACTCCGGGAACGCGTCGCGGACGTCGGCACCGACCAGGTTCGCGTCTGCGCGACCGAACAGTCCGGCCGCAGCCTCGTTCGCTCTCGTGACGCGCCAGTCGGCGTCGACGACCATCACCCCCCCGCCGATGCCGTCGAGAACGTCGTCCATAGTGTCGTGATGTTCGTTAACATACGTTAAGGTTCGCACGGGAGGTCGGGGACGTGCGTCGAAGTATCAGCACCGGTCCGCCAGCGAGACGGCGTCGGCGGACTGGATCCACCCCGAGGGGTTCTCTCGGTCGTAGATGACGACGCCCTCCGCCGCGTGGAGGAGGCCGGTTCGGTCGGCAGTGCGGTGCGAGTCGGTCGGTTCGGGTCCGTCGTTGGTCGAAGTCATCTGTGGTCACCGTCCGTCTCCGGGCGTCCGCCCGGTGAACGACAGTTGTCAGTCGCACCGCCTCTCCCGTGGAACCCGTTGCGAACTATCGGGACGAGGCGACGGCGGGGCGCCTCTAGATACTCCGGGTCGGTCGTTCGGCCGCCGCCCCGCATACTGAGCGTCTATCGCCATCGTCGCACCGGTCCGACGGCTACCTGTGATGATGGAAGACGCCCACATCGCCGATGGAATCGAAGTCAAACTCCTGCTGGCCGGTATCGTCCTCGCGGGCGGTCTGGTCGGCACACTCGGTCTCGCACCGGTCGCGACGCAGGCCGGCACGGTCGGCGTCGATACGGCCGCAGTCGACGGAGTACAGGTGTTCGCGTTCCCCATCGACAACGCGACGTTCCTCGCGTTCCCCATCGACAACGTCTCGGTGAGCCCGTCCGCACAGCAGGCACCGGTGCCCGTGAGCGCACTCGGTCAAGACATGGACCCCTACGCACTCGGTCAAGACATGGACCCGTACTGAGTTCGTCGCGGGACGCTCTCACCGTCAACTTCTATACTGTGTTACTTCGTACCACACACTGTGAGGACCGACGATGAGACCGAACGTTCCTGCGTGGGCAGTCGTCGCGATGCTCGTCGCCTCGGCGATGGTCGCGCCGGTCGTCGCGGGGACACGGCCCGCGGCGTCCGGCAACGTCGACGCCGTCGACGAGGCCGACTCCGTCGAGCAAGCGCAGGCGGCGGCGCCGGACGTCGTCGTCCGGCCGGTGACGCTCCGGTTTCCGAACGAGCGCTCGTCGGCCGAACGGACGCTCACCGTCGGTAACGTCGGCGACGCCACCCTGACGGTCCGATCGGTGGTCGTCGTCGGTCCCGACCGGTCGTCCTTCGACACCGGGTTCGACGGCCCGGTCACGCTCGACCCGGGCGAGCGTCTGAACGTCTCCGTCTCGTTCGCGGGCGGTGACGGCCGCCCCCGGTTCGCCACCGTGCACGTGATGAGCGACGACCCCGACGAACCGCAGCGGAACGTGTGGCTCACGAACACCCGGACCGTCGCCGACGTGTCGCCGTCGCGCGTGCTGGCGACGAAGACGCTGGTGAACGCGAGCGTCCGGAACGCCGAGGCGAACACGACGCAGTCGCTCAACCTCTCGTGGCCGCTGACGCGCGACGACCGGTTCGCCATCGACGCGCTGTCGTTCACTCCCGAACGCGACGGGAACGTCACGCTCAGCGTCGCCACGAACGAGAGCCGGTTCGCCGACGTGCCCGCGTTCGCCCTCGCCGACGGGACCGAGTCGGCCGGATATCTCCGCGTCCGGCACAGCATCGCCAACGAGAACGTCCGGAACGTCACGGTGCGGTTCCGCGTGCGACGGGACGTGCTGGCCGGAAACGAGACCGACCCCGAGGACGTCGCCCTCTACCGGCACGTGAACGGAACGTGGACCGAACTCCCGACGCGGGTCGTCGGCGCGGGCGACACGCACCACTTCTTCGAGGCTCGCGCGCCGGGGCTGTCGGACTTCGCGACGGGCGTCAAGCAGGCGCGGTTCCGCATCACGGACGCCGTCGTGACCGTCACGCGGATTCGCACCGACGAGGGAACGGAGGTGTTCGTCCGCGTGCGGAACGTCGGCGGCGCGGACGGCACCTACGCGGTGGCGTTGCTCCTCGGCGACGAGGTGGTCGACCGCCGGGAACTGTCCATCGCGCCGAACGGGTCCCGACAGGCGACGTTCGAGCGCTCGTTCGGCGAACCGGGGACCTACGAGGTGTTCGTCAACGAGCGGTTCGTCGGCACCGTCACGGTCGAATCGGCGGCGACCACGGCGGCCGCCGCCGCGCCGAGCGAGACGACCGAAGCGGGCGCCGCGGACACCGGCGAGTCGGTCCCGGGGTTCGGATTCCCGGCGGCCGGGCTGGCCGTCCTCGCCGTGGCCTCACTGCTCGCCGCGCGTCGACGCGGGTGACGGCGCGCCGGCGGCCGACCCGGCCGCCGGGAGGAGCAGTTCGACCGTCGTGCCGCGGGGGTCGGCGTCCGCGAACCGCAGGTCGCCGCCCGACCCGTCGACGATCCAGTAGGTCAGCCAGAGGCCGAGGCTGCTCGCGTGTTCGAGGGCGGTCTCTCTGCCCTCGCGGATCGCTCTGCGTTCCTGTTCGGGGATGCCGGGACCGTTGTCGGTGACCGCGACGCGAACCCACTGCGAACCGGCGTCGGCGCAGTCGTCCGCGACGGCCTCCGCCGGCGACCGACTGACGGTCGAGACGGACACGTCCACCCGCGGGTCGTCGGCGTCGTTGTGTTCGCAGGCGTTCTCGCAGACGTTCTCGACGGCGAGTCGGAGCGACGGCAGGGCGACGGCCGGCGCGGCGTCGGGCAGCGACGCCTCGAGTTCGACGGTCGGATACGACTCTCGGAGGTCCGTGACGACGTCGGAGACGACGCCGACCACCTCGACGCGGGTCGGCGACTGGTCGGCTTCGAGGGCGGTCTCGATCTGTCTGACGCGGTCGCTGAGGTTGGCGAGCGTCCGGCCGGCGTCGAGAATCGACCGGCCCGCTCCGGCTACCCGGTCGTCGGCGGCGACGTCCGCGACGACCTCGGCGTAGGTCAGGACGACCGTCAACTGGTTCCGCAGGTTGTGTCGGAGGACGCGGTACATCACTTCGAGCCGCTGCGTTCGCTCGCGGAGGGCGGCTTCGCGCGCTCGAAGCGTCGACGCGAGGTCGTTGAACCCGTCGCCGATCTGTTCCCACTCGGCGCCGCCGCGGAGCGACACCGACCGGTCGTAGTCGCCCGCGCCGAGGTCGGCGAACGCGTCGAGCAGTCGGTCGGTCTGTCGGAGGCTCGTGGCGTACTGCCAGTAGCCGAACCCGGCCATCACCAGCACGACGAGCCCCAACTGGCCGGCCTGAAACAGCGCCAGCGTGCGCAGTCTGGCGTCAAGCGCCGACCGGTCCTGCGAGACGGTCACCGTCCACCCCGTCGATTCGACGGTCGCGACGCCCTCGACGGACGATTCGAAGCGGCGGTCCCCGCCGTGGAGTTCCGCCCCGTCGTCGACGACGGTCACCGTCTGTCTGCTGGTGTCGAGGGGTGGCAACGCGTCGAACGTCGTCCGGGTGTCGAGGTAGATCGCACCCGCGAGGACGCCTTTCACCGCTCCCCGTTCGAATATCGGCGCGGCGAACACGAGGACGTACTCGTCGGTGCCGTCGAGACGTTCGGCCTCGCCGACGTACGTCCGGCCCTCGAGTGCCGCCTCGACGTACGCGGCGTCGCTCCGATCCGACCCGAGGACGGCCGAGCGCTGTGCGTCCGTGACGTCGCCCCGGAAGTCGACGACGGTGCCGTTGGCGGCGACGACCTGCGCGGCGTAAAATCGGGAGTTGGCGAGGAACGCCTCGAGGAACCGACCGTCGCCGTCGAACTGGCGCGCCTGCGGCCGAGAGGCGACGAGTCCAACGTAGTCGCGTCGGTCCCGGATCGAGGCGTCTATCTGGTCGGCCACGCGCGTCGCCGTCTCGTCGACGTCCGCGCGCGACTCGCCGACGGCGTCGCGCTTGTAGAACTCGACGGCCGCGACGACCGAGGCGCTCAACACGAGCGTGACGACGACGAACGCGACGGCGAACTTCGTCCGCAGCCTCATACGTCATTCGTTATCAAACCACGTGATAAGCGTTCGTGGCGCGGCGTCGACCGGTCGTCGGGACGCCCCGCACGAAGCTATAACACGGATACCGACCAACCTTTGTTCGGGCAGTGGTAGCATGGCACAGGCGAGAGACGGAACCGTTCTGGTGGTGGACGACGAGCGGGAGGTGACCGACGCGTACGCGCTCAGACTGCGTCAGCGGTACGGTGACGTGCGGACGGCGTACGGGGGCGAGGAGGCGCTGACGGCGATGGACGACGCGGTCGACGTGGTGTTGTTGGACCGGCGGATGCCGTTCTCCGGCGACGAGGTGCTGCGGGAACTCCGGGACCGAGGATACGACTGCCGCGTCATCATGGTGACCGCTATCGACCCGGGGTTCGGTATCGCCGACATGCCGTTCGACGACTACCTCTGCAAACCGATCGGCAAGGAGGACCTGTTCGCCGCGGTGGACCAGCAGCTCGAAGCCGCCTCCTACGACGATCCGCTGACGGAGTTCTTCAGTCTCACCGCCAAACTCGCCGTTCTCGAATCGGAGCGCTCGCCCGAGCAACTGGCGGAGGCGAGCGAGTACGTCCGGATGCGCCGCCGGAGCGACGAACTCCGCGAGGAGCTGGCCGTCTCCACGGAGAACTTCGAGGAGATGGTCGAGACGTTCACGGCCATCTCCCGCGGGGGCTGAGGCGGCTGCCGAAGGGGCTCCCGAACGACGAGCGTGACCGCACGGGTTCGCTCCGGAGGGCTTCGACGGAGCGTCGACGGGGGTTCGGGTCGAGTCCCGACGAATTTAGTAGTCCCGATGGCCGGGACAGACGGCGGTGTCCCACTCGGTGCCGGGGATGGTCCGCTCTGCGAACGCGCCGAGTCCGAGTCGGTGCTCCCCGTCCGCCTCCGGGAACTCGTCGACGCTGGCGGCGGTGAAGTACATCGCGTACCGTTTCGGCCACTCGCCCCGTTCGTTGATCCGCTCGGCGTGGGCGGGACGCGCGAGTCGGTCCGTCTCCTCGGGGAGCGACACCCACTCGCCGCCCTCGCGGACCACGAACTGGTCGGCGTGGCCGAGGAAGACGCCGTCCGGGAACGCCTCCTCGCCGAACGTGTCGTCCGGGAACTCCTCGTCGCCCGAGAAGGTGTCGCTCGGGAACGACACCTCGACGGCGAGGTACTCCGCGGTCCGCTCGCGGACCTCCATCCGGAGTCCCTCCTCCGTCTCGGCGCTCCCGCGGCCGGCCGTCGTCAGCATCGTCGTTCCGGCGGCGATACCGCCGATCGTTCTGAGCACGCTGCGCCTCGAAACCGTCTCGTCTGTGTCGTGGTCGAACATCGGTCGTTCCTCCAACCGCATCTGGACGGAGGGGAGCGCACGTGGTGGAACCAGTCGCTCGATACTCCGGGGCGTCGAAGCGGAGGCGGTCTAGGTATCTAGAGACGGCGGGACGTCGGTCGGAACGGTCGAGGCCGGGTGTCGCTCGGTTTCCGACCGGGCTCGAGACGCCGGACGCGAGAACGTGACGCCGGACGCGAGAACGAGACGCCGGAGCGCCCTCGCTACTTCGAGAAGCGCTCGGCTTCCGCGACTGCGTCGGGCGCGTAGACGACGCCGGCGCCGATGGTCGGACTACTCTTGCCGCTACTGAACCGTGCAGTCCGCTCGATGACGTTCTGAACCTGCTTCGCGCTCAGTCCGGGCGCGACTTCGCGGACGAGTGCGACGAGGCCGGCCACCTGCGGGGCGGCCATCGACGTGCCGGCGTACCAGTCGTACTGTTTTCCGTCGTTCAGGTCGGCCGGCACCGACGAGAGGACGAGGTTGGTGGGGAACGGCCAGTCGGTGTCCGTGGCGAGCGTCTTCTCCAGTGTCTCGTAGCCGCCGCCGGGCGCACCGACGTCGATGTCGCTGGTGCCGAAGTTCGAGTAGAACGCCAGTTCGTTGGTCGGCCCCGTCGCCGTGACGCTCATCGCGCCGGGGACGCTGTTCGGCAGGGTGTAGTAGCCGCCCTGCTGGAGGTTCGAGGACGCGTTGCCGGCACTGGCGGTGACCACGGTACCGCGCTGAACGGCCCGCTGGACGACCGTCTGGTAGGCGACGTGGTCGCCGGACTTGTGCGCGGACCCCTTGACGACGCCGCCACCGAGGCTCATGTTCGCCGCGTCCGCGCCTATCTCGCCCGCGTAGTCGATGGCGCTCAGGATGTCGAAGTCCGTCGTCCACAGGGTCGTGACGGTGACCGACTCCTCCTCGCCGTCGCCGTCCTCGTCGTACGGGTAGCCCGACAGCGCCTTCCAGTAGAACACCCGAAGCGGGACGGCCTTCGCGTCCGGCGCCATCCCGGCGATTCCGGTCGTACCGGCGTTGCTCCCCGTCGCGATGCCGGCGCAGTGGGTGCCGTGCGAGTCCACGTCGTCCGCGGCCCGTCGCATCTTCGTCTGCGGTTCACCGAGATAGGTGTACGGCGCGATGGTGTCGCCCGACGGAGGCAGGCGGACCTCGACTTCCTCGTCGCCGGGGACGGTCGGACTGCCGTCCGGACTCGACGCGCCGTCCGAGCGGAACAGTTTCCCCGCGGACATCTCCGCGTTCACGTCCGGGTGGTCGGGTTCGATACCGGTGTCGATGACGGCGACCCGTCTATCGGCCCCCGTCGCGGCGTCGTGCGCCTCGAACGCGCCGGTCGTGTCGTCGTGTTTGTCCCACTGCTTGTCGGCGAGCGCGTCGTCCGTCGATGCCGTCGTCCCCGTCTCCGCTGGCCCGAGCAGTCGGTAGCCCTCGTTCGGTTCGACGGCGCTCACGCCGCCGACGCCTTCGAGTGCGGACTGCGACTCCGCGAGGACCAGGTGAACCGAGTCGTCCGCGATGGAGGCGACGACTTCGCCGCCCGCGCGTTCGAGTCTCCGTCGGACGCCGTTTCCGCCGGCCGTCACGACGAACTGGTCTCGGCCGTCGTCGGCGCTGGCGGTACCCATCGCACCGAGGGCGACTGTGCTTCCCGCGACTCCCTTCAGGAGCGCACGTCTGCTAAGTGAAGGCATGACGAACTGCTATGCTCGGTCGACCTAGTAAAGTCTTGGCAAATATTGCGGAATGGCTAGGTGTCCGAAGCTTGTATTTAACACGCGCAGAGCGACAGGTCGGGAATCGAGACTCGGTTCGGCGACGCGGAGGCGTCTCCCGCGCGGTTCAGACCCGGCGGGGACGACTGTTTCCCCGGCCGGACCGACGCCGTCGTTCGACTCGTCCGGACCGAATCGAGCGTCGACTGTGGGGTTCAGAATACCAGTATTGATACTCTTGCTGTCGCCCGGATTTGATTACTGCGCGGAGTTATTTCTATTCCGAGCGGAGAGGAGAGTAGAAACGGTGAAGAGCGAATCTAGCCACGGTCTGTCGGACCGACAGCCGACGAACGTGCGGATTCCCTGATTCTCAAATATTAAATACGGGAACCGGGCAACGCAGTCCCAATGCTGTGTGACGTGTTCGTCGGTGACGGACGATGAGCGGTCGAGTGCGGGGCGGCGGCGCGGGGACGGCGGGCGTCGTCGAGGCGGTTCCGTCGCCGCTTCCGCCGGACGACGGGAGCGCGTGGTACGCCCCGGACGTCCGCGCGCAGTACGAAGTCGTCCCGGGCGTCGTCGCCACCGTCCGCGACGACGACGGCGTCGGCTTCCGCTACGAGGTGGACGAACCGGGCCTCGGCCCGCGGGAGGAGGCGGCCTTAGCGCGGGTCAGAGACCACTTCTCGGTCGTGAACCGTCGCCGACCGCTGACGAGGCAGGGGACCGCCGAACGCGCCGACGAGGGCGTGCCGCCGAAGTACCGCCGCGTGTTCGACCGTCTGCTCGACGTGTCGCCCGCGGCCCGGCGTCGCGTCGAGTACTACGCGCTCCGCGAGTTGCGACTGCTCGGCGAGGTGACGCCGTTGGCGCTGGACGACCACATCGACGTGGTGGACGTGGGCCGCGAGGGCGAGGACGGAACGCTCGTCGTCCACACGGAGAACTACGCGCCCGCGGCGACGGCGTACCGGACGGACGCCGAGTTCGCCGACCGGGTCGCGGGCGAGCGACTGCGGCACTACACCGTCCCGTTCGGCGGGTTCGACGTGGACGTGGTCCTGCACCGCGACCACCTCCTCGGCGACGACCGGTTCACCACCAAGTACGCCGTCCTCGAACCCGACCTGCTGCCGGGCGACGAGGCTCTCATCGCCGAGTGCAAAGAGCGCATCTGGGAGGCCAACGCGGGCGAACTCGTGGAGGACCGGGCCGCGTTCGTCCGCGAACGCGCCCGGCAGTTCCTCTCGCGTCGCCTGACGGCCCGGAACACCCGCGCGTGGGTCGAGGCCACCCAGTTCCGCGTGCGGACGGCCCTCGCCGAGTACGGTCTGGCCCTCCCGCCCGTCGACCGCCGGTTCGCCGAGGACCGACTGGACGACCTGGTCTACTACGTCCTCCGCGACTACGTGGGCGAGGGCGTCCTCACCGTCCCCATCCGCGACCCCAACTTGGAGGACATCGAGGCCAACCGCGTCGGCGAACGCGTGAAGGTCATCCCGCGTGCGGGCGTCGCCGACGACGCCGCCATCGGCGGCGGCCGGGTCCCGACGAACCTCGCGTTCGACGACGAGACGAGTTTCGTCAACGTCGTCACCCAGTTGGCCGCCGCCGACGGCGTGGAGTTGAACGCCTCCCGGCCGTCGGCGAAGGTGAACCTCCGGCCCGAAGGCGTCGACGAGACGATTCGCTGCGCCGTCGCCCTGCCGGTCATCTCCGAGGGCGGCCCGCACGTCTCCATCCGCAAGCAGTCCGCGGAGCCGATGACGCCCGTGGACCTCGTCCGCCTCGACGCCCTCCCGATAGAGCTGGTCGCCCTTCTGTGGATGTTGTACGAACACCACCGCGTCGTCCTGTTCTCCGGGCCGACGGGCGTGGGGAAGACGACGCTGATGAACGCGCACATGCCGTTCATCCCGTACGACCACCGCCCGGTCAGCATCGACGAAGGGTCACGCGAGGTGCGCCTACCGCACGAGACGGGCATCTCGCTGACGACGCGGGACCACGAGTCCGAGTTCAAGCGCGTCTCGATGGCGGACCTGATGACCGAGGCGAACTACCTCAATCCGGACGTCGAGGTCATCGCCGAGGTGAACACGCCCGCCTCGTTCGAGACGTTCGCCGAGGTGCTGAACACGGGCCACGGCGTCGTCGGGACGACGCACGCCGAGGACGTCGAGACGCTGGTGAACCGCGTCGTCGAACAGGGGCTTCCCGCCTACCTCCTGCGGGAGTTGGACCTCGTCGTGTTCCCGCACCGCGCGGACGGCGACCGGTACGTCGGCGAGGTGGTCGAACTCGTCGACGAGGCGGGCTACGAGGCGCTCCCGCCGACGGCGCGGAAGGGCACCGTCGAGAAGGGCGGCGAGACGCTCCACTGGAACACCGTCCTGTGGCGCGAGACGGACGGGTCGTTCTCGCTGGCGTACGACCACCCGCGCCTCGGCGACGACCACCACCGCCTCTCCCACCGCGTGTTCCACCGCATCGCCCACGCGACGGACAGAGAGGTCGAGGCGGTCGAGGCGGAGTTCCTCCGCAAGCGCGGCTACGTCGAGTACCTCGTCCGCGAAGACGTCTCCGAGTTCGACCGCGTGTTCGGCTTCCTCTCGGACCTCCGCACGGACGAGGCGGCGACGGTCGAACGCGTCCGACGGCGGATGGCCGAAGACGGGGGACGGACCGATGCCTGACGCCGAGGCGGTGCGAGCGGGACAGCGGAGTGCGACGAGGCGGGCGCACCTCGGGCCGGCGCTCCGCCGACGACGGCGACCCTTCGTCGTCGACCGCGAGGTGCCGCGGTGACCCAGACGGCCACCCGGCCGACGACCGCGCGCGACGACTCCATCTCCGTCGTCGACCGCGTGCTGTACGCCCTGTTCGCCCGCCACGCCGACGCGTCGCGGCACGAACGCGACCGGCGCGCCTACCGCGGCACCGACCTCCGCGTGGGCTTCGACCTGTTCCTCGCGCGGGTGTACGGCGCATCGTGGGCCGCGATGCTCCTCGTCGCGGTGCCCCTCCCGGCCGCCGCCCTCGCGCTTCCGGCCGCGACGCTCGACGGCTGGGTCGCGTTCGCGGAGTCCGTCGTCCCACTCGCGGGACGGCTCCCGGTTCCGCGCGTCCCGCGCCTACTCCTCGGGGTCTGCGGCGCACTCCTCGTCGGCGGCGCGGTCAAGCGCGCCGTCGTCGCCCTCGGCGGTCGGTACCTCCGGTGGGTCGCCGCCGCGCGCCGGGCGAACATCGACCGGACGCTCCCGGGCGCAGTGCGCTACCTCCACGTCCTCGCCTCCGGCAGCGACGGCCGACGGGCGATGCTCCGTCGCGTCGCCGACACGGACGCCTACGGCGAGACGGCCGTCTCCCTCCGGAAGGCGCTCAACACCGCCGCGATGACCGGCAACGTCAACGAGGGCCTGCGCCGCGTCGCTCGCGACACGCCGGCGGAGAACACGCTGGCCCCCTTCCTCCTGAAGTTCAGAGAGCACGCCGACCAGGGCTCCGACGCCCTACGGAACTACCTCCGGATGGAGAGTCGGATGCTCGGCCACCAGCAGGACCGCGCCCGCCGACGGGCCGAGGGCTTCCTCGAACTCCTCGCGGAGATATTCATCGTCCTCCTCGTCCTCCCCGCCCTCCTGGTCATCATCCTGACCGTGATGAGCGTCATCGCGCCCGGCCTGTCGTCGACGGTGCCGACGCCCGTCGGGGCGACGACGCTCCGCGGCCTCATCGTCTACGCCAGCGGCGCGTTCATCCTCGCCGTCGGCCTCGGCGCGGCGTCGCTGGTGGCGACGATTCGACCGCCGGACCAGACGGTGACGTACACGCGCCCGGACACGACGCTCGGCATGCTGGCGACGGCGACGACCAACCCCGCGAGCGCGACGCTCGCGTTCGTCCCTCTCGGCGTCGTCGGCGCAGTCGTCGCCGCCGTCGCGGGGTCGACGCTCGTCGACGTCGCCCTCGCCGGCTACGTCGTCTACGCCGTCCCCGTCGGCGTCGTCGCCGTCCGCCGCGCGCGCCTCGACGGCGCGAAGGACCGCGAACTGAAGGACTTCGTCCACGCCGTCTCGGGGCACGTCAGCCTCGGCCGTCCGTTCCCCGAGGCGGTCGAACACGTCGCCCGCGACGTGGAGTTGGGACCCCTCTCTGGCGACGTGGCGGATTTGGCGCTCAACCTCCGGCTCACGTCGCCGAACACCGGCACGGACGAGGACCTGCGAACCGCCGCCCTGGACCGGTTCGTCGAACGCGTCGGGACGCCGATGGCCGAGCAGACCATCGGCCTCGTCATCGGCGCACTCGACTCCGGCAGCGACACCGGCACCGTGTTCGAGACGCTGCAGTCCGAAGTCGGCAGACTGTACCACCAGAAGCGGGCGCTCCGGTCGGGGATGCTCGTGTACGTCGCCGTCGGGTGGACGACGGCGCTCCTCGTCGTCGGCATCACGGTGGCCACGGGCGCGCAGGTCTTCGACGGCTTCGCACAACTCTCCTCGATGTCGGACCTCTCAGGCGTCGCAATCGACCCGCAGGCCGTGGACCTCGAACGCGACCGGTACCGCATCTACGTGACGACGCAGGCGACGATGCTCGCCTCGGGGTGGTTCGCCGGCGTCGCCAGCAGGGGGCGGTACGAGGCGCTGCTTCACTCCGGCGCGCTGGTCGCCGTCTGCCACGCCGTCTTCGCGGGGGCGGGACTGATATGACGGCCGAAGGCTCTCGCTCCGACCGCGCTCAGTCCGCCGTCGTCGGCGTCGCCATCCTCCTCGGCCTCACCGTCGTCGGCGTCGGCGTCCTCACCGCCGCCGCGGGGACGGCGATTCAGGAGGGAGCGTCGACGGCCGCGACTGCCCGCGTCGCCGACGGACTGGACGACGCTCTCGACGCCGGCACCGCCGCGGAGGGAGACGCGACGGTCCGACTCGCCGGCGGGACGATTCGCGTCGCCGACCGGCGCGTCCGCGTGCTGAACGACTCCGGCGTCGTCTGGACCGCCGCGGCGGGCGGGCTGGTGTACGAGTCCGGCGACAGGCGGGTGTCGGCCGTCGCGGGCGCCGTCGCCGTCGGCGAGGGGAACCGAAGCCGACTGGACGCGCCGCCGAGTATCGCGCCCGCGAACGGGACGCTGTACGTCGGCGTCCCCGTCTTGAACGCCTCCGGGACGGACGCCGTCTCGGCGCGCGGGACGACGGTGCCCGTTCGACTCGAAACCGCGCCGACGCACGAGCGACGACTCCTCCCGACGGACCGCTACCGCGTCGCCGTGGAGACGGCGGCCCCCGGCGCGTGGGAACGGGCGTTCCGCGACCGGAACGCGACGACGACCCGGCGCGACTTCGACGGCGACGGGACGCCGAGCGTCGTCGCGGCGTTCCCCGGCCGTCGCACCGTCCACCTCGTCGTCCACGACGTGCGACTGCGGATGGAGGTGGGGGCGTGAGCGACCGGGGACGACGGGACGGACCGCTCGGCCGGGAGAGCGAGTCGCGCGCCGACCGCGCCCTCTCGCCGGTCGTCGGGAAAGCGCTCGAACTCGGCATCGTCGTGCTGTTCATCGCCCTCCTCACGACGACGTTCTACGGCGACGTGGTGCCCGACTACCGGACCGCCGCCGCGGCCGAGGTGGGCGAACGCGCCCTCGTCGGTGCCGCCGAGTCCGTCGAGTCGTCGGTGCCGTCGCGGACGGCGCGCATCGACCGCCGCGTCGCCGTCTCGCTCCCGGCGACGATTCGAGGCGACCCGTACCGGGTCCGCGCCGTCCCGGCGGCGAACGGGAGCGCGGCCGAGTTGGTCCTCGACCACCCGGACGACGGCGTCGGCGGCCGAGTGACGCTCTCGTTCCCGGCGCGCGGCGCGAACGTGTCCGGGACGTGGCGGAGCGTGAGCGAGTCGTGGGTCGTCGTCCGCGGCGACGGGGGGCACGTGGCCGTGACGCTGTCGAACGGGACCCCGGCCGCGAACGACGGGGCGACCGCTGGCCGCGTCGAGGCGTCGGCCGCCCGGCGTCCGAGCGCTCACGGGGGGCAGCCGTGACCGCCGCCCGCGGACAGGCGAACCTCGTCGGTCTGGCCGCCGCCCTCGTCCTCCTCACCGCGGTGACGACGGGCAGCGTCGTCCTCGCCGGCGTCGCCCTCGCGGACGCCGACACCGACCCCGCCGCCCGGCACGCCGGCGAGACCCTCGCGGACCGCCTCGTCGCCGCCGACGCCGCCCACACCCGACGGGCGAACGCCGTCGAATGGGACGCGGTCCGGTCGCTGAACGCCACCGCGGTGGACCGCATCGCACCGTCGGTCCGCGGCCGCGAGGTGCGCGTCCGACTGGGCGACCGGACCCTCGTCGAACGCGGCGACCCCGACGGGGTCACCGTCCGTCGACTCGTCAGGGTCGAGCGGACGGACCGACGGACGACGACGGTGAACCTCTCGGGGCGTCGGACGGTGACGCTGCCGAACCGAACGCGGACGGTCGAACTCGACGTCACGACCGACGGGACCACGACGCTGACCGCCGTCCGCGCGCACGACCGCATCGTGCTCCGGGACCCGCACGGCCTCTCGGGCACCTACGAGTTCCGTGTGACGCGCGTCGGCCCGCCGCACCTCTCGTTCGCGACGGACGACGGCGTCGACGGCGTCGTCAGAATCCGCTGGACGGCGACGAACGCGACGGTCGAACCGCTGGAGGTGACCGTCGGTGCGTGAGGACCGAGCGCAACTGGCGACGCCGCTGGTCGAGGTGACCGTTGGAATCCTCCTCGTCCTCGCCGTCTCGCTGGGGTTCGCAGTCGTCCCCGTCGAGACGGACGACGCGCCGACGCTGGACCGGACGGCGGCGGACGCGCTCTCGGTGCTGGCCGTCGAACCGCCGGTCGGGACGGGGACGGACCGGCTCACCGCCGCCTGCCGGTCGCCGTCGGCGTTCGACACCGAATCCGACGCGCTCGACCGGCGACTGCGCGCGATGCTTCCGACCCCCCTCTCGTACCGGCTTGAGACGCCGCACGGAGCCGTTGGACAGCCGCTACCGTCCGGTCTGCCGACCGGCGCGGCGTCGCTGACGACCGACGGCTGTACGGTGACGCTCAGGGTGTGGTCCGCGTGACCCGCGACAGGGGACAGGTCGTCCTCCTCGCGGCCGTCGTCGTCGCCGTCGCTCTCGTGCCGATGGCCCTCGCGTACGCGCAACTCGGCTACGAGGGCGGGAGCGACGACGCCGCCTCGGCCCCCGGCGTCGACGACGCCAGACGGGCGCTCTCGGCGTCGTTCACCGGAGCCGTCGTCGAGACGGACGGGGAGTACGACTGGGACGAGCGAGCGGCGGCGGTGGCGGCCGTCAGGGCCGACCTGACCGACGACGTCGCGCGCGTCGAGGACGCCGCGGCCGCCGGCGACCAGTCGCTCGTCGTCTCGTACAACGGGAGCGAGGCGACGGGGTGGGCCGCACGCAACTGCCCCGGGGGCCGGGGGAGAGCGTTCGGGGACTGTACGGTCCGGGACGGCGTGGTGGTGCAACGACGCGGCAACGAGACGGCCGTCGTCGCCGCGGCGTTCGACCTCGCCGTCGTCGCACCCGACGAGCGAACGAACGCGACGGTGGTCGTCCGGGCGGTGTGACTCGGGGCGACCGCGAGTACGAACGTATTTACCGCGTATCGCAGTGCTCTACGGTACTGGAGTTCCCAATGACCATCATCGGAAAGTTCCACGTCACGGCGGAGATGTTCCCGCTGACGGCGACGCTGCAGTCCGTTCCCGACGCGGTCATCGAGGTCGAACGCGTCGTGTCGATGCGGACGACGCTGACGCCGTACTTCTGGGTCTCGGACTGCGACCTCGCGGCGTTCGAACGCGCCGTCGACGAAGACCCGTCGATACAGAACGTGCGCCGACTGGACACGTTCGAGGACGCGGGGCTGTTCAGGGGCGAGTGGACCGAGCAGACGGAGGCCATCCTCTTCGTCTACAGGGAGGTCAACGCGGTCATCCTGGAGGCGACGGGGCGACGCGACGGGTGGTCGCTCCGGGTCCGGTTCGAGAACTATCACAGCCTGCAGGACTTCAACGAGTACTGCCAGGCGAACGGCATCGAGTTCGAACTGAAGCAACTGTTCGACGAGACGGAGGGACACCAGGGCTCGCAGTTCGGACTCACGGAGAAGCAGGCCGACGCGCTCACGACGGCCTGGCGGGCGGGCTACTTCGAGACGCCCCGACGGGCCACCCTCGAAGACGTGGCCGACGAACTCGGCATCGCGAAGCAGTCCGCCGGCCAGTTGCTGCGCCGCGCGCATCACAGGCTGGTCGGGAACGCACTCGCGACCACGCCGCCCGACGACGAACCCGAGAAGGGTATTTAAAACGCGGACATATCCGTCCCCGTCTCTATCCGGTCAGAGTGAGTGGTCCCGTACGTGATTGAGACAGCTATCGTCCCCGCTGAGTCGGTCGAGGCCCCGGTCACTCCCACCGAGGGCGCGACCGGCGGCCGACAGCGCGTGGAGGGGGTCGTTCGCGTGCGTAGCCACCGACTCCGCGGTCGTCGGCGAGTCGGAGACGAGCGTTCGGTCTCGGGACCGGTGCGGCGATACGTCGTAACTTCTGGGGTCGCGTGACCGACCGGTGACCTCGAAACCGAACCCGATGGCGAGCGGACCGCACGCGGCACCCGCTACCGTCCTCCTCGCGGACGACAACGGCGTCCTGCGCGAGTCGTTCGCGTACTGGCTGACCCAGCGGACGGACTGGACCGTCCGCGAGGCCGCGGACGGGCGAGAGGCGGTCGCGAGCCTCGACGCCGCCGTCGACGTCGTCGTGCTGGACCGCGACATGCCGAAACTCACCGGCGACGAGGTGGTCGACAGACTGCACGAGACGACGTTCTCGGGGGCCGTCGTCGTCCTGAGCGCGTCCCGCCCCGACGGCGGACTGAACGAGGACTGCGTCGACGAGTACCTGCTGAAACCCGTCAAGTGCGAGTCGCTCGCCGCGGTTCTCTCGACGCACCTTCGGTGAGACGGCGCCGGCTCCGACCGAACCGACTCACACCCAGCCGTCGGGGAAATCGTCCCGGTTGTCGTGCAACACCCGGAGCACCGGGCGAATCTCGTCGAACGCGTCGCCGCGTTCGACCTCGTGCGTCTCCCTGTCCCACCGGACGTAGTCGGCACTCTCTAAGAGGGGGAGGTGGACGTGATAGAGGTCGAACTTCAGCGCCTCCAACTCCCGGTCACCGCGGTGGACGTCCTCGGGGACGCGCACGGCATCGTCCGAAGCGGAGCGTTCCAACAGTGCGACCAGCAGGCGTCGTCGGCTCACGTCGTCGAGAGCGCGGACGAGCGTCTCCCACGCGTCTTCTCGTTCCATGTCAACCACTTGACTGCAATCTACGGTGTCCGTGCCAAGAGTATTGTTCCGAAGACGCTGACGCAACGACACCTTACCGACGGTATTCGTCCGATACCGCGACGCCCGTGGCCGTCGGTTCGGCCTCCGTCGCGGCGGCGGAGCGTCGGGTCACACCTGAGCCCCACGTTACTCGCCGCCGGAGGGCGAACGGCACAGCACGAGCGAATCCGACGCGACGGGGAACGAGTCCGGCCGGAACAGGTGCTGCGCGAGTCGTACTGACCGAACGGACCGCGCCGCCGTCCGCCGGTGAGTCGCGAGTTTGCAGAGTCGGAACAACGCCGGGACCGGTTTACGTGCGGTCCGTCCAGCGGAAGACATGGACCTCCCCGAATCGCCGACGACCCGTCGCGCTCTGCTCGCGGGCGTCGGTACCGTCGTCGCCGGCGGTGGCATCGTCTACGGCGCATCCCAGCGAGAGACGGAGTCGGCCGACCTCCCCGAAGCGGCGTTTCACCGCAGTTCGAACACGACCGACGCCGGCGTCGACCTGCGAGGGCACCCCGTCGCGGGGTCGATGGACGCGCCGGTCGACGTCTACTACTGGAGCGACTACCAGTGCCCGTTCTGCCGTCGGTTCGAGCGGAACACGCTCCCGAAACTCGTCGAGACGCACGTGCAGTCGGGGACGGTTCGGCTGGTCTTCGTCCAGTACCCGTACCTCGGGAAGTCGTCGATGACCGCGGCGGTCGTGGACCGGTGCGTCTGGCGGCAGGTGCGGGCGGAGCGACCCCGGGCGTACTGGCGGTGGCACGCCACACTGTTCGACGAGCAGGGGTCGGAGAACTCCGGCTGGGCGTCGAGAGACAACCTCCTCGACGTCACGCGCGGCGTCGAGGGCGTCGACGCGAACGCCGTCGACGACTGCATGCGGGAGCGCCGGAGCGAAATCGAGTCGTCGATACGGGAGGACGTGGAGCGAGCGTCTCGGTTCGATATTCGCGGGACGCCGGCGTTCGTGCTGTACAACCGGGAGGAGGACGTCGCCGGGAAGATAACCGGCGCACAGCCGTTCGACCGCTTCGACGAGGCGATAACCCGGGTGCAGAACGCGTGAGCGACGGGGCTCTCGACCGACACGCCGACCGACTTCGCGCGGCGTTCGTCTACCCGTTCACCGCCACGTCCCGGAGCCTCTGCTTCGCGGGCGTCGCCGCCGGGACGTACGCGCTCCTCGTGCTGAGCGCGTTCCCCGCCTACTCGGCTCAGATGCTCGGTGCCGGCGTCGGCTACCTCGACGACGCGCTGGTCGCCCTCACGGCGAACACCTACGCGACGGTCGGACCGGTCGGTCTCGGGCTGGTCGTCTCGTATGCCGTCGTGACCGGCGTCGCGGTCACGAACGTCGCGGGGCGGGTCGGCGCGGTCGGACTCTCCGGAACGAGCGGGCTGTCGAGCGCCGTTCCGGGGCTCCTCGCCTCGGGGTGTGCGAGTTGCGGTGCCGGCGTGCTGGGACTGCTCGGGTTCGCGGGGGCGGTGGCGGCGCTCCCCTTCCACGGCAACCTCCTGCGCGCGGGCGGACTCCTCCTCCTCCTCGGCTACCTCGCCCGCGCGGGCGACCCGCGTCGCTGCGCGGTCCCATCGGGCGCACGCGACGAGTGACCGACGGCATCGCGCCGCCGGTAGCGAGGCGGAGCGGTCGAGCGCTACGCGTCGCAGTCCGTCGAGTCGCTACAGGCCGGAGAGTCGGCGCGGAGTCGGAGCACGACGCCCAGACAGCCGACCGCCGCGGCGGAGACGAGAATCCGGACGAGTCCGCCGCCGAGGGCCGCCGTCGCGCCGCCCGCGACGGTGCCGGCCGCCGCCCCGGTCGCCGCCGGTGCGGCGAACAGACAGCAGAGGCTCACGACGCCGCCGACGCCGAGGAGCGACCACCGACCGCTCGACTCCGGGTCGTCTGCTGAATCGGCGTCATCTGCCGAATCGACGCCGACGGCCGAACCCGCGCCGGTCGCCGAATCGACCGGCGAATCTGCGCCGGGCATCTCAGTCGGACGTCGACCCCGTCGGCTCGGCGTCCGCACAGGAGTCGCACGCGCGCTGAGACCGACTGTAGAGCAGTCCTCCGAACAGGGCGATGCTGAGCACCCCCAGAACCGGACGGAGCGGGTCGAGGTACGTCATCAGCGCGGAACTGCTGAAGAGGGCGAGCAGGAACGCGTTGCAGATGGGACAGCCGAACGCGAGGAACCCGACGACTGCGCCCGTCGTCGCCGTGCCGTCGTCGCTTCGCCGGTCCGGCGTTCGCTGGAACACGTAGAGGCCGAGGAAGGCGGCGGTGAGAACGAGGAACAGGTAGTCGAGTTCGGTCCGCGGCACCTGTCGGATGTAGAGCGGGGTCGGAATCAGGTCCGTGACGACGCCGAAGAGGACGAACGAGCCGACGGCGGCCGTCACCGACTTCGCGAGGCGTTTTCGGAAACCGTCCATGTCCGCCACGTCGCCGTCCGGAGGGGAAAACGGCCCGTCTCTTTGCACGCTCGGACAAAACCCGCGAAGACGGCCTCACTCGCGCGACGTGTGGCGAGGCGTCGACGACCGGTCGCAGACGAACCGAACCGTCGCGCCTTTGACGGCGGCGCCGCAACGCGGGGGCATGACGCGTGGCGACCCCGAGAGCGCGGCGACCCTCTTCGACCTCCTCGCGGACGACTACTCGCGGCGCATCCTGCTGGCGGCCGACGAGGAACCGCGGACGGCGAAGGACCTCAGCGACGCCTGCGACGCGTCGCTCGCGACGGTGTATCGCCGCGTCGCCGCGCTACAGGACCACGACCTCATCGAGGAACGGTCGACGGTCGGGTCCGACGGCGCGCACAGGCGGCAGTTCGAGACGACGCTCGAAGAACTCCACGTCCGACTCTCCGACGGCGAACTCGCGCTGTCCGTCGAGAAGCGCGACGAACTCGCGGACAACTTCAGCGCCCTCTGGAAGAACATCCGTGACAGCACATGATCGAGGCGCCGTTTCTCGTCGTCAAACTGGTCACGCTCGTCCTCAGCCTCGCCGTCGCGTACCTCGCGTACCACGGCTACCGGCGGACCGGGAGCGACCCGATGCGCTACGTCTCGGTCGGCTTCGTGTTCATCGGCGTCGGCGCGGTCTGTGAGGGCCTCGTCTACCGACTGTTCGACACCTCCTTCCTGTCGGCGGCCGTCGTGCAGGGGGTCGTCGTCTCCAGCGGACTGCTGTTCGTCCTCGCGTCGTTGACGCTCGGAGACGACTGAGCGGTCGGCCTCCCTACCCTCGCGGGTCGAACCGGCGGCGCTCGCGGGTGCAGATTCGCTCCCACAGCCTGAACAGGGCGCTGTCGATGTCGTACCGGCGGTTCACCTCGCGCGCCCACACGTCGTCGGTGAACAGCAGGTGCTGGAACCGCCGCACCGTCGGCGTCAGGTCCTCCATCTCCTTCTCGCCGACGTAGTAGGCGACCGTCTCCTCGCGCGTCCGCGCGACCAGTTCGGGCGGCACCGGCAGGCCGCACTCGGTGGCGACGTAGTCGAACCACTCCAGGTGGGTGATGGCGTCGGCGAACGCGAACGTGTCGGCGAACCCCGACACGCGGTGGATGGCCGGCCGGCCCTCGTAGAGAACGTCCCGCGGTCGGCTGAACCGCGGGACCGAGACGTGGTCGAGCGTGTCGGCGTACTTGCGGGCGACGCGGCGGAGTCGCCACCCCGCGTAGTACGTCGGGCCGGTCAGCGACAGTTCGTACCACAGCGGCGTCCACTCCAGAAACGGCGGCCCGTACGCCGCGTCGGCGAGCAAGTCGGCGACGATGGTGCGGGCGACTTCGACGGCCACGTCGCGGCCGGTCCGGTTCGCGCGCATCGCCGCCTCCGCCTCGTCGGCGAGAGCGGGCAGGTCGCCCGTCGGAAAGCCCATCCCGTCGGCCACGCGGACGACGTAGTCCGCACCGGGTCGAAACCAGTCGGCGAAGTCGGCGGGAGTGTGCAACGGGACGAGTTCGAGAACGGTCACACACCCCCCTTCGACCGCCCTCCGTTTATATAATCCGACGGCGTCAGCCGTCGTCGAGTTGGTCGGTCAGCCCCCACTCCGCGGCGCGCGACTGCGCCTCGCGCCGCGCCTCCTCCCTGATGGCGTCGATGCGGTCCGCGTCGGCGAGAAACTCCTCGACGGAACTCCGTTCGTCCGCCCGTCGGTGGTCGGGCGCCGCCGCGCGCGTCCGGTCGGCGAGTTCGGCGTCGGCGGCCACCCGGTCGGCCGGGCGCGCGGGCGGGACGCGGCACGTCTCGTCGCGGTGGGCGGCGGCGACGTCGCCGGCCGCGAGTTCGTACAGTTCCACCCGATACGGTCCCGCGGCGTCGAGAGCGTCGAGGGCGTCGGGACCGCCCCGGTCCGTCGCGGCGTCGTACGCGAGGACGGGAATCCCCTCCTCGAACGTGAGGACGGTGGCGTCGTCGCCGCCGCCGAGGAGCGACCCCTGCGGTTCGAAGACGGCGTAGCCGGTGAGTTCGCGGTCCAGCACGGCCGCGAGCGTCTCGCTCGCGTCGCTCACCACGCGGGAGCGCAGGAGGTCGCCGGCGGGTATCCGGAACGGGGCGTCGGACCGCACGGTCACACCCGGTCGGGGAGGACGGCGCTCCTGAAGCGGTCCGCCACGCCCGCGGCGTCGCCGTCGCGCACGTCGAGACGCGCCGCCGCCTCGTGGAACGCGTCGGCCGCCGGGCCGTCGGGCGCGTGGGCGAGGAGCGGTTCGCCCGCCCGCCGCGCCGCGCGGACGGCGTCGCTCTCGGGGACCGACGCCAGCGTCGTCCCGCCGAAGTAGCGCGCCGCCTGGTCGGCGATTCGCTCGGTGTCCTCGTCGGGGCGGACGCGGTTGAACAGGACGCCCGCCGTCTCGGTGCCGTAGGAGCGGGCGTACTCCTGCACCTTCAGCCCGTCCGACAGGGAGGGGACGGTGGGTTGGAGGACGACCACCACTCGGTCGGCGAGGACGACGGGGAGGACGGCGCTCTTCGACCCGAGGGCGGCGGGCGAGTCCAGGAGGAGGACGTCCGTGTCGGCGGCGAGTTCGGCGACCACCTCGCGGAGGCGGGCCGGGTCGGCCGCCTCGAACGCCGCCAGACTCGTGCCGCAGGGGACGACCGACATCCCGAAGCGGTCGTAGACGGCGTCTTCGACGCGGGCGTCTCTGTCCTCGACCAGGAGGTCGTGGAGCGTCACGGCCGCGTCGTCGAGGCCGGTGTGAAACAGGAGGTTCGCCATCCCCGTGTCGGCGTCGATGACGGTCACGTCGTACGTCTCCGCGAGCGCCATCCCCAGCGCAAGCGTGCTCGTCGTCTTCCCGGTGCCGCCCTTCCCACTGGCGACGGCGAACGCTTCGACCATACTCGCGCGTCGCGGTTCCGCCGGTTAAACGTTCGGTCGCGGAGACGGTCGGTCAGTCCGACGAATCGGCCGCCCGAACGCCTTTGTCTCCGACCGACCAACCTCCGGACATGGCAACCGACAGCGACGCCGACTCCGAGGACAGCGGACCCGTTCGCATCCCCATCGAGGACGACGACGACCCGGTCGAGGAGGCCACCGACGGCGGCCGCAGCATCGGGCTGCTGATGCTCGCACTCGCGGCCCTCGCGTTCGTCGCCGTCTACCTCGTCGCCCGCGGCGACGACGACGAGGAGGCGGAGCCGCCGTTCTGAGCGACGGCGACCGACGACCGACCGCGGTGACCGCGCGCCGCGTGAAACACAACACGTCAGACGGCCGTAACAAGCCTTTCCTATCGACCCCCTGTATCGTTTTGGCATGACAGTTTCGCAGGACGCGCCGGACGGACCGGTCGTTCGGGTCGCCGCGGGGTCGACGCACCGCGCCGACGCGAGCGCCGTCGCCGAGGCCGCGCGGGAGGCCGCCGAGACGACGACCGTTCGTGAGACCGGACCGACGGGCGCAGAGGCACTCGAACCGCTACTGCTGGTGACGACGGCGGAGGGGACGGCGTTCCACGCCCGGCCGTCGCCGGACGCCGTGGCGGACGCCGTCGCCGCCGCGGAGGACGGCACCGCCGCGGACGGCGCGGACGCGTTCGTCGCGGCGGCCGACCACGGAGACGGGTCGGCGTTGCCGACGCCCGAGGACGGGCCGCTGAGCGTCGGCCGGCGGCGCGCCCTCCGACGGTGTGGCTGGGCCGACCCGGCCGACCCGCCCGCCGAGTCGCTCCGAGAGACGGTGCGCGACGACCCCGAGGGGGCGCGGACGGCGATGCGACGCCTCGGCCTCCTCGGCCGCGGCCGGGGCGACGCGCGCGCGGACGAACCGGTCGCCGGCGGTTGGGAGACGGCCCGCGAGGCGGAGGGCGACAGCGTGCTGGTGGTGAACGCCAACGACGCCGACGAGCGAAACCGGACGGACCGGACGCTCACCGAGGGCGACGCCGGCGGCGTCGTGGACGCCGCGATGGCCGTCGGCCACCTGCTGGACGCCGAGGACGTCGTCGTCTACGCCGGCGAGGAGTCGCTGGCGACCGAACGGCTCTCGGCGGCCGTCTCGCGCTACCGCGACGAGCACGGCGAGGCGCCCCAGATGTCCGTCGGTCCCGACCGCTACATCGCGGGCGAACCGACGATGGCGCTGGAGTCGCTGGAGGGCAACGACCGACTGGAGGCGCGCCTCCGCCCGCCGGGACCGGAGACGCACGGTCTGCACGGCCGGCCGACCGTGATTCACACCCCCCGGACGCTCCTGCAGGTTCGCGAGGCCCTGCTCCGCCCCGAGAACTTCGACGGCGACGACGCGGACCCGGGGACGCGCCTCCTCACCGTCACCGGCGAGGTGGACGCGCCCGCGACGGTCGAACTCCCCACGGGCGCGTCGCTCCGAACCGCGGCGGCGGCCGTCGACCGCGAGACGACGAAGATGGCCATCGTCGGCGGGCAGTTCGGCGGCGTCACGCGCCGACTGGACCACGCGGTGTCCGCGCCCGCACTCGACGGCGCGAACCTCGGCACCGAGGGCGTGGTCGAACTGTTCGGCGACGACCGGTGCGCGCTGGCCACCGTCGGGTCGCGCGCCCGGTTCGCCTCCGAGGAGAACTGCGGGCGGTGCGTCCCCTGTCGCGAGGGGACGAAACAGCTGACCGACCTGCTCCGCGACATCTACGCGGGCGACTACGACGACGACGTGGTCCGCGAGTTGACGCGGACGATGCGGACGACGAGCACCTGCGACTTCGGCCGGAGCGCGGCGCGGACCGTCGAGACGGCGATGACCGCCTTCGAGGCGGAGTTCGAGGCGCACGCCGAGGGGCGGTGTCCCAGCGGCCAGTGCGAGTCGAAGCTCTGAGCCGACGCGCCTCAACCGTCGCCGAGGCCGACCGGTCCGAGGTCGAGGCGGGCGACGAGGGCGGCCGCGCGGTCGTACGGCGAGTCGTCGTCGCCGCCTCGTTCGGGACGCGGTGAGTCCGCGGCGTCGAACAGGTGGTCGCAGAAGGCGTCCCTGACGCCGTCGTTCTCGAACAGGCCGTGCAGGTACGTCCCGACGACGCGGCCGCGGGCGACGCCGAGCGACGCGCCGTCGCGGCCGTCGGCGGCGAACGGCGTCGTGAGCCCCGATTCCTCTCCGTTCTTCGCCGTCTCGACGACGCGCGTCCGGCCCGTGTGAATCTCGTAGCCCGAGACGCGGCCCTCGAACCCGGCGAACGGTCCGACGCCGTCGAACCGCCACGCCACGGGCGCGACGCGCTTGTCCTCGGCGAACGTCGTCTCGACCGGGAGCAGGCCGAAGCCGGGGCGTTCGCCGCCCCCGCGGACGCTCTCCGCGCCGACGTTCAGGAGGCGTTCGCCGAGCAGTTGGTAGCCGCCGCAGAGGCCGACGACCGGCCCCGAAAAGGCGCTGAGTCGGTCGTGCAGGCCCGCCTCGCGGCAGGCGCGCAGGTCGTCGGCGGTGTTCTTCGACCCCGGGAGGACGACGGCGTCGGCGTCCGCGAGGTCGGCGTCGAGCGGAACGTACGCGACGCGGACGCCGGGTTCGGCCGCCAGCGGTTCGAGGTCCGTCGCGTTCGAGACGCGGGGGAGGCGCGGGACGGCGACGGTGACTGTGGCGTCGGTCCCGCCCCCGCCGCCGGACGCGTCTCCGGAGGTCCCCGCGACGGCCCGTTCGCCCGCCGTCGGGAGGGCGACGCTGTCCTCCTCGGGGAGTCCGGGGTCGTCGTACGGAAGGACGCCGAGGACGGGGACGCCCGTCCGGTCCGCGAACGCGTCGAGGCCGGGCGTCAGAATCGACTCGTCGCCGCGGAACTTCGTCACCACCGCGCCGACGACGCGTTCGCGCACGTCCTCGGGGACGAGTTCGAGCGTGCCGACCAGCGAGGCGAACGCGCCGCCGCGGTCGATGTCGGCGACGAGAATCACGTCGGCGTCGGCGAAGCGCGCCGTCTCGACGTTCGCCAGGTCGCGGTCGTGGAGGTTTATCTCCGCGATGGACCCCGCGCCCTCGGCGACGACCACGTCGTGTCGCTCGGCGAGTCGCGCGTGGGCCGCCGCGGCGGCGTCGCGGGCGCGGTGCCAGCCAGCCTCGTAGTAGTCGCTCGCGGCGTGGTTCCCGGTGGGGCGGCCGTTCACGACCAACTGCGACTCCCCCTCGCCGCGGGGTTTCAGGAGGACCGGGTTGTGGTCCGTCGTCGGCGTCACGCGGGCGGCGCGGGCCTGCGCGTACTGGGAGACGCCGATTTCGCCGAACGCGTCGCCGGTGCGCGCGGTGTCGGCGGCGTCCGCGTCCGTGTCCGGGTCCGAACGACCGCCGCCGGCGACGGCCGGCGCGACGGGCACCGCGCGGGCGTTGTTGCTCATGTTCTGCGCCTTGAACGGCGCGACGCTCACCCCCCGGTCGGCGAGCAGTCGGCAGAGGCCGGCAGCGACGGTGCTCTTGCCGACGTGACTCGCCGTGCCCGCGACGAGGAGCGTCCGCGCGCCGCCGGCGTCGCCGTCCTCGTCTCCGTCGCGTTCCGAACCGGACGCGCCGTCGCCCATCAGTACTCGGTTCCCTTCCGCGCCCGCGTCCCGGCGTCGAACGGGTGCTTGACCTTCCGCACCTCGGTCACCAGGTCGGCCGCGTCGAGGAGGAACGTCGGCTCCTCGTGGCCGCCGGTCAGCACGAGTTCGAGGTCGGCGGGTTTCGATTCGACCAGTTCGAGGAGTTCGTCCTCGGCTACCAGCCCCATCTCGACGGCGTACAGCACCTCGTCCAGCACCAGCATGTGGACGCCGTCTTCCGGCGGGCCGTCGAGGGGGAGCGGTGCCGTCAGGTCCGCCTCGCCCGCGGCGTCGACCAGTTCCGTCGTCCGCTCGAACGCCGCGCGCGCCTTCGCCGCGTGTTCGTCGTCGTCGGAGCCGTCCATGAGGCCCTTCCAGCCGTAGTGACCGGTGTTCTCGTGGGAGATGCCGGGGAGGGCCGCGATGGCGTTGTACTCGCCGCGCACGTCCTCGACGGAGTCGGCCCCGCCCTTCATGAACTGGAGGAGGTGGACGCGGTAGCCGTGGCCCGCGGCGCGGAACGCCATCCCCAGCGCGGCGGTGGTCTTGCCCTTGCCGTCGCCCCACCACGCCTGCACGAGACCGAACTCGTCGGGCGCGGCGGGTTCGATGTCGGCCGCCGCGGGCGAGACGCCGCCGCCGGGCGTGTTCCGTCGCGTCTCCGCGGGCGAGTCGGGTCGCTCGTCGCTCGTGCCGTCGCTCATGGGTGACGCTTCGCGCGGGCGGACAAGAAGGCGACGAGTTCTCAGACGCTGTCGAACCGGACCGGTTCGTCGGCGTCCCACGAGAGCGACGGCGACGCCCGACCACCCCGCGTGCCTCGTCTTCCTCCTGCGGAACGCGAGCGACGTCGGCAACACGTTTCGACTGGACGAGACGCCGCCGTTCGGCCGCGGCGGGAGCATCGGCCGCGGGCCGCGGGGCAGCGACGACGAGTCGCTCCGCGACGCGGGCTACCGGACGGACCTCGTACTGGCGCCGACGGCGGACCACGACGTCGTCCGCCGGGTGCCCGACTACGAACTCGCCGACGACGGGACGTGGCGACTCGCCGCGCCGAAGCGGGAGGTGTGGCTCCCGGAACGTCTCCGCCTCGGTCCGAGGGAGTGGATTCGCGGCGAGTACGTTCTGTTGGGCCGCCCCGAGGGGACGCGGTACGGCCGCCCGACCGGTCGGTACGACTTCTCGTGGCGCGACGGCGGGTTCGGCCTGACCGTCTGGGACGCCGAGTCGCCCGGCCCCGAGGGCGAGTCGCGGTTCGCGGGCGCGTCCGTCCCGCCCCTCCGAGAGTCCGTCGGGTGGTTCCACGAGGCGGACGCGGCGACGACGACGTACGTCCGGCCGAGCGCGGAGCGCATCTCGCTCCCCGGACGGGTCGACTTCGAGTTCGTGAACCACTCGCGGGGGCGCGTCGAGTGCGGCCACTGGAACCTGTACAAACTGCACGACGGCGAGTGGTTCCACGTCGCGCCGCGAATTCACACCTCCGACTGCCGCGTCCTCCCGCCGGGGGCGACGAAGTCGTTCCCGCTCCGGGCGTTCCACGGGGCCGCCGTCCCGTGCGACGACGAGGGCCTCGACGCGGGGCACCTCGGCGGCGGCCGGTACGCGATGGTCGCCGGCTACGGCGACGAGACGGACGCCACCGCCGCACTGGTCGAGATAGACGCCGCCCCCGCGTCGGTCGAACCGACGGCCGACGTGACGGCCGAACGCGACGGGGCGACGGTGACGGTCACGTCGCCGCGGTACGGCGACGACGAACACCCGCCCGACGCGACGGTGACGGCGACGCGCGTCGACGCCGCGGAGACGGTCCGACTGGTCGAACAGGTGATGCAGTCGGGCGGGTTCGCCGGCGGCCTGCGCGGGATACGGAACACGGTGCCGTTCTTCGAGTCCGGCGTCGAACGCGTCGTCCTCCGGACGGACGACCACGCCGCCGACGGCGTCGTGGGGCACGAGTCGACGACGCGGCGACTCCGCATCGACGGGACGGCGTACGAGTTCGCGGTCGAACGCGCCGGCGAGTCGAACTAGCGGCGACAAGAGCGAGCGACCGCCGGACGGACCGACTACCGCCGCGCCGACTCGACGAACGCGTCGAACGCGCCGGACTCGGCGTGGAAGTGCGCGTAGGTGCCGACCGTCCGATGTTCGAGGAGGCCGTCGTTCGCGCCGTCGACGCCCGCGCCGCGGACCACCTCGAACGCGTAGCGGGCGTCGGGGGCGGCCGTCGCCGCCGAGTAGTGGAACTCGTGGCCGCGGACCGTCTCCCCCGCGGATGCGACCGGCGAGTCCCGGCGGGCGCGGAGTCCCACGTGGTCGAGGGCGACGGGCCGGTCCGTGAGGGTCGTCGAGACGGGGAGGACGCCCGCCATCTCGTGGTCGTCGCCGTCGGCCGTCGTCAGCGTCTCGCCGAGGACCATCGTGCCGCCGCACTCGCCGACCACCGGCAGGCCCTCGGCCGCCCGGTCGGCGATGGACGAGAGGGCGGGCGCGTCGGCGATGGCGGCGGCGTGGCGTTCGGGGTAGCCGCCGGGGAGGTAGACGGCGTCGCAGTCGGGCAGGTCGTCGCCCGCGACGGGGGCGAACGGTTCGACCGTCGCCCGCGCGGCGAGGCGTTCGCGGACCGACGGGTAGACGAACTTGAAGGCGTCGTCGGTGGCGACGGCGACGGTGACGTCCGTCGGGTCGGCGGGGCGGTCCGGCGGCGCGTCCACGCGCGGCCGGCGGGCGAGGCGAAGGAGTTCGGCGGTGTCGACGTGTCGCGCCGCCGCGTCGAGGGCGTCCTCGTCCACCGGGGCCTCGTCGCCGCCGTGGAGGCCGAGGTGTCGCTCCGGAACTTCGAGGCCGTCCAGCGGCGGCGTCCGGCCGACGTAGTGCATCTCGACCGGGATGGCGTCCGCGATGCCCTGTTCGTGCCTGCCGCCGCGGGCGCGGGCGGCGAGGAGGCCCGCCACGTCGACGTCGTAGTCCATCCGGTCGGCGTAGGCGCGGAACCCCAGCGCCGTCGCCGCGACGCTCTCCATCCCGGCGGCGGCGTCGACGACGAGGACCACCGGCAGGTCGAGTTTCGCGGCGACGGCGGCGGTGCTCACGTCGCCGTCGTACAGCCCCATCATCCCCTCGACGACGCAGACGTCGCCGTCGCGCGCGCCGCGGGCGTACGTCCGCTTCAGGCCGTCGTCGTCGGCCAACCACGGGTCGAGCGTGCGCGACGGCGTCTCCAGAGTCGCGGCGTGGTGACTGGGGTCGATGAAGTCGGGGCCGGCCTTCGCCGCGACGGGCGTGCGCCCCTCGCGTTCGAGGGCGCGACAGACCGCGAGCGTGGCGACGGTCTTGCCCACGCCGGAGGCCGTCCCGGCGAGGACGACGCCGGGCAGGTCGGCCGGCACCGGTGCGTCGGTCATCGTCCGCCCCTCGTCGCGTCGCCGCTAAAGCGCTTCGCCGTCGTTCTCGTCGGTGAGAATCGAGACGGCCGCGCTGTCGTCGGTGACGACGCCGTGCGCGGCGTCGGCGACGGAGTCCGGAACCGCGTCGTCCGACGCTCCGTAGCGGGCGTCGAGCGACGCGCAGAGGGCGTCGCGGACGCACGCGCGGACCGCCGACCCGACCTCCGTGGCGCTTCCGGAGTACGGCGTCGCCTCGCCCGCCGGGTCGCAGGCGGCGACGACGGCGTCCGTCGTCGTCCCCGGAAAGCCCGTCCGCGAGAGGAGGGTCGCCGCCTTCGCCTCCGCGGCGACGGCGACGAGGTTGGCGAGTGCGCCCGCGTCGAGGGCGCGCGTCGTGCCGACGAACACGTTCACCGTCCCCGCGTGCGGGCCATCCTCGGTCGCGTCGGGACCGTCGTCGGTCGGGTCGACGGCGCGGACCGGCGCGTCCCGCGCGGACTCGGCCACCGGAAGCGCCGCGGGGTTCGACACGCCGGCGGTGACGACGGCTTCGACGGGGCCGAGGCGGGCGCGGCGGGCGTGCCGCATCGAGACGCCCGTGAGGAGGGTCGGGCCCCGTTCGTCGAATCCCGCGGCGTCGAGGCGGCGTTCGACGTAGCCGTCCACGTCCATCTCGTCCCAGCCCTCGGGGACGCTCACGTTGTACGCGACGGGTCCGACCGACGCGCCGCCGGCGTGACCCGTCGAGAGCCACCGCGTCTCCGGGCGGGCGAGTCGCAGGACGCCGTCGCGGACGGTCGACTCGAAGACGGGGTCGGTCACGGGAACGACAGGAGCGCCTCCACCAGGTCGTCGTTCTCGTCGGGGCGGCGGACGGCCACCCGGACGTGCGAGTCGAGCGTCTCGAACGTGCGCGCGTCGCGGAGGGCGAACCCGCGTTCGCGGGCGTGACGGAGGAGGGCGTCCGCGTCGCCGGCCGCCCCCTCGCCGGTCACGCCGAGGAGGAGGAACGGCGCGTCCGACGGGAACACCTCGAACCCGGCCGAGAGTCGGTCGCGCATCCGTTCGCGTTCCCGCCGGACGCGCGCCTTCGTCTCCGCCACGAACTCGGACTGGCGCATGCAGTGGGCGCCCACGTCCGCGGCGGGCGTCGAGAGCCCCCACGGCGGCCGCGCGGCGTCCAGTCTGTCCGCGAGTTCGCCGGTGGCGACGGCGAACCCCGCGCGGAGGCCCGGGAGCCCGAACATCTTCGTCAGCGACCGGGCGACGACGACGCCGGGTTCGCCCGCGAGACTCGGGTAGTCGGTGAAGTCGAGGAACGCCTCGTCGGCGACGAGGACGGTGTCCGCGGCGCGGCAGTCCGCGAGGTACGCGCGGAGTTCGTCGGGGTCGGACGCCTCGCCCGTCGGGTTGTTCGGGTTGCAGACGACGACGGCGGCGTAGTCGGCGGGGTCCGTCGCCAGTAGTTCGTCGTGGGCGACGGCGACGGGCGTCGCGCCCTGCAGTCTGACCTCGCGGTCGTACTCGCCGAAACTCGGTTCGGGGAGGAGGACGTCGTCGCCCGGGCCGACGGTGACGCCGAACGCGAGGCGGAGGGCGGCCATCCCGCCCGCCGTCGGCGTGACGTGGTGGGGGTCGCAGTCGACGTACTCGCCGGCGGCGACGCGGAAGTCGGTGTAGTCGTCGGGCGGGTAGCGGCCGGCGGCGGCGAACGCCGACTCGTACGCACACGCCGCGCCAGGCGGGCGTTCGGGGTTCGTGTTGGCGCTGAAGTCCACGAGGTTCACGTCGTCGGAACTGCCGTGCGGGACGCGCGACACCTCCGCGACGGCGTCAGGGTCCATAGTCTCCTCGGAGTCGGGAGAGCACATCAAGCGTTCCCTCCGTCACGTCCGCCAGCGACCCCGCCCGGTCGGCGAGGTGGAGTGCGCCGCCCATCGCCGCCCCCTCCTTGGCGACGCCGTCGGCGAACGCCGAGAGCGGGCCTGCGTCGTCGAAGCCGGGGTCGGTGACGACGAGGGCCACGTCGTGGGCGTCCGTCGCGTCGCGGAGTTCGGGCACGTCCGCCGCGAGGTAGGAGGTGGTCGCGAGCGTGAGTGGACCGAGGACGCCCGCGTGCCGGACGAGGGCGGCGACGGCGAGCATCTGCGTCCCGCCGCCGAGCGTCACGGCCGTCCCGGATTCGACGGCGCCCGCGACGAGTCCGCTCGCGGCGGCCAACACCGGGTCGCCGACGAACCGGACGGCGAGTTCGGGCGTGTGCGCCGCCTGCCCCGGCGCTATCTCCGAGGACTCGAACGCCGCCTCAACCACCCGTTCCTTCAGTTCGACGGGGTTCTCCGGCAGCGACGACGAGGTGGGCCACTCCTCGCCGAGGGCGCGGAGGACGGCCATCGCCGTCGTCGTCCCGCCGGGGATGGTCTCGCCGACGACGAGTTCGGCGTCGGGAATCGCGCGGCCGTACTCGCGGGCGGCGGCGAACGCGCCGGGGGCGGTCTGCACCGGGTCCGCCTCGGCGATGTCGCGGCCGGGTGTCGCGCCCACGGAGACGGTCGGCGCGCCCGTCGGTCGGGCGAGGCCGCCGTCCACGACGGTCACCTCGAAGCCGACCAGTTCGCGGGCGGCGCGGGTGACGGCGGCGGGCGTCGGACACCCGGACGGACTGACGGGCGTGACCGGCGCGCGGACGGTGTCGCCGTACACCAGAATCTCGGCGTCCGCGCTCGGCGTGTGGAGCAGGAGGTCACGCGTCGCGCCGGCGGCGCTGATACCGTCTCGCTCCGCCGTGCGGGTCGTCCCCGCGACGAGTATCAGTCGCACAGCGCCTCCGCGCGTTCGAGGTCCGTCGGTCGGTTCACGTTCACAGCGAGGCGGTCGTCGAACGTCAACTGCACGGTGTCGCGGTCGCCGGCGACGACGTTCAGTCCGGTCGGCGCGAGTTCCTCGCCGTCGCGTTCGAACGACGTGTCCACGGAGACGCCGAGGCGACGCTTCAGGGACGCGGGGACGCAGACGGTGACGGAGACGGCGTCGTCCGCCGCCGCCGTCGCTTCGTCGACGGCCGCGTCCACGTGGTCCGGTGCGAGGTGCGGCACGTCGGCGGCGACGGTGACGACCGGTCGCCCGACCGCTTCGAGCGCGTCGGTCAGGTCCGCGACGTAGCCCTCGCCGGCCGTCTCGACGACGGAGAGGCCTCGCTCGCGGACGTGCCGCGCCGTCTCGGGCGCCGCGGGGGAGACGACGGCGTGGACCGTCTCGACGCGACTGGCCGCGAGCGCCGCGGCGACGCGGTCCACCATCGGGTCGCCGCAGACGCGCACGAGCGGTTTCTCGGCCTCGCCGCCGAGGCGGGACCCCCGGCCGCCGCACATCAGAAGAGCGTCCACGCCACCACCCCCGCGTGGACGCCGGCGACGCGTCCGAGTTCGTTCGCCGCGCCGAGGACGTCGCCGCTGACGCCCCCGAGGTGGTTCTCGCTCCACCGACCGACCAGTCGCGCCGCGCCGACGGGCGCGAGTGCCGCGGCGACGACGGCCGCGACGCCCGTGACGGGCGCGACGAGGAGGAGAGGGAGGAGGGCGACGGCGACGGGGAGCAGGTTCGACGCGTCGTTCACGTCGAGCAGCGCCGACCCCATCCCCTCGTGGGCGCTCTCGCCCGTGCAGACGAGCGTCGCCATCCCCGTCTTCGCGCCGACTTCGGCCGCCAGCGCGAGGGCGAACGCGGTTCGGGGGAGCGTCCCCGCGATGCCGAGGGCGCCCAGTCCGAGGACGACCAGCGAGACGCCGAGTGCGAGCGCGCCGCCCACGCCGGTCTGGGAGTCCTTCAGCACCGAGCGCCGCGCCTCGGCGTCGCCGTGGACGGCCGCCGCGTCGCCCACGTCAGCGAGGCCGTCGGCGTGCGTGACGCCCGTGAGGAGGTACAGCGTCGCGAGATACAGCGCGGCCGCCGAGGGAACGGGCAGGGGGAGCAGGAGGGGGAGGGCGGCGAGGCCACCGACGAGGTAGCCGACGAGCGTGAACGCCAGCGGCGTGCGTCGGAACGCCTCCCACGACGCGTCGCCGCCGCCGACGGGGAGTCGGGTGAGGAAGACGACGCCGCCGCGGAGTGCGGTCAGGACCACGCGACCACCCCCGCGAGGGCGAACGCGAGCAGTCCGGCCCGGTTCGTCACCCGGACGGCCTGCATCGCGTCGGCGGTGGTCGGCAGGCGCGTGTCCGCCGCGTCCGAGGCCGGGTCGAGGTCGTAGACGCCCGGCTTGACGAGTCGCGCCGGCAGCACCGCCGCCATCGTCGCCATCGGCCACCCGGAGTTCGGCGACGGCGGGCGGTGCGCGAGCGTCCGAACCCGCGGGGAGAGCGGCAGGGAGAACTCGGCGACGGCGACGGCCAGGAGCGCCGCCGCCAGTCGCGCCGGGAGCCACATCACGGCGTCGTCCAGTCGGGCGGGCGCCCACCCGACCGGGTTCGTCCGGTAGCCGAACATCGAGTCGAGCGTGTTCACGCCCTTCACCCACGCCGCGGCCGCCGCGGCGAGGGGGACGGAGACGGGCGCGCAGACGGCGAAGGCGGCGAGCGGAGCGACCAGTCCGTCCGCGAGGTTCTCCGCGGCGCTCTCGACGGCCGCCGAGCGGACGTGCGCGGCGTCGAGCGTCGACGCGTCGCGCCCGGCGAGTGCGCGCAACGCCTCGCGGGCGGCGTCGAGGTCCGTCTCGGCCGCGCGGGTCACCTCGCGGACGGCGTCGAGCAGCATCCGGAGGCTGGTCGTCGAGAAGAGGACGAGACCCGCGAGGAGCGCACCGCCCCACGGCGAGAGCGTCGCGCCGGCGGCGACGACGCCGGCCGCGAGGCCCGCGAACCCGAGGGGGACGAGACCGGCGAGTGCGACGCCGACGAGTCGCGGGTGCGACCACGACCGGTCCGCGTGCGAGAGGAGGCGTCCGAGGAGGGCGACGGGGTGGACGCGCGCCGGCGGTTCCGCGACGGCGAGGTCCAGTCCGGCCGCGACGGCGACGGCGACGGCGGCGGTCAGGGGCACGGCCCGTCCTCCGACAGGTCGCCGAGCGACTCTCCGCGTCGAAGCGCGTCGGCGACGGCGTCGAGGCCCGCCTCGGTCACGTCGACGAACCGGCCGCCCACGTCGGCGACGCCGCCGTCCGTCGCCGGGTCGTCGCCGACGTGGACGAGGGACGCGGCGTCGACGGCGAGGTGACCGGCGAGCGTCTCGAACGCCTCGGGGTGGGGTTTGCGCCACCCGCAGGCGACGCTGGACACCGTCGCGTCGAACGCGCCCCGGTCGAGGTCCGAGCGGATGAGCGTCCGCGCGACGAGTTCGGGGACCGAACAGTTCGAGAGGAGGCCGACGGGCCCCCGGTCGGCGGCGGCGGTCACGGCGGCGACGGCGCCCGGACGAGTCCGAACCGCGGGGTCGAACGCCGCGACGACGGCGCGGCGGGGGGCGTTCGCCGGGGCGTCGACGCCGCGGGAACGGAGGGCGGCCGAGACGTGCGCCGGGAGGGGCACCTCGGCGCCGGCGGGCGCTTCCACGTGCGTCTCCGCGTAGGCGGCCGCCCAGTCGTCCGGGACGGCGACGCCTCTGTCGCGGAGTTCGTCCCCGACGGCCGCCGCGGGGTCCGCCGGGCGGTCCACGGCGACGAGCGTTCCGAACAGGTCGAACGAGGTTGCCACTACGCTTGGATCGGTGAAAGTAGACTTGAATATGCCGGACGCCCGCCCTCAGTCGGCCGCCGCCGTCTCGCGGTCGCCGCGCAGGGCCGCCCGCACGCGGAGGTAGTGCGCCCAGTACCCCCGGTAGTCGCCGTAGCGGTCGGCCAGTCGGCGCACGTCCTCGGCCGTCGGGTCGGCGAGGCCGTACGCGTCGCCGACGGCGGTCCGGAGTCGGGGGTCGGCCGCCGGCAGGACGGACGGCCGGCCGAACCCGCGGAGCGTGACGAACGCCGCCGACCGCGGACCGAACCCCGGGACGGCTTCGAGTCGAGTCCGCAACGCGTCCGTCGGGCGTTCGCGCAGGTCCGCGGAGAGGAACGCGTCGGCGGCGGCGAGCACCGACTCGGCGCTCCGGTCGTCGACCACGGCGTCGCCGACGGCCTCCGGTCGACTGCGGACCATCGCGGGCGTCGGAAACAGCGAGACGCGCGCGCCGTCGACGGCCGCGACGCGACCGAGAGCGCGGACGAGCGCATCCCGGCGGCGGGCGGCGACGGACCGCGGCCCGCGCCGCGAGAGGGCCGCCCAGCACGCCGCCGCGAACGGGGTCGGAAAGCGGACCGGGTGGTGACCGAACAGGTCCGCGACGACGTCGGCCATCGCCTCGTCGCCCGACGCAGTCTCGTACATCGGGCCGAGGTCGTCCGAGAGCGACAGGCGGGCGTCGAGGTGGTCCGCGACGGCGTAGCCGTCGCCCGGCGCGTCCAGCCAGTCGACGTGCGCGCGAACCGCGTCCGGGCCGTCGGCGGAGACGGTGGCGACGAACGGTTCGGGCGCGAACCCGCCGGTGACGACGCCGCCGTCGCGACGGCGCGACCCCGCCGCACAGGGCGCACCGCAGTCGAGGAACGCCGCCGACAGGGAGAACTCGAACGGCGCCGTCGCCGGGAGGACGAGCGTCGTGTCCGCGGTGAGTGACATACCGGCCGGTGGGAGAGCGCGGGTATGAACCTCGGCCAAGGGCGGAGTGAAAGTGAAGGGAGCGGCGAAAGTGAAGCCGGCGCGGGACGGTGACGACCGGCAGGACGTTAGACGGCGACCGACCCTACTGGACGGCCTACCTGATGACGTTCGACTCCAGGTCGCGCGGGTAGAACGTCAGCATCTCCGTGCCGGTGTCGGTGACGGCGACGGTGTCGGAGTGGCGGTAGCCCGCCTCCTCGGTGTAGAGGCCGGGTTCGATGGTGTAGACGTGCCCGGGCGCCATCGTCGCGTCCGCCTCGGTCATCTCGGTGTGGTCGGACCCGCAGTGGTCGGCCCACCCGGTGTCGATGTACGGCGGTTCGTGGCCGCCGAGGCCGATGTTGTGCCCGACGTGGTGTTGCGCCAGGTCGGCGACGCCCTGTTCCTCGAAGTAGTCGTTCACCTGTTCGTCGACGTAGGCGATTTCGACGCCGGGACCGAGGGCGTCGATGGCGATGGTCTGCGCCTCCAGCATCACCTCGAAGTAGTGGGCGTCGTCCGGCGAGGGGTCGCCGACGAACATCGTGCGCTCGAGTTCGGAGTGGTAGCCGTCGACGTTGGCCGTCGCGCCGGTGACGATGACGTCGCCCTCCGAGAGCCGTTCGTTCGGCGTGTGGCCGTGCGGGAGGGCCGTCTCCTCGCCGCTGATGTATCCCGCGTTGACCGGGCCGCTACCGCGAACGCGGACGGAGTAGCGGTCGCCGAGGGTGTCGAGCATCGCGCGCGACGCCTCCGTCGAGGCGCGTTGGGAGACGGTCGCCGGGTGCGCGCCCGCCTCGGTGTAGTCTGCGAGGTACCGGTGGCCGAGGTTGGCCCACTTGGCCGACTCGCGTATCAGGTCCACCTCGGCGTCCGTCTTCTCCCAGCGCATGCGCGTCACCCACGCCTGCGTCTCCACCTCGACGAACTCGGAGAGCGCCGGCCCCTCGTAGCCCATCACGCCCGGCGCGCCGTCGGCGTCGGCGACGACGGCGTCGACGCCGCGTTCGTCGAGCATCGCCGCCGCCGTCCGGATGGGGTCGCCGCCGGGGTAGTCGAAGTAGTGGTGGACGGCGTCGATGCGGGGGTTCTCCTGCACGCGTTCGACCTCCAGACGGGGGACCGTTATCTCCACGCGGCCGTCGGTGACGGCGAGGACGACGGGGCGTTCGGTCTGGATGTGGTGGAAGCCGGTGAGGTACTCGATGCTGGTCGCGTCGAACCAGACGGCCGCGTCCGCGTCGGTGTCGGCCAGTCGGCCGCGAATCGCGTCGAGACGCGTCGAGAACTCCGATGGAGGAAGTTTCGTTGCCATACCGCAAGACGCGGTTCTATCACCTTTATTCCTCAGGAGGCGGCCAGTCGCGTGGTGGAGTGACTCGCGGACGGCGACCGGGCGGACTCGGCCTATCGCTCCTCGGGCGGGTCGCGCCGTTCCGCGTCGTCGTCCGCCGCCACGTCGTCCATGATGGCCTCTCCGTCCACGTCGTTCCGGGGGGCGTCGCCCTCCGCGCGGTCGAGTGCCCCGAGGTCGCGTTCCTCGTTGTACTCCTCGTCGCCGCCCGCGTCACCGGTCACCGCGCCGTAGACGGCCTCTCGAACCTGCTCGGGGTTCTCGTACTCCGCCTCGTCTTCGAGGCGGTCGAACACGGACCCGAGCGACTCCGTCTCGTTCGGCATGTCGAGCGGTTGGTCGGCGTACTCCTCGGCGAGTTCCTCGGAGCGGACGGGGAACTTCTGCTCGTCGCGCACGAGCGACTCCGTCTCGTCGAGGATGCTCTCGACGTGTTCGGCGCGTTCGTGCTTGCGGTCCGACGCGCGGTCGAGGTCGCGTTCGTCGCTCGGCATGGGTGAGCGTGGGGTCGGAGCGCGGAAAGGCGTGATGGGCGTTTCCCCGTCGTGTGCGCCCGCCGTCGGACCGCCGTACGGTTATCCGCGAACCCCGCGTCCGACGGAGTGCATGAATATGGAAGGCACCGAAGCCCCGGATTTCACGCTGCAGAGTACGGACGGCGAGGAGCGAACGCTGTCGGACACCCTCGACTCGGGTCCGACCGTCGTCCTCGTCAACCGCGGCCACTGGTGCAGTTTCTGCGCCGAACAGTTGCAGACGTTCTCGGAGGTGGCCTACGACCTCTGGTTTCACGACGGCGTGGACGTCCTCCCCGTGGTCACCGACTCCCTCGGACCGGTGACGGAGATGCGCGACCGGTACGACCTCGACGTGCAGCTGCTGGCCGACCCGGACGGCGACGTGGCCGAGGCGTACAGCGGAACCGAACGGACGAGCCACGGGCTGACGGGCGTCGCCGCGACGTACGTCGTAGACGAGGACGGCGTCGTACGGTACGAGCAGGTCGCAGACCACCCGGCCGACCGGACGTACGGAAACTGGATCCGCTACTTCGTCCGACAAAACTTCGAGGACCCGTTCGCGAACTGAACGCGCGCGGCGACCCGCCGACGCCTTCGCGCGAGCGACGAGTGACCACGGCTAACGACGCAGCTATCGTGTCACCGTGCGTAGAGGAGTGCATGGCGCTGAGCGCACGCAACAACCTGCACGGAACGGTACAGTCGGTCGAGACGGACGGCCTGATGGCCGAAGTCGTCGTCGAAGTCGGCGACGGCCAGTCCGTGACGGCGATAATCACCAGCGGGTCGGTCGAGCGACTCGGTATCGAGGCGGGCGACGAGGTGGACGCCGTCGTGAAGGCGACCGAAGTGATGATCGAGAAGTAGACCCTCACAGCAGACCGGCGTCCGACACTGACCCGGGACAGATACAGTCAGATAATTCTATATTTTTCTTCGCGCACGGGAGCGACGGCGGGCGTCGGTGACGGAATCGAGTCGAGATAGGGAAGGAAGTCCGCTCTCCCCGATTTGAAGCGAGGGAGACTCGCTTCGCTCGCCTCGCTGCCTCCCGTTCGCTTCGCTCACGGGAGCGGGGGACAAGCCGAAATCTCCCGGTGTCGAGACAGTGAGAAAGTCCGCTCTCCCCGATTTGAACGGGGGGCAAGCCGATCTACAGTCGGCTGCTCTACCAGGCTGAGCTAAGAGCGGTCACTCAATCGTAGCCTACCGCCCGGTTTAAGAATTATCAATTCGTATCGCGGGGCACGAGCGTCAGACGCGTGGGAAGATTAAAATAGACCTGTGAAAATATGTAGGTGATGAGTAAGATAACGTTCCGCGCCGACGACGAACTCGTCGAGCGACTGGAGGGACTGGACACCTCCAAGAGCGAGGTGATGCGCGACGCACTGCGCGTCTACCTCGACGAAGCGGAGCGTTCGACCGAAACGGACGACGCCAGCGAAGCCGACGAAACGAGCGAAGCCGGCGAAACGGCCGAAGCCGGCGAGGGAGACACCATCGACGACGTGTTACAGTCACGGGTGGACGAACTCGTCACCGAACGCGTCGACGCCCTCCTCGCGGACCGGTTCGGCGCAGTCGGACGGTCCGCGCCCGCACCGGCGCGCGACGTAAACGTCAACATCTCCGTCGAGGGGTCGACGGACGAGACGGCCGTAAACGCGGCCGAAGAGCAGTCTCGGCGCGAGTCCGCCGTTCGTAAGACACGAGAGGAGACGGCGGCCGCGGACGCGCATACGCAGGACAAGTCCTGCGAGAAGTGCGGCGAGGAACTGGACGCAGACGACGTGTACTGCGCGAACTGCGGCGAGAAGGCGACGCACCGCGTCTTCTGTGAGTGCGGCGACGAGGTGCGTTCGGACTGGGCGTTCTGCCCCGGGTGCGGTCGTCGGACGTCGGCCGCGGACGTGCTCGAACGAAGCTGACCGCTCGAAGCGTCCGTATGCGGGAGATGCGGTCAGTGTCTTACACCCGCCGTTACATTTATATCATGTCGCTCTGTGGTAACTCTCGCGTAAGACGGTTGTCTTACACACCGTTCGGAGGGGGGTGATGTCGCCTCTGTCCGGCGATTTCGGTGTGTAAGACGCTCGCACGAATCGTGCGCGCCGTCTTACCGGGGGAATGCACAATGGAGCGTGTGACACTACGAATTCCGAAGCAGCAGATCGAGGAAGTCGAGCGCATGGTCGAAACCGGGGAGTTCCCGAACCGGTCCGAAGCGATTCGGTCCGCCGTGCGTGAGATGTTGAACGAGCAACAGGTCGAGGGGCGCGAGTCCTCTACCAAGCGCGGCTGGGCCAAGGTGTAAGACGATGCAGGATATCGTCCGAGAGGCCATGGAGCGCGACGAGGCCGAGAAGCGCGACGCCGAGGCGAAAGGCGACGAGGACGAGTTCGGGAACCCCCGAATCGTCATCGTCGGCGCCGGCGGCGCCGGCAACAACACCGTCAACCGCCTCTACAACATCGGCGTCGACGGTGCGGAGACGGTGGCCATCAACACCGACAAACAGCACCTGAAGATGATCGAAGCCGACACGAAGATTCTGGTCGGCAAGTCTCTCACGCAGGGACTCGGTGCCGGTGGCGACCCGTCGATGGGCGAGCGCGCCACCGAGATGGCGCAGGGGACCGTCAAAGAGGTCCTCGGCAACGCCGACCTCGTGTTCGTCACCGCCGGCATGGGCGGCGGGACGGGGACCGGTGCGGCACCCGTCGTCTCGAAGATAGCCAAAGAGCAGGGCGCCATCGTCGTCGGCATGGTCTCGACCCCGTTCAACGTCGAGCGCGCGCGGACGGTGAAAGCCGAGGAAGGGCTGGAGAAACTCCGTAACGAAGCGGACTCCATCATCGTCCTCGACAACAACCGTCTGCTCGACTACGTGCCCAACCTCCCCATCGGGAAGGCGTTCTCCGTGATGGACCAGATCATCGCGGAGACGGTGAAGGGCATCTCCGAGACCATCACCCAGCCGTCGCTCATCAACCTCGACTACGCCGACATGTCTACCATCATGAACCAGGGCGGCGTCGCGGTGATGCTCGTCGGCGAGACGCAGGACAAGAACAAGACACAGGAGGTGGTGAACGACGCGATGAACCACCCGCTCCTCGACGTGGACTACCGCGGCGCGTCCGGCGGCCTCGTTCACATTACGGGCGGCCCCGACCTCACGCTGAAAGAGGCCGAGGGCATCGCGAACAACATCACCGAACGGCTCGAAGCCTCCGCGAACGTCATCTGGGGCGCTCGCATCCAGGACGAGTACAAGGGGAAAGTCCGCGTCATGGCCATCATGACGGGCGTCCAGTCGGCACAGGTGCTCGGCCCCTCGACGCAGAAGCAGGCGGACAAGTCGCGTCAGAGCATCGAGGGCGCGCCGTCGAGCTTCGACTCCGGCGGGAGCGGGCAGAGTCGTTCGCAGCAGAGCACGTCTTCGGTCAACGGGTCGTGGCAGTCCGACGGCGGCCGCGACCAGTCCGAACAGAAGAACAACGGTCTCGACGTCATCCGGTAGACGAAGCGCGGGCGGTTTCCGCTCGCCTCGAACCGTGTATCTCCACTTCGGTCTTTTTTCACGTCTTCGAGCGGCGGCGAACGCACCGCCGTCAGACGGCCCGAATCGACTCGAGTAGCCGGCACTTCCGGCAGACGTCGCGCGCCGTCTTCGACCCGCAGCGTTCGCAGTCGTTCAGGTCCACGTCGTCGTCGCCGCCGCGGTAGCGGTCGGCGGCCATCTCCGCCACCTCCTCGTACCCCGACATGATGGAGTGGCGGGTACCGGGGTGGCGGTCCTCCAGGTCGAGCATCAGTTCCTGAATCTCGCCGCGGAACGCCTCGGAGGCGTGCGGGCACTCCGTGATGTGCGCCGGGAGGTCCTTCAGGTGCGCGTACAGGGCGACTTCCTTCTCGGGGATGTCGCGGAGGGGTTTCGCCCGCGGGACGAAGTCGTCCGTGGGGTTGCGTTCGTCGAACGGGCCGAGACTCGCGTCGAAGTGCTTGGCCATCTGCTTGACGTCGCCTTCGAGGACGTTCATCAGGGCCGTCTCCGCCTCGTCGTCGAGGTTGTGGCCCGTGAGCAGTTTGTCCGCGCCGAACTCCTCGGCGTAGTTCTCCAACAGGTCCCGCCGGAAGACGCCGCAGTACGCGCAGGGAGCCATGTTCTCGGGGTCCTCTCGCGCCACGTCGTCCATGCGGACGCCGAACTCCTCCTCGTAGGTGACGAGTTCGTGGCGCATCTGCAGGTCCGCGGCGAGTTCGACGCAGGCGTCGACGCTCTCGTCGCGGTAGCCCTCGATTCCCTCGTGGATGGTCAGCGCCATCATCTCGATGCGCGGGTCCTTGCCGAACGTCTCGTCGAGGATGTGGGTGAGTACGACGCTGTCCTTCCCGCCGGAGAGGCCGATGACCCAGTGTTCGGGGTCCTCGGGCGTCGCGTCCCGCGGGACGAGGCTGTCCTTGCGAATCCGACCGCGGACGCGCTTCTCCACCGAGGCGCAGAAGTGGTTCTCGCAGAGGTGGGCCCCGGAGTACCCCGCGTGCATCACCGCGTCCCGGTCGCACTTGTCGCACTCCATCACCACACGCTTACCCGCCGGAACGAATACGGGTTTCGTCTCTCGGTCGCCCTTCGCTCGCCCTGTCGAAACCCGTTTGTCTCCCGAAGGCGGAGTCGGGGGTATGGAACGCGCCCGCGCCATCGACCGAGTGGAGGCGATTCTCGACGCCGTCGAGTCCGACCCGATGCCCGTCCCCGTCCGCGAGGTGTGGGTGTACGGCGACGTCGCCCTCGGACTCGACCCCATCGAACGACTCGACGTGTACGTCACGAAGGACCTCCTCATGCGCGGCGACGCCGAGGCCGGCGAGCGGTTCCGGACGTCTCACGGCGTGAAGGGCGTCGGCAAGAGCGTCTCCGCCGAGTGGGCCGACGCCCACTCCGAACACCTCCGCGCGAACGCGAACGGCTACGCCGCCCCCGAGAAGTGTCTGGCCGCGCACCTCCTGCCCGAGGAGGAACCCGTCCACCTCGAAGTGTGCAACGCCTCCTTCGAGGACAACGTCCGACAGCGGTTGAAGGGCGCTATCGACCGGGACGCGTACGAGCAGATTCTCGACCCGCGCGGCGTCTGTCTGTACGCCGACGGCCAGCGCTCGGAGTCCGCGCTGGAGAAACTCCGCACGGGCGAACTCGTCTTCCCGACGCTCCCGGAGGCGTTGGAGATGCTGGGGATGGAGGAGGAGTCCGCGTCGGTGGCGGCCGACGCCGTCCGCGACTACCGCGCCTCCCAGACGGGTGCGACGGTTCGCGGCGACGTGGTGTGAGAACGGGCGCGCCGGCGGCGAGTCGCGCTACCGACGGCGGCGGCGGCCCTCCTCCTGTGCGGTGCGCTCTGCCGTCGCGCGGTCCATCGTCTCGGGGTCGTTCGTCTCGTCCTCGATGAGGGCGTACAGCACCAACGGCGCGCCGAGTGCGAGGAGGGCGAACACGACGACGAACGCGGCTTCCGTGACCATACGCGACCCACGGCCCCCGGACGCCTCAGCGTTACCCCGCGAGTATCCCGTCCGTCCCAGTTGTCACGATATTCGAGTGACTAACCCGGAAAATTACACGTCGTCGCCGCGTCAGCGTGAGACTGCATGAGCCACGAACCCCGCGACGGTGACCGCGGATGTCCGAAGTGCGGTCACACCGAGACGGAGATGGACAGCATCGCGACCAGCGGAACCGGCCTGTCGAAGTTCTTCGACGTACAGAACCGGAGCTTCACGGTCGTGACGTGCGCGAACTGCGGCTACTCGGAACTGTATCGACGGAGTTCCAGCGGCAACCTCGCGGACCTGTTCCTCGGGTAGTCGGCCTGTCCGCGGGACGGTCCCCGCAGGCAGTCAGTCGGTGACCCGTCCGACGACCACGTCGAACGGGACGACTTCGGCCCGCCGGTATCGACGCTCCTGCATCTGTTCGACGACGGACCGGCCCATCTCGCGCCAGTCGCGGTAGAGCGCGTCGTACTCGTCGTCGGACAGCGTCCGCCGGAGTTCGGTCTCGTGCGACGCCAACCCCGCACCGCTGGCTTTCCGCGCCGCGTCCTCCAGTTCGAGTTCGTCGTACGGCGGTTCGGTCACCTTCCGGTGGAAGTACCGGCGCGTCCGCACGTCGCGCAGGCCCGCCGCCTCGAAGATGTCGGGCAGTCGGTCGCCGAGTGCCACGTCCGTCCGGACGCCCGCCATGTACGACTCCCGGACGGAGCGCTCTAGCGCCACCTCCGCGGAGACGGTCGAATCGACGCCGACGGCGGCGTTGTCGGGTTCGACGGCGGCGACCAAGTCGTCGGAGACGCGCGCGAACGACTCGACGGCGGCCGCCGGGTCCGGCAGGTTCACCAGCAACGCCTGACACACCACGAGGTCGAACGCGTCGTCCGGGAACGGCAGACGCGTGGCGTCGCCGGCGACGACGGGGAGGCCCGTCGCCTCGCGCGCGACGCGGAGGAGTTCGGGGTCGGCGTCCAGACAGACCACTTCACCGGGCGACTCCGCGTCCAGTACCGCCGACAGTTCGCCGGTGCCGCACCCGACGTCGAGGACGCGCGACCGGTCGGACAGCGAGAGGTCCTGCAGGGCCTCGCGGGAGTCGTCCCACATCCCCTCGCGCGTCCGCCGCAGGTATTCGGGCGAGAACTTCCGCACGGTCGGCGTTCTCGGCCGACGGACAAAAGCGGCGCGGGTCGGCGCTCAACCGCGCCGCCGGAGGAGTTCGGCGACGCCGCCGAGGACGCCGACGGCGGCCGCGAGGGGGCCGAACCCCGGGGCGTCCGTCGGAGTCGACTCGCCGGGGGAGGCACGCGGCGACCCGTTCCCCGTCGCCGCCGGGTCGGAGCCGTTCGCGTCGACCGCACCCGCCGACTCGTTCGCGCCGGCCGCCGTCCCGTTCGCCGACCCGACCCCGCCAGACCCGGTTCCGGTGCCGTTCGCCGTCCCGTTCGACGCCGACTCCGCTCCGGTCGTCGTCTCTCCGGGCGCCGTCGCCGTCCCCGCCGTCTCGCCGCCCGTGCCGGTCTCGTTCGCTCGGGAGTCGGCCGCCGTCTCCCCGCCCGCCGTCGACCGGAGCGTGGCGACGACGCCGGCGTGGTCGGAGGGCCACAGTTCCCGCGCGTCGCCGTCGACGGTGGCGGTCAGACGGCTCTCGGCGTCGGCGCCGACCAACCGCGCGTCCGTCGCGGCGAACCCGTCGACGAGGACGTGGTCCAGACGCTCGTCCATCGACCCCGGGCCGTCCAGCGTCGTCGCCCGACAGCAGGTGAAGCCGTCGGCGTCCGGGCGGGCCGCGTCCCACGCGTCGGTCAGGTCCGCCGCGAGCGTCTCGTAGGCGCCGCCCCCGAACGCCGGCCCGTCGTTCAGGTCGCCGAGGAGGACCGTCGGGCCGTCGAGGGCGGCGAGGGCCGCGGCGAGTTCGTCGGCCTGCGCGCCGCGGACGCTCTCGGAGGCGGATTCGAGGTGGGTGTTGACGACGGTGAACGCCGCGTCGCCCGCCGTCGCGGCGACGACGCCGTACCCGCGTTCGACGTCGAGCGTTCGGTCGCCCGCGGGGACGGTCGTGGTCTCGTCGAACGCCGTCGCCGACGCGTCCGTCACCTCGACGTCGGCGTCCGCGCGAACCAGGACGGCGTCGCGGTCGGTGAGGCGCACGCTCGTCCGGTCGCCGTCGACGACGCCGGGGAACTCCGCGTCGGCGTTCGTCGTCACCTGCGCCACCTCGTAGGACGCGCCGGCGTCGTCGAGGGCGTCCGTGAGAGACGCGAGGAAGTCGAACGCGACGGCGTCGGCGTCGGGTTCGGAGGCGGCACCGCCGTCGTCGGGCGGGCCGGTCCGGACGAGTGCGGCCTCCTGAACGCCGACCACGTCGGGGCGCGTCCGAGCGAGTTCCGCGGCGACGGCGGCCATCCGAGCGGCGGGTGCGCTCCGTTCGATGTCGGCGTACAGGTCGCCGACGGTCCGCGCGAGTTCGTCGGTCGAAGACACGAGAAACAGCGAGAACAGGTTCGCGCCGAGGCCGAGATTGTACGTGGCGACGGTGAGTTCCGCGGACGCCGTCGGGCCGACGGCGGCGCGGTCGGTCCCGGGGGGTTCGGTTCCGGGCGATTCGGTCGCGGACGGGTCGGCCGCGCCGGCGGGAGACGGCAGGGTGAGGCCGAGGCCGGCGGCGACGCCGGCGCGGAGGGCGGACCGGCGAGAGAGGACCGCACGGCGGGTGCGGGCGGGACTGTCGCGGGAGGTCACGTGGCGAGGTTGCGCCTTCCCGGGTATGAACCTTCGTGCGTTCCGGTGCGAACGTCCGGCGACCGGAGCGCTCCGGCCGCGTCGGACCCGTTCAGGGCTCGTCTTCGCGGAGTTCCTTCACGCGGGCGATGTTCCACGCGAAGCCCTTGCCGTCCTCGGTGGGCGTCTCCAGCACCATGGGTACGTCCGCGAGGTCCGGGTGGTTGACGAACGCGCGCATCCCCTCCTCGCCGATGAGTCCCTCGCCGATGAGGGCGTGTTCGTCCTTGTTCGTCCCGCACTCGTGCTTGGAGTCGTTCAGGTGGACGCACCGGAGGTGTTCGAGGCCGACCACGTCGTCCAGTTCCGCGACCGTCTCCTCGACGGCGTCCGCCGTCGACAGGTCGTAGCCGGCGGCGAACGCGTGCGCGGTGTCGAGGCAGATTTCGAGGTCCTGTTCGGACTGTTCGAGGACGTACGCGAGGTGTTCGAAGTCGTCGCCCATCTTCGTCCCGCTACCCGCGTCGGACTCGATGAGGACGGTGACGCCGTCCGGGATATCGAGTTCGTCGAGGACGGAGACGGCGTTGTCGAGGCCCTGCTGTTCGCCCGCGCCGGTGTGCGCGCCGAGGTGGACGTTGACGTACTCGATGTCGAGCGTGTCGGCCATGTCGACCTCCGTCTGCATGGAGTCCAGGGACTTCCGCCGCAGGTCGTCCTTCGGCGTGCAGAGGTTCACGAGGTACGACGAGTGGATGACCCACGGGCCGTCGAGTTTGTCGGCCGTCTCCCGTCTGAACAGTTCGGCCTCGTCGTCGGAGATGTCGGGGTCCCGCCACACCTGCGGCGAGGTGGTGAATATCTGCCCGCAGTTGCCGCCGAAGGCGACCTGTCTGTGGACGGCGTTGGCGACGTTTCCGTGCGGTGGCGTCTCCTCGTCCGAGGAGACTTTCGAACTCGACATCGAGACGTGTGCTCCGACTCGCATGACAGACCGCAGGGAGTAGTCGCCTATAGTGACTTCGGACGGCGACGGCCGGTTGGTCGCGGCCGCGTCGAACCGCCGCGGGAGCTAGAAACGTTATTAACGCGCCCCCGCCACCGAAGAAGCATGTCTGAGGTGGGACTCGCGGTGGGGGAGACGGTTCCGGACGTGCGACAGGCATTGGTTCGGCCCGACGGGCGGACGGAGACGGTGCCGCTGTCGGAACTCGCCGCGGAGAAACCGGTGTTACTGAACTTTTACACGGCAGACTTCAGCCCCGACTGCATCTCCGAGTGGTGCGAGTTCCGCGACTTCGACTGGTTCGCAAGCGGCGAGGACGTACGGGTCGTCGGTGCGAGCAAGTCGGGACAGCGGTTCCACCGAAAGTTCATCAGCCAGTTCGACCTCGGGTTCCCGCTCTTCGCCGACACCGACCTCCGTCTCGCCGACGCGTTCGGCGTGCGGTACGAAGCGTTCCGCGTCTCCACCCGCGCGCGGCGGTCATGCTTCCTCGTCGACGGGGAGATGACGGTTCGGTACAAGTGGGTCGGAAACCACTGGCTGGACCCGACGCGCGACACGCCGCCGGTCGGCGAGATTCACGAGGCCATCGTCGACGAGTTGGGTCTCGCGGAGACGGAGACGTTCGGGTTCTAGCGCTCCCGGGGGTCCCGGCGGACCCAGTCGTCGGCGGCGTACTTCTCCGCGGCGCGTTCGCGCGCGCGGGACAGTTCGTCGTCCGTCCACTCGCCGACCGTCGCGTCGGCCCAGTCGGCGAGGGCGGACTCGACCGCCGCGACCGCCTCCTCGCGCGTCACGTCCGCGAACGCTGCGATGCCGCCGACGCGGGACTCGAACTCCTCGGGCGTCACGTCGTGGCCCGCGAACACGTCGAGGTGCGCCGCGGCCTTCACGACGTACGTGAGAGAGCCGTGCTGGACGACGGCGTCGTGCCGGCGGTACTGGGCGTTGCCGCTCACCTTCTTCCCCCCGGCCACCACGTCGTGCGCCGGGTGGAGTTCCCGCAGGTAACACGCCGGGTGCCATATCTCCGGCACCGACTCCGACACGTAGTCGGCGTCGACGCCGAGGCGGTCGAACGCGTCGAGAATCGGCGCGCACAGCAGGTGGTAGCTCTCCATCAGGTCGCCGGGCAGTTCGTCCTTCGGCGCGACGATGGAGTAGGAGACGTCGCCGTCGTAGTCGTGGTAGATGCCGCCGCCGCCGGTCTGCCGACGGGTGACGGTGACGCCCTCGCGTTCGCAGTGGTCCCAGTCGACCGTCTCGGGGTCCTGGTGGTAGCCCAACGAGAGCGTGCTGGGTTCCCAACGGTAGACCCGCACCGTTCGCGGGCCGCCGGCCGCGGCCGTCTCGGCGGCAATCTCGTCGAGCGCCATCTGCATCGGGCCGTCTCTGGCCTCCTCGCGTATCAGTCGCCACTCCCGGTCGGCAAGCGGGCCGCGCGCGCCGTCGTCGGTCATGTGACGGGGTACGGCGGAACCGCGGAAAGCGGTTTCGTCAGTCGAACGCGCGGCGAGTCACGAACTCGGGGAGGAGACGCACGAGGAGGGCGACGAGTCGCCACCGCCGGGTGACGTAGACGCGACTCCGGCCGGCGCGAATCGCCGCGTGGATCTGCGCGGCCGCCGTCTCGGGCGACGCCATCCAGAACGTCTCGCCCATCGCCATCTCCGTGTCGACGAACCCTGGAATCACGTCGGTCACGGTCACGTCCGCGTCCGCGGCGGCGGCGCGGGCGCGCAGACCGTCGAGGTAGCGCGAGACGAACGCCTTCGAGGCGTTGTACGCGGGCGCGACGGAGTTCCCGAAGAACTCCGCGACCGAGGAGATGCCGACGAGGTGGCCCGCGCCGCGCGACTCGAAGTGACCCATCGCCCACGTCGCGAGGGCGACGAACCCGCGGGCGTTCACGTCCACGGTGTCGCGTTCGGGGTCCCACGCCAACTCCCGGTTCTCGAAGCCGACGCCCGCCGAGAGGACGACGAGGTCGACGCCCCCCATCGCGTCGGCGAGGCGGTCCATCCGGTCGCGGGCCTCGTCGGGGTTCGACACGTCCATCCGCGCGACGAAGGACTTCGTGGGGAGGGAGTCGCCGAGCGATTCGAGTTCCGACAGGCGTCGGGCCGCGAGTCCGACTTCGTACCCTCCCTCGGCGAGTTCGCGGGCGAGGGCGCGGCCGATACCGGACGACGCGCCGACGACGACGGCAGTTCGTGTCACGTCGGCGGAGACGGCCGCGGGCGACATCAGTCGGTCGGTGGCGGTCGAGTCGGAAACGACCTCGGTCTCGGGCGCGACGGGTCACGAGAGGAGGCGGGAGACGAGGAGGAACAGGCGTCGGAGGTTCTTCCCGAGGGTCGTCTGGCCCTCGCTGTAGAGGACGATGTCGTCCTCCTCGCCGAGGTGAATCTCGACGGACCGGCCGCGGTCCTTCACGTCGGCCATCTTGACCGCGCGGACGCTGGTGAGGGGGACGACCATGTAGCGGTAGTCCTCGTCGGCGATGTCGGCGTTGCAGTGCTTCCCGTAGACGTGCAGGCTGTTCTCGGTGAGGCCGATTTCGTAGCCGATGTACTGCATCCCGGCGACGTTCGCCCCGGCGCGTTCGCCCTTCACCTTCGCTCGCAGTTGGTCTTCCCTGACCTCGATTCCGTCCACCATCGTGCGATGATTTTCGACGGGCGGTATAAACGTGGCCCCGTCGCGGCGAGGCGGCGGCGAGACAGTGAGCCGACGCGAGGCGGAAGGGAAGCGGGGACGACCCGAGGGCGGGCCGGTCGTTCCCCGCGGTCGGTTGCCGGTTCGCCACCCGTCGGCGAACCGTACGTTCGGTCGGCAGAGAGTGACAGACCGCCGATACAGTCAGCCAGCGGACTTTTGCGTCGTCACCGACTACGCGTGCCTATGAAGCGAGACATCGCAGACGAACTAGACGGCTACGGCGGAGAGATTCCCGAGAGCGTCGACCGGGCCGCCGTCGAGCGGATGCGTACCGTCGCGTACGTCTTCGACGACCTGGTGGGGATTCCGGGGACGAACAGCCGGGTCGGCCTCGACCCGATTCTCGGCTCGATTCCCGTCGTCGGCGACGTGGTGAGCGCGGCGTTCTCGCTGTACATCGTGGCCGAGTCGGCGCGCCTCGGCGTCTCCTACAAGACGCTGTTGGCGATGCTCGCGAACGTCGTCATCGACACCGCGGGCGGCGCGATTCCGTACGTCGGGACGCTGTTCGACGCGGTGTGGAAGGCGAACAAGTGGAACATCGAGATGGCGCTGTCGGACCTGACCGACGAACTCGACTTCGAGGACGAACTCGCCGGCATGGACGAGGGCGACGACGGGGACGACGGCCCCGTCATCATCGACGTGGAGTAACGACGCCGGCGGCCGGGTCCGCGTCCGACCCGGCGTCGCATCGCATCCGAGCACTACCGAGTCGGAGCCGCGGCACCGTTCAGAGCCCGACGAGCAGACGTGCCAGCGTCGCGCGAACCCGGGGGAACCACGCGCCGTCGGGGACGAACGCGACGGCCGTCGAGCGGTCTATCGACGACTCGCCCGCCGCGTCGCCCGTCCATCGGACCGCGTCGGCCGTCACCGCCGCGCCGCCGTATCGACCGCTGACCGCGTAGCCCTCGGGCGCGCGGACGACGAGTTCGTCCGCGCCGACGAAGACGGTGCCCTCGCCGCCGGCGACGAACGGCCGGACGGGGTCCGACGCGTGGAAGGCGGTGAACAACAGGACGCCCACCTCCGATTCGACGGCGTCGGTGTCGCGGTAGCTGACGACCAGCGTGTCGCCGTCGAGGCGACTCGACACGTCCTCGGGCGTCGCCGCGGGTCGCCCCTGGTCCATCGCGTCGGCGACGACTGCCGACCGGAGCGAGTCGTTCGCCAGTCGATCCGCGCCCGACGCGAGGGCGACCCGCGCCGTCCACCGCGTCGACCCGTTCTCCGCGACCGTAACGACCATCGTCGAGTCGCCGGGGTCGAGCGTGACTCCCGCCGCGGCGGCGGCGTCGTCGAGAGCGTCGGTGCAGACGGCGCAGGCGGCGCGGGGCGGTTCGCGGGCGGCCGCCGGAGCGGCGACGGCGGTTCCGACGACGCTGACGAGGACGAGGGCGAGGAGGAGTCGGTGACGGGCGGGCATTCGGGCGAACGTCGCGGCGCGGCGCCAAGAAGATTGGCGACCCGGTCAGCGCGCGGACCGAATCGCGTCGGCGACGGATTTCGTCGTCTCCGGCGTCGCCCGCGCCATCGCCTCGACGGAGACGTACCGGCCGAGTTCCCGGCCGAGCCAGTCGACGTGTACCTCGTCGTCGTCCTCGTACTCGTGCAGTCGCTTCGCGACGTACTCCAGCGCGCCGACCGTCTGGAGCACGTGACGGGCGAGACGCGGAGGCGCGTCAGACGCCAGCGCGGACTCCACCGCCCGAAACGCCGACTCGCGCATCCGCCGCACGTCCGCGGCGCTCTCGACGGTCACGTAGTCCCCGCGCTCGACGCGTTCGCGGAGACGCTCGAACGCCCGGATACGAACCAGCGTCCAGAACGCCGAGAGGACGACGTTCGCCCGTTGGCCGGTCGCTCGTTCGTCGTCGATTCGGTCGGCGTACTCGATGCCGTCGCGGAGTTCGACCAGCGCGGACCCCACGGGCGCCTCCGCGGCGTCGCCCCCGGCGTACGACGACGGTGACCCGTCCGCGGCCGGGAGTTCCTCTCGCCGGTCGTTCATCGTCGCGGTCAGCGACTCGCCCGCCGCGCGGAACACCGGGCCCATCGGCCGCGTCGCCGCCAGCGAGGCGACGAACCGGTCGTACAGGTAGGCACCGTGCGTCAGCGACGCCCGCGCGGCGGCGACGTCGCCGGCCATCTCGCCGATTACGACGGGGTTCTCGGCGACGTACCGCGACCGGTCGACCGCGCCGGAGAGCCTGCGGCCGGCGGTGGCGACGCGGTCCTCGACTTCGGCGTGGGCGAGCACCGCCCGGACCGGGTCGTCGCCGACGTAGCGCCAGCGCCCGCGGAAGTCGTCTATCTCGCCTCGGACCGCCGAGGCCGTCTCGCGCACGTCGTCGAAGGCGACGTCCCCGTCGATGGCCCGCCACGCCGTCGCCACCGCGGTGGCGGACTCGCGAGCGTACCGAAGCGACCCCAGCGCTTCGGCGGGCGACGGCGCCTCGGAGACGTCTTCGAGGGCGTCGGTCGCCCGTTCGTGCATCTCCCCGAGTTCGCGCCGAATCATGCCGTTCGGCACCTCGCGCTCGTCGAACGGCGCCGGGACGGACGCGAGGGTGTCGCGGACCGTCTCGACGCCCGCGTCTACGTACGCTTGTTCTACCGCTATCGGCACCGCCGGCGGCACTGTCGGCGGGTCGCCCGACGCCGCCTCGCGCAGCGCCGACCCGTCTATCGTCGTCGGTTCGGGTTCGGAGAGCGGGTTCAGGCCGCCGCAGCCGGCGAGTGCGACGGTCCCCGCCAGCGCGACGAACCCGCGACGGGTCGCCCGGAAGGGGTCGTCGGTCATTCCTCTTCTCCGGTCGCCGTGGCGTTCGTCGGCGACTTCGGCCCGTAGTTCGGCGGTTCGGTCGTCGGTTCGCCCTCCCGCGGGCGGCGTCTGTCGCACCCGCCACTCCCCCAACTCGACCCGCGACTCCTGATGGCGTCGGGGTCCAGCACCTCGGGAATGCGAATCAGCATCGAGACGCTGTCGCTGTCGCCGGCGTCGCAGTCCACGTCGGCGTCCCGGTAGGTGCTCCCGTAGGCGGTGTCGATACTGCTGTCGGTCCACGAGACGTGACAGAGCGAGAGCGTGTGGCAGGCCTCGACGCTCTGCGTCTCGAGGAGGAGCGTCTCCGACGCGAAGTCGGTGTTCGACACGAACCGCCGCGCCGCCGCCGCGCCGTTCACGTCCGCGAACGCGAGGCGGTCTGCCGTCTCCGCCGACGCGACGAAGCCCTGCGCTTGCGACGGTCGGGGCGTGGCCGACGGCGACGCCGACGTCGACTCGTCGTCCGCCGGTCGGAGCCACACGGGCGGTGCGTCCGCCGGGTTCCGGAGGGAGTGGTGCTCGGGGACGACGGCGTCGGCCGGGCGACCGGCGGGACCGGCCGCGGCCGTTCCCGTCACCGAACTGCTCTGGGAGGCGTTGCACCCGGCCGTCCCCGCGAGGAGAGCGACCGCGGCGTGGAGGAGGCGTCGGCGCGTGAGCGGGACCATACACGTCCTAACGGAATGACATTCGTAAACGCTGGGGATTCGAGGCGACCCATCGCACCGAGGGAGACCGCCGAGGCACGACCCGGACCGGCGAAACGCAATTTTATATCGCGCCTTATGGTTTATCACTCGCGACTCGCGGTCCTTTTAGGTGTCGCGGGCGTCCTTCGGGTATGGTGCGGAACGTCGCGGGCGTGATGGCCGAACTCGAAGCCGAGGACTTCTACCTCCTCTCGGGCGTCGAACAGGGGATGCGCTTCGGCGAGTGGGTGAACCGCGGCAAACTCCCCGACCTCTCGGGTCTCACCCCGGAGAACGTGGAGTACCGACTGAACCGGTGCATGCGACGCGACCTGGTCGAACGCAAGACCATCCAGTACGAGGGGTACAAACTCGCCGTCGAGGGCTACGACGCACTCGCCCTGCGGACGTTCTCGAAGCGAGACACCATCCAGGGCGTCGGTGCCCCCCTCGGCGTCGGGAAGGAGAGCGACGTGTTCGAGGTGCAGTCGTACAAACCGCTGGCGCTGAAGTTCCACCGCGAGGGGTACACCAACTTCCGCGAGGTGATGCGCGAACGCGAGTACACCTCCGAGAACCAGCACGTGTCGTGGCTCTACACCGCGCGGAAGGCGGCCGAACGCGAGTACGAGGTGCTGGAGGACCTCTACCCCGACGTGTCGGTTCCGCGACCGATCGATCAGAACCGCCACGCCATCGTGATGGAGAAACTGGGGGGCGTCGAACTCGACCGGGCGAAACTCGAGGCCGGTCAGGTGATCGGCGTCCTCGACCTGGTCCTGCACGAAATCGCGGCGGCCTACGACGCCGGCTACGTCCACGCCGACATGAGCGAGTACAACGTCGCCGTCGGCGAACAGGGCGTGACCGTCTTCGACTGGCCGCAGGCGGTATCGACCGACCACGACAACGCGCGGGAACTCCTCGCACGCGACGTGAAGAACGTCCTCGACTACTTCCGCCGGAAGTACCCGGGGTCGATGCCCGACGACGTGGACGAGTCGGCACTCTGCGACGCCGTCGCGGCGAACGAGTTCGAGTCGGTTCGCGCGTTCGCCGACTGACCGCCCCGTTCCGGCGGCGATACCACCCTTCTCTCTCGTACCGACGACTCAGCCTGTCTTCCACCCGTTCGTGAGCGACGGGCGAAGCGCCGCCTCATCACCGATAAATCAGATACCGCGATACGAAATCGTGAGTGGCGCGAATCGGAACGCCGAGTCGCTCACAGCGAAGACGTCTCTCTCGGCGCGAGCGTTCCGGAGAAGCGTCGACCCGCAGGAGGCGGCATCGCGGCCGCGGCTCTCAGCCTAGCGGGCGAAGTTCGACCGTCTCTGCCTCGAAGTCCTCGACGAAGGCCCCCTGCCCGCCGATACTGAAGGTGCCCTCGTCGGTTTCGACGACGAGCGTGTTCTCCACGGGGAACGAGTTGGTCGAGGGTTCGAGCAGTCCCTGGCGGATGTCGACGACGGTGCCCGTCAGTTCGGTGGGGCCGTCCTCGACGTGGACCCACCGACCCGTGACGTGTGCGACGACGGTCCCCCCCGTCCGCGCGTGGACCGTCGCCTGCAGGACGGCGTGGCGGAAGTCGCCGTACGTCGTCGGCAGGTCGTCGGGTTCGCAGGTGTACGTCTCGGCGGCCATCGGCCAGTAGTTGCCGAGGAACGACCCGACGAGGACCGGGCCGAGTTGTTCCTGCGCGAAGACGATGGCCTGCGCCGCGCTGTTCGACTGCGTGACCATCTCCGTCGGCGCGACCAGTCCCGCCTCCTGGTCGACGGTGAGCATGGTCGGCATCGGTTCCTCCCACGCCCGGACGACCGAAGCGAGGCCCGAGAGGGGCAGGTCGTCGTTCGGGCCGACGCCGGTGACGATGAGGAGGACGAGGACGCCTCGGTCGACGGCGTCGCGCAGTTCGTCGGCCACGTCGTCCACGAGCGAGTACGGGACGCCCAGCGTCACCTCCGTCTCGGCGCGTCCGACGAGTTCGTTGATGCGCTTGATGACCGTCACCCGCGACTTCACCACCTCGAACCGCTCCGACCGGGGGGCCGCCTGGGAGAACCGCGATTCGAGCGCCGGCCGCATCTCGTCTAAGTCCGACGTGAGCGACTCGACCACGTCCGCGGGCGGCCGTGCGCGGATGGTCGTCGGCACCGCGTGGTCGTTCACCTCGACGAAGCCGCGGTCCGCGAGTGTCTCCGCGATGCTGTAGACGTAGCGCTTCGAGACGTCGGCCTCGTCGGCGATGGTGCTCGCCTTCGCCTCGCCGAGTTCGAGAATGGTGAGGTACGTGTCTATCTCCTTGTCGGAGAAGCCGAACCGCTGGAGCAACTCGATGAGCGCGGCGTCTTCCATGGTGAGACATGCAGAACAGGGTCACTTATACTGACGTGGCTTCGCGCACCGGCGGCGGTCCACGAGGGCGGCGAGGGGCCAGAGACGCGAGGGCGGCAGTCAGGTCGGGGCGCGACTGGTCGGGCAGGTCCGGTCGGGTCGGTCAGAACGAGTCAGGAGAGACGGAGGACGACGCAGTCCTCGACGCGAACGCCGCCGTCGCCCGTCGCGACGTTCTCACCGGAGAGGAGGTCCTTCCTATCCGTCTGCATCTCGCCGGGAAGCGTCGGGTCCGCGCCGTCGGCCGTCGTCGCGCCGCCGTCGAACCTCACCGTCGCCGCCTCTGCGCCGAAGTTGACGACGACGAGGAGGCGGTCCTCGTCGGTCGTTCGCTCGTAGGCGGCGACGTTCGCCGCGTCGGTACCCGAGACGGTCGGAGAGAGGGGGTCGACCGACCCGGCGCGCAGGGCGGGTTCCGCGGCGCGGAGGGAGACGAGGCGGCGGTGGAAGTCGGTCAGGTCGGCGTCGCCGTCGTGCCACTTCATCCGCCCGCGTTGCTCGGTGACGCCGCGTTCCTGCCCGTAGTATACGAGAGGGACGCCCGGGAACGTGAACGTCACCGCGACGGCCGCGCGGAGGGCGTCGGGACCGCACTCGGCGAGGTAGCGGTCCTCGTCGTGGTTCTCGACGTACCGCATGTGGACCGCGTCGTCGGGGTAGCCGCGGTGAGCGGACGCCGCGAGCGCGTCGAAGACGGCCTCCGCGGGCGCCTCGCCGGTCCCCACGTCTCTGAGCGCGTAGTAGAGGTCGGTGTCGTAGTGCAGGTCGAACTCGTTCTCCGCGAACGCGGGGCGACGGGGGACCGTCTCGTCCAACAGGAGGAAGTCGGCCTGCTCGCGCTTGAGTCGGTCTCGGACCTCCTTCCAGAAACCGTGCGGGACGCCCCACGCGACGTCGCACCGGAAGCCGTCGACGACGGGCGCCCACTCGTCGACCACGTCGAGCATCCACTCGCGGACGCGCAGGGAGTCGTAGTTCAGGTTCGGAATCGACCACCAGTTGAACAGGACGCCGGGCGCGCCGTCGGCCGACCAGTCCACGTCCGAGGTGTCCCGTTCGGCCGGAATCCGCTCGTACAGGTCCTCGTACTCCGGGACGCCCGCCTCGTGGAGTTGGTACGCGGGGTGGTCGCGCGAGGTGTGATTTATCACGAGGTCGAAGACGACGCGGACGCCCGCCTCGTGGAGTCGGTCGACCAGCGACTCGAACTCGGCTCTCGTGCCGAGGTCGTCGGCCGTGTCGAACAGGTCGGTGATGTGGTAGCCGTGGCGCGTCGGACTCTCGCAGACGGGGGTGAGCCAGATGGTGTCGACGCCGAGGTGTTCGAGGTAGGGGACGCGGCGTTCGAGTTCCGCGAACGTGGCGTCCACCGTCTCGCCCGCGAACTCGCGGACGAATATCTGGTAGATGGTGGCGTCCTCGACCCACGCGGGCGCGTCGGCAGGGCGGGAGACGGCCACGTCTCCGCCCTCGCGTCCGAGTTCGACCGTGTCCGAGAGGCCGTGGCGGTCGGCGACGGGGACGGCGTGGACGCGCGTCCGACCGGCGACGGCGTCGGCGGGGAGGCGGAGTTCGTCGCCCGAGACGGTCACGTCGTCGTCGGTGAGTTCGTCGCGGCCGTCGAGGTAGAACTCGACCGACGGGTCGGCCCCGTCGGGTGCGGGGCGGGCGTCCGCCGTGACGACCACCTCGTCGCCCCGCCGGTCGGCGTCGAGTCGGACGCGGGGGCGGCCCGGTCCCTCGACGGTCACCTCGGTGCGGGCGTACGGGTCGAAGGCGTCGTCGAACGCGAAGATGGCCTCGTGCGTGCCCGGCGGGAGTCTCGCCGCCGCGGTCCAGGCGTCGCCGTCGAACGTCGCCCGCGTCAGCCCCATCTCGAAGTCGTTGAACGGGCCGATGACGGAGACGCGTTCGACGGCGTCGGGGGCCGCGTCGACGGCCGCCGCGTCCACCCGAAACTGCACCGGACGCCGGGGGTCGGGGAACGCGCGGACGGTCTGCCGGTGGGTCCCGTCTGGGGCGTCGAGTTCGAGGCGGTAGACGCCGGGCACGTCCGGCGCGAGGTGGACGACGGGCGCGTCGCCGACGGTCAGGTCGCTGTCGGCGGGGCGTTCGACGACCCGCCAGCGGTACGTCTCGGCCGGGTCGGGGTCCCGCGGCGCGAGTTCGACGGCGTCGCCCACGTGCGTGAACCGGGGCGGTCCGGGATGGTGCATACGCCCAGAGACGGGGCCAGTCGTTTGACTGTTTCGGAGAAGCAGAAATCTGTGAACGACAATTACACCAAAAGTTATTACCCCCGACCGTCGAGTGGCGGACAATGCAACTGCGCGACGCGTTGAAGGACTACAAGCGAAACCGGGACCACCGGACGCGGTTCCCGGGCGAGTGTCGGACCACGTCCGGGCGGTTCTCCGGTCGGAGCGGCCGACTCGTCCACGTGGGCGAGAGCGGGCAGATACGCGACTTCAGCTACCCACTCACCGGGTTGACGGGCATCGTCCGGTCCCGGTTCGGGGTCCGACCGGCCGGCGACGACGGGGTGACGACGTGGTTCGAGTCGGGGTCAGCCAGCCAGCGATTCGAGGCGGGGACGACGCTCGTCGTCACCGACCACGAGACGCCCCACGGCCCCGTCACGCAGTACGACCTGACGGTCGGCGAGACGCACGTCACGCGGTTCGACGCGTCGGCCGCCGACGAGGTGGACGTGGTCGCCTGCGTCGGGTTCGCGCCCGACGGCCGGGACACCCGCATCGCCCAACTCCGCCACGGCGACGCCGTCGAGGTGTACCACGCCGAGGAGACGGACTACGTGGCGAGTGCGACCGGGTTCGACGAACTCCGCGGCGAGGCGTTCGGCACGTTCGAGTCGTTCCTCGACGACGACCCGGCGACGTACCCGCGACCGGTCGCGGAGGACCGGTACGAGGAGGGCCACCTCAGCGGCGACGTCGTCGGCGTCGTCCCCACGGCGGACGACGGCACGGCCACCCTCGCCACGCTTCTCACCTCCCGTTCGGACCACACCCGCGAGTCGGCACTCGACGCGGTTCGGACCGCCGCCGCCGACTACGACGCCGACGAACTGGCCGCGGCCGCGGCCGACGACGGCGTCGCCGACGTGCCGCACGGCGAGGCTGTCGCCACCGACCTGCACGTCCTCTCGCTCCTGTCCGGCCGCCGCGGCCTCCGGGTCGCCGGGCCGGACTTCGACCCCTACTACGCCCACTCCGGCGGGTACGGCTACACCTGGTTCCGCGACGACGCGGAGATTTCGCGCTTCCTCTTAGAGAGCGACGACCACCTCGACCTGTCGCTGTCGGCGTGGCACGACCGGAGCGCGCGGGCGTACCGGCAGACGCAACTGGACGACGGGTCGTGGCCGCACCGCGTCTGGCCGTTCAGCGGCGAACTCGCGCCGGGGTGGGCGAACGGCCGCCTCGAAGCCGGGTCGGACGTGGAGTATCAGGCCGACCAGACGGGGAGCGTCGTCGCCTACCTCGCTGCGTACCTCGAGGAGGCCGACGACGAGGGCGTCACCGAGACGCTGGAACGCGCCCTCGCCGGCCTGAACGAGACGCTCGCCGACGACGGCCGCCCCGTCGCCTGCCAGAACGCGTGGGAGGACACGTCCGGCCGGTTCGCCCACACGACGGCGACGTTCCTCGAGGCGTACGCGCGACTCGCGGCCACCGACACCGAACTCGCCGCGGCGGCGAAGGCCCGCGCCGACGAGGTGTACGAGGCCGTCGACGACCTGTGGGTTCCCTCCCGCGGCATCTACGCGCTCCGGGAGTACCCGGACGACCACGAGGAGACGGGGCTGGACGACCGGTGCGACTCCGCGACGCTGGCGTTGGTCGACGCCCACCGGACGTACGCGCGGGTCGGCGCGGTGGACGACGAACGCGTTGACAGACTCGTCTCGCACGTCGAGCGCGTGGTGGCGGAACTGTCCCGCGACCCGGCCGGCCCGGTCAGCGGGCTGATTCGGTACGAGGGCGACGACTGGCGGACGCGCGAACAGGACGACGAGAAGATATGGACCGTCTCGACGGCGTGGGGCGCGCACGCCGCCGCGAGTCTGAGCGCCCTCTTGGCCGACAGCGGCGACGCACGGAGCGAATCGGTCGGCGAGACGGCGCGGGACCTGCTGTCGCTCGTCCTCCCGGACGGACCGCTCACCACCGACGCCGGCTACCTGCCCGAACAGGTGTTCGACGACGGCACGCCCGACAGCGCGACGCCGCTGGGGTGGCCGCACGCGCTCAGACTGGCGACGGTGGCCCTGATGGACGAGTACGGACTGCTCGAAGAACGCTCGGTCGTCGCCGACGACTGAGGCGACGGGTCGCTCCGCGAACCGGGCTACGCCGGGACTTCTCGCTTCGTCGCGTCCGACAGCAACGCGTCGCCGTCGGTGGCGTCGAACAGGTGGACGACCGACTGGTCGAACGTCACCTCGACGGTGTCGCCGACGGTCGGTTCCACGTCCGAGTCGACGCGGGCGATGAAGTCGGCGGCCACGTCGAGGTGGAGGTAGTTGTCGGAGCCGACGGGTTCGACCACGTCCACCGTCGCCTCGATGCCCTCGCCCGCGTCGGCGACGCGGACGTCCTCGGGGCGGATGCCGAGTCGGAGCGCCCGCGCGTCGACGGCCGAGACGCGGCGGGCGACGTCGCCGGTGAGCGCGTAACTGAACCCGTCGTCGTTCGACAGCGTCACCGACCCGCCGTCGCCCGTCGCCTCCACGTCGACGAAGTTCATCGACGGCGACCCGACGAACCCGCCGACGAACTCGTTCGTCGGGTTCTCGTAGACGTCCTTCGGTTCGCCCACCTGCTGGAGGACGCCGTCTTTGAGGATGGCGAGTCTGTCGCCCATCGTCATCGCCTCCTCCTGGTCGTGCGTCACGTAGATGGACGTGATTCCGAGTTCGTTCTGGAGGCGCTGAATCTCCGTCCGCATCGTCGTCCGGAGTTTGGCGTCGAGGTTCGACAGCGGTTCGTCGAACAGGAACACGTCGGGTTCGCGCACGATGGCGCGCCCGAGGGCGACGCGCTGTTTCTGCCCGCCGGAGAGTTCGCTCGGCTTGTCGTCCAAGAGGTCCTCGATGCCCATCATCTCCGCCGTCTCCGCGACGCGCGCGTGGCGTTCGTCCTTCGAGAGGTCCGTACTCATCCGCAGGCCGAACGCCATGTTCTGGCGGACGGTCTTGTGCGGGTACAGCGCGTAGTTCTGGAACACCATCGCCACGTCTCGCTTCCGCGCGTGCACGTCCGTCACGTCCTCGTCGTCGAAGCGAATCGTCCCGCTCGTGGGCGATTCGAGGCCGGCCATCATCCGCAGCGTCGTCGACTTCCCGCACCCCGACGGCCCGACGACGGTGACGAACTCGCCGTCCGCCACCTCGAACGAGACGTCGTCCACCGCGACGATGCGGCCGTTGTCGAACTCCTTTCGTAGATTATCGAGCGTTACAGTTGCCATTTGACCGATGCTTGTGACGACGAGATATAGTTCTTGCCCTCTGTGTGGAATTTGTGAGGTACGATTTCGTACTACTTTTTCTGAGTTCGAATGATTTAAGTTGTGAACGAATAATTCAACTCTTATTCACCCATGACAATGGACCGCAGAACGGTGCTGAAGCACCTCGGAGGCGCGGGCGTCGTCGGCGCCCTCGCCGGCTGTGTCGGCGTACAGAACCAGAGCGAGCAGACGGCGGCCGAGTCCGGCGGCGAATCCGGCTCCGACGCCACCGACTCCGGCGGCGACGCGACGGCGACGGAGTCCGGCCCGGCGGGGACGGCGAAGGCGTGGTACCAACTCGCCGATACGGAGGTGCCGGCCCGCAAGGAGGCCATCCAGTCGTACAACGACGCGACGAAGCACACCGTCGAGGGAGCGGACATCTCCGACCTGCGGAAGAAGACCACCTCCGCCGTCCCGGCCAACCAGGGCCCGGCGACGTTCGAGTGGGCGCACGACTGGGTCGGCGACTACCACCAGCGCGGGTTCGTCGTCGACAAGAGCGACGCGCTCTCGGTCAGTCTCGACGAGTTCACCGACGCGGCCGCGGGCGCCGTCCAGTTCGACGGCGCGACGGTCGGCCTCCCGCACGCGGCGGAGACGGTTGCGCTGGTCTACAACGAGGAGATGGTCGACTCCGCGCCCTCGACGGTGGCGGAGATGCAGTCCGTGATGGAGGAGTACCACGACCCCGAGAACGGGACGTACGGTCTCGGCTACCCGTTCGACCCCTACTTCGTCAGCGCGTGGGGGCAGGCGTTCGGCGGCTACTACTTCGACTCCGAGGCGGACCCGCAACTCGGCATCAACGCCGACGCGACGGTGAAGGGGTTCCAGTTCGCCGTCGACGAACTCGTGCCGTACATGCCGAACGACCCGACGTACGGGCCGCAGGCCGCGGCGTTCGCCGAGGGCAACGCGCCGTTCGCCATCAACGGCCCGTGGTACCTCAGCACGCTGAACGAGAAGGGCATCGACTACGGCGTCGCCGAACTCCCCGCGCCCGAGGGCGGCGAGCCGAGTCCCTACACGGGCATCACGATGTGGTACTTCTCGAAGGGGATGGAGGGCGACGACGCCACGACGCAGGCCGCCCTCGACTTCGTCGAGTGGTACACGACGAACGAGGACGTCCTCCTGCGCAACGCGAAAGAGCAGGGCTCGATTCCCGTCTTGGAGAGCATCGCCACGAGCGACGAACTGCCCGCGGCGGTGCAGGGCTTCTCGAAGGCCGTGAGACAGGGCGTCCCGATGCCGACGCACCCGAAGATGAACGCCGTCTGGACGCCCGTCAAGGACGCGCTGACGAAGGCGTTCAACGGCGACGCCGACGTCGGCGCCGCGATGGACGAGGCGGCGAAGACGGTCCGTAGCAACTGGGAGTGACCGCGCCATGAGCACCGCCTCCCGCGTCGCCACCCGAGTCGCGGACGTCCCGTTCCTCGACAGAGAGGACACCTCGCTCCTCCTCGTCCTGCCGGGGCTGTTCGTCTTCTCCGCGTTCATGCTGTTTCCGGTGCTGTACCTCGTCGGCATCTCCTTCACGAACGCGCGGCCGGCGAACCTGTTCGCCGGCGAGACGGCGCTGGACGTCCTGACGTTCGGACAGGCCGAGTTCGTCGGCCTCCAGAACTACGTCTCGGCGCTGACCGACCCGGCCTTTTGGAACTCGTTCGGCGTGACGTGGCTGTTCGTCGCGACGAGCGTCACCGCGAAGATAGCGTTCAGCGTCGGCATCGCCCTCGTGGTGACGGGTGACCGCGTCCGCGGCAAGCGGTTCATGCGCTCTCTCATCATCATCCCGATGGGCCTGCCGGCCATCTTCGTCGTCACCGTCTGGCGGGGCATCTTCAGTACGGCCGAGTTCGGACTGGCGAATCAGCTCCTCAAGTCGGTGGGCTTCGAGTCCGTCGCGTGGCTCTCACAGCGGTGGACGGCCTTTCTCGCCTACAACGTCACCGAGGTGTGGCTGGCCTACCCGTTCATGGTACTCATCACCGTGAGCGCACTGCAGGACGTTCCCGAGGAACTCCACGAGGCGGCGATGGTGGACGGCGCGGGCTACGTCTCGCGCTTCCTGCACGTCACCCTGCCCTCCATCAAGCGGCCGGTGATGTTCGCGTCCATCCTGACCGCCGCGGCGTCGTTCCAGGCGTTCCTCATCCCGTACGTGTTCAATCAGGGCGGCCCGGCGCGAGCGAACGAACTCATCGTCGTCTACGGCTACCGCGAGGCGTTCACGTTCTCACAGTACGGCGAGGGCGCAGCCATCAGCCTGCTCGCCGTCGCGTTCATCGGCGCGTTCATGTGGCTGAACGTGAAGAAAGGGCGACTCGCCGACGGGGTGGGGGACGCGTGAGCCTCCTCGGCGGCGTCGTCGACAGCATCGCCGACGACGTGAAGGCGGCCGCGTACACGCCGGTGGAAGTCGGGCGCGACGCGGCGTACACCGCCCGCGGAGTCGCTCGCGGCGAGATTTCGCCGGCCGGCCCGCTGAAGACGCTCGGCGCGACGCTCGGGGCCACAGTCGTCGTCGGACTACTCCTGTTCCCCGTCTACTGGATACTCATGTCCGCGCTGTCGGGGTCCGGGGGTTCCATCTACACGACGAACGGGCTGTCCCTGCTCCCGCAGGACCCCTCGCTGAAGCCGTTCCTCTGGGTCGTCGGCGACCTCATCGTCCCGTCGTACGCCATCAGCCTGAACCTCCCGTTCACGGACCTCGCGGTGGTCCTCGACACGCCCGAACTGGTGTTCCTCGACGCGTCCGCCTACGGCGTCGAGAACCCCTCGAACTTCAAGGGGTTCTTCTGGAACAGCCTCACGGTGTCGATTCCGACGGTCATCATCGCGATGTGTCTCATCGTCCCGGCGTCGTACGCGCTCTCGCGCCGGGAGTTCATCTTCCGCCGGAAGATTCTGTTCGTCTACGTCCTCCTGACGCAGGTGGGCGGCGGCCTCGGCATCGCCCTGCTCATCGGCCTCTACACGGTGTACGTGCAGGTGGGGCTGAACGACAGCAAACTGGCGCTGGCCGTCTACTACGCGGCGACGGCGGTGCCGTTCAACACGTGGCTCTTGAAGACGTACATGGACGGCATCCCCACGTCGTACGAGGAGGCCGCCGTCGTGGACGGCGCGCCCCCGTGGCGCGTCGTCACGGAGGTCATCCTCCCCCTGTCGGCCGCCGGGCTGGCGACGGTGTTCATCTTCACCTTCCTCACGGGGTGGACGGAGTTCGTCGTCGCCCAGACGCTGCTCGGCACGGAGAACTACACGCTCCCGGTCGGCCTCTACTCGCTGGTCGACGAGTACTCCATCCCGTGGGCGCGGTTCTCGGCGTTCGCGCTCGTGTTCGCCTCACCGCTCATGCTGGTGTACTTCTTCGCCCAACGGTACATCGAGGGCGGCCTGTCGTTCAGCGGGATGGAGGGCTGACGGGCCCCCTTCTTCGACGCGACATTCTCCTTCTTCGACGCGGTATTCTTCTACTTCGCGCACGCGCGTGCGTCAGCACCACAGTCGCGACCGATAGATACTCCCCCCTCTGCCGACCCCGTAACGAACGAGGTGAGACAGGTGAGCGAAGAGACGGAGACGGCCGAAGCCTTCGTGAAGACGGTCGACGAGGGCGAGGCGTACCACGCGCTGGGGGCGTTGGCGTTACTGAAAGCGACGAGCGAGGAGACGGACGGCGCGTTCAGCCTCGTCGAACGGCGGGGCGACGAGGACAGCGTCGTGACGCCGTTGCACGTCCACCGGTCGGCCGACGAACTCTGGTACGTCCTCGACGGCGAGATACGACTGTTCGTGGACGGCCGGGTCCGGTCCGCGGGGCCGGGCGACACCGCCTTCGCCCCGCGGAACGTCCCGCACGCGTTCCGAATCGCCGCCGACGGTACCAGATGCCTGCTGTTCGTCTCGCCGGGCGTGGAGACGCTGTTCTCCGAGGTGGGGACGCCCGTCGAGGAGGCGACGGTTCCCACCGACGGCCCGGACGACGCCGAGTTGGCCCGTCTCGACTCGTTTCTGGCCGACGCCGACGTGGAGATGCTGGGGCCGTCCCCGTTCGACACCGACGCTGACACCGATAGCGACGCTGGCACCCACACAGACACCGACACCGACACCTGAAGCGCCCCCGGCCCTGAGACGCGGGGGCACGGCCCGTCGGATTCGAAGTCGTTAAAGGCGTCTCCGGGGTAGACCCTGTAACTCGCTGGCCGAACGGGACGCCAGCGGGCACCCGAGGACTCGGGACGAAATGTGGACGGACCTCGAAGGTCCTCCGAATCGCAAGCGCCCGTGGTGAAACTATGGCACGAAGCTTCTACTCCCACATCAAAGACGCGTGGAAGAACCCCGGCGACGGGAAACTCGGCGAACTGCAGTGGCAGCGAAAGCAGGAGTGGCGCGACCAGGGCGCCATCGTCCGCGTCGACCGACCGACGCGCCTCGACAAGGCGCGCGAACTCGGCTACAAGGCCAAACAGGGCATCGTCGTGGCCCGCGTCTCCGTCCGCAAGGGCGGGGCGCGCAAGCAACGGTTCAAGGCCGGCCGTCGGACGAAGCGGCAGGGCGTCAACCGCATCGGTCGCCGCAAGAGCATCCAGCGCATCGCGGAGGAACGCGCCGCGCGCAAGTACCCGAACCTGCGCGTGCTCAACTCCTACTGGGTCGGCGAAGACGGCTCCCAGAAGTGGCACGAGATCATCATGGTCGACCCCGAGCACCCGGCCATCCAGAGCGACGACGACCTCAACTGGATCTGCAGCGACGACCACAAGGGCCGCACGTTCCGCGGCCTGACGAACGCCGGGTCCTCGAACCGCGGTCTGAACAACCGCGGCAAGGGCGCGGAACACACCCGCCCGAGCATCCGAAGCGGTCGCCGCCGCGGCAAGTAATCCGACGCTCGACTCCGACTTTCTTTCGACGCCGCCCGGCGAGTGACGACGCCGACGCGCGCGAGGTGTCGCGACGACACCCGACTCACGTCAACGCGAATCCGAGGACCGAGAGACCGATGAACGCCACGTGCGTCCCCGCGTGCGCGAGCATCGCGGCTTCGAGGTGCCACCGCCAGAAGAACCAGCCGTAGACGACGCCGCCGATGGCGTTCAGGAGGACGGTCCGAATCACCGTCGGGAACGTGAGCGGTCCGAGTCCCGCGAGCGCGGGGAGGTGTCCGATGCCGAAGACGAGTGCGGTGAGGACGATGGCCGGCCACATCACGTCGGGTCCGGGGCGACTGACCCCGCCCGCGGCGCGCCAGCCGACCCACGCGAGCGCCGACATCAGGCCCCAGCGCAGCAGGAGTTCCTCGGTCAGTCCGCCGTAGAGGAACCTGACGGGCGCGGAGGCGACGATGTGGACGAGCGTCGGCGTCGCCGTCGCCGACGCCGGGACGGCCCCGAGCGGAGAGAACGTCACGTCGAGCGCCGCCAGCAGGAAGCCGACGACGATACCGGCGAGGAGCGCTCGCGGACCGGTTCGGCGCAGTTGCGGGAGGACGGGGTCGCCGCCGTCCGCGCGTTCGGCGACGAGTGAGCGCAGGCCGACGCGCGCGGTGGCGAACGTCCCGACGAGGACGGCGACGACGAGCAACGCCGTCGGGGTGAGAAGCGAGAGGGCGAGGACGACGAGCGGTGAACTCCCCGGGGGCGACGGGAGCAACCCGGTGGCGGCGAGCGTCGCGCCGAGGGACGCGATACCGAGGAGTCCGAGCGCGAAGAGCGCACCGACGCGGCGGCCGTACCGGCGTCGAGCGTTCGGCTCGCGGCCGAGTGCGTGAGTCCCCGCCATCTGTCCCGTGGTCACACGGCACAGAAATAAGCCCGGCGTTCGACGCCGGGGGCGACGGGAGCGGGGCGGTCAGGCGTCGTGGCCGGAGTCCGTGGGGCCGTCCCACGCGTCGAACCCGCCGCGGAGACTGGAGACGGAGGCGTCGAGGTGCGAGTCGAGCAACGAGGCGACGCGGCGGGAACTCTGGCCGACGTAGCAGGCGACGACCACGTCGTCGCTCCAGTCGGAGTCGACCGTCGCGAGCGAGAGACGCGACGCGGGGAGGTTCACCGCGCCCTCGATGTGGCCGGCGGCGTACGAGGACGGGTCGCGGATGTCCACGACCGTCGTCTCGGTGTCGTCGTCTTCCAGTTTCGCCACCAGCGTCTCCGGGTTCGTCTCCGTGACCATACCCGTGGCTGACGGACGGCGTCTCAAACCGTCTTCGATTCGGGAGGCTCTCTCACGATTCGTCGTGACAGACGGGGGCGCGGGCGCTTGCGTCGTCGGTCGGCGAACGGCGACCCTCGCCGCCGCCGGGCGCGGATTTATTCGGCTCACCGACCAACGTCGGGTATGTCTCTCTCACTCGACGCGACGCAACTCGACCGCTACTCCAGACACATCATCATGGACGAGGTGGGACCGCAGGGGCAGAAACGGCTCCTCGACGCGTCCGTGCTGGTCGTCGGCGCGGGCGGTCTGGGGTCGCCGGTGATTCAGTACCTCGCCGCCGCGGGCGTCGGCCGCCTCGGCGTCGTCGACGACGACGTGGTCGAACGGAGCAACCTCCAGCGACAGGTCGTCCACCGCGACGACGACGTGGGGACGCCGAAGGCCGAGAGCGCGGCCGCGTTCGTCCGCGGCCTCAACCCCGACGTGACCGTCGAGACGTACGAGACACGACTGGAGAAGGCGAACGTCGAACTCCTCGCCGACTACGACGTGGTGGTGGACGCCTCGGACAACTTCCCGACGCGCTACCTCGTCAACGACTTCTGCCGACTCCACGACATCCCGGTGGCGCACGGCGCGATATACAAGTTCGAGGGGCAGGTGACGACGCTGGCGCCGGACGGGCCGTGTTACCGCTGTCTGTTCCCGGAGGCACCCGAACCCGGGACGGTTCCCGACTGCGCGACGACGGGCGTCCTCGGCGTCCTCCCGGGGACCGTCGGCTGTATCCAGGCGACGGAGGCCGTGAAACTCGTGCTGGAGGCCGGCGACCCTCTCGTCGGTCGCCTCCTGTTCTACGACGCGATGGACATGACGTTCGAGACGGTGCCGTACCAGCAGAACCCCGACTGCCCCGTCTGCGGCGACGACCCCATCGACTCCGTCGCGGAGGTGGAGTACACCGACGTCTGCGCGGTATCGTCGGAGTGAGTCGGGGCGGCGGACGGCGAAGAGAACAGTCGGGAACGAACGGGGCCGGACGGCGGGGGGGTCTCGTCGCGACGCCTCACCGACCCGCGTCGGTCCCGCCGTCGGTCGGCGCGGCCTCCGCGGGTTCGGCGTCGGTCGGTGGCGACGCGTCGTCGTCCATCTCGCCCTCGTCGAAGTCCGAGGCGACCACGTCGAACTCGCTGGCCTCGAACGTCGCCGAGACGTCGCCGCCGCAGAGACGCGCGACGCGGTCGGTGAGTTCGTCCAGCGCCATCGTCTGGTCGGCCGTCGCGTCGGTTATCTCGGTGGAGGCGTCGCGCGCGTCGAACGCGTGCGTCTGCGCGGTCTGGATGGTCGTGGTGACCTCCTCGATGTTCTTCGCCTGACTGTCGGTCGCCCGCGCGACTTCGCCGATACCGTCCGCGGCGGCGTCCGTCGCCTGAGCGATCTCCTCGAGCGACTCGAGGACGTCTTCTATCTCGCCGGAGGCGACCTGAATCTGCTCGTGGGACTCCTCGGAGGCCGTCACCGTCTCGTCGGCCTGTTCCTGAATCTGTTCGATGCTCTGTGCGATCTCCTCCGTGTGCTCGTGCGTCTGGTTGGCGAGTTGTTTCACCTCGTCGGCGACGACGGAGAACCCCTCGCCCGCCTCGCCGGCGCGCGCGGCTTCGATGTTGGCGTTCAGCGCCAGCAGGTTCGTCCGGTCTGCGACCTCTGCGATGACCTCGACGACTTCCTCGATAGCGCCCATTCGCTCTTGGAGTTCGGTGACGGTGGCGAGCAGGTCGTCGGAGATGTCGATGACGTTGTCGGTCGCCGACCGGACGGACTCGCCCGCCCCCCGTGCGCTCTCGGCCGCCGTCTGCGCTTGCGCCGCGGAGCTCGCGACGTCGTCGGAGGTGGCGGCTATCTCCTCCATGCTCGCCGAGAGGTCCTGCATCTCGTCTGCGCCCTCGTCGAGCAGTTCGCTCTGTTCGGTCACCTGCGACTCGATGCGCGTCGCGGCGTCGGCGGCGCGTTCGATGGCCTCGCCCAGGTGGACCGCCTTCTCGTCGACCTCCTCGGCGAGTCGCTCGAAGCGCTCGGCCATCGCGTTGAACTCGGGGACGACGGACAGCGTCCGCTCGTCCAGGTGGTCGGTGTCGTCTTCGAAGTCGATGCGTGCGGACAGGTCGCCGTCGGCGAGTGCGCTGACGGTCGCGAGCAGTTCGTCGACGAGTCGAGTCGAGGCTCGCTGGCGCGTGACCACGTCCGTGCGGTCGTAGATGGTCTCGACGACGGCGACGAGGTCACCGTCCTCGAACACCGGTTGGGCGACGAAGCGGATGTGCCGTTCGACGCCGTCGCCGGTCACCATCGTGCTGCTGTCCTCGAACCCGCCGTCGCCCGTCGCGGCGACGCCGAACTCCGTCTCGGCGTTCCGAGGCGCTTCGAGCACCTTGTCGGCGAGCGTCTTCGCCCGACGGCCGTCGGGATAGAACGCCTCGCTGGCGTGCTCGGAGCCGAGCGCCTCGGACGCGGGGACCGCGGTGAGGTTCTCTAGCTGGCGGTTCCACGCGACGACGACGCCCTGAGCGTCGAGGACGAACGTGGGGGCGCCGACGCTCTCCAGAAGCTGTGTGCTGTCGAGCGAGCGCGCGACGCCGGATACCGTCTGGTGGTCTCCGGCCGCGAGACCCCCGTCGGTCCGTGGGCGGTCGCCGCCCACCGGAAGCGCATTCACGAATCGGGTGAGCAACGAACTGAGCATCGTCCCCCTTTTCGCAACATGATAGATAACTGTACCGCGGCGATTTTCAGAACTGATACTCAGAAGGCAGCAAACGGGTACCGTCACCGCCTCGAGGGCCCAGTCACCACCGCACCGGGTCGTCGTCCACGACGCGGCCCAGCACCGCCGCTTCGGCCTTTCGGAGGTGCTCGGCCGCCGTTCCGGTCGAACAGTCGAGTCGCTCGGCGACGTCGGCGACGGACGCGCCGCGCGGGTCGCCGTAGTAGCCGAGTTCGACCGCCGCCGCGAGTGCGTCTCGCTGTCGTGCGGAGAGTTCCGCCGCGGGTTCGGCGACGCGGCCGGTGTAGTCGCGAATCCTGACGATGTCCATCTCGACGCCCGACGGCAGACCGTCGAGGGCGTCGTCGAGGGCTCCCGTCGCGCCGACGACGGAGATGTCGACGCGCCGGTCTCCGCGGTAGACGACCGGCGGGACGACGACGACGCCGGTGTCGAGGAAAGGCGCGACGAGGGTGGCGTCGGCGTTCCGTTGCTCTTCCTGTACCGCGAGGTAGAACCCGGGACGGTCCTCGGCGTCGGCGACTTCGTAGTCCAGAATCGACGCCGAGGCGTCGAGCGCCGCCGTGTAGCGCCGGGGGTCGTCGCCGTCGACGTGGAAGAGGACGGTGTTTCGCTCGCCGACGGCCGGATTCCAGTGGAGCAGACTCGTCCGTCTGAAGCCGGGCGTCTCGGCCACGAACGCGTGCATCGGATGGACGAACCGGTCGGGGAGACCGAGGCGAATGCGGAGCGACTTCACGACGGTGACTCCGGAACCGGCGCACAAAAAGGGACCTCACGATTGCGGCAGAAGGGCGAGGCGGTGTCGCGCCGATGTCGAGATATGAGTCTTGACACGCGGTCCGCCGACCGCGCCGAAGTCGAGGCGGCGGGCGGAGTTCACGCGCTTCTCTCGGACCTGGCGTACCGCCGGGACGACCACGTCAACGCCCCCGGGTTCGTCGTCCGCCCGGACGACGTGCAGGCGACGCTGACGCGACTTCGCGACGACGCGGGCTTCGACCACCTGTCGTGCGTCACGGCGCAGGAGTACGCGGACAGATACGAGACGGTGTATCACCTGAAGTCGTACGACGACCCGACCCGAGAGGTGAGCGTCGTCGTCCCCCTGCCCGCTGACGCCCCCGTGAGCGAGTCCGCCGCTCCCGTCTTCCCGACGGCGGGATGGCACGAACGCGAGGCGTACGACCTCGTCGGCGTCCGGTACGAGGACCACCCGGACCTCCGCCGCATCCTCCTCCCCGAGACGTGGCAGGGTCACCCGCTCTCGCGCGGGTACGACCGAGACCGCCCGCAGGTCGTCTCGTTCAGCGAACACGCGAATCCGGTCGAGGACGACGGTCGGGAGGGCGACACGCTGTTTCTCAACGTCGGGCCGCATCACCCCGCGACCCACGGCGTCCTCCACCTGGAGGTGACGCTGGACGGCGAGCAAGTCGTCGACGTGGAACCGGACCTCGGGTACATCCACCGCTGTGAGGAGCAGATGTGCCAGTCGAAGACGTACCGCCACCAGATAATGCCGTACCCCGACCGCTGGGACTGGAGCGGCGCGGGCCTGTTGAACGAGTGGGCGTACGCCCGGGTCGCCGAAACGCTCGCCGACGTCGACGTTCCCGAGTACGCACAGGTCGTCCGGACGATGGTAGCCGAACTGTCGCGGATGCTCGCGCACTTTCTCGCCGTCGGCGCGTACGCCCTGGACGTCAGCGGCGAGTTCACCGCGACGTTCATGTACGCGATTCGAGACAGAGAGAAGTTACAGGACATCCTGGAGGACGTGACCGGCCAGCGACTGATGTTCAACTACTTCCGCCTCGGCGGCGTCGTCTGGGACCTGCCCGAACCGCGCGAGGAGTTCTTCGAGAAGGTGCACGCCTTCGTCGACGGCCTGCCGGCGAAGTTAGAGGAGTACCACGACCTGTTGACGGCCAACGAGATATTTCAGGTCCGGACCGTCGACACCGGCCACCTGCCCCCGGACGTGGCGAAGGCCTACGGCTGTACGGGTCCCGTGGCGCGCGGGTCGGGCGTCGACTACGACCTGCGGCGGGACGACCCGTACGGCTACTACGACGAACTCGACTGGAACGTCGTCACCGAGGACGGCTGTGACAACTTCAGCCGTCTGCTCGTCCGCCTCCGCGAGATAGAGGAGTCCGCGCGCATCGTCGAACAGTGCGCCGACCTGCTCGAAGACTGGCCCGAGGACGAGCGGACCATCCAGTCGAACGTGCCCCGGACGATACGTCCCGAGGACGACACCGAGGTGTTCCGAGCGGTCGAAGCCGCGAAGGGCGAACTCGGCATCTACGTCCGCTCGGACGGCACCGAGACGCCCGCGCGGTTCAAGATTCGCGGGCCGTCGTTCTCGCACCTGCAGGCGCTCCCCGAGATGGCGCGCGGCGAGTACGTACCGGACCTGATAGCCACGCTCGGGAGTCTCGACACCATCATGGGCGAGGTGGACCGCTGAACGGTCTCCGAGTCGACGCACCCGAACGGGGGTGCGGTGCGCGCGGCGACCGTCGCCGATTCTCGGACGGCGAGAACCGGTTACGGCCGTTTTCTCCGCGGGACGCGTCGTCTCACACATGGAGCTAGACACGACATCGACGGCGGGGGTGGACGACGCCGAGGAGACGCAGGTGTGGATGGTCGAGCGGACGTACTCGGCGGACTCGCCGAACATCCTCGTCGTCGTCTACGCGACGCTGGACGGCGCGCGGTACCTCCAGAAGGAGTGGGCGTTCAACCGCTACGGCAGCAGTCCCGGACCGACCGTCACCGCCGCCCGGGACGTGGCGACGGCGCGGTTGTCGACGGTCGATGACCCCGAGACGGTCGAACGCTACCGCACGGAAGCCGAACGGATGCGAGAGCGACACGACCCCGACGACACGGTCTGACGCGTCGCTCGGCGGATGGCGAACCGGCGGCACCGGAGTCGAGTCGACGATGCGCGTCTCCGCGGACGGGGGTGCCGCACTCCGCGTGGTCGCCCGCGGCGTCGGTCAGGTCACGGCGAGTCTGGCCGCCACTTCCCACTTGAACGTTCGGCCGTCCGGTGCCGACGACGGAGGGCCCCGAGAAGCCCGACCGGGGAGACCACAGCGTTTTATCGGCCGGACGGCCGAGGTAGGAGTATGACCTCGCAGGGAATCGTCGGGGAATTTCTCTCTTTGAAGTCCGAGACGGACGCGGACGTGCTGACGATGCAGTGCGGCGACTTCTACGAGTTCTTCGGAGACGACGCGGAGTTCGTCGCCGACGAACTCGACCTGAAGGTGTCGCAGAAGTCCTCGCACGGGTCGTCGTATCCGATGGCCGGCGTCCCGGTGGACGACCTCACGCCGTACCTGAAGACCCTCGTCGAACGCGGCTACCGCGTCGCCGTCGCCGACCAGTTCGAGGGCGACGACGGCCACTACCGGGAGATTACGCGCGTCGCCACGCCCGGCACCCTCCTGGAGACGACGGACGCCGACGCCCGCTACATCGCCGCCGTCGTTGCGCCCGAGGACGCCGCGGGGGTCGGACTGGCGTTCGCCGACGTGACGACCGGTCAGTTCTTCGTCACCGAGACGGCCGACGTCGACGCCGCCCACTCGGAGCTGTACCGTTTCGCACCCGTCGAGATACTCCCCGGGCCGGCGGTCCGCAGCGACGACGACTTCCTCTCGCGCCTGCGGCAGGAGACGGACGCGTCGCTGTCGCTGTTCGAGGCCGAGGCGTTCGCGCCCGGCCGGTCGAAACACGTCGTCCGCGAGCAGTTCGGGCGCGAGACGATGGAGAGCGTCGGGCTGGATTCGGACCTGGCGATTCGCGCGGCGGGCGCGGTCCTCCGGTACGTCGAGGAGACGGGGGCGGGCGTCCTCCAGTCGCTGACGCGCCTGCAGACGTACGAGACGAACGACCACCTCGAACTCGACGCGACGACCCAGCGGAACCTCGAACTGACGGAGACGATGCACGGCGAGACGGAGGGAACGCTGGTCGACGCCGTCGACCACACCGTGACGAGTCCGGGCGGCCGACTCCTTCGGGAGTGGATGACGCGCCCTCGCCGTGACCGCGAGGAACTCGAACGCCGCCTCGACGCCGTCGACGCGTTGGCCCGGGAGGCGCTCTCGCGCGAGCGAGTGCGCGACGCGCTCGACGACGTGTACGACCTCGAACGCCTCGCCGCCCGCGCCGCCTCCGGGAGCGCCGGCGCCTCGGACCTGCTGTCGGTGCGCGACACGCTCTCGGTCCTCCCGGCCGTCGCGGAGGCCGTCGAGGAGAGTCCGCTGGCGGACTCGCCGGTGGCGGACGTGGTGGCCGGACCGGACCGCGAGGCGGCCGCGGCCCTCCGCGACGAGTTGGCCGACGCACTCGCCGACGACCCGCCGAAGACGGTGCGGCAGGGCGGGCTGTTTCGGAAGGGCTACGACGACGAACTCGACGAACTCGTCGACCGCCACGAGGCGGCCGAGGAGTGGATAGACACGCTCGCGGAGCGCGAGAAGCGCCAGTACGGGCTCTCGCACGTCACGGTGGACCGGAACAAGACGGACGGCCACTACATCCAGGTGGGCAAGTCCGTCGCCGACCAGGTGCCCGAACACTACCGCGAGATAAAGACGCTGAAGAACTCGAAGCGGTTCGTCACCGAGGAGTTAGAGGAACGGGAGCGCGAGATTCTCCGGCTGGAGGAGGCCCGCGGCGAACTGGAGTACGACCTGTTCTGCGAACTCCGCGAACGCGTCGCCGAACGCGCCGAACTCCTGCAGGACGTCGGGCGCGCCCTCGCCGAGGTGGACGTGCTGGCCTCCCTCGCCGCGCACGCCGCCGGCAACGACTGGACGCGCCCGACGCTGGCCGAACCCGGTCCCGTCCGCATCGAGGCGGGCCGGCACCCGGTGGTGGAGCGAACGACCGAGTTCGTCCCGAACGACCTGTTCATGGACCGCGAGCGGGGCTTTCTCATCGTCACCGGGCCGAACATGAGCGGGAAGTCCACGTACATGCGACAGGCCGCGCTCATCGTCCTCCTCGCGCAGGTGGGGAGCTTCGTCCCCGCTCGCGCGGCCGAAATCGGCGTCGTCGACGGCATCTACACCCGCGTCGGCGCGCTGGACGAACTCGCGCAGGGCCGGTCGACGTTCATGGTGGAGATGCAGGAGCTTTCGAACATCCTCCACTCGGCCACCGAGGACTCGCTGGTCGTCCTCGACGAGGTGGGCCGCGGGACGGCCACCTACGACGGCATCTCCATCGCGTGGGCGGCGACGGAGTACCTGCACAACGAGATTCGCGCGAAGACGCTCTTCGCGACGCACTACCACGAACTCACCTCGCTGGCGGACCACCTCGACCGGGTGGCGAACGTCCACGTCGCGGCGGAGGAACGCGACGGCGACGTGACGTTCCTCCGAACCGTCCAGGACGGTCCGACCGACCGGTCCTACGGCATCCACGTCGCCGACCTGGCGGGCGTGCCGGAACCGGTCGTCTCCCGCGCCGGCGACGTACTGGAGAGACTGCGCGCGGAGAAAGCCATCGAGGCGAGAGGCGGCGGCAGCGACGGCCCCGTGCAGGCCGTGTTCGACCTGTCGTCCGGGCAGTTCAGTTCCGGCGCGACGGACGACGGCGCGGCCGGGACGGCGGCCGACGACCGGCGCGAGAACGGCACCGCCGCCGTCCAGCAGACGCGCCGGGCGGCGAACGGCGGAACCGAGGCCGTCGGGGGTGCCGACTCCGGCGACGCCGGCGACGACGAGACGGCGATAGACCCCGAACTGGCGGCCGTCGCCGACGAACTCCGCGAGACGGACGTGAACTCGCAGTCGCCGCTGGACGTCGTGCAACGGGTGCAGGAGTGGCAGGAGCGCCTCGCTGAAGACGAGTAGCGCGCCTCAGGCGACGGCGAGGCCGTCGGTGGCGTCCAGCGTGAGTTCGAACGTTCGGAGCGCGTCTGCGTACGGCGACCGGGGGAGGGAGGGGTCGTCCGTCTCGACGGCCGTCACGAACGCGTCCAGTTCCTTCTCGTAGGGGCGGTCGTCGCCCTCGACGTGGACCGACTCGCCGTCGACCGTTCCGTCGAGCGTGTGCGAGACGAGGTCGAGTTCGAGCCGACAGTCCTCGGCGACGAGTTCGAGGCTCACGTCCTTCTCGGGCGAGGCGGACGTCGACGTGACGTGGCTGACGACGCCGGAGTCGTGCCGCATCGCCACCACCGAGGAGTCGGCGAAGTCCACGTCGTCGACGACGCGATGCCCGCCGACGGCGGCGACGTCGGCCGCTTCCCCCGCGAAGTCGCGCACGAGGTCGAACACGTGCGCCGACTGTTCGACCAGTTGGCCGCCGGACTCGGCCTCCCGGCTCCACCACGGGAGCGGCGAGACGGCGTCGACCCACCGCCCTTCGACCTGCGCGAGGGTGCGGTCGGCGAGCAGTTCGTGCGCCCGTTCGACGACGTCGGCGTACCGGAACTGGTGGCCGACCTGCGTGACGAGGTCGTTCGCCGCGACGGCGTCGCGTCGCTCTCGGGCGGCCTCGCGGGAGAGACCGAGCGGTTTCTCGACGAAGAAGTCGACGCCGCGTTCGGCGGCCCGCAGTTCGTAGTCGTCGTGCGCGAACGGCGGGACCGTGACGAGGACGGCGTCGAGGTCCGCCGCGTCGAACAGCGTCTCCGCGTCGGGGTACGCCGTCGCGCCGTGCGCCTCGGCCAGTTCCCGGGCACTCTCCTCGGACCGCGAGCAGACGCCCGCGAGTCGGGCGCCGACCGCGTCGAAGTTGTCCGTGTGTCGCTCCGCCATCCCGCCCGCGCCGATGACGCCGATGTCGACGGTCATACTCGTCGTTGCGGAGTGACGGCAATCAAAGCGATGCCCGGCGGCGAGTGACCGGCGGCGCGTCAGTCGTCGGCTGGCGGGGCCTCTTCGTCGGCCTGTCCGTGCCAGAGGTCGGCGTACGACCCGCCGGCGGCGACGAGTTCGTCGTGCGAACCGCGCTCCGCGATGCGGCCCTCGTCCATGACGACCACTTCGTCGGCGTCGCGGATGGTCGACAGGCGGTGCGCGATGACGAACGCGGTGCGCTCCTCGACCAGCCTGTCGAGGCTCTGCTGGATGAGTTCCTCCGTCTCCGTGTCCACGTCGGAGGTTGCCTCGTCGAAGATGATGACCGCGGGGTCGTTCAGCAGGGCGCGGGCGATGGCGATGCGCTGGCGCTGACCGCCCGAGAGCTTCACGCCCCGCTCGCCGACCCGGGTGTCGTAGCCGTCGGGGAGTTCGCGGACGAACTCGTCGGCCTCGGCGGCTTTCGCGACTTCGACCACGCGCTCGCGGGCGGTCCGACCGTCGTGCCCGTCACCGCTCGCGTCGTCGGCGCGCCCGTCGCCGGTGCCCTCGTCGTCGTACCACTCGGCTTCGAGCGCCTCGCGGTCGCCGTAGGCGATGTTCTCGGCGACCGTCCCCGAGAACAGGTACGGGCTCTGCTCGACGATGGCAACCTCGTCGCGAAGCGCCTGTAGGTCGTAGTCGCGCACGTCGACGCCGTCGACGCGGACGGCTCCGTCGTCTACGTCGTGGAACCGGGCGACCAGTTTCAGAAGCGTCGACTTCCCCGCGCCGGTCGCCCCGGCGAGTCCGACGGTCGACCCCGCGGGCACGTCCAGCGAGACGTTCCGGACGACCGGTTCGCGGTCGCCGTAGGAGAACGTCACGTCGTCGAAGCACACGTCGCCGTCGACCGTCTCGGGCCGGTGTGCCGGCGTCGGGCTGGTTATCTCCGGGTCGCGGCCGAGGAGCCCGAACACGCGTTCGGCGCTGGACATCGCAAGCTGGTACTTGTTCGCGGACTTGCCGACGCGGCGCATCGGCGAGTAGAGCCGGCGGAGCAGGAGGAAGAAGAGTGTGAACCCGCCCAGCGTCAGCGCGCCGTTCTCGCCGGGGGTGCCGGCGATGATGTCGGTGCCGCCGACGTACAGCACGGCGACGAAGACGACGCCGGTGAGCATCCTGAGCGCCGCGAAGAACCCCCGGCGGATGCGGAGCGCGGCCACTTTCTCGTCGTGGTACGCCTCGCTCTGTTCGGCGACCCGGTCGCGCTCAAAGCCGTAGCGGTCGAACGACTTGATGACGGCCGCGCCCCCGAGGTTGTTCTCGAGTCGGGTGTTCAGTCGTGCGACCGTCTCGCGGATGGACTTGTACCGCGGTTCGATCCACGTGAGGAACTGCCCGCTGGCCAGCCCGATTATCGGCACCGGAGCCAGCGCGACGAGGGCGAGTTTCGGCGAGTACGTCCACAGGATGACGCCGATGCCGCCGACGGTGGCGACGACGCGGATGAACTGGCGGAACTCGGTGTTGAGGAACTGCTCCAGCCGGTTGATGTCGCTGTTGAGGATGGACATCAGCCCGCCCGTCTGGTGGTCGGCGAAGAAGGACATCGAGAGGCGTTGCAGGTGGTCGTACGTGTCGTCCCTGAGGTCGCGCTGAACCTTCTGTGCGGTCGCCTGTAGGAGGTAGCGCGAGACGAAGCGGGCGGCCGACCGGAGGAGGTACGCGAGGACGGCGATGAGGACGAGTTGTTCGAGGAGCGCGAGCCGCGCCGCCTGTCCCGCCACCCGTTCGGCCGGGAGCAGTCCCACGTCCGTCAACAGACCCGTCTCTCCCGACTGCCGGATGGCCCGGTCGATGGCGGCGGCGACGACGACCGGCGGGACGAGCCGGGCGAATCGGGTGAGGAAGGCGGCGGCCACGCCGAGCGTCAGCCGGACCCAGTACGTTCGGGCGTACGAGAGGAGGCTCACCATCGGATGGCCGTCGACGTTGTCGCGGACGTGTTCGAGGCCACCGTGGTCGTCTGCCATTACACACCCTATCGGACACGCGTTCAAGTATCCGATGACTGCGGGCGATATCGGGGTGAAACGCTCCGGTGGCGTCTCGGAGTGAGGGGTCGCAGTTCGCGCGTCGTGGCTGCGTCGGGCCGGGAACATGGCGAAGGTACAAGAGCCGCAACGCCAACTGTTGGACAATGACTGAGAAACCACTCCGGGCGACGGTGAGTCTCCGCGGCGTGCTGTTCGCGCCGAGCGGTGACGTACTCGTCGTACAGCGGACGACGGACGAAGGGTGGGAACTCCCCGGCGGCCGACTCGGGGCCGAAGAGGACGCCACCGAGGGCGTCCAGCGCGAGATAGTCGAGGAGACGGGACTGGCGGTCGACCTCGGCCACCCGATCCACGCCACCGCGTGGCGGAACGACGACGACAACGGGCGGTTCGGCGTCTACTACTACGGGCGGGTGACCGAGCGGGCGGTGTCGCTGAGCCACGAACACGTCGAGTACGAGTGGCTCCCGCCGGGGCGGGCCGAGCAACGGCTGAGCGGCCCGCAGGGGAGGGCGGTGAACAACGCGCGGGAGGTGCACGAGGAGTGAGCGGCGGCGACCGGCCGACGATCCGCGCCCTCGACGACCGGACGATACGCCAGATAGCCGCGGGCGAGGTGGTCGAACGACCCGCCTCCGTCGTCAAGGAACTCGTGGAGAACAGCCTCGACGCCGACGCGAACCGCGTCTCCGTCGCCGTCGACGCCGGCGGCACGGAGGGCGTCCGCGTCCGCGACGACGGCGTCGGCATGGACCGCGACGCCGTCCGGATGGCCGTCGACGAGCACACGACGAGCAAGATTTCCGACATCGAGGACTTAGAGGCCGGCGTCGGCACCCTCGGGTTCAGGGGCGAAGCGCTCCACACCATCGGGGCCGTCTCGCGCCTCACCGTCCGGTCGAAACCGCGGGGCGGCGACGAGGCGGGGACGGAACTCCGCGTCGAGGGCGGCGAGGTGACCGACGTGCGCCCCGCGGGGTGTCCCGAGGGCACCGTCGTCGAAGTCGACGACCTGTTCTTCAACACGCCGGCGCGCCGGAAGTTCCTGAAGACGACGGCGACGGAGTTCGACCACGTGAACACCGTCGTCACGCAGTACGCCCTCGCCAACCCCGACGTGGCAATCTCCTTAGAACACGACGACCGGGAGGTGTTCGCCACCGAGGGCCGCGGCAGTCTCGAAGCGACGGTGCTCTCGGTGTACGGCCGGGAAGTCGCGGAGTCGATGACCCGCGTCGACCACGAACCCGACGCCGGGGCCGTCGCGTCGGTCACCGGCCTCGTCAGCCACCCCGAGACGACCCGGAGCGCGCGGGACTACCTCTCGACGTTCGTCAACGACCGCTACGTGACCGCGCGCGTCCTCCGCGAGGCGGTCCTCGACGCCTACGGCGGCCAACTCGCCGCGGACCGCTACCCGTTCGCCGTCCTGTTCGTGGCGGTGCCGCCGGACGCCGTCGACGTGAACGTCCACCCCAGAAAGATGGAGGTCCGCTTCGACGACGAGAGCGGCGTGAAACGCGCCGTCGAGTCCGCCGTCGAGTCGGCCCTCCTCGACGAGGGGCTGATTCGCTCGTCGGCCCCGCGCGGTCGCTCCGCGCCCGACGAGGTGGACCCCGCGCCCGAGTCGCCGACGACGGAGGCCCGCGGCGGGAAGGGACACAGCCCGCAACCGTCCCGGTCGGCCGGCGGAGACGACGGCGGACCGGAGACCACGGGCCGAACGTCGTCCGAGTCGTCGTCGCCGACGGAGGCGACGGAAGGAACGGGGGCGTCGCCGGCAGAGAGGAGAGAGGCGACGGAGACGACCGGAGACGGCGACGACGCGGCGGCGGACCGTCCGGCGGACGACGCCTCGGGCGACGTGACCAGCGACGAGGCGTGGTCCGTCTCGGCGGGCCGGACGCGTTCGCGCCCCTCGCGCGCACCGGAGACGCCGAGCGGGAAGGCGGAGTCGGCCGACGACGGCGGCCCCGCCGACGGCGACGCGGACCGAGCGACGACGGACGCGCCGGGGCCGTCCGCGACCCGTGACTCGGGGACGGCCGGGGACGCGGGAACCGCGCGGGGTGCGGAACCGGCGCGGGACGCGGGGACGGCGGCGGCCGACCGAACCCAGTCGTCGCTGGGCGACGTGACCGACGGGTCGGCGGAGTCGGCGTCGGACGGAGCGCCGCGGGTCGAGGGGACTCGACGCCTCGGCGCGCCGACGGTTCAGCGCGACCTCGGCGGCGACGAGGCGACGCTCTCGCCGGCGTTCGACACGCTGCCGTCGATGCGCGTCCTCGGGCAACTGCAGGACACGTACATCGTCGCGGAGACGGCCGAGGGGATGGTGCTGGTCGACCAGCACGCGGCCGACGAACGGGTGAACTACGAGCGTCTGCAGGCGGAGTTAGCCGGCGACGTGACGACGCAGGCGCTGGCCGACCCCGTCGAGGTGGAACTCACCGCGCGCGAGGCGGCCCTGTTCGAGGAGTACCGCGACGCTCTCGCGCAGACGGGCTTTCACGCGGGACGGACCGACGAACGGACCGTCGAGGTGCGGAGCGTCCCGGCCGTGTTCGCCGAAGCGCTCCGACCCGAACTCCTGCGGGACGTACTCGCCGCGTTCGTCTCCGAGGGCGAGGACGGCGGCCACGAGACGGTGGACGCCGTCGCCGACGAACTCCTCGCGGACCTCGCGTGTTACCCGTCGGTGACGGGCAACACCTCGCTGACCGAGGGGTCGGTCGTGGACCTCCTGTCGGCGCTCGACGACTGCGAGAACCCGTACGCCTGCCCGCACGGCCGACCGGTCGTCGTCGAGTTCGACCGCGACGAGATAGCGGACCGGTTCGAACGGGACTACCCCGGCCACGGCGGCCGGCGGTCGGAGTAGTCGGGGTGACGACGGCCCGCCGCCGGTGTGAGCGGCGGCGATGGCGGACCGGCCGGACTTATATGCCGCCTCGAAGAACGGGCAGCCATGACCGACATCGTGACCTTCGGGGAGACGATGCTGCGCCTCTCGCCGCCGCGCGGCGACCGACTGGAACGCACCGGCGAACTCGACGTGCAGGCGGGCGGCGCGGAGAGCAACGTCGCCGTCGCCGCCGCGCGACTGGGGTGCGACGCCGTCTGGCTGTCGAAACTGCCGGACTCGCCGCTCGGTCGGCGCGTCGTCTCGGAACTGCGGAGCCACGGCGTCCGGACGGGCATCGCGTGGGACGACTCCGGGGAGACGCGGATGGGGACGTACTACCTCGAACACGGCGGCGACCCGCGCGGAACGAACGTCATCTACGACCGGTCGGGCGCCGCCGTCACGACGGCGAAACCGGACGAACTGCCGCGCGGCGCGGTTCGGAACGCCGAGGTGTTCTACACCAGCGGTATCACCCCCGCGCTCTCTTCGACGCTGGCGGAGACGACGGCGTCGCTCCTGGAGACGGCGCAGGACGCCGACACGACCACCGCGTTCGACCTGAACTACCGGTCGAAACTGTGGACGCCCGAGGAAGCCGGCGAGAAGTACGAGTCGCTGTTCTCCCACGTCGACGTCCTCGTCGGGGCCGAACGCGACATCGAGGCCTGTCTCGGACGGAGCGGTGACCCGGCGGACGTGGCGCGGGAACTCGCCGACGAGTACGACTTCGAGACGGCCATCGTCACGCTGAGCGACGAGGGGTCGGTGGCGGTCCACGACGGCGAGGTGTACGAACAGGGCGTCTACGCCGCCGAGACGTTCGACGCCATCGGGACGGGCGACGCGTTCGTCGGCGGTTTCCTCGCGAACCGCCTCGACGGCGGCGACGTGCCCTCGTCGCTGGCCTACGGCGCCGCGACGGCGTCGCTGAAGCGGACCATCGACGGCGACCTGGCCGTCGTCACGCCCGAGGAAGTCGCCGCCGTCGTCGAAGAGGACGCCGACGCCATCTCGCGGTAGTCTCGCCCGCGGACCGTCGCTCGAACGCCCGCGTCGGACGTGGACGCCCGAACGCCTATTCTTCTCGCCGTACGCTACGGTAGTATGACACACGTCGTCATCGTCGGCGCCTACGGAAGCGCCGGCGTCGCCGCCGCGGAACGACTCGTCGAACACGTCGGCGACGAGATAGACCGCCTCACGCTCGTCGACGACGGGACGCCCGGCGGCGGCCTCTGCATCCTCCGCGGGTGCATGCCCTCGAAGGAGGTGCTGTCGGCCGCCGCGCACCGGTACCAGACCCGTCACGACCACCGTCTCGACGGCGACCCGCCGGAGATGGACCTCGACGCCGTCGTGGCGACGAAGGACGAACACACGTCGAACTTCGCCTCGCACCGACGCGCGGCGGTCCACCGGATGGACGGCCGCGGAGGCGTCGAGTTCCGCCACGAACGGGCGCGGTTCGTCGACGACGGAACGCTCCGAATCGGCGACGAACGGGTCGACGCCGACTACGTCGTCGTCGCCACCGGGTCGTCGGTGAACGTGCCCGACGTGGACGGCATCGACGGGGTCGACTACCTGACCAGCGCGGACGTGTTGGACGCGACGGCCCTCCCGGACTCGGGCGTCGTGATGGGGTTCGGCTACGTCGGCCTCGAACTCGTCCCCTACCTCGCGGAGGCGGGCGTGGACCTCACCGTCGTCGAACACGACGAACGTCCCCTCGACCAAGCCGACCCGGCGTACGGCGAGGAGATTCTGTCGCTGTACCGCGAGGAGTTCGGCGTCGAGATACGGACCGAGACTTGGGAGCGACGGGTCGAGTCCACCGACGACGGCGTGCGGATGCACGTCGAGGGACCGGACGGTGCGGACGAAATCGACGCCGAGCGACTGTTCCTGTTCACCGGACGGCGGCCCGCGGTAGACGGCCTCGGCCTCGCGGAGACGGGCGTCGACCCCGAGTCGGACGGCTGGGTCCGCGACACGATGCAGGCGCGCGACGACGACCGGGTGTACGTCGTCGGCGACGCGAACGGGCGAGAGCCAATCCTGCACGTCGCCAAAGAGCAGGGTGCGGTCGCCGCCGAGAACGTCCTCGCGGACGTGCGGGGCGATTCGCTCCGCGAGTACGACAACGTCCACCACCACGTCGTCTTCTCGGGGGCGAGCGTCTACCCGTACGCGCGCGTCGGACACTCGGAGGCGTCCGCCGAGGAGGCGGGTCTGGACTCCCACGTCGTCCACCGCGAGGCGTCCAGCGATGGCGTGTTCAAGACGAAGCTCACGCCCAGAGGGCGGGCCTCGCTCGTCGTCGCGACGGACGGCACCGTCCTCGGCTACCAGGGCCTGCACTACCACGCGGACGTGATGGCCAAGACGATGCAGGTGGTCGTCGAGGAGGAGATGGACGTGCGAGCGATACCGGACCGCGCGTACCACCCCACCACGCCGGAGATTCTCGACGGACTACTCCGGGCCGCCGCGGAGCGACTGGAGTGAGGGGCCCCAGCGGTCGGCGACGGGGGCGGCGTCGCGGGCCGCGTCGGTCGCCGCCGCCGGCGACGGTTCCACGCGCGGGAGGGCGACGGAGACGACGGTGCCGACCGCTCGGTCGCGCAGGTCGAGTCGCCCGCCCGCCTCGGTGACGGCCCACTCGACCACCCAGAGACCGAGGCCCTCCGAGTGGCGAAGCGGCGTCTCCGTCCCCGACTCGAAGACGGCGCGTTCGGACTCGGGGATGCCGGGGCCGTCGTCGGCGACGCGGAGGACGACGTGGTCCTCGGCGGTCCGGACGCCGACCGACACCATCGGTTCCTCCCGGTCGTTGTGGACGACGGCGTTCTCGACCAGCAAGTCGACGACGACGCCCACGAGGGGGACCGGACCGACCGGTGCCCGGTCGGGGACGTCCACCCGGACCTGCGCGTGGGGGTACTCTCGCTCGAACGCGTCGAGTCGGCGTTCGACGACGGCCGCGAGGTCCGTCCGCGTCTCGGCCGCCTCGTCGTCGAGGAGGCGTTCGAGGTGGCGCGCGCGTTCGCCCAGCGAGGTGAGTTCCTCGGCGGTCCGGCGAATCGTCTCGGCGCGCCCGGCCACCTCGGGGTCGTCGTCGGCTTCGAGGAGCGAGGCGTAGCCCTGGATAACGTTCATGTCGTTTCTGAGGTCGTGCCGCAACACCCGGTTCAGAACGCGGAGTCGCTGGTTCAGCAGTCCGACGCGCTGTCGCTCCCGTCGCAGGGTGGCGGCGATGCGCGACGCGCGTTCGTCGTAGACGCCGACGAGTGCGCCGCCCGCGGCGCCGCCGGTGGTCGCGTTCAGCACGAAGTGGACCCACTCCGGAAGCGCGACGCCGTTCGTGCGGAAGTACGCGACGGTCAGGAGGCCGACCAGCGTCAGGCCGGCGGCGCCGACGAGGGCCCACCGGCCGACGCCGCGGAGCGATTCGGGGCCCCAACGACGGCCCACGGCGACGCCGAGACCGAGGACGAACAGCGACGCCGCACTCGGCCCGAGGACGCTGAACAGGGCCGTGGGGAGACTGTCGTACATCGTGGCGTGGTCGACGGAGTGAGAGGCGTGCCAGAGAAGCGAGCCGCCGCCGAGGGCCCAGAGCCATCGACCGTCGCTGAGCCATCGGCGGAGAGACGTCATCTGATACGCGTTGTGGAACGTCATTATTCATGATACTTTCGTCTCCGCCGGCGTCCGCTGTGAGCCCTCCCCACGGTACCGAATGCCTATGACGCATCAAGGCGACGAATACAAATGCGCCAGTTGCATACTCGGCGCGTAATGGCGACACTCTCGTTCGACCCGTTGACGTACGAGGACATCCCGGAGGACGAGCGACCCTCGCTGTTGGCCGCGCTCGTCCCCGTGTTCGGGATGCTGCTGTTCCTCAGCGTCGGCGCCATCGCACTGGACCTGGACCCTCAGCTACCGCTGTTGGTCGGCATCGCGTTCACCGGCCTCGTCGGGCGGTACTGGTACGGCACGTCGTGGGCGACGATGTACGAGGGCATCGTGGACGGCCTTCGGATGGGCATGCAGGCGATACTCATCATCTTCGTCATCTACATGCTCATCTCGACGTGGACGGGCGCGGGGACGATTCCCTCGCTCATCTACTACGGGCTGGAGCTGCTGTCGCCGGCGATATTCCTCCCGGTGGCGACGGTGCTGGCGGCCGTCGTCGCCTTCTCCATCGGGTCGTCGTGGACGACGGCGGGGACGCTCGGCGTCGCGTTCATCGGCATCGGCGCGGGGCTCGGCATCCCCGAACCGATGACGGCGGGCGCGGTGCTGACGGGGGCGTACACCGGCGACAAGGTGTCGCCGCTGTCGGACACGACGAACCTCGCGGCGGCCGTGACGAACACCGACCTGATGACTCACGTCCGGACGATGCGCGTCGGCACGGGCATCGCGATGCTGATTTCGCTGGGGCTGTACACCTACCTCGGCCTCACCGCGACGGGGGCGATTCCCCCGGGGCGCGTCGCGGAGATTCAGTCGGCCATCACCGGCGCCTACACCGTCTCGCTGCTGACGTTCGCCCCCCTCGTCCTGACGTTCGGACTCGCGCTGTACGGCTACCCCGCCCTGCCGGCCATCACGTCCGGCGTGTTCGCGGGCGTGGCGACGCAGATTCTCGTGCAGGGGCCGCGCTCCGTTGAGGGCGTCGTCGCCGCGATGGAGGTGGCTCAGTCGGGGACGACGGCCGAGACGGGGCTGGAACTCGTCGACGGACTGCTGTCGTCGGGCGGCCTCGTCGGGTCGTCGTGGACCATCACCGTCGTCGTGGCCGCCCTCGCGCTGGGGGGCATCCTCGAACGGACGGGCGTGCTGGCCGTCGTCGCCTACCACATCGGCCAGTCGCTCCACAGCGTCGGGAGCCTCACCGCCGGGACGGCGCTGTCGGCGTTCGGCATGAACGTCCTCGCCGCCGAGCAGTACATGAGCATCGTCGTCCCCGGGATGAGCCTCCGCGGCCTCTACGACGACTTCGATTTGGACAGCAGGAACCTCTCGCGCGCCGTCGAGGCGTCCGGGACGACGACCAGCGCGCTCGTGCCGTGGAACGCGGGGGGCGTCTACATGGCGACGGTGCTGGGCGTGCCGACGCTGGAGTACGCGCCGTACTACTTCCTCGGCTTCCTTTCGCCGGCCATCCTCATCGTCATGGGCTACACCGGGTGGCGCGTCACGAAGCAGTCCGAGGACACGACGGTCGGTATCAAGGGCGCCGTCGAGTCGCTGGCCGACGACTGAGGACCGACCCCCGTGGCCGGACGGCCGGGCGCGAGCGCGGCTACTCGTCGCGCGACGAGGTCGAACCGGGGACCATCGGGCCGAGGTCCACCCGCCGGAGCACGAAGAACGCGAGGACGAGTACCGCGAGGAGGAGCGCGAACGACCCGGCAGCCACGAACGCCGCCTCCACGCTCTCGTACTCTCCCGGACGGAAACTGATGACTTTCCGCGCGATAGCGATGAGCGCGGCGTTGATGACGATACGCACGACGGGTTCGTTCCGGCTGGAGGCGACGACGGTCTGATACACCTCGACGATGATGAGGAGGACCAGGACCGTGTCGATGAGGTCGATGACCGCGTTCGGATCGGTGAAGTCCCCCGAAGCGACCAGTTCGTACAGCGACAGCGCGAGGTCGAAGACGCCGATGGCGAACAGGACGACGAGGAAGTACGCGGCGGCGAGTTCGAGCCACTGCATCACGGACTCCGAACGTTCGGCGTACGCTTCCAGACTCACACAGACGTGTTAGCGTCGTGAGAACAAAAGCGACGTACCCAACGCCGCGCCCGTCGAACCAGCCACCTTATTTCACCTCGGTCGCAACGTCGCCCATGGACCTGACCACGGAGGGGCGATACCGCGTCCTCGGACGGCCCCGGGAGCCCGACGAACTCCTCCTCGTCGAACTCCCGGCGGCGGGCGACGACGGGGACGCGGACCCCGAGGAGGCGTTCGCGCCGACGTACGTGGACGCGACGGGCTACGAGGGCGAACTCGCGGAGACGGTCGAGTCGGTCGCCGCGGGCAACGTCGTCGACGCCGACCTGACGTGGCACGACGGCGACCCGCGGTTCGACCGCCTCGCCGTCGTCGCCGAGACGACGTTCGCCTTCGCCGACGGCGTCACCGGCATGTTCGAGGCGGCCAAGAGCGCGTGGATGGTCGCCGAGGCGGAGAACGAGGCGATGAACGCCCGCGTCACGCGCGGCACCGACGGCGACCCGAACGGGGCGCTGTACGTCTTCGCCAAGCAATCCGGCGCGCGCGACCTGTTCGCGGAGTTCCGCGACGGCGTGCGCCCCCTCGACCCCCTCGTCAGCCGCGTCGAGACTGGCGAGAGCGACCGCGTCGAACTGCCGTCGGAGGCGGAGCAACCCCGCGCGGTGTTCGTGTTGCGACCGGCGGACGAACCGTTCCTCGCCGTCTACATCGTCTTCGACCGCGAGAGCGTGCTGGCGCAGACGGTGCGTGACACGTACGTACGGGACTGAAGAACCGCCCGTTTCCGGCTCCGAGACGCCGCCTCAGACCCAGTCGGGGTCCACGCGGTTCTCGGGGGTCTCGCCCCGCAACACCCGGCGCACGTCGGCGGCGGCCGTCTCGTTCACCTCGGCGCTGGCCTCCACGGAGTGCCACCCCGTGTGGGAGGTCACGACGACGTCCGCTCGGTCGCGAAGCGGCGAGTCGGCGGGGAGCGGTTCGGACTCGAACACGTCGAGGGCGGCGCAGTCGAGTTCGCCGGCGTCGAGCGCCGTCAGGAGGGCGTCCTCGTCGACGACGGCCCCTCGGCCGGTGTTGACCAGTACGGCGTCGTCGCGCATCCGGGCGAACGCCTCGGCGTCGAACATCCCCCGCGTCTCCGGCGTCGCGGGCGCGTTCACCGAGACGTAGTGCGACCGGTCCAGCAGCGTCTCGAAGTCCACGAGTTCGACGTCGACCGACAGGTCGTCGAGAGCGCCGTCGTCGAGGTAGGGGTCGAACGCGACGAGGTCGAGGCCGAACCCGCCGACCATCTCGGCGGCGCGGCGGGCGATTGCACCGAAGGAGACGAACCCGAGCGTCCGACCGCGGAGGCGGTGTATCTCGTTGGCGGTGGAGTCGGCCTCCGGCCACTCGCCGGCGCCGATGCGGCTATCGACCTCCGGGATGGCCCGGACGGCCGACAGGAGGAGGGCGACGCTGTGCGTCGCCACCTCGTCTGTGCAGTAGCCGGGGACGTTCGTGACGACGACGCCGTGTTCCTCCGCGGCGGCGACGTCGATGTTCTCGAACCCGACGGCGGCGCGGGCGACCACGGACAGGTCCAGACGCGCGAGTGCCTCCTCGGTGACGGGCGTCGCGATGTCGGTGATGAGGGCGTCGGCGTCCACCCGTTCGCAGGCGTCCACGAGACGGTCCGTCGAACCGAGGTCGGCCAGAGTGACCGCCGCGGTCCCGTCGAGCGTCCGTCGGAGTATCTCCGGCCGGACCATGTGGTAGTCGCTGGCGACGACTTGGTGTGGCATCTCGTCCGAGGGTTCGGACTCCTGACCCTTAGTCCTGATTTATATTCTGTGGTAGCGAGAAGAAAGGAACTGAAGCAGTCACGAACAAAACCATCTGCCGGAGAAAAGTTCAGAATCGTTCACGTCAGTTCGAGTGGAGCGTCCCCGAGAGCGTTCGGACCGAATCGACGGCGTACGAGACTCTCGCATCGTCGGGAGCGCTCGCGTAACAATCCTTAATATATTTGCGGCGTTGTTTTAATACATGACAGTCGTCAGCGTCTCCATGCCGGAGGAACTGTTGGAGCGAATCGACACGTTCGCCGACGAACACGGCTACACCGGGCGGAGCGAAGTCGTCCGCGAGGCGGCACGGAACCTCCTCGGGGAGTTCGAGGACAGGCGCCTCGAAGACCGCCGACTGATGGCCGTCGTCACCGTCATCTTCGACTACGAGACGACGAGCGTCGAGGAACGGATGATGAAACTCCGACACGAGTACGAGGGGTTCGTCGCCTCCAACTTCCACAGTCACGTCGGCGAGCACTACTGCATGGAACTGTTCGTCCTCGAGGGTCAACTGGAGGACATCTCCACGTTCGTCGGGAAGATTCGCGCGACGAAGGACACCCTCAGCGTGGACTACTCGGTGATGCCGGTGGACGACTTCACGGCGTTCGCCACGCACGACTGAGGCCGGCGCGTCGCCGCCGAGTCGGTTCGGCGCGGGCGCGACGTGTCACTCGCGGGTCGTGAGGACTTTTGTATCCCATCGAACTCTACCAGACATGGACAGACGGGTGCGAGTGCTGTTCGTGGAGGGGGACGAAGACCCGACGGCGGTGTCGCCGCACCGCCTCGAGTCGGGGGCGCGGGGAGTGGAAGTCGACGGCGTCGCCTCTCCGGCGGCGTCGGACCTCGACCCGGCGACGTACGACTGCGTGGTCTGCAACTACGCGTTGGCCGACGGCGACGGCGTCGGTGTGGTCTCGAAACTGCGTGACGCCCACCCGTCGCTACCGGTGGTCGTCTACACGGCCGTCGGCGACGAGGCGGTGGCGCGCGACGCCCTCCGCGCCGGCGCGTCGGACTACGTGGTCGGGGACGCGACAGGGGAGGAAGCGGGAACCGAGGAGACGACGCGGACGGCATCCGACGAGGCGGCGACGCTCGAACGGCGAGTCGTCGCGGCCGCGAACGCGGACGGCGCCGACCGAACCGGCGAGCGTGCCCGAACGGGCGGGTCGACGGCGGCGCAGTTGGAGACGCTCACGCGCGTCCTCACGCACGACATCCGCAACGACCTGTCGGTGGTCGTCGGGTGGGCGGACGTCCTGCGCGACGCCGTCGACGAGGACGACGAGGAGGTCCTCGACCGCATCCTCGACAACGGCCGGCAGACGCTGGAGTTGACCGACGTGGCCCGCGACGCGGTGGAGATAATCGTCGGCGACGGGACGGAGGAGGTAGAGCCGACCCGCCTCGAACCCGTCCTCCGCAGGACGGTCCAGACCCGACGCGAGACGTTCGGCGACGCGGTCGTCGAACTCGACGAGGTGCCGACGTGCCGCGTCGCCGCGAACTCGCTGCTCGAGTCGGTGTTCCGCAACCTCCTGAACGACGCCGTGGCGAACCACGCCGGGACGGACCCGGCGGTTCGCGTCGCCGGCGAACGCGACGGCGACATCGTTCGGGTCCGCATCGAGGGCGGGGCGACGGACCCCGACGGCCGACGGCGACGCGCACTCGGGGAGAGCGAACTGGACAGTCCCGCCACGGGAATCAGTCTGTTTCTCGTGAAGACGCTCGTCGACGCCTACGGCGGCGACGTCCGGGTCGAAGACGCCGACGCGACGGTGGTCGTCGAACTCCGCGCGACCGACTAACCTCCAAGTAAGTACCCACGCACTTCGGGGTTAGCCAAGAGTTTTTTATAGATACCGAGAACGTCGAGATGCCGACGACGCCGGTCCTGTGGGACTCGACCACACTGCGAAGCGTCACCACGTCGTCGGGCACGGTGGAGGCTTCGGCGCGACGGAGTCACGCGACCTCATCGACCCACCCCCCATCCATCCCCTTCCGTCCCGGTTCCGTCGCGCGTCACATTTCTTTCGACGCAGCCCACCGAGAGAAATCGTTATCAGGAGAGATACTGATAGACGGACGAATGACCGACCGGGACCCGTCGCTCCGCGCCGTCCTCGAGGGGGCGGCAGTCGTCGGCAAGAAGTGGCACCCGGCCGTCGTCTACTCGCTCGTCACCGACGGTCCGGCGGGCTTCTCCGACCTCGAACGGCGACTCGACGTGTCCGCGAAGGTGCTCAACGACGCGCTGGCGGACCTCGTCGACGACGGACTGGTCGAACGGCACGAACTGCAGACGAGTCCCCTCCGCGTCGAGTACACGCCGACGGCGGCGGGGCGCGAACTCGCGGCCGTGCTCTCGGACCTCGGCCGGTGGGCGGACCGGCACCGTGGCGACGGGTCGCCCGTCGTCCTCGTCGTGGACGACGACCCGCGCCTGACGGAGATGTACGCGTCGATGCTGTCGGGGTTCGAGGTCAGGGCGGCCAACGACGGCACCGAGGGACTGGCGGCGGTGGGCGAGGACGTGGACGTGGTCCTCCTCGACCGGAAGATGCCGGACGTCTCGGGCGAACACGTCGCGGAACGCATCGCAGACCAGTATCCGGAGATACGGGTCGCGCTCCTCGCGTCCGCCCGCCTCGACGAGGCGGCGCTGTCGGTGCCGTTCGACCGGTACGTCAGAAAGCCGGTGACGGCGACGGAGTTGGCCGAAGCGGTCGAAGACCTGTTGACGCCGCGGTCGGAGCAGGCCCGTCGATATCTCTCCGTCGTCGCGAAGATGACCGCGTTCCGGGGCGACACCGGGACGGAGGCCTACCGAGAACTGGAAGCGCGGCGCGAGCGACTGGCACGGGACCTGGACGACCCGGAGCGAATCGCCGCCGGGGCGGGTCTCCTCCCAGAGGAGTGAGTCGGCGGTCGCTCTCAGTTCACTCCGGAGCGTCGGCGACGCGGAACTCGTCGAGTTCGGCGGTACACCACGGACAGAAGTCGATGTCGCCGTCGAGTTCCTTCCCGCACTGCGGACAGTGCGTGATGGTTCCGTCGGGTTCGACGGCGCGGCGAGCGGCCTCGTTCTGGGCGCGAGCGACCAGATACGCGTCGAACGCGCTCGCGAGAACGATGGAGAGAACGGGGTACAGCGGTTCGACTGGGCCGGTCCCGTCGACGAACGCCTGCATCTCCGCCGGTTGAACGAGCAACACGGCGGCGGCGACGGCGACTGCCAACCACCCGAACGCCCGCTTCCACCGGCGGAGGTAGACGTGGCCGGCCCCCGTCGCGAGCGTCCCGAGGGCGGCAGCGAGCCACGGCCGTTTCCGTGAGTTCCGCTCCATGCTTCAACTGAACGTTCGGTCAGGATAACTCTTGGGGGCCGGCGAGCGTCGGCGAGACGGACGTTCGCGAGCGATTCGGTCGCGTTCGCCGGGCGAGTCGGACCGCCCGAGGGCGGCGGTTACCGCCGACCCTCTCGTGGGTTCGTCTCGCCCGCGAACCGGGCGAACGGGTAGACCAACGAGAGTGCGAGGAGGAGGAGGGACGCCGCTCCGAGCGACAGCAGGGGGCGTTCGGTCACCACGCCCACCCCGACGACGAGCAGCGCGAACCCCGCCGCCGCGAACTTCCAGTCGAGGGGCGACCGACTCTCTGCGTCCATACGGAGGCTCCGAGGCCGGTGGTCAAGAGTGTGTCCACCGCGGTTCGCCACGTACACCAGAAGGGGTATATCGCGCAACCGTCTGCGAACCTGCATGGACCGACGACGATTTCTCTCCGCCGCGGGAGCGGCCGGAGTCGGGAGTCTCGCCGGGTGCATCGGCGTTCCCGACCTGCTGGAACGGCGGAGCAGGGAACCGCCCGTCGTCGCCGACCGGCCGGCGGCCGTCTACGTCCCGACGCACGTGGATTCGATGGAGATGGCGGGAACGACGGCCGTCGGCGACCTGCGGGCCGCGGTGACGTACTCCTATCCGCACCGGTTCTGGGTCGTCGAGCGAGACGACGGCGCGTTCGTCACGAAGCGCGTCGCGGCGACGGCAGAGGACAGCGTCCACCTGATGGTGTCGGTGTGGGAACCCGAGACGGGACTGGTCGTCCCGAACACCGGACTGTCGGTCGCCATTCGTCGCGAGGGCGAACTCGTGAGTCAAGAAGTCGTCTACCCGATGCTCTCCCAGCGGATGGGCGTCCACTACGGCGCGAACTTTCCGCTCGACGGCGACGGGACGTACGAGGTAGAAGTCAGCGTCGGCGGCCTCGACGCGAACCGCTTCGGGTCGTTCGCGGGGCGGTTCGCGGACCCGGCGACCGGAACCGTCGCCTTGGAGTTCGCCACGCGGACGCTGAACGACATCACGTCGGAGTCGCTGGCGGACAGGCAGGGCGAACGCGGCGCGGTCAGACCGATGGAGATGGCGACGATTCCGGTCGGACGGGCCCCCGAAACCCTCCCCGGCGCGTCGCTGGGACGCGGTACCAGCGGCGACGCGGCGTTCCTCGGAAGCGTCGTCTCCGCCGACCGGTTCGGCGACGACCCGTACGTCGTCGTCTCCCCGCGGACGCCGCACAACGGACTGGTCCTCCCCGGCATGGCGCTGGAGGCGAGTATCGACGGCGGGGCGTCGTTCGACGGCCCGTTGGGCGCCGGACTGGACCCCGAGCTCGGGTTCCACTACGGGGCGCCGGCGCCCGGACTTGCGGACGGCGAGACGGCGGAACTGCGCGTCGAGACGCCGCCACAGGTCGCCCGCCACGAGGGGTACGAGACGGCGTTCCTCGACATGCCGACGGTGACGCTGGCGTAGTCGGCGCGGGTGGGACGGGCCCCGCATCGAGTCCGCGCCGAACGACGGCCCGGACGGCGGTCTGTCGGCGGGCGGAGCGAGTACCGTCGAGGGACCGCCGAAAACTGTTCGTTAATCCACACTCTTGAAACGGGAACAGCCGCCCGCGACGATAATTTATACTGTAAAAATTGACTGTGTGTATAACGAGACATTATATCACCAGAGATTATGCTGAATTATATGGTCCGCGGGGGAGTCGGTCGGGTACAGCATGTCCCGGCTAGCAGCGCTCGCAGTCGCTCTCCTGCTCATCACGGCGGGGTGCACGTCTGCGGGACCGCAATCCTCCAACGACAGCGACGTCAAGACGCAAGTCTCCACGGCGAACGCACAGACGGCGACCGACTCGGGAACGGCTTCGACGACGGACGTCGCCACCGACGCGCAGCAGGCGGCCGCCGAGGGTGAGACCGCGCAAGCGAGCGAGGAGGGCGGTGGTGCGAGCGACGAAGCGGACGCGGGGACGAGTTCACCGACAGACGCGTCTGCGGACTCCGGTGACGACGCTAACGATAACTCAGACGACGACGCCTCCGACGACGACTCTAACGACTCTAACGGCTCTAGCGGCTCTAACGACGATTCTAACAACTCGAGCGACGACGACTCTAACGACTCTAACGACTCTAACGACGACGCCTCCGACGACGACGATTCGTCGGCGGACACGGACACCGGCGCGCAGTCGAACGCCGCACCGGAGAGCACGAACGACAGCGCCGACAACGGGACGATGACCTCGACGTCCAACGCGACCACGACCGCGACGCCCGGCGCGACGTCCACGTCCGATTCGTCCCCGGACGACGCGAACCGGACCGAGTGGACCGTGACGGTGGTCGAAGTGGTGGAGGCGGACACGCTGCGAGTCGAGTTCCCCGACGGGAGCGTCGACGAGGTCAGACTCGTCGGCGTCGAAGCGCCGGACGGGCAGTACGAGGACGACGACTTCGAGGGGATGCCCACAGACGACGGCGGCGAGGAGTGGCTCGACGAGTGGGTCAGTGAGGCGACCGACTTCACGCGCGAGCGAGTGGCGGGCGAACGCGTGACGATTCGCGTCGACTCCGCGGCCGACCGCCGCGACTCGCAGGGTCGGCTCCTCGTCTACCTCGACGCCGGCGGCGACACGCTGAACGAGCAGTTGGTCCAACAGGGCCACGCGCAGGTGTCCGACCACTCGTTCTCCAAGCGGGCGCGCTACGAGGAGCTAGCGACGAACGCCCAGCACGGCTACACCGGCCTCTGGCAGTTCTTCGAGCCGAACCCGCTGGCGACCGAGGAACCGACGGAATCCGACGAGAGCGACGACGCTGAGGACGACGGCGAGGGCGACGACGCCGAGAGCGAAGCCGAACCGGCCGAGACGACGACGACGGGCACGCAGTCGGGGTCGACGGAGACGCAGACCGAGACGGCCGACACGGAAACGGAAACGCGGACCGACACACAGACGGCCACAACGACCGAGACGCAAACTGAAACGCAGACTGCCACCGTCGAACCGACGGACGCCGAACCCGAGACGGCCCAGTCGACGGATTCGCCGACCGAGTCACTGACCGAGACGGTGACCGAGATACTGACCGAGACGGTGAGCGGCGAGGACGACGATTCGGAGACCACCGAGACGGCGTCGGCGGATTCCGAGACCACCGAGACGACGGACGCCACGCAGACGGCGGAGACGAGTGACTCCGAGTCGGCAGCGGAGAACGACGCGGCGGCGTCGGAAACGCAGGCGAACAGAGACGAACGGGCGGACGAAGCCGCCGCAGACGATGGCGGCTCCGAGAACGCCGACGCCGACGACTCCCAGACCGACACGAGCGAAGAAGAAGACGACGCCGACGCCGACGACTCCGATGCGTCGAACGACGACGACGAGACGACGGCCGACGCCTGACGGGAGACGGCCCACGAGGTGACTCAGCCCCGCTAGTTGTCTCATATCGTATCATTATCACTCTCCGGGCAGTCACGTTCGTTCGTGAACTATCAGGCCGTGAGAACGGGTCTACAGCCAATTAAACGCTCTGTTTCTCGGTGGGTGAGAGTTTGCTTCAGTGAATATGTACCCCTACGGATAACTACGAGCTATGACGAACGAGATTGGTGCCCCCGGTGACGGAATCTCCCGACGACAGTTCCTCGCGGCGACGGGGTCGACGGGCCTGTTCGCCTCCGCCGGTTGCCTGACGAGTTCGACGCCGACTGTGACGCGGGTCGACGCGTCGGCCGCGCAGTCGGTCGCCGGCGACCTCCCGACGACCGGCCGGCCCGAGGTGGTCGAACTCGGCGACCGAGACAACCACGTGACGCTGAAGTCCGTGAGCGCGGTCCACCACGTCCACCCCGGCGAGACGATGAACGGCCCCATCACGCTCCCCGTCGTGTGGGCGTGGCAGGCCGACGACGGAACGCCCTCCGTCCCCGGCCCGATTCTCCGCATCGCCGAGGGAGAGACGTTCTCGGTCACCCTCGACAACACGGAGATGGACATGCCGCACACGTTCCACGTCCACGGCCTGCGGAAGACGTGGGAGAACGACGGCGTGCCGACGACGACGGGCGTCACCGTCGAACCCGGCGAGACGCACACGTACGAGTTCACCGCCAACGTGGCCGGCACGCACCTCTACCACTGCCACTACCAGACGCCGCGACACATGGACATGGGGATGTACGGCGTCCTCCGCGTCGAACCCGAGGGGTACGAACGGGCCGACAAGGAGTACTACATGACCGTCAAGGAGTGGGACACCCGCCTCTCGCGGCAGTACGGCGGCGAGGGCGCGACGTACGACATCACGAACCGGCAGATGGACACGTTCACCATCAACGGCAAGTCCGCGCCCGCGACGTTCCACCCCGAGACGGGGTCGCCGCTCGTCGTCGACCCCGGCGACACGGTCCGCATCCACTGGGTGAACGCGGGCTTCCAGGCGCACCCGATGCACCTGCACAACCACCGCTTCAAGGTCGTCGAGAAGGACGGGTCGCCGATTCCCGAGGCGATGCAACTGATGCAGGACGTGGTGAACGTCGCGCCCGCCGAACGCTACACCGTCGAGTTCGAGGCGGACGCCGACCCCGGCATCTACCTCATCCACTGCCACAAGGTCGACCACGTCCGGAACGGGTCGTCGTATCCCGGCGGGATGCTGTCGGCCGTCGTCTACACGCCCGCGATGGACACCGAGTTGTTCGAGCAGGTGATGGCCTACGCGGGCTACGAGGTGTGAGATGCCGGGCTACACGCGGCGGCAGATGCTGGCCGGCACGGGCGCCCTGATGGGTTCTGCGCTCCTCGCCCGACCCGCCCGCGCGGCGGAGGCGGCGGACCTGACCGAGTGGTTGGCGAACACCGACGGCGCGGACGCCGTCGTCGACGCCACCGGCCGCGACGACGTGGCCGTCGAAGTCGGGACGGCCGGCAACGGCGGCGCGTTCGCCTTCTCGCCGGCCGTCGTCCGGGTCTCCCCGGGCGCGACGGTGACGTGGACGTGGACCGGCGAGGGGGGCAGTCACAACGTGGTCGCCGATGACGGTTCGTTCGAGTCGGCGTTCGCAACCGACGCGGGCGCGACGTTCTCCCACTCGCCGTCGTCGCCGGGCGTGATTCCCTACGCCTGCGCGCCCCACAGTCCGATGGGGATGCGGGGCGCCCTCGTCGTCGGCGACGTCGCGGTGACGCTCCCGGGCGGCGCGGCGGCCGACGACGCGAGTGCGAGCGAATCCGACGGTGGCGACGACGCCCCGAAGCCGAGTTTCGACGGCTGGCTGGCCGGTACGGACAACTACGACGGCGTCGCCGACCGGCGCGACGAGTCCGAGGTGACCGTCGAAGTCGGCGCGACGGGGAACGGCGGCGCGTTCGCGTTCGAACCCGCGGCGGTCCACGTCGACCCGGGGACGGTCGTCCGGTGGGAGTGGGTCGGCACGGCGGGCGCCTACGACGTCGTGGACGAAGGCGTGGGGTACGCCAGCGAACGAGTGCGCGGCACCGGCCACGAGTTCGCCCTCGCCTTCGACGGCGACGGCCTCTCGACGTACGAGTGTACGACGTACCGCGACCGAGGGATGCGCGGCGTCGTCCTCGTCGGCGACGGGCCGGTGGACGAGTTGACGCCGATGGGCGTCGGCGTCGCCGCGGGCACCGTCGGACTGGCCACCGTCGGTGCCGCCCTCGGCGTCGGGCTACACCTGCGCACGGCGTCCCAGTACGACCCCGACGAGGAGTCCTAGCGAGGCGGCGCGACTCGAGTCGTCAGAATAGCGTCGAAGCGCCGGTCGCCGTCGCTCGCGGGTTTTTTATGGGCCCTGACGGATTCGAACCATCGACCACTCGGTTATGAGGCCAGTCCCCGACGCAGACGTTCGGCGACATCCTTCCGGTGCTCACGGCCGCCTACGACGACTCTCTCGTGGGAGTGCTTTATATCAATCGGAGAACAAAGCACGGTGCCTTGTCACGCTCAAGGCGGATTTTCACGACTACTCGGCGAACGTCGACGGACGGATAGAACGGCTCCATCCTGTGTTTTTGTTTTTATACGCAAGTTAGTTTCAGATGGTATTACAAGAACAAAGCAATCGCCGAGCACGGAGTATATATAAACCTGGGTCTGAGGCTTACCTCTGGTCACAGAACAGATATATATCAGATTTGCCGAGTGGTCCTCGGTTTCTGGAACAATAGGGGGAAATCAATGGTATTGCCGGTTCCGAATCCTACGATTCACTGATAACTCAATTCTGTCCGGAGATCAGATTCTCTCAGTCAGAATAGTGGAATAAGCCGACATCTGTATCATCCGGTCTCAAGTGACTCGGTTGAACTCCTCAAGCCGTGACAGGAATCGCGTGCTGAATACAGAGACTGTATGCAGCAGACGGTTGTCTATCGCTTCGTTACAAAAGCGATGAAACAGACGTAGGTAGGCGTGCAGAGTGGTCAAAGAATTCTCCCTCCACATCGCCATCAACTAATAGACACTCTGTATTGCTTGTGGACGTATCTCAATGGGATAGCATTTTTAGTGCTCTGTCGACGGTGGTGTATCGATTGTTGGTGACTCGATGGCTACTTTGTGGGTAAGACACATAACCAAGCGCGGATTCTACTTCTTCAATTGATTTTCTGATTTGATTGAACTCAGTCACAGTGTATGCGAGCGTTGCTACTGTTGTTCTAAAAAGTATCCTCGCCTGCTCCTCGTCTAACCGAACTTTCTCACCGACTCTGCCAGTTCCAACATACATGCCTTCGTCGGGGGCAATCCCACGTTTGACTTTGTAGAAGAGAAGACCGTCTCCGGGTTCCATCGCATCATAGACTTCTTGGCCTTTCTCGGTGTTTTTTTGAGCCCACAGTCGGGACCCTCGAAGCTCCTGAAGGTGAGCGTCTGTCAGCAGCGATTCATCCGGAGAAGTTCCGAGTACACGACTGTAGTTCGTTTCGTCAACGGTGATTCGAAATAGGTCTCCACTCATGATCTTATTAGCCGGTGAGGTCACATCAAACTGAGTTCCCTATATAATATTTCGGCGAGAAGTGACTAGTTCCCCGCATTGACGAAGAATATGATATAAAATATGCGCTCTGTATTTAGTGCCGGTTCCAAAATATATCACTGGCAGAGGGTTTCAATAAGGACATAACACTCTACCTGAAGTCGCTACTGTATGCGCTTGTCACCCAACTCTTGATAATCGACGGCCCCAACGCCGACAAGATAGTGGACCATGAGCCTGAGCAGTAGCCGTGAAGCCTCTACTCTGGTAGCTGCCTCAGGGGAAGAGTCTCCCGTAGCCGCTCGGTTATCCTTTGTCGCCGATTTCCTTCACCCATCACAAACTGCTTGAACTGCGGATACTTGTGCAGGTCCCTGTCAGGCGAAACTTGATGTGTACTGAAGTAATTATCAATATCTTGGACACCTTCGACCTTTCCATTCTCAATCCGGGCTATCCAGTCGGTAAAGTCACGGTCGCTTTTTGACTTATTCTCCGGTCCAGTGAGAAGCTGGAGGTTGCCGATATGGTCGCGGTTGTCCTTGTACCATTCAACGAGCTCCGGGGAGACGCCTCGGTCTTGGAGGTACTCGGCCTTGGCAAGCTTTCTTCGGGGGAATATATGATCGACCTCATATCCTGCGTAACCTGCTCGTCGGTCGCCTCGGTAGAGGTGTGTCAGTAGCACGTTCAGCCGCGAGCCGGATTGGTAGTCTACCTCTTCGAGCAGCCCATCAAGGACATCTTTGTCAAGGTGTGTCGTCGTTCCTCGGCCACTCAGGTCCTCCAGAATCTCTGCCGCGGGGAATTCTTTCCCATCCGACTCTCGTACATGTTCCCGAGCCGTCTCCAGCACTCGTTGCGACCCAATATCGCCGTAGATGCTGTTCAGGACTGCTGTGGCCAACCAGTAGTGGATGTTTTCGTTTCCCTCAGACGTGTCGTAGTCGTTCTCGTAGAGGAATTGGACCACTGGTGCAACGACGTTCTTGCTGGAGAGGGCGGCGTTGTGGAACCCGAGGTCAGCAGCGACCTCAAACGCATCCTCGACTGCTTGTTCGAACTCATCGTCACGGAAGATCTCCTCAGAATTCTTCAACAACTCTCCGTCGTAACGGCCATCTCTCCTGAATGAGGGCGTCTCGTCAGCTAGTAACAGCAGAGTCCTGAGGGTGAACCGCTTGCCAAATGAGAATCCTTCGTCAGAGAGACGATCGTGACCAGAGAGTCGCTCAGTAAACTGCTCTATCTCGTTCTTCGCATCCTTCGGCCCACCTTCGTCACTAACCGTATCCCAATAGCCAGTAAGCAATGCAAGCAAAATATCGACGCCTGAAAGCTCTATTCCACCTTTGTTGCGACGAATGAATAGCTCTCGTGCCGTTTTGTCTTTGGTCACTGTTGTTTCGTAGAGGACGGCCTCTCGCTCGTTTACACCACGCCAGAGGTCCTCTACAGTATCCAATGCATCTGCCTTGCTGATGGTTGGCGGTAGCTCGGAACGTACACTCTCCACGAACTTGTCCTTACTGAGGAATGCCCTCTGAGTGAGCTCATCCTCCGCGTCTAAGAGGTCACTCACGGAGAGCCAGTACTTGTCGCCTGCAGTGTTCAGCCCGCCGCTCTTTCTGAAGTCGAATTCGTACACGAGACCACGGTCGTGGTCATCGTTCTTCTCTCCAGAGAGGAGGTTGAGATACAGATGACGCCGGTTGTACGAACTCGCGTTCTTCTTCCATGCCCCATGCACCCGTGTTGTATAGCTCCCGTGGAGGCCAATGTAGAACGAAGTCAGTCGTTGTTGGCCATCAAGAATGAGCGAGTATGATTCCGGAAAGTCAGGGAGGCGCTCACTGTAACGGTGGACCTCCTCCTCATGCGAGTAGCCTCGCTCATCGACGTAATGCCTGATGAATTTGTATGCCGGGTCCTGTCGGGTTTCGACTGTGCTGTCCCATATGAGAAGTGATCCAAGCGGGAGACCGCGAAGTAACGAGTCCCAAAGCATCTCAACCTGCCTTTGACTCCAACAGTAATCGCGCTGGAGGCAGGGGATGAATAGGGAATCATTCAGTCGGGGGAGTACCTGAGCGACAGTGTTTGATTCTGGGCTGGGAGCGCTAGCCACGATGGTACATGAATTTCGGGATTTCTAATAAGTAGTTGGGTCCACCCTCCCCGATACTTCTCCAGAGACGTTGTCGATTGCCGTAGCCTACAGCTGACCGATTTAGTTGGCAGACTGATCGAAGCAGATATCGACCTCTGCCCTGAGATATTGAAACGGTCTCAGTTGATTACAATTCGGAGTTCGGCTGAATGGCATACTGCGTAATGTCAAACACTAAGTGATGCTAAGAGAAGGAGTTGTAATAGTCGAATACGCCGCTAAATATGAAAATTCTCATTGACACAAACATCTTCATTCACCGAGAGGATGACGACATCGTTCCAGAACCCCTCCGCGAACTGGAACAGTCGTTGAAAAAGAAGGGACACACCATTTTGATACACCCTTTCTCGGCCGACGAACTCAGGAAAGACAGCAACGAGGAACGGCGGAAACGAAACGAATCCCGAATCGAGACGTATCTTGAGCTTTCCTACCCACCTACGCCCAGCGGTAACGACTCCGAATTCAGACAGCGTGTTAAAAAGGCGACGGGCAACGACAGAGTGGACAACATGCTACTCTACGCAGTTTTCGCTGACGCTGTAGAGTTCCTGATCACCGAGGATCGAGGCATCCATAAGAAGGCGATGGATCTCGGTATCGAAGACCGGGTTTTCACCATTGCAGAAGGACGTGATCACTTCCAATCTGAGCGGCCACCAATTCGCGGGCCTGCAGCAATCCAGCGGACTACTTTCGGAGAATTGGACCTTTCGGATCCCATCTTCGACTCGCTCAAGAAAGAGTACGACGAGTTCGTTAAGTGGGCGAATTCAAAGTCGGACCGCCCAGCTTGGGTCAACTATACCGATGGAGGACAGCTTGGTGCAGTCCTTATCCTTAAGCCGAAGGAGATTGAGGAGATCGGCGTAGATCCACCGCTTGGGCGTGAGAAACGGCTGAAGATCTCCACTCTCAAAGTCGGAGAGGTGCAGTGGGGCTCGAAACTTGGCGAGCTTCTCATCTCCATCGCCATCCGGGAAGCGATCGGGTATGAAATCGATCAGGTCTATCTCACGCACTACGTCGACCACGAGGAAGACTACTTGGTGAGACTCATCGAGAGATATGGGTTTGAGCATGAATCGAATCGAGATGACGGAGAAGAAATCTTTCTCAAGCGGCTTACGCCTCCACCAGACACGACCATCGACCCATCAGAGATTGCTCGGCGTTACTACCCGTCGTTCTATGATGGTGAGGAGGTTGAGAAGTTCCTCATTCCGATTCAGCCTCGGTACCATAACAAGCTCTTCACTGGCTACTCAAAGCGACAGCCGGGACTCGGCGAGTTCATGGGGGAATTCAACTCTGAGGGGAATGCTATCCATAAGGCGTATCTCTCCCATTCGCGCATTACAAAATTGTCTTCAGGTGATATCCTACTGTTCTACCGCTCGAAGGATCACAAGGAGATTACGTCGTTGGGCGTCTGTGAGGAAGTTCTTTCCCGTACTACCGATTCGGACAAAATTCAGAAGTTTGTCGGCAAACGGTCTGTGTTCTCTGAGCAGGAGATCGAGGAGATGGCAGAGAAGCCGACAACCGTGATTCGATTCTCGTGGCACTTCGACTTAGAGAATCCCCTCTCGCTTGAGACTTTAATAGATGATGACGTACTATCGTGGGCCCCACAAGCAATCCACTCAATCGGTGAAGAAGAGTATAAGTATATAAAGACAGAAGGAGGCATTGATGAACGCTTTGCTCTCTATTAAGCCAGAGTTCGGGGAGAAGATTCTGGCTGGCGAGAAACAATACGAGTTCCGTCGCACCATCTTCAGCGACGCAGACTCTATCGACTTCGTCTACCTTTACGCATCCTCGCCTGTGATGAAAATAATTGGAGGCTTCACCTACCAGCGTATTATCGAAGCGTCGCCAGAGGAGATGTGGGGGCTATTCGGTGATCAGTCCGGTATCGAGGAACGAGAGCAGTTCATGGATTACTATGAAGGTGTCAAGACCGGGTACGCCATCAAAATCGATACTGTTTACCGCCTCCAAGAGCCAATCACGCCGACCGACCTGTTCAAGGAGTTCGTTCCGCCTGTTTCGTTCTATTATCCCGATCCGGAAATGGACGCGACGCTTCGGGAGTACTTCCCTGAATCGGCTGAAACGCAGATGACTCGACTGCCTCAGTTCTCGTCTGATTAGGCTGAGATCGAGCCGTTCAAACGTAGGCGCGACTTTGGAAAGACCTGTATTCAGTCACCTCAAAGGACGAAACTACAACTTTCTATTTATTTCAGAATAATCAACTGAACAATTTCTTGGTGTTTTCTAATACAGTTATGAAAGTCGCGTGCCAGACTCGCACTGTGTACTCAGCATGGCCTCGAAAACCGTCAGTTGCAATGGGTTTCAACAGAACCGTCTCAGAAAAACTCGGAGGCTACTCTTCATCGGAACTGTCGTACATCGCTTCGAACTCCTGTTCACCGCGGATCAACTCGTCGACGCCCTCGGTGAGCGTCACCTCTCCGAAGACCGTCGCCCGGTAGTACGTGTACAGTCCGTCTTGCCCTCGATCGGTCCGCTGGCGCTTCTCGACGAGGCCGACGTCGACGAGCTTGTTGAGGTGGTAATGCAGGGTGCTGTCGTCGACCTCCATCGCCTCTTCCAGTTCTTTGGGGCTCATATCTCCGCTGTGGACGAGTCGGTACAGGATCTCGTATCTCGTCCGGTGTCCTACGGCAGCGTGCATCGCGAGGTACTCGTCAAGGCTGAGAACGCTCTCCTCTGGCAGCAGATCCTCCGGGTCTTCCGGGATGCTACCGCTGGCCCTCCGAGTATCGTTCGTCGCCATTTTACGCGACGGTATGAGCGAGAGACTCTTAGAGTTACTCAAGCCGAAGGTTCTCGAATACGTGTTCTGCCTTCGTGTCAATCTCGTTTATTGACCGGGCAACATTTTTTATGCCAGATACGTATCGCATCGCTCATGGCCCGCCTTGCCCTCCACATCCTGCTGGCCGTCTCCCTCCTGACTGCAGGATGTTTACAACTTGGTCCCAACCACGTGCGTGAAGAGCGTGCCGTAGAGGCTCTCGACAACGCGAGGGACACCCTAGCGACGACTGAGACGTACCGCTTCGAATCGAACATGATCATCACGGCCACCACCGATAGTCGCACCGAACGAGTTGATGTCGACCTGAGCGGCGTCGTTGACGCTACAACCCGAGAGATGCGCGCGACCGCCACCACTGACGACGAGTCGAGACGGATTCTCGTGTTGAATGGGACTCTCTATCGAGAGTGTGCATACCCCTGGGACGGCTGGGCAGTCGAAGAACTCGACGACGACACCAGGTGGGTAGATCAGACTCCAGCTACCCGACAGTTATCGCTCTTGGGGTCAGGATCGCTCTACTGGAACGGTACCGAGACCGTCGACGGCGAGCAGATAATGATCATTACTGGCGAACCGACCGTCAACGCGCTCACGGAGTATCAGGATACACAGTCGCAACCGTTGATCGGGGGTCCGAGAATCGACAATGCCGAACTTCGTGCTTGGATTAATGCGGAGACCGGGCGGCTCCTCAGAACAGAACTCCGATTTACAGTGTCGAAAGGAGAAAATACAGCGACAGCAAGCATGACTACCACGTACAATGACTACGGCGAGCCCGTTTCGATCAATTTACCCGCTGAAGCCCGGACGAACCAGTACGAGCTCGGTTGCCCCGGAGACACGTGAGAAATTCAATATGGGAACTTCGAACTACGTCCCACTCTCTACGAATTTTTTCGGCGGCTTCAGTTGCGCGGATTTTCACATCAGGGCCGCGATAGTAGTACTCCTCGAGGTTTGAGGTGAGATATCGATGAACTTCTTTCCCATAAGACATCCCCCATCGATCGCTTAGTTCGGAATTACTGGTCGGTTGGACAGCGACGATATCGAGGATTCGCTCTACCATCTCTGGCGGGAGCGATGAGTTTGCGTCACATGTCCCGGTTCCATCATTGGTCGCGGGCGCTCCAGAGTCGATGTCCTCAGGGACCGAATTCTCGAACGGATTCTGTCCGACGACCCTCTCGTGGCCACGACGGTGTACGACCCGGACAGTTACGAACCGCGACTGCTTCGAGTTCGGTTCGACCTCGATCAGTACCCGCCCGCAATTGAAAGCGCACGGTTGGACCTCCGCTGGTTTTCGACGGGTGATTTCTCTCCACTACGTCGAGACGGCGAACGGCGGTGAACGCTGGGAGTGTCGATGGGACCGCCACCCGAATCCTCACAACGCACGAGTACACTTTCATCGACCACCGGCCGGCGAAGAGGTCGAGGATCTCGCGCTAGAATCGTATCATCCGATTGACGTCGTATCGTCGGTCCTGGCCGCTATCGAACAGCGAATAGCGGAACAGTGGTCCGACGACGATCTAGGTCAGTAATCAACGTAGTACTTGTCGTGCTCGCGTCCCAGCTCGTCGGGCTCCATTCGCAGGTAGACCATCGTCGAGCGGATGTCATCGTGGCCGAGGAGTTCCTTGATTCGGTAGATGTCCGCTCCGTTCTCCTTGAGACGCTGAGCGAACGTCGCGCGGAAAGTGTGCACCTTCACGTTCCGTTCGATATCGGTTCTGGCGACCGTCCGTTTGACCAGTTGATACACGCCGTTCGGCGTCAATCGGTTCCCGTAGCGCGACAGGAACAGAGCGTCGGTCTCGGCGTCTTCGCGGCGGAGGAGATACGCGCTGATCGCGTCGGCGCACTCTGAGGAGATGACCGCCGTCCGGTCTTTGTTCCCCTTGCCCTCGTGAATCGTCAGCCGTCGCCGTTCGAGATTCACGTCTTCGATGTCGAGGTTCGCGAGTTCCGACTTCCGGATTCCAGACGAGACCAACACGCGGAAGATAGCCGTATCCCGGTACGTCTTCGCGGTGCCGAGAATTTCGCGTACCTCGTCTGCGGTCAGCGGATTCGGTTCCGTTCGCTTGCGGGGGAGATTACGGCGTTCGGACGTGGCGAGTTCGTCGCCTCGCCCCAGGTAGTCGAAGTAGTACTCGACCGCTTTCATCGTGTTATTGATGTGGCTGTTCGAGTAGCCCTGGTCCATCATCCGCTCTTTGTGTGCCCACGCGTCAGAGGGCTCCGGCTCGAGCAACTCGACTTCCGTCAGGAAGGCCCGAACCATGCACCGGTGTTGGTCGACGGTTTTCTTCGAGAGTGATTGACGGACTCGGAGGTAGCTGGAGAACTCATCGAGTCGCGTTATGAGTTCGCACTCGTCGATCGAGTTTGAGCCCTCCACCGGTGAGGACTCGTCAGCAGTGCTCATCAGAACAGCTCCTCCACGAATGCCTCGAACGGGTCTGGAGATTGGAGGACCTCGAAGTCATCCGGGTTTTGCCGAACGTAGAGCCGCAGAGCGCGCCGTACGATCTCGGATTCTGTTTCGCTCGATTCTTCGATTGCTGCTTCCAGGAGGGCTGCTTCGTCGGCGGGGAGCCGACCAGCGAACGCCTCTGACGTTCTTGACGTCATACTCTCGAGGATGCGAGATCGAGTACATATACGGACCATTAGAATTGGTAATTGGTGAATTGGGAATCACCAATTCATGTCACAGGGAAGATAGTAATTCGGTTCTCGCTGTAACTACGGTAGCAGGATCTACACTACTACCCGACAGCCGAGCAAACTTGGGACTGCCGACACCAATCACAGGTACCGATTCGAGCACCCGGCACCAATTCAGGTTTCGATCTTGACGGTTTCGGAGTGTTCAATCGTTAATGCGATGTGTGAACGGGAATTGGGCGCGAGATCATATCCGAAATGGCGTAGATGCGCAATAGGGCCAATCAATTGGGCTGAAGCAGTAAAATTCCTCAGATGAACCATGAGGTGGATGCTCCGTCCCTTAGGGGTATTTAAGAGAGGAGATGGCAGTCTGTCTAATTATTGTCAGCCATGTGTGAACTCACCAGCAACATCTCTGGTGACGAGGTCTGTGTACCCAACCATCTGATCGACATCGAGACCGGAAGGAAGGGAGATCAGCATCGAAGACGGAAGTATACTACCTCGCCGGTATTTGATAAGGATAAGTTGAATAACGTTCGAGGCTGTCCGGTGGGTGTAACGCGGTGTTACAGCGCGATTTGAATATTTTCTCTTCAAGGCTTGCTGAACCACCCTTGTTGGTGGCAAGAACGTACGTTACAGTCTGTTACTAGGGAGTGCAAAAAGTTCATACTCAGAGTATCTGATATACGGCTAATGTATCGATTCACTCCTAGTGAGATCGATCGTGAACGGGCCCACCATCAAGCAGCTGACGATTTAGACGGAAAGCGCATCGGTAACCTCGGAGAGCTCGCATTCCACGAGTTCTGCCGTGAGTATCTTCCTGTCGAGTTGTGAGGTTACTCCCACGTTCCGCGTTGGACAAGTTATTCGGTGAATTGGAAGGAGGTCGTCAGTAGTCGGTTCCCGTCGAGATTCCGACGTAACAAGGATCAGTACACCTAGAACAACCGGAAAGCCCGACCAATTATTCGTCTCTTGATGGTTGTACGATGTTCCCGAGGGATCGTATCAGCTGTACCCCGTTCTCGTAGTCGGTGGTGACCCGATACCCTTTCTCGTCCTGTTCAACGACTCCCACGCTAGAGTGGGTCAGGAGTTGGAGGGCAGACCGGATCTCCCCCGTGGCTGGGATGTCGTCTGAGTCTTCCATTCCGACGACGATCCACCGGACATCCTCGGCCGTTTTCACGGGTCCGTCAGCCCGTTCAAGGGCTCGGATGATCGAGAGGAGAGTCTCCCCGGCGTCGATGCGGTCCTGTATGGACTCATCGAGGAGGTCAAGCCTGTCATCCTGGAAGGCTCCAGCGCGTGTCAGGAGGGCTATGGTCTCTTCGGGTGGGACAGCATATTGGTCTCGACGGTCAAGGAGTTCGACGAGATCGTCGACGGCGATGGTGGTCAGGTCCGTTGTCTCGGCGTTATCAATGACTTTCGGAGCAAATCCCGGGGCGACCACGATGGCGTGGTCGGCCCCACGCTGTCGTCGGTGCTTGTCTACGTTGGTGACCTCGAGAGAATTGACTCGCCCGTTGCTCCGGGCCTTCACTTCGACAACGACGTGTTTCGGAGAGCGGATCTCCACGTCGGTGTCACCGCCGCCCTCGATCCAGTCGGCGGTACACCCCAGCCGGGAGAAGGCCTTTGCAACGAGCTTCTCGAACTCCTCGTGGGCGTCACCATTCGTGCTGGCCGCCTGGAGTTGGTCGGTGAGGGCAGGAGTTGGTTCATCGTCCTCGTCGTCGACAGGGTGGACACGCTCGCCGGCATCAGTCAGGTCGGCAATGGCAGTCTCGACTGACTCCTCCTCGGTAAGTTGGTCGAGACGTTTGTCGGCGACGCGGGTGAACCCCTGGGGGCGGTAGGTCTCGTCGTAGCCGACGAGCTCGTTGAACTCCTCGATGTCGACGTCGACCTCCTCAATATCGGTGAGGAAGGTCATGTATTCCCAAGGACTCTGGTCATCCCACCGGCCGTGGTCGACGCTCTCCTTCCAGAGGTACTCCGCGAGGTCGGGGTCATGTCGCAGTTGGAGGACTTGTCCCCTGGCAACGAACCCGCCATCGTGGTAGACGAGTGCGATGTCGTTGCGCTCGACGTTTTGCCACGTCCTGTCTACTGAGGTCCCCCAGACGTGGACGAGATCGTCGTCTGAGGTCGTCCGAAATAGTTCGATGTCGTCTTTATCGAGGTAGTACTCGATGTCGTCAATCGGGTGTCCGCTTCGGATGAATTGTCTGTAGTCCTCGAACGCGTCATCGCGGCCAGCGGGGAGGATTACGATTCCAGTCATCTCTTGGCTGGACATAGTTGATGAAATACAAATAGATTCATACGGGCAGGCCAGCTAAGCAGGATACCTGACAAGTATGCTTGGAGTTTGTCGAACCAGAATTAATCGGACATCCCCGATAGTCCAAGCCCAAGACCCCCCTGCCTTCTTGACGATTCAGTAACGGCTAGGGGTATTGCATGAGCCAGGTCACGATCGGAGCCACGCCCTACCGCAGTTCCGACCTCTTCTCGAGGTACTATCTCGACGAGTGCGTCGACGATCTTGGCGCTTGGGACTGCGATGAAGAAGCCTGAACCGCTCTCCAAGAGCTCCAACACCTCTGGGAGCTCAAAGGCGATCTCGTCGCCTCCTACATACACATTCAATAAGGGGTGGCCGGATGCTCGGGTATGGATACCCAGCAGATTACTGCGGCCGATGTTGCAGGCTGGACCTCGCTTGAGGATATCTCTACGTCTCTCCAGAAGCGGGGTCTCGTCCCTCGTGAGGATCTCGGCGAGGACGACGAGTTGGTGATGGAACTAGACGACGATCAGTTCGTCTCCATCATCGAAGCCGGACCGACGCAGGAAGCAAAGTCGTTCACGAACCGAATGACTTACCGTCGGCATACGAACCTCGTTTCGACCAACGAGTTCGAGGAATTCACCTTCATTTCGCGGCGACGTTCATTCGGGGAAGCCGGCCGGATCACCTACCAACAGTTCTCATTCGACCGGAGTGCCTTTGAAGACGGTGGGAGTCGCTTCTCGGTGCTGGACAAACTCAACGAGATCGAGTACGGCGACGGACAGTCAGTCCAAGCGTTGTACGACACCCGAGAAGTCGTCAAAGAGTTCTACACCGAGTTCGAGTCGCTGCAGACGGACCTGGTGACGGAAGTTGCGGGGATTCCTGACGACCGTGGTGACGCGAAACAGCGCTACGTGCAAGTGCTGATGGACCGTCTCATCTTCTTGTATTTCATTCAGAAGAAGAACCTCCTCAACTTCAACACGGACTACCTCCTTGAGAAGCACACCGAGTACGTCGACGAGGGGGAGGACGTGTACGAGGAGTTTTTCAACCCGCTCTTCTTCGAGGTGCTGGCGGACAACAAGCAGGCCGAAGGCTTCGGCACGGTGCCGTACCTCAATGGCGGGCTGTTCTCAACGACTCCTATCGAGGAGGAGTTCCCGGAAGTGACACTTGGCGAGACCACAGAAGAGACAAACGAACTATTCGGTGGGATTCTAGAGTTCCTCGACGGATGGAACTGGCACGTCGACGAGCGCCTCGACATCGTCGAGCCGAAGAACCTCTCGCCGGAGATCCTCGGCCACATCTTCGAGCAGACTGTCAATCAAAAGGAGATGGGGGCGTACTACACGCCCGCTGAGATCACCGACTACATGGCACGGGAGACGATTCATCCATATCTCCTTGACCAATTGAACGAGGACGTTGGATCGTCCTACGAGTCTATTGACGAGCTGTTCGGGCTGGGCAGCGAAAGTGATGGAGGGACAGATGTGGCGATCGCTGATGGGGGCGCCGTCGCACAAATCGGGGCGATAGATTCGATTCAGCGTGAGCACATCGAGACGCTGTATTTCGAGCATCTCCAGGAAGGGCGTGTCATCGACCCTGCGGTCGGGAGTGGGGCCTTTCTCCTTGCGGCCCAGGACGTACTCTTAGATATCTATCTGAGCTGTTTAGAGTACTTCGAGGCGCTGCCGGCGTTCGAGCGCACGCCTGCTATCGAGGAGGCGCTAGAGGAGGTGGAAGACTCTGGGAGCAAGACGCTGTACGCCAAGCGGGAGATCGTTCTGAACAATCTGTACGGGGTGGATATCGACGACGGTGCTGTTGAGATCTGTAAGCTTCGACTATGGTTGTCGATGGTTGCCGATATCGAGAACGATCCCGATGAAGTAGAGCCGCTGCCAAATATCGATTTCAACATTCGGCAGGGGAACTCTTTGTTGGGGTTCACAGACGAATTACCAGCATCTTCAGACGGAGAGACGACACTCGGAGATTACACTGTACTACAAAAATTCGACGAAATAATTGAGGCAGTCAATAATCACCGGTCCGCTACCACCAGTTCGGACGCTGCCAATTGGCGGCGTATTGCTGAGCAGCGAATGACTCGGTACAGAAGCGAACTAGATGAAGACCTGGCAAAACGCCTCCGAGGTGCAGGAGTAAAGGAAGTTACAGCTGAGATGTTACAAGAATTCGATTGTTTCCACTGGGTAGTCGAATTCCCAGAAGCGATGGCTGATAACGGATTTGATGTTATTATCGGAAACCCCCCGTGGGATGTTCTCAGTCCTGACAGAGACGACTTCTTCTCAAAATATGATGAGGTCTTTAGAACTCGTCCACCAAATGAGAAAGACGAAAAACAGGAAGAACTCTTGGAAGAGTCTGAAATCTCCCAAGCCTGGGAACAGTTCAGAGACCGGATGCACTTGCGGGCGGATATATTCAATGCAAGTACAGATTATCAACTCCAGCGGCCCAAAATTGGAGGGAAGACTGTCGGGAACAACCAAAATGATCTTTCGGCATTATTTCTTGAGCGCGTCTTTAGTCTAGCCCCCAACCACGGCTACGTTTCACAGATCCTTCCGGGAGCGATCACAAATGGAGCAACTCAAAAGGACCTGCGAGTACACCTCCTTGAGGAGACATCTGTTGACTCGATCATTGGATTCGAAAATAAGGGAATATTCTCAGATGTTGATAGCCGATACAAATTCTCGATAATAACCTACAAGAACTCGGGAGAAACAGAGAGCGTCAAGGGGATATTCTACCAGACGGACGTAGGCGTACTTGAAACAATGCCTGAGGCTGCAGCGGACATTCCGCGACACGTGCTTAGAAGATTTTCTTCTGAAGCGGCTATCTTCCCGTATATCCGTAGCCAAGCCGAAGTTGACACGCTTAGTAGTATCCTGGACTTTCCGTCCGTCAGCGAGGAAATCGACGGGGTATGGAAAATAGAACCATATTCAGAGCTTCACCGATCGAAGGATTCTGATCTGTTCGTCGAAGATGCCAAGAAGGGAGATTATCCAATCATAGAAGGAAAGAACGTCTGGCAGTTCGCCTATAATAACGAATTCTCCAACCTCGATGATGTGTCTTTGTGGGGGCTCAATTCTGACGATGAATCCATTGGTGCAAGAGCCAGAGTCAAATCGAAGGATCTGCGGAACCTGAAACGAGCCCTCTACTATGAACTTGAAGGTGAAAAAACCAGTAAATCGCAGAAGAAGTTTGTCAATGACCTACTTGAAGATCAGCGAGGCGAAGGACTCTCTGCTGAAGACGTCGTTCCCGACAGTTCGGAATACCGGATCGTGATGCGTGAGGTTGCCAGAGCTACTGATGAACGGACAGTTATTGCAAGTGTCGTTCCACGAGACACAATGTGCGTTCATACTCTCCATACAATCCGTCCACTCGATATCTCACCAAGCGATAAAGACCTATCACAGAATCCTATTCACAACGTCTACGAGCGTGTATTCTCTGACGAGGAACTCTTCGCGGTATTGGGGTTACTGAACAGCATTCCATTCGATTTTATGATGCGAACAAAAGTTGATTCGCATATTGTGATGTACAAGCTCGTGGAATCCCAGATGCCTAGGATCACCCATGGAGATGAGTGGTTCGAGTTCATCTGGACGCGCGCTGCACAGCTCAACTGCTACGGCGACGCCTTCGAGGAGATGCGCGAGCGACTGGGCGGCGTCGACCCGGTGACCAACGAGGACGAGCGCCGGCAACTCCGGGCCGAGATCGACGCCGCCGCGTTCCACGCCTACGGACTGGCCCCCGAGGAGATGCAGTTCGTCCTCGACGACTTCCATCTCGTCGACGGCCCACGGCTGATGGATCACGAGTATCTCGAGATGGTCAGCGAGCAGTATCACGAACTTGCGTAACTTGGCCTGTCCAGACATCCCCTCCGACGGCCGACTGCATACATACTTAGGGGATGGTAGTAACAGAGAAGACCAATGCCCGGTGACCTCGAACGCTTAATCGATAATCGCGGCCAGACGCTCGCAGACACGTTCGACTCGCTCGTCCCTGAAAGTCAGGAGATCCGCATCGCCACCGGCTATTTCTATCTCTCTGGATTCGACCTCGTCGACGAGTCACTTAACCACCTCCACGGAACCAACGAGGACGAACAAGCACCTCTCAGGATCCTCATGGGGAATGAAACGGACCGACGTACCGCCGATGAGATTGATGAGGGGATGACCCTCCGGGAGACGTTCCGAAAGCGCTTAGATGAGGATATTTCTGTGCTCAACAGCGCGCAACTGGAACAGGTCGATCAACTCCGCGAGTATATCGAACAAGGCGTCGTCGACGTTCGCGTTCGCCTCACCGATGACGGCTATTTCCATGCGAAGGGCGCGAGCTTCCACACCGCCGCTCGAACCGAAGACGGCTATCCCGCGACCGACGAGCCCGCTGCCGTCGTCGGGTCATCGAACTTCACGCATTCGGGTCACACACGTAACATCGAACTGAACCTCACCACCGAAGAGTCAGACGACGTCGCGGCGTTCGACGAGTGGTACGATAGTCAGTGGGCCAACTCCGAGGAGTTCAGTCTCGATATTATCGACGTCATCCAGCAGAACGACAACTACCAGGATTGGAAAGCATCTAACGGTGGCGAATCGGAGACGTTCGGCACGGAGATCGAGCCGTTCGAGCTGTACAAGCTGGTCGCCTACGACGCCCTCGGGGGGAATATCGACGAACGCCTCGACAGCCCCCTATACCACTTCCAAGCGGTAGGCTACGAAAGTGCTCGCGAGAAGCTCGGGAACTACAATGGCTGTATCGTCTCCGACTCAGTTGGACTGGGGAAGTCGTTCATAGGGGGTGAACTGCTCCGAGACTATCGGCTGAACAACGAGCGGTGTCTATTGATCGTCCCCGCGAACCTGACCGACCAGTGGTCAGACCTGTTGCAGGACGCCACTGACGAGGATGGGAACCCGTTCTTCAATCTCGACGTTGACGGGACCCACCTCGACATCATGAGCATCAGCAAGTTCCAGAACCTCACCTACGAGACGCTGCAGGAATTCAAGCAGCAGTGGGATGTGGTGCTTATCGACGAGGCACACCGCTTCCGCAACCACGGCAAGTGGGCTCCCAGCCCCGACGACGAGGACGACTACAAAGGGACACGACGCCACGCCAACATCCGCGAGTTGCGCGGGAAGACGATGATTATGCTGACCGCGACGCCGATCAACAACTCCGCCCGGGACCTCCAAAACCTCATCAGCCTGTTCACCGACGAGAACGAACTCCGGAACAAGGCGAATCTCGATTTCAACGCCTTTGATGAGTATGTCCAGCAGTCCGAAGATCGCAAGGAGATCGTCTCCGGAAAGCAAGAGGCCTCCGATGAGCGCCTCGCAAAGATCAACGACCAGCTGCAAGATCGTTCCGAGGAGATCTCGAAGATCCTCAACGAAATCATGGTGCTGCGGTCGCGCAAGCACGTGAAAGACAGCATCATCGAGAGTGACGACATCGATATGAGTTTCAAGCCGCCGAAGGTGACCCGCGAGGAGTACCAACTCCCGGGGGCCTATCGGCCGGTCTACGATAATCTCCCGGAAGTGATCGACGCGCTGCACCTCCCCCATATTACGGTGCGCAATCCCCAGTCCGGTGGGACGCTGAAAGCGCTGTTCAAGCTAAATCTCCTCAAGCGGCTTGAGTCATCGACGTACGCGTTCGTCCAGTCGATCAAGACGCTGTACGACAGTGAGACGGCGTTGCTGCGTGCATTGGAGGAGTTGCCCTCTGACGAACACATCGAGCGCTTACGGGCCCTGCAGGTGGGCTTAGATAGCGACGAGGAGGCACCTGTAACGCTAGCCGAGTTCGTCGGGAGCGAACGGGAAGCGAACCAAATCGAAGAGACGCTCGAGGAATTCGGGTTTGACACCGGCGCGATCCGTTCGGATGGATCGAGTGACGAGCTCGAGGATGCGACGATCGGTGACGTGGTGCGGTATGTCCGTGAAGACATCACGCTGTTGGCGTATTTCCTCGCTATTTTCATAAGTCAAATCAGCGAGGAGCCTGGCCGATTGAGCGACCTCTCCGTTGGGGTCAACCAGTGGCTCGGACAAAACGGCTTGGCGGGGATCCCCGATGTGCCCGAAGATGAAATCAATCCGCGTATCTACCCCGCCCGCGATCCGGAGGGCGTCATCAAGGAGACGAAGGAGTTCTACGAGGAAGTTTTCCGCCTCCAGCGTTTCCGCGACCCAAAGATCGACGAACTGTGCGAGGTCATCGAAAAGCACGACAAGAAGATCCTCATCTTCACGCAGTACCGGGCGACCGCCGATTACGTCTATGAGTCACTCCGGCGCAAGAGCAGCCGCGTCACCGACGCCAACAGCGCTGTGGTGAAAGGTGGCGACGACAACAAACAGGAGGTCATCAAGCGATTCGCACCGGAGGCGTCGGGTTACCAGCGAACGCTGGCCGAGTCTGGTGAATCCGAGCTCCAGTACGTAGTCGCTACGGACACGCTGAGTGAGGGTGTGAATCTCCAAGACGTCCAAGTCGTGGTGAACTACGACCTGCCGTGGAATCCCATGCGGATCGTCCAGCGCGTTGGTCGGATTGACCGCATTGGGAATACCGACGACAAGTTCGTCCACAACTTCTTCCCGGACGGAGATATCGAGGCGGCGATCAAACTGCTGGAACGGTTGCAGGCCAAGATCAGCGACATCGCACTCATCGTCGGAAAAGAGAACAACATCCTCGACCCCAACGAGAACGCTGCCCTAGAGAAAGCCGGGATTGAAACTGAGAAAACGATCGGGGAAATCGAAGTCGAAGAGATCGGCGAGTCGCTTGAGCGGACGCGGTCCGTCGAGGACTACAATGAACTCGACGACGTAAGTACGAACCCGCTGCTTCGGAATGCCGGCAGTGACGAGCGTGCTGCGTTGGAGCGATTGGAACTGCGCCGGCAGCTGGTGGAGACGTATGACCTGGAGCCCGAAGACTTCGATTTCGCCGTGGATTACTTCGATACCCCGCCCCAGGAGCGCGACCCGCTGTACACGGTGTACCAAAACTCGCCGGAGACAGTCAACCCGGGTGTGTTTGGATTAGCACATCTGTGGTTCGATGATGGAAGTTCGCCGCCGTTAGGACGGACGCGACGGGCATTGTATCACGCGACGGGGCAAGATGATGTAGAGGAAGTGGCGAAGGTCCGGCGGTTAGGGATTGCACCAGAGACACAGTCGGTGGGAGTTGACCTCGGGTCCGGAGACATCCAGTCGTTGAAAGAGCGGATCGATGACGAGCTGGAGGGCCGATTGGAAGAAATCCAGGCCGGACAGGTTGGCGGCGCGTTCAAACAAGGGGACAAAATCTCTGTCGAGCAAGAGAAACTCCTGCAGTACCTCGAACTTCGGTTGATGAATAACACCGAGGTAGTGACAGGGCCCGGCGGAGATCCGACCGAAGTCGGCGAGTGGGCCGAACAGTTGCACGAGCGGCTGAATGGAGTCCTGTTGGCCAATACCGACGAGGACTACGAACTCCGTCAGCGCTTCCGGATTGAAGGGAAGGCACTGACTGATTGGGAGACGGAGGCATTCTTAGCGGAGTTGCACAATTTCCTGGAGGAGTTCATTGAGGAGAATCCAGACTTTCAGTCGACCTTGGCTGGTGCGAGCTCAGCTGCAGCAGGTATTTTCTGTTGGGGGATCGTGACGGCACGGTGAGTGTAACACATAGATACTGTCCAGCTTCGGATATGTTCGTCACTCTATCGAGATAGAACCGTCTGCGAAAAGCCACAGAGTTAGTGGCATGATTTTATATAGGGTCGTGTCCGAGAAGTGACCAATGGATACGGTCTTCCAAAATATCACTGCACGTGATATCTCGGAGTGGGAAACGTTGGATGATGTTGTAGACACGTTTGGTTATCGAGGGCTAGAAGAGGTCGATATCTCCAACCAGCTTAGTGCCAGCGACGAAGAAACGCTGGAGGAGGCATCGTTTCGTGTTCTAAAACTCTCTGAGAGTCAATTCATACTAATCATTCTGGCCGAGGAGGGGAAGTCACCGATGGATTATCGGGGTGTTCTGGACAACAACAAACGGACCTGTTTTGTCATTGATGACTTCGAACAATATACGTTTGTCACGCGAAAGCCATCGTTTGGCGAACGAACCGAGACCACCTATCAGCGATATTCATTCAAAAAGCAGCAGTTCACGGGAGATGGGCGGAAGTATACTGTCCTGGACAAGCTGAACGATTTAAAAGCAGATGACGTTACATCTATTCAGAATCTCTACGACACACGTGAGGTTGTCAAGCGATTCTATGACGAATTCGAGACTCACAGAACGGAGCTAATCGGCGAAGTCATCGGTCTGTCATCAGATGTGGACAAACCTGGCCAGGCGAAAGCCCGGTATGTCCAGACACTATTTAACAGGCTCATCTTCCTCCATTTCATCCAGGAGAAGGGCCTGCTCAACGGAAACTCCGATTATCTCCTTGAGAAGCACGATGATGCAGCCGAAGAAAAGAACGACGTTTACTCAGCATTCTACGAGCCGCTCTTTTTCAAAGTCCTCGCCGAAGAAGACCAAGGTGCTGACGGAGATAGTGAGATCGACACCTCATTCATCTCTGATGACAACCTTCCATACCTGAACGGCGGGTTGTTCGCAAAATCCACCGTCGAAAACAAGAATCCACGAATCCGACTCGGTCGGACAAGTGAAGAGCGGAATGACAATTACCGCAGGATATTGAGTTTCCTCGACGAGTGGAATTGGAACGTCGACGAGCGACTCGATATTGTCGAACCAAAATACCTCTCACCGGAGATCTTGGGGCATATCTTCGAACAGACAGTCAATCAAAAGGAACTGGGAGCCTACTACACCCCCGAAGAAATCACCGAGTATATGGCCCAGCGGTCGATTCGGCCATATCTAATTGACGAACTCAATGAACACTCATCGGTTACACAGCAATACGATTCGCTCGAGCAAGTCTTCTCCCTCAATCGGGACGTAGAGACGTTCTACAAAGACGTCCTTCTCGAGACCGCGGTTCTGGATCCTGCAGTGGGAAGTGGGGCCTTCCTCCTTGCCGCCGAAGAGGTTCTACTCAAACTATATCTCCGATCTATTCGGACGCTCAAGCGGACTCACACGGCCGACGAATATGACCAAGAGTCACCGCTCAAAACTGCAGTCCAGCTTGACCCAGATCAGGAGGAGCTCACTGCCAAGCGACTGATTATCCAGAACAATCTTTATGGTGTTGACATCGACGACGGAGCTGTACAGATCTGTAAACTCCGACTGTGGTTGTCGATGGTGGCACAAATTGAGAATGACCCCGATCGCGTAGAACCACTACCGAATATCGATTTCAACATCAGAGACGGAAACTCCTTGATTGGGTTCATCACCGACGAAGAAAGCGTTCTCGACGATAATACCACGCTGGATGACTTCGGGGAAAATACCGTTGAGAGCTACATCGACGAAGTCGCAGACCTCATCGAAGATCAAGAAGCCGCGTCAGGGGCGCGTGCAGTTGAACTTCGCGAGGAAGTTGAAAATAAGATGAATACTGCGCGTGATGACCTCAACGAACGAGTCAAGAACGAATTTGAGCAGGCTGGGCTTGAGGAGGTTACTCAGGAAGAAGTCAATGATTACAACCCATTCCACTGGGTGGTCGAGTTCGCAAAGGTCTATCAAGAAGGCTGGTTCGACGTGATCATCGGTAATCCGCCGTGGGACCGGATTCGTCCGACTCGTGACGAGTTCTACGCGGACCGGATTGAGTCATTCAGAACGCTACTACCGAGTGAGCAAGAAGAAGAGATAGACAAGGTATCCAAAGCGAATCCCGGACTCGAAGAGGAGTATAACCACTATGAAGAACAGATCCACCGACTCGCAGAGTATTTCCACAGTAGCAATTACTACGAGTTTCAGGACCCCAAGGTTGATGGACGGAAACGGTCTACAGAGAACGATCTTTCCGCACTCTTCTTAGAACGGATCTATAAGCTGGCTGATGAAAGTACGTATGTCGCTCAGATCCTCCCTGGAAACATCTTCACTGGGCTCGCAACGAAGGATCTCCGTCAGGAGCTGATGGAGTCGAAAACAACTGAGTCCATTATTGGGTTCAAAAACAACGGCATCTTCCAGAATATCGATAGCCGATACAAATTTGGGATTGTTGTATTTAAGAACTCTGGAAGTACAGACCACTTGCGCGGTATCTTTGGTCAGCCCGACCTCCGAATCCTCCGAGAACTCAAGGAGGGAGATTCGTCGAGATTACTGGATATACCTGCATCTGTACTCGCCGATTACTCACCAACTGCTGGCACCTTCCCAATCGTCCAAACGCAAGAACAGGTGGATGTACTAAAGACAATTATTCAGCACCCCGAAGCAAGTCGAAGTGTTGACGACAGTTGGTATGCAAATCCTTACTGCGAGCTCCATAGAACAAGCGACTCCGACCGCTTCTTCGAGGAGAGAGAGGAAGCAGACTATCCAGTCCTGGGTGGGCGGAACATCTATTCGTTCCAGTACGACGACTCAGCGTTTAATATAGAACCACCAAGGTTCTGGTCAGTAGACGATGGGTCGGAACGGAGCGCGAAACAGCGAATTCGAGAGAAACAGGTTCGGAACCTGAAATCCGAACTGTACGATTTTGTCGGTGAATCTGCGGCAATCCGAGAGCAGACAGGAGTCACTCAGAGTGGCTCGAAGAAGTCTGTGGTCAACGATCTGTTGGAGGAAACACGGGGAACACCGCTCTCAGAAGATGACGTCAAACTCGATTGTGAAGAACACCGAATCGTCTATCGAGACATTGCTCAACCAACCGACGAGCGGACGATGATCGCGACCGTAATCCCGAAAGGATACGTCTGCCACAACAAGCTGCACACTGTCCGGCCGTTAGAAGTTGATCTAGATCTCTCGGATCTATCTAACGACACACTTCATAGTGCGTACAAACGCATATTCACAGATGAAGAACTGTTTGCCGCGGTTGGGGTGCTGAACAGTCTCGCGTTCGATTATCTAATGCGGACTAAGGTGGACAAGAGTGTGGTGATGTACAAGTTCCGTGAGTCGCAACTCCCACACCTTACTGACGACGATGAACACTTTGAAGAGGTATGGCGCAGGGCTGCCCGTCTCAATTGTTACGGGGAACCCTTCGAGGATCTTGCAAGCGAGCTTGGAGTCAGTGACAAGATCATCGAACCTGGCTCATCAGATGAGCGGCGTGAGGTACAAGCACAAGTGGATGCAGCCGTTTTTGACGCGTATGGGTTCAATCAAGAGGAGGTAGAGTTCATTTGCGATGATTTCCATCGCGTTAGTAACCCACGCCTGATGAATGAAGCCTATTTCGAACAGGTAAAAGAAGAATTTGAGGGGATCAACGGATGAGTTCCGTCGCAGCGGGTCTCGTGTTGAATTGGGCACTTAAGGAGGTCCGCTATGCAGCCGAACAAGGAGAAACGACTAGTATTTGGGCTCACGGAGAACGATACCCTCAGATTCTTGCTATACTCAGTCACAGACTAGACCCCGACATACCAGACTCTAACAGTGGAGATAGAGATTCGAAGACATTTGGGTTTGACGTCAGACTCCCCGACCACCACCGGGTTCACGTTATACATAGTGCAATCGAAAGCATCGTTAGATGTGAAGAAGAGTTGCTAGAAGCCTATGAAGCACGGGCAGATGATGACGACCGTGTCCGGTCACTTTTCGATGGTCCGCCAAGTCCATGGGCGGAAGACCTATCGCCAAGTCAAATTCACAGTATCGAAGAGAATCTGGGCATAGGACAAAGCCAGCTCCCTGAAGATTGGAAACCTCATGCGATCTTCGAGAAAATTCTCAATAAAAACGACACCAATGATGAAAGTCGAACGTTCCAAATCTACTGTGCACTCAATCTTGTCGGGAGTGACGGGGGCCGGCTCCCGTCCGTATTGAATATTGGAGGATCAGCAGTCCGCACAGTTACCTCTGAGCAATGGGAGAGTGTAGTAGAGTCCGCTTTAAGCTCCGGGTCAGTACGGGATATTGAACATCCAGAAGAGTCGTTTAGTCAGTACTGTGATTCTGACGGACTCCCTAGCGACAACACCGTCTCATATTGGCGGGTTAAGTACGATGCATCAAGTGTTGAAGAGGCCAATGTTCAATTCAGGAGGACGATTCAGGCTATTCTCGGTGGTGTGGCTACAGTAGTTTACGATCACGAGACGGACTACGCGCCATACGATATTCCGGAGTATACAGACTCAATAGACAAATCTCACGTGCCAATGCCACCGTTCCATCTCATCTGCGACGAGGACCACAACTGTCTCAATTTTGGCACGACTAATGCGGTGGAGTACGGGTCGCCGCACAGACTGTCAAGCGAACAGTCCGAGCAAGTTGACGAACTATTTGTCCGGACTGGGTGTGATCAAGAAATAACCGAAGCTTGGCGCAAAGGCTTGGCAGCGTATCATCGGTCGTTTGCCGCCGATACGATCATTGATGAGTACCACTGTTTGTGGCAAGCGGTAGAAGCGCTGGTAATGACCGATGGTGGATCATCTGATTCAAAAGATGTCATAGAGTATGGGAGTGGTGCGGTTAAGAACCAACCAGATCGAGCCGACTCAAGTGTACCGTGGAATCGGCCAAGTAGATACAAACTTCTAAAAATGCGACTCGACGTCCTCCGACGGCGACGCAATCACGTGGTCCACGGAGGTGAAGAAACAGGCGTGTATGGTCGTGATACTGCGTCTCTTCGTATCGCACTTGATGGGCTAATTGATTTATACCTCGAAATGTTTGCGTCTGGAGTTGAAAGACAAGCTGCAGAAGGAATCCTCTGGTACGGGCACAAATCGGAAAAAGCGATCGAAGATTCAGTATCAGATATATCTGAATTGTGTGGAGATCTCGAAGATGAACTTGAAGAGAAGAACATACAACTGAAGAGGAGACAGTCCGCCCAGAACTGGAATGGATACGACTGAGTAGATGTCAGGGCGGGGCAAATCAGGCGCGCCTGCCCCTATGTTTCTGCTGTAATCTGCCGAGCGAAGCGAGGCGGTGTTTTAGTGCTGTGGCTTCTTAGCCACACCCCTAACAGAGAACAAAACCCCTCCCGTTCGATTTCGGCCGACCACTCTCGACTACCAAGCATGAACAACCCCTTCCTGACGCCTCAACTCCACTAACAGAGGGTGTAACAGACCCGTACAACAAGCAAATTCGACCGAGAAAACGGTACTCAGATAGCGTCGCCACTACCCCGGACAGGTCACCTACCGCGACCCGACCGGGGAAACTACCGTCTCAGCAATCGCCACGCCTCAACCGTCCGCACGCCACGGTCCTCGGGCCGCCGAAACTCGACGACAGCAGAACGGAACGCTTCGACGTCCTGCCTCGCGTCAGTCCAGAGTTCGTACGCGCGCTTCACGAGCATCTCGGGATCAGCGTCGGAATCCCGATCCAGTTCGCCGAGACGAATCCGTTGGACTGCGTCACCGCGGCTGTCGACTTCGACATCGTACCGAGCACACCAGGCGAGAAGCGCACTCGTCCGGTCGTCGAGCCCACGCCTCGCCGACGCGAGCGCCTTTCCCGCGGTCTCAGCGGCCCGCTTGAACGACTCGCGAGACGCTTCTGCCTCCTGCACCGCGTCGTAGACCAACTCTGCGACGTAGGTGCTCTTCAGCGAGACGGTCCCGTACTCGCGTTCAACCATCTCGCCCATCCGTCTGAGCGCTCGTCGGACACTCTCTTCGTGGCGATCGTGACGAGCCGCGATATCCCTCGGCGATACTCTTCCGCCATCGGTGACCAGCGTCTCCAGCGACTCCCACTCGACGGGCGAGAGGCCGTCCGTGAGAGCGCGGACGACGATGCTCTCCTGCTCGTGACGGATGTGAGTGAGATCGAGACTCGGCGGCTCCTCGGCGTCCTCGTCGACGTCTGCCGGGAAGTAGGGATCAGGTACGTAGGTCGTTCCAGCACCGTCGCTGCTCGGCGTCGGGTTGAGTCCCGCGTCGATGAGCACCGCGTGAAGCGTCCGGTCCAACTGGCGTCGGAGTTCCTCCAGGTCTTCGTCGGTCACCCCGATCTTCCCGTCCCACCGACTTACCTGATACGAGACGCCGACCTTCGGGTGTCGGAGCGGGTCGTCCTTCGATTTCGACCGCGCCTCGCGTGCGTAGTAGTGCTTCACCTCGATCGGGAATCGGTGAGACGGGAACGCCTCTCGCACTCGTCGCGGACCCAGCGTGACGGTGTGGTAGTAGCCAGGGAGATTTCGGCCGTGCGAATCGTCGTCGTTCTGGACGACCTTGCGGTAGCCCGTCCGGTCGTGTTCGAGGAGGTGGCCAATCTTCGCTATCGGTCCGTCGCGTGCGTGTATCGGTCCCGATGCGTCACAGTGGATTCTAACGTACCGCTCTGCGTCCTGAACGTTCGAGTACTCGTGTGGGTCCTCGAAGTACCGACCGTTGATACCGACTGCCTCGGCCGCCTGACGGAGGAGGTCCTGATAGCGGAAGATATCGATGTTCGACCCGCTGACTTTGACGTTGACGCCTTCCCGAATCGGAACGTCGAGCGTGCTCCGTCGACCGCGCGCGTTCTCGACTTTCATGCCCGACCAGCGCGGGGCGAGGTGTGCGTTGAACGACTGCTGACCGGTCGGATCCTCTTCGGCGTGGCGAGCGACCGCCAGTCGATACTCGCGCATCTCGTCGAGGCGGAACTCGGTGCCGGTCGGCGTTCTCGGACCGGGATGGACGATCCCGGAGTTCTGGTAGTAGAGCCGTACGACCCAACGCTCGCCATCATCGCGGAACTCGGCTGTCTGCGAGCCACCGCCCTGCTTGACCCGGCGGTCGGCGGCGAAGAACGGGGCGAGTCCGTGCTCGTCGTAGAGGAAGTTGGCGGACACCTCGTGCCAACTCGGTTCGATGAGTCTCACGGTCGACCTCCCCGACAGAAGCAGACCTGCCGGTGACCGATGTGTTCCAAAGCCTCGGCGGACGAGGATTCGACCGTCGTCGACCCGGCGTCGTAACCCTCAATGCGTCCACCCGAGTCGTTAGACACGCCGGACCACCTCTGGTGGACCGGATGCCTCAGACTCTTGGGGCGGTGAACCGACGAGGGCCCAGGCTTTGGAACGGTTGAGGGCCCTCTCGGTTGACTTTCGATTCACGGTCGTCGTCTCCTGTTCGCGACCGTCTCGCATCGCTTCTCCAGACAGTCGACCCCATAGCTGCGCGACCCCCGAACGGGCCAACCCGAAGAGAATCCGAGTCGAACCACGCCGCCGGATTCAGACGTCATCGACGTACCGGTCGTACTGCTCACTCAGCGCCTCCCCGCTGATGTGCAGATACTTCATCGTCGAGGTGATGTCGTCGTGACGCAGCAGCTCCTTCACGATCGAGATGTCGGCACCGTTCTCGATCATCTTCGTCGCGAAGTAGTGGCGGAACATGTGGACCGTCACGTTCTGCTCGATGCCAGCCGACCGCGCCCGTCGCTTGACCAACTGGAGTAACCCGTTGCGAGTCAGACGGTCACCGGTTCGAGAGAGGAACAAGGGGTCGGCGTCGTCGTCCCGCCGTTCGAGGTACTGACTGATCGCCTCAGCGCAGGTATCGGAGATCTTCGCGTAGCCGTCCTTGTCGAACTTCCCCTGACGGATGAGAAGCGTCCGGTTGTCCAGGTCCGCGTCGACGACGTCCAGATCGCACAGCTCCGAGGCGCGCACCCCGCTGGAGGTGAGCGTCTTCATGATCGCGAAGTCGCGGTAGGTGTCGCACGCGTACAGGATACGCTTCACCTGATTCTCGCTGAGCGTCTCGGGTAACTTCTTGCGGCGATTGAGGCGGTTGAAGTCGAACTGCTCGCCGTGGAACTCGTAGTAGTAATCAATCGCCTTCATCGTGTTGTTGACGTGGCTGTTCGAGTAGCCCTCGTCCATCAGGTGCTCTTGGAACTCCTTGGCGAGTTCCTGCGGCGGACGGATCTGCTCGTAGCGGTCGAGGAACACCCGCAGCATCGTCGTGTGCTGTTCGATGGTCGTCTCGTTCAGCCCGCGCTCGACCTTCAGAAACCGCCTGTAATCGTCCAATACGTCGTCTCGTTTGAGCTCGTACATCCTTTGGTCTCCTTGCGGCGACCACGAGCGCAAAGGAACGTACCGAACGCTGCAGAGGACTGTCTCACGAGTTCCGAGCGGAGGCCACAGAATGGACGAGGGAGGCTCTCGAAGAACCTCCGTCGTTTCTATGGGCCCTGACGGATTCGAACCATCGACCACTCGGTTATGAGCCGAGCGCTCTAACCAGACTGAGCTAAGGGCCCGATTCGTTCACCAGTTTCCGCGGGCACCTCTTTAGCGTTGTCGTTGTCCGCCGAGGAACCGGCCGACGGAGCAACGACTGGCCGGCGGAATCCACGGAGAAACTGACGCCGTCGCCAGGACTCGAACCTGGGACCACCTCGTTAACAGCGAGGTGCTCTACCAACTGAGCTACGACGGCTCGGGGGCGTGCGACTGCAATCTATCGTACACCGAGGAACTTTGATAGGGCTTTCGTTTTGCCCCGCGCGTGCGGGGTGTCAGCGTGCGTCCGAAAGGGGCCACACCGACACGCTTTCGCCCGGTCACGGACAACGCCGAAGCAGCAATGGCCGAGTCGGACTCCGAGGACCTGTCGCGCGTCGTCGCCCGCGTCCGCGAACGAATCGACCCGGACGCCGCCGAGCGAACGGCGCTCCGCGAAGCGGTCGAGGCGCTCTCGGCCCGCGTCGAGGACGCGCTGAACGAGGTACCCGTCGACGCGGACGTGATTCAGGTGGGGTCGACGGCCCGCGGGACGTGGCTCTCGGGCGACCGAGACATCGACCTGTTCGTCCGCTTCCCCGACGACGTGGACCGCGAGTCGCTCGAACGCTACGGACTCGCCGTCGGCAACGCCGTCTTCCCCGAGGGCCACGAGGAGTACGCCGAACACCCGTACGTCGTCGGGGAGTTCGACGGTTTCGACGTCGACCTGGTGCCGTGCTTCGACGTGGACGAGGGGGCCGCCATCCAGTCCGCCGTGGACCGAACGCCGCACCACAACGAGTACCTCCGCGCGCGCCTGGACGAGGAACTCGCCGCCGAGGTGCGGGTGTTCAAGCGGTTCCTGAAGGGCATCGGCGCGTACGGGAGCAACCTCCGGACGCAGGGGTTCTCGGGGTATCTCACCGAACTCCTCGTCCTCGAGTACGGGAGCTTCGAGTCGCTGCTTCGCGCCGCCGCCGACTGGCACCCGCCGGTCGAACTCGACCCCGAGGACCACGGCACGCGGTCGTTCGACGACCCACTCGTCGTCGTCGACCCGACGGACTCGACGCGGAACGTCGCCGCCGTCTGCTCGGCGGAGAACGTCGCCCGACTGCAGCACTACGCCCGCGAACTCCTCGCGGACCCCCGCGAGGAACTGTTCGTCGACGACGAACCGGAACCGCTGTCCGCCGCGGCGGTCCGCGACCACGTGCGACGACGCGGGACGACGCCGGTGGCCGTCGTGTTCGACGCGCCCGACGTCGTGGACGACCAACTGTACCCCCAACTGTACAAGTCCATCGCGGGCGTCGAATCCGAACTCGGCCGGCGGGGGTTCGCGCCGATTCGGTCGGCGACGTTCGCCGACGACGACGCGGTCCTGTTGGTCGAACTCGCCCACCGGACGCTCCCGAACGTGGCGCGGCACGACGGCCCGCCCGTCCACGTCCGCGACCACGCCGAGGGGTTCTACGAGGCGTACGCCGGCGGCGACGCCTACGGCCCGTTCCTGAACGGCGACCGGTACGTCGTCGAACGGGAACGCGAGTTCACCGACGCGGCCGACCTCCTGCGAAGCGAGACGCTGTTCGAGGTGGGACTCGGCGCGAACGTCGAGCAGAAGCTTCGAGAGGGGTACGAGGTACTCGTCGGCGACGACGTCGGCGAACTCGCCGAGTCGTTCGGCGTCGAACTCGCGCGGTACTTCGACCCGCGGCCGTAGTCGACCGCCGGCGCGGTCCGTCGGCAGTCCGGTCGGTTCTCGGCCGTCCAGTCGCCTGTCGGCCGGTCGTTTTTCGCCCGGTCGTTCTCAGTCGTCCAGTCCGTGAGCGTCCTTCACGTCGCCGACCAGCGTCTTCGCCTTGTCGTCGGGTTCCTCGTCCACCGCCATCGGCGTCCGCCCGTCGAACGTCTCGTGGACGATGGCGACGCCCTCCGAGAGCGTGTCGAGACCGTAGCCGCCTTCGAGGACGAACGCGAGTCCGGCGTCCACGTCGTCGGCGATGGCCCGGACGTTGTCGGTCAGTTGCGCGTAGCCCTCCGTGGAGACGCGCATCCGCGAGATGGGGTCGTGGCGGTGCGCGTCGAACCCCGCGCTGACGATGAAGAGGTCCGGGTCGAACCGTTCGATGGCCGGCCGAAGCACCTCGCGCACGACGAGGTCGTAGTCGGCGTCGCCCGCGCCGGCGGCGAGCGGTGCGTTCAGCGTCGTCCCCTCGCCGTCGCCCTCGCCGATTTCGTCCACGTGGCCGGTCCCGGGGTAGAGGCCGTCCTCGTGGAACGAGGCGTAGAACACGTCGCCGCGGTCGTAGAAGATGTCCTGCGTGCCGTTGCCGTGGTGGACGTCCCAGTCGAAGATGGCGACGCGTTCGGCGTCGAGGCCGTCGTCCTCGATGACCGTCTGGGCCGCGACGGCCGCGTTGTTGACGAAACAGAAGCCCATCGCGTCGTCCTCGACGGCGTGGTGCCCCGGCGGTCGGCCCAGAGAGAACGCGGTGTCGCGGCCGTTCACTCCCTCGACGGCCTTCCGCGCGGCCCACTGTGCGAGGCCCGCCGAGGCGAGGGCGGCGTCCCACGTCTCCGCGGAGGCGACGGTGTCGGGGTCCCAGTTGCCGCCGCCGTCCTCACAGAACGCCCGAATCTCGGCGACGTAGTCGTCCTCGTGGACGGACGCCACGTCCTCGTCGTCCGCCGGGTCGGCTTCGACGTACTCCGCGCCGTGACGCTTGGCCAGCGCTCGTCGGATGGCGCGGAGACGGTCGGCCGTCTCGGGGTGACGCTCGCCGGTGTCGTGTGCGAGACAGGTCTCGCTGTAGCCGAACTGCATCTACTCGAAGAGGGCGAAGTACGTCTCGATGTCTTCTGCCTGTATCGTGCGTCGGTCGGCGTGTCGAGCGAGTTTCGCCGCGGCGCCCGCGACGTTGTCGGCGTAGTCTTCGAGGATGTCCGCGAGTGCGATGCGGGCGTCCATCGAGACTCGATACCGGTCGCCGATACGGAGACGGGCGATGCGGTCGATAGGTGCGATGGGGAGTTCGAGTTCGTCCCGGGGGACGACCTGCTCGACGTCGAAGTCCGCCGCCATCAACGTCTTTCGGCCGTCCTCGTGGGCTCGCTCCGCCGCGTCGATGGCGAGTTCCGAGCCGTGTCGCTGGATGCGACGGGCGAGTTCCTCCGCCGCGTCGGCGCTGACCCGAAGGTCACCAGCGTTCCGGCGGATGATCGTGTCGACCGGGGCGAACGGTAACTCGACACTCATACCCACATATGCCGGGCGTGCCGCGTATAATCCTTTCCGTAACGGCCCTCTGCGACTCTCCGCGGACGCGACGGCGTCTCCGCCCGTCGGACGGAACAGCGCGTGCGCCGCGCGGCGGGTCAGCGGGTGACCGACTCGACGTCGGTCGCCTCGATGCGGCCGTCGCGGACCGGGCCGCGGACGGTCACCTCGGCGCCGAGTTGGAGGCTCTCGGACGTCTCGACGCTCCGCGTCTCGGTGCCGTCGTCGAGGACGACCGGGTTGCCGGCCTGAACGACGGTCCCGGTGAACTCCTCGACCGCACCGTCCCCGGCGTCGTCGGCGTCGGTTCCGGCGGTGGCACCGGCGTCGGCCGCGTCCCCGGCGTCCCCGTTCGACGCCGGCGACGCGCCGTCTTCGAACGCCCCGAGTCCCTTCGACTGGGACGCCTCGTCGGGGTCGCCGGCGTCGGTTCCGGCGGCGCCGTCCGGCACCTCGTCCATCACCGAGACGGTCGACCGCCACCCGGCGGAGGCTTCGAGGTCGTCCTGCCAGCCGTCCTGTATCTCCACGTCGGTGAAGACGACGTAGTCGGCGAGGTCTACGTCCGTGTCGGCTTTCTCGCCCCAGAGGGCCACCCGGATGTCGCCGGTGTCGTCCTTGACGCGGACGTTCCGGACCTGCCCCTCGGAGCCGTCGTCGCGGTCGAACGTCCGCTTCGGGTCCGTCTCGATGACGCCACCGGCGATGTCGACCGTCTCGCCGATCTCCAGCGCGGCGATGTCCGTCGTCTCGGGGACGTACTCGACGTCCTCGTCGAGTTCCTCGACCGTCCCTCGGTTGCCGACGTGCAGTTCGAGGCTGCCGTCCCGTTCGCGGACGTAGCCGTCGACGACTTCGACGGTGATGTCGGGGTCGTACTCCTCGGCGAGGTCCGCCTTCTCGTCCCAGAGGGTCACGCGGATGCGACCCGTCGGGTCGCCCAGCGTGAGGTTGGCGACGCGGCCCTCGGAGCCGTCGTCGCGGTCGAACGTGCGCACGCTGTCGGTGCTGAGGACGCGACCCTTCAGGTTCACGTCCGAGAGGCCGAGCGAGAGGTCTTCGACGCGGTAACTGTCCTGCGTCTGGACGTCTATCTCCGCCTCGGAGTCGGGTTCGACCTTGTCGACGCTGACCTCGACGCCGTTGTAGCCGTCTTTCGGCCGGCCGGCGATGCGGAGCACCTGCCCGACTTCGAGGTTCTCGAGGGCCTCTTCGGCCATCCCGTCCCACATCGAGATGCGGATTCGCCCCGTCTCGTCGGCGACTTCGACGTTGACGACGCGGCCGTCTTCGTCCTCGCCGTCGCGTTCGAACGTCCGGAGTTCGCCCACGCTCATCACCTTCCCGAGGAACTTCACGTCGTCCATGCCGGGTTCGATGTCGGCGATTCCCTCGACCTCCTCGTCGCGCAGTTCGTGCGCGAGGAGCATCGCAGCCGTCTCCTCGTCGGCGAGGCCGCCCATCTGTTCGACCTTGTCGTTCACCGCGGCCTCGAACTCCTCGAACGGCACGTCGGTGTCGAGGTCGTCGTACACGTCCTCGATGGCACCCATCTACGCGACACCTCCGACGGAGTCTCGGCGGCGCGCTTCGGTCCGGAGAGAGAGGTCCGGGACTCCGAATGCAGCGACCACAGTCATGTTCGGGACCAAGGTAGGCCCGCGCTTAAGCGTTGTCTTGTGGGGAGTATCCGGCCGCTGTCTCCCGATTTCGTCGTCTCGACGTGGCACGGTGAGTGTGGGCTCGTACTCGGATAAAAACGTTCGCCGCCGTCAGAGCGACGCGGTGACCACCTCGCGGGACCCGTCCACGTCGGATTCGACGAGAATCACCGTCCCGGGGAGGCCGTCGTCGAACGCGACGGTGACTTCGTAGCCGAGTCGCACGATGGCCTGCGTGCACATCGCGCCCGCCTCGCGGTCCTCCTCGGTGGCGACGACGACGCGCAGTTCGTCGGCCGCGGCGTCGTACGTCGCGCCGTCGAGGACGGCGACGGTACAGCCGTTCTTCCCGCGGACGCATCCGCGGCAGACCACCGCGTCGTCGTCCGCGCGGACCCGGGCCTCCGGACACGCGTCGACTGCCGACAGCGATGCGGCGCGAACGGTCGGTGCCGGTCTCCCGGCGTCTTCGGTTTCGTCCATGGTGTCTCCTCCGTCGGTCCGCGTGGCGGCGTCGCCTCCCGGCGTCTCGGACCCGCCGAGACAGCCTGCGAGTGGGAGGGCGAACGTCGCGACACCCGCGAGTACCGTTCGGCGTCGCATGCGTTCGCCGACGACGCGGGAGTGAAAAACGGTGGCGTAGACACAAAGAGTTCTCTCCGTTTATCGCGTCCCGAGGTGTCACACTGCGAGGGGCCGTCGTATCGCAACCGCTTTCAATGGGTGCCGACTACGGGTAGATGAGTCCTGGTAGGGTAGTGGACTATCCTCTTGGCTTGCGGAGCCAGGGACCGGAGTTCAAATCTCCGTCAGGACGTTTTCAGCGTGCTACGTCGTGAGCAACGCGAGCGACCGTACACGCTGTAAAACTCGTACGCGGTGATTTGAGCAACGAGTGACGTGAGCGACAGCGAACAGAACGAGTGAGTTCAAATCTCCGTCAGGACGCTCACTTCACTTCGGTCCGTTCGCGACCTGACCTGCCCCAGACTCACTTCGTTCGTCTGGGACTCCGTCAGGACGCTCCAGTTTCCCGGCGCTACGCGACGAGCGAAGCGGATTCTGTCGGGTCCGAGTCCCCGTCCACCCGACGGTACGTGGCGAACGAACGTCCCCGTGAACGGTACCGACATCGTAACCGTCTTAAGCGAATGCGCTGTATCCAGAGATGAGTCCTGATAGGGTAGTGGACTATCCTCTTGGCTTGCGGAGCCAGGGACCGGAGTTCAAATCTCCGTCAGGACGCTCACTTCACTTCGGTCCGTTCGCGACCTGACCTGCCCCAGACTCATCGTCTGGGACTCCGTCAGGACGCTCCAGTTTCCCGGCGCTACGCGACGAGCGAGAGCGAGTCTCGGCGGCCGACTCGACACGAAGAGTGGAGCCCCGTCACTCCCGGTCGTACCGAGACGGCGGGTCGGTCTCCTCGTCCTCGATACGACGGACGGACGGCGTCGCGCGCGACGGTATCGGCCGCGGACGCGACTGCTCGGGCCGCCGCGACGACCAGTCGTCGTGGCAGTCGGGACAGTAGTTTCCCTTGTACTTGTTCGTGAACTGGTAGCTGTCTCCGCAACTGATGCAGGCCGAAGGACGCACTCGGCTCATCTGACACCACCCGAGCCGGTCGGACGCTGGAGAGCGTTCATATGTTAACGTGCCACATAGCAGTCGAGAGAACATAAGTATGACCGTCGAAACACCGGACGGAGACCGATTCGGGAGCGTCACCGACGGGACTGGCAGGGTATTTACTCCCGGACGCCCGTCGTGAACACATGGAGCGGAGCCTTCGTGTCGGCGCGGCGGTGTTCAACGCGGGCGACCACCACGCCGCGCACGACGCGTGGGAGGACGAGTGGTTGTCGCTGGACGAGGGGACGGCCGACGAGCGACTGCTCCACGGACTCATCCAGTACACGGCGGCGGTGTACCACGTGGGGAACCGAAACTGGAGCGGTGCGCAGGGGCTGGCGACCAGCGCCGGCGCCTACCTCGACGAGGTAGCGTCCGACTACCGGGCGGTGAACGTCGGCGGCGTTCGGGGCTACCTCGAGCGTCTGGCGGCCGACCCGGAGTTCGGCGAACGGGCGCCGCCGGTTCCGTTGCGGGTGAACGGCAGCGTCGTCCGCGCCGCGGACCTGTCGGTCGAGGAAGTCGCCGACGCGGCGGCAGTCGTCGCCGAGGACTACGAGGCGTTCGACGAGAGCGTGCTAGCCGACGCGGCGAGGTACGCGCGCGAAGAGGTCGAATCCGGGGAGTCGACGACGCGGTTCGTCGCCCTCCTGTTCGAGTTCGTCGGCGACCGAGAGCGACGCGGACTCGTCTACCAGCGACTCGGCGAACACGTCGGCCGTCGACGCGGGAGAGAAGCGGACGTCTCGGGGCTGTTCGAGTAGCCTTCAGTCCTCGAACTCCGCGGAGTTGTCCACGGGGTCGTACCCGAGCACCTCTCGCGCGCGGTCGATGGAGTAGTACTTGCGGTCGTTGTCCGAGATGCCGTAGACGATTTCGTAGTCGTAGTCGGCGACGACGCAGCGCTCGAACAGATGCGCGCAGTCTCGGTAGGAGAGCCACATCGCCTGTCCGCGTTCGTAGTCGATGGGCGGGTGTCCCTCGGTGAGGTTGCCGATGCGGACGTTGACGACGGAGATGCCGTGGTGGTCGTGGTAGTAGCGACCCAGCACCTCGCCCGTCGCCTTGCTCACGCCGTACAGGTTGCTCGGACGGGGGAGTTCGTCGCCGTCGAGTCGGAACTCGTCTTCCGGACGGTACAGGTCGGGCTTCCGGTCGGGCGTCTCGTACGCGCCGACGGCGTGGTTCGAGGAGGCGAACGCGAACTTCTCGACGCCCGCGTCGACGGCCGCCTGGAAGATGCTGTGCGTGCCGTCGATGTTGTTCCGGAGGACGCTGTCCCACGGCGCCTCGGGTCGCGGGTCGCCCGCGAGGTGGATGACGGCGTAGACGCCGTCCATCGCCGCTTCGACGGCTTCCTCGTCGGTGATGTCGGTGATGTAGACGTCGTCTTCCCCCACGCCGTCGGGACGCTTCTCCGCGCCGAGCGGTTCCCGGTCGAGCAGTCGCCACTCGAACCGGTCGCCGCTGTGCCGGAGGATGGCCTGCCCGACACGCCCGCCCGCCCCAGTCAACAGAACCGGTTCGTCCATTCGGTCGACACTGCGCGAAGGATGGCTAAGAAACGTCCGATTCGCGTCTGCGTTCGTCACGAGACGACACGCCTATCACCGCTCCGCCGGAGGCACAGCCATGCCCACCGACGCCGAGAACGCCTGTTTCGAGGCGGGAATCAAGTTCGGGTCGCTCTACCACCAGTTCGCGGGGACGCCCGTCAGCCCCGACAGCGCCGACAGCCTCGCCCGGGCGATGGAGGAGTCCATCGAGAACCAACCGCACTGCGAGGCGGTGCGCGTGACCGTCCGCCGGGAGGCGCTCGAAGCCGAACTCGCCGACTCGACGGCCGACTACACGGAACTGACCGGGCGCTTCCTCGACGTCGAGATAGACGTGCGGTACGAGGGGACTGCGGTCCGAGCGAAGATGGAGATGGAGGACGGCTACCCCCTGATGAAACTGGTCTCGGTCGACGAGTAAATCGCTCCGGAGACCGCTCCGCGACCGCGATTTCACTTTCACTTTCGGGCGTGTATTTAAACCATCTCGCGCCGAAGCCACCGGTATGAGTAGCCAGAGCACACTCGCTGACGACGACCTGTTCGGAGAGGCTGCTGCGGAGATGCGCGCGGAGGTCGAAGAACACCTCGACGCCGCCCGGGCGTCGCTACCGGACGCCGACGACGTGTGGGAGGCCGAGGCCGACAACGTCCTCGGCGTCCTCAACGGGCTTCGGTCGTCGCTCGACGTCGGCGACGCCGAGGAGCACCTGCGACAGGCAAAGAAGACGTTCGTCGTCGGTCAGCGCGCCGACGCGTTCGACGACGCCGACGACTTGGAGGCCGAGATAGCGTCCGCCGCGGAACTGCTCGAGACGGTCGACGACGCGAGCGAACTCGTCGGCGAACTCACGAGCACGATGCCGCAACTGCGCAGCCAGTTGCAGGAGGCCGCCGACGCCGCCGAGAGCGCGGAAGACGACGCCGACGCGGACGACGCCGAGGAAGAGGCCGAGACAGACGACAGCGAGGCCGAGGCGGACGCCGACGACGCCGCAGACGAAGCCGAGGCGGACGACTGAGCGGCGCGGACGAGACCCGACAGAGCGACACCGGCGGCACACGACGTAGGGCCGACCCCCGAGTCACTCGCGCCGTTCGGGCCGCGACACGTCGCGGTCCGCGACGGCCGCCGTCAGTCGCGCCAGCGACGCCGACGCCAGTTCCAGCAGTTCTTCGCCCAGTTCCTCGTCCCCCGCCGCCGGGTCGCCGACGACGCCGTTCTCCGTGAACTCCGCGGAGTCGTGCGCGAGGTTGACGCCGGAGACCCAGTCGCCCCAGCGCTCCGCACCGCCGCCCCGCGCCGCCTCGATTCGGTCCTCGCGCACCGTCTCGGGGGCGACGCGCCGGAGCAGCGCCGTCTCCAGCGTCCCGCCGTGCCCCATCTTCGAGGAGTGCTCGCCGACCGCCTCGAACCACGTGAAGGCGACGGCGTAGGCGTCGTCCTCGCGCGTTATCGTCCCGGTGACCTCCCGGAGGGCGTCGACGTTCCCGCCGTGGCCGTTGACGACGACGACGCGGTCGAAGCCGTGGGAAGCGAGGCTCTGAACGGTCTCGCGGACCGCGTCGCGGAAGGTGTCGGGCGAGAGCCACAGCGTCCCCGGAAACTGCCGGTGTTCGGCGGCGACGCCCACCGAGAGCGTCGGCGCGACGAGTACCTCCCCGTCGTACGCCTCCGCGCCGGCCTCGGCGACGGCCTCGGCGGTGAACGCGTCCGTTCCGAGGGGCGCGTGCGGGCCGTGTTGCTCGGTGCTGCCGACGGGGAGGAAGGCGAGGTTCGTCTCCGCGGCGAGGTCCGATACGTCCGTCCACGTCGCCTCTGTGAGTCGCATACCCCGTATGGACGACGGAGTCGCTTGTAAGCGACGGACGGCCCGGCCGCGGGGCGAGTCGAACGGGTCGCCGGCGGCCCAAAGACCATTCAGGTGGGCGGCAGAACGTGCAGGTCCATGAGCGACGAACGAAGCCAAGGCGTCGACTTCGGCGACGTAGAGGACGAGCTAGAGAACTACGACTACCCGGCGACGCCCGAGGAACTGCGCGAGGAGTTCGGCGAGGAGACCGTCGAGTACAACGACGGCGAGGAGTCCCTCGACGACGTCCTCGAAGGCGTCGGCGTCGACGAGTTCGAGTCGGCAGAAGAGGTGTACGAGACGGTGATGATGATGGTCGGCGGCGAAGCGACGGACGAGGGCCACAGCGACCGCGGCGCGGGGACGGCCCCCGACGAAGAGACCGAGTCGTTCTGAGGCGGACCGCTTCTCTTCTCGACTAGTCGTCGTCGGCGGAGTCCACGGTCGTCCGCGAGGCGCGGCGACTCGCGCGTTCGACGAACTCTTCCGGTAACTCGTCTATCTCGCCCGCCTGCACGCCCCAGAGGTGCGCGTAGAGGCCGTCCTCGCGGAGAAGTTCGTCGTGGCCGCCGCGTTCGACGATGCGCCCGTCCTCGAGGACGATTATCTGGTCTGCGTCCTTGATGGTCGAGAGTCGGTGGGCGATGCTGAACGTCGTTCGGTCCCGCGTGAGGCGGTCCAAGGAGCGCTGGATGAGCATCTCCGTCTCGGTGTCCACGTCCGAGGTGGCCTCGTCGAGGACGAGAATCTCGGGGTCCTTCAGGATGGCGCGAGCGATGGAGAGGCGTTGCCGCTGGCCGCCCGAGAGCTTCACGCCGCGTTCGCCGATTTCGGTGTCGTACCCCTCGGGGAGGTTCTCGATGAAGCCGTGCGCCTCGGCGGCCTTGGCGGCGTCGACCACCTCCTGTTGCGTGGCGCCGAACGTGCCGTAGCGGATGTTCTCTGCGACCGTCCCGTAGAACATGAACGTGTCCTGACTCACGTAGCTGATGGCCTGCCGGAGACTCGGGATGGTCACGTCGCGGACGTCCGTCCCGTCTATCTCGATGGCTCCCTCGTCCACGTCGTACATGCGGAGTAAGAGCTTCAGAACCGTCGACTTCCCGGCACCCGTCGGGCCGACGAGCGCCAGCGTCTCGCCGACGGCCACCTCGAAGGAGACGTCCTCGACGATGGTCTCGGCCTCGTCGTAGCCGAACGTCACGTCGTCGTAGACGACGTCGCCCTCCTCGACGACGAGTTCGTCCGCGTCGGGGTCCTCCCTGATTCGCGAGGGTTCGTCCATGAGGCCGAAGATGCGCGCGCTGGAGGCGTAGGCGCGCTGGTACATGTTGATTATCTGCCCGAACTGCGCCATCGGCCAGATGAACCGCTGGGTGAAGAGGATGAAGCCGACGAACTCACCGGGGGTGAGCGACCCGCTGAAGAACAGCGGTGCTGAGTTGGTGGCCTGGTAGGTGAGCACCCAGACGCCGCCGACGAGGAACGTGAGGACGAAGCCGACGCCGGCCATGACGCGCAGGGCGGGGAAGAACTTGATGCGCGTGCCGATGGCGTCCCAGTTGGCGTCGAAGTAGTCCTGCGAGACGTCCTCCACGCGGTCGGACTCGAACGACTCGGTGTTGGACGTCTTGATGACCTGGATGCCGCCGAGGTTGTTCTCCAGTCGAGAGTTGACGCGGCCGACGGAGGAGCGGACGTCGGCGTACTTCGGCTGGATGGTCTGGATGAACCGGTAGGTGAAGTAGCCGATGAGGGGGACGACGACGAGGGTGACGACGGCGAGTTGCCAGTTCCAGTAGAGGAGGATAGCGGCGATGCCGACGACCATCACGGCCAGACGGAACGCGGAGTTCATCCCGTCGTTGAGGAATCGTTCGAGGCGGTTGACGTCGTTCGAGAGGATGGACATCATCTCGCCGGTCTGTTTGTCGGCGAAGAAGTCCATGTTGAGCCGCTGCATCTTGTCGTACGTGTCGGTTCGGACGGCGTGCTGGATGTGCTGGGCGAAGGAGTTCCAGCCCCAGTTGCGCGTCCAGTGGAACGCCGCGCCGCCGAAGAAGGCGAACGCGATGAGACCGGTCGACAGGTAGAGTTGGCCCGTTCGCGTCGCCGGGAGCCACGAATCGGGGACGAGCCAGATGCTGAACGCCCGTTCGTTCAGGAAGATGGCGTCCACGGCGAGGGTGAGGAGGACGGGCGGCATCAGGTCGAGGAGACGGGCGACGACGCTGGAGAGGAGGCCGACGACGAACGCGGAGGCGTTGTCGCGGCCGTACTCGGCGAACAGTCGCCGCATCGGGTTCTCGACGTTCTCCCGTTGGTCCTCGAAGGGGTCGTCTTCGTCTTCGGGAGCGACCATTACACGTCTTCCAAGCGTCGGTCACACAAAAGCGTTCGTTACGAATCGAAATACCCCGGCTCCCGAGAGCGCCGTTCCGAGGCCGACTCGATTCAGAGATGTCGCGACTCCACGTCGGGGTCGATGCCCGCCTCCGAGAGGTCCTCGCGGATGCGCGTCCGAAGGGGGCCCGGCACCGTGTCGCGCCCGACGGGGACCGCAGTCTCGCCGTCGCCTTTCACCTTCCAGTAGAGGACGCACTCCGAGGGGGCGTAGTACTCGATGCTGTACCGGTCGTCGGCGCCGCGGTAGTGGACGCGGGCGGCGAAGCCCTCGGTCCGCCACCCGTCGAGTTCGGCGAGTGCGGCGGTGTCCGCGTCGTCGCTCATACGTTCACTCGCGTCTCCTCGTACCTCGTCGTTTCGCTTCAGTAGTCGCCGATACGGACGGTGTCGCCCTCCTCGACGCCCGTCTCGTTCGTGTAGCCGTAGGGGACTTCGAGCACGTACTTGCCGACGCCGCGGTAGCGCGTCAGTCCGCCCTCGGAGGCGTTCGGTTCGAGTTCGGCGTGGTGAATCCGCGTGACGGTGCCGTTCTCGGCGACGAACAGGATGTCGAGGGGGAAGTCCATGTCGCGCATGACGTAGGCGTACTGGCTCTCGTCGTCGTGGACGAACAGCATCCCCTCGTTCGGTCCGAGCGACTCGGTGTCGCTGAGACCGGTGTACCGCTTCTCGTACGTGTCGGCGACGCGCACCTCGACTTCGGTCACTACCTCGCCCTCGGAGGCGATGGTGACGGTTGTCCGGTCGTACTCGCCGCCGCCGGGGAGCGCCGTCGGGTTGAACGCGACGAACAGCGCAGTCACGGACGCGACGACGAAGACGGCGAGTGCGACGGACCCGAGCGAGTACCGCAGAGCGGCCATATCGGTGCCACGAGTGCCGCGGACCTAACGGTTCCGCCGCGACAATTGGAAACCGTTATCCGCGTGTGCGGATTCGTTCGATTTGCGGGCTCGTGGTCTAGTGGTTATGACGCTTCCCTTACAAGGAAGAGATCGGTGGTTCGACTCCGCCCGAGCCCACTGAAATCTGCGAGCGACAGCGAGCAGGATTTCTGCGACGAGAGGGCGAGTCGAAGCAGGGAACGAAGTGAGCGAAGCGAACGGCGTGACCGGGGTTCGACTCCGCCCGAGCCCATGTTTCTGTGGCGAACAACGTGAGCCCAGAAACATCTGTGAGGGCGGTCGAACCTTGCGGCGACCGAGCGTAGCGAGGTCGACGGAGTGGTTCGACTCCGCCCGAGCCTGTTCTGACGACACGCGACGACGGGCAACAGCGAGGTGACCGGAGGCAGGGGAGCCGAAAAAGCTCGAAACGCCGAATAACAGGTTCGCTGACGGGTTTCGACGCCGAGGGCCGATAGACACACACGTCTGCCGGCGCAAGTGTCGGACGAATGGTCCGACTGGTCGCACTCGGCGTCGTTCTCCTCGTCGTCGCTTCCGGAATCGGTCCCGGGGTGGCGGCCGCCGCGGGGTCGCCCGCCGCGAACGGCGCGACGATAGCTTCGGCCGCACAGCACGCACCCGCCTCGGCAGCGACCGATTCGGCGGCGAATCGGTCCGACGACCGGCAGTTCGCCTTCCGGATACAGCGCGTCTCCGACTGCGGGTTCACCTGCCGCGACGTCACCATCACCGCCACGAACACCGGCGACGCCACCGCGGAGAACGTCACCGTTCAGACGCGGTTGAAGACCGGCGAGCGGGTCGTCTGGCGCGGGAACGAGTCGGTCGCCGAACTCGGACCCGGCGAGTCGACGACGGTGACGAAGCGAGTCACGGTCGGGTACTTCGACGCGCTCGCGGTACTGGCGAACGGCGGCGACGTGACGGCGAACACGACGGTGGCGTGGGATTCGGGTACCGAGACGTTCACCGAGCGACGAAAAGTGGCGTAGGGCGCGGCGACGCCACATCGAAACCCTTTTTTGAATCATCGGCCTCTCTCGAAACGCGCCGCCTTAGCTCAGACTGGGAGAGCACTCGACTGAAGATCGAGCTGTCCCCGGTTCAAATCCGGGAGGCGGCATTTTCCTGCGAACGAAGTGAGCGGTGAAAAGACTCCCCCGAGCGGATTCTGAACCCGGCGAGCCGCACCCGCGAGCGAAGCGAGCGGTCCGTCTCGACTCGGGTCGAATCCGGGAGGCGGCATCAGCACTTACTCGGTACTCCTTCATCGGACAGCGTCGCCCTCGAGAGGCCGTGCCGCGCGTCCGGCGCATAGGGTTCAGGCAACCACGGCCTCGCTGGAGATCGGACCTCCGGGGTTAGCGACGGTGCGTTAGCTATCTGTCGTTTTCGAGATCAAGGTCTACGGCTGCTCGGTCGAGGAACTCCGGCCCAATCAGACCGAATTTAGCGGCGGCGGCATGCGCCCCGTCTCTCGCAGCAGGATGCAACCCTGGAGTAGCACGGGTGTCCGCCGGAATATCTTCGGAGAGGTCACACAAGTGTATTTTGTGTGTTTGAGTTGTCACCATCGCCGAAACCCGTCTGTAGCCGGCTCAATAGTCGGCCACGTCGACCGGGTACCATACGTCCTCCTTTTCATCGCTCTTTTCTACATCCGGGAGCGCTCGTAATCCAGGCTTGACTATCTCCCTCCACCACCACTCTCGGAAACTTGGAACCACCCCTTTGGCGTTTGCCGCGACTCCGTTTGGCCCGATTGAATGGTTTTCCTCGGGGACGAGGGCACGGAATATCTCCGACTTCGTAGCACCGTCCCGGTCAAGAATGTACTGCCGAGCCGCGTAGACGGCGACTACACAGTCATCCGTGTGCCCAGTAGGGAAATCGACGTTTCTGAGCGGTGCCGGTTCCGCCGAGGCCTCACTCTCTTCAGCGATTTCCGCTCCAGAGTCGGCGTCTGTCTCAAATTCGGCCAAGGCAATTTGTCTACCTTCATCCTGGTCTAAGTCGGGTTCGTCGCCCCTCTCGCGACTCGACTCGGGTGTGGACTCTCCGGCTTCTTCTCGCTGCCATCCCAGTTCGTCGTCGTAAACCCAGCCGTCGACGTGATGATCCCAACCCAACTTCCAGATCGAATAGGCCTGAACGTCCACTCCTTTCTCTTGAGCCTCAACATACGCCTCCTCGTGGTTGGGGTTCGAGTACAGCGAGTCGTGCATCGCCTGTTTCGTAAGTGAGTCTAACTCGATCCCCGTCTCCTGTTCCCACCTCCTGAACTTCTCAAGCTCCACGTCGTACTCTGTCATATCAACGAGTTCTCTGTCTGACCTGTTACACGAACCGATCCTTAGAACCACCGCCGCGACTATCCCGTTCGTGGCTTCGAGATTCACAGAGGGGGCTCGACACCACCTTGACGATTCGGAGAGCCGACCGACAGACAGTAAGGAGACATCGAATAGGTGTGAAGAGGAGAATGGTGGACGACTCACCCGTCCGTACCGACTGGTGAACAGGGGTTTACGACCGTGGTCGTCGGTCGTTCCATATCCATCATGCTCGATGCGTTTTTGATAATACAACAGACACCCGCGTTCAGAGCGGTCATCCGTTCGGCCTGTTCGCCGTTCGTCAGCGGCGTCTCTGACTCTGATCGATGAAGACATCCAGCCGTTCCGCGTCGCCGCCGTAGCGAGGTCGGTCACTATATCACCGAACCCCGAGACCGATCCGAAATCGAGTCGTCCCCGTTCCCGCGAACGAAGCGAGCGCGTAGGTCAACATTTTCCCCGCTTCGCGCCCGACCGGAAGTCGTGGTTCGCACCAGTCCACTCGGTCGGTTGAAACGCCCGCTCCGGTACGTGATGGGGCTCACCTACGTCGTCGCCGGCGTCCTCCACTTCGTCGCGCCGAAGGTGTACGAACAGGTCGTCCCGCCGGGGTTCCCGCGGCCGCGGACGCTCGTCTACCTCTCGGGGGTCGCCGAGGTCGGTCTCGGTCTCGGCGTCATGTTCGAGCGGACGCGGCGGGTCTCGGCGTGGGGACTCGTCGCCCTGCTCGTGGCGGTGTTCCCCGCGAACGTCCACATGGCGACCAGCGACGACCTCGACCTACAGGGCGTCCCGGAGCGATTTCGCGACTCGTCGGACGCGGCGCTGTGGGCCCGTCTGCCGCTACAGGCCGTCCTCGTCGCGTGGGCGTGGTGGTACACGGATTCGGAGCGGGCGGGAGAGAACTCGTGACCGGCGGTTCGAGACGGTCCGTCGTTCTCCGGCCGGGGTTGAGTACCCGGCACAGCGACGGCGTGGGCACCGGGAGTCTCGGGGGTCGTTATCGGGAGCCATACGACTTAGCGTGGAGATTAATTGTGTCGAGGCGCCGAATGCGACGTGCATGGAGGCACCTGGGACTCCACCGTCTCGAAGCGTCCTCGCCGTCTTCGGGGAGCGAGACGACCCCGTAGAGCCGCTGACGGCGCCCGACGTCGCCGAACGGGTCGGATGTACGGACACCGAGGCCCGCGAAAGACTCGACGCGCTGGCTGAACGCGGCTCGCTCGAGTCGAAACGGATCGGCGACCGAACGGTGTGGTGGCGGCCTCCCTCGGCGACAACCGCTCGCCCGGCGTCGGCGGACGACTCGTCGGGAGGCCACCGCGTTCCGTCGCTGAGCGACGACCACAGCGGACCCATCGAGCGCGTCCTCGAAGCCAGTCCGGTCAGCATCGTCGTCGTCGAACCGTCCGGCGAAATCTCGTTCGCGAACCGACGGGCGGCGGAGACGCTGGGACTCGAACGCGAGGAGATCGCGAGTCGGACCTACAGCCAACCGGAGTGGGACATCCACTACCATGACGGGAGGCCGGTGCCCGTCGAGGAGCACCCGGTAACCCGCGTCCTGGAGACGGGCGAACCGGACTACGGGTTCGAACACTGGATAACGCTCCCGGACGGGAGCGAGCGATGGCTGTCGAGTAACTCGGCGCCCGTGCTGAACGACGACGGCGAAGTGGAGTACGTCGTCGTCGGGTTCGAGGACGCGACGCCGATGAAAGAGCGCGAGGACAAGTTGACCAGCGACCGGCGACGCGTGGTCGAACTCCGCTCCGAACAGTTGACGACGCCGTTTCTCGACGCGGCCGACGACGACGTCCGCGTGGACGTCGAGGACGTGATGACGTCGCCAGACGGGACGGTGTTGCAGTACGTCGCGGCGACAGGTATCTCGCCGCGCGCGCTGACAGACGTGTTCGAACGGCAGTTCGGCGCGCGGAACGTGCGATTGCTTCGTTCGACCGGCGACCGCTGTCGGCTCGCCGTGCAGACGGACGAACGGACGCTGCCGAAACTGTTCGCCGACCTCGGCGGCGAGGTCGACTCCCTCGTCAGATGCCGTGAGAACCGAGAAGCCGTCCTCACCGGCGTACTGCCCGGGGACGTCGAACCGCGAACGGTGCTCCGGAGAGCGCGAGAGAGATACGCGGACGTCGAACTGGTGTCGCAGGAACTCCGTTACACCCCCCGCCTGCTGTACGACGTCGTCGAAGACGTCCTCACGGAACGCCAGTTCGCGGCGTTGCGGACGGCGTACTACGGCGGCTACTTCGACACGCCGCGCGCGAGCACCGGTGACGAGTTGGCCGACCAGTTGGGCGTGACCAGGCAGACGTTCAACCAGCACCTCCGGAAGGGCGAGCGGGCCGTCCTCGAACGACTCTTCGAGGCGTCGGGGAAGGGGGGACGCTGACTAGTCAGTCTGACCGCTTAGGCGTCTCCCGTTCTTCTCACCGATAGATGAGCTCGAACGAAACGTTGGCCGACGGCTCCGACCGCGTCGGCTTCGACCCGGCGACTGAGACCCACCACAACCAGCACGACTGGAACGATTCGAGCCACCTCAGTCTCACAGTCGTGCGGACCGTCTCGGCGGTCGCCGGACGGCGTCCGCTCGACATGGACCCGCTCTACGGCGCCATCGACCCGGACGCTCTCGACAGTTTGCTGAGCGAGGCACCGCCCGGATGCGCAGAGATTTCGTTCACGTACGAAGGGCACACCGTCGCGGTCACGAGCGGTGGCGAAGTGGTCGTCGAGGAGGAGTGACGAGCGGAGCGGTTCGCTGAGGCGTCCCGACCGGGAACTCGCGGACGCAGCGACCTACCGCCACTTCGAGTCGCCGTCCCCGTCCTCGTCCTCGTCGCGGGCGATGGCGTCCTGCAACCGTTCGATGTCGGTTATCTTCTCCAGGTCGCCCATGGCGATTTCGGTCGTCTGGTTGGCTCCTTCCCCAGTCGCGACGCCGCTGGTGAGGATGCTGCGGACGCCCTCCTCGATGGTCATGTCGATGTCGTACACCTGGCTCTCGGGGACGTAGGTGAGGAAGCCGCCGGTCACCGGGTTGGGCGCCATCGGGATGAACATCGTCACCATGTCGTCGTGTCCGGTGGCCGTCGTCACCGTCTCGGGGGACTTGCTCGTCTCGAACCCGATGGCGTACACGTCGTCGCCGAGCAGCTGAACGAGCTTTATCTCCTGGAAGTTCTCGGCCTCCTGGTCGAGCATCACGTCGCCCATGCGGCGGAAGCTCTTGTACACCGTGCCGATACCGGGGATGGAGGCGATGCCGAGGTCCACGAGGTCGATGATGCGCTCGCCGTGGCGGTTCCGACCGACGGAGCCGACGACGACGACGACGCCGAGGAGGACGGCGACGGCGACGAGTTCCGTGAAGAAGTCGATGACGACCGAGTAGACGTTCAGCTCTATCAGAAAGCGGATGAACCCGGCGCTCTCGACCAGTTCGATGACGCCCAGCCACCGAAGCAGTCGAATCACCGGACGGAGCGCCGAGGTGATGAACTCGAGTGCGACGTCGAGGATGTACAGCGTGACGACGAACGGGATGATTATCCCGACTCCCCGCATCAGGACGTCCAGCGTTCCTTCGTAGAGAGATTCACCGGCTTCCCTCGCTGCCCGAGGAGAGTCTGAACGAGACATTCAGTCATCGGCTACAGAGGCTACAGGCATATCAACGTATTCGCCAATCCGACGCGTCCGGCGCGTTAGCCGGTTCCTTCGAGCGTCCGTAAGGAGTCGTGAACGCGCTCGCTCGCGCGCGGGGCGAGGATGAGGTGGGCGGCACCGGTCGCGGTGACGTCGTTGGTCCAGCGGGCCAGTCGGCGGCGGAGTCCGAACCGAGAGCGGAGTCCGAGCGCCGTCCGCCACGCGCTGTCGCGACACTCGTCGACCGTGAACACGCAGAGCCACTCGTCGAACGACCCGAGCGAGTCGTCGAGCCGTTCGATGCCCGGCGCGTCGCGCGCCGCCAGCGCGTCCTGCGTCTCGTCGAGCACGTCCCGGATGACGCCGGTGACGGCGCTGTGGTCCGCGTACCGCTCCGAGCGGTTCGGGTCGACGCCGACCGCGGCGAGCGTCAGGGCGAGGTCGTAGTTGATGTGGGCGTTCACGCCGAGCGCGGTGTCCTGGAGGACGAGCGAGTCGCCCCGCGCCGCGGCGTCGAACGCCACTCGCCACGCGTCGGCCAGTCGGTCCACCGCGCCGGACTCGTAGTCGGACACCGCCTCGCGGTAGTGGTTCGCGAAGACGACGAGGTAGTCGCTCACCCACGCGGGGTCGGCGAACTCGCCGCGGCGGATGCGCTCCGCGACGGCGGCCGTCATGCGCGAGTAGACCGAGAGGAAGACGGCGCGGCGGTCGTCCCGCGCCTCGAAGGCGGCCTGGAGCGCCCGGAGTCTGTCGCGGGCGTCGGTCACGTCGGCGTACGGTTCGGCGGTCAGCGCCAGCAGTTCGGGGTCGCCCTCGGAACGGGTTCGGTCGGCGTCGCCCGGAGCGTCGAGCGTCGCCGACGTACCGGGGCCGGCGGCCGACGGGTCGCGTCGGACGCCGACGGCGGCCGCTCTGAGTCGCTTGCGACGCCGTCCGTCGACCGGCGCAGTCGCGTCCATGCGACGAGAGCGTCGGCGGAGGGCATAACGGTTCGCCCCCGGGTCCGTCGCGCGCTACGCCGCGCAGTTGTTCGCTCCGGTCTCGAGTTGCGTCGCCTCGCGGCGGGAATCGTACTCCTCGTGGCCGGTGTTGATGGCGATGACCGTCTCGTAGTTGGCGGGTTTCTCCGGGACGTCCTCGACCATCCGCTCGACGAACGCCTCGCGGTCCAGTCCGAGCAGGTCGAGTCGCTCGGTCACGTCGCCGAGTGCGTCGGCGACCGGTCGGCCGGGCGACCCGTTCTCGAACCGGCCGTCGCTCGTGACCGTGACGTGACCCGGGAGGACGGTGACGCCGTTCGGTTGGTCGGTGAGCGTGTCGTGCAGCGTGTCGTACTCCATCTCCGCGCCCGTCTCGGCGGCGTCCTCGCCGAACTCCAGTTCGGTGCGGCCGACGGAGTCGAGGAACAGGGCGTCGCCCGTCAGCATCGCGTCGCCGACGCGGTAGACCATCATCTCGGAGGTGTGGCCGGGGGCCGCGAGGGCGGTGAACTCGACGTCGCCGAGTTCGACCGTCTCGCCGTCGCTCAGCGCGTCGAACTCGAACGCCACGTCGCGCTCTGCGGCGCGTTCGCCGAGGTGGTAGGGGACGTCCAGTCGGTCCGCCAGCGCGCGGCCGCCGGAGACGTGGTCGGCGTGGACGTGCGTGTCGAAGACGTGGGTTATCTCGTAGTCGCGTTCGGCGGCGGCGACGACGTACTGGTCGAGGTGCCGCGTCGGGTCCACGACGACGGCCTCGCCCGCGTCCGGGACCCCGACGAGGTAGCTCAGACAGCCCTTTCCGCGGCGCTGGAACTGGACGATTTCCACCTCGTCGTCGGCCGTCTCGACCGTCGCCTGCTCGTAGAGGGCGTTCCAGTCGCGCATCCCGCCCTTCACGACTTCGACGTGGTCGCGGCCGTTCGCGTCGAGTTCCGCGGCGAGCGTCGTCGAGGTGGCCCCCTTTCCGCAGATGGTGACGATCGGCCCGTCGTCCGCGAGTTCGGCTATCTCCGCCGCTTGGTCGTCGTCGAGCGTCTCCGTCGGGCCGAACGGGACGTTCTCCGCCCCGGGAACGTGCCACGCCTCGTAGCTGTCTTCGGGGCGCGTGTCCACGATGGTTCCCGGGTCCCCTTCGTCAATCGCGTCTGCGAGTTCACGAGCGGGTATGGTGTCGAACATCTCTCGGTGCCACGTACTGGCTCCTCACTGAAGACCGTCTTGGCCGAACGGTGCAAGTCCGTGTGGCCGAGAAGCGAGCGTCGAGGCTGAGAGGGGCGCGAGAGCGCGTCTCGGGCCGTGAGTAATCAGACTGCGGACAGCGGTTCGTCCCGTCCGCCGGAGAGGAGCACACGATTCGCCGGCCGCGCCCGCTCCGAACGGCTACAGCAGCGACCGGAGCAGTCGGAGCGGGAACGTGACGATAGCTATCAGGAGGTCGACGGCGCGTCTGAGGACCGAACGGACGGTTCCGAGCATGCCGGTGCTGGCGGTCGGTGGCGGCATAGCCGTTCTGGCTGCACGCGCCGGCAGGGGTCAGTACGTCACGACGGCGACGACGATGCCGAGCGTCTGACCGACGCCGGCGAGTGCGAGCGTGACCAGCGGGGACGCGCCGGCCGCGAAGCCGATGGCTGCGACGCCCGACAGACCGGCGCCCGCCATGTAGGCCCACGAGCGCTCTTCGTCGGGGAGGACGTACCCGGTGTACAGGAACGCGAGCGTCGGCAGCGCCATCCAGCCGAAGACGGTGACCGCCGCGAGCGTCCCGCTCTCGACGACGAGCGAGTACGCCCCGACGAGCGTGACGACGAAGCCGAGGACGATGACCGCCAACCACGCCCGGAGGACGGGATGCTCGCGCATCTCCGACCACGACAACGCGGCGAAGGCGAACAGGAGGGTCGCCATGACGACGTGGCCAATCAAGACGGCGCGCGCGGCGAGGAGTCCGGTGTGGGCGGCGGCGGCGAACGCCCACGCGAGGGGGACGAGTCCGGCCGGGGCCGTCTCGCGGACGCTACGTAACATGGACACCCCCGGCGTTCGCGGGTCGCGCGCCGTCCGGCACGCCGCCCACCGCGGCGGTCGGTGCGGTCAGGCCGGCCGGCGGTCGACGCCGTTCGGTGTCGACTTCGACGGTGCCGGTGACGTCTACCCAGCCGTCCTGCGGGCCGTACAGTTCGGTCCTGACGGTGTCGCGGTAGGAGTCGTAGTTCCAGCCGAACACCCACCAGGCGTTCTGCCCCTCGACGTGGGTGACGAGGTCGACGCGCGTCGTCTCGTTCGTCTCGTAGGACGCGTACAGCTTCGTATCGTACGCGGAACACTGGAGCCAGTCGGCCGTCGGGAACTCGCACGCCACGGGCCGGCGGTTCGCGCGCGGCGAGAACATCGGTTCGACGCCCCACGGGTCGTCCGTCGCGACGGTGGCGTTCGCCGGGAGGGAGACGGTGACGAGCGTCCCGGCGTTGGCGTCCCGCATCATGTCCGGATTCGAGGGGTCGTACTCGCTGGCGGGAATCTCGACGCGCCTGCCCGTCCCGTTCTCCTCGACGAACTCGTAGTAGCGCGGCGTGACGGTCACCCGGTCGGCTGATAGCTCCAACATTCGTCCGTACTCCGTCTCGACGACGCGGTACGAGAAGTTGTCGCCGGCGGCGTCGCCTTCCTCGACCATCGCGGCGGCCAGGTTCGGCTTCCCCTCCTCGGCGGGAATCGGGAGGGAGACGGTGACGTCTTCGAGCGTCTCGTTCGTGTTGACGACGACGTCGTAGCTGTAACTGCTCTCGTAACTCGTCCGGTAGAGGTGGTCGGTGTAGAGCCAGAGCCCACCCGCCAGCACGGCGAGGACGACGACGACGGCGAGGACGACGACGAGGGCGATTCGCGTCCAGCGTCGCCGTCTGGAGGGGTGGTCTTCGCTCACACCGTCCACGCTCGCGCCCGCACACCAAAGAGGTAGTGGTGTCAGGTGTCCGAGACGAGGCGCGACGGAGTACGACTTCCACGGGGGTTCGTACTCCGGCACGACGACCGACGACTGGGACGCCCCGCAAATGAACGACTTCGACACCGGCGACATGGGCGAGAGAGCCGACCACTTCCTCCTGTCGGCCAACGGGTTCCCGCCGGCGAACGTCGCGGACTTGCGACTCCCGGTAGTCGCCCCCGACGGTGACCTCGACGAGAACGCGAGGCGTTCGGCGCGGGCATCGGCGACTGATTCACCGCCGTGCGAGACGGTCACGAGACTTTTCTGTGCCGGCGACCAACTAGAAACGAACCCGCGGTCGGCGAGGTTCGACACCATGACACGCTCACACCGAGACGACGGCGAGGACGAACAGGACGGCCCCGACGACGAGCAGTCCCCGACGCGCATCGACATCAGCATCTCCGTGACCGACCTCCTGAGCGACTTGCTCGACGACCGGCGCGCGGAGACCGACCGGCGAACGCCCGGGCGGCGGCCGCGCGGCCGACCGACGCGCGCGGGCCACGCCTCCGGCGACGGACCGACGGAGGGCGGATCCGTGGACGACGACTACCGGGTCGAGAGCGTCCGCGACGGCGACGAACTCACCGTGGTCGCCGACCTGTTGGGCGCGGACCGGGCCGACGTGACGACCGGTATCGACCCGGAACGGAGCGAACTCGTCGTCGCCACCGGCGGCCGCGCCGTCGGCCGGGTGTCGCTCCCGTGGGACCCCGTCGAAGTCGTCGAGACGTCGTTCAACAACGGTATTCTGCAGGTCCGACTCCGCCCCGCGACCGACGACTGACGAAGCGACTCACACCTGCTGGGGCCGCCGTCTCTCGCGTTCCGAGCGACGACCCGCCGAACGCTCCACCGGTGGTCGGCGTCTCCGTCTTCGGCGCGGGCGAGACGGTTCGACCGCTCTCGCCCCCCCGACTTCTCCCCGCCAGACCGATTTCGTCGCGTTCGACGGTGTGTTGATGTCCACCACACATCATAAACGGAATTGTGCCGTCTAGACGCGTCTTGGGAGCTCTACCGCCATTATCTCGTTTCTTCTCGCCGAAACCATTCTCGGAAGGGTTATCTGTGGGGAGCGGTTGTCTTCAGAGGCTATGGCAAAAGGCAAAGTCGACTTCTTCAACGACACAGGCGGCTACGGATTCATAGAGACCGAGGATGCGGACGAGGACGTGTTCTTCCACATGGAAGACGTCGGCGGCCCGGACCTCGAAGAGGGTACGGAGATCGAGTTCGAGATCGAGGACGCCCCCAAGGGCCCCCGCGCGAAGAACGTCACCCGCCTGTAAGTCGACGACTACTTCGAACAACGTAGCGGACGGAGGCTGACGACGCCGCGGTCGATTGAGTTCGGTCCGTATGCGGCAGTTCTCTGAACTACTCATCTTTCTGAGCGACGCCGCTTCAACTGCCAATACGTTAACATCCGGCCGAGCCTAGCCGGTAGTATGTCCGAAACGGAGATGGAACACGTCGAACTGCGAGGCGCGCGCGTCCCGAAGGTCGGTCTCGGAACGTGGCGGATGGAGGGCGAGGAGTGCTACGACGCCGTCTCGACCGCACTCGAACTCGGCTACCGGCACGTCGACACCGCACAGATGTACGGGAACGAGGCCGAGGTGGGCCGCGCGATAGCCGACGCCGACGTGGACCGTCGGGACCTGTTCGTGACGACGAAGGTGAAGCCCGGCAACGCGGACTACGACGGCCTCGTCGAGTCGGCGAAGGCGAGTCTCGACCGTCTCGACACGCCGTACGTGGACCTGTTGCTCCTCCACTGGCCGAACCCGCTGGTCTCCATCGAGGAGACGATGGACGCGATGAAGGAACTCGTCGACGGCGGCGAGGCGTACCACGTCGGCGTCAGCAACTTCCCCCTGCCGATGCTGAAGCGCGCCCGCGAGGCGGCCGACGTACCGATTCTGACCGATCAGGTGCAGTTTCACCCGCACCGCCCCAAGCGGAAGCTCCTCCGGTACTGTCAGGACGAGGACCTGCTGCTCACGGCGTACAGTCCGTTGGCGCAGGGCGAACTCGTCGAGGACGAGACGCTCCGCCGAATCGGCGACCGGTACGACAAGACGCCCGCGCAGGTGGCGCTTCGCTGGGCGACCCAGCACCGGAACGTCGTCGTCATCCCGAAGTCGACGAGCCGAGAACACCTCGCGGCCAACCTCGACGTCTTCGACTTCACGCTCACGCGAACGGAAGTCGACGAGGTGACGCGACCGTCGCTGCTGAAGACGGGCGCGTCGATGGTCAAGGGGATGCTGCGCGAGCGCTGACCCCGATGGCGGACCCGGAGGAGACGGCCGACCGAGTCGCGTCGTCGGCGGTTCGGCTCCTCGGTCTGGCAGTCGCCAGCGGTGGCGCGTTCTACGCGGAGCAGTCGCGACTCCTCGGCGCGGCGGCGGTGCTCGTCGGCCTCGCGGTGTTCCTCTTCCCGCGGCAGGCGAGGGGCGTCGGCGAGGACCTGACGAACGTCGGCTGAGCGGATGACGCGCGGCGCCGGAGGAAAAGGCTCAGGGCGTCCAGTCGCGAACCGGTGTCGTAGCATGCAGTTCTCGCGCTCGGTCCGGACTCTCGTTCTCGTCGGGTGGTGCGTCGCCGTCGTCGTCGCGTCCGTGATTCCCGCGCCGACCGGCGGCGTCGCGTCGCCGGGGGCGTTCGTCGTCGGCCTCGACAAACTGGTTCACTTCGGGGCGTACGGCGTGACGGCGTTCCTCGCGGCGTTCGCACTCGGCGCGCGCGACGCGCGTGGACTGGCGGTGGCGGTCCTCGCCGCCGTCGCACTCGGCGGCGGCGTCGAACTCGTGCAGACGACGCTCCCGACCCGGACGTTCGGACTCGGTGACCTCGTCGCCAACGCCGTCGGTGCCCTCAGCGGAGCGCTAGTGTACGTGGCCGTCGAACGCCGCGTCTGGGTCACGGACGACGAGTGAACGCACCGAGTCGCCTCAGGGGCGGTTCCGCAGTCCCGTCGCCGTCTCCACGTCCAGCACCCACCCGGCGATGCCCCGCATCGGTTCGGACTCCGAGAACAGGCTGGGGAACCAGGCGTTGGCCTCCATCGCCGAGACGAGTGCGTCCCACTCGTCGTCGTCGGCCTCCCGAATCGTCCCCGAGACGACGACGCTCTCCCACTCGTACCGTCCCGACACGTCGAACGTCGTCAGCGTCGCTCGCGTCGTCGTCTCGGCGAATCGCTCTTTCTGACTCGTCTCCCCGCGGAGGAAGACGAAGTAGACGCGGTCGCCGTCGTACCCGAACGAGATGGGCACCCCGTACGCGCGCCCCTCGTCCGCGAGTGCGAGGACGCCGACGCCGTGGTCACGCAGGTACGCTTCGACCTCCTCGTCCGTCATCGGGTCACCCTGAATCGGCGCGAACCCGTCCGTGTCGTTCGACGACATACCACACGGTACGGGCCGAAGCGGGATATATCGTCGCGTCCGCGGCGCCTCCGGGCGGCCGACGCGCCCTTTTTACGCCGCCGTCACCGAACGTCGGACGAGCGGTTCAGATGACGGCGACGACCCTGCACCGGCCGACGCACCGCGACGCGCTCTACTTGCTGGAAGAGGCGTTCGGCGACGGACGCATGGTGACGCTGTTCGGTCGCTGCACGGTCGACTACGACGGCCGCGCCACCTCCAGTCTCGGCCCGGGCGACCGACTCGTCGTCTGCAAGCCGGACGGCACCATCCTCGTCCACACCGACGAGAAGCGCAAGCCGGTGAACTGGCAGCCGCCGGGGTGCACCCACCGAGCGAGCGTCCGCGACGGCCACCTCCGCGTCCGAAGCGAGCGCTCGACGCCGACGGAACGTCTCGACGTCGCCTTCGAGCGCATCGACCAGGTGACGGCCTACGAGGTGACCGACCGCAGCGATTTGCGACTGCAGGGGAGCGAGGAGGACCTCCGGCGTCGGATTCTCGACGACCCCGCACTCGTCGAGGAGGGGTTCGTTCCGCAGGCGACCGAACGCGAGACGGCGGCCGGTCCGGTAGACGTCTTCGGCGAGGACGCGGCGGGCAGACCGGTCGTCGTGGAGTTGAAACGGCGGCGCGTCGGTCCCTCGGCGGCCGGGCAACTCCAGCGGTACGTCGAGGCCGTCGACGAGGAGTTCCCCGACGAGGGCGTGCGCGGCGTCCTCGTCGCCCCCTCCGTGACCGACCGCGCGCGGGAGTTGCTGGCGGAGCGGGGACTGTCGTTCGTCGCCGTCGAACCCGTCGCCGACGAGGGCGACGACGAGAGCGGCGACGGCGACAGCGTGGCGAAGGCCGAGGGCGACGGCGGCGACGACGGTGCGGACGCTGGCCGCGACGACGGTCCAGACGCTGGCGACGACGCCGCGGACGAGAGCGACGACGCCGCGGACGACACCGCCGAGTAGCCGTCGCCGGGTCGTCACCGCGCGTCCACGAGGCGGACGAAGTTCTCGAACGTCCGTTCGACCGTCACGCCGTCGAAGTCGCGGTGGGCCGGGTCGTCGGGCCACTCGAAGTCCTCCTCGATGTCCGGGAGTAGCAGTTCCGTGAACTCCGGGTGGTACTGGACGGTCCACAGCGGTGCGTCCCGGTGGCGACTGCCGAGATAGTCGTAGTAGTCCGCCGAGGCGATGGCCTCCATCCCCTCGCCGAGTTCCGTGACCACGTCGCCGTGCAGGAGGGGGACGCGCGCGCCGACGCCGTCGAACAGGGGGTCGTCGGCGAAGCGCACCGGGTCAATGCCGGCGTGCGGGCCGCGGTGTTCGACGGTGCCGCCGAGGGCGTCGTTGACGAGTTGGTGACCGAAGCAGACGCCGAGCGTCGGCACTCGCTCCGAGACCAGTTCGCGCACGAGTTCGCGCAGGTCGTCCATCCACGGGTAGTCGTCGGACTCGTAGACGCCGGCGGTGCTCCCCGAGAGGACGACGCCGTCCGCCGCGTCGAGGGCGTCCGGGCGGCCGCCGCGGTCGGCGAAGGGGTAGACGCGGACGGCGGCACCGGCGGCTTCGAGGTGCCGGCGAATCTCGGGGACGAAGTAGCGCGCCGTCGGGTCCACCTCGTTCTCCAGTAGCAGTATCATACGCGTGTGTCGTCGGCCGCCACCGAGAACGCTCCGGTCCGCCGACCCGCGAACCCGCGGTCGAGTCCACGGTTCGAGTCCGGCGGCGCCTCAGGGGACGACGCTCACGCCCCAGACGACGGGAAGCCAGACCACCGCGGCGACGGCGAGGAGGACGACGCCGAGGAGGTTCAACACGAGGCCGGCGCGGGCCATCTCGGGCACCGTGACGTAGCCGGTACCGAAGACGACGGCGTTCGGCGGCGTGGCGACGGGGAGCATGAACGCGAGGGAGGCGGCGACGGCGACGACGGTGGCGAGGACGAGGGGTGCGACGGCGAACGACGCTGCGACGCCGACGGCCAGCGGGACGAACAGCGACGCAGTCGCGCTGTTCGAGGTGACTTCGGTGAGGAAGACGACGAGGGTGGCGACGACGAGGAGCGTGAGGACCGGAGCGAGACCCGCCACGCCGCCGAGCGACGCGCCGACCCACGCGTCGAGCGCCGTCGTCTGGAAGGCGTCGGCGATGGCGAACCCGCCGCCGAAGACGAGGAGCACCTCCCACGGGAGTCGCGTCGCGTCGTCCCACGAGAGCAGCGCTCCCTCCTCGACGCCGTTGGGCACGAGGAACAGGAGCGTCGCTCCCGCGACGGCGATGGCCCCGTCCGTGACGCCGGCGACGTAGGGGTCGACGAGGAACGGTCGGGTCAGCCACCCGGCGACGACCAGCGAGAAGACGACGAGGACGCGTCGCTCCGGGGTCGAGAGCGCCCCGAACTCGCCCGACTCGTCGGCGGGACCGGTCGCGTCGGCGGCGTCGAACGTCGCGTCGGCGTCGCCGACGGCGAACATCGCCGAGAGCGCCCCCCACGCCGCGACGAGGAAGACGGCGGCGAACGGGACGCCGAACAGCATCCACCGGACGAAGTCCAGACGCACGCCGAGCGAACGCTCCACGACGGCCGCGAGGATGGCGTTCGGCGGCGTCCCGATGAGCGTGGCGACGCCGCCGATGGAGGCGGCGTAAGCGACGCCGAGGACGAGTGCCGTGCCGAACGCCGACGACTCGGGTGCGGGCGGGACGGACGAGGACGCGGCGTCGTCGGTCGGAAATCGGGTCGCGTCGGCCGCGCGGTAGTCCGGCGGCGCGTCGCCGGGCGTGCCGACGACGGAGAGGGCGATGGGGACCATGAGCATCGCCGTCGCCGTGTTCGACACCCACATCGACAGCGACGCCGTCGCGAGCATGAACCCGCCGAGGAGTCGGCGCGGGTCGTCGCCCAGTGCGCGGACGACGGAGACGGCGATGCGCCGGTGCAGTCCCCACCGTTCGACGGCGAGGGCCACGAGGAAGCCACCGAGGAAGAGGAACGTCACGGGGTCGGCGTAGGCGGCGGCGGTGGCCGCGGCGTCGGTGACACCGGAGACGGGGAAGAGGACGACCGGGAGGAGTGCGGTCACCGCGATGGGCGCCGTCTCCGTGAGCCACCACACGGCCACCCAGAGCGTGCAAGCGAGGGCGGCGGCACCCGCCGCGTCGAGGCCCGCGGGCGGGAACAGACGGACGAGGGCGTAGCCCGTCGGGCCGAGGACGAGGCCGACGCCGCGTCGAGAGAGCGAGACCACGACTCTCCCGTACGCTCGTCGCCGAGTTGATAGTTCCGACGGGGGTCGATGCGGGGCGACGAGAGGGACGGGCGGCGCGGACGACGCCGGGTGGGAACTGCACGCACGGGCACGCAGACTGCTGATGCTTCGAAGCGCTTTTACGCCGGATGACCGTTCTTCCGCACAAGTAACCATGGCAGACAAACCCGCCTCGATGTACCGCAACATCGACAAGCCGTCGTACACCCGACGCGAGTACATCACCGGCATCCCCGGTTCGAAGATCGCACAGCACAACATGGGTAACCTCCAGACCGGCCCCCAGGACTACCCGGTCCAGATCAGCCTCCGCCTCGAGGAGGAGTGCCAGATTCGCCACGGCTCGCTCGAATCGGCGCGTCTGTCCGCGAACCGCGTGATGCTGAAGCAGGTCGGTCAGGAGAACTACAAGATGGTGCTCCGCAAGTTCCCCCACCAGGTCCTGCGCGAGAACAAGCAGGCGACCGGTGCGGGCGCGGACCGTGTCTCCGACGGGATGCGGCAGTCGTTCGGGAAGGTCGTCGGCACCGCCGCGCGCATCCAGAACGGCGAACGCGTCTTCACCATCTACTGCAGCGTCGAGGACGCCGCCATCGCCAAGGACGCGCTTCGCCGCGCCTACAACAAGATGTCGCCGCCGTGCCGTATCGACGTGGAGAAGGGCGAAGAACTCCTCGTCTCCTGATCGGGAGCGAGTCTCTTCGCGGTTCTCCGGAAGGGCGAAGAACTCCTCGTCTCCTGATCGGGAGCGAGTCTCTTCGCGGTTCTTCCGACGGAATCGGTCGACTTCCGGCACCGGCGTCGGAGTCGCCGGACCCGGCCACTTTTACACTCTCACGCCAACTCGTAGCCGATGCTTCGACTCGCGGTGACGACGTCCAGCGAGACGTTCGAGCGGATGCGCCGGCCACTCGCGGACCGAGGCGTGACCGTCGAACACCTGCCCGCGAAGGAGCGGGCGATTCGACTGACCGACGACGGCGAGTCGTTCGACGCGGGGTTCGTCTACCCGACGCGACTGATGGAGGGTGGTGCGCTGGACGCGCGGACGCCGATACCGTGGGTGAACGGTCGCGAGGCGGTGCTCACCTCGCGGAACAAGGCGGGCGTGATAGCCGCGCTCTCGCGGGCGGGACTGCCAGTCCCGGAGACGCGGATGGTGTCGAACCCCGTCGGCGAGGAGACGGTGGTCGAGGCCGTCGCCGACCTGTCGTTCCCGCTGGTCGTCAAGCCCAACTCCGCCACGCGCGGCGTCGGTGTCGCCAAGGTGCGCGACGTGGACTCGCTGCTGGGCGTCGTCGACTACCTGAACCTCGTCCACGACTACCGGGCGACGGGCGACAAGTCGTACCTGCTTCAGGAGTACGTCCCCGACGCGCGGGACTACCGCGTGATGGTCGTCGACGGTGAGGTGGTCGGCGGCGTCGAACGCCGACTGCCCGAGGGACTCGGCGAGGGTCGGTGGAAGCACAACGTCCACCGGGGCGCGACGGCGACCGAACTCACGGTCTCGGCCGAACATCAGAAACTGGCCGTCGCGGTGGCCGAGACGCTCGGAATCGACTACCTCGGCGTCGACCTCCTCGTCGCCGACGACCGAACCGTCGTCTCCGAGACGAACGCCCGACCGACCATCGACCACGAGAAGTACGACGCGGACTTCTGGGACAGGCTGGCGGCGCTGATACGGGAGACTGCCGAACGGTCGAAGGTCGAATGAAAATCGTCGCACCGAGGTGTCGCGCTACTCGACGTCGATTGCGGCCGAGTCCTCCGACTTCTGGAAGGTGACCTGCAGGACGCCGTTCTTGAACGACGCCTTCGCGGAGTGTTCGTCCACCCGGACCGGGAGGCGGATTCGTTCGTCGTACTCGCGGCGGTCGCTCGCGGCACTCACCGTGAGCGTCTCGCCGTCGCACTTCAGGTCGATTGCGTCCTTCTCCACACCCGGAAGGTCCGCGACGAGTCGAACCGCCTCGCCCTCATCGTACACGTCGATGTGGGTCTCCGAGGCGAACCCGGTGGAGTCACCACCGGTCATCTCGTTCATCATCCGTTCGATCTCGTCGAAGATGTTGTCGAACGGATCGTCGCGTTCATCTCTCATGCACGCGACCTTTGGTTACTTTCTGTCAAAAGCCTTCTCCCCCCGGCGGGTTCCGACGCCGACGCCGGGTCGATTCGCGGTCGTCGCCCGGTCGTCCGAACGTGCGCGGTCGTGAACGAACGTGCGTTTCTCTGATCACTCTCGTTCGCCGCCGACGGGCGGGAACTCCATCATTGTTCAGGCTAAAGCGACAGTACGACTCTCTTACGACACGGATTTCGTCCGTTCGCGGGTCTGGTCAGAGACACAGGGATTCAAGTATCTTGCCGGAGAAAACTCGGATATGAGTGAAAAATCGTACCTCGCTGCGGGCGAGAACGTCGACGACGACGAGGTGGTGCGAGTCGGACTGAACGGGTTCGGGCGAATCGGGCGGAACGTGTTCCGCGCGGTGATGGACAACCCGAAGGTCGAACTCGTCGGCATCAACGACGTGATGGACTTCGAGGACATGGCCTACCTCGCCAAGTACGACACCGTGATGGGCCGCCTCGACGAGGTTTCGCTCGACGGCGAGGAACTCGTCGCGGGCGACACCGCCGTCTCCCTGTTCAACATCCAGAGCCCCGCCGAACTGCCGTGGGACGAACTCGACGTGGACGTCGCCCTCGAGTGCACGGGCATCTTCCGCACGAAGCAGGACGCCTCCGCGCACCTCGACGCGGGCGCGGACAAGGTCATCATCTCCGCGCCGCCGAAGGGCGATGAACCGGTCAAGCAGATCGTCTACGGCGTCAACCACGACGAGTACGACGGCGAGGACGTCGTCTCGAACGCCTCCTGTACGACGAACTCCGTCTCGCCCGTCGCGAAGGTACTGGACGACGAGTTCGGCATCGAGTCCGGTCTCCTGACGACGGTCCACGCCTACACCGGGTCGCAGAATCTCATCGACGGCCCGAAGGCCAAGACACGCCGCGGCCGCGCCGCCGCCGAGAACATCGTCCCCACCTCCACGGGCGCCGCGCAGGCCACGACCGAGATTCTGCCCCAGTTGGAGGGTAAACTCGACGGCATGGCGATGCGCGTCCCCGTTCCGAACGGCTCCATCACCGAACTCGTCGTCTCTCTCGACGAGGCGCCGTCGGTCGAGGAACTGAACGACGCGTTCCGCGACGCCGCCGACTCCGGCCCCCTCGCGGGCGTCCTCGGCTACACCGACGAGGAAGTCGTCTCCTCGGACATCGTCGGCCTGCCGTTCTCCTCGACGGTCGACCTGCAGTCCACGAACATGGTGAACGACGGCGGCCTCTACAAGATTCTGACGTGGTACGACAACGAGTACGGCTTCTCGAACCGGATGCTCGACGTGGCCGAGTTCGTCACCGCCGACTGAGCCTCGACCGCCCACCACTAAGTGAAATCTCCTCGTCTTTCGAACCACCACACACATGTCCACGTTCAAGACACTCGACGACCTCGAACCCGACAAGCGCGTCCTCGTCCGCCTCGACCTGAACTCCCCCGTCGAGGACGGCGAAGTGCAGGACAACCGACGCTTCGAACGCCACGCCGAGACCGTCCGCGAACTCGCCGAGGCGGGCCACCGCGTCGTCCTGATGGCCCACCAGGGCCGCCCCGGCGACGACGACTTCGTCTCACTCGAACAGCACGCCGCCATCCTCGCATCCCACGTCGACCGCGACGTGGGGTTCGTCGCCGACACCTACGGTGAGGCGGCGATAGAGGCCGTCGAGTCGCTGGAATCCGGCGAGATACTCCTCTTGGAGAACACGCGGATGTGCGACGACGAACTCCCCGAGGAAGAGCCCGAGACGAAGGCCGAGACGGAGTTCGTGCAGACCCTCGCGCCGCACTTCGACGCCTACGTGAACGACGCCTACTCGGCGGCGCACCGGTCGCACGCCTCCCTCGTCGGTTTCCCCCTCGAACTGCCCGCCTACGCCGGGCGCGTGATGGAGACGGAGTACGAGGCCAACTCCGCCATCGCCACTCGGGAGTTCGACGGACAGGTGACGATGGTCGTCGGCGGGACGAAGGCGACGGACGTCATCGACGTGATGAACAACCTCGGCGGGACGGTGGACCGATTCCTGCTGGGCGGCATCGCGGGCGAACTGTTCCTCCGCGCTGCCGGTCACGACGTCGGCTTCGACGTCGGCGACATGGACCTGTTCGACGACCAGTGGGAGGCGAACCACGAGACCATCGCGTCCCTCCTAGACGAACGCGGCGACCAGATTTCGCTCGCGGTCGACCTCGCGTACGAGGACGACGACGACGAACGCGCCGAGATAGCCGTCGACGACGTCGACGAGAAGGACCGCGCGTACCTCGACGTCGGCACCGACACCGTCGAGTCGTACGACGAGGTGGTTCGCGACTCCGAGGCCGTCTTCGTGAAGGGCGCACTCGGCCTGTTCGAGGACGAACGCTTCTCGAAGGGGACGGTCGGCGTCCTGCGCGCCATCGCGGAGACGGACTGCTTCTCCGTCGTCGGCGGCGGCGACACCTCCCGCGCCATCGAGATGTACGGGCTGAGCGAGGACGACTTCGGCCACGTCTCCATCGCCGGCGGCGCGTACATCCGCGCGTTGACCGGCGCGTCGCTGGTCGGCGTGGAAGTCCTCCAGCGGAACTGACGGGAGGAGTTCGACCGTTCGGCGGATTCGGCGGGTTCGCGTGCCACGTGCGAGATACAGGCAGATACTGGCCGGGCCCCAGCACACAATCTCTGGGGCGTGATACTCACACGCGTGACCGACGACTTACGCGCCGACTACCCCGAGGCGGCGGAGTACATCGAGCAAGCGGTGACGGCGCACGGCGAGGAGTGGGTGCTGGAGAACTACTACCAGCAGATATCTCAGCTTGGTGTCGTCATGGACGTTCCCGAGAAGGAGGAACTGCCGTTCTTCGACGCCGACGAACACGACACGATGAGCGACGAGGAGGTTCGGAAGATGGGTGAGGCGTTGAGCCAGTACCGGCAGAACCTCATCGCCGCCAGCCGCGAGGCGACCGAACGCGACGACTGACGCGGGCACCGAGCGACCCGCGCACCAACCTTCTTACGCGATTCCGCCGAACGTCCGCGTATGAGAGTCGGCATCTGTTCGGACACGCACGACAACCTCGAGTTGGCGCGCGGCGCGGTGGAGACGTTCGAGGACGCGGGCGTCGAGACGGTGATTCACTGCGGCGACGTCGTCTCGCCGTTCACCGCGAACGTCTTCGACGCCGACTTCGAGTTCCACGCCGTCCGCGGTAACAACGACGGCGAGTGGGCACTGGAGAACTTCGTCGACTCGTTCGGAACCTACCACGGCGAGTGCGCGACGTTCGAGTTCGACGGCGTCGCGGTGGCCGCCTACCACGGGACGAGCGAAACGCTGGTGGACGGACTGGTCGACTCGGAGAGCTACGACTACGTCTTCCGGGGGCACACCCACCAGCGGACGTACGACGAACGAGAGGGGACGGTCCACGTCAACCCCGGCGGACTGCCGATACCGGGTGCGGACGACACGTACCACGTCGCACTCCTCGACACGGAAGCGGACGACGTCGCCTTCTACGAGGTCTGAACCGGCGGCGACCGACGAGGACCGACGAAGCGAGCCGTCGATGGTGGCTCAGTCGTCGGCGAGTTCCGTCTCGGCGACGGCGTCGTCGTCCTCGTGGCTAAAACCCGACGGGTCACCCGTGATGCCGATACCGACGTGTTCGTCCGTCGTGACCATGCTCTCGGCCTGTTCGGCCGACTCGGTCATCGCGCGGATGGCGTCGACGTTCTCGGGGATGACGTCGGACTCCTGGTGGATGGCCTGGAACAGGTACAGGTCGCGACCCTCCACGGCGATGGACTCGCCCCAGACGCAGTTCTCCCAGAGGTCGCCGCGCGGGCGGCCGGCGTCGAGCGCGAAGTCCTTCAGTTTCCCCGCGCCGTCGATGCCGAGTCCCTCGGGGATGACGTAGACGCGCGACTCCGATTCGAGGAGTTGCCGGACGTGCGCCGCGGTCACGTCGTCTTCGAGGGTGACGTTGAGACTGTGGACGTGCATCAGCGTGGCGGGCACCTTCAGTCCCAGCGTGTCGATGGACAGGTCCGGGAAGATGGTGTTCACGTCGGGGCCGTGGTGACTCGGGATGTGGATGGGGTTCGGCAGGATGTCGTTGATGGGGCCGCGGGAGTTCTGCCCGGGGTCGCCGCCGCGGCGCACCAGCGTCGCGCGCACCTTCTCCACGCCGTACTCCTCGCGCAGGGGCGCGATGATGCGGGAGAGCCCCGTCGTGTTGCAGGAGACGGTCCGGACGTAGTCGACGCCGACGGCGTCGTCGTAGTTCGCGCGGGCGTTGAAACTCACCTCGCCCACGTCGGCGTCCTCGCCGCCCTGGAAGATGGCGGGCGTGTCGTGCGACTCGTAGAGGGCCTTGTTGTCCGCGCCGATTCCCGACGGCGTGCAGTCGACGACGACGTCCGCGTCGGCGACCATCTCGTCGACGGCGCCCTCGACGTCGATGCCCGCCTCCGAGAACAGGGGCATCCGCTCGGGGATGGCGGCGTACATCGGATAGCCGCGCTTGACGGCGGTGTGGGCCTCGAAGTTGGGTTGGGTCTTCGCCACACCGATGACCTCCATGTCTGGTTGTGCGTCCACGGCGTCGGCGACGCGCTTTCCGATCGTGCCGTAGCCGTTGACACCCACTCGTATCATCGGTCGACTGTCGAATGCGGACAGCCATAGTTATTTCGGAGATTTTTTATCAGAAATTAACTCTGGGGCGAGTAACGGCGAGGATTCTCGCGGAGGTGAGTTACTAATCGGTCGTCGGCCGTCGTCGCCGGGACCGCACGACGCGGCGGGGATGGGAACGACTAACCCCGCGGGCCTCCCACACGGGGACATGACCGACGACGAGTTACGCGCCGGCGCGGAGACGGCCGTCCTGCAGTGTATGAACCTCGGTACCGACGAGTCGTGCGTCGTCGTCACCGACGACAGGCGTCGAGCCATCGGCGAAGCGCTGTACGACGTGGCCGCGGAGGTGACGGACGACGCGACCCTCCTGCGGTACCCACCGGGCGACCAGCACGGCGAGGAACCGCCCGCCGCCGTCGCCGCCGCGATGGCCACCGCGGACGTGTTCCTCGCGCCGACGACCAAGAGCCTGAGTCACACCCGCGCCCGGAGCGACGCCTGCGAGGCGGGCGCGCGCGGCGCGACGCTCCCGGGCATCACCGAGGAGGTGTTCCTGTCCGGGTTAGACGCCGACTACGACGTCATCTCGCAGCACTGTCTGGACGTCCTCCAGCAGGTGACGGAGGCGAGCGTGATTCGCGTGACGACGCCCGCGGGCACCGACATCACCTTCGAACCGGGAACGCGCGACTGGTTGGCCGACACGGGCGTCGTCCACGAGGCGGGCGGGTTCTCGAACCTCCCCGCGGGCGAGGTGTTCGTCTCGCCGGTGACCGCGGACGGGACCTACGTCGTGGACGGGACGATGATGCCCCACGGCCTGCTGGAGGAGGGGCAGGAACTCCGGTTCGAGGTGGAGGACGGCTTCGTGACGGACATCTCCGACGACAGCGTCCGCGAACAGGTGGAGGCGGGCGCCGAGGAGGTCGGCCGCGACGCCTACAACCTCGCGGAGTTGGGCATCGGCACCAACGTCGGCGTCGAGACGCTGGTCGGGTCGGTCCTCCTCGACGAGAAGGCCGCGGGCACGGTCCACATCGCCATCGGCGACGACGCCGGCATCGGCGGCGACACCGAGGCACCACTCCATCTGGACGGTATCATCAGAGAGCCGACCGTGTACGCGGACGGGGAGGTCGTAGACCTCCCAACTGTCGAGCGGTGACACCGCGAGACGGCGAGGAAGTGGAACTTCCTCGGTGAACGAGCGTCGGCGGCGCGAGTCGACGGAGCCGTCGCACCCGTAACTAGCGGGCGGGTCAGCCGGTCGGTCAGTCCGAAACCTCGTTCAGCACCGTCGGCACGACGACGCCGACGCCGACGAGGACGGCCCAGAGGACCCACGAGTCGGTCGTGAACTGCTGTGCAACGAGCCACAGCGCCGTCGCGAGGACGACGAAGGCGGCGGTGAGTTTGGTGTCGCGGGAGACCATACGCGGACGTGACGGGCCATCGACATCAAACTCCGGTCGACGCGTGTCAGACAGACCGTCTCACGGGGACCCGCGGAGGGGCGGACTTTTACGGCGTGACGGGATAGAGGCGCGCATGAGTGATACGCAGGACCGCATCGCGGTCGTCTGTCCCTCCTGTTCGCCCGAGGAGGAGACGGTTCACGAGGTGCTGAAGATGGGCGGACAGGCGACGGTTCGCTGTACGGAGTGCAGTCACGTCCACAAGGTCGCCGTCGAGGAGGAGACCGAGGTCGAACGGAAGGTCGTCGTCTCGCAGGACGGCGACTCGTTCACGACGATGGTCGACGCGCCGGCGAGCGAGACCATCGCCGTCGGCGAGGAGTTCATCGTGGACACGCCCGAGGCCATCATGCTCGTTCGCATCACGGGGATCGAAGTCGGCCCCGAACAGCGCGCCGAGGAGGCCCGCGTCGAGGACGCGAACACCATCTGGACCCGCGCCGTCGACAACGTCGCCGTCAACGTCACGGTCAACCCCAAGGAGGGGACGGGCTACCGCGAGGACACCCGGAGCTTCAAGGTCAACGTCCCCGGCGACTACGAGTTCGTCGTCGGCGAGACGGAGGAGTTCGGCGACGAGAAGTTCCTCGTGAAGGCGCTTCACGTCCGCGACGACGCGCCGGAGTACCGCCACGGGAAACTCGACCACGACGGCGACATGGTGTACGCGAAGGACGTCAACCGCCTGTACGGCACCGACAAGACCACGTCCGCGTGGTCCGCCTGGTGAACCGCCCGTCGCGGACGCTCTCCGGCGAGTAGACGCGCGACGACTGCGGTTGCGGGAGGAGGAGCTTCTCTTCGAGCGATGCTGCGAGACCGTTCAGTGCTCGACGGCGTCGTGGTGACCGTGTCGTTCGACCTGTACCGTGTCGACCACGAGGTCGTCGTCGCCGCCGAGTCCGTCCGAGAGGAACGGCGCGAGGGCCGCCAGAAGCGGTGCCGCCGCGACCGTCTCGGCCTCGGGGTCGTAGTCGACGACGCCGTGTTCGGCGAGCAGTGGGAGGTGCGAGTGGTGGAGTGCGATACGCACGCGTTCCTGTATCTCGCCGACCGCGTCCGAGTCGCCGCCCTCGTACTTGACGGCCGCGACGAACGCGGCGAGCGTCGAGAGCGGGGTCGGGTCGTCCCGTTCCTCGGTCAGGAGGAGGCGGAGGACCGCGCGGCGGCAGTCGTTCTGGAGGAGGTGGAACGCGTCGTCGCGGGAGATGCGGACGTACCGGTCCGACCGGTCGTCGCCGGGTCTGGTTCCGGTGGTCGTCGAGTCGTACGCCGAGTCGTGTGCGGGGGAGTCTCGGGCGCCCATCGTCCCTGAGAACTGCCGCGATGTGCATAAACAGTAGAACACGTTTCGGACCGTTACTGTCCGGAATGGACGACGACCGGATGCGCCGCTGTCTGTCGATTACGTGCGTGAAACAGTCTGAAACAGTTAGCAATTCGAACTCGTTAGGGAGGTATTTCAGCCGGATTCCCCGTCGGTTCGGCCCCGAGGAGACCGACTTTTCACCCGTCGAACCGTCGGGGGGTGTATGCCGACTCGAGACCGGTCGTCGCTCGGCGCGGAGGAACTGTTCGTGCTGTGGGCCGCCCGTCGAAGCGGCGTCCTGACCGCCCTCCTCGACACGGCGGGGACGCCCGCGGCAGTCGCCCGCGAGGCCGACGTGACCGAACACGCCGCCCGCGTCGTCGTCGAATCGCTCGCGGACCTCGGTTTCGTCCGCCGCGTCGACGACGAGTACGAGATAACGAACCGCGCGCTGGGGTTCCTCGCCAAGCGTGACGTGCGCTCCATCGGCCGCCTCCCGCACGCACTGGACCTGTTCGACCTGTGGACCGCCCTCCCGGAGACGATGTCGACGGGCGACGCCCCGGAACTCCCGCCGGAGTGGACGCGAAACCGCCTCGGCGCGCACGCCGCGACGGACGACGCCGTCGTCCGCGCCCGCGTCACGGCGGCCGTCCGCGCGGCGCCGAACGCCGAACGCGTCCTCGACGTGTGCGGGGCCTCCGGCGCGTACGCGACGGAGTTCGCCGCCCGCGGGTACGAGACGACGCTCCTCGACGTGCCCGACGCCGTCGACGCCGTCGCGCCGATGCTCGAACACCGCGACGTGCGGACTCGGGCGGCCGCGGTGCCCGCCTTCGACGCCGACGGGTACGGACTCGTCTTCGCCGCCGACGCGACGAGTCGGTTCGACCCCGACGAGAACCGGACGCTGGTCGAGAGCGCGTTCGACGCCCTCGAACCCGGCGGAACGCTCGCCCTCGTGGACGTCCTCCGCGACGGGTCCGCCGAGTCCGTCCGGGCGCGCGTCCGCGCCCTCGGCGTCGGCCGCGGCGACGCCTACGCGGAGGAGACGTACCGGACGTGGCTCTCGGACGCCGGGTTCGCGGACGTGACGGTGCGGTCGGTGCCCGGCGACGAACGCGCCGTCGTCGTCGGCCGCCGGCCGGAGCGTGCGGTTGATTAGTGCGGACCACCGAGATGAGCTATGGACCCCGCGGTACTGCGCGAAGACATGGTCGACGGCCTCGAACACGGCATGGACGTGGCCGAGTCCGTCTCTCTCGCCATGCGAACCGTCCCGCGACACGAGTTCGTCGAGGACGCCCCCTATCAGAACCGCTCCGGCGACTTCGAGGGGTCGACCATCCTCTCTCCGGCGAACGTCGCCCGACTCCTCTCTGCGCTCTCTGCCGAACCGGACGAAGACGTGCTCGTCGTCGGCGCCGGCGTCGGCTACACCCCCGCGCTGCTGGCCGAAATCGTCGGTGAGACGCACGTCCACGCCGTCGACATCGACCGGAAACTCGTCTACGCGGCGCGGGCGAACCTCCAGTCCGTCGGGTCGCCCGCCGTCCTCGTCGACCGTCGCGACGGCGCGGAGGGACTCCCCGAGTACGCGCCGTTCGACCGCATCCTCGTGGAGGCGGCGGCCATCGAACCGCCGCGACGACTCCTCTCGCAACTGGAACCCGACGGTCGACTCGTCCTCCCGATGGGCGGCCCGAAGCAGACGCTCGTCAGCGTCGACGCCGCGGGCGAGGTGGTGGACGAACACGGCCCCGTCGCGTTCGACCCCCTCCTGGTCGAGGGCGAACAGCGGAGCGGCGTCACCAGAAACCGGACGGTCCGCGAGGACGCCGAGTTCAGCGAGTCGGGGTACTTCGCGCCGACCGGATGGGAGCAGGAGTGGATCGACTGGGACAAACGCCTCAGCGGCAGACAGCGTCGGTACGACCGCTGAATCGCCCCCGGTTCTCCGCTTTCGAGAACCAGGTCGCCTCGTTATACCCTCGCATGGCGTACGTAGAGATAGGTGAGAATCATGCAGAAAAACGTCGGTGGTTACGACCGTATCGCCCGACTCGTCGTCGGACCGCTCCTCATCGTCGCGGGCGCCGCGGCGTTCGGAGGACTGTTCACCATCGCGGCCGGGACCCTCGGTCTCGTCGTCGCTGGTATCGCGCTCCTCGTCGGCGCCGTCCTCCTCGCGACGGGCATCACGCAGAAGTGTCCGCTCAACAACGTCCTCGGTATCGACACGTTCCGCGGGAAGGCCAAGAAGGAGACCGAAACGCCCGGGAAGGACGCGGGTCGCCCGAGCTGAGCTGATTTTTGGCGGCAGCGAAACTCCCCTCGACGACGCGAGTCCGGGTCGAAGACGCCGGGGCTCCGGCGACGGATACCGCGCTCACGCGTCCTCGGCGTTCGGCACGTGAATGCCGACGACGTTGCCCCGTGGTTCGTTCGCCTCGAAACTCAGCGTCCCGTCCGCTCGGTCCACGATGAGGTGCACGAGCCACAGCCCCAACCCGCTCCCGTGGACGAGCGGTTCGATCTCCGCCTGCTTCAGGAGGACCTCCTGTTCCATCTCCGGAATCGCCCGGTTTTCGTCGACGACCCGGACGTCGACCGTCTCGGGGGTCACGCTGGTCCGAATCTCGACGACCGGCCGCTCGCGGTCGGCGTGGACGACCGCGTTCCGAACCAGTTCTCTGAGTGCCCGACCGAGCGCTCCGGCGCGTACCTCCACGTTCGTCTCCGGTCCCTCGGTCGAGATGACAGCCTCCGGATGGGCACGTTCGAACTCCGACGTGATCGCAGCCACCTCCCGCGTGAGGTCGATTCGTGTCGTGCGCGGCGGGTCCGAGAGTATCTTCGTGATCTCCCGCTCTTTGGCCACCATCTCGTTCAGTTGCTCGCTGTGGTCGATTATCGTCCTCGCGTACTCTCCGACCTCGGCGTCGGCGCTGACCGTCCGAATCTGGTCCGCGTAGCCGGCCACGACGTTCATCGTGGTTCTCACGTTGTGCCGAAGTACGCGGTCGAGCACGTGTAACTGCCGTTCCCGGTCTTTCAGCTCGCTGATGTCCTGGAGAGCGGCGACGAAGCCGAGAATCTCTCCGTCGTCGTCTTCGAGCGGGTAGACGACGCTCCGAACCGGGATTCGCTCGCCCTCGACCGCCGTCTGGTGTTCGAACGTGAGCGATTCGCCGGCGCGGAGGGTCGCCACCCGACTCCTGACGAAGTCGAAGGCGGAGTCGTCGAGAACGTCGGACAGCGGCGTGCCCCTGACGTCGCTCGCGTCGAGGCCGTGGAACGACCGAAACCCCTGATTGGCGAACAGGAGGTTCAAGTCGGTGTCGACCGCCGCCATCCAGTCGTTCGAACTCTCTATCGCGAGTTCGAACTGCGTGAGCTGTCGCCGACGCCGTTCCTGTTCGGTCACGTCGCGCATCGTCGCGACGATACCGAACACCGCTCCGTCGTCGCGTTCGAGCGGGTAGTACTGAACGTCCAGCGTTCGGTCGGTGCCGTCCGCGGCCGTCCGGCCTATCTCGTCTCGGAGAGGCGCTCCGTCGAGGACCATCTCGAGTTTCGATTCGATGGCCTCGAACGTCGCCGACCCGAGGAGTTCGGGCAGGGTGACGGTGCCGACGTCGCCGTCGGAGAGGTCGTGAAACTGCCGGTACCGCCTGTTGGCGAACAGGAGCGTGTACTCGCGGTCGGCCGCCGCGATGAGGTCACTCGCCTGCTCGACGGCGTGTTCGTACTGCACCAGTCGCCGCTCGTCGTCTTTCCGCTGGGAGATGTCCGTCACGGACGCGATGTAGTCTCCCTCGTCGAGCGCCACAGCGTCGAGGGACACCTCCACCACCCGGCCGTCGGCGCGCGTGAGAGCGACTTCTGCCTCGACCCGGCCCGTCTCTCCGAGGCGTTCGAAGGCGGCCACTCCCCGACTCCCGACGAGGTCGGCGACGTTCATCGAGAGTAGCTGTTCGCGCGAGTAGCCGACCAGCTCGCACCCTCTGTCGTTGACGTCGAGGAACTCCCCCCGCTCGTTCGCGACGAAGACGCCCACCGGTGACTGCTCGAAGTACGTCCGGTACGAGGAGTCGGGAGGGAGATCGTCCATGGACTGCGTTCGACGTATCGATGTATAAGGCTCTCTCCTCGCGAACCCGTCCGCTCACCGGGGCGTCCGCCGCGTCGAGAGGGCGCGCGGTGGCAGACGAGCGAGTCGGCGGACCGGAACGACGCCCTCAGCCCTTCAGCCCGCTGCCGGTCAGCGGCACCACCACGTCGTCGTCCGGCGAGACGACGCCGCGGTCGCGGTACTCGCGGAGTGCCGCGGGTGCGACGGCGCAGGTCGGTTCCGTGTAGAAGCCGCGGCGGTGGAGGCGGTCCAGTTCCGCCTCGACCGCCTCCTCGGAGACGGCGACGGCGTCGCCGCCGGTGGCGTCGACGGCGGCGAGAATCTGCCCGAGGCGGGCGGGGTCGCGTATCTGGATGCCGTCGGCGACCCGGTTCCGCCCGTCGGTCGGACCGTGCAGTTCCTCGGCGACGGGCGCGTAGCCGGCGGCCTGCGCGCCGAGGAGCGTCGGCATCTCGTCTATCCACCCGGCGTCCCGGAGGGCGCGGAAGCCGCGGTACGCGCCGAGGAACAGGGTGCCGTGCCCGAGTGGCGTGACGACGGCGTCCGGCGCGGACCACCCGCGCTGGTAGGCCACCTCGTAGGCGAACGTGGCCGTCCCGGCGAAGAACGCGGGGTTCCACGCGTGAGAGGCGTACCAGCCGTCGCCGCGTTCGACGGCGTCGACGCAGGCGTCGGTCACGTCCTCGCGGGAGCCCTCGACGCGGACGGGGGTCGCCCCGGCCCGTTCGATGGCCCGGAGTTTCGACGCCTTCACCGACGCGGGGACGTATATCTCGGCGTCGATGCCGGCGCGGGCGGCGTAGGTGGCGATTGCGGCGCCCGCGTTGCCGGAGGAGTCCTCGACGACGGTGTCGACGCCGAGTTCCGCGGCGACGGAGAGCGTCGTCGTCGCGCCGCGGTCCTTGAACGACCCCGTGGGGAAGACGTACTCCAGTTTGAACGAGGCGTCCCACTCGGGGGCGTCCACGAGGGGCGTCGTTCCCTCCCCGAGGGTGACGCGCGGGCCGACGGGGAGGAAGTCGGCGAACGACCAGAGGCCCCGCCGGGCGTCGAACGAGCGCGGGTCCGGGGCGTCCCGCGACGGGCGGGCGTCCGCGAGGAAGTCCAGCGGCGCGCCGCAGTCACAGCGCCACTGCCACGCCGTCTCGTACGTCTCCCCGCAGGCCGAACACCGCAGCGAGAGTGCGTCGAGCGCCATCAGAACGTGTCGATGCCCGTCCCGACCGAGCAGACGTACTCGCCCGTGGCGACCTGCGGGAGGCGGCGGGACCGCCAGAAGATGCCGGAGCCGTCGGCGGTGACGCGCGCCTTGAGTCCGCCGAACACGTCGGTCACCTCGAACACCACGTCGCCCGCGGACACCTGCTCGCCGAGGTGCTTCTCGAATCGGACCAGACCGCCGGCGGGAGCGCCGTACTGGTCGAACCCCTTCGCGCGGGTCTGTCGCTCCGTCTCGACGGAGCCGTCGAGGAAGCCGTACCCGCGAAGGACGTTGTGGACGCCGCGAACGCCCTTCCGGATGCTCTCCTCGTCCCACCCGACGCAGCCGCCGAGTTCGGGGTCCACCGTCGGGACGCCCTCGTCGGGGGCGGCGCGGGCGAGTTGGCCGTCCGGTCCCTTCTGGTCCAGCACGTACCCGCAGCCGAACGTCTTGGCGAGGCGGAGACACTCGCTGTGGAGGCGGTGGTGCCGTCCGCACCGGACGCGAACCTCGTCTATCATCTGCGAGGTGGAGCCCTGATGCAGGTCGAGAATCAGGTCGGCGCGGCGGGCTACGTCGAACGTCGCCGCCGCGATGCGCTCCGAGGAGGTGCCGTTCTCGTCGCCGGGGTACGCCCGGTTCATCTTCGTGTCGTCCACGGGGTTTCGGTGCTGTGCGACCTGGAACGCGTGGTAGTTGACGATGCCGACAAAGAGAATCTGACCGGAGATGTCCGCGGGGTCCAGTTGCGGGAACAGTCGCTGTATCACGCCCACGCCGTTCAGTTCGTCGCCGTCCGAGGCCGCCTGCACGTAGAGCGTCTTCCCGTCCGAGGCACCGTTCACGACGGCGCACGGCAGACCGACGGTGGTCCCATCGCGCGTCTCACCCACCTCGAGACGCCCCGTGTCCACCTCGCCCGGGGCCGCACTCGCACTACCGAGGGAAATCATTACCAGACACAGGGATGCATCTCCCTTTATGGGTTCGGTATCTTCCCGGAGAAGCGGCAAAAAACGGTATCCAAGCGGAAACAACAGTTATCCGTTTCGAGACTTAATAACAAGTTAGATAGCTCTGAAATATATGGGCGTCTCCAGACACTATGGCCGCAGATTTGGCTCCGGAGGAGTTTCGTCGCGCTCTCCTCCGGTTGAAGCGCGAGGGGTGCTCGATTCTCGTTAGCTCCGACGACGACGTGGGCACGGACAGGGCGAGTCGGCGAACGCTCGGTGCCGTGCCGTCGTACTCGCGAGTGCTGGTGACCGGCGACGAGGACGGTCTGGGCGACCGACTCCCGCGCGGCGTCACCACGGACAGCGACTCCGTCTCGGTCGTGAACTTCCGCGACGTGTTCGCGGAGTCGTCGGACCCGCAGACCCGCGCCGACGGCCTGCGCGATACGGTCTGCGACGCCGTCGAGACGTTCGACAAGGGCGGTATCGGGCCGGGCGAACTCCGCGTCAGCGTCGACTCGGTGACCGAAGTCGCCGGCGAGGTGGGCGGCGACAGAACGCTGGACGTGACCGACGCCATCACCGACTCGGTCAGCGGCGTCTGCGGGATGGCGTACTACCACGTCGACGCCGACGACGAGGAGACGCGGGCGTCGCACGCGTCGTCCTGCGACGCGGAGGTGGAGGTGCGGACCGACGGCGGGACCGTCTACCAGCGGTGGCACCTCCCCGAACGGGGGTCGACCGGCTGGGTCCACCTGTAGCGCGTCGCGGGTCGCGGCACGTCATCCACCGGGAACTGGCCTACACAGCTCTCCTGACCGCTATATAGCGTCTCGCGACCGGGAGACATTTCGTCCGGCGGGCGACACAGACGCGTATGGCACACGGTGAGGCGGACGACCCGGACGCGCTCTCGACGTTCCGACAGTTCTTCGCCCTCGACGGCGACGTACTGGTCCTCTCGCTGTCGATGTTCGCGTTCAGCCTCGGCTTTCAGATGACGGGGCGGTACATGCCCCGGTACGTGAGCGTCCTCGGGGCGGGCAGCGTCGCCATCGGCCTGTACGGCAGTTTCGGCAACCTCATCAGCGCCGTCTACCCCTACCCCGGCGGCGCGTTCTCCGACCGGGTCGGCTCCCGAGTCGCCCTCACCGCGTTCGGCCTCGCCTCCACCGTCGGCTTCCTGATATGGCTGTTCGCCGGCGCGTTCGGCGTCCTCGCCCTTCCCGGGTTCGCCGTCGGGCCGTTCGTCGTCGACCCCCTCTCGCTCCCCGTCGGTATCTTCCTCGGCCTCCTGTTCGCGCAGGCGTGGAAGTCGTTCGGCCTCGGCGCGACGTTCGCCATCGTGAAGCAGAGCGTGCCGCCGGGTCGACTGGCGACGGGATTCGCCAGCACGGAGACGTTCCGGCGGACGGCGTTCTTCCTCGGTCCGCTGTTCGCCGCGGCCGTCCTCGCCGTGTTCGCCTTCGAGACGGGCTTCAGAGTCGTCCTCGCCGTGGCCGCCGTCTTCGCCGCCGTGGCGACGGTGGCTCAGCACGTCCGCTACGACGCCTCCGAGGACAGTCTCGGCAAGTCGTTCGAGGGCGTCGCCACCGTCGTCTCTGACCTCCGCGAGATGCCCGCGGCCCTCCGCCCGTTGCTCGTCGGCGACACCCTCGTCCGCTTCGCCAACGGGATGGTGTACGTCTTCTTCGTCATCGTCGTCGTGGAGTTCCTCGGCGTCGGCGCGCGCCTCCCGTTCGTCGGGTCGCTGTCGCCGGACGCGTTCTTCGGCGTCCTGCTGGCCGTCGAGATGGCCGTCGCCCTCGTCACGATGGTGCCGGTGGCGAAACTCGCCCGTCGCGTCGGCCTGAAACCCGTCGTCGGCCTCGGCTTCGCCGTCTACGCCGCGTTCCCCGTCCTCCTGATAAACGCGCCGGACAGCGCCCTCGTCCTCACCCTCCTGTTCGCGTTCTCGGGGCTCCGGTTCGCGGGACTGCCGGCGCACAAGGCGCTCATCGTCGGCCCCGCCGAGGAGAACGCCGGGGGGCGCGTCGTCGGGTCGTACTACCTCCTCCGCAACGCCGTCACCATCCCCTCGGCGGCCGTCGGCGGGTGGCTGTACGCGAACGACCCGGAGACGGCGTTTCTCGTCGCCACCGCCGTCGGTCTGGTCGGGACGGGCTACTTCCTCGTCTTCGGGCGCGAGTTCGAGGCGTACGACTGAGGGCGGTTCCGGAGCGCCGATTCCGACGAGGCTATGCGCTCTCGGCCGCTACGGGCGAGCGTGAGCGACGAGGTTCCGGGGCGGCCGCCGCAACGCGGACTCGCCCACGCGTTACACGTCTCGCGGAACGCCAAAGTCGGCGCACTCGCGGGTGTCGGACTCGCCGTCGGTGCCTACGCGTTCCGCGTCCTCGAACTGTTCGGCCCGTTCGCCGGGACGCGCGAGTACCCCGTCCTCGGCCCCGAGGGCTGGTTCGCCGTCCTCGCGTTCGTCCTCGCGTCCGCGACGGCGCTTCTGGTGACGGCGGTCCTGACGCTCGTCTCCGCGTACAGACTGCTGAAAGAGGTGTGAGCCGCCTACGCCGAGGCGGTGTCGGCGTCCGCGTCGTCGATGGAGATGGAGACGGTGCCGTCCTTGTGGATACGAACGTCGCATCCCTCGTACTCGAAGGTGATGCTCACGTGCCCGTTCGTCGCCAGCGTCGAGAGCGCGTCCAGGTCTACCTCCCACGCCAACGGCGGGAGGTCCATCGGGTCTCGGTCGAGCGTTCGCGCGATTCGTCGGACGAGACGAACGTCGAGGCGGCCGCCCGCGACGATACCGTCTGACGACCCGGACGCGGGGGTCGTCACGGGTGTCCCACCCACCGACCCGTCGTGTCGGACGACGGACTCTGACTGCTACCGTTCCAAAACGTCACTCCACTCATCGTGCTACTCACAACCACGGGTGAACGGATGAGCGTCCGCATTGATTTGTCCGGGCGTTTAAGTCACCGAGAGGGGGACTCACCCACGGCGTCCCGGGCGAGGAGTGCGAGGGCGCGGCGGAGTCGTTCGGAGACGGCCTGTTTCGAGACGCCGAGTTCCGCGGCGAGGTCCGACAGCGTCGCCGACCGCGGCACCTCGAAGTACCCCCGCCGAATCGCCAGCGCCAGCGTCTCTCGCTGGAGGTCGGTCAGGTCCGTCGCCGCGTCCTCGGTCCGCGACTCCTCGCGCAGGCGGTGGAGTTCCAGCGGGTACCCAGACGTCTCGGCCGTCTCGCGGAAGGCGGCCACGTGGGCGAACTCGGGGAAGCGGACGCAGAACGTCCAGTCCCTGACGGCGACGGCCTCCAGAACCACGGGGTCGCCGAACAGTCGCCGAATCGAGCGCCGAGCGTCCGGCGTCCACGCGAGGCGGTAGCGCGTCCACGACGACGTCACGTCTCGCTCGGTGAGCGACGCCACCGCCGAGTCCGCGCGTGCCGAGGCGGCGAACGCCTCCCTGTCGCCGCGGACTCTGACGAACGGGAGCGGGTCCGGCGACGCGGGGACGAACCGTTCGAACTCCACGCGACCCGTCCAGTCGCTGGGGACGCCTTCGAGGAGGAGTTCACTCCGAGGGAGCGAGAAGTCGGCGACGAGACTCACGTGGGAGGTATTGCAGATACCGGAGATAACTCTTGTCGAACCGGTCGGACACCTGAACAGTCGAGGCGGAGCGCCGTCCGGTCACTCCTCGAACGCCTGCGGGTCGTCGAGGAGTTCGCCGAGGCGTTCGGCCCCCGCGCGGGTGCCCTTCGCGATGAGGGCGTCGCCGGGGTGCAGCGCGGTGGTCGGACCGGGTTGGACCACCCACTCGCTCCCGTCCGCGCGGCGGACGGCGATGACGCGCATCCCCGTCTCGGTCTTCACCATGCGGTCGCCGAGCGTCTCGTTCGCCAGCGAACTCTCACCGCCGACGTGGAGGCGGACGATAATCTCGTCGGACTCCTCGACGGCGGCGGCGACGACGGGGTGGGCGTCGATACCGCGGAGGACGCCCTCGGAGATTTCGAGGGCGGCGTCGGAGATGACCTCCGTCGCCGAGGCGATGTGGACGAGGCCGCGGAGTTGGACCGGGTCGTCGACGCGTTGGGCCGCCTGCAGCACCCACGCCTCGAAGCGCGACTTCAGGGCGTCCACCTCGGCTTCCAGTTCCTCGACTTCCTCGGCCACGTCCTCGGAGTCGAACAGCACCGACCCGTAGGCGAGGTCCACGGCGAGTTCGCTCATGTCCTTCATCAGGATGATGGAGTCCACGGCGCGTTCGAGGTCCTCGATGGGCGGGTCGTGCGTCTCGGGCAGTTCGTACGGGGCGGTCGTCGCCGTCTCGAACACCGTCGCGACGCCCGTCTGCGGGCCGCGGAGGAGGAGGACGTCGTCGGCCTGTATCGTCGTCTCGCGGTTCGGGTTGAGTATCCACCGGCGCTTGCCGGTCACCGACTGCCGACGGATGGCGATGACGCGCACGCCCGTCTCCGTCTCCATGTTCACGTCGGCCAGCGACCGACCGCAGTAGTCGGAGTCGGCGACGACGGTGGCGCGGACGAGCATCTCCGCCGCCTCCGGGAGGGCCGAGCGAATCGCGTCCGGGAGGCCGATGTCCTCCAGCACCACCTTGGCGATGTCGCCCGCGGCGTTGGCTATCTTCTCCGCCGCGCCGACGACGCCGAGGACGGAGGCGAGTTGCTCGGCGTCCTCGGGCGTGCGGGCGGCCATGAGCAGGCTCATCCGTCCCTGCAGTTTCAGCACGTCCATCCGCTCCTCCAGTTCCAGCACCTCGCGGGCGATGTCGTCGCTCCCGTTGAGGACCGCGGAGAACGAGAGGTCGATGAGGAGTTCCGCCGTGTCTTTCATCTCGGCGAGCACCTCCTTGACGCTCACCGGTTCGTACTCCACGTCCTCGGGGTTCATACGCCGAGGTTCACGTCGTTCGGTGAAAAGGTTTGTTAGCGACGACGTCCGTCGGACGTTCTACGCGAAGCGGCAATATCTCCGTGTCGGCGGGACGGGCCGTGTCACGGCGGTACGTGGGGAGAGGCCCCTCCGCGTCCCGTCGCGCCGGTCCCGATACCTCGACGCCCGAGAGCGCGGCTGTCGAAACCGTTTTTCGGCAATAGTCGATTTCGTTTTGGTGTGAACGATAACGCTTTTTTGATACCGATGGGAACCTGATTGGTATGTCAGACGACCTGAAGCGGGGTCTGGAAGGCGTTCTCGTTGCCGAGTCCGAACTGAGCTTCATCGACGGGGACGCCGGCGAACTCGTGTATCGCGGGTACGCCATCGAAGACCTCGCCCGAGACGCTTCGTACGAAGAAGTCGTCTACCTCCTCTGGCACGGGGAGCTACCGACGCGCGAACAGTTGGACGAGTTCTCGTCCACGATGGCGGAGGAGCGCGAACTCGACGACGGCGTGCTCGACGAGATTCGGGCGCTCGCCGAGGCCGACGAGGTGCCGATGGCGGCGTTGCGGACCGTCGTCTCGTCGCTGTCGGCGTACGACGACGACGCGGACCACGAGGACGTGACGGACCTCGACGCGAACGTCCGCAAGGGGCGGCGCATCACGGCGAAGATTCCGACGGCGCTGGCGGCGTTCAATCGCCTGCGGAACGGCGAGGACGTGGTGAGTCCGCGCCAGGACCTCGGCCACGCGGAGAACTTTCTCTACATGCTCAACGGCGAGGAACCGGACGACGTGCTGGCGGAGACGTTCGACATGGCACTCGTCCTGCACGCCGACCACGGCCTGAACGCCTCGACGTTCTCGGCCAAGGTGACCGCCTCGACGCTCTCGGACCTGCACAGCGCGGTCACGTCGGCCGTCGGCACCCTCGCGGGGTCGCTGCACGGCGGCGCGAACGCGAACGTGATGAAGATGCTCAAGGAGATAGACGAGAGCGACAAAGACCCGAAGAAGTGGGTCACGGACGCCCTCGAAGAGGGCCGCCGCGTCCCCGGGTTCGGCCACCGCGTCTACAACGTCAAGGACCCGCGCGCGAAGATTCTCGGCGAGAAGTCCGAGGCACTCGGCGAGGCCGCCGGCGACATGAAGTGGTACGACTACTCGGTCGCCATCGAGGAGTACATCGGCGAGGAGAAGGGCCTCGCGCCGAACGTGGACTTCTACTCCGCCTCGACGTACTACCAGATGGGCATCCCCGTGGACATCTACACGCCCATCTTCGCCATGTCCCGCGTCGGCGGGTGGATAGCGCACGTCATCGAACAGTACGAGGACAACCGCCTCATCCGACCGCGCGCGCGCTACGTCGGCGAGGAGGACCTGACGCTCACGCCGATAGACGAGCGGTAGACGGCGGTCGAACGACGCACACGGGCTGGACACCCCGCTCTCCTTTCGCGGCCGACGGCGAGTGGCGACGCCGTCCGGCGGCCGTCGACGGCGTCAGTCGTCGCCCTCGATGCTTCCTCGCTCTCGGAGGAGTCCCGCCGCCGTCCCCGCCCAGTCGGCGTACCGGAACGCGACGAAGACGAAGAGACCCATCCACGCGTAGGCGGCGAAGACGCCGACGTAGACGCCGACGAGGCCCGTACCGAGGACCTCGACGGCGACGTACGAGAGGCCGACGAAGAAGCCGAACATCCCCGTGAGGCGGGCGACGAAGGGGATGCGCGTCGCCCCCGCGCCCTGCAACGCGCCGGAGAGCGCGACGAACAGGGCGAGAAGCGGCGCGGAGAGGCCGTAGACGACCGCGAACTCGGCGGCGTAGGTGAGCGCCTCGCCCGACCCGCCGAAGCCGAGAACGGCCACCACCGGGTCGGCGAAGACGACGAGGAGGAGACCGACGACGCCGACGGTGCCGAGAGCGAGGACGGCCGTCGCCCACCCCTCGTACCGGGCCGTCGCCGGATCGCCTCGGCCGAGTGCCTGTCCGACGAGGATGCTCGCGGCGGTGTTGTAACCGCGGACGAGCGGTCCCGTCACCTGCTGGTAGACGCGGCGTCCGATCTGGAAGCCGGCGTTCGCCACGTCCCCGAACGATAGCAGGAGGGCGTTGAACGGGAACTCCGCGAGTTCGGCGGCGAACCCCTCGGCGACGCGGGGGAGGCTGACGCGGACGAGTTGCGCGCCGATGGTCGCGTCCGTCGGCCGCGCGAACGTCACCGGCGACTCGGGGCGGTAGACGGCGGCGACGAGGAGGGTGGCCGAGAGAGCGTTCGCCGCCGAGGTGGCGAGGCCGACGCCGAACACCTCCAGTCGGGGCAGGCCGAGGAGGCCGAACCCGAGTCCGACCGAGAGGGAGACGTTGACGACGTTGGCGACGACGTTCACGTACATCGGCGTCAGCGTGTCGCCGAGGCCCTGTAACGACCGGGCGGCGACGAGGGCGACGAGTCTGGCGGGCGCGGTGGCGAAGACGACGGCGAGGTAGGTGCCGCCGAGGCGGACGGCGTCGTCGCTGGCGGGGAACAGACCCACGGCCGTCTCGCCGAACAGGACGCCGACGAGGACGAACGGGACGCCGACGAGGAAGGCGACGAGGAGAGCCTGCGTCACCGCCTCGTCGCGGTTGGCGTCGGCACCGCTGCCGGTGTCCTGACTGGAGAGGGCGATGGCGGCCCCGCCGAGTCCGAGGCCGATGCGGAGGGGGAAACGAGCGAACAGGTCCGCGAGGCCGATGGCGACGACGGCGGCGGGCGAGAGCGCGGCCGTCACGACGATGTCCACGGTGCGCATGAGCGTCCGCGTCGTCTGTTCGGCCATCACGGGCCACGCGAGTGCGAACACTCGCGTCCAGACGTCGCGGAGTCGCCCGCCGTTCATACAGTCACCAGCGACGTGTGACGCTTGACGATACCGGAAACGGAACGTCGCTCCGGCGTGAATCGACATCCATGCCCTCGTTCTTCGTCTACGGGACGCTGACGGACGCCGACCGAGCGGACGAACTGCTCGACGACTGGTCGTTCGGGCCGGACGCCCGCGTCGACGGACTCCACCGCGTCGAGGGGCGGTATCCGACGCTCGTACCCGGCGGGTCGGTGTCGGGTCGCCTCCTCCGCACCGACGAGGTGACGACGCTGGACCGGTACGAGGGCGTCGCCTCCGGCCTGTACGTCCGAGTCGAACTCCCCCGGACCGACGGCGGCCGGGCGTTCGTCTACGTCGGCGACGCGGCCCGTCTCGGCGTTCGCTCCGCCGGCAAAGACGAGAGCGCCGACGCCGGGTGGCCGGGCGACGGTGACCTTCGAACCCGGGTCGAACGCTATCGCTCCGCGAACTCGGTCGTCGTCGAACCGACGGACGCCGGGCACGACGAGTGACAGACGGGCGTCTGACGGCGCGTTCGGGTCGCCGCTGTCTTGCGATTTCACTTCCACTCCGCCTGCAGGACGTTTATATACCATCCGAACAGTAGAGTAACTGCACGTCACACGCGTGCATTCCCCCCTTTACACGTTCTGAGACGCAGGAACGAACGACCAGCCGTCGGTATCGTCGCCTCGTCTCGAACGCTCCCCGACGCCGCCACGGCGACCGCGCGGGCCGACCGCCGCGCTCGCATAAATTGTAACGAACGAAACTGTAATCCGAACGCTTACACGTCGCGCCACGGAACCGCGGCGTATGATTTCGCTCGCCGACATCGAGGCGGCCCGGGACCGAATCGAGGGGGTCGCGAAGCACACACCGCTGGACTACTCACACACGTTCTCCGACATGACCGGCGCCGCGGTCTATCTGAAACTGGAGAACAACCAGCGCACCGGGTCGTTCAAGATTCGCGGCGCGCTGAACCGCATCACGACGCTGTCGGAGGCGGAGAAGGACGCGGGCGTCGTCACCGCGAGTGCCGGCAACCACGCGCAGGGCGTCGCCCTCGCGGCGACGCGTGCGGGCGTCGATTCGAAGGTCGTGATGCCCGAACACGCGCCCATCTCGAAGGTGAAGGCGACGCGGCGGTACGGCGCGGAGACGGTCCTCCACGGCGCGGACTACGACGAGGCGCAGGCGAAGGCGCACGAGATAGAGGAACGGGAGAACCGCACCTACGTCCACGCGTTCGACGACGACTACGTGATGGCCGGTCAGGGGACCATCGGGCTGGAGATAGCCGAGGACTGCCCCGACGTGGAGACGGTCGTCGTCCCCATCGGGGGCGGCGGCCTCATCTCCGGCGTCGCCACGGCCGTCAAGGAGCGACTCGGCGACGTGCGCGTCGTCGGCGTGCAGGCGGAGGGGGCGTCGAGCGTCGCCCAGTCACTGGAGAAGGGGTCGGTGCAGGAACTCGACAGCGTGAACACCGTCGCCGACGGCATCGCCACCCGTCGCGTCGGCGACAAGCCCTTCGAGGTCATCCAGCGGTACGTCGACGAGGTGGTGACCGTCTCCGACGAGGAGATAGCCGTCTCCCTCACGTACCTGCTGGAACGCTCGAAGACGCTGGTCGAGGGGGCGGGCGCCGTCCCCATCGCCGCCCTCCTGTTCGAGAAGTTCGACTTCGCGCCGGACGAAGTCGTCGTCCCCGCCCTCTGCGGCGGCAACATCGACATGAACCAGCTCACCACCGTCGTGATGCGGGGCCTCGTGGAGACGGGGCGCTACCTGAAGGTGCGGACGGTCCTGCGGGACCGCCCCGGCGCCCTGCACGACCTGCTGGCGATAATCGCCGACGCGCAGGCGAACATCTACGCCATCCGCCACGACCGCACCTCCCGCGAGATAGGCATGAACGAGACGGACGTCGAACTCGACCTGGAGACGCGCGGCCACGACCACGTCGAGGACCTCCTCGGCGCCCTCCGCGAGAAGGGCTACCGCGTGGAAGTCCTCGTCTGAGCGGTCGCCGACGTCCCCGGCCGCACGACGCTCTCGAACCGCGACGCTCCCGAACCGCGACGCTCTCGAACCGCGACGCTCCCGAGTCGCCGTCCGTGACCTGTCGGCGGCCGAATCGTTCCCAGCGGCTGAGAAGCAATCGGCCCGATATATGAGTCTCTCTCTAAGGCATAGATAGTAGCTGAGCGGGAGTCTCTCCGCTCGCACGCGGCCTTCGCCCCATGATAGACCCAGTTCTCGCAAGTCGACTGCAGTTCGCGCTGACGACCATCGTACACATCATCTTCCCGGTGATGAGCATGGGCCTCGCACCGTTCCTCGTCTACTTCACGTGGAAAGACATCCGCTCCGAGGACCCGGTGTACGAGCAGTTGCGGCGGTTCTGGACGAAGATATTCGCCGTCTCGTTCGTCGTCGGCACCGTGACGGGCATCGTCCTGGAGTTCGAGTTCGGGACGAACTTCGCCGCGTTCTCGGCGTTCACCGGCGAACTGTTCGGCGGACCGCTGGCGACAGAGGGGATGATGGCGTTCATGCTGGAGGCGACGTTCCTCGGCGTGTTCGTCTTCGGCCGCGAGAAGGTGTCCGACGCGCTCTACATGGTGTCCGCCGTCGCCGTCGGCCTCGGGACGTGGCTGTCGGCGGTGTGGATTCTCGTCGCCAACTCCTGGATGCAGACGCCGCGCGGGTTCGAGGTGGTGACGAAGAACGGTCAGCCCATCATCTCGCTGGTGGACCCCATCGCCGCCTACGCCAACCCGCGATTCCCCTGGATGTTCGTCCACATGCAGAACGCCGCCGTCCTCTCCGTCGCCCTGTTCATGGCCGGCGTCGCCGCCTACTACGTCTTCCGACACCACCACTGGGGCTACCCGGTGAAGAACGTCGCCTTCTGGGAGACGACGCTGAAGATAGCCATCGTCGTCCTCGTCGTCACGGCGCCGTTGCAGGTCGTCCACGGCGACGCCTACGGGCGGCACGTCGCGGAGACGCAACCGCAGAAGTTCGCCGCGATGGAGGCCGTCTGGGAGACCGAGAGCTACGTCCCCGAGTACATCGTCGCGGTGCCGACGAACCTCGAAGACCTGACGAACCCCCGCGCCAAGGAACTGTTCGGACTCGGCATCCCCGGCGGCGCGTCGTGGCTGGCAAGCGGGGGCGACCCCACGGCCACCATCACCGGGTTGAACGAGTTCGAGACGGAGGCGCCGCCGGTGGCCATCGTCTTCTGGTCCTTCCGCATCATGGTCGGACTCGGCTTCTGGTTCGTCCTGCTGGCGTTCTGGGCCGCCTACCGGTGGTGGCGGGGGCAACTCCGCGAAGACGACCTGTTGCACAAGTCGCTGATGGCGTCGTCGCTGCTCGGCATCCTCGCCGTCGAGGTGGGGTGGATCGTCACCGAGGTCGGTCGACAGCCGTGGGTGGTGCAGGGGGTGATGAGGACGTCCGACGGAGTCTCGCCCGGCCTGGCCGGCTTCGAGGCGACGCTGACGCTCGCCGGGTTCGCCCTCGTCTACCTCGGACTGCTGACGCTCTACACGTACGTCGTCGCCCGCATCATCCGGGGCGGGCCGCCGACGGTGACGGGGCACACGCAGGCGACGCTCGACGAGACGGCCGCCGCCGCGGGGGACGACTGATGCCCGCGTTCGCGTCGCCCCTGCCGCTCCAGACGTACGGGCTGGCCGACGGTCCGCTGTTCGGCCTCCCCCTGCCCGAGATATGGTTCGGGCTGGTGTTCTTCATGCTCGGGACGTTCCTGTTCCTCGACGGCTTCGACTTCGGCGTCGGCGCCATCTTCGCCACGCGCGACGACGAGGAGGAGCGAGAGCAGTTGCTGTCGGCCATCGGCCCGTTCTGGGACGGCAACGAGGTGTGGCTGGTCGTCTTCGGCGGCGCGCTGTTCGCCGCGTTCCCGTCCGTGTACGCGGACCTGTTCAGCCGGAACTACCTGCTGATGTTCGCCATCCTCGGCGCACTCATCCTGCGCGGCCTCGCCCCCGAGATGTACGAGCAACGGCACGACGAGGCGTGGCAGCGCTGGTGGGGGCGGGCGTTCGTCGCCGGCAGCGTCCTCGCGCCGTTCTTCCTCGGCGTCTTCGCGGCGAACTGGCTGCTCGGCGCGACGACGATTCTCTCCGTCGCCTCCGTCGTCGTCGGCGTCGCCGTCGTCGCCCTCACCGTCGTCAGCGGGGCGGCGTTCCTCGGGCTGAAGACGCGCGGGTCGCTCCGCGGGGAGACGGCCCGGTACGGGACCCCAGCGCTCGCCGCCTACCTCGGCCTCGTCGTCGTCGCCGTCGCCTACCTGCTCGTCACCCGGCCGGGGATGCGGCCCGCGCTTCTCGCGCCCGCGTCGCTCGGACTCGTCGGCCTGAGCGCCCTCCTCGGCGTCGCCTACGTCGCGGCGATGCGGCGCGAGCGATACGTCCTCGCCCTCGCCGCCGCCGCGGGTCTGACGTACGGGCTGGTCACACTCGTGGCCGCGCTGCTCTACCCCCTCGTGGACCCGGTGACGGGGCTGACGCTGTCGGCGGGCATCGTCTCGACGCTCCCGCTGAACCTCATGAGCATCGCCTCTGCGCTCCTGCTCCCCCTGATATTCGTCTACTTCGCCGTCCTCTACTCGACGTTCCGCGGCCCCGTCGAGGCGGGCGAGTCGTACGCCGGCGACTGACGCCGCGGAGCACGGTGCGATGCGTCGACGAGGCGGCCGCTTCTTTCGGTTTTAAGTCCACGGCGGAAGACCCGTCGGGTATGAAACGAACCATCAGCACGGACGAGGCGCCCGCCGCAGTCGGCGCGTACAGTCAGGCGACGACGAACGGGTCCGTCCTGTTCACGGCGGGGCAGATTCCGCTGACCCCCGAGGGCGAACTCCTCGACGACGAGGACATCGCGACGCAGACGGCGCAGTCGCTGGACAACGTGATGGCCATCCTCGAATCGGAGGGGGCCGGCGCGGGTGACGTCCTGAAGGTGAACGTCTACCTCGCCGACATCGACGACTTCGAGGAGATGAACGAGACGTACGCGACGTACTTCGACGAGGAACCGCCGGCGCGAAGCGCCGTCGAGGTGGGCAACCTGCCGAAGGGCGTCGGCGTCGAGATAGAGGCCATCGCCGACGTGGCCGACAAGTAGCGTGCCCTCGCGCGTCAGGTCCGCGGCGTTGTGGGGCGTGGTCGGCGCACTCGCCTTCCTCGTCCTCGTGCAGGGCTACCGACTCGTCGTCGGGTCACTCGGACTCGACGTGGGGGCGGCCCTCGGCGTCGCGGTTGCGGTCGGTGTGGTCGTCGGTGCCGCGTCCTACGCCACCGAGAAGCGCATCGCCGCGAAAGGAAGGACTTAAACACGTCAACCGGGTAGTCCGGATTAGAGCCGGGATGGCCGAGTGGTAAGGCGCACGCCTGGAAAGCGTGTTCCCTTTGGGATCCAGGGTTCAAATCCCTGTCCCGGCGTTTCTCTGCGAACTACCCTCCAGCGAGGCGTCTCGTCGCCGAGCGGACGACGGGGAGTTCGCTGTAACCGACGACGAAGGGATTTGAATCAGGGAACGGCGCGAGCGAAGCGAGCAGAGTGACCGTGGTTCAAATCCCTGTCCCGGCGTTCTACTGACTTCACTTCTCCAGCGAGGCGTCTCGTCGCAGAGCGAGCCACGCCACTTTTTTCATCGTCCAAACAGTAGCAAAGAATCGTGTACCACGATATCCTCATCCCGACAGACGGATCCGCTGCGAGCACGACCGCGCTGGAACAGGGCGTGGAGATTGCGTCTGGGACGGGTGCCACGGTACATCTCCTGCACGTCGTCGACGTCGAGACGGAGATGGCCGCATCCGGTGTTGGTGACATCGCGGACGACCTCACGAAAACCCTCGACGAGGAGGCGAGAGAGGCGCTGAATCAGGCCGAGAAGATGGTCGACGAAGCCGGTGTTTCGGCAGAGCGGGTCATTCTCGAAGGGTTTCCGGAGGACGCGATACAGGAGTACAGCGACGAGAACGGAATCGACCTGATCGTGATCGGAGAGAGCGAGGATTCGACCCTCTCAGAGCGGCTCTTCGGTAGCACGACGGAGGACGTGGTTCAGTCGGCGACCGTCTCTGTTCTGGTCGCTCGAGCGTGAGCCGGTCACCGCCTCCGTTGCACTCGGTGGATACTGGACCACCGCCGGTAGGAGAGAAGGCAGAACAGGTCCGAGTCGATGCCGACGACTCGTTCAGCGGGATTCGAAGGAGACGGCGAGCGGCGTCTCGTGACTCAGATTGTCGCTGACGGGACATCGTTCTTCGACCGCCGAGAGCCACGTCTGAATCGTCTCGTCCGTCGCGTCCACGTCGGCCGAGATGTCGACGCGGACCTCCTGGTACCCGGCCCGCGACTCGTCGCTCTCGCCCATGAACTTCGCGGGGTCGAGGTCACCGTCGATTTCGATTTCGAGGTCACGCACGTCCAGGTCCATCTCGCGAGCGACCTGGTGGGCCACGACGTTCATGCAGCCGGCGAGTGCGCCGAGGAGGTACTCGACGGGATTCGGTCCCTCGTCGCTCCCCCCGAGCGTCGCCGGTTCGTCGACGACGAACTCGAAGTCACGGGTCGATACGCGGGTCCGGGTCGGGGACTCCGCCGACGCGGAGACGTCGAAGGTGAGTCGTTGTGGAGTTTCTGAACCCATACCTACCACGGGGACTCGCGAGAACGTAACCACAGGTGGAGGTTCTCAGGTAGTGAGAAGGCAGTGAGGAGCGCGCGTCGCCCGTTCGGCCGTGAGTGTGCGCTCCGGACTCCGCGGGGCCGCAGCAGACTACCAGCGGCGGGGGGTGCGATAGAGCCGAGTGAGTTCGAGTCTCTGTCCCGGGAGTCTCCGATTTCACACCTCCAGCGAGGTGTCTCGCAGCCGAACGAACCGCGGCGGCGGAGCGATACCCGCACGACGGGCCTTTTGTTCGCACGGCCCTATCGTGCCGATATGTCCGAACGGAACGTTCTCGGCGAGGAACTCGCTCCCTGTAGCACCGACCCGACGACCGGGTTCGAGCGCGACGGCTGTTGCGGAACCCACCCCGACGACCCGGGGCGACACGAACTCTGTGCGGTGATGACCGAGGAGTTTCTGGCGTTCAGCAAACGGCGGGGGAACGACCTCGTGACGCCGCGCCCGACGTTGCGGTTCCCCGGCCTCGAACCGGGCGACCGCTGGTGTCTCTGCCTGGGGCGGTGGACCGAAGCGCTCGAAGCCACGCGGAGCGAACGCCTGCCGGAGACCACCGTCCCGCCCGTCGTCCTCGAAGCGACGAACGAGGCGGTGCTGGATTCCGTCTCGATGGAGACGCTCGAAGCGCACGCGTACGACGAATAGGTTCCGACCGCACCCGCCTGCCGCCAGCCACCACCGGAGTAGTTCGCCTCCACAGCGCCGCCGAAGCGGTTTATTCACCGTGTGACATCCTCCCAAAGATTCATGAGTGTGTCGCGTGTACCCACGGTTGACAATGCCAGACACTAAGAACGGCCGGGAGCGGAAAGGTCGGAACAAGCGGAGCCAACTCCAGGAGAGTCTCTACTCGGAGGAGATAGAGGCGCTAGAGGCCGACGAAGAACTCCCGTCGTTCGAGTCTGAACGGACTCGCCGGTCAGAGTTCCTCGCGGACGAACTGCCGGACGACGAGTAGTCGGCCGGCCGGTCGTCACCGTTCCATTCTTCGAAGGTTCACCCGCCAGTGACGACGCCGCGTCCACTCGCTCTCGCCCGACCCGGAGTGGCGACGCCGCGTTCGGTGACGTGGTGCCACCCGCCGGCTGCGACGCTGAGTATATAAAGGGAGGCGCTACTCGCTTCAGTTCGGTCGCGGAGGCGACGGCGTGCGCGCGGACGAACGGCGGCAGAAACGCGACACGTCGCCGACTTCGGGGGCGGGGTCGTGAATCGTGGTGACACGCCACACGACGTTCTCGAACGTAGCTTTTATATAGAATCACAAACAATCCTGCGGTGACTATGAGTCAGCGAATGCAGCAGGGTCAGCCCATGATCATCATGGGTGAGGACGCGCAGCGCGTGAAAGACCGCGACGCGCAGGAGTACAACATCAGTGCCGCCCGCGCCGTCGCTGAGGCGGTACGCTCGACACTCGGTCCGAAGGGGATGGACAAGATGCTCGTCGACTCGATGGGCGACGTCACCATCACGAACGACGGTGTCACCATCCTCAAGGAGATGGACATCGACAACCCGACGGCCGAGATGATCGTCGAAGTCGCCGAGACGCAGGAGGACGAGGCCGGCGACGGGACGACGACGGCCGTCGCCATCGCGGGTGAACTCCTGAAGAACGCCGAGGACCTCCTCGAACAGGACATCCACCCGACGGCCATCATCAAGGGCTTCCACCTCGCCAGCCAGAAGGCCCGCGAGGAGATAGACAACATCGCAGAGCAGGTCGACCCCAACGACGAGGACCTCCTGAAGAAGGTCGCCGAGACGTCGATGACGGGCAAGAGCTCCGAACTCAACAAGGAGCTTCTCGCCGAAATCATCGTCGACGCCGTCAAACAGGTCACCGTGCAGGCCGACGACGGCTCCTTCGTGGTCGACCTCGAGAACGTCTCCATCGAGACGCAGACCGGTCGCTCCGCGTCCGAGTCCGAACTGCTCAACGGCGCGGTCATCGACAAGGACCCCGTCCACGACGACATGCCGACGGAGTTCGACGAGGCCGACGTCCTCCTCCTCAACGAACCCATCGAGGTCGAGGAGGCCGACGTCGACACGCAGGTCAACATCGAGTCCCCCGACCAGCTCCAGAAGTTCCTCGACCAGGAGGAGAAGCAGCTGAAGGAGAAGGTCGAGAAGATCGTCGACTCCGGCGCCGACGTCGTCTTCTGCCAGAAGGGCATCGACGACCTCGCCCAGCACTACCTCGCCAAGGAGGGCATCCTTGCGGTCCGTCGGACGAAGAAGTCCGACATCGCGTTCCTCCGGAACGTCGCCGGCGGCAACGTCGTCTCCGACCTCGACAGCGTCACCGAGGCCGACCTCGGCGTCGCCTCCGTCCGCCGCGACAGCGAGGACGAACTGTTCTACGTCGAGGGTCTCGGCGACGAGAAGCACGGCGTGACGATGCTCCTGCGCGGTTCGACCGACCACGTGGTCGACGAACTCGAACGCGGCGTCGAGGACGCCCTCGACGTGGTCGCGACGACCGTCTCCGACGGCCGCGTCCTCGCCGGCGGCGGCGCGACCGAGGTCGAACTCGCCTCGCGCCTCCGCGACTACGCTGACTCCGTCTCCGGCCGCGAACAGCTGGCCGTCGAGGCGTTCGCCGACGCGCTCGAACTCGTCCCGCGCGTCCTCGCGGAGAACGCCGGTCTCGACTCCATCGACACGCTCGTCGACCTCCGCGCGGCCCACGAGGACGGCGACGAACGCGCCGGTCTGAACGTCTTCTCGGGCGAAGTCGAGAACACGTTCGAGTCGGGCGTCGTCGAGCCCGCCCACGCCAAGGAGCAGGCCATCTCCTCGGCCACCGAGGCGGCGAACCTCGTGCTCAAAATCGACGACATCATCGCCGCGGGCGACCTCAGCACCAGCGGCGACGGCGACGAGGGCGGCGCGCCCGGCGGCGCCGGCGGCATGGGCGGCATGGGCGGCATGGGCGGCGCTATGTGAAATCTGTCGGAGACAGATTTCCAGAGGCCGTCAGGCACCGCCTGACGCAGCCGATGTGAGCGAGGCGGGAAAACGCGACCGAAGGGAGCGGAAACCCGCCTCGACAGGCGAGCGGGGAACGAACGTGACCCGCGAGCCCCTTCGGACGCCGGACCCGTACGCCCCAACGACCCCAGCCTGAATCGTCGCGAAACCGTCGGCTTCACGCCGAACCCGACTTTCTTTCGACGCCGCGCCCGCCAGCGACGCGTCTCGCGGTACGCACCGTCGCTGCAACGAACTGCGTCTAGCCCGAGAAGAGTTCGAGATGCGGTGCCGAAAGCGAACTCGATTCGAAAATAATCCGTTCGATGGCAGTTAGGTCGGATTAGCATGAACTAAGTAACGGTCCGCAGAAACGTGACGCAAGATGCAAACACTGCTCTTGAACAGCGAGGACGTTCACGAGAACGCGAACATGGCGGAACTCGTCCCCGCCGTCAAGGAGGCGTTCGCGGCCTTCGAACGCGGCGACGCCCAGATGCCGCCGAAGTCGTACATCGACCTGCCGCAGTACAACGGCGACTTCCGGTCGATGCCCGCCTACATGGACGCCGGCGACTGGGACGCCGCGGGCATCAAGTGGGTGAACGTCCACCCCGACAACGAGGAGCAGTTCGACCTCCCCACCGTGATGGGGACGATGGTGTACTCCTCGCCTGAGACGGCGTTCCCCCTCGCGGTCATGGACGGCACCGAACTGACGATGAAGCGGACGGGGGCGGCCGCCGCCGTCGCCACCGACCACCTCGCCGTCGCGGACGCCAGTTCGCTGGGCATCGTCGGCGCGGGCGTCCAGTCGTACACGCAGTTGGAGGCCATCGCCACCGTGCGCGACATCGAGGAAGTCGTCGTCTCGGACCTCGACGAGGAACGCGTCGCGCGCTTCATCGACGCGTTCGAAGACGAGTTCGACGTCCGCGCGGGGTCGATCGAGGAGGCCGCCTCCTGCGACGTCCTCTCGACGGTGACGCCCGTCGAGGACCCCGTCGTCTCCCGCGACGCCGTCGGCGACCACACGCACGTCAACGCGATGGGTGCGGACGCCGAGGGGAAGCACGAACTCGCCGACGAGATACTGCTGGACGCCAAACTCGTCATCGACGACCACGAGCAGACGACCCACTCGGGCGAGATAAACGTCCCCTACAACGCGGGCGTCCTCTCGGACGACGACATCTACGGCGCAATCGGCGAGATAGTCGTCGGCGACAGGGAGGGCCGCACCGACGAGGACGGCATCACCGTGTTCGACTCCACGGGACTGGCGATTCAGGACGTCGCCGCCGCGCACATCGTCTACGAACACGCCCGGGAGAACGACAACGGCTACGAGTTCGACCTGCTGGGACTCGCCGGCCGCGGGAACTGAGAACTCACGTCTCCGTCCGGCCGCCGCCGCGGGAGACGTAGTCGATGAGTTTCGTCACGACCCAGACGGCGACGAGGAACGGCAAGAGCGGGAGCATCACGGCGACCATGACGAGAAAGATCACCCAGCCGACGGAGTTCATCTCCGCGTCGGGGTGGGACTTGTAGCCGGGCGTGACCGTTCTGTAGACCTGTCGGAGCGCACTCGGAGAGTCTTCTTCTGCCATGACTACCAGTACGTGCGCGTCGGCATTAGCAGTTCGTGACGTTCGCAGCGTCTGCTGCTCAGAGCGGGCGCCACCGCGTTCGCTGGGACCGGTCGCCACACTCGGGACACTCGAACGTGGTGTGGTCTTCGCAGTCGGACCCGCGTCGCGAGTCGACCCGGTGCATCTCGACGTCGCACTCCGAACAATGCATGCCAGACGTTCGTTTGCGTGTCAGTATCAATCTAGGTAACTAGTCGGAAGTGATAGCGATCGAACGAGAACCGTGTGTACGACGCGCCAGAGACACGTCTGGCAGAGTAGCAATCGGCGTCAGCGAACCGCTACGCCGCGAGATTATCAACGCTGAAACAGCGCGGCACGGGGGAAAGAGGCCGAATCCGCGAGTCGCTCACTCGGCTTCGAGTTCGATGGCCGGGCGGAGCGGAATCGCCTGCTTCGTCGCGTCGGCGTCCTCGCCCTCCAGAGCGAGTTCGACGTCGGCGTCGAACTCCCGCGAGAGGAAGTCGGTCGCCGCCTCGTACGTCGCGTACTCGTCGAGTTCGGCGAGAGCGGCCACCTCGCTCTCGTCGCGTCCGCGGACGAACTCGACCAGTTCCTGCACGAGGTCGTTCACCTCGTTGCCGCGTTCGCGCAGGTCGGGGTCCTGCATCACGCTGCTCATCACGGCCCCCTGATTCGCGTCCTCCTCGACGACGGTCCGGAGCACGTCGCGCTTCCAGGCGGCGGCGACGGTGACGGTGATGCGGTCGGGGTCGGCCTCGGGCACGTCCTCCTCGGCGTTCGCCAGCGACTGCTGGATACCCTTGATGTCCTCGGTCAGCCGCTCTATCTGCGACTCACTGGCCTCGACGGCAGCGCTCTCGAAGGACGCGTCGGGTTCGGGCCACGGCGCGTCCTCGGCGGGCGTCCCGGTCAGCCGTTCGTGCAGTTCGTTCGTCATGAACGGGACGAACGGGGCGAGGAGTCGCAGGCGCGTCTCCAGCACCCGTTCGAGCGTCCACTTCGCGGCCGGGCGGTCGAGGTCCGTCCGCCGGCGGTACCAGCGGAGTTCCTCCTCGAAGTTGTAGAAGGCGGCCTGACTGGCGGTCCGAGTCTCCGAGGACTCCATCGCCTCGGTGACGTCGCGGACGGTGTACTGCAGTTTCGACAGCAGCCACCGGTCCTCCTGTTCGAGTTCGGGGCGTTCGTCCGGCGCGTCGGCCGCGAGTATCTCGTCGGCGCGGTTCCAGAAGCGCTCTAACTGGTCCCGGACGGACTCGACCTGTTCGGCGCGCCAGTCGTAGTCCTGCCACGGTTCCGCGGAGTTGAGCAGGAAGAAGCGCACGGTGTCGGCGCCGTAGTCGTCGATGGCCGCGCCGGGGAGGACGACGTGTCCCTTCGAGGAGGACATCTTCTCGCCCTCCAGCAGGCCCATCCCCATGATGACGATGCCCTGCGGCCAGTTGTCCCGGTCGAACAGTTCGGCGTGGTGGAACAGGTAGAACGTCAGGTGGTTCGAGATGAGGTCGTTCGCGGAGAACCGGTAGTCCACCGGGTACCAGTAGTCCCACTCCTCGCGCAGTTCGAGGGCGCGTTCGGGGGCGTCCTCGACGGCGTCCGCGCCGTAGAACAACGCGTCGAAGAACTCGCGGTCCAGGTCCGCCACCGGCACGTCCTGCAGGCGGTGCGCGATGGTGTAGTAGGCCATGTAGACGGTGGAGTCCGACAGCGGTTCGATGACGAAGTCGTCGTCCCACGGGAGGCGGGTGCCCAGCCCGTAGTTGCGGATGCACGGCCACTCGTTCAGCCAGTCGATGGTGTGGTCGTACTCGCCGCGGGTGTTCTCGGGGATGGCCTCCATCTGCGAGACGACGTCGTGGGCCTTCGCCTTCCACGCCTCGTCGTTGTAGCGCAGGAACCACGTGTCCTGTTCGGCGACGACCACGTCGCCGCCGCACCGGCAGACGACGTCCTCGGAGAACTCCTGCATCGTCCCGAACGCCCCCTCGTCGCGGTGGGCGTCGCGGAAGCGCGTCCGCACGTCCTCGACCAACTCGCCGGCGAACTCGCCGTAGTCGTCGTTCAGGTGCCCCGCGTGGAACTCCCTGTTGTACAGGTCCTTCGTCACCTTCTCCAGAGCGGGGTCGTCCGAGGAGGTGATTCCGGCCTCTTCGACGGCCGACTTGGCCGGTATCTCGCCGTAGCCCTCGACGGAGAGGATGGGGACCGGTTCGATGGCCTCGACGTCGGCGGGGTCGATGTCGTACTCACGCATCCGGCCGTCGTCCGCCTTCGCCTCCTGCAGGGCGACGTAGTCGTCCGGCGAGTGCGCCGGGACGGACATGACGACGCCGGTGGCGTTCTCGGCGTCCACGAAGTCCGCGGGCAGGACGAGTACCTCGTCGCCCGTGACGGGGTTGGTGACGCGTTCGCCGACCAGTTCGGTGCCGGGGACGCGGCGTTCGACGGTCACGTCGTGCGCCTGCAACTGCAGTTTCTCGACGGCCGCCGCGGAGACGAACCACTGCTCGCCGTCCACGTCGGCGTAGACGTAGTCGGCCTCTGGGTCGATGTACGCGTTCGTCACGCCGCGGACCGTCTCCGGGCGGAGCGTCGCCATCGGGACGACGGTGTCGCCGTGGCCGAAGCGGACCAGCGTGTACTCCTGGAACTCCGCCTCCTCGCCCTCCAGCAAGTCGTGCGTCGTGACCGGTTGCTCCTCGTTCGTGCAGTACTTGACGGGGTGCAGGCCCTTCTCCAGCAGGCCGCGGTCACGCAGCGTCTCGTACTGCCACGTGATGAACTTCGAGTAGCGCTCGTCGTTCGTCGTGAACTCGCGTCGCCAGTCGATAGAGAGCCCCAGCGACTGCATCCCGCGCTTGTAGTGTTCCTCGACGAAGTAGCGGGCGAACCCCATCGGCGTCTCGAGGTCGGTCAGCGTCTCCTCGGGCACGTCGTACGTGTCGCGCAGGACCGAGAGCTGTTTCTCCTCGCCCTTCTTCAGGCGCTCGACGGCACCGATGATGGGCGTCCCGGTGACGTGCCAGGCGATGGGGAAGAGGACGTTGTCGCCCTGTTGGCGTCGGTAGCGGGCGTACACGTCGGGGACGGTGTACGTCCGCGCGTGACCGATGTGCATCCCACCGCTGGGATACGGGTACGGGACGGTGATGAACGTCGGCTCCTCGTCGGCGTCGGCGGCGTCGGAGGGGTCTGCCTCGTAGCGGCCGGTCTCGGCCCACCGCTCCCGCCAGCGCTCTTCGAGTTCCTGCGGGTCGTATTCCATACCTGTGTCGTCAGGATGCGCGCATAAATTAACTCCTATACCCGACTTTCGCACCTGTTCGATTCGGGCGTCGATTGCGGTGAACGGTAGCACGAAACACACGGGGCGTTCCGGTGGCGACCCGCCCCGGACTGTTCCGATAGCGACCCGCCCCGGACCGTCCAATCAGAGACACGACAGGAGGGCGGAGAGAACAGGACCGCGAACACTCACGCGAACCACCGACAACGGCTATGGCGAGCGTTTCCGTACCGGTGGTATGGTTGAACTCACCAAGCGGTCGACACTTCGGCTGTTCGGAACGGGACTGGCGTTCTCCGCGCTCTCGGGCGCGGCGGCGGCACAGGAGGACGGAGACGACGGTGCGGACGACGGGTCGGGCGACGGCGGTGCGGACGAGGGCGAACCGAGCGACGACTCGACGCCCGTCGAGACGGTGGTGGCGGTGCCGGGCGACCCGGTGCCGGAGAACCTCGCACTCGACTGGGACGGGACGCTCTACTTCGGCATCACCGCGGGCGAGGTGTGGGGGGTGACGAACGCGCAGACGCAGGAGACGGGTCTCACGCCCGCGGACCTCACCCGCGTCGCCGAACTGCCGGGGAGCGTCGTCGGCGTCGAAGTCGTCCCCTGCGGGTCGATATACGTCGCCTCGTCGTCCGAAGAAGGGACCGGCGTCTGGGAGGTGCCGCGCGACGGGCACGCGCCGTTCCCCCTCGCGTCCGTCTCGGGGTTCCCGAACGACGTGCTGTACGACCCGGACTTCGACCGCCTCCTCGTCACGGAGTCGTTCGACGGCGCCGTCTACGAGGTTTCGCTGTCGGCGGACGACCCGGAGGCGGAGTTGTGGTTCGAGGACGACACGCTGGAGACGGAGAGTTTCGGCGCGAACGGACTCGCGTTCGGACGCGACGGTTCCGTGTTCGTCGCCGTCACCCGCGCCGTCGACGACGAGGGGCGGGACGTCGGCCGACTGGTGAGAGTGCCCGTCGAGACGGACGGCACCGCCGGGGCGGCGGAGACGTACCTCGAATCGCCCGAGATATTCGGCGCGGACGGCGTCACCACCGACGGCGCGGACGTGTACGTCGCCGCGAACTCGCAGAACCGCGTGGTGCGCGTCACCCCTGACCGCCACGTCGAAGTCGTCGCCACCGCAGACGACGGACTCGTCTTCCCATCGGACGTGCTGTTCGGCGTCACGCCGCGTCAGCGCAGCGACCTGTTCGTCTGCAACTTCGCCAACGACAGCCCCGACGACGGCGCGATTCTCCGCGCGCACCCGTTCGCGACGGAGGACGACGCTGGCGACGATGGAGACGACGGCGACGATGGAGACGACGGCGACGATGGAGACGACGGCGACGGAGGCGGGGACGACGGTGGAGACGATGGAGACGACGAAAGCGAGACAGATACCGGAGACGACTGAAGTCGACGAGAAACCGGGAGCGGCACGTGCGAAATCGGGGGCGGCACGTCAGAGACGGGGGACCGAGACTGCCGGTGCGGCCCGAGGCGTCGGACCGGCGAATCGGCTCAGTTGATGTCGATGCGGTGGGAGTCCTCGGACTCCACCGCCGTCTTGGGGATGGTCACCGTGAGGACGCCGTTCTTGTAGGACGCGGAGGCGTCGTCGGCCATCACGTCTTCGGGGAGACGGAGGGTCCGGCGCATCGACTCGTGGCGGCGTTCGCGGCGAATGTACTCGCTCGACTCGGTGTCGGACTCGCGTTCCTCGTGCATCTCGCGGGAGGCGGAGATGGTCAGCGAGCGCTTGGCGATGGAGAGGTCGATGTCCTCCTTCTCGAAGCCGGGGAGGTCAGCCACGACGACGTACTCGTCGGCCCCGTCGCGGACGTCGATGTCCATGCCGTAGTCGGCGCCCATCATCCGGGAACCGTCGAACTGGTGGCTCATCTCGTCGAACTGGCGGGACATTCGCTCGAACATCGACTCGATCTCTTCGAAGGGGTTGGAACGTCGCATCATTGGTAGTTCACCGAAGAACAGTATGTCGTTCGAGGAGATAAAGATAGCAGGACGTGAGACGGCAATTCGCACGGTACGGCGCTCGTGAACACCAGATACAGCACTTCGGGAACGTCGGACGAGCGGGAGCGTCAGTCGAACAGGTCGGTGTGACGCTCCGCCAACCCCGAGTACTCGGCGGCGGAGTACCTGTCCAGAAGCGCCTCGATGTCGATACTCGCTTCCGAGAGCGGCGTGACCTGCGCGGGGACCCCCCGGACGAACGACTCGGGCGGGACGTCGCGCCCCTCCGGGACGACGCACCCGGCGGCGACGAGACTCCGTTCGCCGACGGTCACGTCCGTGTTTAGCGTGGCGTTGAACCCGACGAGCGCGTCGTCTCCCACCGTCGCCTCGTTGAGGACCGCGCCGTGGCCGACCATCACCCGGTCGCCGACGACCGACGCGTGCAGCAAGGCGTTGTCGGTGACGTGCGACGCCTCGCCGACGCGAACCGGGGCGATGTCCCCCCGCAGGACGACGCCCGGCCACACGCTGGCGTTCGCGGCGACGGTCACGTCGCCGACCAGCGTGGACTCGTTGCTGACGCGCGCCTCGTCGGCAATCGTCGGCGCGACACCCTCGAACTCGTAGCTTCGCGGGCTGTCCATGCGGACACTACGTGGAGTTCGCTGTTAAGTGTTGGTCGGATGAGAAGAACTCGGCGGGAGGGGTGAGGGACCGCCCGGAGACGGGACGCGGCCCTTACACCACGTCGATATTCGTCGACTCGTCGTCCTCGTCGGCCGTCTCCTTCGGCAGGGTGACGGTGAGGACGCCGTTGTTGTACGTCGCGGACGCCTCCTCCTCGACGACTTCGACGGGGAGCGTTATCGACCGGCGGACGCTGCTGCGACTCCGTTCTCGGCGGACGTATCGGTCGCCGGTCTCCTCCTCGTCGGCGCTGCGCTCGGCCTCGACGGTGAGTTCGCGGCCCGAGGCCGAGATTTCGATGTCGTCCTTCTCGTAGCCCGGCAGGTCCGCCACGACGACGAGTTCGTCGTCCGTCTCCGAGACGTCGACGGCGATGTCTCGGAGCGAGGCGAGTCCCGACTCCTCGAACTCGCGGCCCATCCGCTTGAAGAACTGTTCTATCTCGTCGAAGGGGTTCTGGCGCGCCATGTCGTCCACCTGTTCGCCCGGTGACGCTATCAAGGTTTTCGCAGGTTCCCGGGACCGGCGGCGCGTTCGCAGTTCGAGACGCCGGCTCCGTCCGCGGTCTAGTAGAGGACGTGCTGCATGTCGTACGACCCGAGGCGCTTGACCCACCCGCGGGAGGCGATCTCCTCGACGCTCGCGAGGGCCTCCTGCGCGCGGTCCTCGTACAGGCCGGCCTCGAAGTCGATGTGGAACAGGTAGTCGCCGAGGCGGTTTCCGCTCGGGCGCGACTCGATGCGCGAGAGGTTGATGTCGCGTTCGGCGAACGCCTCGAGGAGTTCGAGGAGCAGTCCGGGGTAGTTCGCGTTCGGATAGACGATGACGGTGGACTTGCCGCCCGCGTCCGAGCGTTCGGCGGCGGGCGCGACGACGAAGAAGCGCGTCGCGTTCGAGGAGCGGTCCTGGATGTCCTCGGCGAGGACCTGCAGTCCCTCGCCCGCGTTGTCGGGGTGCCCGATACCGGCGACGGAAGCGTCCTCGCGGGCGCGTTCGACGCCGCGCGCCGTGCTGGCGACGGCTTCGAGTTTGACCTCGGGGTACTCTCGCTCCAGGTAGCCCCGACACTGCGCCAGCGCCTGCGAGTGGGAGGCGACGACGGAGAACTCCTCGGACTGCGCGAGGAGGGCGTGCCGAATCGGCGTCACTATCTCCCGCGTGACGGCGATGTCGGCGTCGGCGATGGCGTCGAGCGTCTCCGTGACGCTCCCTTCGATGCTGTTCTCGATGGGGACGACGCCGCGGTCGAACTCCCCGGAGTCGACGGCGTCCACGATGGCGGACACCGACTCGCGGAAGGCGACGTCGTCTGCGACGGCGCGGGCCGCGCGGTGCGAGTACGTCCCGGCCGGACCCAGCGTGACTGCCTGCATGGCGCGAGATTCGACAGCGGCCTGTAAAATACCGTCGGGTCAGAGACTATGGTCGTCGCCCGCATCGGTGTGACCATGCACCGAAGACGGTTTCTCGCCGCCTGCGGGACGGGCGTCGCTGCCCTCGCGGGTTGCACGGCGCCGGTCGTAGACGACGGGACGACGGACCCGAGCGCGTCGGTAACGAACCCGGGGTTCGAGTCCGGGCTTCGGGGGTGGCTCGTCGGCCGCGACCTGCCGACCGACCCGAACACCGGACTCCCGGTCGAATCGTCGGCGCGCATCGTGGACGACCCGGTGGCCGGCGGCGACGCCGCCCTCCAGTTCGCCATCGACGGGGGACAGGACGACGGCACCATCTGGGCCCAACAGGCCGTCCTCCTCGACGGAACGGACACGCTCTCCGTGTCCGTTCACTCGCCGGAGGAGTCGTTCAACACCCTCACGAAACTGGCGGCGTACGCCGGGCCGCGGCCCGAGCGGGGGTGGTTGCGCGAAGGGGACTTCGACACCGAACGCGCGATAGAGGACCACGCCGGGTGGGAGCGCGTCGAGTACGACCTGTCGGGAGAGGGAGAGGGAATCGTCGCCGTCGGCGTCAGCGTCGTCTGGGAGACGGAGGTGGCCAGGACGATAGACGACGTATCGCTGTCGTAGCGGGGCGAAGCGACGCTACCAGTCGGCGCAGAGTTCGACGAAGTTCCGGAGTATCTTCAGCCCCGTCTCGCCGGACTTCTCGGGGTGGAACTGCGTGCCGAACACGGTGCCCGCCTCGTTGGCGACGATGGCGGGGAACTCGACGCCGTAGTCGGTGGTGGCGACGACTGCGTCGTCGTCGTCCGGGACGGCGTAGTACGAGTGGACGAAGTAGGCGTACTCCCCGTCCACGCCCTCGACCAGCGGGTGGTCGCGCCGCACGTCGAGTTCGTTCCACCCCATGTGCGGCACCTTCTGCCCCTCGTCGAAGCGGACGTTGCGTCCGGGGACGAAGTCCAGTCCCTCCACCTCGCCCTCGCCGGCGTGGTCGGCCTCCTCCGAGGAGGTCAGGAGCATCTGCATCCCGAGGCAGATGCCGAAGATGGGCTGTCCGCGGTCGGCCGCCTCGGCGAGTGCCTCCCGGAACGGGCCGGCGTTCTCCATCCCCTCGGAGAACGCGCCCACGCCGGGGAGGACGATGCCGTCGGCGTCGGCGAACGTCGCCGGGTCGTCGGAGATAGTCACGTCCGCACCCGCGCGTTCGAGTCCGCGCTGGGCGCTCCGGAGGTTGCCGAGGCCGTAGTCCACCATGACCACGGAGGCTACCGTCTCCCGCGTCTCGGACGTCGTCGTGCTCATGCGAGAACGTCCGCGGACCGGGGCAAAGTGACTTTCCCTCGGGGACGGTTCGGCGGCCGTGACCGCAGATTGAGATACATACACTCTAGGGTCACATTGACTGTTAATATTTTGAGACCTATAGAGAAAATAGCAATACTTAACAGGAACCTGTCGAACGAGAAACGTGAGTTCAATGGCGAGTCGACGCAATTTCCTCAAGACGGCAGGTGCCACAGGTGTCGCAGGTCTCGCAGCCCTCAGCGGATGTACGGGTGACGGGAACACGACAGAACAGTCGACGGAGACGGGAAGCGGCGGTACCGCGACCGAAGCGACGACGGAGGCGACGACGACGGGGTCGACCTCGCAGGAGTCCATCATGTTCGCGTTGACGCCCGCGGAGTCGGACGTCGACGTGGAGGCGCAGTACCAGCCGCTGTTCAACTATCTGGAGAGCGAGGTCGGCGTCACCGTCGAATCCACGGTCGCGGCCGACTACGCGGCGGTCCTGCAGGCGCTCAAGAGCGGTCAGGCCGACGTGGCCGACGCCGCGCCCGCCATCGCCATCCAGGGCGGTAACGAGGGCGTGACGAAGGTCATCGGAATCCGCATCGCGTACGGCGCGTCGCGGTACTTCTCGCTCATGACGACGACGCCCGACAGCGACGTCAGCGAACTCACCGACCTCGAGGGCGAGACGGTGGCGTTCGCCGACCGCCTCTCGACCAGCGGTGCGCTGTTCCCCCTCTACATGCTGAGCAAGGCCGGCCTCGACACCGGCGGCGCGCCCGACGGCGAACCGGCGGACTTCGAGGCCCAGTTCTCGGACCACTCGACGGCCCGAGAGACGCTCCTCAACCGCGACGAAGTCGTCGCCGCCGGCACCGGGGCGTTCTCGACGGCACCGCACGTCCCGAAAGACCAGTTCCCGGAGCAGTTCCTGGAGACTTCCGCCGAGAACGACGGCGACCTGGGCACCGAGAGCCCCGAACTGGAACTGCTCTCGGTCTCCGACCCCATCCCGCGCGCGCCGATTCTCGGCCGCGCCGAGATGGACCAGTCGCTCTACTCGGACATCGAGACGGCCCTGCTGGACGTCGGCGAGGACGACCTCATCAACGAGGACCTCGGCGACGACCAACAGCTCTGGTTCACCGGCGTCGACCAGGGGACCGTCGACGACTACCAGCCCGTCCAGAACGTGCTGGACGAACTCGGCGTCACGCTGGGTCAGTAAGGCCGTAGGCGTCCGTATCACGGCGTTTTGTTGTCAGGATTCACGAACGCACGACAGGTCCGCGTGTACGGCGAGACAGGGACCGACCACACATCAGATATGAGTACGATAGAAGTGACGGACCTCAGCAAGTCGTACGGGGACGTACAGGCCCTCGACGACGTCTCCTTCACCATCCCGGACGGCGAGTTCGTCGTCCTCCTGGGACAGTCCGGCGCGGGGAAGTCGACGCTGCTGCGCTGTCTCAACGGCATCACTCGCCCGACTGAGGGGTCGATTTCGATAGACGGTGCGGAGGTGCTGGGGCCACGGAACGACGTGGCGATGATATTCCAGCAGCACTACATCCTCGAACAAATAAGCGCGTACAGCAACGCGCTCACCGGTGCCCTCGGCCGCACGTCGTTTCTCCGCAGCCTGCTCGGGCGCTACGGCGACGGCGACAAGCGGGAGGCGCTCCGCGCCCTCGACACCGTCGGCCTCCTCGACGAGGCGAACCAGCGCGCCGGCAACATGAGCGGCGGGCAGCAACAACGCGTCGGCATCGCCCGCGCGCTGGTGCAGGAGCCGAGTCTGCTGTTGGCCGACGAACCGGTGGCGAGTCTCGACCCGGCCAGCGCGGAGACGGTGATGCGCTACATCCGCGACGCCGCCGCCGAGCGTGACCTGACCACCATCGCCAGCCTCCACCAGGTCAACATCGCCCGCGAGTTCGGCGAGCGGTTCATCGGGATGAAAGACGGTGAAATCGTGTTCGACGGCTACCGCGAGGAGTTCACCGTGGACGTCATCGACGAGATATACGGCGACATCGAGACGGAAGCGATTCGCGAGGAACGAACCGAGTCGTCCGCCGACGAACGACCGGCGCAGAGCGGAACACAGGCCCATGAGTACTGACACAGACCGGATTCGGGAGTCGCTGCGGAACATCCAGATAGCAAAGCGCGTCCGACTGCTGTTCTCGCTCGTCGTCCTCGCCGTGTTCGCGTTCGTCTTCACGAACGCGCTGAGCGAAGTGGGCTTCTCCGTCGGGGAGATAATCAAGTACTGGCCCGAGTTCTCCGACGCCCTCGGCGACTTCTTCCCGCCGGGGACGCTGTTCGGCGTGGTACCGTTCGTCGACGTGAGCCAGTACTGGGCGTTCATCCAGGAGCGCAACCTGCTCCTGCAGTTCGAGAACGGCAACCCCGTCCTCGGCGCGATGTTCGTCACGTTCGCGATGGGCTTCGCCGGCACCGTCCTCGGCATCCCCGGCGCCCTCCTCCTGGGCGTCCTCGGGTCCGAGCGCGTGACGCCGTACCCGTTCAACTTCATCTTCCGCGGGACGATGAGCATCATCCGCGCCATCCCGGCGCTGGTGTGGGCGCTCATCTACATCCCGCTGGGCGGCGTCTCCCCGTTCACGGCGACACTGGCCATCGGGACGGACACGATGGGGAACCTCGGTCGCCTGTTCACCGACGCGCTGGAGGAAGTCGAGGACGGACCCATCGAGGCAATCGAGTCCACCGGCGCGAACGGCCCGCAGAAGGTCGTGTTCGGGATGCTCTCGCAGGTGTTCACGCCCTTCATCGCGTGGACGATGTACATCCTCGAAATCAACGTCCGCATCGCCGTCACGATGGGTCTCATCGGCGGCGGCGGACTCGGCCAGGTGCTGCAGACACAGCGCGGTCTGTTCAAGTACACGAACATGATGGCGACCATCCTCGTCATCTTCGTGCTGGTCGTCTCCGTGGAGTTCGTCAGCCAGCGGGTCCGGTCGTACATCCGCGGCAACGAGGAGGGGACGAGCTTCCTCAAACTGCTCGTGGAGTTCCCCCAGCGGATGGCGCGGTCCATCTGGCAGTAAGGCGCGCGCGTCTGCGTCGCCTCGCCTTTTTCTCGCACGCCGAACGTCGGCGGCCCACTCGCCGAAACCGTTTCCACGCCGCGCGTCCCCACGGCGAGGCGTGAGCGAACTACTGGGAGTGCCGGGGAGCGTTCCGGTCGGCGCCCTGTTCGTCGTCGTCGGCTACCTCGTCCGGTATCGTGGGCGAACGGAACTGTTGAAGGGGGACAGAACGGGAGACGGCCGCACGGCGGGGGCGTTCTTCCTCGTCGCCGGCGTCGGCCTGCTCGGCTACGGCGTCACGCGACTGGTCGGCCTCGTTCCCTGAGGCGGCGAACGGCCGCAGTTTGGGGCGGCGGCACCTACGGATTCTTCTCCGTCCCCGGCGTACGCCGCGTCCGTGAGTCGAACCGAACTCGGGGCGGGCGGCGTACTTGGACCGCCGTCCGACGCGCCGGCGACGTCGCCGGCGGCGCTCGGAACGCTCCTCGCCGCCAACCTCGTCCCCCTCGTGGGCGTCCTCGCCCTCGGCTGGAACGTGTTCGACGTGCTAGCCGTCTACTGGGTGGAGAGCGGCGTCGTCGGCGTCCTGAACGTGCCGAAGGTGCTGCTCGCCAGCGGGCGGTACGAGGGCGACGCGACGTTCAGCATCGACGGGTCGCCCATCGACGTGTCGGGACCGGACGACGCGGACCCGGACGCCGGGCCGCGCGTCCACCCGTCGAACGTCTTCCCCGCGGCGTTCTTCTGTCTGCACTACGGCGTCTTCTGGGTCGTCCACGGCGCGTTCGTCCTGTTCGGCCTCCCCGCCTTCGCCGGGGTGCCCGTCGGCGTCGACGTCGCGGGCGTCGCCCTCGCGGGCGTCGCGATGGTCGTCAGTCACGGCGGGTCGTTCGCGTGGAACTACGTCGGCCGCGAGGAGTTCCGGACCGCCTCGCCGGGCGGACAGATGGCAGAACCGTACCGGCGCGTGTTCGTCCTCCACCTCACCATCGTCCTCGGCGCGTTCCTCGTCACCGCCCTCGGCGGGGCGGCGGTGCTGGTCGTCCTGCTGGTCGTGCTGAAGACGGGGCTGGACGCGGCGGCGCACGTGCGGGAACACCGGCGGGCGCGCCGTCGGACGGCCGGGGAGACGGGCGGGGCGACCTGACCGTCGGGTCGGAGTGACTGCCGACTAGGGCCGGCCGCCGCCTCAGAGGTCGAACTGCTCGGCGGCCGTCTCCATGTCCTTGTCCCCCCGACCGCTGAGGTTCACGAGGATGGTGTCGTGGTCGCCGGCCTCGGCCAACTGGACGGCGCGGGCCACGGCGTGGCTCGACTCCAGCGCCGGGATGATGCCCTCCGTCTCGCTGAGTTCCCGGAAGGCCGCGAGCGCCTCGTCGTCGGTGACGCCGGCGTAGTCGGCGCGCCCGACGGCGCGGTACATGGCGTGCTCCGGGCCGACGCCCGGGTAGTCGAGGCCGGCGGAGACGGAGTGAACCTCGACGTCGTCGTCGATGACGCGCGTCTTCATCCCGTGGATGACGTCGTCGGTGCCGTACGCAAGCGGGGCGGCGTGGCGCTTGGCCTCGTCGCCCTCGCCGCCGCCCTCGGCGCCGTAGAAGTCGACGTCGTCGTCGCGGAAGGCGTGGAAGAGGCCGATGGCGTTCGACCCGCCCCCGACGCAGGCGACGGCGGCGTCCGGGAGGCCGCCCGTCCGCTCGCGGAACTGCTCGCGGGCCTCGTCGCCGATGACCGACTGGAAGTCCCGGACCATCCGCGGGAACGGGTCGGGGCCGACGACGCTCCCGACGAGGTAGTGGGTGTCGTCGACGTTCGCGGCGAAGTCCTCCAAGGCGGCGTCCACCGCGTCGGCGAGGCCGGCGTCCCCCCGAGTGACCTCGTTCACGTCGGCCCCCATCAGCCGCATGCGGAAGACGTTCATCCGCTGCCGTTCGACGTCCTTCTTCCCCATGTAAATCTCCGTGTCGAGGCCGAGCAGAGCCCCGACCATCGCCGTCGCCGTCCCGTGTTGCCCGGCACCCGTCTCCGCGATGAGGCGGGTCTTGCCCGCCTTTTCGGCGAGGAGGGCCTGCCCCAGCGTGTTGTTTATCTTGTGCGCGCCCCCGTGGAGGAGGTCCTCGCGCTTGAGGTAGATGTCGGCCCCGTAGCGCTCGCTGAGGTTGCGCGCGTGGTACAGCGGCGTCGGCCGGCCGGCGAACGTCTCCAGCAGGTCGCGGAGGTCGGACTGGAACGCCTCCTCGTTCGCGACGTCGTCGTAGGCCTGCGCCAACCGGTCGAGCGGTTCTCTCAGCGGGTCGGGGACGTGTCGTCCGCCGTAGCCCTCGAAGTCTCCGTCTGACATGTTCACTCGACCATCGCCATCGACGGTCAAAATAGATTCCCCGCGTCAGAAGTCGCCGAGGCTCGACTGGCCGTCCGCGCCGTCGGCGAGTCCCGAGAGGTCCGCCGCCTTCGCGACGGCGTCGAAGAACGTGTCGCGCTGGCTCCGGTCGTACAGCGTCGCCGCCGGGTGGACGCAGACGAGGACGCGTTGGGACCGGTCGCCGAGGCGCACGTCAACCACGTCGCCCGCCTCCTTCGTCACGGCGACGGAGCGTTCCAGGAGGTGTTCGGAGGGCACCTTCCCGAGGGTGACGACGAGGTCCGGGGCGAGCAGTTCGAGTTCGCGTTCGAGGTAGCCCCGGCAGTTGCCCAGTTCGTCTTTCGTCGGGTCGCGGTTCTCCGGCGGCCGACAGCGCACGCAGTTGGTGATGCGCACGTCCGCCCGGGCCAGACCCACGTCGCGGAGGGCGTCGTCGAGGACGCTCCCCGACCGGCCGACGAACGGTTCGCCCCGTTCGTCCTCGTTCGCGCCCGGCGCTTCGCCGAGGAACACCAAGTCGGCGTCGTCGGGGCCGACGCCGTTGACTATCCGACTCCGGGACGCCACGAGGTCCGGACACCGTTCGCAGTCGCGGACGCAGAGGCCGTCCATCGCGTCGTCGCTCATACCGGAGAGGCGGGCCGGTGTGACTTGTACGCGGCGGTCGGTGTCGTGCCGTCGCGACCCCCACGCGCCGGTCGGTATCGTGCCGTCGCGACCCCCACGCGCCGGTCGGTCCCGACGCTCAGCGGCCGTCCCGGCCGCGCCACTCGCGGCCCGAACGCGCGAGGAGACGGGCCACGCGGAGCGGTTCCGGTCGGCCACCCTCGGGGGTGTACGCGCGGACGAGGCGCGCCGCCTCCGCGTCGTCGACGCCGACGGCGCGGACGAACACGGTGTCGTCGCCGACGGTCACGGGTCGGCGCGCCGGGAGGGCGTCGTACACCGCGCGGCGGGCGGCGAGTTCGTCGCCGGAGAACTGCGCCTCGAGTGCGGATTCCAGTCCCTCGCTCTCCTCGAAGGAGACGGCGACGACGGGGCGTTCGACGGCGTCCGCGAGGCGTTCGACGTCGACGAGGTTGAACCACGCGGGGGCGACGCCCGCGACGAACAGCAGACGCACGTCTTCGCGGCCGAGTTCGGCAAAAAGTCGTCGGATGGCGTCCGTGGCGTCCGTGCCGCCGACCGTACACGTCTCGAAGGCCGCGCCGTCGACGACGCGGTCCGCGCGGACGACTGCACCGCAGAGCACGCTCTCGGACCCGACCCCGTCCTCGTACGACTCGGCGACGCCGAGTGCGCGCGCGCCCGACTTGACCGGCGGCGTCACGTCGCCCCGTCAGTCGTCCTTGATCTCTTGCAGACGGTCCAGCAGTTCCTCGTTCGACGCGCCGTTCTCGAACTCGACCTCGCCCTTGTGGTCGTTCTCCGAGGTTGCGACGCCGTCGTTCTCGTCAAGGTCCTGGTCGTAGTCTTGACTCTCCTGCTCGGACTCGTCGTAGCTCCCAAATCCCATACGAGTCGACGTAGACGGCTCAGACGGAAAAATGATACGCAGGTGAGAATTTTGTTCATAGATTGAACATCGGAAATATACGGTCGAGCGGCGATTGGGTGCGTCGGAGGGACGAGCGACCGTGCCGAGTCGGTGGGGGTTTTTCTTCGCGCGGCCGTACGGGCACCCATGGAAATCGTCACGGTCACCGACGGCGCGGAACAGTTCACCTGTAACGCGTATCTCGTCCTCGGCGAACGGAACGTGCTCGTAGACGCCGGGACGATGCCCGGCGTCGAAGACGTCGTCGCCGAGCACACCGACGCGCTGGACGCCGTCGTCCTCACGCACCAGCACACCGACCACGTCGGCGAACTCGACGCCGTCCTCGACGCCTTCGACGCCGACCTGTACGCGTACGCGGACCACCCGCGCCGGACCGGCGAACTCGAAGACGGCGACGAACTCCGGATGGGCGACGAGACGTTCGAGGTGGTGTACACACCCGGTCACGCCTCCGACCACGTCTCCCTCGTCGGCGAGACGCGCGTGTTCAGCGGCGACGTCGTCGTCCACGACGACGGCGCGTTCGACGACGGCAGTTTCGGCCGGACGGACATGCCCGGCCAGTCGCGCGAACGCCTCGTCGAGAGCCTCCGAACTCTCCTCAGACGGATGCCGGACACCGTCGCGGAACTGTACGCGGGCCACGGCGACGTGTTCCGCTCGGACCCGGACGGCGACTCCGTGCGGGACGTGATAGAGCGGGCGCTCTCACGCGCGGAACGGCGCGAACCGAAGTACCCCGACGACTGAGCGGCCCGGACGCGCCGCTACGCCGGCGGAAGATGGAGAGAAAGGGCGTCCGATTACGCGGCGCGGCGTTCCTTCGACTTCGGACGGAGGTTCTTGTAGCCGCACTTTCGGCAGGCCTTCGCACGCGCGGGGTTGCGCGCGTTACAGCGCATGCAGATCTGCTTCTCCAGCGTTCGCTTGGTCGCGGCGTCGTTGGTTGGCATACACGTCAGTTCCCCAGCCGCCCGTATAACGCTTGCGAGAGCGTCTGGCGCGGACGGGGCCCGCACGGCGCCACCGCGGACGCCCGACCCGGGGCGTGACGCGTCGCGGTCGCTGATCGCACGGGCGAAGCGTCGAGAGAACGGTCGTGACCGGTTACGCGCCCGCCTTCTGCAGGGCGTCTTCGAGGTCCTCTCGCTGAGTGACGCCGACGAATCGGTCGACGATGCCGTCGTCGTTCTCGACGATGAGCGTCGGGAGCGAGCGAACCTGATACTCGTTGGCCACGTCCTGTTGTTCGTCTACGTCGACCTTCTCGAACTCGACGTCCGCGTAGTCGGCTTCGAGTTCGTCGAGAATCGGGTCCTGCGTCTTGCACGGCCCGCACCAGTCGGCGTAGAAGTCCTTGAGTCGAACGGTCATCGTGATCCCTCTGGTCGTTACCGAGCCCGGCGCATAAGGGTTTCTTACCCACCCCCGTTCGGCCAGAGTCGAAACGTTTAGGCGAAGGGGAGGCGGAGTGACTGCCATGAGCAGCGGACAGAACAGCGGTGGCTTGATGTCTAGTGCGGGTCTCGTTCGGTACTTCGACGCCGAGGACCGCAACGCCATCCGTCTCGACCCCAAGAGCGTCGTCGCGTTCGGCCTCCTCTTCGGCGTCGGCGTCCTCGTCCTGAACGCCGTCGCGTTCTGAACGGCCGAACCGGTCCCCGGACCTCCCGAACGCACGTCCTCGTAGCCGGTGCGACGCCGGCCGAACGTTCACTTTTTCACCCCCGGACACCGACGGGCACGTATGTTACGCGCAGGCGTCGTCGCCGTGCAGGGCGACGTGTCCGAACACGCCGCGGCCATCCGTAGCGCGGCCGAGGCCCACGGAGAACCGGTCGAAGTCGTCGAGATTCGTCAGTCCGGCCACGTCCCCGACTGCGACGTGCTTCTCGTCCCCGGCGGCGAGTCCACGGCCATCTCGCGCCTCCTGAAGCGCGAGGGCATCGACGAGGAGATACGCGACCACGTCGCCGCCGGCAAACCCGTGCTGGCGACGTGCGCCGGACTCATCGTCGCCTCCCGGGACGCGAAGGACGACCGGGTGGAGACGCTGGACCTGCTAGACGTGACCGTCGACCGGAACGCGTTCGGCCGACAGGTGGACAGTTTCGAGGCCCCCCTCGACGTCGAGGGGATGGACGACCCCTTCCCGGCGGTGTTCATCCGCGCCCCCCTCATCGACGAGGTGGGCGAGGGCGTCGACGTGTTGGCCGAGTGGGAGGGGACGCCCGTCGCCGTGCGGCAGGGTCCCGTCGTCGGCACCTCCTTCCACCCCGAACTGACCGACGACAGTCGCCTGCACGACCTGGCGTTCTTCGACCGAATCGAGGCCGAGGCCGCGGACTGAGGCTCGTCTCACACGCTCGCGCCGTCGTTCGGGAGTCAGAACCGTTTTCTCGCGACGTTCCCACGCACCGGTATGACCGATGAATCCGACTCCGACGCGGTGCTCGACGCCCTGTTCTCGACCATCGAGGCGCGGAAGGCCGAGTTGCCGGACGACTCGTACACCACGACCTTGTTCACCCACGAGAAGGGCGAGAACTACGTCTTGGAGAAGATAGGCGAGGAGACGACGGAGGCCATCCTCGCGGCGAAGGACGACGACACCGAGGAGTTGCTGGCCGAGAGCGCCGACCTCGTGTATCACCTGCTCGTCCTCCTCTCGATGAAGGGCGCCTCGCTGGACGACCTGCGCGCCGAACTGCGGGACCGCTTCTGACGGACTCCCGAGAACGCCCGACTCCGAGCACACAAGAACTTTGTAGACATGTTCGATAGGTGAGTGTATGCCGCCCTCCAGACGTGCGACGCTCGGACTGTTCGGAACGACAGCGACAGCCCTCCTCGCGGGATGCTCCGCCGCGGGACTGGAAACCGACGACGACGCGACGGCGCAATCGGGTTCGAGAACCGAGACGGACGAAGGCGGAACGCCGACCGCCGACGCCGCGGACCCGGCGAGCGTCGAGATGCGCCTCGTCGGCCCAGAGACGGACCGGACGCTGTTCACCGGGGCCGGCGTGTCGCGCGTCGGCGAGGTGCAGAAACAGCGGTCGGGCGGGTACGGCCTGCCGGTCGTCCTCGCCGACGCCACGGCGGCCGAGGTGAGCGAGGCGTTTCGCGCGGCCGGCGTCGGCGAAGACCCCGACCCGTTCGAGGTGGTCCTGCGGTACGACGGCGAGACGGTCAACCGGTTCGGCGTCTCGGCGCGTCTCGCGGCGGACATCGCCGAGGGCGAGTGGGAGGGAGAGTTCATCCTGATGGTCGAGGACCGCGAGACCGCCGCGGAGATTCGGCAGACTCTCGCGGACGACTGACCCCGCTCGAACCGTCGGTTCGCGGGTCGTGCGGTGTGTCCGATCGACCCGACTCTCGAGCGGATTCGCGGAGGGAAACGCCCGATTCCAAAGCACCAAGAGGCGGGTCGCCGACTCCACAGCCAGTCAGGATGGCGTCCACGAGAACCCCGCCGGCGACCGCCGCGAGCGCTCGGTCTCGCCCGGGAGCGACACACCGAGGGGGCGGGACGTGAGCCGGTGGTTCGGCGGCGACGAACCGAGCGTTCGCTTCGTCGCCGGGAGCCTCATCGCCGGCGTGTTCTTCGGCGGCGTCGGCGCCGGCGTCGCCTTCCCGACGCTCCCGACGTTCGGACCCATCCTCGGCATCTCGCCGTTCCTCGTCGGCCTCATCCTCTCGACCAACCGTTTCACTCGACTGGTGATGAACACGCCCGCCGGGCAGGTGCTGGACCGGTACGGGACGCGCCGGCCGATGATAGCCGGCTTCGTCGGGCAGGGACTCGCGCCGTTCGGCTACGTCCTCGGCCTCCACGCGGCCGTCGTCCCCCTCGACAGCGCGACGGTGTTCGTCCTCTCGCGGGCCGTCTGGGGGGTCGGCTCCGCGTTCGTGTTCGTCGGCGCGTTCAGCACCATCACGCACGTCACGACGGCGGCGAACCGCGGCAAGTGGGTCGGCTACATGCGCGGCGGCCAGAGCCTCGGCTTCCCGGCCGGACTCGTGGTCGGCGGCCTCGTCACCGACGCCCTCGGCTACTCGGAGGCGTTCCTCGTCGCCGGCTGTGCCGGCCTGTTCGCCGCCGCCGTCGTCGCGTTGGTCCTCCCGAACGTTCGCACCGACGTCTCGGCGACGAGTTCGCTGCGCGAGGTGCCGAAACTCGTCCGGACGGACGTGCGCATCTTCACCGTCGGCGCGGTCAACTTCGCCGTCCGGTTCCTGTTCGCCGGCGTCCTCCTCTCGACGGCCGTCCTCTACGCCGGCGCGCACGACATCAGCATCGGCGTGCTGTCCGAGACGGGCGTCAGCGGCGTCGTCATGGCCGTCGCCGTCGTCGCGTCGAGTCTCACCACGCTCGTCGTCGGTCGCTACTCGGACCGGCTCTCGAACCGCGCGGCGCTGACGCTGCCGGCACTCGGACTGCTCGCCGCCGGGTTCGCCCTCCTCGCCCTCGTCCCGACGCTCGCGGCGACGCTGGTCGCCGTCGCCCTCGTCGGCGTCGGCGTCGGCGGGTCGAACCCGCCGTTGCTCGCGTACCTCGGCGACCTCAGCCCCTCGGACGACGTGGGCAAACTCGGCGGCGTCTACAACGTGTTCGGCGACCTCGGGTCGACGCTCGGCCCCCTCGTCGCGGTACCGCTGGTCGAGATAGTCGGGTTCCGCGCGGAGTATCTGGCCTGCGTCGGACTGGTCCTCGTCGTCGGCGCCCTCGTCGCGAAGACGCTGTACGGGGAGGCGGCGACGGTGCCGCGGTCGGAACTGTCGTAGCCGGGGCCGTCGCCGGGACCGAAGCCTCCGTAGAGACCGACGCCCCCGCAGAGGCCGACGTCGCCGACCGACAGTCGCCGGCGGAGCGCCGACCGGCGGCCTACCGGAACTGCACGCCCAGGTCGTGCATGCCGTCGTTGTTCCGGGCGACGTTGATGAGAAGCGGCGTGAGCGACTCGACTTCCGCGGCGTTGGCGATGCCGCCCACGTCGAGGGCGCGGAGTTCCGGTATCTCCTCGGCGAGTCGCATCACCATGTCCTTCGAGTCGAAGTCGTCGCCGACCACGAGGGTGTCGATGCCCAACTCGGCGTCCAGGTCCGCGAGGCGGCCCGCCGCGAGGTTGTGGAACGCGCCGACGACGGCGACGCCCTCGGGGGCGGCGTCGGCGACCAACTGCGTGACGCTGCCGGCGCCCGGCGGGTGGTAGTGGAAGCCGTCGTCGTCGCGCTTGATGCCCGCCGCGGGCGTCACCAGCACGTCGCCCTCGGCGAGACTGTCCGAGACGGCCTCGACGGTGTCGGCGACGTGGTACGGCGGCACCGCGAGGACGACGATAGACGCCCGGTCGGCGGCCATCTCGTTGGCGAAGCCGTTGACCTTCACGTCGCGGCCGCGACTCGACAGTTCCGTCTCGTACTCGTCGGCCTTCGCGCGGGCCTTGTCCGGGTCGCGCGAGCCGACGACCACGTCGTGGTCCGTGTGGTAGGCCCAGCGCAGGGCGAGTCCCTCGCCGATGTCGCCGGTCCCACCGAGAAGTGCGATTCGCATGCTATCGACTGCGGACGGCGGCAGGTAAAGCGTTGCGTGACCGGGCGCGTCTGCCGCCGCCTCCGGCGAGGCGGCGGACCCGGACCGCCCGCCCTCACGGCGACTCGAACTCGGGACCGTACGTGACGAGGAAGGCTATCAGGGGCGCGACGACGAGCGTCCCGAGCAGGACGTACTGCCGTATCCCCGCCGTCGCCGGCAGGATGGCCCAGACGCCGAGGCCGAGGGCGTCCACGGCGAACATCACGACCAGAAACCGCGTGAGGTGCGAGAGCGTGTCGCTCACGCCGAGACACCTCCCCGACCCCAGCGGCGCGGGTTCAGTCGCGTCGCCGCGTACGTCGCGGCGAGCCACCCGGCCGCGAGCGAGACGACGTTACCGGCGAGTCCGCCGAAGCCGACGGCGTCGAGGCCCAGTCGGAGGGTGAACGAGACGACGAAGAACGACGCGAACCGCGCGGTCACGTCGCCCGCCTCGGCCGTCGGCGACGCGGCGAACGCGAACGCGCGGAACACCAACGGGACGGCGACGACGAACGCGAGTGCAGCGAGGGCGAACGGGACGAAACCCGTCGGGTCCGGCGCGAGGAAGAACCCGAGCGGTGCCGCGACGACCAGACCGAACAGGGCGGCCCAGACGAGGTGTTCGAGACGAAGCGCGTCCATGTTCTCGGGTCGGGCCGCCGTCGGCCTAAATGTACGCCTGTTCACGCCCACCGGTCACTCCTGAGCGGTCAGCAGGTCCGGCAGGTCGTTCACCGAGTCGACGACGGCCGCCGCGCCCGCCGCCTCGTACTTCTCGCGGCCCGCCTCGCCGGTCAGGCCGCCCGTGAGGACGCCGACGCCGTGGTACGTCCTGCCGGCGTCCGCCTCGGCGGCGTTGACGGCGGTCCGCACGTCGTCGAGGGTGTCGCCGACGAAGACGACGCTCTCGGCGTCGAGGCGGTCCGCCAGCGTCGTGAGGGCGCGGGGGTGAGGCTTGCCCTCCTCCCAGTCGTCCATCGTGAACCGGTGGTCCTCGGGGACGGCCAGACGGGCGCGCGAGAGGGCGATGTCCGCCTCGGCGGCGGGGCGGCCGGTGAGGACGCCGACGCGGTGGTTGGAGGTGAGGTAGTCGAGCGTCTCTCCCTCGACGATGACCGGTTCGTCGTGGATGTAGCCCGGGGCCTCGAACGGCGGGTCCCCGCCCTCCAGTTCGCGGTAGCGGTCCGTTCCGAGGTAGAGCGCCTGAAACGCCTCGCGGAGGCCCTCGCGGTCCCACGCCTCGCTGACGGCCGCGTAGTCGTCGGGGTCGAGGTGGGCCTCGGCGACGGCTTCGGCGGCGGCGAGTCCCCCGCCGCGGTCGTGGATGCGGTCGGTGAACTCGGCGACCGACATCGGCGCTCGGTCGTCGACGAGGAGACAGAGCGCGGCGGCGTCCGTCAGTTCCCAGTCGTTGTTGAAGCCGCCGGCGTCCTTGAACCGTTGGACGTCGGCCTTGTCGATGGTCCGGTCGTACAGGCGCGCTATCGACTCGACGATTGCGCGGCGGTAAGAGTCGGCCACGTCGACGAGGACGCCGTCCACGTCGAGGACGACTGCGTCTGCGTGCATACCGAGAGGCGGCGGGGCGGAACCGTTAGCGTTGTCCTTTCGGACGGTCGTCGCAGGCGACGACGTACAGCGTCTCGGCGCCGTCGGCCAGCGTCTCGGCGTCGCAGGGGACGGCGGGCGCGTCGAAGCCGAGCGTGGTGAACAGGAAGTCCGCGTCGACGGCGGCAGCCACGTCGCGGACCGGCCGGTGGAGTTCGGGCGGGAGGTTCAGTGCGTAGACGGCGTCGGCGCGGTACGCCGGGCCGGGGTCTGCGCGTTCGCTCGCGGCCACGACGTCGTCCTCGACGAAGCGGAGTTCGGGGGGAACGTCGAACGGGTGGACGTCCGTGACGGTCACCGCCGACCCGGCGGCGGCGAGGGCGACGGCCACCGCCGGACGGCGGCCGACCCCGACCTCCGTGAGTCGCTCGTACTCCGAGAGACGTGCAGTAAGAGCGTCTCGAACTGGGGATTCCACGGCGGGATATTTATGACACCGCCCCGCTTAACAACTTTCATGCTTGTCGATATCGTGCCTATCGGGGACCTCCCTGCGCAGGTGAAGCGCGAGGCTTCTGCGGCCCTCCGCGGCGTCTACGACTGCGACGTCACCGTCCACAGCGAGCAGTCCATCCCCGAAGGCGCGTTCGACCGCGGCCGGAACCAGTATCGAGCGGAGCAGTTCATCGAACTCGCGAGTCGGGTCGGCAGCGGCGAGAAGAACATCGGTATCACGGCGCAGGACCTCTACTACCGGCGTCGAAACTACGTCTTCGGACTCGCCTATCTCAACGGAAACGGGTCGGTCATCTCGACGTATCGGCTCCAGACGTCCTCCGACGGCGGCATCTCGACCAAGCCGCAGGCCGAGGTGTTCTCCGACCGGGTCCGGAAGGAAGTCGTCCACGAAATCGGCCACACGCTCGGACTCGAACACTGCGACAACTCGAAGTGCGTCATGTCCTTCTCCCCCACGGTCCGCGAGGTGGACGTGAAGGAGGAACACCTCTGCGGCACCTGTAGCCGACTGGTCCACTGAGGCGTCCGGTCGTTCTCCGCGAACCCATCGCATCCGTACCCGCACCCGTACCGCGGGGCAGCGACGGGATTGGCGCGCCCGTACCACAGCCACACATAAGCACCCCGCCGCCCTATTGCAGACGGTGAAACGATGCACTACGTCGTGGCCGTCGACGGCTCTGAACCCGGGGAGAAGGCACTCGACCACGCGCTGATGCTCGCGACGCGTCTCGACGCGACGCTGTCGGTCGTCTACTCGGTCGAACCCAGAGTCGTCGCCGAAGATGGCGACGAGATGTACCGAGAGGACCCCGACGCCGCCGAGGAACGCGGCGAGGAGATACTGGCGGCCGCCGAGGGACGCGCCCGGGAGTCCGGCGTCTCCGTCGAGACGGTGATGCTGTGGGGCGACCCCGCGCAGACGATTCCGTCCTACGCCGAGGAGAACGGCGTGGACGGCATCGTCGTCGGCCACCGCGGCCTCTCCCGTCGCGTCGAGGGGATGGTCGGCAGCGTCGCCAAGAGCATCGTCCAGCGCGCCACCGTCCCCGTCACCGTCGTCCGATAGATGCTCGAACTCGACGGCGGCGACGGCGGCGGCCAACTCGTCCGAACCGCGCTCTCGCTGTCCGCCCTCACGGGGCAGGCGATTCGCGTCGAGAACGTCCGGGGGAGCCGCCCGAACCGGGGGCTCCGACCGCAACACGTCGCCGCCGTCGAGGCCGTCGGCGCGGCGACGGACGCGACGCTCGACGGCGTCGAACGGGAGAGCGACGCCTTCTCGTTCGCCCCGGAGGCGGTCCGCGGCGGCACGTTCACGGTGGACGTCGGGTCGGCGGGGAGCGCGACCCTCGTCTGCGACGCCGTCGCACCGCTGGCCGTCGCACTCGACCGACCGCTCACGCTCACCGTCCGCGGCGGGACGGACGTGAAGTGGTCGCCGCCGGCGGACTTCCTCCGCCACGTGAAACTTCCCCTCCTGCGGGCCGTCGGCGTGCGCGCCGACCTGAGCGTCCACCGGCGCGGGTTCTACCCCGCGGGCGGCGGCCGTCTCACGCTGACGCTCCGGCCGTCGTCGCCGTCGGAACTCCGCCTGTCGAACCGCGGCCCGGTCGAACGCCTCTCGGCGTCCGCCGTCGCCTCGGAGTCGCTCGAATCGGCGTCGGTGGCCGAGCGGATGGCCGACGCCGTCCGTGAGCGACTGGGCGGCGCGGGAACGGCCGAGCGGCCGGTGAAGGCGACGGCGCGGTACGTCGAATCGGACTGTCCGGGCGCCGTCGTCACCCTCGTCGCCGACTGCGGGTCGTCGCGGGCGGGGTTCGACGCGGTCGGAGAGCGCGGCCTCCCGTCCGAGGACGTCGCCGGCCGGGCCGTCGAGGCGTTCCGGTCGTGGCGGGCGACGGGCGCGCCGGTGGACGAACACCTCGGCGACCAACTGCTCCTGTGGGTCGCCCTCGCCGGCGGCGAACTGCGACTCCCACGCGTCACCGACCACGTGCGGACGAACGCCGAGACGATACGGGCGTTCGGCTACGGGCTCCGAGTCGGCGACGGCGAGGAGAGTCGAACCGGCGAAGAGACGGGAGCCGACGAGGAGGACGGTACCGGCGGCGTGGTGGCGACCGCGCCGTCGCCCGAGTGACCCGCCGGCCGCCGCCTCAGAACCGACCGATGTCCGTCTGCTCCTCGGGCGGGACGAACGGGCCGACGGAGACGGTGTAGCGCGTGACGGTGGCGACGCGGAAGATGTGGGCGACGAGAATCGCCATCGGCGCGAAGACGACGACGAACGCGGCGCTGACGACCCACGGCAGGAGCGTGGCGGGGACGGCCACCGACGGCTGACTGGTGTAGAGGAGCACCGTCACGACGGCCGCGGCGAGGGCGAGCAGACCCGAGTAGATGAGCCGCTTCGACAGGAGCGCGAGGTCCTGCTGGAGCGCCATCGTCTTGAGGAACTGTCGAGTGATGGCGACGGCACGGAGCAGGTCGTACAGGTCGTCGAGCGCGGCTTCGGCCTCGGCGGAGAGGTCGTCGCCGAACTCCTCTCTGAGGTGGCGCGTCGCGGTCATCTGCTCGGCGTACTCCGAGGAGAGCGTCCGAGAGAGGACGTCCATCGTCGTGTTCTCGTCGTCGGCGTCGCCGAACTGCTCGGCGTACGTCTGCAACTCCTCGGCGTACGACCGCACCGCGCCGTCGGAGGGGTCGCCGACTTCGGCCACCTCGACTTCGAGCGCGGAGGCCCGGTCCCGCACCGCCTCGGATATCTCCACGAGGAACGTGCCCGGGTCGTTCGAGACGGTGGTGACGTCGAGGACCGCCGCGGCGTCACGCCGGAAGTCCAGCGTCGCGTCGAGGCGGTCGTTCAGGTCGTTCGGCGCGCCGAAGATGCGCGAGAGGATGAGCTGGTTGATGGAGAGCGTGACGGTGATGATGGTGGCGAGGCCCGAGAGGACGCCGCTTCCGAGGAGCGTCGGGATGTAACTGCCCTCGCCGATGCGGAGCACCTCCGAGAGCGTCAGCCACAGCGACCCGGCGAAGACGACGGCGAGGAGGACCGCCGCGACGGCCAGTCGGTCGCCGTTGACGAGCCACCACTCTCTGAGGCTTCGGGCGAACGAAATGTCGCGAGAACCGCTCATCGGGCGTCAGCGGCGGCTGAGGAACCGGAGGAGGACCTGCGCGACCGTACCGAGTTTGGTCGACCGGCTCGAGACGAGGGCGACGCCGACGAGGAGGAGCGCCCGCTTCGGCCTCTTCCGGAGGAGCGCGAACACGGCCTGCAAGAGCGGTATCGCCACGCTCAGCGTTCGCATCTCGTTCCCGCTCAGCGCGCTCTTGAGTCGGTCAGTCTTCATACAGGTAGTCGACGCGGCGCACCGTTAACGTTTGAGGCCACCCCTCGGAAAGGCGGAGAGAACGGAGAGTCGACCGGTCAGTTCGTAGACGAGTAGTAGTACTCGCCCTCGCGTTTCTGCTTGCTGTCGAGTTGCGACCCGGGCTTGTTGATGCGGGGTCGCTGCGTGCGCTCGTCGCGGCGGAACGTGATGTCGAGGTCCGAGAGGAAGTCGTTCATCCCCGCGCGCATCTCCTGCGGCGTCCCGGCGTGCCCGTGGACGGAGGACTCGCCGTCGAACACCATCAGGCGGTCCGCCAGCAGGTCGATCATGTAGATGTCGTGGTCGATGACCATCACCGTCGCGTCGTGGTTCTCGGCGTACCGGCGGATGGCCGTCGTCGCCTGCACGCGTTGCTCGACGTCGAGGTGGGCGGAGGGTTCGTCCAGCACGTACAGGTCGGCGTCCTCCGAGAGGGTCGCCGCGATGGCGACGCGCTGTCGTTCGCCGCCCGACAGGTCGTCGAGGTTGCGCTCCATGATGCGGCCGAGTTGGAGCGGGTTGGCGACTTCGGTCTTCCAGTAGGAGGTGCCGAAGTCGTCCGTGATGGACGAGAGGAACGCGTCCACCCGCATCGGCTGGTCTATCTCGATGTACTGCGGCTTGTACGCGATGTCGAGGCGGAAGTCGAGTTCGCCCACGTCGGGGTCGAGCGACCCGGCGAACATCTTCGCCAGCGTGGACTTCCCGATGCCGTTCGGGCCGACGATGCCCAGCACCTCGGAGTGGTAGATAGTGCCGGGTTCGACTTCGAGCGAGAACTCGCCCTCGCCGTAGGACTTCTCCAGTGCGGGGTAGTCCACGAGGGGGTCGCTCTTGGCCGTCTCCCGCGGCGCGTGTTCGTGGAACGTTATCTCGTCGGGGCGAATCCGCATGTTCTCGTTCGAGAGGTAGCCCTTGAGATACTCGTTGATGCCGTTGCGGACGGACTTGGGGTCCGTGACGACACCGTACGCGCCGGGTTCACCGTAGGCGATATGGAGCGTGTCGGCGAGAAGGTCGAGGATGGCCAGGTCGTGTTCGACGGCGAGAACGGCCCTGTCCTCCTCCTCCGCGAGTTCGCGGATGAGACGCGCGGCCGTGACGCGTTGGCCGATGTCGAGGTACGGCGTAATCTCGTCGAGGAAGTAGAAGTCCCGGTCGCGCGCCATCGTCGCCGCCAGAGCGACGCGCTGGAGTTCGCCGCCCGAGAGGGTGTCGAGCGGTTGGTCGACGACGGGCGCGATGCCGAGTCGCTCGACGTACTCGTCGAGTTTGCCGCGTTCGTCCGTCGCCTCCAGCAGTTCGCTCGTGACGCCGTCGAACTGCTTGGGAATCTGGTCGACGTACTGCGGTTTGCGCGCGATGGAGACCTTCTCCTCGCGGACGCGTTCGATGTAGTTCTGCAACTCCGTCCCGCGGTACCGTTCGAGGACGGCCTCCCACGTCGCCTCCTCGCCGTAGTCGCCGAGGTTGGGAACCATCTCGCCCGCGAGGGCGCGGACGGCCGTCGTCTTCCCGATGCCGTTCGGGCCGAGGATGCCCGTCACAGAACCCGGTTCGGGGACCGGCAGGCCGTAGAGGGCGAACGCGTTCTCGCCGTAGCGGTGGACCGGGTCCTCCTGCAGTTCCGTGGGGAGGTTGATTATCTCGATGGCGTCGAACGGACACTTCTCGACGCAGATGCCGCACGTCTCGCCGAGGCAGACCTCCTCGGAGATTCGAATCTGGTCCGGGCCGCCGTCGTACGGTTCGTCCTCCTCGTAGTAGTCGCCGCGCGTGACGATGCACTCCTTGCCCGTCCGGTTCGGGGGGCAGTAGTTGGCGCACTCGTAACTGCAGCGGTCCGGTTGACACCGGTCGAGGTCGACGACCGCGATGCTGTCGTCCGCCATGAATTACAGGGAGACGCCCGACGTGAGCATGATGCCGTACGAGATGTACCACAGCGTGAACGTCATGAAGACGACGTAGAGGTAGTCCTTCGCGCCGAAGTCGCCCACGTCCACGCCGACGACGCGCAGGAGGGGGAACTGCGCGAGGACGAACGCGCCGAGGACGGCCAGCGTCTGCTGATTCGTCGCCGCCTCGGCCACGGGTGTCGCCCCTAAGCCGACCAACGCGCCCGACCCGAACGCGGCACCGATGCCGGCGAGACAGGCGAGTGTGGTGACCGTGACCCCCCGCATGTGACCGGAGAGGCCCGTCTGCGTTTCCGTTGCCATGGGTACGACTCCGATACCCGGCATCAAAAGGCGTTCGTTCCCGCACGCGCCGAACGGGGGGCGCTTTCGGTGACGACTACTGTCTCTCAGAGGACACGTTCGCGCCGTCATCCACGAAGGTTTATGGCGTTTCGACGTTTCGATTCGTAACGATGGCTGAGGCAGAACAGGAGAGTCTCGACGACCTCCCTCCGAGTGCGAAGTTAGTTTTCAAAGTGCTCGAATACAACGGACCCCTGACGCAGAAGGGAATCGTCCAGGAGTCGATGCTGTCGGCTCGGACGGTCCGGTACGCACTCGAACGACTCGAGGGAATCGGCGTCGTCGACGAAGACGTCTACTTCGCAGACGCGCGACAGAACCTCTACCAACTCACCGACGCGGCTCCGGAACGTCCTTCGGAGAGCGACGCGGACGAGGCAGAGGCCTGCTGCGCCGAATAATCCCGACTGGCACGGGTGCGACGGCATCGGCTCACGACCACGCTGACGGCGACAACTTCTCTCTTTCGGCGAGGCAGGAAAACGCGAGCGAAGCGAGCGGGAAACTGCCTCGTGGCGAACGGGCAAAGCCCGTGAGCGGTGGGTTGCTGAAATCGGAAAACGCGAGCGAAGCGAGCGGGAAACTGCCTCGTGGCGAACGGGCAAAGCCCGTGAGCGGTGGGTTGCTGAAACCGGAAAACGCGAGCGAAGCGAGCGGGAAACTGCCTCGTGGCGAACGGGCAAAGCCCGTGAGCGGTGGGTTGCTGAAATCGGAAAACGCGAGCGAAGCGAGCGGGAAACTGCCGTCACCGTCGCCGGGACCAGAGCTGCCACCCCGAGGCGAGAGCGACGAGCGAGAGGCCGACGAGAGCCGTGACCGCCCAGATACCGCCCTCGCCGGCGAGTACGCGATAGGTCTGTGCAGACGCCGCGAGACCGACCGAGACGGCGACGAGTAGCAGTCGGCGCGGAGACTCCTCCGACATCCTCTTGCGGTACTACCGGGAGACAGATACGTCACACGCTCGGCCGGTGGTCCGCGTCGATGAACTCCGAGCACCCGAGCGAGACTGCCGGCTGAGACGCCTACGCCGGGTGGACGGTGATGCGCTGCTTGCGGTCGATGGCCTGTTCGAGTTCGTCGGCGATGGCGCTGCCGCGCGACACCTGGATGTCGCCGCCGCGGCCGACGGTGGCGGTGAACAGGTAGTCGCCGTCGGCGCGCACCTCCACCGTCTCGCCGACGTGTTCGTCCATCCGGACGACGACGTGCCGGGAGGTGACCTCGGGCGTGACGACTTCGCCCTCGTCGGCCGACGACTGGGACGCCGACCCCGACCCCGACTGGGCCGGGTTCTCGTCGTGGGTCCGCACGTCGATGTCGATGCCGAGACGGTCCTCGACGTCCGAGATGCGGCCGCCGCCCTTCCCGATGACGTAGGAGATGTCGTCCTCGTCGACGTACACCGTCGCCTTGTCCTGTCCCTGCAGTTCGACCTCGACGTGGCCGCGGGCGATGGAGCGAATCTCGCGCTCTATCTCCTGTCGCGCGAGGCGACTCACGCCCGTCTCGTCGCGGCCCTCCGCCTCCTCGCCGAGGGGGACGGTGACGACCTGTCGGTTGAACGTGTAAATCTCGTAGGCGGGCGTGTTCGTCTCGAAGTCCGTCACCTGGATGACCGGGCGGGCGAGGTCCTCCGCCGTGAGTCCCTCGGGCACCTTCACCTGCGTCTGCACGTCGTAGACGGTGTCGACGCGGCCGTCTTCGATGTAGACGACGGTGTCGACCACCTGCGGAATCATGCCGAGTTCGACGCGGCCGACCAGTCGCTGGAGGGCGTCGATGGCGCGCGTCGCGTGGACGACGCCGACCATACCGACGCCGGCGAGGCGCATGTCCGCGAACACCTCGAAGTCGTCCGTCTTCCGCACCTCGTCGTAGATGGTGTAGTCGGGGCGAACGAGGAGCAGCGAGTCGGCCGTCTTCGACATCTGCCCGCCGAGGGCGGTGTACTGCGTGATTTCGGGACCGACCTGCAGGTCGCGCGGTTTCTCCATCGTCTTCACGGCGTAGTCGCTGTCGTTCAGGAACTCGGCGACGGCCTGCGCGAACGTGGACTTCCCCGCGCCGGGCGACCCCGAGATGAGGACGCCGCGCTGGCGTTCGGCGAGTCGGTCGCGGAGTTCGTCCGCGAACTCGTACTCGTCGAGGTCGGTCTTGACGATGGGCCTGACGGCGGTTATCTCGATGCCGTCGGCGAACGGCGGGCGGGCGATGGCGATGCGGTAGTCGCGGAACTGGACGATGTTCATGCCCGGTTCGGACAGTTCGACGAAGCCGTCGGGGGAGGCGCGCGCGGAGTTCTCGATGTCGTCGGCCCACGCCTTCATCGTCTCCTCGTCGGACACCTCCTCGTCGATGGTCTGGTAGTGCATCTCGCCGATGGCACCGCGTTTCGCCTTCGGCTTCGTCCCGGTCTTGAGGTGGACCGACATCGTCTGGTCGTCGAAGAACTCCTCGATGACGAGGTCGCCGGACCCGCGGGTTCGCGCCTCGACGAACTCCACGTCGATGCCCTTCGCCCGCGCGACTTCGGCCTGCACCTGGTCGCTCGTCAGGAGCGTCGCCTCCTGTTCCTCGGCCACGTCGCGGATGACGGCGTCGATGTCGCCCTCGTGTGCGCCCGTGGCCTCGCTCGGTTTCGTGCGACGACCGACGTACTTGACGGTCACGACGCCGTCGTCGGCGAGTTCGGCGAGGCGTTGGAGTTCCGAGAGGCCCTCCCAGCCGGTGTCGTACCCCTGATTCGCCTGCGATTCGAGTTCGCCGACGACGGCTTCGGGGACGCAGATAGTCGTCACCTCGTCGTCCGACTCGACTCGCTCGGACACGCGACCGTCGATGACCGCGCTCGTGTCCGGCACTATCTTCATACGCGGCGGTTCGAGCGGAACACGGATAAGGGTATAGATGGTCGAACGGCGACGGTTCGCGGGCGCGCCGTCACGCGGTCAGTCGTCCGCCGTCGCGGCGACGCCGGCCGGTCGGCCGTCGGCGTCCTCGACGAGTTCGAACGACCCGACGAGTCGCTCTAACTCCGTGGCTCGCTGGGAGAGCGACCGGGTGCGGTCGGCGATGTCGTCCACGGACTCCGCCTGCTGGGTCGCCGCCTCCTCGGCGGAGTCGGTGCGCGCGGCCGTCTCCTCGGAGATGTTCGCCACCTCGTCCACGCGGGCGGCCACGTCCTGCGAGGACGTCGCCTGCTGGTCCGTCGCGTCGCTCACCTCGCGGACGCTCGCGTTCACGTCCTCGACGGCCGCGACGATGGCCTCGAACTCCTCGATGGCCGTCTCCACCGTCTCGACGCTGGCGGCCACCTGCCGGTTCGTCTCGCGGACGGTTTCGAGCGTCTCCTCCGACCGCTCGGTCACGTCCGCGATGAGCGCAGACACCTCGTCGGCGGACTCGCGTGTCTCCTCGGCGAGCGCTTTCACCTCCTCGGCGACGACGCCGAAGCCGTCGCCCGCCTCGCCGGCGTGCGCGGCCTCGATGGCCGCGTTGATGGCGAGCAGGTCCGTCTGCGAGCCGACGTCGTCGATGAACTCGGCTATCTCGTCTATCTCCTCGATTCGCTCGCCGAGGGCGACGACGGCCGACGCCGTCTCGTCGATGCGCGACTCGACGGCGTCGAGTTCGCTCATCGCCTCGGTGGCGATGTCGCGGCCGTCGCGACCGCGTTCCGCCGCCGTGTCGACCGTCTCGGCCACGTTCTCGGCCGAGGCGGCTATCTCCTCGACGGTCGCCGAGAGCGTCGAGAGTTCGTCGGCGACGGTCTGGAGGTGTTCGGTCTGCCGGTCCGCGCCGTCGGATATCTCCGTGACGGCCGACGCCACCGCACCGCTGGCCTCGTTCGCGCGTTCGATGCTGGTCTGGGCCTCGTCGCTCATCGCGGCGACGTCGGCCGCGAACGACTGGACCTCCGCGATGGTGTCGGACAGTTCGCGGACGAACTCGTTGTACGACCGGGCCACCTCGACGTACCGGTCGTTCTCCTCGCCGACGTCGTCGACGGGCACGAGGGCCGTGAGGTCGCCCGCCGCCGCACGCTCCGTCGCCTCGCCGAAGGCGTCGACGAGTCGCTGGAGGTTGCGCGTGTGCGAGGCGAGGTCCGCCGCCATGCGGTCGAGTGCGTCGCCGAACGCGCCGGGGAGCGACTCCTCGAGGACGGGGTCGTCGAACTCCCGGTCCGCGAGCGCCGTCGCCTGCGCCGAGACGGTTTCGAGGTGCGCGTGCATGTCGTCGAAGTCGGCGGCGAGGCGGGCGATTTCGTCGTCTCCGGCGACCGACGGCGGCGGCGTCGAGAGGTCACCGTCGGCGACGGCGGCGGCCGACGCCGAGAGGCGGGTGATGGGCTGGACCACGTCGCGGCGGACGACGAGGACGGTGTTTCCGAACGCGACGAGGGCGGCGGCGAACAGGGCCGCCGACAGCGCCGTCTGCGTCGAACCGGAGACGAACGCCGGGAGCGCTACCTGCGCAACCGAGATGCCGAACTGGATGGCGACGGCGGTCAGGACCTTTCGGGAGACGGACCGGGAGACGCCCAGCACGTCCATCGTCCCCCACAGGAGCCGTTCGTACGCGTCGAGTGGACTCATACCCGGGTGTCTTCCCGGAGATATTCATAACGTGGCTCAGATTCTCAGTTGATGATAACTGTCCGGTTCCGGCCGTTCTGCGCCGGTGACAGCGGATTGTCCAGTTCTGAGTTTCGATATCGGCCCACGCGAACGAGGGAGTAGAGGCGGACCGAGACGGGGAGTCGTCCGTTCGTAGAGAAAATTGTTCATTTTGGCCAATTTATTTTTGTGAACTTGCCGGGGAGAATTAGAAGTCATGTTCTTCCACGAACAGGGACTGCAGTACGACGTCGAAGTCGAGGACCCCGACCCGCAGTTCGCGAAGATGCTCCAACAGGCCATCGGCGGGGCCGAAGGGGAGATGCGCGTCGCCCTCCAGTACATGTTCCAGTCGTTCGCCGTGCCGAGCGAGATGTCGGAGTACAAGACGCTCCTGATGGAGACGGCGATGGAGGAGATGGGCCACATCGAGATGCTGGCGACGGCGGTGGCCAAGAACCTCGAAGGCGCCTCCCACTCCCGGCGCGAGGCCGCGCGCGACGACGACATCATCGACGAGATGATGCGAAGCGGACAGCCCCGTCAGGCGCTCTCGGCGGGCCTGCACGCCATGCCCGTCGACTCGAACGGCGTGCCGTTCACCGGGAACTACGTGGTGGCCAGCGGGAACCTCGCCGCGGACATGTACGCCAACGTCATGGCCGAGTCCACCGGGCGGACGCTGGCGACGCGCCTCTACGAGTTCACCGACGACCCCGGCATGAAGGACATGCTGGAGTACCTCATCGCCCGCGACACGATGCACCAGAACCAGTGGCACTCGGTGCTGGACTCCTTCGACGACCACCTCCCGGTGCCCGCGAGTTTCCCGCAGGAGAAGGAGAACCAGGACTACAACTACACGTTCATGTCCACGACGCGCGAGGAGCGTGCGGACCCCGAACAGCCGTGGACGACCGGTCCCTCGGCGGACGGGAAGTCGGAGTACTCCTACACCGCCGAGCAACCCGACGGCGGCGCGCCCGACGTCGAGGACGTCATCGACGAGATGTACAACGACGTGAACTGAGACCGCCGTCCGTACGCGCCGGGGGAGTCCCCCGACCGCACGCCGTCGCGTCGTCGCGCCGTCGTCGCGTCGCCGCGGCGTCCCCTTGTTCCGCGCGGGAGAGACTTATGCCGTCCGCGACTGTCGTGCGAGTATGCAGGAGTTGACCGACCTCACCCGCGAACTCGTCTCCGTCCCGAGCCACGAGGACGAGACGGCCTGCGGGGACGCCATCGAACGGTGGCTTCGCGAGGAGACGGACGCGGACGTGACGCGCGACGACCACGGCAACGTCGTCGCCCGGAAGGGCGAGGGAACGTCGCTGGCACTCGTCGGCCACCACGACGTGGTGCCGCCGGACGAGTCGCAGGAGGACGCGGGGGAGTACGTCGTCGAGGAACGCGACGGCCGCCTGTACGGCCGCGGGACGGCGGACATGAAAGGCGCCGTCGCGGCGTCGATGCTCGCCTTCCGCGACGCCGACCCGGCGGGCGAACTCGTCTTCGTCTCGTTCGTCGGCGAGGAGACGGGCGGGGAGGGCGCCCGCGGCGCGATCGAGGACGGGTTCGTCCCCGACTACGCCATCGTCGGCGAGGGGTCGACGAACTACTCCGGCGACGACGTGACCGACGTGGTGGTGGCCCACAAGGGCCGCCGCGCCTCCACCGTCGTCGCCCGCGGGTCGGCGTCGCACGCGAGCGAACCCGAGGCCGGCGTGAACGCGGTGTACCGCGCCTGCGACGCCGTCGACGTGATTCGCGACCTCGACGTGCCGACGGCCGACGTGTTCGGCGAGCGACTGTCCGGGAGCGTCGTCGTCACCGAGATAGACGGCGGGTCGGCGTGGAACGTCGTCCCCGAGCGCTGCGAGGTGACGGTGGACGAACGGACCGTCCCCGGCGAGTACGCCGACCTGTCGCGGGTCGAGTCGGTCGAGGGCGTCGAGTGGGTGCTCGAACAGGACCTGCCGCCGATGGCGTGCGACGACGAGGCGTTCGCCGAGACGGTGCTGGACGCGGCGACGGCGGCGCAGGAGAACTCCCCGGAACTGGTGACGAAACCGCACGCGACGGACGCCGGGTGGCTGGCGGGCGCGGGGACGACGTGCGTCATCTGCGGCGCCTCCGAACCCGGCGAGGCGCACACGAAGGACGAGAGCGTCTCGCTGTCGGTGTTGGAGCGATGCTACGAGATATACCGCGGCGCGGCGGAGTCGTGGCCGGACGCCTGACCGAGAGCGCAGAGGTTCCCGTAGAACGCGGCGGCGGACCCGGCGCTACCGCCCGCGTCTCCGACGCGTCCCCCGAGACGGCCGTCGAACGCGACTGAGGCGGCGGCCGGTCGCGCGACGAACCGGTCCGCCCGTCCGGATACACATGGTTGATTACGCAGGACGTGTTTCGATTCGATATGGCAACTGAAGCCGCAGGCTCCGACTCGGAGTCGGCACCGGACGCGTACACGGACCTCCTCCAGACGTACAAACGCGTGGCGAACGTCCGCAACGCGGGCGGACTGCTGTCGTGGGACCAGCAGGTGATGATGCCCGAGGGCGGCAACCCGGCCCGGTCCCAGCAACTGTCGACGCTGTCGTCGCTGTCGCACGAACTGCTCACCGACGACGAGGTGGGCGAGCAGTTGGACGAACTCGAAGACGCCGACCTGACCGACGAGCAGGCGGCCGTCGTCCGCGAGATTCGCCGCGAGTACGACCGCGCGGTGAGCGTCCCCTCCGAACTGGTCGAGGAGATTTCGACCACCTCCTCGGAGGCGCTCCCGGCGTGGGAGGAGGCGAAGGCCGAGGACGACTTCTCGACGTTCGCGCCGTACCTCGAGAAGCACGTCGAACTCAAGCGCGAGTACGCCGAGCACATCGACCCCGACAAGGACCCCTACGAGGTGCTGTTCGAGGACTTCGAGCCGTGTCTCCCCCTCGAACAGGCCGAGGAGATTCTCGACGAACTCCGCGACACCCTCGTGCCGATGATCGAGCAGATTCGCGAGGAGGGCGACGACATCGCCACCGACGCGTTCACCCGCGAGGGCGACTACCCCGAGGGCGACCAGGAGGAACTCTGCCGCGACGTGCTCTCGACGCTGGGCTACCCGTGGGAGCGCGGCCGCATGGACACGTCGTCGCACCCGTTCTCCTCGGGGACGATGTTCGACGCCCGCGTGACGACGCGCTTCGACGAGACGGACCCCCTCGGCTCGCTGTTCTCGACGGTCCACGAGTTCGGCCACGCGACGTACAACCTCGGCCTGCCGGACGAGCACTACGCGACGCCGCTGGGCGAGGACCGCAACCTCTCGGTCCACGAGTCGCAGTCTCGCCTCTGGGAGAACCACGTCGGCCGGTCGGAGGCGTTCTGGAACGTCCTGCTCCCCAGTTTCAAGGAGCACTTCCCGAAGGCCGAGGACGTGACGCTGCAGGAGGCGTACGAGGCGGCCAACCAGGTGTACGACGACAACCTCGTCCGCGTCGAGGCGGACGAGTTGACCTACCACCTGCACATCATCGTCCGCTTCGAGATAGAGCGCGCACTCATCGCCGGCGACATCGACGTCGAGGAGGTGCCCGAGGTGTGGAACGACAAGTACGAGGAGTACCTCGGCGTCCGCCCCGAGTCCGACTCCGAGGGCTGTCTGCAGGACATCCACTGGAGTCACGGCAACTTCGGCTACTTCCCGACGTACTCGCTCGGGTCCGTGATGGCCGCGCAGTTGTACGCGGCCGCCGAGGACGACATCGACGACTTGGAGGACCACATCGCCGAGGGCGACTTCGAACCCCTCCACGAGTGGCTGACCGAGAACGTCCACCGGCACGGACGCCGCTACGAGACGAACGAACTCGTCGTGCAGGCGACCGGTGAGGACTTCACCGCCGACGCGTTCACCGACTACGTGACCGAGAAGTACGGCGACCTGTACGACATCGACGCGTAACCCCTCCTCGGCACTCCCTCCGTCGACCCCTTTCTCTCGCGGACTGCCGGCTGACGGAGATTGATACGCTCGCGGCGAGACCGACGAGGCATGTCCACGAGCGACACGTACGACGCCCTCCTCGACCGCTACCGACGCGTCTCCAACGTCCGCCACGCCGACGGCGTGCTGATGTGGGACCAGCAGACCGTGATGCCCGAAGGCGGGACGCCCGCCCGCGCCGAACAGCGGTCGACGCTCTCCTCGGTCGAACACGACCTGTTGACCGCCGACGAACTCGGCCGACTGCTGGCCGAGGTGGACGAGGAGTCGCTGGCGGCCGACGAACGGGCCGCGGTGCGAGAGATTCGCCGACAGCACGAACGCGCCGTCCGCGTGCCGGACGAACTCGTCGCCGAGATATCGCGCGTCGAGTCCGGGGCGCACGAGACGTGGGTGGACGCGAAGGCCGACGACGACTTCGACGCCCTCGCGCCCACCCTCGAACGCATCGTCGACCTCTACCGCGAACGCGCGGCGCACCTCGACCCGGACGTCCACCCGTTCGAAGCCATCTACGGGGACTCCGAACCGCACCTGCCCCTCTCGACGGTCGAGGAGATATTCGCGGACCTGAAGGAGACCATCGTCCCCCTCGTCGACGAGATTCGCGCGGCGGACGAACTGCCGACGCCGTTCGACGGCGCGTACGACGAGGACGCGCAGTACGCCCTCTCGGAGGACGTGCTGGACCGCCTCGGCTACGACTGGGCGCGAGGGCGACTCGACACGTCGGCGCACCCGTTCACGTTCGGGACGCAGTTCGACTGCCGCGTGACGACGCGGTTCGACGAGTCCGACCCCCTCGCGGGCCTCACCTCGACGATGCACGAGTTCGGCCACGCGACGTACAACCTCGGCCTGCCGCAGGACCGCTACGCGACGCCGTTGGGCGAGTCGGGGAGTCACGGCGTCCACGAGTCCCAGTCGCGGTTCTTCGAGAACCACGTCGGCCGGACGCGCCCGTTCTGGGAGGGGTTCGTCGGCGTCGTGAACGACCGACTCGGCTCGGAGGCGAGCGCAGAGGCGGCCTACGCCGCGGTCAACCGGGTGAAGCCGGACAACGTGATTCGCGTCGAGGCGGACGAGTTGACGTACCACCTGCACATCCTCGTCCGGTTCGAGACGGAGAAGGCCCTCCTCGGCGGCGACATCGAGGTGGCGGAGGTGCCCGCGGTGTGGAACGACAAGATGGAGGAGTACCTCGGCGTCCGTCCCGAGACGGACGCGGCGGGGTGCATGCAGGACATCCACTGGACGGCCGGCTACCTCGCCGCGTTCCAGAACTACACCGTCGGGAGCGTCCTCGCGGCGCAGTTGGACGCCGCGATGCGCGAGGAACTGGCCGACGTGGACGCCCTGATTCGCGACGGGGAGTTCGGACCGATGCACGAGTGGTTGGCCGAGAACGTCCACCGGCGCGGCCGGCGGTACCCGACGGACGAACTCGTCGCGGAGGCGACGGGCGAGTCGCTGTCGGCGGACGCCTTCTGCGACTACGCGACGGCGAAGTTCGAGTCGCTGTACGGGCTCTGAACGGGCGCGTTCGACGGCTGACGGCGGACTCCGCCGTCGGACGGGGGCCGGCCGACGGACGGGAGCGGCCCCCCAGAACGCGCGCCGGACTCATTACTCCTTCGGACGGTTATCGAGCGGTGAGGACGGGCAACAAAGACTAAGTAGTGGTACGGCATAGCACACCACGTATGGCCTCAGCACCAGACGCCGATGAGGCGCTGTTCGACCAGTTCTTGGACGACCGCGGACACGGAGTATCCGACGAAGACTGGGAGACATCCTATAACAAGAAGCAGTGTCCGGACTGCGGTGCGCTTCACGACGAATCTGCCGTCGATTGTTCGGTCTGCGGCTGGGACCCGCGAGTCTAGCGCGACGCCGATTCGCCGTCGACGAACACCTTCTTTCGCTCGCGACTCGACCGGTAGAGAAGTCCTCGAAAGCAGGCAGTTTATCAGGGATAAGGGCGTGAACGGGTACAATGAGTGACTCCGACGCGACAGTCACCCGACTCTTCGGTGGGCCGGGGAGCGGGAAGACCACGGCACTCCTCGACCGGGTCGAGGAGATTCTCGAAGACGACGACGTGACGATCCGAGACATCCTCGTCGTCTCGTACACCCGCGCCGCCGCGGCCGAGATTCGAGAGCGTCTCGCCGAACGGCTGGACGTGTCGCCGCGGGCGTTGCAGGGCAACGTCGCCACGATGCACGCGAAGGCGTACGAACTCCTCGACCTCTCGCGCAACGACGTGGTGGGCGAGAGCGACAAACAGGAGTTCTGCGAGGAGTACGGCGTCGAGTTCGAGGACGAGTACGGCGGCGCCGGCCGCCGGACCGCCCGTTCGACCACCATCGGCAACAAGATAATCGCCACGAGCCAGTGGCTCCAGCGGACGCGACGCGACGTGGCCGACTGGTACGACGTGCCGTTCAACTGGAACGTCGAGGAGGTTCGCCTCCCGCCGGAGGTGGACCCCAACGCGCAGGAGGGCAACAAGTACACGCCGACGTGGCCCTCCGACGACGACCGAATCGACGTGCCGAGCGTCATCCGCGGGTGGCGCACCTACAAGGGCGACAACGGGCTGGTCGGCTTCGCCGACATGCTCGAACGGGTGAAACAGCGCTCGCTCGTGCCGAACGTGGACTACCTCGTCATCGACGAGTTCCAGGACATCACGACCCTGCAGTACGACGTCTACCAGGAGTGGCTCCCCCACCTGAAGGGCGTCCTCATCGCCGGCGACGACGACCAGGTCGTCTACGCGTGGCAGGGCGCGGACCCGAACCTCCTGCTCGACACCGAACGCGACGAGGACGTGGTGCTGCCGAACTCCTACCGCCTCCCCTCGAAGATTCTGAACGTGGTGAACAGGGAGATTCGCCACATCGACAAGCGGCAGGAGAAGGACCTGCACCCGCGCAAGGAGGGCGGCGTCGTCGAGGGCGTCTCCTCGCCGTCGATGCTGGACCTCGCGCGCAACGTCCGCTACACCCTCGAAGAGGACGAGGACGACGAGAGCATCATGCTGCTGTTCCGCGCGCGCTACCAGATGTTCCAGTTCATCGACGAGTTCCTCCCGCTGGGCATCCCCTTCTCCGTCCTCACCGACCAGCGGATGTGGACCGACCGCCTCACGCAGTACGTCGAGGCCATCGAGAAACTCGAACGCGAGGAGAACGTCACCGGACTGGAGGCGCGCCGCCTCGCGGACATGCTGCAGGACTCCGCGTTCGGGTCGAACGAACGCGACGACCTGTTCGACTACATCGACGACCTGCAGGAGACGACGGGCGTCGAGGACCTGACCGAACTGGAGGTCGAACCCGACGTCATCACCGACCACGCGCCGTTCGTCCCCGACGGGGCCGCCGCGGGCGACATGGTCCGGAAGGTGACGTCGTTCCAGCGCAAGTCCGTCGAAGCCTACTTCGAGGGCGAGTACAAGGGGATGGACCCCAACCGCGTCCGCGTCGGCACCATCCACTCCGCGAAGGGTCGCGAGGCCGACCACGTGTTCGTCTCCACCGACCTGACCGAGAAGGTGGTCGAACAGATGGCCGCCTCCGTGGACGACGAGGACGTCGACGGCGTCGACGAGTTCACCTCGACGACGAACCCCGTCCCCATCCTGACCGACAACGAACGCCGCGTCTTCTACGTCGGGATGTCCCGCGCCCGCGAACGCCTCGTCATCCTGGAGAACCTCATCAAGGGCGCGCCGACGCTCCCCGTGAGCGTCCTGCTCCACAACGAAGTCCGCGACACGCCGGTCGAGGAACTGCTGGAGGAGGCGCAGACGGGCGACGCGCCGGCGCCCGAAGCGTAGGGCGATGCCGGACGCACCCGAGTCGCTGCCCCCGCCCGAGACGGACCCGGCGTTCCTCGACGCCGCAATCGCCGACGCCGACGCCGCCGGGTTCGTCGCCGTCGGCGACCGGTTCGACGACGACGTGCGCTACCTCACCCGCTTTTCGGGGCCGGACCGCGACTACGCGTTCGTCTACGTCGACGGGGAGGCGACGCTCTGCGCGCCATCGCTGTTCGGCGAACAGGCCGAACGCGAGTTCGCCGGGACGGTCCGAACCGACGACGCGGGCGCCCCCGCCGGCGTCCGCGCCGCGAACGTCCTCGACGAGTGCGGCGCGTCTGGGGCACTGCTCGTCCCGCGGTCGATACCGCACGACGCCGCCGTCCACCTCGAACGCGCGGGCTACGAACTCGGGTCCACGACGGCCGTCGCGGACGCCCGCCTGACGAAGACCGACGCCGAACTCGACTGCCTCCGGCGCGTCCAACGCGCCGCCGTCCGGGGGATGGCCCGCGCCGAGGAGATTCTCGCCGAGAGCGCCGCCGAGGGCGACGAACTCGTCTGGCGGGACGCCCCCCTCTCGACGGAACGCCTCCGGCGGCAGGTGAACGCCGAACTCGCCGTCTACGGCGTCCGCGACGCGGACAACACCGTCGTCGGCGCGGGACCGACCTGCGCGGACCTGCACTACGCCGGCACGGACGTGCTCCGACCCGGCGAGACGGTGCTGTTGGACCTCTCGCCGCGCGGCCCCCACGGCTACTACGGCGACCTGTCCCGCACGTACGTCGTCGAGAGCGACGGCGGGTGGGAGCGACGCGCCTACGTCGCCGTCGAGGCGGCGCTGAAGGCCGGACTGGACGAGATAGCACCCGGCGCGGACGCGAACGCCGTCCACCGGGAGGCCGCCGCCGAACTCGCCGCCCACGGCTTCGACCCGAACGCCGACGAGGGCGAGGCGGGCTTCACCCACGGCACGGGCCACGGCGTCGGCCTCTCCCTGCACGAGGGGCCGTCGCTCCGGGAGGCGGTGGAACTCGACGCGGGGATGGTGTTCACCGTCGAACCCGGCGTCTACGACCCCGAACGCGGCGGCGTCCGACTGGAGGAACTGGTCGCCGTCACCGACGACGGGTACGAGATACTCCACGAGTACCCGCGGTCGTTCACGCCGCGGACGGAGTAGTCGCGCGCCGACCGGCGGCCGGAGGCGCTACTCCTCGTCGTCCGGCGTCTTCACGACTTTTCCGACGACCGATTCGCCGACTTTCGCGGGGATGTCCGTCGGCGTCGTCAGGTAGTGCGGGAGGACGACCATCAGGACGGCGACGGCGAGGAGGCCGCCGCCGAGTATCTGCTGGCCGTCGAGGAGCGTGTTCAACCCGTAGACGCCGACGGGAACGGCGAATATCAGCGTCGCCGCGAGTTGAATCGTCCCGAGGATTCCGAGGCGCATCGACCGACAGATAGCGGTGCGGAGGAAAAAGCACCTCGGTGTGGACGCACCGCCGGACGCGTCGGCGTGGCCGCGGCACGGCGACACGGCTAACCCGTCGGGGGGTGAGACGGTCCGTATGGTCTCGACGGTCCCCGCGACTGCCGTGCAACTGGCCGGCCTGAGCGTCTCCCTCTCCGTCCTCGTCGTCTTCGCCATCGTCGTCGCCGCAGTCGTCCTGTTCGTCACCGAGGCGGTGTCGCCCGACGTGACGGCCATCGCCGTCGTCGTCACCCTCGTCGCCCTCGAACCGTTCACGGGCGTGTCCGCCGTCGAGGGCCTATCGGGCTTCTCGAACCCGGCGACGGTGACGATTCTGGCGATGTACATCCTGAGTAGCGGCATCGAGCGGACGGGCGTCGTCCGCCGTCTGGGCGTCGAAGTCGCCCACCTCACCCGCGGGTCGGAGAACCGCCTGCTGGCCGCCATCATCGGCCTCACGGGACCCATCGCGGGCCTCGTGAACAACACGCCCGTCGTCGCCGTCTTCATCCCGATGGTGACGGACCTCGCCAACGAGGCGGGCGTCTCGCCGTCGAAACTGCTCATCCCCCTCTCCTACGCGTCGATGCTCGCCGGGACCCTGACGCTGTTCGGGACGGCGACGAACCTCGTCGCCTCCGAGTTGTCCGCGGAACTGCTGGGCCGGCCGTTCGGCGTGTTCCTGCTGACGCCGGTGGCCGTCGTCGTCTTCCTCGTCGGCGCGGCGTACCTCCTCACCGTCGGGAAGTGGCTGTTGCCCGCCCGCGTCCCGCCGGGGTCGCGGACGGAACGGTACGAGGTGCAACCGTACCTCGCGCGCGTCCTCGTCACCTCCCGGTCGCCGTTCGTCGGCACCACCGCGCAGTCCGTCGCCGAGGACGCGCGCCGGGACCTCGGCCTCGACGTGTTGGACGTGGTGCGGGGGGCGGACCACTTCCCCGCCGCGGAGTCCGACCGGGAGTTGCGGTCCCGCGACGTGTTGACCGTCCGCGGCGATCCGCCGACCATCCAGCGGTTCGTCGAGTTCGGGTCGCTCCGCCGCCTCCCGCGGGCGGCGGTGACGGACGCGGAACTGGACAACCCCGAGCGCTCGACGCTGGTCGAACTCGTCGTGCCCCCCTCGTCGTCGCTGGTCGGCGAGACGGTCGAGACCGCTCGCCTCCGCGAACGCTACGACGCCACCGTCCTCGCCATCCGGAGCGCCGGCGGCGAACTCGTCCGCGACGGCATCGGCGCGACGAAACTGGGAGGCGGCGACGCCCTCCTGATGCAGACGACGGAGGAGGCGGCGGAGTTCCTCGCGGACAACGACGACTTCGTCGTCACCGGCGAGGTGTTCGACGAGGTGATGGCTCGCGTGCGCGAGGGCGGCGTGAGTTCGACGGCCGTCGCCGCCTTCGGCACCCTGTTCGGCGTCGTCGCACTGGCCGCCCTCGGCGTCCTCCCCATCGCCGTCGCCGCCCTCGCGGGCGTCGTCGCCATGATAGTGACGGGCGTCCTCTCGCCGAACGAGGCGTACGACGCGGTGAACTGGAACGTCGTCTTCCTGTTGGCGGGCATCGTCCCCCTCGGCATCGCCCTCCGGGAGACGGGCGCGGCCGCACTCGTCGCCGACGGCGTCGTCGGCGCGACGGCCGGACTCCCCGCCGTCGTCGTCCTCGGCCTGTTCTACCTGCTGACGGGCGGGTTCGCCAACGTCATCACGCCCGTCGCCAGCGTCGTCCTCTTCCTGCCCATCGCCGTCTCGACGGCGACCAGCATCGGGGCCGACCCGTTCTCGTTCGCCCTCGCGGTGACGTTCGCGGCGACGACGGCGTTCATGACGCCCGTCGGCTACCAGACGAACCTCATGGTGTACGGCCCCGGCGGCTACCGGTTCACCGACTACGTCCGCGTTGGCGCGCCCCTGCAACTCCTCCTCGCCGTCGTCACGTCGGCGGCGATAGCGCTCTACTGGGGCGTGTGACCGGCGGCGGAGCGCTCCCGCTACTTGACGACGCCCTCCGGAAGTTCCTCGACGTCCTCGGCGCCCAGTCCGGTCGTGACGATGAGGCGCAGGCCCCGGCGGACGGACATGTCCACCTCGAACACGTCCTCGGGCGGCACCATGATGAGCGACCCCGCCGTCGGGTTGGGACTGTGCGGGAGGAACACCGTCAGCAACTCCGGCGAGTCCGTCGCCCGTTCGGCGCTCTGCGGGCCGTCGTTCGTCACGAAGCCGATGGAGTAGACGCCCTCGCGGGGGTACTCGACGAGGACGACGTGGTCGAACCCCTCGCTCTGCCGCGCGATGGACTCGGACACCTGCCTGACGCCGAAGTAGATGGTTCGGACGAGGGGGACGAGGCGCACGCCGCGTTCGAAGCCGCCGAACAGGCGACGGCCGAGTTCCTGCGAGGCGACGTAGCCGGCGGCGGTGAGCGTGACGGCCAGAAGCGTCGCCGCCAGCAGTTGCGCGAGCAACAGTTCGTCCCCGGTGAACGTCCGCAGGCGCGTCGTCGCGACGATGGGGTCGAGGACGATGCCGGTGAGGCGGTCGAACACGAAGTCGAGGACGAACACCGTCACCGCCAACGGCGCGACGAGGAACAGTCCCGTGACGAAACTGGTCCGGAGTCGGGTGAGAAGCGACATCGTGCGGGGGTGGGAGAGCGACGACAAAAGTGTATCCCGCCGCCGAGTCCACCCGACCGTCGGCGAGCGGTCGCCCAGTTTCGTGATGCTTTTCACGTGTGGGACGAGACGGGAGGTATGTTCACAGGGATAGTCGAAGGGACGGGCGTCGTCGTCGCCGCGACGGACGACGACGGCGGCCGTCGCCTCCGTCTCAGCCCCGACGCGACGTTCGAAGACCTCCACCACGGGCAGTCAATCGCCGTCAGCGGTGTCTGCCTCACCGTCGAGGAGTTCGCGGCCGACGGGGAGTGGTTCGAGGTGTTCCTCGCCGCGGAGACCGTCGAGAAGACGTATCTCGGCGACGTGACCGAGGGCGACCGGGTGAACCTCGAACGGGCACTCCCCGCGGACGGGCGTCTCGACGGCCACATGGTGCAGGGCCACGTCGACACGACGACGACAATCACGGGCATCGAACGCGTCGGCGACGACTGGTTCTTCGAGTTCGAACTCCCCGCGTCGATAGCGAAGTACGTCGTCGCGAAGGGCTCTATCTGTCTGGACGGCATCAGCCTGACCGTCGCCGACCGGCGCGACTCGGACTTCGCCGTCGCCATCATCCCGACGACGTACGACCTGACGACGCTCTCGGAGAAAGCGGTGGGCGACCCCGTCCACGTCGAGGTGGACGTGGTCGCGAAGTACGTCGAGAACATGGTGTCGGGCTACGCCGACGCCCTGCAGTAGCGACCTCTCGGGGTCGTCTGCCGCCGCCCGCGCCGTCTACTCGGCCTCGGTCGTCTCCGTCTCCGACTGGACCGCGCCGTCGTCGTACGCGGGCGTGTGCGCCTTTCGGTAGGCCTGCCGGTAGCGCCGAATCTTCCGGATGAGGTACAGTCCGAACACGCTGTCGTAGACGAGGACGTACGCGAGGAACGCCCACAGTCCGGAGAGCGGGGTGAACGTCTGGATGAGGCCCGACCCGATGCCGACCGTGGCGTTGTACGTCGCGTGGACGAACGCCGCGATGAGCAGTCCCTTGACGACGATGGGGCCGCGGTTGTCGGGGTTGTACTTCGCCAGTCCGAGGTAGTAGCCCGCGATGGCGGAGTAGATGACGTGCCCCGGCCCGGCGAGGGCGCGGACGGCCGTGATGCCCCCGCCCATCCCGATGAGTCCCAGTCCGAGGTCCAGTTCCGCCGTCGGGAGTTCCCGCGTGATGTAGAGGGCGTTCTCGATGAACGCGAAACCGAGGCCGGCCATCGCCCCGTACACCGCGCCGTCGACCACCGAGTCGAACCGGTCGTCGGTGTAGGCGTACAGGCGAACCGCGAGAAGCTTCACTATCTCCTCGATGGGGCCGACGACGATGTAGAAGAACAGCACCGTCCCGAGGAAGCCGAGCCCCTGGAAGTAGGGCTGGAGGGCACCGTTGAGGACGGCCGCGAAGTTGGCCGTCAGGACGCCGAGCAGGAACGTTCCGACCAGAAGCGACAGGGGTTCGTTCGTCGTCACGTCGGAGTAGTACACGTAGGCGGCCAGTCCCAGCGCCGGAATCGCCGAGAGAACCGTGAGGAGACCGATTTCGAGGTTCGTCACTGCGGCCAACCCGCCGATACCGACGAGGAGGAGGAACGCGACGGCGACGATGACGAACCGCGCCGAGGCCGCGAACAGCCGGTACAACGCCACCGAGAGACCGTCGACGGAGGTTCGCTCCTCCCACGTCGAGATGTCGTAGAGGTCCTTGGAACCGTCCGACGCGCGTTCGACCGGGTCTCGTCTCTCAGCCATCGCCCTGACAATACAATGGGTCGCCGCGTAATAGCTTCGGCCGAACCGCGGCGCCCCAGGGCCGAAACGGGCGCTTGAAAGGGGGCGCGGCCCTACGTTCGCCGACGACATGCACTTCGACCAACGAACGCAGGCCGCCCTCCGCGACGCCGGACTCACGACCGAGGAGATTCGGGAGGCGTCCGACGCCGTCGCGGCGGCGGTCGAACGCGACGCCGAGACGCTTCGGGCGTTCTTCGCCGACGGGGAGACGGTGTACTCCGACATGGAGATGGCGCACAGCGCCTCCGAGATACAGGAACACGAGGTCGAGTTCCTCGACCTGTTCACGCACGGGAGCGACCTCCGCGGGTACCTCCGCTTCGACTCGTGGGGCGTACCCGTCGAGGGCGGCCGCGTCCTGTCGGACGAGCGGGTGGAACTGTCGCTGGGACCGACGGTGGACGCCCGCGTCCGGTTCGCACGCGACCCGGACCTGTTGCGATGAGCGAGGCGGCCCGCGTCCGCGTCCGCGGCATCTACACGACGGCCGTGACGCGCCTCCTCCTCGACGCCGGACACGAGGTGGTGCAGGCCTCCGAACCGATTCGCGCGCGCTTCGACGCCGACTTCGGCGACGGCCACCACGAGGTGACGGTGGCGACGACGGACGACCGACAGGGCGTCGGCGTCCACGGCGACGCCGGCGACGTCGCGGCCGTCGCCGACCGCCTGCGAGACGTCGGCGTCGACGCGTTCGCGTGGGCGGACCCCGCGCCGCCGGGTGCGGTGTTCGACGCGCGCGTGACGGAGACGAAAGGCTCGGGCGCGGTCTGTTCGCTCGGCGGCACCGATGGACGCGGTCCATCGAGCAGTCGGAGTTCCTCCGGCGAGGCGGAGGGGTTCCTCCCGTTCCGCGAGACCGACGACCGAATCGAGGCGGGCGACGCCGTCCGCGTGCAGGTCCGCGACCCGGAACCGCCGTGGAGCGACCGCCGGGCCTCGCTGAGCACCGACGTGCGCGCCGACGGCGGCCTGGCGACGCTGGTCCGCGGCCGCGACGGCGTGACGGTGGACACCCGCGACGACGCCGCCGGCCGCGAACTCGTCGGCATGACCGACTTCCTCTCCGTGGCGGTGCCCGACGGGTGGGGCATCGAGTGGTCTCACGCGGCGACGAAGGCCGACATGGACGCCCTCGAGACGGCGCTCGAACGCGCCGCCGAACGCGCCGCGGCGATGGACGACGCCCTCGCGGCCGTCGGCGGGGTCGAACCCCTCCGCGAACTCGCCGCGCCCGGCGCGGGCGAGTGGGTGTGGTTCGGCCGGGAGTCCCGCTTCGAACTCGACGAGTACAGGCGGCAGGTGGAGACGACGATGCCCGGACACCACCGGACGAAAGCCGCCTGCGAGGCGGCCAGCGCGGGCGTGGACTTCGTCGAGGCGATGTGCGCGCCCGCGGGCGAGTTCCGGTTCGACGTGGTGACGCGGCAGTTCGGACCGGTCGAGGGCGACACCGTCGCCATCGGCCACGGCAAGCCCGACGGCCGGGCGTTCTCGCTGGGCCGCGGCGAGGTGGTCGAGTGGGACACCGACGGGACGCTGTCGGTGGAGCGGACGCTCTCCGGGAGCGGGACGTACGACGCACTCGGGACGGCCCGAGAGGCGGGTGACACGGCGCTCACCAAGTTCCGCGAGGGACGGTGGTGGTATCCGACCGTCTACCGGAGCGCAGACGGCGACCTGAAGGGGACGTACGTGAACGTCTGCACGCCCGTCGAGTGCTTCCCGGACGAGGTGCGCTACGTGGACCTGCACGTCGACGTGATAAAACACCCCGACGGCGCCGTCGAACGAGTGGACGACGACGAACTCGACGAGGCCGTCGCGGCCGGCACGGTGAGCGAGGAACTCGCGGAGAAAGCCCGGTCCGTGGCGTCGAGTCTGGAGAACGCGCTCGGGTCGTGAGGCGGCGCGCGGCGGGTCCATCCGTGGCCACCGGCGCTGTCGCCGACGGCAAAGATTTATCCGCGGCGTCCGAGACTGCGCGGACGTGAGTGGTTCACCCGAGGACGACGTGGTGGTGCGACAGTTGGACACTGACGCGGACGACCCGGCGCTCGCAGTCGCCGAAATCGTGGCCGAACTCGAAGGGACCGACGCGGCGAGACTGCAACCGACCTACGACCAGTTGGACCACGTCCTCGACCACGTGTTCTCGACCCCCCCGCGGCCGGAGGCCGAAATCGAGATTTCGTTCACCTACGAGGGCTACCGAATCACCGTCGAACAGAACGGACGGGCGGAGTTCGTCAAACTGTAGGCGGCGAGCGAACGCGAGCCTCGCGGAGTGTTCTCGTCGCCAGAACGCGGAGCGTTCCGACTGAACAGCCAGAGAGCTTCGATTTCCGACGGTGGTCGAGCGTTTCGCGGTGAGCGGTCGCGCTTCGCGCGACCCGAACGTGCGGAACGCTCGTTAGAAGTGCCCGGGGTCCTCGTCGCCGTACTGGAGTTCGCCGCCGCGGCCGCCCTCAACCGTGCTGGCCCCGTGGTCGCCGGAACTGGGGACTTTCACCTGCACGTCGGTCACGTCGTCGAAGTCCATGATGAGGTCCGACTTGATGTTGTTCGCGGTGATGTTCGAGATGCCGCACCCCGCGCAGGCCCCGCCGAGTTCGACGACGACTTCACCCGTCTCCTCGTCGGCCTTCCGCACGACGCTGTCGCCGCCGTGCATCTGGATGATGGGCATCTGGCCGACCATCCAGTCCTCGATGCGCCGCTTCAGTGAGTCCCCGTCGTCGCTCATAGCCGTGCCTTCGCACCCCACGCTTTGATGCCTTGCGGTTGTCGACGACGGAACGACACCGAAATCGGTTTCGTTCACGGTCTATCGTCCGATTCGATAATCACTCGCGCGACTCTCGCCGCGCACGCCGGAGGAGTCGCCACGCGGCGACGCCGAGGGCACCCGCCGCGACGCCGGGACCGAACCCGGGGGCGCGAGTCGCCGTGCCGGCGGAGTCGGTGGCCGCCGTCGTCCCGTTCGACCCGGCGGCGTCGGGCGTCGGCGTCACGACGAGGGATTCGGTGGCCGTCGCGTCGCCCGACCCGCCGGACGCGTTCGACTCGTCGCCGAGGGGCGGCGGCGACAGTTGCTGGCCCGCGTGGTCGGGGAACGTGTAGAGGCGGCCGGGAACGTCGTCGACGCCGCGACTCGCGCCGACGAAGAAGCCCGTCTCCGCGCCCGGTTTGGCGAGGCGGGCCGTCCAGAACGACGCCTCGTCTGGCATCCGCCACCACGCCAGTTCCTCGGGGGTCGACGGGTCGGACACGTCGTGTCGCTTCACGCCGCCGCGGTACCACGCGGAGTAGAGGCGGCCGTCGCGGAACTCGAAGTTGTGCGCGGTGGTCCAGACGCCGCCGTACGTCGGGTTCGGCGACGGCGGCGGGTCGATGGTCGAGTGGCGTTCGGGCGCGGCGGGGTCCGACACGTCCCAGAGGTCGATGCCGGACGGTCCCCCGACCAGACGCGACTCCTCGTCGTCGTCGTTCGTGCCGACGCGGCGCGCCCACGACTCCTTGCCGACGCCGAGGAGCGTGCCCGACTCGTCGGTGGCGACGTAGTGGTGGTTACCCGGCGGGACGAGGGCCTCGCCGCGTCCGGACCCGGCGAGTTCGGTCGGGTCGGGCGCGTCGACGCTCCCCACGTGGGTCGGCGCCGTCGGGTCCGACACGTCGAGAATCCACGTGCCGGCGTCCCAGTGGGCGAGGTAGGCGGTGTCCTCGTGGACGTACACGTCGTGGAGCGACTTCCGTCCGTTCGACACGTCGGTCCACGCCTCGTCGACGTCCGGGAGCGACCACCGACCGACCGCCCGGCCGGACTGCAGGTCCATCACGACCAGCACGTTCGTGTCGCCGTCGTTGCGCGTCAGGTAGGCGTGGCCGTCGCGGGCGAAGCAGTTGTGGATGGGGTACGCCGTCTCGAAGAAGGAGACGCGTTCGGGCGCGGCGGGGTCCGACACGTCGACGACGAGGACGCCCGCGACGGCGCCGGGGAGGGGGTTGGCCGGGCCGACGACGACCAGCGTCTCGGGGTCGGTCGCGTCGAGTTTCACGTCGTAGATACCGCGAAGCGGGCCGTTCTCGTGTTCGTCGACCGGTTCGCGCACCTCCGCGAGGACGCGGGGCCGGTCGGGGACGGAGACGTCGACGGTGGCGTACCCCGTCGACGCCGCGAGGTAGGCGACGGTCCCGTCCGGCGAGACGACGGCCTCCTTCGTCCCGTCGACGTCGACGGAGCCGTAGGGTTCGTACGGGCCGGGGTGAGCGTCGACGCGACCGGACGCCGACAGCGAGAGACCGGCCGCGCCGAGGAGGGCACCCGTGCGCAGGAACTCACGGCGATGCATACTCCCGTTCGGTGTTCCGGAAGGATAAGTCGGGTGCCTGCCGACCCGAGCGATTCGTCGGAGACTCGGTACGAGGGGAACGGGCGATTCCTCGCGCCCTACAGGCGCGACCGGTCGCCCGTCCCTCCTACGGCGCGACCGTCGAGTGGTCCCGCCTGCGACGCGACTGTCGAGGCCTCGCGCCCTACAGGCGCGACCGGTCGCCAGTCCCGCCGGTCATCGCACTCGCCACCGCTCCCTGCACCACCACCTCGTCGCCGAGCGTGGTCAACTCTATCTGCGGGACGTTCACCATCACCATGTCGTCCATCCGTTCGCGGATGGGGTCGAGAACGAGGTCCGGGTTGTTGAGGGCCACGGCCCCGCCGACGTAGATGGTCAGCGGTGCGTACGCGTGGACGATGTTGGCGATGCCCATCGCGTTCCAGTGGCCGACCTGGTCGACGACGTACCGGGCGAACTCGTCGTCTTCGGCGTGGTCGAACACGTCGGCGGCGGAGAAGTCGGGGTCCTCGATGGGCAGCGACGTCTCCACGTCGTCCTCGCTGTGGAGGAACTCGGCGTAGCGCGGGATGTTGTTGCCGGAGCAGTACGCCTCCCAGTGGCCGTCGTGTCCGCATCCGCAGGTGAGCAGTCCCTGCGGGTCGAGCGTCATGTGCCCGACTTCGCCCGCGTTGCCGTCCCACCCCGAGAGGACGTTGCCGTCGACGCAGACGCCGGCGCCGACGCCCGAGGAGATGGTGACGTACACCATGTCGTCGGGGTTGCGTTCGGAGTGGAACCGTTCGCCGATGACGCCCGCGTTCGTGTCGTTGTGGAGAAAGACGCGGTCGGTGTCGAGGAGGACCGAGATGGGTCCCGTGAGCGGGATGCGGTCGATGGTGTCCGGGAGGTTCGCCGGGTTCTCGACGGCGCCCTCCGCCAAGTCAAGCGGACCGATGGAGGCCACGCCCGCGGCGACGGCCTCGTCGGGACGGATGCCCGCCTCCGAACACGTCTCGCGGACGACGCGGAGAACCGCCTCCGTCACCGCGATGCCCGTCGGGCCGCGAGGCGTCCCGTCGCTTCGACTGGCGACGACGGTACCCTCGTCGTCGGCTACGACCGCGCGGATGTTGGTCGCCCCGAGGTCGACACCCACGTAGTAAGCCATTGTACGGGTACGCGTTTGCCCGGCACTTAACTAAGAGGTTTCTCACGCGGATTCGAGTACGAGTTTCGCGCGACGAAGCCGAGGCGACGGATCACCGCGTCCCGAGAACGCTCACTTCGTGTCGGCGCGGACGAACGTGACCGGGCAGGGCGCAGAGAGCATGACCTCCTGTGCGACGCTGCCGAAGACGGCCTTGCCGGCGGGGGACCGACGGCGGCCCCCGACGATGACGCGGTCGGCGTTCACGTTCTTCGCGAGGGTGACGATGGACTCGCCGTGGTCGCCGACGCGTCCGCGGACCTCGTACTCGACGCCCGCCTCGTCGAGGGCGGCGACCAGTTCGCGGACCGTCGAGTGCCGCGTCGCCACGTCGTCGGCGGACACCTCGTCGGCCCTCGTGTCGAAGTCGAGGTTGTCGAGGGCCGAATCGTACTCCTCGCGCGTGAACACGTGCCCGAGGACGACGCGGGCGCCGGTGGGGCCAGCGACGTCTATCGTCTCCTCGGCGAGTCGTTCGAGTCTGTCTTCGTCGCCGGGTCCGACGGCTAAGAGAATGGTTTCTATCGCCATGCTGGAGGAAAGATTCTCCGCTACCTTAACTGTAGCGACTTTTTACTCTGTTCCGAATGAACTTTTCTACGGACTACCGGCGCCGGAGGCACACGTGTCCGTGTCACGTGCTACCGTCAAGTAAGTTACTGCGGTCCGGACTGCGCGGCGGCGAATCGCTATATGCGTGCCGTCCCACGGACCGATATGCTCACTCCGGAGTTGAACGACCGCGTCGCGCTGGTGACCGGCAGTGCGCGAGGCGTCGGACGGGCCATCGCCCTCCGCGCGGCCGCCTCGGGCGCCGCCGTCGCGATACACTACCACACGAGCGACGAGGCCGCCGCAGAGGCCGCCGCAGAGGCCCGCGAACTCGGCGCGCCCGCCGCGACGACGGTGCAGGGCGACGTGACCGACCCCGACGCCGTGGACGCGATGTTCGAGGACGTGGAGGCGAAACTGGGCACGGTGGACCTCCTCGTGAACAACGTCGGCGACTTCGCGCCCCAGCACTGGGCGGAGATACCGTTCGAGACGTGGAAGCGCGTGGTCGAGACGAACTTCTACGGCACCGTCCTCTGCGCGAAGCGCGCCCTCCCGGGGATGCGCGAGCAGTCGTGGGGGCGCATCGTCAACGTCGGCTACGCCGGCAGCGAGAAGGCACTCGTCTACCCGAAGAACTTCCCCTACTTCGTGGCGAAGACGGGCGTGCTGATGTTCACGCGGATGCTCGCGGCGGACACGCAGGACGACGGCGTCACGGTCAACGCCGTCTCGCCGTACGTCGTGGACACCTCCGACGAGTTCCCCGACGACGCCCCCCGCGGCCGGTGGGCGAGCGTCGAGGACGTCGCGCACGCGGTGGCGTTCTTCTGGGACGACGACTCCGGCTACATCTCCGGCGAGAACGTCGAAATCGACGGCGGCTGGCTACCCGAGACCCTGTGAGGCCGCGCCGCGTCCGTACCGGTCGCTCCGCGGGTGGGCGAACGACGCTCGCGCGGAGAAGGGGTACCGTTCAGTAGTCGGGTGCGTCGTCTTCGACCGACCGCTTCAGCGACTCACGGCGGGACTTGGCGTCTCGACCGGTCGCTTCGAGGAGGAACGTGTTCTTCGCGTCGACGGCCTCGCCGGCCGCCTCGAGTTCGTCGGGGCCGAGTTCGGTCGGGTCGCGTTCGTGGAACTCGACGGCGAGTTTGTCCTTCTTGCCGCTGTACTCCACCGCACCGGCGACGACTTTCTCGAAGACGGGGTTCGAGGGTTCGCCGACGACGTACAGGTCGCTCCCCTTGTACTCCTCGGTGTCGGTGATGGGGCCGAACATCTCCTCGACGTACGACTCCATGTCCGGAACTCGCTCATCGAGGGTCTCTCCGCGACGCATCTTGTACTCCTTCATGACCCGTGGTTTGACAGGGGATGGTTTACCTGTTTCGTCCCTCGTCGCCTCTTATGCCCTATAAAAGCGTCTCCGGGCGCCTATAAGCGATTTACGAGTGCGCCGGGGGGCGTTATATACTCGCCGCCGCGACTACAGTTGTCGCTCCGCGATGTAGCCCTGCTTGCACTCCGGACAGATGTCGCCGGCCCGCATCGAAGAGGCGCCCGCCGACCGGGCGTGACCGCAGTTGGGACAGTAGAACTCGATTCGGTCGTCGGGGACGTCGGACTGCAGTTCGCCCTGTTGCTCCGCGCGGGTGAACCCGTCGTCGCCGGCGGTGATGTAGTCTTCCTCCGCCGCGTCGTCGCCGACGTGGCCGTTCGACTCGGGCGTGAGACCGCCGAACGACACGTCCTCGCTCGGACTCCCGTCGGACGGTTCGGCCGCGAATCCCTCGTCTTCGCCCTCCTGAACGGGCCAGGACGGTTCGCGGTCCTCGACGTCCTCGCGTTCGGGCCACTCGCCGCGTTCGCGGTCCACGTCCACGTCGTCGTTCACCGGGTCCTCCTCGGCGTCGATGAACTCGGCGTCGTCGGTGACGTCCTCGTCGGGCGTCTCGGGTTCGACGGGTTGGCCGTCCTCCGCCGCCGCGGACTCCCGCGCCGCCATCGCCGGGTCGGGGCCCGTGTCCTCGGGCCACTGCGTCTCGTCCCGTTCGTTGCCCTCGTCGTCGAGGATGACCGCGTCGTCCTCGTCGGGCGACTCCGGCGGTTCGAAGTCGTCGTCGTTGAACGCGGAGTCGGAGTCGGAGTCCGCGGACGCCTCCGCGGCGTCCTCGCGCGGGGCGGGGGCGGCCGACTCGTCGGGTTCGGCCTCTGCGATGTGCGTCCCGGTGTCGGCGGCGGGCGTCGGGTCGCCGTCGGTCGGCGTCGCGGCGTCGCCGGCCTGTGCGGACGCGTCGCCCGTCGGCGTCGTCTCGGGTCCGGCCGGCGCCTCGTCGGCGGCCACGGGGTCTGCCGCCTCGGGCGCAGCGTCCGTCTCCAGTCCCACCTCCTCGGGGCGTCGGATGGACGTGACTTCCTTGTTCTCGCTGACGACGTGTTCGGTCCCGCACCGCTGGCACACCTGAATCTCCCGGATGGTGGCGACGACCTCGTCGCCGTTCTCCTCGCGTTCGCGTTCTATCTCGGGGTCCCCGTACTGATGCCCGAGTAGACGGCACTTGAGTCCCATTACCCGCTTTTCGGAAACTCAGCGACTAAAATGTACCCCCTCGTTGTCCGACGCCCGGCAGACAGGTGCGCTCGGGAAGAATGTGACAGCGGGTCGCACGCTGAGGGGACAGTATAAACCGAGTGCGGACGTTGTAGCGACCATGAGAGCGCGGCGGGAGTTTCGGAATCGGCGGGACGTGGAGGTAGCCCTCCTCGACGCACTCGTGGACCGAACTGAGGAGGGGATGACCGTCTTCGAGTTGCGCGCGGCCGTCGACGCCGACATCGACACCATCGAGGAGGCGTTGTCGTCGCTCAAGTCGGACGGACTCATCACCGTCGACAGCGACGAAGACCGGGTCGTCATCCTCCCCGACGACCGAGTCGTGCCGAACCCCGGCGAGGAACCCGAGGAGGAACGGAGCATCGTGGACGCCATCCGCGAGAAGTTGGGGTTGTAGCCGGCCCCCGGCAATCGCGCCGGTGACGCGGACGTTTTCACCCCAGAGTGCGCAGACGTAGGTAATGACTGTCGTCGAGGAGATGCACGAGCGGTACGGTGCGACGTTCGAGACGCGCGCGGGCCGAGACGTGGTCCGCGACTACGGCCGACCGGCGCGGACCCACGGCGCCGTCCGCAAGGGCGCGGCCGTCATCGAGATGGGCTACGGCGTCGTCGCCGTCGAGGGCGACGACCGGGTGGCGTTCGTGGACAACGCGGTGTCGAACCGCGTCCCCGACGCGGACGGCGAGGGCGTCTACGCCCTCCTGTTGGACCCGCAGGGCCGCATCGAGACGGACATGTACGTCTACAACGCGGGCGAGCGACTGCTCTGCTTCACGCCGCCCGAACGCGCCGAACCGCTGGTCGAAGACTGGTCGGAGAAGGTGTTCATCCAGGACGTGGCGGTACGCGACGCCTCCACGGAGTTCGGCGTGTTCGGCGTCCACGGCCCGAAGTCCACCGAGAAAGTGGCGAGCGTCCTCAACGGCGCGGGCGCGCCGGAACCGGCGCTGTCGTTCGTCCGCGGGTCGATGGGCGACGCCGGCGTGACGGTCATCGCGGGCGACGGGCTGGCGGGCGAAGAGGGCTACGAAGTCGTCTGCGCCGCCGACGCCGCCGCGGACGTGTTCGACACCCTGCTCACCAACGGGATGAACGCCGTCCCGTTCGGCTACGCGACGTGGGACACGCTCACCGCGGAGGCGGGGACGCCCCTGTTCGACACCGAACTGCAGGGACGGGTGCCGAACGTCCTCGGCCTGCGGAACGCGCTGGACTTCGAGAAGGGCTGTTACGTCGGGCAGGAAGTCGTCTCGAAGGTGGAGAACCGGGGACAACCGAGTAAGCGCCTCGTCGGCCTCCGACCCGAGGAACTGCCGGCGGCGGGCGCGGCCGTCTTCGACGGCGACGCGTCGGTGGGCGAGGTGACCCGCGCCGTCGAGAGTCCGACGCTGGAGGCGCCCGTCGCCCTCGCCCTCGTGGACTTCGAACTCGACGCGGACGCGGTGCAGGTCAGGGTGAACGAACGTGAGGTGGCCGCCGAGGTGGCGTCGCTCCCGTTCGTGGAGGGCAGCGACGCCTCGCGGCGTCTGCCGACGTACGTCGGCCGGGAGTGAGCGTCGCGGGCGCGTCGCCCCGAGTCACCGCCCGAGTAGTTTCCCGAGGTGTTCCCGCGAGAAGAACGAGGTGGGCTTGTCCATGTGGACGCCGATTTCGCCCGACAGCGACCGGAGGCCGAGGTGCTGGACGGGTTCGGGCAGCGAGTACGCCCGGCGGAGCCAGTGGCCCATCGAAATCTCCGTCGAGAGCGCGTCGCGCCACGCCGACTCGTAGTCGCGGAGCGTCGCCGGGTCGTCCGGGTCGATGGCGTCGACGGCGCAGTCGGCCGCGGTCATGCCGTACAAAATTCCCCCGCCGGTGAACGGCTTCGTCTGCGCGGCGGCGTCGCCGAGGAGGAAGACGCGGCGCGTGGTGACGCGTTCGGGCGGGTCGATGGGGATGCCCCCGGAGCAGAAGTGCGTCGTCTCCACGTCGTACTGGTCGGTGAGTACGTCGAACATCTCGTTGACCTCCGCGCCCGGCGGGGCGGCCAGTCCGTACTCGACGCCCGCGTCGCCCCGCGGGATGCGCCACGCGAAGAAGCGCGGGACGGTGAGGTGGACGTCGACGTAGTCGCCGTCGTCGGGCGTCTCGTCGAACGCGAGGACGCCGTGGAGAATCTCCGCGGGTTCGTCGATGCCCGCCTGCCGGCGGACGCGCGAGACGGGGCCGTCGCACCCGGCGACCATCTTCGCCTCGACGGTGCGTTCGTCGCCGTCGGCGGAGACGGTGAGTTCGACGCCGTCGTGGCGTTCGTCCACGCTCGTGACGGTGTGGCGTTCGCGCACGTCGGCGCCGGCGTCGCGCGCGCAGTCGGCCAGCGTCCGGTCGAGTTCCACTCTGTCGATGACGTTCGACACCTGCTCGGTCTTGTAGAACGGGTAGGCGCGACTGCTCGCGCCGCCGACGTGGAAGTTCGCGCCGTAGACGCGGTTCTGGAGGAGTCGCGACTTGGCTTCGTCGGGGACGTACGCCCAGATGTCGGTGCTGACGTGGCCGGAACAGGCGAGCGGTGTTCCGACCTCGCCCTTCTCGAAGGCGACGACGTCGTATCCTGCCTCGGCGGCCCGGCGGGCGAAGCGGGCACCCGCGGGACCGACGCCGACGACGGCGAAGTCGTACATTGCTGTGGACTCTTTCGGGCGCGGACAAATACGTTCGTCGTCCTGCACCGACTCGGAGCGAGCGCAGCAGTTGACACCGGGCCGAAGCGATAAGTCAACAGATAGAGAATACAGACGTATGCGCCGGGACGCTCTCCTCGCCGCCGCCCTCGCCCCCGTCGCGTTCACGAGCTACCTCCTGAGTCTCGGTGTCCGCGCAGGTTCGATGGGCGACCCACGCACAGGGCTGTTGTACGTCGCGCTCCTCTCGGCCGTGGGCTTGCTGGTGGTCGAGGGGCACCGACGCGGCCTCCTCACCCCCCTGCCGGTCACGACGGTGCTGTTGCTGCTCGTGCCGTGGATCGGGTTCGGCCCGCGCGTCGGGACGGGCGCGCGAGCGACGCCGCCCGAGTCGCTCGTCGTCGTGGACTTCCTCGTCGGCGTCGTCATCGCCGGCACCGTCGTCCTCGCCCTCGCCGCCGTCGAGTATCTGGCCGTCAGAGACCCCCGCGTGCACGACGCTCTCGACGGCGAGACGGGCGTCGGCTCTCTCACCGTCGGCGTCCTCCACGCCGCCGTCGTCGTCGGCTTCTCCGGCCTCCAGTTCACCACGCTCGACCCCGCGACGGTCGGACTCGCAATCTGGGTCACGACCGGACTGGTGTTCCTCGGCGCCGTCCCCATCTACGTCGCACTCAAGACGAGTCGGCTCTCGCCCGCCGCCGTGGTGGGGACCGGGTTCGGTCTCGTCCTCGTCGTCCCCGGCACCGGAGCCACGTCGTTCGGGACGCTGTACGCCGTCTTCTGGCTCCTCCCGTTCGTCGTCTCGTTGCTCGCCGCGGAGGCGGAACACCGGGTGCGACGCCGACACACCAGCGAGTCGAGCGTGAAGACTCTGCTCAAGCCGTGACCGACGGGACGACGGTGAGACCCCGCGGCGTCTGTCGTTCGAAAGCCTCGGGCCAGTCGACGGCGACGCGAGCGAACGAGTCGCCGCCGTCGACCGTCCGGTACAGGCCGCGGTTGGTGACCGCGTAGAACTCGCCGCCCGCGCGTCCGCGGGCGAGGACGGCGCGGACGACGCCGTCGCCGGTCGGGATGCCGCCGCCGGCCGACGCGCCGTCGCCGAGTCGCTCCCACGGCGCGTCGCCCTCGCGCCGGTAGAGATACGACTCCGCCCGGTCGGCGGTGTGCGCGACGCCCGGCCCCCGCGCCGCCGAGAGGAGGACGCGCGCGGGGTCCGCGGCGTCCACGGCGACGCTCCAGCAGTAGCGGTGGTCGAGTCCCGACTGCGGGTGCGTCCACGTCTCGCCGCCGTCGCGCGTCTCTGCGTAACCGTCGCCCGCGGCGGCCCACGCCCGTCCGGGCGCGTCCGGGTGCGTCGCCATCGAGTGCGTGTCGCGGCGGGCCGACGGGACCCGGTCCGACCACGTCTCGCCGCCGTCGCGCGTCTGAACCACCGCGCCCGCCTCGATGCTCACGTACAGGTGGTCCGGGTCGTGCGGGTCGGGTTCGACCCAGCGCACGTGGTGGGTGTGCGGCCGCGGCGGGAACGCCCACCCCGACGCGGAGGGGAGGTCGGTGAGGCCGTCGAGTTCCGTCCAGGTCTCTCCCGCGTCCCGAGAGCGGAACACCGCGCTCGGTTCCGTCCCCGCGTACACCGTCGCGGCGTCGTGCAGCGAGACGGCGACGCTGGTCACCGACTCGGGGAGGGCGTCGCCGCCGACGCGGTGCCACGTCTCGCCGCCGTCGTCGGTGCGGTGCAGTCCGGCGTCGAACGTCCCGCAGAACGCCCGGGCGGGGGCGGCGTCGTCGGCCGCGAGACACTCCACGTCGTGCCCGCCGAACGCTCTGCGTGCGGCCGGCGACTCGCCGTTCGGGTCGTCGACGACGAGGACGCCGCCGCGCATCCCGACGTAGCAGGTTGTCACGTCACACCGTAGCGTACCCGGAGACTTGACGGTTGTGCGGGGTGACTTCCGTCGGAGCTGCGGCGGAACGTGAGTATCAGTTTCGAAAACCGGTAGCACAGATTCATTGTGTTTCGAACTGACGTGCAGTGTATGTCCGCGAACGTGACGGCGAAGTACGCGCTCGGGATGAGTGGCGTCGCCGTCGGCGGCTTCTGGCTCGCCGGGTTCCTGCTCTCCACCGAGGTGAGCGTCGCGGCCGGGCCGAACGCCGCCACGGCGACCAAGAGCGTCGGCATCTTCGCGCTGGCCGTCTCGCTCGTCGCGGCGGTGATGCTGCTCGCCGTCGTCGAGTGAGTCCGTCGCGAGAGCGACTGGCGGCTGGAGCGGCGCCGACTCTCGAACGTGAGAATCGGCGGCCCGTACCACGGCCGTGTCGGACCGCCTCGGTGCGGCGGGAGCGACGACCGGTCAGTCGTCGCTCGGTGCCTTCGCGGGCTTGCGCCGGTCCGAGCGCGGGCCCTCCATGTCCACGTCGGGCAGGAGGTCACGGAGGTAGCGGCCCGTGTGCGACTCCTCGACGCGCGCCACCGCCTCGGGCGTGCCGGTGGCGACGATTTCGCCGCCGTGTTCGCCGCCCTCGGGACCGAGGTCGAGGACGTTGTCGGCGTTCTTCACCAGGTCGAGTTCGTGTTCGACGACGACCACGGTGTTGCCGTTGTCGGTGAGGCGTTGCAGCACCTCGATGAGTTTCCGTTCGTCCTCCTTGTGGAGGCCCGTCGTCGGTTCGTCGAGGAGGTACAGCGTGTCGCCGGTCTGTTTCTTGCCCAACTCCTCGGCGAGTTTGATGCGCTGGGCCTCCCCGCCCGACAGCGTCGTCGAGGGCTGTCCGAGCGTCATGTAGCCGAGGCCGACGTCCTGCAGGAGTTGCAGGCGGCGGCGAATCTGCGAGTTCGCCTCGAAGAACGTCAGCGCCTCCGAGACTTCCATGTCCAGCACGTCGGAGATGGTCTTGCCCTTGTACGTCACGTCGAGGGTGGCGTCGTTGTACCGCGCGCCGCCGCACTCCTCGCAGGGGACGTACACGTCCGAGAGGAAGTTCATCTCTATCTTCACCGTCCCCTGCCCGCCGCAGGCCTCACAGCGCCCGCCCTTCACGTTGAACGAGAAGCGGCCCTTCTCGTAGCCGCGCTGTTTCGACAGTTTCGTCTCGGCGAACAGTTCGCGGATGTAGTCGAAAACGCCGGTGTACGTCGCGGGGTTCGACCGCGGCGTCCGACCGATGGGCGACTGGTCGATGAGGCGCACCGTCTCGATGTTGTCGACGCCCTCGATGGCGTCGTGGTCGCCGGGGTGGACCGACGTGTTGTCGTTCATCGTCCGCGCCAGCCCCTTGTAGAGAATCTCGTGCATCAGCGTGGACTTGCCCGACCCGGAGACGCCGGTGATGGCGGTGAACTGCCCGATGGGCAGGTCCACGTCGAGGTTCTTCAGGTTGTGCTGTCGCGCCCCGCGGACGGTGAGGAACTCCTCGGACGTGCGGCGTTCGTCGGGGACGGGTATCTCCCGACGGCCGGAGAGGTACTCGCCCGTGACGGAGTCGTCGGCCGCGCAGATGTCGTCGAAGTCGCCCTGCACGACGATTTCGCCGCCGCGCTTGCCCGGGCCGGGACCCATGTCCACGACGTTGTCCGCGCGCCGCATCGTCTCCTCGTCGTGTTCGACGACGATGAGCGTGTTGCCGAGGTCCCGCAGGCCTTCGAGAGTGTTCAGGAGGCGGTCGTTGTCGCGTTGGTGCAGGCCGATGGAGGGTTCGTCGAGGACGTAGAGGACGCCGACGAGGCCCGACCCCACCTGCGTCGCGAGGCGGATGCGCTGGCTCTCGCCGCCCGACAGCGTCGACGCCTCGCGGTCGAGCGTCAGGTACTCCAGCCCCACCTCCTCCATGAAGCCGAGACGGGCGCGAATCTCCTTGAGAATCTCCTCGGCGATGGTCCGTTCCCGGTCGCCGAGTTCGGCTTCGAGTCCCTCGAAGTGTTCGAGGGCGTCGCCGATGCTCATCCGGTTCACCTCGGTGATGGCGGTGCCGGCGACGAGGACGTGCCGCGACTGCTCTTTCAGGCGCGTGCCGTCGCAGTCGGGGCAGGTGGTGGTCGCCATGTACTTCTCGATGTGGTCGCGCGTCGACTCCGAATCCGTCTCGACGTGCCGTCGTTCGAGGTTCGGGATGACGCCCTCGAAGCGCTTCTGTTTCCGGCGGGTCCCGTTGCGCGTCTGTCGCTCGAAGACGACCTCTCGGTCGGTGCCGTAGAGGAACTGTCGCTGCACGTCGTCGTCCACCTCCTCGAACGGCGTGTCCAGCGAGACGCCGAAGTGCTCGGCCACCGAGTCCAGCCGCGTGCGGTAGTACGACCGGTTGTACGACCACGGTTCGAAGACGTGCTTGAGGGGCTTCGAGGGGTCGACGACGACGAGGACCTCGTCTATCTCCTTCGTCTGGCCGAGGCCCTCACACGACGGACACGCGCCGTGCGGGCTGTTGAACGAGAACGACCGCGTCTCTATCTCGGAGAACTGGAACTCGGAGTTCGGGTTGCCGAGTTCCTCGGAGAACTGCACGACGAGTCGGTCGTCGCCCTCGCCCGCGAGGTCACCCGTCGACCGCGTGTTCGACGCGAACGGCACGTCCTCGGGTGGGTCGGGCACGACGAGTTGCAGCACGCCGTCGGCCTCCTCCAGCGCCGTCTCGACGCTGTCGGCGATTCTGGAGCGGTCCTCGGGGCGAATCTTCACCCGGTCGACTACCACGTCGACGGTGTGGTCGTAGTTCTTGTCGAGGTCCGGACGCTCGACCGTCAGGTCGAACTCCTCGCCGTCCACCTCGACGCGGGCGTAACCGTCGGCGACGAGTTCGTCGAACAGGTCCTCGAACGCCCCCTTCTGGTCGCGGACGACCGGCGCGACGATCTTCGCGCGGGTGCCCGCCGGGAGCGAGAGAATCTGCGTGACCATGTCCTGTGCGGACTGCTCGCCGACCTCTTCGCCCGTGATGGGGTCGTACTGCGTCCCGACGCGGGCGTACAGGAGGCGGAGGTAGTCGTGCAGTTCGGTGACGGTGCCGACGGTCGAACGCGGGTTGTTCGCCGCGTTCTTCTGGTCGATGGAGATGGCGGGCGAGAGACCCTCGACGGCCTCCACCTGCGGCTTGTCCATCTGCCCGAGGAAGTTGCGGGCGTACGCCGACAGCGACTCGATGTACCGCCGTTGCCCCTCGGCGTAAATCGTCTCGAACGCGAGCGACGACTTACCCGACCCCGAGAGCCCGGTGACGACGGTGAACGCTTCGCGAGGAATCTGGACGTCGAGGTCTTTGAGGTTGTGTTCTTCCGCACCTCGAACCTCGATGAAGTCCTTGCTCATCTACGCTCGGCTAGGGAACTGATGGACGTGTACCTGTCGGTTGCACCGATTCGAGCCTACTCCGAGAAGTCCGAGAGCGACGACTCAGTGGTCCCCTTCCTCTCGTTCGTCGGACTCGCGTCCGAGAGGACGTCGAACTGCTCCCACGCGGGCACGTCCATGTCCTCGCGGACGCGTTCGGCGATGAGGTCCCGGTAGTCCGCGTCTATCTCGTAGCCGACGCCGACGCGGTCCATCTTCCGGGCGACTTTCAGGGTCGTCCCGGAGCCGAGGAACGGGTCAAGCACCGTGTCGCCCGGGTTCGAGAAGGTGTACAGCAGCGCGTAGACGAGTTCCTCGGGGTAGGCGGCGGCGTGGTAGTTGCCCTGCTTGATGGTCGGCGGTCGGTACGCCCGCATCTTCAACACGTTACCGACGCTGCGGCCCGCGTCGTTCATCTTCTCCTCGCGCGGGTCGACGCCCTTGTACTTCTGTTCGACCCGAATCTTGTTGAACGTGTACTCGTAGTCGTGGTTCTTCGCGAAGACGAGCAGGTTCTCGTACTTGTCGTCGAACAGTTTGTCGAGGTAGTAGGCGGGTTGGGGGAGCGAGTTGGGGATGTACCAGACGAGGTTGTCGAGGAGGTTCCACCGCTCCATCCGGTTGTAGATGTCCATCGCGATGGGGTAGAAGCGCTTCTCGTGCCGTCGGTCGCCGACGTTGACGACCATGATGGCGTCCTCGGCGGTGGCCTCGTAACAGGCGTCCCACACCGTCTGGAGCCTGTCGAGGTAGTCCTCGTAGGTCTCGGCGTGTCCGATCTGGTTCTCGTGGCCGTAGTCCTTCAGGTTCCAGTAGGGGGGGCTCGTGACCACGAGGTCGGCGTCGTCCACCTCGTCCATCTCCTCGGAACTCTTGAAGTAGACGGTCTGGTCCTCGACTGTGAGGGTCTCCATCTGTCACCTCCCTGTTGCCGGCCCCACCGAATACTCCTTGCTATCCGGGGCGCACGGCGACGGAGAGACGCGTGGCTGGACGTGGGGAAGAGCGACGCCCGACTGGACGGGATACAGAGAGGCGTGGCTGGCCGCGGGGAGGAGAGAGAGTGTCGACGCGGAGGTGGCGCGGTCGTGGCGCGGTCCGTGTCGGCGGGGCGAGAGCGGCTTACGAGAGCTTTTCGCGGCCGACGGTGACGCCCGTGGGCGTGATGATGAGTTGGTCGTCGCCCTTCTGGACGATGTCGCCGTCCACCTCGTCGGCGACCTGTCGCAGGTCGTCGATGATGTGCTCCATCGTGCTGTCGGAGGTGGTGTGGCGCGTGATGTCCGCGATGACCAGGTCGCCGTCGTAGACGGCGTCCTTGATGCCGATGACGTCCTGTTTGTCGTTGATGGTGGCGATGCGAACGCTCATCCCCGCCTCGCCGCGCGCGGTGTCGAAGTCGTCGAGGTCGAGTTCGACGTAGTCCTCAGTCGAGTGGTTCTCTCCGCCACTGAGGATTTTGCTCATGATACCCATACACGCTACAATCGCTACGGCGGGGTTAGTTCTTACGTCAGACGGCCGTCAGACGCGGTCGATACGACTGCTGTGTGTCGACAGAGCGGGATTTTTGCGACGCGGCACCGTCGCCTCCGACGTGACCTTCAGCATCTGCGTCCGCGAGACGGACACCGACGAGACGGGCGAGGAACAGACGCGGTTCGGCGTCGCGGTGACGACGCGCCTCCCGGCCGTCGGCACGCTCTGCCCGTTCGCCTCCGAGAACGGCGCGGTGGCGACACAGAGCCTCGTGAACGTCGAGTTGGGGCGACGGGGCGTCGAGTACCTCGACGACGGACTCGCCGTCGAGGACGCCCTGCAGGCCCTCCTGAACGCCGACGAGGGACGCGAGCAGCGCCAACTGCACGGCGTGGACGCCGAGGGGACGTTCGCGTTCTCCGGCGCGGAGTGTCAGGGCTGGTTCGGCCACCGCGTCGGCGAGAACTACACCGTCGCCGGCAACCTCCTCACGGGCGAGTCCGTGCTGGACGCCACCGCGGCGGCGTACGAGTCCGGCCTCGCTGGCGGCGACGGCGGGAGCGGTGACCGCGACGAGAACGACGGCGGCGGGAACGATGACCGCGCCGACGGAGAGAACGGTGACGGTGGCGACGGCGGCGAGGATACCCTCGCCAAACGGTTGATAGACGCACTCGAAGCGGGCCACGAGGCGGGGGGTGACAAGCGGGAGGAGTTGGAGGTACAGAGTGCGGCGCTCCTCGTGACGACGACGGCCGAGGAGGCGCCGCGACCGTACTACGACGACCTGCGCGTGGACGCGACGCGGACGCCGATAGCGGACCTCCGCGAGACGTACGAACTGGCCAAGGAGGGCTACGAGACGGCGGTGGCGAAGTATCAGGACGGGGAGTGAGGCTCGGACCGACGCGGGGCGGGCCCGAGCGAGGGTCGAACCGGAACGAAGCGGGACCGAGTGCGCCTCAGACCGAGAATTCGAACAGGTCGTCGCCGACGTGGTGCAGCGACTCGACGACCTTGCCCGAGTCGCCGGCCATCTCCGCGCCGGGTTCGAGAGCGCGGCCGATGGCGAGCACCTTCCCGTGCGTCTCCTCGGCGACGAGGACGAGGTCACCGGGTTCGATGTCCTCGTCGGCGTCCACGATGCCGGGGCGCATCACGTCCGCGCCGTCGCTGACGAACGAGACGGCGCCGGCGTCGACGGTGACGACGTGCGTCGTCGGTTCGTACGCGTTCGCGCCCGCGACGGTGAGGAAGGGGCGTTCGTCGTCCATGTAGACGACCACCGGGTCGCCGTCCACGAGGACGACGTCGAAGTCGGCGTCCGCGAGTTCGACCATCTCGTACGCGTCGCCGTCCAACTCCACGCCGGTCTGTTCGGCAATCGCCGCCTCCAACTCCGAAATCTCGTCGGAGCGAAGGTGGTGACGGGACTTGACGTTCATATCACCGCAGACGGTATCGTGGTGAATAAATCGACCGTTATTCGAACCGAGTTTTCGAAGTCGTCCGTGACATACATCCTATCTATCACGTGTCTGACGGGGAACAAACGCTAAGTAACGGGGGTTCCTGCTGGTTCTTATGTGGCGTTCCCGGACCAACCGGGACCGGAAAACGGTCGTCTGCATCGCCTGCGGCACGTCCGTCCTCCGCGGGGAAGCCCGCGAGTACGACAAGGAGGGCGACCGGTGGAACCGACAGGGCAAGGAGTTCGAACACCTCTGTAAGGAGTGTTACCGAGAGCTGTGTCACCAGCCCCGGGCGGAACTGGAGTCGCTCATCCTCGACATCGAGGAGGACGGGTTGGACCAGACGGAGTTCCTGCACCGGTATCGCGACGCGGTCGAAGAGCGGTACGGCCCGACCGAGGAGACCGAACGCGAACGCTGACCGTCGCTCGGGGGACGGCGACGTACCGGAGTTTCGTCGTCGGGCATCGGTGGGAAGACGCGACGACGACGCGGACGCTCGGCGCCGCGCGACGCACGCGACGCCGTGCGACACGACTAACTATCTCTCGCGTTAAGTGCAGGTCATGTCGAACGACGCGCAGGCGCAGGCCGGGACGGCCGAGGGGCAAGGCCCCGTCGAAATCAGTCCCGACGTCGCCCGGCAACTGCAGGACAAACGCGAGGAACTCTTCGAGGAGTTCGAGATTCGCGACGCGTTCCCCGGCCCGGTGCTCTCCGAGGCGCGCGAACGAACGAAAGACGTTCAGGCGGAGATTCAGGAGGAAGTGGACGTACGGCAGGACCTCCGGGACCTGACGACGTGGACCACGGACCCCATCGACGCTCAGGACTTCGACGACGCCATCTCCATCGCCGAGAACGAGGAGACGTACACGCTGTGGGTCCACATCGCCGACGTGACCCACTACGTCCACCCGGGGTCGGAGATGTGGGCCGAGGCCGTCAAGCGCGGGAACACCGTCTACCTCCCCGCCTACACCATCCACATGCTCCCGCCGATGCTGGCGGAGACGGTGTGTTCGCTCGTCCCCAACGAGGACCGTCTCGCCCACACGGTGGAGATGGAGATAGACAAGGAGACGCTCTCGTTCGAGGAGATAGACATCTACAAGTCCGTCATCGAGTCCGACGAACGCCTCACTTACTCGCAGGCCGAGAAACGACTCGACGACGAGAGTCTCCCCCTCCACGACGAGTGTACGCTCGTCTTCGAACTCGCCGACCAGATGCACGAACAGCGAAAGGAGGACGGGTCGCTCGTCCTCAACCCGCGGCGTGACCGCGCGCACACCATCATCGAGGAGTGCATGCTGAAGGCGAACAAGGCCGTCACGCACGAACTCATGTGGGGTCGCGGCGTCGAGGCGATGTACCGCGTCCACCCGCAACCGACGCCCGACCAGTGGGACAAGGCGCTGCGAGAGATCATGGAACTCGACGGGGTGAAGATTCCGAGCGCGAAGTTCGACGACCCGCGGAAGGCCGTCAACGCGGCGTTGGAGGACTCGCCGGGACGCTCTCTCAACAAGATTCAGCGCGCCGTGCTGAAGGTGATGCCCCGCGCGAAGTACATGAACGACCCGTTCGGCGGGCACCACGCCCTGAACTTCGACATCTACGGGCACTTCACCTCGCCCATCCGTCGGCTGTCGGACCTCATCAACCACTGGATCGTCCACGAGAACGACGTCCCCGAGGACCTCGTCGAACTCTGCGACCGCGCCTCGGACCGGCAGAAGGACGCCGAGACCGCCGAGCGACTGTACAAGCAGTTCCTCGAAGAGGTGGGGCTGGACCCCTACGCGGTGAACAACCGCGGTATCGTCACCGTGGACGAGGACGGGGACGTCCTCGACGAGAACGGTCTTCCGCCCGAAGAAGAAGCGGCGTAAGGCTACTTCTCGTCTACTTCTAAGCGACGCCTCGTCTACTTCTTGTGCGTGAACAGCACGACTTCGTCGTCGTGCGTCGTCACGCACAGGTCGAGCAACCGGCTCAACTCGAGGCTGCTGTACTCCTCCTCGCAGACCACCAGGTCGTCGAACGGTTCCTCGCAGGCCGGACAGGCGATGCTCACGGTGTTTCGGTACGTCGTCACCCCGTCGACGGACTCGTTCGGCGTCAACGAGGTGGTGAGTTCGTCGTACTCCGCGTCGTCCATACACACCCGTGCGTGGACCGAACGCTTAGTGGTACCGATGGCCACGACGGGGGACACCGAATCCGGACGGGAGTTAGAGGGCCGGCGAACGACTGCGCTACGACGGACTGGGCGCTTCGGCCGTCGAGAGGTAGGCGGCGAGGTCCGTCGTGGTTATCATGCCGATGACGCCCTCGTCCTCGTCGACGACGGGGACGTGGTGGAACCCGTGGTTCATCATCGTGTCCGCCACCTCGCGGATGGGCACCTGCGCCGTCGTCGTCACCACGTCCGCCGTCATGTACTCCGAGACGGGCGTCCGGTCCTTCGGCTTGCGTTCGGCGACGATGCGCACGAAGTCCGTCGTCGTCAGGATGCCGCTCAACTGGTTGTCGTCGTCCACCACGACGACGGAGCCGATTCCCTCCTCCATCATCAGTTTCGCGGCGTCCTCGACCAGCGTGTCGGCCGAGACGGTGTGGAGCGACGTCGACATCAGGCGCGCGACGAAAATATCGTCCATGCACGTACGTGACAGTCTCGGCTGATAAACGTAGCGCCGGAGCGCGGTTTCGGCGGTGCGCGTCTTCTCTTCGTCCCCGTTCACCGAGACAGCGTGGGCGGAGCGACGTCTCGAAGATACGACGACCAAGTCGAGACGAACAAAGTGTAGCTCCCACCGCCACATCGGACCGCAGTAGTAGGCGGGAGACGCTAACGGTACTTCTATTCGGGTCGGATTCCGTGACTCTTACCGTGCCATATCAGGGTGAAGACCCCATTTGTCCGTACTGCGGTTCACGTGAAACCGCGTTTCGAGAGAACGAGCAGGACATGGGGGTCTATGGGTGTCAGGAGTGCGGCCGGTCGTTCTCCGGGCCCTCCCAATGACTATCACCGCCTCCGGTCGCACGAAACCCACCGCTACCTATCCACACCCAAGAATTTCAACTGTTCCGAGCGAACGGGGAGTAGAGATGGTCGACGAACCCGAAGCGGAGCCGGACACGACGTCCCCGAAGTCCGAGTTGGGATTCGCCTCCGTCGCGGACGCGGAGTCGTACTTGGGAACGCGCTTCGATGACCTCGACGCCGCGAGCAAGAAAGATCAGATCGTCGCCCTCAAGAAGCGGTTCTACGGGAAGATAACGCGGAAGACGGTCGCGGAAGCCGTCGACTGTGCGGGAAGCTACGTGAGCAAGGTCGGGTGGTCACCGGGAGAGGGCGAGACGAGGTGGGAGCGCCCCTCCGAGGAGGTTTCCGAGACAGTCCGGAACGACGTTCTCGACCGGGACGGCCGCGAGTGCGTCGCCTGCGGTGCCGAGACGAATCTACAGGTCCATCACATCCGGCGCGGCGAGTCGACGCCGTCGAACCTCGCAACACTCTGTCGGGATTGTCACAAAGACGTACACGGCGGGTCGTGGCACGGCGTGCTCCCCTACCAGTCGGTCGACGAATTTTGGGACCTCGTGGACGGATGATTCCACCGACGTGAGTTCCCCAGTCGCCGATAGCGACCGCACTCGGTCGCGGACCGACGACGAACCGACCCCCACCAGACTGATGCCCGTGAGCGCTCTCGCTCTGCACGTGACCGACTGCCCCAACTGCGGCGCGGCGATGGACGACGCCGACGACCACGGCGCGGACGGCGCCGACTACGTCTGCGACGACTGCGGCCGGAAGTGGCAGGAGGGCGTGACGGGCGAACTCCGGCGCGTCTTCGAGAAGCCGACCGACGAGCGTCGGTAGTCGGTCGGGACGACTGCACGGGATAGCGACGCCGAGGGAGTGCGAGTGGACTCGCGGGGTCCCCGTGAGCGACGCGAACGGGGGCGAGCGAGTCCGTCGACTGACGGAGCGTAGCGACGGAAGGAGATGGACTCGCGGGGGTGGCGAATTTCGGGTCATTGACGTAGGAACTTCTTCCGCTGGTTCATTTTCTCGCCCGGCGACCGAGCGTCGTAGTGGCGGTACAGCACTTCGAGTGAGACGTCCATCCGTTCGGAGGCAACCTCCGGCGGGACGCCGTCGAGGAGGTGCGACGTGATGGCTCCGCGGCGGAGCGTGTGCGGCGACCGAGACGACGGGCACTTGCTCGCCTGCTGGTAGCCCTCCATCGCCTCGCACGTCTGCGGGTCCTCGTCGTGCGGACAGTCGTGCATCATGCACGGCCGCGTCGTCGAGTAGATCCACTTCTGGACGGTGAGCTTGTGCGCCCGCCCCTGCTTCGTCGTCACGAGCGGTTCGCGGCCGTGGTCGTCGGTCACGTCGTAGCGGTTCGCGTCCACGTAGTCCTCGACGACCTGGTACCACCGCGGACCGAGGTACACCCAGCGCTCGCCGCTGTTCCCGTTCTTCAGCCGGGTGTCGGTCTCCGGCCGGTTCACGAGGTCCACGGCGCAGTCGTCGGGCCGCAGGTCTTGGAGGTCGAGGGCGTGCAGCGACGAGATACGCATCCCCGTCCGCCACAGGAGCGAGAAACAGACGTGCCGCCTGCTCGCGTACTCGTAGCGGTTCAGGTGTTCGAGGATGGCTTCCGCTCGCTCCTCTTCGAGAACGACGGTCCGCGCTTCCGCGCCGTCGGGGAGTTCCGGCGAGTGGACTTTCTCGGCCAGTCCCTCCGGCACGGCCTCCACGTCCGCGGCCCACCGCAGGAACACGCGGAGCGACGAGAGTTGCTTCTGGAGCGTGATGGGCGCGATGTCACCGCGGCGCCACGCCACGAAGTTGTAGAGCGTCCGCCCGGTGAGGTCGTTCATGTCGTCGATCTCTTCCTCTTCGAGGAAGTCGAGGAAGTGACCGAGACGGTTCTTCGAGTTCCGGTACGTCGAGTCCGTGACGCTCGGTCGGCGGGAGTCGAGGTACTGTTCCACCGCCACCTCGGGGTCGAGCGGTTCGAGTTCGCGGTCCCTCATACCTCGCTCACCATCTCGACGTTCTCGCGCGGGACCCACGACGCGCCGACCGGGTCACACAGACGCACGTACGCGTCGTAGAGTTCGATCCGACCCTCGTGCCGGACCGTCGCGTCGCTTCCCGCGTCGGTGTACCACGCGACGCCGTTCGTGACGACGGTGATGGGTTCGCCACAGACCATCGTCACGGGCGCGTCCCTCCAGCGTAGTCAGTACGCTTACGTGCGCGGGTGCGCGAGTTCAGAACGGGACCCTCGGGGTTGCTTGTAGGCTTCATTCGTGGGTCCCCATTCATACCTCTGCGTTCGTGGTGAGTTCTTGAGCGGGCGCGTCGAACGGCGACGACGGAGCCTCGCGTGCGAGATGTCGCACGTACTCGGCGCGACTCATCCCGTGATTCTTCGCCTGTTCGTCTATCTTCTCGACCATCTCCGGCGGCATCGAGATAGTCACGTTTACTGATAGAGCCATTCGTCCTCCGCTTATTCACTTAATCACTTATAGCTTTCTGAGCATATCACTCAATAATTGATTAAGTGACTGCACAGGGTTATTCATTGAGTCAGAGACTACAACGGCGTATGAGTGCCACCTACGACGATGACGACGGTGACGCGGTCAACATCTCTGCCCGGGTCGATAGAGAGTTGCTGGACGACTTCGACCGCGCCCTCAAGCAGGCTCAGCTCGACGGCGTCGTTCCGCTCGACATGTCGCGTGCTGAAGCCCTGCGGCGTCTCATGCGCCTCGCCATCGACGATCCTTCGATTCTGACTGGCGTCGAGGAAGACGACTAGCCCGGAGTGCCACCTGCGGGTCTCGACACCAGCACGAATTACTGAATGTCTGTTTGGACTTCAATGCGAGCCATGGATGCGGAGTGAAAGTGAAAGTGAAATCCAAACGCTCTTAATCCTTGTTCGGTTGCTACCCAACAGAATACTGCATAGGTGAGGGCTGAGAATGAGAAATAGGAATTCGGAGAAAGGGAAGCCCTCAACGCGTTATAGGTCATCAAGAGATGCAGAACAACAAGAGGAGGAGATAGAATATTTCTCCCTCGCAGAGTTCATCGATTCAACTTCGTCTCTCTTTGTGGTGCTTGGTGTTTTCGCGGCCACTGCAATCTATATCACAAATATCTCTCGAGTACCCATCGCTGAGTCGATATGGGCTATCAAGTACGGGTTTGTTGGGGCACTGTTGGGCGTAGTAGTCCTATCCGTGGAGATAATCAGAGTTCTACTTCGAGATCTCGGTGGGTTGCCTTCCTTTGCGACCTCAATTCAATCTTGGAAGAATGCTGACCTCGTCATTCTTTGTGTATCACTACTGCTTGTCGCATCAACGTTTGTTTGGACGATACTACAGAGAAACGAGATTGTTTATTCTTTCATAATTACAGGAGGAACAGTACTCGCTTCGCTTTGGTTCTTCATCTGGCTAGTGGGACAATACGGAGAATACAGGCCAATCAAGCCAAATTCTTGGTACAGATTAGCTGAAATCACAGGACTAGGTATAATACAGTGGTTCATTACTGAATTCCGTATAGTAGTGGAAGAAAGCTATGTAGTCATCCCTGCACAAACATACGAACCACTAAACAAACCATTGGCAATTCTTCCGGCATTTGCGGCATCATCTCTAGAAATTTTGGATATTATATTTGGAGTAGTGTTCATAGCAGTTCTGGTTTTGAATATTGCTAGGTTGTCAGGAAACGACGAGGATAACTGAATAGTCCCTCTACAGTAATAATTAGTTAACCAGCCCCCACCCGACAGTGAATTCAGAAGGCTCTATTGAGAACCGAACAGTGTTCTTGTGATTGAGCGTAAGCGAAGACGATACCCAGGATCCAACCAGAGACATGACCAGCGTTGACTTGAAGCGGATCTTGGAGTATGATTACCTTCCCCACCTCAAACACGATTAGCAGAACAGCACATATTGCGAGTAGATATACTAAGGCATCCGGTTCATTCCATTCCTCGTGGATTTGAAGATGAACGAGGCTGAATCCAAGAAGAGCAAAAACTAGTCCACTAATCCCGTACGCTGCAACATATTCTTTGGAACCAAATTCTAGTGCAAAAGCCGCCAACGCAGCTATTGAGATAATTGAAGAGAGAACAGCCAGTGCTAGGAACCGCGTTCTAGACAGGTGAGATTCGGTAACTCGCCCTATGAGGAGCAGCAAGAGTATATTCGCGAGGAAATGAAACGGTCCTCGATGAAGGAGTGGCGACAAAATCCATGCAATCTCTGGCCCATTCAGAAATAGAAAGCCGGTGGTCGCGTAGATAGATGGTGACCCCCACTGAATAGTGAGGATAAGCTGTACAGTAAATATCGTGGCGATCGCCGTACTCAGATAGAGAGTAATGGGAGATTCATACTCTCTAAGTTCGGAGGCAAGAGTATCAATAGAAAATGGTTCAGGGAATCGGCTGAGTTGCTTCATTTCGAACAAGTAAAAGTTACTTTCTAATAATCTTGAGGGTCCCAAAAATTGAATACCGGGGCTAGATTCTGAGCGTGCTAGATTGGAGAAATGGCTCTGTTAAAGCACTCTGATTACCTTATGTAAATTGTGTGCTGAATACAGAGGACGTATGCAGCAGGAGGCTGAGACCTCTATTGATTGGGGCTTTCATCAGAATATCACGCGCTTGTGGGCCATCGATTCCAGCGTCTTTCCTGTGACTGAATCTCCTAACTTCTGTAAGTCAAAGAACAAACAATGGGTTATAGATACTGTTCAGATAACTAAGAAACATGGAGATAAGGGCAGATATCGATCGAAATCGGGTCAAGAGAGCCCATGGAGAGTTTGAGATGGCTGAATCCAAGCTAGATTCAGTCATGCGGTATACCAGAGAAGGGGAGGAAATAAACCACGCTGATTGCTTTGTCGATGCTCAACGGTCGATAGAGAAAAGCACGAAGTCAATCTTCAAGCTAATGGAAGTAAATCACCCAACTGACCATAGCATCAGTCCCGGGTCTAATGCAGGTAAAAATTTGTTAAATGCTGTTGCAGACGAAGTCACTGATCTCGACTTTCCTCAAATGGTTCGGGGTCCCTTTACCGAACGCGACGTTGAGCGAATACATGTCCGCGCGGTGGCGAGGCTGATGTTTTTGTGTGAGATGTATGGTAATATGTACACACTCGCGTATTATGGTATAGACGACCCGGACTTCCAGTTACCACCGAATCAAATCGTTGATGATGGCGAGTATGAAGCCATCTTGGAAAGTGCTGTCACGGCGCTACGTATCTCCGATGCCGTCATTGATTCGATTTCAACAGGTGAATTGCCGAGGGCAAATAGACCTACTGGGTTAGAAGGTCCGATGGAGGATCGCTCCAGTATTAAGGGCGATTACTATGGTGTTGGAAAGCATTTCACGGAATACGATCCTGTTTCGGCCTACCGACGGAAGCTGTAAACTCGCCATGTTTGCTGAACCCAAGGAAAGTATTCCTGTGAAATTTTAAAGAACGGCGGTGCAAAATATACGCTGAGTATTGCGTACAGAATCAATGAACGATCAGTAGTCGGCGTTTTCAACAGATCCGAATATGTAGAAGAAAGACATTTTCTTCTGTTCTCCTTTCTCGTGACCCGAATCGTACCATCCACCTTCCTCCTGCACAAGTGACCACACCGTCGAGGGACGCATCCGACGCATCTCCAACGGACTCCCGTCGCGGTCCAGCAGTACGAACACGAACCACGCCGTGTTCTGCGCATCCGAGTTGACCAGCGACCGAGTTTGACTCTTCCACAGTCTGAACCGCCCCTCGACGGGCACGAACGAACTCTCGTCGCGACCGTCAATGATCGTCTGCGCGGCCTTCACCTCGAACTTCGTACCCGTGTCGCGGTTCACGCAGTCGTACCACGACGCTTCGTCGGGCGCGTGTTCGACGCCGTAGTGCGCGGCCACCAGTCGCTCGGCGTACTCGCCGTTGTCTCCCTGCGCGTGTTTGTCGATGCGGCGCATGTCGGAGCGGGTCACGTCGAAGCTCATCCGTACACCTCCCGCGTCTCACCGCGGTACACCGCGTGCGGTGGCTCCGTCGGACGGATCACCGCGTACTCGAAGCGGTCCGACGGCAACCCGCCGCCGTCGAGGTCCTTCAGGTTGTAGTAGCGGATGAACCCCCGGTGGAACGTCGAGGGCGGGCCGACCCACACGAGATACTTGCACTGCTTGACCGGCGGGTAGTAGAAGTCCTGCGGGTCCTGCGACGCTATCACCACCTTCACGCCCTTGTCTCGGTCCTCGTGCAGCATCGCGGCCAGCGTGTTCTCCGACGCCGACGACTTCGACTCAGAGTCGGGCAGGTGCCGGTGCGCCTCGTCGACGACGACCTGGACGGGGTAGCCCGTCGTCTCGTGGTACGTGTGCGCTATCTCGCGCACCGCGTCGATGACTTCCATCGCCGAGTCGCACACCCACCGGATACGGGAAGCGGTCGCTGCTCTCGCCTCCGACGCCGAGCGAACGGTCGTGGCGTCCTCGAGGTCGCGGCCGGAGATACCGCCCGCGTCCGTGTCGTCGATCCAGATGGACAGGCCGGGGAACGTGTCGTGCATCTCGCGGAGGAACGTCGTCTTCCCCGACCCGGAGTCGCCGACGACCGTGCAGTGATACCTGTCCATCACACGCCTCCCGCGCCGGCGAGTGCGCCCAGATCCTCGTCGAACTGCTCGCCCTCCTGGTCGGCGTCGTCCTCCTGGTCCGACGCGGCTTCCTCCCGTTCGCGTTGGATCCAGACGACCGTCTCCGCGATTCCCACGCCCACGTCGAAGATAGCGGGCATCCCCTCTACCTCGGCCATCTTCTGCAACCCGCGGTAGACGCGCGTCGGTCCGCCGCGGTCGGGGTCCCACGGCGATTCGATGGCGTCGAGGGAGCGTTCAGGCTCCGTCGAGAACAGCATCTCCCGCACGTTGGACGAACCGACCGTGGTTTCCTCGGGAGCGCCCTCTGCGGCCGCGTGGTCGGGCGCGACTGCCGCCGACGGGTCACGGTCCATCGGGAAGCCGTCGGAGAGCGACGGCGGAGCCTCGCCGTCCTCAGGCATCGTACACCTCGCCGCAGTCCGCGCACACTCGGTCGTGTTCGTCGAGGAGTTCCGCGGCGGAGCCACCGCAGTCACGCGCCCGTCGCACGTCGTCAGCATCGAAGTAGTCCCTCGACCCGCAGTCCGGGCATGCCGATTCGTCCTGTCCGCCGTCGGTGGCGACCGGTTCCGGCGCGTCGAGGGCGGGGTTTCCGCCGTCGGTTACCGCCTGCTCGGGGTCCGGCGTGGGCGTCTCGTCCGGTTCGTCGAGTGTCGGTGACTCAGTGCGCCCCACTCGCTCCGGGTCTTCGACTTCGCCTCGACTCTCGTCCACGGGCTGAATCATCGCGTCGTGGCCGTCGAGGTAGCACGAGGACTCGTGGTTGTGAATCCCCTGTGCGCGGAAGTAGAGTCCGCAGTGCCGACACTGCTGGTCCGTCGGACTCTCGGGTTCGTACGTGCCGCTCACGCGACCATCCCCGCGAGGTGAGAGAGCGTCGAGGCGACTGTCGCCCCCGTCGTCTGAGTGAACTGTACGATACCGGTCAGTGCGCCACACTCGCCCAAGACGCCGATGCCGAACGCGCCGCGGACGAACGGGCGCGTCTCCTCCGAGCCGCGGAGATAGGCGGCGACGGTGCCGAGAACGAGTGTCGGATACCCAATCATGGAGTGTCCTACATTCACAGAGCCGAGAATGTAAAGATTCGACCAGTATCGGACTCTCAATAGTTCAATCACCAAGCGTAGTCCACTACACTTCCTGCTTTTTCCATATCCGACCACCGACCGAGTGCAATGGCGAAGATACCGCTCGAACTCCTCGGTACGGAGGTCGATACGGACGATCCAGCAGAATCGGCAAGCAACCTCGGAGCCGCTACCGTCGGCGTCGCGCTCACCGCGGGCGTCGTCGGTGCCGGGATGTACGTCTACAACAAGGCCCGGAACGCGGCCGGCGTGGACGAAGACGAAGTGTCGGTTCCGGGGGTCTGAATCATGGAGATGAAGCAGTACCCCCCGCTGTTCGCTGAAGGACAGAAGCGTTCTGTCGTCGCGTCGCAGCTCGACCAGGTGACGCTGAAGGCCGGACAGGAGAACACGATCTGGGCGAAGCAGGTCGCACAGGACAAGAAGCTCTTCCCCGGTCACGGGCCGCAGGTCCGCGACTACGCGAAGGCGTTCATCCACGCGAAGCTCGTCGCCTCCGGCAACGGGTCGGGCACCTCCGGCGACATCATCGACGGTGACCTCATCGTCGCCATCACCGACTCCGACCAGCGCCGCGTTCTCGCGTCGTTCGTCGTCGGCAACCTCGGTGACCTGGCGGACGCCCTCAACAGCGACCGAACCGACCGGCCGATCATGGCGGCCATCGCGCCGTTCGCGAAGCCCGGTCGGCACCTGGAGTTCCGCGTCTTCCCCGACGCCGGTTCGGACGGCGTCGAGGTCGACCCGGCGAACTCCGAGGCTCGGCTCTACTACTCGGAGGTCTCGAACTAACCCCTCCTACGGAGGTGATTTTTCATGTCTGAGACACACGAACGCCGGGAGAGCGTCCGCTTCGCGGGCAACGTGAACCCCGGCGACACCGAGACGGAGACGTTCGAAGTCTCCGAGGACTGCACCGTCGAAGAGGTGAAGGTCCGGTTCTACCAGGGGCCGCGCCTCTCGCTGCACGTCGTTCCGTTCGTCGAGGACGGCACCGACCGCGGGCGACGGGTCGAACTCGTCAACTTCCGCGGGAAGGAGTACGTGGACGGCGACAACGACCTGTGGGTGTTCGACGCGAGCGAAGGCGTCGAGGACGGCGAAGTCGTCGGCGTCGAGGTGGAGAACACCGACGGGTCGAACGGCTACGACTACGCGGTGGACATGACCCTCGACTACGCCGGTGGCACCGAACGCGCCGCCGTCGGAATCGTCGAGCGAGTCGCGGGGTGGTTCTGAATGGGCGTCGAGCAGTTCAGTCAGACCGTCCGCGGCTCCGGCGGAACGCTCGCGACGAACGCGACGGGGACGATGGAGACGGACAACTACCCCAACGGCGGTGCGTTCGACGAGGACGGAACGACCTATCCCGTTTCGCTGAACCCCGCGGAGACGATTCAGGAACTCATCATCACCGCCGCGGGCGACGTGATGATGGAAGTCCACACTTCCGGCGGAGACGTGTTCACCGTCCCGCTCGCCGGAGGGACCGGGTCGTTCGACAAGTGGGAGATCGACAAGGTGGTCTTCAGTGACCCGAAGGGCACGCAGGCCCGACTCGGCGGGGGGTGGGCCGGTGAGTGACTTCGCCGGTCCGCCGTACACCGACGCGGACGCCCGCGCCGCGGCGGACGGACAGATCGACGCCGCGACCCTCGGCGGCCAACCGCCGTCGGCGTTCGACGCACCGAGCGAGACGAACTCGTCCTCGCGCGGTGGCGGCTACCAGGAGCAATCGACCTGGAGCGGAAGCGTCTCGAACGTGTCCGGCGGCGGAGGAACCGGGTCGTTCACCGTCGAAGCAGGGGGTTTCGCCGACGGAATCCGCTTCGACTACTCGACAAGCTGGAACGACACCTACCTCTCCCGCGTCGAGGTTGACGACGGGAGCGGTTTCAGCACGGTGTGGTCCGGTTCCATGTCGAAGGGGAACGGGAAGGTGGTGAACTTCTCCGGGCGGGCGGTCACGCGGATTCGGTTCACCATCGACAACCAGAACGGTAGCTCGCAGGACGCGAGCGTGAACAACGGTGCCCTCCACATCGTCGGACTACCGCAGCACACGCACACACTATGAGACGCACTCAAGAGACACAGGAACGGCTGAACGCGCTGTTAGAACTGTTCGCCGAGGAAGGCGCGTCACCGTCGGGTGACGCACCCCGCGTATCCGACATCCGGTCGGTCCTCGGGAGTCGAGACTACGGGGAGGCAGACGAGACGGTCCGTCAGTTCCGTTCGTCTACCCTCTCGAAAGAGCCTGTCCGACGGGACCGCGTCGGCTCGACGACGAAGCGAGCGTTCGCTGACGCGCGGAGCGCAGGCGATACGCAGGCGCAGATAGACGTGTTGTATCGGATTCTGACTGGCGAGACGATAGGAGAGTGATAGAATGGGAGAATCCTACTCAGAGTACATGAATCGGCTCACCGGCGGCGACTACTCGTCCGGCGGTAGCAGCAGCGGAGGCGACGGCTCGTCCTCGTCGAACGACGACGACGTGGGCGTGGACCTGGGCTACGGCTCGGTCACGCGCGAGCGAGACGACGGCCTCGACTACGACGACGACAGCGACTCCGGCGGTATCTCGACCGGCGGGAACACCGGCGGCGGCGGGGTCATCATCAGCGATCGGAACGACGACGACGAGAACACGACCGTCACCTACGATCCGACCACCGGCGACGACGGCGGGTCGGACGGGACGTTCTCGGGCGGCGGCGACGCCGTGAACGTCGAGATAGGCGACGACGGCACCATTTCGGCGTCCGACGGCGACGGGTTCGTCACGGACGACGGAATCGACGCCGACGGCGACGGCTCGACCACCACGTCCGGCGGGTCGTCCTCGAACGAACAGACGCCGACGATGCCGGAGATGCCGAGTATCCCGACCGACGCCCTCGACGACTACCGGGCGCAGATGCAAGCACAGATGCAGGCGTTCGCGCAGGCGATGAACGCTCGTCTCGACGGCCTCGACGCCGACTCTCTGTCGGTCGGCGGCTACTCCGCCGGCGTGGTCGCGGCGGCCGTCGGCCTAGTCGTCGTGCTGCTCGGCGTCCTCTCCACGGAGGCGTGACCGATGGGACTGTATCAGACCGTCGCAGGCGTCGCTGACCACCTCGCAGGCTCGACGGACGAAGCGGTCGGGCGTGCGACCGAGGCGGCCGGCGAAGGCGACTGGGCGGGCGTGGGCGACCATCTCGCGGGCGACGTGGACGAAGCGGCGTCTCGCGGGCCGGTCGATACGGTGATAGACGTAGCCTGGTCGGGTCACGACGGGGACACCATCGACGTGTTCGGTCCGACCGCGTGGGGAACCGAGGGTTCGGTAGCGGATGTCGCCGTCGACGAGGAGGGCGAGTCGCACCAGGGCGAGATGGGAACGACGCTCTTCCTGGTCGGCGTCGTCTTGCTGCTCGTCCTGTGGCTACTCCGTCCGTTGCTCGAACTACTCGCCGGAGGTGGCGCATGACGCTCCTCGACGTCGTGATGAACGTCTTCATCGCCGCCGTGCCGGTCGTCCTCGGCTGGATCGGCTGGCTCGTCCGTCGGATCGACAAGCGGACGGAACTCGTCGAGGATCACGACCGGGTGCTGTTTGGGGACGACCGAGTCGAGACGGATGATGGTTTAATTGGATCTGTTGAGAGATTGGAATCAGTAGTTACACCTGCAGAGGTAGATCAAACAGAGAAGCTGTCTGAGAATTAATTTTCGTCGAATATTTCTAGTGGACCTTGTACCTCCTGTTTCAATAGTGTTCTACACTGATCGTATGCCTCATTGAACTCAGCAATCCGGAATTCAGCATTTGATACGGCCACGAGCACATCCAGAGAGGGCATTTTTGGATCTTCAGGGTCTCTTTTGGCGAGCTCCCTATCCAGAATATCTCGTGCGTCTGGAGGAATATCGAGATCTAGCAACTCTCGAAGCGATTTCTCTAGTCGATTGCTGCTATTCTGGCCCTGATCAAGATCTAGTTTCGATAGGTCTCGAAGCAATAGATCGGCTAATATTACTTGTTGTGCGAAATTATCTACTGCTTCTTCAAGAGAAGAATCAAGAAACAACCGTGTTTCCTCAATAGTACTTGGGAACGATAGACCCGCCCCGATTACTTCTGAGTAGTATTCGTCACTAGCTAATTCTCCTTCTAATGCCCATTTGATATGAATGTTATAGAAGTTATAGATAGAATCTATCTCTTTAGTGAGTTTGACTAAAGCATCCACTTTTGCACTCAGAAAATATTCACTATGGAGCCGTTTGGTTTCTTCTTTAATTTGAAGCTCGATAGTTTTTCTCTGCACGTGACTCACGAACAGAGAACTCAGCAACCCAATTCCACCACCAATTATGACCCCCAAGAGATACTCTGACACCATGCTATTGGTACTATGTCACACACAATATGATATCGCTTATCAGACACACCCAAATCACCACTAATAGACACTCTCAATATATGTGAAATGACGAGACTGGTGAACAACTTCATCACCCCAATTCAGCAAAACCCACACCTCCCGAAACCGGCCGAAACAACCACTCTACCGCACGAAAACCGCACGAAAAGACGCACCCCACAGTAGCGGAGAGTTGCTTGCGTGCGTGCAGCGAGTGCAAGCACGGAATCGCGGGACGGCGGCGTCGTTTGCTTGCCTCCGTCGAGGGCGACGTTCACCCGAACGAGGTGATGAACGAGTTCACCCCCCGCAACCGGCCGGGCTATCCGGGCCGGACGGGGTGAACTCCGAGTTCACCCCATGCCCGTCGCGGGAGTCGAACCCGCGTGTCCACCGGGACGGGCGAGCGTCGAGGACGCTCAGTTGCCCCACACGTCGAGATCGACGAGCAGAGCCTTCCGCTTCGCACTGTGGTTGTTCGACGGCTGTGCCGGTTCGTGCGGCTGCCACGTCACGCCCTTCTTCGAGTCGTCCTGTCCGAACTTCTCGATGAGGTTCAGCGCGTAGCGTTCCGTGTGACCCGTCGCCTGTACGATGTCCGACCCGTACAGGGCGACGTGGTTGTCCGGGCGCGTGTGACCGGCCGTCCCAGCGAGGTTGTTCGCCGCCTCGACGATCTTCGACCAGTTCTCGCCCATCGGGTCGTCCACCGCGGACTGCTGTTCCTCGACGATGGACTCGTGCCGGTAGACCATCGACCCGACTTCGGCGACTTCCTCGCGGAGACGCATCGGGTCGTCTCGGTAGTCGTCTATCTCGGCGTTCGTCAGCGCGTCGAGGAGGTGGTTCAGTGCGGTCTTCGAGACGGTGCCCTCGCTGTTCCGTTCTACCCGTTCTTCGAGGTCCTGCAACCGGGTTTCGAGCGTCCGAACCCTGGCTTCGAGTTCGTCTCGCTCCATCTCCTCGACCGGGACGTTCGTCTCGACGCTCATGCGTACCTCCCGAGGAGCGAACCGTCCGGCTGACTCGCGGTGACGACGTGGCCCTCTCGGTCGCGGTGGTCCTCCGCGACGATCTCCGCGGCGAGCCAGTCGTGCGCGTCGCGTTCGAAGTCGCACTGCTTGCACTCGACGTGGTGCATCACGCCGACTCGCCCCCGGTTTCACTCCGCAGACCGCGGGACGGCGGGGACGGCGACGCTGTTAAGAGATTCCATCGATTTTGAACCCCTCTATTTCCAGTAGAGAATCGGGTGCAGTCTACCGACTTCGCGGAGAACGGCGTCTCTACTGTCGCAGTTCGTGACTGTTTAAAATTCGAGTGGACTCGCGGGGATTTGAACCCCGGGCCTCTTCCTTGCGAAGGAAGCGATCTGCCACTGATCTACGAGCCCGCATTCGCTTCGAAGGCGTGCGGTCATTTGTACCTTCTGTTTCGCGTCCGGATCGACACGGCGTCGCACGGTGGCGGCGTCGTCACTCGCCGGGACGGAGACAGAGCGTGTCGAGCGGCGACGCTCACGGACTGAGACGCGGAGAAGAACGGCGCGTGCGCCTTAGCGTCGTGGACCGCGCGAAGCGGTCAGACGTGCGCCTGTTCGTCGTCGAGCGTCGACTCGACGTGCGGGCGATGCGGGAGGAGCGTCGTCAGTCTTCGAGGACGATCTCGATGCTGACGTCGCTGGGAACCTGAATCCGCATCAGCTGGCGCAGGGCGCGTTCGTCAGCGTCGATGTCGATGAGACGCTTGTGGACGCGCATCTCCCAGTGCTCCCACGTCGCCGTCCCCTCACCGTCGGGGGACTTGCGGGCGGGAACTTCGAGGGTCTTCGTCGGCAGCGGAATCGGTCCGCTGAGGTTGACGCCCGTCTTGTTCGCGATTTCGCGGACGTCGTCGCAGATGTCGTCGAGGTCGTCCGGGCTGGTCCCGGCGAGACGAACGCGTGCCTGCTGCATCTATCGCTCGTTGACCTCGAGGACCTTCCCGGCCGCGATGGTCTGACCCATGTCGCGGACCGCGAAGGAACCGAGTTCCGGAATCTCGCCGGACGGTTCGATGCTGAGCGGCTTCTGCGGTCGCACGGTGACGACTGCCGCGTCGCCGGACTTGATGAAGTCCGGGTTCTCTTCTGCGACCTCACCCGAGGAGGGGTCGAGCTTCTGGTTGATCTCCTCGATGGTACACGCGACCTGCGCGGTGTGCGCGTGGAAGACCGGCGTGTACCCGGCGGTGATGACCGACGGGTGCTGCATGACGACGACCTGCGCCTTGAACGTCTCGGCGACCGTCGGCGGGTCGTCGGCGGGACCACAGACGTCACCGCGACGGATGTCGTCCTTGCCGACGCCGCGGACGTTGAACCCGACGTTGTCACCGGGACCGGCGCGGTCGACTTCCTCGTGGTGCATCTCGACCGTCTTCACTTCGCCGCCGACGTCCGACGGCTGGAAGGAGACGTTGTCACCGGGGTTGAGCGTACCCGTCTCGATACGTCCGACGGGGACGGTACCGATGCCCGAGATGGTGTAGACGTCCTGGATGGGGAGGCGGAGCGGCGCGTCCGTCGGCGGCTCGGCCTCCGGCAGGTCGTTGAGCGCTTCGAGGAGGGTCGGACCGTCGTACCACGACGTGTTGTCCGAGCGGTCCGCGATGTTGTCGCCCTCGAAGGCGGAGATCGGGATGTAGGTCGCGTCGTCCGAGCGGAAGCGAACCTGCTTGAGGAGCTGCTGGACCTCCTCTTTGACTTCCTTGTAGGTGTCCTCGGCGTAGTCGACGACGTCCATCTTGTTGACCGCGATGATGAGCTCGTTGATCCCCAGCGTGCGGGCGAGGAAGACGTGCTCTCGGGTCTGCGGCGCGACACCGTCGTCGGCGGCGACGACGAGGACGGCGTTGTCGGCCTGCGAGGCGCCCGTGATCATGTTCTTCACGAAGTCACGGTGGCCCGGACAGTCGACGATGGTGAAGTAGTACTCGTCCGTGTCGAACTCTTGGTGGGCGATGTCGATGGTGACACCACGCTCGCGCTCTTCGGCGAGGTTGTCCATCACGTAGGCGAACTCGAAGCCGCCCTTGCCCTTCTCTTCTGCTTCTTCTCGGTGCTGCTCGATTACGTGTTCCGGAACCGACCCTGTCTCGAACAGGAGTCGTCCGACCAGCGTACTCTTACCGTGGTCAACGTGGCCGATGATGGCCAAGTTCTGGTGCGGTTTGTCACTCATGGATAGGTCACGCGCTAAGGCGCTCTGTGGTGCCTGCTTTGGCCTGAATGCACTAAAACCATTTCGATACGTACACGCGCCGAGACGGCCGCGTATCGCGTTTCTTGGGAGCGTATCGCACGAATGCGAACGCGTGCCACGACCCGTGCAGTTCGCTCGATAGGGCGTCCGAGCCGGCGGTCTGCCGGTCAGTCGAGCCGGCCGACGTCCGACAGCACCGCCGACGCCGTCTCCGGACCGCCCGCGCCGCGACCGCTGATGTTCAACTGGCCCGCGTGTTCGGTCTCCAACTGGACGATGTTGCGCGTCCCCGAGACGGCGAGCGCGGCGTTCTGCGGCACGAGTCGCGGGCTGACGCGCACGCTGTCGGGCGTGGCCTCGCCGATGAGTCGAATCGTCTGTCCCTCGTCGGCCGCGAGTTCCAGCGCGCTGCCGGGCACGTTCGTGATGCCCTCCACGTCGGCGTCTGCCAGCGTGTACTCCCGTTCGCCCTCGGCGAGGACGTTCGAGAGGATGACGCACTTCAGCGCCGCGTCGGTCCCTTCCACGTCGAAGGAGGGGTCGGCCTCGGCGACGCCGAGGTCCTGCGCCTCCGCGAGGACGTGTTCGTAGTCCAGCCCCTCGGTGGCCATCCGCGAGAGGACGAAGTTGGCCGTCCCGTTGAGGACGCCGCGCGCGGCGGAGACGTGCGACGGCGAGAGGTCCTCGATGGTCGAGAGGACGGGGATGGCGCCGCCGACGGTGGCCTCGAAGCGCACCGCGCCCTCGCTCTCGCGTTCGAGCGCCATCACGTCCGCGTAGCGCTCTGCGACCGGTCCCTTGTTCGCCAGCACCACGTCGGCGTCGCGTTCGAGCGCGTGGCGTACGTGCGAGAAGCCGGGTTCGGCGTCGCCGAGCGTCGTCGGCGTCGCCTCCACCAGCACGTCGTAGTCGGCCGAGAGCGCGTCCTCGGGGTCCGCGCCGCCGACGACGCCCTCGTCGTTCTTCCGCGCGAGCGCGGACGCCGCGTCCACGCCGTCGGCGGCGACGGCGGCCGAGGACGAGTCGGCGAACGCGGTCACGGTGTGGCCGTACGACGCGGCGAGTTCGACGACCGACCCGCCGACGGCGCCGGCGCCGAGGACGGCGAGGCGCTTGCCGCTCATAGGCTCGCCTCCGTGAGGGGTTCGACGACGTGCAGGTCTTTCTCGGCCGCCACCTCGCGAATCACGTCGAGGGCGGCTTCGGTGCGGCCCGTGTGGGTGGCGAGCCGCAGGCTCGCGCTCGACACGTCGTCGCGGCCCTCGGGCGCGTTCAGCGAGACGTCCGAGAGCGACGCCGACGAGCACTGCTCGATGCGCCGGAGCGTGTCCGAGAGGTCGGTGTCGACGAGGTGGCCCACCAGCACGACGGTGAGCGTCTCGCCGTAGTGTTCCGCGCCGGCCTGGATGACGTTCACCCCCTCCGAGCGGAGCGCGTCGACGATGGTGTCGAAGCGGTCCGGCGGGCACTCTAAGTCCACCTCGACGGGGATGCGGCCGCGCGGCGTCAGGTTCCCCCGCTCGTGGAATATCGAGAGGAGGTTGCCGCCGTTCTCCGCGATGGGGCGCAGCGCGGCGAGGAGCTGGCCCGGTTCGTCGGCCAGTTCCAGACGGACCGTGTGCGGCTTCGGCTGTTCGCCGCCGTCCGTCTCCGGGACGGACTCCGCGTCGGTCATCGCCGCACCTCCGCGACACGCCCTGTCGGTGTTGTCGGCAAGGAGAGACTGCGCTGTGGCTCCGTACCGATGCGTGCCGGGCGGTGTGACCCCGTCAGCATACTATCGACCACTCGGTGCGCGCGTTATAAGCCTTCGTCGGTTGCAAATCTGTCCGGCGTTTGGTGTCACGTGACGACGAGGTGGCGCGCGTCGAAGAAAGAAAGAGAGAAACGCCGGCAACCGTCGCCGCGGGTCCGAGCCGGGACCGAGCGTTCCGACGCGCGGCTACGCTCGCGGGAAGTCGAGCGAGACGACCGCGCCGCCCCCCTCGCGGTCCGCGAAGGAGAGCCCCGCGCCGTGCGCCGAGGCGACGGCCTCGACCACCCAGAGACCGAGTCCGCTACCGTGGGTGAGCTGCGTTATCTCGGCGTCGCCGGTGACGACGTCGCGTTCGTGTTCCGGGATGCCCGGACCGTCGTCGGCGACGCGGAGTTCGACGCGGTCACTCGTCGCGAAGACGCCGAGTTCGACCGACGGGCCGCCGTGGTCCGCGGTGTCACGAGACCCCGTCCGACTACCCGCCGAACCGTGCTCGACGGCGTTGTCCACCAGTTCGTCGAGCGCCGTCCGGAGGCCGTCGCTGGCGCGGACCGGTGCCGCCTCCTCCGCGACGTTGACGTTGACCGTCGCCTCGGGGTGTCGCTCCCGCGCGTCGGCCGCCGCGGCCCTGACCACGTCGGTGAGGTCCGTCGGGACGTAGTCGTCGGCGTCGCGTTCCTGCGCCCTGACGATGGCCTTCGCGCCGTCGGCGAGGTTGCTCACCTTCTCGGAACTGCGCTGGAGCGCCGCCGCGGAGGCGGCGAGTCCGTCGTCGTCCTCGGCGGCACCGGCGACGATGTCGGCGTGGCCGGTGAGCACCTGCGCCTCGTTGCGGAGGTTGTGCCGGAGGACGCGGTTCAGGACGGCCGTCTGCCGGCGCTGGCGGGCGAGTTGCTCGGCGCGGACTCGGCGGGCGTCGTAGACGCCGATGACGACGTGCGCCGCCGCGCCGATGGCCAGCAGGTTCCCGACGGTGAACGTCGACGCGGCGACGCCGTCCGCGAACGCCCCCTGCGTGGCGGCGTGAGCCACCATCACGCTTCCGAGGACGACGACGCCCAACAGGTTCCAGACCGCGATTCTGACCGCGTTGCGGTCGCCGAAGCGACTCCAGTAGAGGAGCCCGCCGGCGGCGACGAGTCCGACGGAGACGACCGACCCCACGAGCGCCAGCACCGCGACGAGCGCGTCCCCGGGGCCGCCCAACAGGGGCGTGAAGTTCGGAATCAACAGGACGAGTCCGGTCAGCGTGACGACGCCGCTGGCGGCGACCCGAACGGTCGAGGCGGACTGCGGCGCGACGGCCTCGGGCGGCGAGCCGAATCCGACCCGTTCGGCGAGTGTGAGAACCCTCGTGAGCATACGGCCGAACAGAGCGGGTGAGAGAGAATGTATCCTTCGGGTGAATTATCGAATCGAATAACTGAACGGCGCTGGGCCGACGGTCGCCGCACGTCGTGCGGCGGCGAATCGGTGCCGGAGCGCCGGCACCGGGCGGTCTCAGAACTGGTCGATGGACTGCGGCAGTTCGAGCTTCATGCCCTTCCGCTCGCGGATGTCCATGATGATCTCGCGCTGGAGGTTGTCCGCGAGGACGCGGAAGCCGGCGTTCTCGGTGTTCCACGACGCGCGACCCTCGGTCGCAGAGCGGATGTCCGAGGAGAAGCCGATCATCTCTTCGACGGGCGCGATGCCCTCGATGACCATGAGGTCACCCTCCTGGTACATGTCGTCCACGCGGCCGCGGCGACCCTGAATCTCGCCGGACGCAGAGCCCATGTGCTCGGACGGAACGTCGATGCGGACGTTCTGGATGGGTTCGAGCATCTTGATGTCGGCGTCGATGAGCGCGCGGTGGACGGCTTCGCGGACCGCGGGGATGACCTGTGCGGGACCGCGGTGGATGGTGTCCTCGTGGAGTTTCGCGTCGTGCAGGCGGAGCAGCGACCCCTGCACGGGTTCGGCGGCCAGCGGACCGTCGTCGAGCGCCTCTTCGAGACCCTCGATGACGAGTTCCATCGTCTCGTTCAGGTGCTGGATACCCTTCGTGTCGTCGATGAGGATGTTCGTCCCGTGGATGTGCTCGACGTTCTGGGAGGTGTCCTTGTCCATGCCGGCCTCCTGCAGCGCCTCGCGGCGCTCCAGTTCGGGCATGTCCATCGAGACTTCGCCGAGCTTGATCTGGTCGACGATGTCCTGCGAGAGGGGTTCGACCGTGATGTAGAACTTGTTGTGGCGGTTCGGCGAGACGCCCTCGACCTCGCGGGAGGCGTTCTGCGCCGCCTCGCGGTAGACGACGATGGGTTCGCCCGTCACGACCGGGATGCCCTGGTTCTTCTGGATGCGCTGGGTGATGACCTCGAGGTGGAGTTCGCCCTGCCCGCTGATGAGGTGCTCGCCCGTGTCCTCGTTAATCTCGACGCGGATGGTGGGGTCCTCCTTGGCGACCTGCTGGAGCGTCTGGATGAGCTTCGGCAGGTCGTCCATGTTCTTCGCCTCGACGGACTTCGTGATGACGGGCTCGGAGATGTGCTCGATGGACTCGAACGGCGTCATCTCGACGGAGGAGACGGTGGAACCGGCGATGGCGTCGCGGAGGCCCGTGACGGCCGCGATGTTCCCCGCGGGGACGCCGCGGTCGAGTTCCTCGCGTTCGCCGCCCATGAAGATACCGACGGACTGGACGCGGTTCTTGCCCGCGGTCCCGGAGACGTACAGCTCCTGTCCCTTCTTGATGGTGCCCGAGAAGACGCGACCGGTCGCGATTTCGCCCGCGTGCGGGTCCATCCCGATGTCGGTCGCCATGAAGACGACTTCGCCGTCGTCGTCCACTTCGCGCATCTGCTTTGCGAGTTCGGTCTGGTCGTCACCGCGCCAGACGCGGGGGATACGACGGGGCTGCGCATCGAGCGGGTCGGGGAAGTGCTCGGCGACCATGTCGAGGACGACGTCCGACAGGGGCGTCCGCTCGTGGAGTTCCTGCCGCTTGCCGTCCTGTTCGAGTTCGATGATGTCGCCGAACGACATGCCCGTCTCCTGCATCGACGGGAGCGAGACGCCCCACTTGTAGAGGGCGGACCCGAAGGCGACGGTGCCGTCCTCGACGGAGACGGTCCAGTCGTCCACGTCGTCCATGTCCTGCGTCATCCCGCGGATGAGTTCGTTGACGTCGCCGATGACGTCGGTGAGGCGCTGCTGCATCTCCTCGGGACCCTCCTGCAGTTCCGAGATGAGGCGGTCGACCTTGTTGATGAACAGCGCGGGCTTGACGCCCTCGCGGAGCGCCTGCCGGACGACCGTCTCGGTCTGCGGCATCGCGCCCTCGACGGCGTCGACGACGACGAGTGCACCGTCGACGGCGCGCATCGCACGCGTCACGTCGCCACCGAAGTCGACGTGGCCCGGCGTGTCGATGAGGTTGATGAGGTGATTCCGGTCGTTGTACTCGTGCGTCATCGAGACGTTCGCCGCGTCGATGGTGATACCGCGTTCCTGCTCGTCTTCCTCGGTGTCCATCATGAGGCGCGTCGCCTCACCCTCGTCGGCGATCATCCCCGCACCGGCGAGGAGGTTGTCGGTGAGTGTCGTCTTTCCGTGATCGACGTGAGCAGCGATGGCGATGTTCCGGATCTGCTCCGGCTTGTCCATCAACTTCTCACATTCCTGGACGATTTTCTTGCGTCGGCCCATTATACAGACCCGTACCGGCAGGAGGGTCAAAAGGGTAGTGTTTTGCCGGTGGCGAAACGGCCGCGTACGCGCCGTTCTCGGCGTGGTATGTCCCTTTTTGACACAATCGCGCTCGGACGGGACCGCACGGCTGGCGAAGCCGGCAGACCCGTCACTCGGCACAAGAGTCTTTGTTGCGCGGACTATGGTAACGGTACGCATGGATCTCCGAGTGCTCGGGTCCGCGCCGACGGACCCGTTTCTCAGCGCCGCCGACCTGTTCGAGACGGAGTACGACCTCGACCGACCCGTCCACGTCAGCGTGCGCGACGACCCCGACGAACGGACCTGGGCCGCACACTACGACGACAGACACGAACTGAACATCTCCCGACAGGCCGCCACGAGCGCGATGGGTCGCGAACTCGTCCTGCACGAACTCTCGCACATGGTCCGCAACGAGGAGCGCCACGCCTCGCACGTGCAGTCGACGGAGGAAGCGCTCTACCTCGCGCTCTCGGGGCGGTCGGTCGAACGGCGGAAGCTGGCGCACTGCTACCAGATAGCGAACCACATGAAGGACATCTACGCCGACGACATCACCCTCTCGCTGGGGCCGACGGAGAAACTCGTCCACTTCCTCGAATCGGAGTTGGCGCGGGCCGTCGCCGCCAACCCGGGGCCCTCGCCGTGGCCGGACTCCCGCCTCGTCACCGCGAACGCCGACCCGGAGATAACCGCCGTGAACGCCGCGTTCGCCCTCGCACTCGTCGAACGGCACGACCTGGTCGACCCGGACCACCGCATCTACGACCTGGCCCACGCCGCCGCCGACGACGCGCCGAGCGTCGAACTCCCCGCGTTCAAAGAGCGCTTCCGGTCGCTGGCGGCGGACCCCACCGAGAGCGACTACCGGAAGGCGCTCGTCGACGTGACCCGGGCGTACGCCGTCGAGACGACCGAACGCGGCGGGCCGGCGGCGGCCGACTGAACGAACGAGGGGAGGAAACCGACCGGTGGAGAGGGGACCGAACGGCTCGCCGAAACGAACGCTCGCCGCGGACGAACGGCGGCACCGCTACGCGGTCGAGAACGGAGAGAGGGAGAGAGACTGCGCGACTACCGGGCCGCTTCCGCGACGCGTTCGCGCTCTTCTTTCTGGCTGATCGCGTACGTCTGTACGTCGTAGTTCGACGCGCCGACGAGTTGCTGGGCGAGCGACTCGGCGGCGCTCGTCGTCGACTTGTAGGAACCGCTCGCGGTGCCGTCGGCGATGAACTTCAGCGCCTGGTCGACGCGACGCTGAGGCGCGACGTCGACGGCCTGCGGGACGGAGATGCCCCCGTACTTGAGGCGGACGGTCTCCTCGCGGGGCGCGGCGTTCTCGACGGCGGTGACGAGCACCTGAATCGGGTTCTCGTCCGTCCGCTCGTGGACGAGTTCGAACGCCTCCTTCACGATCTTCATCGTCTTCTGCTTGTGACCCGTGTTGTCCTCGGACTGCATGAGGCGGTTGACGAGTCGCTCGACGATGCTGATCTCGGACTTCTTGAACTGCTTCGACGCGTGGCGGCCCATCGTGTGCGCGATGGGCGTCACGTTGATGTACCGCTGCGTCGAGGGGTCTGCGTACTCTATCTCGACGATTTCCCAGACGCCGAACAGCTGTGCGTTCGCCGAGGCCTCCTCGGAGTCGGCCGGCGACTCCGGCTCGGGTTGGTCGCTCTCCGACATTATCGCACCGGCTTCTCAGCGTTTCCGCGGACCAGTTCGATCATCGACACGCCGTTGACCTTCTCGACCTTGTAGTTGACACCCGAGAGGTCGCCCATCGCACGACCCTTCGCCCCGCCGATGCCGGCGATGGTGACTTCGTCGTGTTCGTCGATGAACGAGATGGCGCCGTCGCCGGGACAGAACGCAGTGACCTGCTTCCCGTTCTTGATGAGCTGAACACGGACGCACTTTCGGATGGCCGAGTTCGGCTGCTTTGCCTCGATACCGACCTTCTCGAGGACGATACCGCGTGCCTGCGGTGCGCCTTCGAGCGGGTCGGACTTCTTGCGAAGACCGCGTTCGCGGCGCGCGTACTCGGAGTCGGACCAGCGTCGCTTCTGCCGGTCCTGTTTGAGTTTGCGCGCGGCGTATTTGCCGTTCGCCATAGTAACACGGACTTCCCGACGGAGCTACTTAAGCCTCCCTTTTCGAATCTCGGCGAGACGGCCGCAGGTTCGATTAGCACCCCCTAAGGACGGTTCTGAGGCGGTTTCGGTGCTGGAGTTACGGCCGCTCCGAGACGAAGAGCGACTGAACGCCGCAGAGAATCGGTCGCTCCGGGGAGTCAGCGGCCGTCCTCGTCCGTCGCGTCGGGGACGAACGGACCGCCCGCAGGCGCGTCGGCGTCCGTCCCCGCCCCGTCGGGCCGGCGTTCGACCCGCCGGCCGTCCGGCAGGCCGACGTCGAGTTCACCGCTCATCTCGTGCGTCGAGGGCGGTCCGAGCGTCAGTCCCACCTCGTCGAACCGGGCTTTCACCCGCCGCCTGAACGACGAGCGGATGTCCACCAGGTCGAGGTCCATCGGGTCCGCGACCCAGAACTCCGCCCGGAGGGTGATGGCCGTCCCGCCGAGTTCCACGATGCGGGAGTTCGGCGGGGGGTCCGCCAGGATTCGGTCGTCGGTCCGGGCGACGTCGACGAGTTCCTTCAGAGCCAGTTCGACGTCGTCGTCGTAGGCGACGAACAGTCGTTCGACGTTGCGGTACTGGTCGCGCCCGTACGGCCGGTTCAGCGTGTTCGTCGTCAGTTCCGTGTTCGGGACGGTGATGGTCTCGTTGTTGAGCGTCCGGACGCGGGTGACGCGGAAGTCCACCGCCTCGACGACGCCCTCGCCGCCGGGCCACGATATCCAGTCGCCGACGTTGAAGTCGGGGTCGGAGACGAGGAACATCCCGCTTATCAGAGAGCCGATGACCTCCTGCCCGGCGACGCCGAACACCACCGTCAGCGCGGCGATGACGAGTGCGGTATTCGTAAAGACGCTGCCGTATCCCGCGCTGATGACGCCCACGACCGCCGCGAGCAAGACCACCGAGAGGTGCGCGTACGTCTCCACCGCCGAGACGACCGTGGGGTTGTTGCGGTTCCGCGACCCGACGACGCGGACCACGCCGGGAACTATCAACAGGCGGCCGACCGTGTACACCACCGCCGCGCCGAGGACGAACCCGACGGCGGTGCCGGCGAGTTGCTCGTAGGTATCGACTATCTCCTCGGGGGCCGACGGCGTCGTCTGTTGGAACCGGCCCGCGAGGCGCACGAACGCGACCGACTGCGACATGTCTCAGAAGGGAGACGGCGGACCACAAAAGCGTGTGCCCGGCGACGGCGTCGCCGGCGGCGACGGCTACGTCAACTGGATGTCGTCCACGCCGTAGTGTCGTTCGGCGAGCGTCCGGGCCGTCTCGATGTTCCGGCCCTCCTTGCCGATGGCCACGCCGCGGTCTTCGCTCGCGACTTCGACGTAGGCCACGCGGTCGTCCTGTTCGGAGATGGTCACGTGGCGGACGGCGGCGGGTGCGAGCATGCTCTCGACGAACGCCTCCGCGGTGTCGGCGTTCTCGACGAGTTCGACCGACCGACCGAGTTTCTCCTCGACGGCGTGGACGTGCTGTCCGCGCGGACCGATGGCCTGTCCCATCTGCCCGGCGGCGACGAGGATGACCACGCGGTCGTCGAACACGAGGCAGTCGCGAGCGACCGCCTCGGTCTCGTCCTCGAAGAGGGCGATGTAGCGCCGTGCCGTGTCCGACAGCGTGACAGTCATGCGTCAGTCGTCGGAGGGTTCGGGTGCGGCCGCGTCCGTCTCGACGTCGACGTCGGCGTCGCTCGACGCCTCGATGGACCCCATCCGGAGGTCCACGTCGCCGGTCCCGATGGAGATGGGCTTGCCGACGATGACGTTCTCGATGACGCCGTCCAGGTCGTCCTCCTCGCCGTGGATGGCGGCGTCGAGCAGGTGGTTGACCGTCACCTCGAACGCCGCACGGGCGAGGACGGAGTCCTTCGACCCCGAGATGCCGTGGCGGCCGATGGACTCTATCTCGCCGCGGTTCGTCATGATGTCGGCGACGAGCATCAGGTGCCGGACGTTCACGTCGTCGAGACCCTGTTCGCGGAGCGTGTTCATCGTCTCGTCGATGATGGCCTCCCGCGCCGCCTCGATGCCGAGGTTGCGGTGAATCTCGTGGATGTTGTTACTCGTCGTGCGCGAGGCGTCCACGCCCTCGATGGAGAGCACGTCGCCGAACGCCGACCCCTCGGTGTAGAGGACGAATTCCTCCTCGTCGGTGTCCTCGTTCTCCTCCTTCCGGATGACGACGCGCGTGATGTCCTCGATGCCCTTGAAGACGATGTCGCGGAGTTCCTCGACCAACTGGAGGAGACGCCGGTAACTCGGCGACTCGGGACCGAACTCGACGACGGTGCCCGAGCGCTGCGTCGTCACGCCGAGAGCGTCCTCGATGGTCTCTGCGATCTCCTGTGCGACGGTGTCCACGTCGTTCACCGTGGGCCACCGCTCCATCAGGGTGTCCTCGTTCAGGTCGATGCGGACGACCATGTCGGCGACGTTCGTCGATACGTCGCCGAGTGCGAGAATCTTCGTCGCCTCCATCGACCAGACGACCTCGTGGGCGCGTTCGCGTTCGGTGGCGTACTCGCCCTCGAGGAACACCGTCATCATCGGCGTGTCCGGCGTCTTCCGCGCGTCCACCAGTTCGATGAGGCGGGGGAGCCCCTGCGTCACGTCGATCTCGGCGACGCCCGCGTAGTGGAACGTGTTCATCGTCATCTGCGTCCCCGGCTCCCCGATGGACTGCGCGGAGACGGTGCCGACGGGGTCCAGCGGGTCCACGCGGGTGTCGAGGTAGCGCGCCTCGACGGCCTGCGCTATCTCGTCGGCCTGTGCGGCCGGGACGCCCTCACGCGCCTCGATGGTCTCGTAGATCTCTATCTTCAGTCGTCGAGGGATGTCGCGGTCCTCGACGAGCGCTTCGATGTCGTCCGTCACGTGTTCGTACTCAGTCATCTGATTGGACCTCCGTGCCCTGCGCCTTGTCGAGGCCGGGGCCGGCGTACTCGGAGAGGTTCGTCGGCGGTTCGCGGCGTCCGAGGAAGCGCTCTTTCTCCTCGGCGGAGTTGAACTCGGCGTCCACGACGCGGTCGGCGATGTTCTCCACGTCGATGCCGTCCGTGTCGCTGGAGGAGACTTTCACGGGCGAGGTGCCGTCCTCGCCGAACTCGAACTGGACGATGGTGCCCGAGGTGTCGCGGACGGTGCCGTCGTACTGCGCCTCCAGTTCGGAGAGCGCGTTGATGAGACGACGCTGCAGGTAGCCGGACTTCGACGTCCGGACTGCCGTGTCCACGAGGCCCTCGCGGCCACCCATCGCGTGGAAGAAGAACTCCCGCGGCGTCAGGCCGCCGCGGTAACTGTTCTCCACGAAGCCGTGCGCGTCGGCCGAGAGGTCACCCTTCTGGTAGTGGCTGAGCGTGCGCCCCTCGTACCCGCGGTTGATTCGCTCGCCGCGAACTGCCTGCTGGCCGACGCAGCCGGCCATCTGCGTGAGGTTCAGCATCGACCCACGCGCACCGGAGCGGGCCATGACGACGGCCGGGTTGTCGTCGGTGAAGTGGTCGTCGGCGATTTCGCCGGCGGAGTCACGCGCCTTGCCGAGTTGCTGCATGATCTTCATCTCCAGCGTCTCGTCGACGGTGCGGCCCGGCAGCGACTCCAGTTCGCCCGCCTCGTAGATGTCGATGAGTTCCTCGACGCGTTCGTAGGCGCTTCCGATGGCCTCGTCCACCTGCTCGCCGGCCTCCGCCGGAATCGACTCGTCGTCGATACCGATGGAGAACCCGAAGTGCATGATGGCGCGCATCGCCAGCGAGGCGACTTCGTTGATGAACACGCGGGCGCGGGTCTTCGAGTACATCTTCGCCAGCGTGTCCACGACTTCGCCGCCGAACGCGCCGACGGCGTCCTCGTCGATGGTCCCCTCGATCAGCTGACCGTCCTCGATGACGACGGCGTCGCCCGTCGAGGAGGTGAACTCGAGGTTCAGGTCGTCCGGCAGCAGTTCGCTGAACAGTTGCTGCCCCGTCCAGTACGGCCGGCCGTCCTCGCGTTCGCCCGCGGGTTCGGGGAGCGTGTCGATGCTCGTCGCGCGGAGCAGGTCCAGCGCCTGCGTCTCCGTGAAGTGGGGGTTGCCGTTCGTCAGCAGGTACGTCCCGGAGATGTGGTCCTGAATCGCGCCGATGATGTTCTCTCCGAAGCGCGGGCTGAGAATCTGCTCCTGGACGCGCATGAGGACGCGCGCCTCGGCGCGAGCCTCCTCCGTCTGGAGGGCGTGCATGTTCATCTCGTCCCCGTCGAAGTCGGCGTTGTACGGGGGACAGACGACGGTGTTCAGTCGGAACGTCTTGTACGGCATCACGACCACCTCGTGGGCCATGATGGACATCCGGTGCAGCGACGGCTGGCGGTTGAAGATGACGATGTCGCCGTCGATGAGGTGTCGGTTGACCTCCCAGCCGGCCTGCACCTTCTCCGCGAGTTCCTCGCAGTTCTTCTCGGTCACCTTCAGTCGGCGGCCGTCGGGTCGCTTGACGTAGTTCGCGCCGGGGTGGCCCTCGGGCCCGTTGCGGACGTACTGCTGGGCCTGTTCGAGGTTCCGTTCGGTCACGTTCATCGTCTGCGTCATCTCGCGGGCGACGCGTTCGGGGACGCCGACTTCGTTCAGCGAGAGCGTCGGGTCCGGCGAGATGACGGTCCGCGCGGAGAAGTTCACGCGCTTCCCGGACAGCGACCCGCGGAAGCGACCCTCCTTGCCCTTCAGGCGCTGGCTGAGCGTCTTCAGCGGACGCCCGGATCGGTGGCGTGCGGGCGGCGTGCCCGAAATCTCGTTGTCGATGAACGTCGTCACGTGGTACTGCAGCAGTTCCCACAGGTCCTCGATGATGAGTTGCGGAGCGCCCGCCTCGCGGTTCTCCATGAACCGCTGGTTGATTCGGATGATGTCGACGAGTTTGTGCGTCAGGTCGTCCTCGGAACGCTGGCCGTTGTCCAGCGTGATGGACGGCCGAGCGGTCACCGGCGGGACGGGGAGGACGGTCAGAATCATCCACTCGGGGCGCGCCCGCGAGGGGTCGATGCCGAGCGTGACGATGTCGTCGTCCGGGATGTCCTCGAACCAGTCGCGGATGTCCGAGGGCATCAGCTTGTTCATGTCCTCCTCCGTGAGGTCCACGTCCAGCGCCTTCTCCAGCTTCTTCCGGTCGTCGCCGACCGGTCGGAACTCGCCGGAGAGAATCTCGTTGACGCGCTGGAGGGCGATGCCCGTCTCGTCGGCGAGTTGCGAGGGGGCCATCCCCGTGTCGTCCTCGTCGTCCTCGTCGGGCTGCATCGCCGAGGCGATGCGCTCGGAGAAGTCGCCCGCGAGCACGTCCTGCACCTCGTAGTACGTGGTCGGCTTCTCGTGTTTGATGTCGTGCTGGGGCGCGCCGCAGTGCGGGCAGCGCTTGGCCTTCCGGGCCTGCCGGACGGCGGACTTCAGCACGTCCGTCCAGTCCTCGCCGAGTTCCTCGGTTCGCTGGAGGCTGTCGCGGAACTCCTCGGCCTCCTCGTCCGTGAGGGAGAGACGGCCGCAGTCGCGGCACGTCGAGCGGAGGAGTCGGCGGATGAGCTTCGTGAAGCCGACGTGGATGACGGGCGCGGCCAGTTCGATGTGGCCGAAGTGGCCGTTACACGACCCGGAGTGAGACCCGCAGGTCCGACACTCCAGCCCGGGGTCGATGACGCCGAGACGGGGGTCCATCAGCCCCATGTCGATGGGGTAGCCGTCGTCGTCGTAGGTGTCCGCGGTGATGACCTTCGTGGCGGACATGTCACGGTACGTCTCCGGGTCCATCAGCCCGAACTGGATGGCCCCGATCTCTTTGGGTGTCTGCATTGACATTGTTGTGTTAGACTGCGTCGTCGAGGTTCAGGCGCGGTCGGATGCCGAGTGCGATCATCTCGTCCAACAGCAGTTTGAACGCGTAGCTGATCTCAATCTCGTGGATGTTGTCCTCGTCGCCGGTGACCGGGTCGTAGATGCGGCGCTGGTCGCGGTCCTCGACGGCGACCATCCCGGTGTCCGCGGAGACGTACACCTCCTCCTTGTCGGAGGAGTCGAGCAGGCGTTCCTGCAGGACCATCGCGGCGCCGTGCCCGATGACGGTGTCGCGCTCCATCTCCCCGAGGCGGAGCCCACCCTCGCGGGCGCGACCCTCGGTCGGTTGGCGGGTGAGCACCTGCACCGGCCCGCGCGAACGGGCGTGCAGCTTGTTGCTCACCATGTGGTACAGCTTGTGGTAGAAGATGATGCCGACGAATATCTCGGCCTCGATCTTCTCGCCGGTGACGCCGGAGTACATGACCTCCTTCCCGGAGGACTTGAAGCCGTGCTCCTCCAGCGCGCTCCGGAGTTCCTCCTCGTCTTCGCCCTGGAAGGCGGTGCCGTCCACGCGGCGGCCTTCGAGCGCACCGACCTTCCCGCCGAGCATCTCCAGCACGTGGCCGACCGTCATGCGCGACGGCAGGGCGTGCGGGTTGAGGACGAGGTCCGGCACCACGCCGTCCGAGGTGAACGGCATGTCCTCCTGCGGCGCCAGGTGGCCGACGACGCCCTTCTGGCCGTGTCGGGACGCGAACTTGTCCCCGAGTTCGGGGATGCGCTGGTCGCGGACGGACACCTTCGCCAGTTTTGAGCCGTCTTCGCCCTCCATCAGCGTCACCGTGTCCACGACGCCGTTCTCGCCCGAGCGCATCGTGACGGACGTCTCGCGGCGCTTCTGCGGCGAGAGCCCGCCCATGTCGTCGGGCTCTTCGAGGAACCGGGGCGGCGACGTCTTGCCGAGGAGGACGGAGTTCTCGTCGACAACCGTCTCGGGGTTGACCAGGCCGTCCTCGTCGAGGTGGGTGTACGCGTCTTCCCCGCGCGCACCGCGCACGTCCTGACTCGGGACCTCGAAGCGGTCCTCCTGTCCGCCGGGGTAGCGGCGTTCCTCACCCTCGTAGGTGCGGAAGAAGTGCGACCGCGCCATCGCGCGGTCCACGGACCCCTTGTTCATGACGAGTGCGTCCTCGATGTTGAACCCCTCGTAGGACATCACGGCGACGGTGAAGTTCTGCGCCGCCGGGCGCTCGTCGAAGCCGATCTGTTCGGTCGTCTGCGTCTTCACCATCGACAACTGCGGGTAGTGCAGGAGGTGCTGACGCGTGTCGGGGCGGATGCGGTAGTTCGCCGACGGCAGGCCGAGCGACTGCTTCATCATCCCCGCGCCCATGGTGATGCGCGGCGACGCGTTGTGCTCGGGGTACGGAATCATCCCGGCGCCGATGCCGAAGATGAGTTGCGGGTCGATTTCGAGGTGCGTGTGGTCCTCGTTCAGGTCGTCCTCGTCGACGGCGACGTAGATGTCCTCCTCCTCCTCGGCGTCGATGAACTCGATGTACCCGCGGTCGATGAGGTCCTCGAAGTCGAGTTCGTCGTTCTTGACGGCCGAAATCTCCTCGTCGGAGAGGAGCGGTTCGCCGTCCTCGACGACGATGAGGGGGCGGCGGGCGCGGCCCGCGTCGGCGTTGATGATGACCTCGCGGGTGCGCTCCTTGACGGAGACGTTCACCATCGCGCTCACGTCGCCGCGGCGACGCGCCTCCCGGATCTGTTCGGCGAGCTGTTCGGGGTCAGGGTGCGTCCCGACCAGACTTCCGTTGACGTACACCTTCGCTTCGCGTTGCTGAGTCTGAGCCATTGTTTAGTCGTCCGCGGGCGTGTTCGTGGGGTCGGGGCCCTCGATGCCGGGGATGCCTTCGACGCCCATCGACGCCAGTTCTCGTTTGAGTCCCTGTTCGTCCTCGATGTTCTGCGACAGCTCCATCGCCTGCGCGAAGTTCTTCACGAGCCCGCAGTTCGGTCCCTCCGGCGTCTCGGAGGGGCAGATGCGACCCCACTGGGTCGCGTGCAGGTCGCGGGCCTCGAAGTGCGGCTGACTCCGCGAGAGCGGACTGCGGAGACGGCGCAGGTGGGACAGCACGCCCATGTAGTCGGTCCGGTCGACGAGTTGGGAGACGCCCGAGCGTCCGCCGACCCAGTTCCCGGTGGCGATGGGGTGTTCGAGCCGTTCGGTCAGCACGTCCGAACGGACGACGGTGTTGACCGTCAGTTGCCGGTTACGCATGTTCGCGCGTTCGAGCTGGTACTTCACGTCGCGGGCCAGCTTGTTCAGCGCCGTCCGGAACAGGTCCTTCATCAGGTCGCCGGACACCTTCAGGCGCTTGTTGGCGTAGTGGTCCTTGTCGTCGGAGTCGCGGCGTTCCAGCGCGAGTTCGAAACACGCCTCGGCCATCCGGCAGAGGTAGAACGCCTTGTTGATGCGGACGTCCTCCTCCTCGACGCCGTCCTCGTGGAGGTGCGGGAGGAGGTAGCGGTCGATGACGTAGTTCGCGCGTTTCAGCTGGTAGTTCTTGCCCTGCCCGCTGGCGACGCGCTTGCCGAGGCTCTCGATGGCCTCGGCTTCGGTCTGAACCTCGGCTTCCTCGAGGTTCTCCAGCATGTACTTGACGATTTCGGGGTCGTCGGAGACGCGGTGGACGATCTCCTCGTCGGACTCCAACCCGAGTGCGCGCACGAGCGTGACGAACTCGACGCTGCCGGAGACCGAGGGGAACGACACCTCGAGGATGCCCTCGCGGTTCCGTTCACAGAGGACGAGCGCTCGGTAGCCGCGGCGCTGAGAGAACGTCTTCGCCACCTGAATCTCGTCGCCGTACTTCGTGTCGTACTCGGCGAGAATCTTGTTCGGCGCCAGGTCCTCGGAGGTCATCAGCACCCGCTCGGAGCCGTTGACGATGAAGTAGCCGCCGGGGTCGACGGGGTCCTCGCCGATTTCGACGAGTTCCTCGTCGGTGAGCCCCGCGATGTTGCACTTCGTGGAGCCGACCATGATGGGCATCCGACCCACCTTGGTCTCGGTCGTGTCGACGACGACCTCTTCCTCCTCCTCGCCGCCGCGGACGATGGACATCTCCATGAACACGGGGGCGGCGTAGGTGATGTTGCGCAGGCGGGCCTCCTGCGGGAACAGGAGTTCCTCGGAGCCGTCAGCCTCGCGGACGCGGGGGGTCTCGACGCGGATGTCACCGAGTTCGACGAAGACGGGTTCCTCGCCCTCCTTGTCGCCGATGTCCGTGTCGATGGTCGCCTTCTCGCTGACGACCTCCTGCATGCCCCGTTCGAGGAAGTTGTTGAACGAACGGAAGTGGTGTTCTGCGAGCCGTTCCTGTGAGAAGTACTGTCGTGATACCGCGCGTCGGTCCTGTCGGTTCATTCGATCACCAGTCGGTATGTGACCGCTGTGTCCGTGGTCCGGGAGTCACGGACGATTTTGACGACGTCGCCCAGTTCCGCGTCGTCGGGCGCCGCCGGGTCGGTTCGCTTGATCTTCGGAAGGTTCGTGCGCTTGACGTCGTACTCGTCCAGCATCTCCTGTACCTCCTCTTCCTCGAGGAGGATGTGCTCTGGAACGAGCTTGTGTTGGCTTACGTCTACCATGTATGGGTGGGGGAAGAAGTTCTCACGAGATACTACAGGCTAATTCGGAAGCGACCCATTTAACGCTTGCCAACTGGGTTCGAGAAGCGCCGCTCTTCGTCACGAGTACCCCCAGCACTCGCGTTGCCGTGAACAACGCAAGAATCGGATAAATGCCTTCCGGCGACTGCAGGTCGTGAACTCGCTCGCGCAGCATCGGGAGACGCCTCGTACGTCGGCACGTGTCGCCGAGAGACGAGGTTCCCATCCGGTCAGCCGGCGGGGGCGAGTGACGCGGGAGTCGCTACCACGCGGGTTCCAGATGATAAGTCTTAATTAGTGAACCGCGTTACGGAGGAGTAGAGCAAGCCCGGATGGTGTAGTGGCCCATCATACGACCCTGTCACGGTCGTGACGCGGGTTCAAATCCCGCTCCGGGCGCTAGCTCTCTGCGTGCCCGGATGGTGTAGTGGCCCATCATACGACCCTGTCACGGTCGTGACGCGGGTTCAAATCCCGCTCCGGGCGTTTCTGACGCGAACTACTCTCCGAGCACCGCGTAGCGTGTGATCGGTATCCGTGAGCGTCGAAATGTACTACGAAGGGATTTGAACACCAGCAGTCGCACGCCCGGGAGCGCAGCGAAGCGAGCACCCCGGAACGTCTGTGCCGGGTTCAAATCCCGCTCCGGGCGTCCTGTGACTCTACTTCCTTCGGCGAGGCGTCGTTCCCGGAGCGGTCACACCAGTTCGACCAGTCCGCCGCCGACGGCGACGCCGAGAAGCGCGGCGAGGAGCGTCCCGAGCGCGTACCGTACCGCCCGCCCTCGTTCCCCGTCTGTCGCGTCCTCGGCGACGCTCACGGCGAACGAGGAGAAGGTGGTGAACGCGCCGCAAAACCCCGTGCCGAACACCGCCACCGCCGCCGCGGAGGTCGGCGAGGCGACGAGAGCGCCGAGCGCGACGCTGCCGAGGACGTTCACCGCGACGGTGCTCCGGCGCCCGCCCGAGAGCGCGCGGTCGACGCCGTACCTGGCGAGTGCACCGAGCGTCCCGCCGAGGCCGACGAGCACCGGCACGGGAAGGGCCGCGAAGGGTTCGAGAGCGGTCATCTGAGCCGTCCCCCGACGGAGAGGCCGAGGACCGCGGCGGCGAAGCCGAGCGCGTAGTTCGCGCCGACGTTCACCAGTCCCCACCGCGGCCCGAGCGCCGCCGTCTGGACGGCGAACGTGCTGTAGGTCGTAAAGGAGGAGAGCAGGCCCGTGCCGAGGAGGAGGCGGACGTGGTGTCGTCGGACGACGACGAGAAGCGCACCGAGCGCGAAACTGCCGAGGACGTTCACCGCGAGGGTGCCGCCGACGCCCGGCACCGCGACGTCGACGCCGTACCTGAGCACCGCGCCGACGAAGCCGCCCGCCGCGACGAGGAGCGGGTCGAACCTGTGTTCCATCGCTGCCCCCTCGCTCACGCGGTCACTCGGCCGTTTCGGTTCCGGCCGAATCGGCCACCGTCTCGACGTCGCTCGCTCGGGGGCTGTCGCCGCCGTGCGGCGTGTCCCGGCCGCGAACGCGAACGTCGTACGCGGCTTCGGCCGTGTCGTCCACGACGAGCGCGTCGCCCGGTCGGGAGGGGAGTCGGTCGCCGACGCCCGTCGAGAGGTACGTCGGGTCGGCGGCGGTCAGCGCCCGCACGTCGGGCCCGGCGGTGAGTCGGTGGACGACTCGGAGGTCGGCCTGCGAGAGGGCCACGTCGGGGAGCGCGCTGGGTCGCTGCGTCGCCGCGACGAGCGACACGCCCGGCGCGCGCCCCCGCGTGAGAATCGTCCGGAGTGCGGGCGCGGCGAGGCCGTCGAAGAAGACGTGCGCCTCGTCGAGCAGCAACCACGGCAGGCGAGCGACGGCGTCGCGGACGCGGGCGTCGTACAGCGTCCGCGCGACGGCGTAGGCGACGGCGTTCGCCGGCGCGGGGTCGAGTCCGGCGCAGTGGAGGACGGTGACGTCCGGACCGCACAGCGTCGTCGCGGTCAGTCCGTCGGGGTCGAAGACGCCCCACGACGCCGCCCGGCGGAGGCGGTTCTGCACCGCACGCACCGTCTCGGGCGCGACGTTCGCGGATTCGGCGGGGACTTCGGCGAACGCGCGCATCGCCGCGAGCGTCGCCGTCTCGCTCGCGGCCCGCCACACCATCGACCCGACCGGCGAGTCCGGGTCGCAGCCGACGAGTTCGGGCCACGCCGACGGCGGAATCGCGTCGGCCCGGACGGTCGGCGTGCGGACGACGCGGGCGTCGAAGTCCGCCGACTCGACGAGGCCGTCGAAGACGCCCACGGGGTCGAGGACGACGGGCGCGACGCCCGACGCGCGGCCCACTCCCTCGGCGAGGACGCCGAGCGTGTGGGACTTCCCGTAGCCGCGCTTGCCGACGACGAGGGCGGCGTGCGGACCGTCGACGTCGATTCCGACCGGTGCGCCGTCGCTGCCGTCGCGGGCGCGGTGGTGCCCGAAGCGGGCGACCGGACGGGAGCGATTCGAGAGCGTCGCCGCGTCCGTCGACTCGTCGCCGTCGGTCCGTCGGCCGAGAACGTCCATCTCCATGCCGCGGTCTGGTCGCGCCTTCGGACTTGAACCGTCGGCCGGAGGTTTATATACCGAGACGGGACCAGCCACGCCATGCTCGACGAACTCCGACGGTTCGCCGCAGACGACCGCGCGATAGAGGGACTCCCGATTCGCCTCGTCGTCGCCCTCGTGGTGGGCGTGGCGACGATGAGCGTGATGCTGAACATGCTCTCGGGCGTGCAGGGACTCGCCGTCACCGAACTCGACGTGAAGCCGACGCCCGACGTGATGACGCTCGACGGCGAGACGGCCGGCGAACGGGACGTCTCGCTCCTCGTCGTCGACCCCGACGGCGACCCGGTGGAGGGGGCGACGGTCGTCGTGAAGGACGGCACCGCGGACATCGACGGCGTGGCGACGAACGAGACGGGGCCAGACGGGACTGCGACGGTCACGCTCGCGCCCGACCTGCGCTCGAATCAGGAGGACGGAACGCTCGTCGTCGACGTGAAACCGCCCGCCGGGAGCCAGTTCGTGGACCGCCGCGCGAACACCGAGATACTGGTCGTGGCGTCCCGATAGTCGCGGCGTCCCGGCCGCCGACCGCTCCACGGCGACTCGAAGGCGTCACCGCTCGGGGTGGACCGTCGCGTCGAATCCGCCGCGAATCAGCGGTTTGGCCACGTGACGCCGGGCGCAGGGCGGGACCTCGTACCACCCGCGTTCGACGTCGCGGTCCACCTCGGCTTCGACTCTACCGGGGGCCGTCGTCCCGCAGTCGCGGCACCGATAGCCCTGATTCCGTCCCGCACTCTCCATCGTCCGGTCGCAGTCGAGGCAGGTGGGCGTCACCAGTTCGGTGCGGTTCAGCGAGCGAACGGCGAACTTCTCCAGTTTCAGCGTCCCGTCGGTGAACTCGCCGCAGACGGTCAGTTCGTCGCCCGGTCGGAGCGCCCGCACTCGGTCGCGGAAGCGCTTCGTCGGTTCGAAGGCGGCGCAGGTGACGGCGTCGGCACCGTCGCTCGCGGTGTCATCGCCGTCGCCCGCACTCGCCTCCGGCGGGGCGAGTTCGAAGAAGACGTGGCCGCCGCGTCTCGTCTCCGGGTCCGAGGCCACGACGCCGTCCACGCGGTACGCGCCGTCGGCTTCGAGTTCGTCCAGCGACCCCTCGCGGAGGTGGACGTCCGTCCCCTGGTTCGTGAGGAACGTCGCGCGCCGTTCGACGGGTTCGGACTCGATGGCGGCCGACAGCGACGCCACCGCGTCGGCGTCGTCGCCGCGGATGCCGTGCAGGATCGGACCGGGCGCGTTCGGCACGCAGACGGCCTGTCCCTCGACGGTGTCGACGGTGTCCCACGCCGCCGGGTAGTGGTCGGCCGCCGCGTCGAACACCGAGTCGCGGTCCACGTCGCGGGGCGTGCCGCACCGGTCGAACTCGCGGTAGGCGATGTGCTCGTACGTCCACTCGTCGAGGGCGGCCCACGCGCCGACGGCCGCGAGCGCCCCGATTCGGCCGCGGCCGCCGTCCCACCCGCGGTGGGCGTACCCCGCCGCCTCGGCGAGTTCGACGGCGTCGTCGGTGGCGACGAGCGAACGAATCGCGCGGGTGGTGAACGACGACACGTCGGCCGGCACCGCCGCGGGGTCGCCGGGGGCGACGACGACGCCGGGACTCGTCCGCGGGTCGTCCGTCTCCGCCAACGGTTCGAGTTCGTCGACGGCGAGGGCGAGGGCGTCTTCGGGGTCGAGGTCGGTGTGGAGGGCGAGGGCGGCGTTGCCGCGCGTCTTGTACTCGACGGCGGGGTTGAGGCGGACGAGGAGGCGACGGTCGACGCGGCCGCCGGCCGCCTCGATGGCGTCCGCGACCAGCGTCGCGAGGTACGTGGTGCACATCCCGCGCTCGCGCGAATCGGTGTCGTCCAGCCCAACGACGGTCATGTCCACCCGTACCGTCCCCGCGGAGTAACCCCTTTCGAGTCGTTACCGCGACGCGCAAGCGCTATATAACGATGTCGGTGGCTACGGAGTCTAATCGGGAGACGGGGGAGTGAGAGAGCCCCAAAACAGCTATATGTCCCAAATCGCTTATCTACCGGTATGTCTCGGTCAGCTCTGGTTGGAAACATCACAGCGATGCTGGAAGACGCCGGGTTCGTCGTCAGCGACCGCTGTGCCATCCGGCCCAAGAGCTTCGACCTCGCCGCCCGTCGCGGCGAGGACCTGACCCTCCTGAAGGTTCTCGGCAACATCGACGCGTTCGACGCGGCGACGGGCGCGGAGATGCGGCGTCTCGGCGACTACCTCTCGGCGACGCCGCTCGTGGTCGGACTGCGCACTCGCGACGAGGACCTGAAGCCGGGCGTGGTGTACTTCCGACACGGCGTCCCGGTGATGAACCCGGACACCGCGATGGACCTGTTCATCGAGGACGTACCGCCGCTCATCTACGCCGCGCCCGGCGGCCTGTACGTCAACATCGACGGCGACTTGCTCGCCGACGAACGGCAGGAGCGGGGATGGAGTCTCGGCCGACTGGCGACCGAACTCGGCGTCTCGCGCCGGACCGTCTCGAAGTACGAGGACGGCATGAACGCCAGCATCGAAGTCGCGATTCACCTCGAAGAGCTGTTCGACCAGCCGTTCTCCAGTCCGGTGTCCGTCCTCGACGGCGCCGAAGAGGTCCGCGACGCCGAACCGACGCCCGACGACCCCGACGCGGACCCGGACGACGAACACGTCGTCCACATCCTCACGCGGGCGGGGTTCACCGTCCACCCGACCGCCCGAGCGCCGTTCAAGGCCGTCAGCGAGGACGACGACAGACGCTCGGACCAGATACCGATGCTCACGGGCCACTCCGCGCTCACCCGGAGCGCGAAGAAGCGCGCCCGCATCATGTCCTCGCTCGGCGAGGTGACGCGCACGCGGTCGGTCTACTTCACCGAGGAGCAGTCGAAGCGCGACTCCGTGGAGGGGACGGCGCTCGTCAGCTGTGACGAACTCGCCGCCATCGACGACCCCGACGTGATTCGGGACCTCATCCGCGAACGCGCCGGCGAACCGGGCGAAGCCTGACCGGCGCGTCGGGGAGCGCGAGCGCTCGGGCGACGCCCTCGCTCCAAAAGCTGGACCAAAAACGTTAGCTCGCGTTCCCGTACGTCTCTTCCAGGTACGCCACGATGTCGTCGCTCTCGGGCATCCCCTCGACGTCGTGTGCTTCGTCCACGAGGACGGGGACGCCCGTCTGTCCGCTGATCTCTTTCACTTCCGTCCGCTCGCCGTGCGACCGCGGGACCGTGACGGAGTCGTACTCCAGTCCGAGGTCCGAGAGCGTGTTCTTCACTTTCGCGCAGTAGGGACAGCCGTCCACTTCGTACAGAGTGAGATTCGCCATCGGCGGCGACTACGAGTCGGCCGATAAAGAGTCCGGTGGTCGCGTGCGCCGGAGATGCACAGCGCGGGTCGACGGCGGCGGCGAGTGCGGGTCAGTCGCGCCGGTAACTCTGCACCGCCGTGACGATGCGCCGTCGCCCGGCGACGAGTTCCGTTCCGCCCCAGACGAGTCCGACCAGGAGGGCGGTGATGGCCCAGACGAAGTCCCACCCGGACATCCACACGGGGCGGAGCCACGGGGTGACGTGCGACCACCGCGTCGCGAACTCGTTCATCGGTTCTTCGAGGACCGTCCCCGAGAACGTCGCGCGCATCCGCCCGGCGAAGCCGACGCCCTCGCCGGACCCGGCGGTGAGGTTCGCGCTCCCGGTGATGGCGTACTTCCCGCTGGCGTTCATGTCGCGGATGGTGGGTCCGTTCGAGGACTCGTCGCCGTGGGCGACGCGTTCGGCGTCGTAGGGACCCCAGGTGGCGTAGTACTCCCAGACGACTTCGCCGGTCGGCGTGATTTCGACGACGCGGTGGTTCAGCGTGTCCACGACCAGCGTGTTGCCGTTCGGCAGGCGGTCGGCGTCGCGCGGCCAGTTGAGCGTGTTCTGGCCGACCGTCCACGTGCGGACCCACTCGCCGTTCTCGCGGGCGTACTCGACGATGCGGTTGTTCCCGCTGTCGGCGACGATTATCGTCGGCGTCCCGTTGTCGCTCAGCATCCAGTCGGGGTTGTGCTGTTCGTTCATCACCGAGTAGTCGTCGTCCTCCCCGAGGCGGTAGGTGATGTTCTTCGTCTCCATGTCCACGACGACCACCTGGTCGAAGTTCCGCGGCGAGAGCATCAGTTTCCCGTCGCCGATGGGGTCGACGTCGTTGACGTGCGACCAGTCGGCGTTGTGCCCGCCGTCGGTGTTCTCCGGGTAGTGGTTCTTGAAGTACCACTCCCACGTCACCTCCTCGGTGGTGCGGTTGTAGACGAAGATGCGGTCGTTGCTTGTTTTCGACGAACTGTTCCACTCGCGCATGTTGGCGACGACGATTTCGTCCTCGCTCAACACGTCCACGTCGTGCGTGTCCGTGATGTTGAACCGCTTCTGCCAGACGCGTTCCTGCGTCTCGGGGTTCAACTCGTAGACGACGGTCTGTCCGGCGCGCGGCGAGGAGACGAGGAGGTTGCCGTTCGGCATCGGGTCCACGTCGAAGAACCACGCGCCCTTGTCGACGGAGTCGTTGTGGACCCACTGCGTCTGCCCGCGTTCGCCGACGGAGATGAGGCGCGCCGGCTTCTTCCGGTTCGTGTTACCTTGGAAGGTGTACCCCTGCACGCTGACGATGGTGGACCCGTTCGCCGGACTCGTCACCGTCCCGCGGGTGAGCGTCGTTTCGTCGTTCGAGTCGTACGTGACCGCCGACACCGCCGCCGGCGTCACGAGCGCGACGACGAGGACGAGTGCGACCACCCGCAACGCCGTCTTTCGGGAGGGCGTATCCATCACTACTCTGAGGTCACCCGTCTGAGAGGTGAATCTCTTGCGGTCTCCGACGGGCGCTGTGACTCGGCGTCAACCGATGGGAGACGACAGTTCGAAGACACGACGCGGCGGCGAGCGGAGAACGAGAGCAGCGAGCGGTCCCAACGGCGCCGTCTCAGACCTGCGCCTGGATGAAGCCGCTGGTGCGGACGAAGAAGTAGACGACGAAGGCGACTGCGAGCGCCCAGTGGCCGAGTCGCACCTCGTCGAGTTCGCCGGCCGCCGCCTTCACGACGGGGTAGGAGACGATGCCGGCGGCGATGCCGTACGCGATGGAGTAGGTGAACGGCATCACGAGGATGGTCATCCCGGCGGGGATGGTGTTCGTGATGTCGCTCCAGTCGATGTCGACGACGTTCCCGAGCATCACGACGCCGATGACGACCAGCGCGATGTGGGAGGCGTACTGCGGAATCGCGGCCGCGACGGGGACGAACGCGAGGGAGACGAGGAACAGGGCGGAGACGGTCAGCGCCGTCAGCCCCGTCCGGCCGCCCTCCTCGACGCCCGAGGCGGACTCGATGTACGTCGTCACCGTCGAGGTGCCGAGCATCCCGCCGACGGTGGTGCCGACGGCGTCGGCCATCAGCGGTCTGTCGATGTCGGGGAGGTTGCCGTCGTCGTCGAGGAAGCCGGCAACCTGTGAGACGCCGACGAGCGTCCCCGCGGTGTCGAAGAAGTCGACGAAGAAGAACGTGAAGACGATGAGCGCGAACGTGAACGCCTCGACGTTTCCGAGGCCGGAGACGAACGCGCCGACGAGCGGCGTGATGTCGTACGTCGTGCTCGCGGACCCGGCGACGAGTCCGGCGTCGGGCGCGACGACGCCGAGCGTCGTCAGGAGCCACCCCGCCCCGGAGGTGCCGAGGATGCCGATGATGATGGACCCGGGAATCCCGCGGGCGTAGAGGACGAACGTGGCGAACAGGCCGACCACCGAGAGGATGGCGACCGGACTCGACGCGACGGACCCGAGCGTGATGAGCGTCGCGGGGTCGTCCACGACGAGTCCCATCGCCTGCAGGCCGATGATGGCGAGGAACAGTCCGATACCGGTCCCGACGGCGAACTTCACCGGTTCGGGAAAGAGGTTGATGACGTACTCGCGCGCCCCGACGACGGTGAGGACGATGAACAGGATACCCTCCACGACGACGGCGGCCAGGGCCGTCTGCCACGGGACGCCCAACGCGCCGACGACGGTGAAGGCGAAGAAGGCGTTCAGACCGAGGCCGGGCGCCTGCGCGAACGGCCGGTTCGCGTAGACGGCCATCACGAACGTGGCGACGGCGCCGGCGAGGATGGTCACGACGGCGAGCATCGACTGCACCTCCGCGGGCGAGTAGCCCGCGATGGCGATGCCCGGCTTGACGTCCGGAATCGCCGCCAGGATATCCGGGTTGACGACGACGATGTAGGACATCGTCAGGAACGTCGTTAGCCCCGCGACGAGTTCGGTCCCGACGGACGACCCGTGTTCTTGCACATCGAAGTAGTCTTCGAGCGTCTCAGTGAGCCCCATAATGCACGTCTGAGCATAATCACGATTTCAAACATAAGCGTTACCATCTAATCGGCGGTTTTTGAGCACGTACGTGTATAGAATCCCGTCATCTGACGGTGTGAGAGCCGAAACCGAACCACGAATATGCAATTCGTGGTGTTCGCAACGAGTGGGGATCCGGCGACCCGCCGCGCGGCCGGCGGGTCAGTCGGCGTCGAACGTGGTGAGTGCGCCGACGGGCGCCTCCGTGATGTCGCGCGCCCGGTCGATGCCCTCGGTGCCGACGGAGATGAGGGCGAAGACGCCCGTGACGTTCGCCTCCGACTGGAGGGCGATGTCGAGGAGGAGTTCCTGCGTCTCGCCCGACCGGATGAGGTCGTCCACGATGAGGACGCTCTCGCCCGCCGAGATGGCGCGGGCGGGGAGGTAGTACGTCAGTTCGATGCCGGAGGCGAGACGCTGTCGGGACTCGATGAACTCCTCGACGGCCGTCTCCTTTGACTTCTTGGCGTAGGCGACGCGCGCGTCGAAGTAACTCGCCATCGCGGCCCCGAGGGTGATGCCGTCCGTCGCCGCCGTGAGCACCACGTCCGGGCGTTCGAAGCCGAGCGTGTTCGCCGCGACGGGCGCGACGAGGTCGAGGAACGACTGGTCGAAGACGACGCCCGAGTTGTCCACGTAGCCCTCGTCGTCGAACTCGACGCGACTCTCCAACTCCGTCGCGAGTGCGTCGCGGCCGACGCCCTGCACGACGTCGCGGGCGCGTTCGACGCCCGGGAGGACGTGTCCGTTGACGTAGCGGTTGAGGTCCCCCGCCGGGAGTCCGGTCAGGTCGGCGAGTTCGTCGTACGTCCGAGTCTCCTTGAGCATCCGGAGGACGGCGACGGCCTGCAGTTGGAGGGCCGCTTTCTCCGCTCTGTTCATACCCCGTGACTCGTGATTACGCAAGTATGAATACTTCGATACGTTTCGAAGGAGGGAATCAGCATGTACGTGAATCAGTACCGTTCCGGCCGCGGACGGTTCGCGCGGCGGTGTGACGGCGCAGCGGAGAACGACTACGTCGGGGGCCGGAGCGGCGCGAAAACGGTGCGGGACGGTGAAGCGAGACGCGGGACCGGCGGGTCGCGGACGCGGTTACTCCGGTCGGTCGGCGTCCGCGAGGAGGTCCTCGGCGGTGACGAGGGCGTCGAGTTCCACGTCGGCCTCGGCGAGTCGGTCCGCGGCGCCCTCCTGTCTGTCGACGACGACGAGGACGCGGTTCACGACGGCCCCCGCCTCGCGAAGCGCTTCGACGGCGTCGAGCGCGCTGTTTCCGGTGGTGGCGATGTCTTCGAGGACGACGACTTCCTCGCCCTCCGTCAGGCGCCCCTCGATGCGCTTGGCCGTGCCGTACTCCTTGGCCTTCTTGCGGGCGATGACGTAGGGGACGTCCATCTCGGCGGCCGTCACGGCGACGAGGGGGACGGCGCCGAGTGCGACGCCCGCGAGTTTCTCCGCGCCTGCGAGTTTCTCCGCGAACGCCTCGGCGATGAGACGGAGGCAGTGGGGGTCCGTCTCGAACAGGTACTTGTCCACGTAGTAGTTCGAGGTGCCGCCGTGGGACAACTCGAACTCGCCGAACCGGACCGCGTCGGCGTCCCGAAGGGCCGCGATGAGTTCGTCGTTCGCCATGTCGTTTCGAGAGGGACCACCGAGGCGCTTAAACGGGTTGGTTCAGGGGCGAAGGCGACGCAGTGCGGAGGTGGTGCGGTGGCGGGAGGACACCGATGCCGTACCGCGAGACTCCGCCTCGCGGGAGGGTTTTGGTCCAGCTTTTTGCGACGAGCGGTCGCGCGAAGCGCGAGCCGAACCTGCGAAAAGGTGGGTTACCAGGGTTCGTCCTTCAGTCCCAGATAGTACGCGCCGACGTTCGTGGTGACGTGGAGAATCGGGGTGACGACGAGGACGACGCCGAGGACGGGGAGCGTGAACGTGCCCGTGAACCACGCGAAGTCGAGGGCGGCCGCGAGGAGGAGTGCGCCGACGACGAAGTCGAGTTGGTCGAGTCCGGGGAACGCCGCGCCGCGTTCGCGGCCGGTCCGACGCTTGAGGAACGAGGCGGCGACGTCGCCGAGCATTGCGCCGAACGCGAGGCCGAACGCGCCGAGCGTCGAGAAACGGGGGAGCGTGACGCCGAGTGCGGACCCCACCGGGTCGGCGGCGGCGTTGCAGAGGAACGCGAGGGCGAACCCGACGAGCGTTCCGACTGCCGTCCCGCGCCACGTCTTGCCGTCGCCGAGGATTCGACGACCGCCCCACGTCCGTCCGCCGTCGATTGGCGCGCCGCCGCCGGCGAGGACGGCGGCGTTGTTCGGCACGTAGGCGGGGAGCATCGCCCAGAACGCGCCGACGACGAGTTCGATGACCATACGGGGGCGTCGGCACGCGGGACAAAAGCCCCGGTGATTCCGTCGCGCCGCCGACACCTCCCAAACGGTGAACGAAAACCCTGATTACTGGACGACCGTAAGACGGGACCGATGATTCCTCCAATCGCCAGTCGGTTCGTCGCCGGGGAGACGGCCGCGGCGGCCTTAGACCACGCGCGACGGACGAACGAGGAGGGCGTGAAGGTCATCCTGAACCTCCTCGGGGAACACTACGACGAACGGGCGCCCGCGGACGCCGACACGGCGGCGTACGAGCGCTTGATAGCAGACATCGACGGCTCTGGACTCGACGCCTGCGTCTCGGTGAAGCCCTCGCAGATCGGCATCGACGTGAGCGACGCGGCGTTCCGCGAGAACTACCACCGCATCGCCGAGGCGGGTGCGGACCACGACGTGTTCGTCTGGTGCGACATGGAGGACGCCGACACCACCGACGTGACCCTCGACGTGTTCGAGGAGGTGGCCCGCGAGTACGACGGCGACGTGGGGCAGTGCGTGCAGGCGAACCTGAAGCGGACCGAGGAGGACCTGGAGCGTCTGTCCGACGTGCCGGGGAAGATTCGACTCGTGAAGGGCGCGTACGACGAGGACCCCGACATCTCCTACAAACAGAAGTCGAGAGTGAACGAGAAGTACGAGGAGTATCTGGAGTTCCTCTTCGAGGAGTACGTCGGCGGCATCGCCGTCGGCAGTCACGACCCGAAGATGATAGCGGCCGCCGAGGAACTGGCCGCCGAGTACGACCGGGCGTTCGAGGTGCAGATGCTGATGGGCGTCCGCGAGGATGCGCAACGCGAACTCGCCGCCGAGGGCCGCGAGGTGTGGCAGTACGCGCCGTACGGCGACAAGTGGATGTCGTACTTCTACCGGCGCGTCCGGGAGCGAAAGGAGAACCTCCTGTTCGCACTGCGCGCCGTCGCGGGCGTCTGAGCGCCGGCCCGCGATACCCGGACAGAAGCCCTCTTAACCCTCGGGCTTCACCTACTCACCGATAGATGTCTTCGTGGAGACGCGATTTCGCAAGCGGATTGGTCGTACTCGTCCCCATTCTCGTCATTCTGTACGTCCTCAGCATCCTCTACAACAGTATCGTCAGGCTGCCAGTCATCAAGGAACTGCAGGAACCGTACGGCTTCTTCGTCGCCATCGTCGTCTTCGTCATGCTCGTCCTCTCGGTGGGCTACCTGATGCGGACGACCGCCGGCCGACTGTTCGAGTCCGGCATCGACGCGACGATGAACAGGGTGCCGCTGATCCGCGTGTTGTACAACGCCTCGAAACTCGCCGTGGAGACGGCGCTGACGGGGACCGAGGACCTGCAGAAGCCCGTCAGACTCGAAGTGTGGCCCGGGATTCGGATGACGGCGTTCAAGACGGGGAAGACGACGCAGGACGGCCGGGAAGTCGTCTTCATGCCGACGGCGCCGAACATCACCACCGGGTTCGTGATGGAGGTCGAACCCGAGGACCTGACGGAGACGAACGAACGCGTCGAGGAGGCCCTGACGCGCATCCTCTCGGCCGGGTTCGCCGAGGACGAGACGTCGGCCGCGATAGACATCGAAGTGGACGAGGAGCGAAAGCGGTAGCGACGGCGGCGCCGATTCGGACCCCGCGACAGACTTTTGCTGCGACCGGGCGGGGACGCCACATGGAACGGAGACACGTCGCCTCGGGGACCGAGTGGGAAGCGCGCGTCGGCTACTCGCGAGCGGTGCGCGTCGGCCCGCACGTCCACGTCTCGGGGACGACGGCGACGGACGCGGACGGCGAAATCGTCGGCGAGGGCGACGCGGGCGAACAGACGCGGCGGGCGTTACACAACGTGGAGTCGGCGCTGACCGAGGCCGGTGCCGCCCTCTCGGACGTGGTTCGGACGCGGATGTACGTCACCGACATCGACGACTGGGAGGCCGTCGGCGACGCCCACGCCGAGGCGTTCGGCGACGTGCGGCCCGCGACGAGCATGGTGGAGGTGAGCCGTCTCATCGACCCCGCGTTGCTGGTCGAAGTCGAGGCGACGGCGATAGTCGAAGCGGAGTGAGCGCGGAGAGCGGAGACCGAGCGGGTCAGTTCAGACGTAGGTGAACCACTCGTCGTGGTCGTCGGTGCGGCGTTCCACCAGGTCGAAGAACGCCTGCTGGAGTTCCTCGGTGACGGGGCCGCGGGAGCCGTCCCCGATCTCCACGTTGTCCACCTGACGGATGGGCGTGACTTCGGCCGCACTGCCGGTGAAGAACAGTTCGTCGGCGGTGTTGAGTTCGCCGCGACTGATGGAGACGTTGTCGTGGACCTCGTAGCCGCGTTCCTCGGCCAGCGTGATGAGCGTGTTGCGGGTGATGCCGTCGAGGATGCTCTCGGAGAGACCGGGCGTGAACAGTTCGCCGTCGCGCACGAGGAAGATGTTCTCGCCGGGACCCTCTGCGACGTTGCCCTCCTTGTTCAGGACGATGGCCTCGCGGTAGCCGTTGCGGCGCGCCTCCTCGCCCGCGAGCAGGGAGTTCACGTACAGGCCCGTCGTCTTCGCGTTCGTCGGAATCTGGCTGGAGGAGTGCTTGCGCCACGAGGAGACCATCACCTCGATGCCGTTCTCCAGGGCGTCCTCGCCGAGGTACGCGCCCCACGGCCACGCCGCGATGGCGACGTTCGTCGGGCAGTCGCCGGGCGAGACGCCGAGGGTGTCGTAGCCGTAGAAGGCGATGGGCCGGATGTAGGCCGCCTCGAGGTCCTGCCGGCGCAGGAGGTCCACCGTCGCCTCGGTGAGTTCCGCCGGTTCGAAGGGAATATCCATCTCGTACGGCTTCGTGGACTCGTAGAACCGTTCGAGGTGTTCCTCCCAGCGGAATATCGCGGGGCCCTTCTCGGTGTCGTACAGGCGGACGCCCTCGAAGACGCCGGTTCCGTAGTGGAGTCCGTGTGTGAGCACGTGAATCTGGGCGTCGTCCCAGTCCACGAATTCGCCGTCCATCCAGATGGTGTCGACGTCCATCTCGTCAAATCCCATGTCCCGTGCTTTTTCGCGTCGGGATATAAAAGAATCTGTAGTCTGCGAGGGGGTGTCGCGGTTCGGTCGTCCGACGCGGGAGAGACGGAGCGAGTCGGAACCGCCCGCTGGGTTTTTTCGGCCGGTGTGCGTCTGAGACAGACGAATGTCAGAGTCCGAGTTCGACACGGCAGACGCACCCGGCACGTCGACGGCGCCCGAGACGGTGGCGGTCACCGGCGGCACCGGCCGAATCGGTCCGACCGTCGTCGAGACGCTCCAGTCCGCCGGCCACCGCGTGGTCAACGTCTCGCGGTCGGGCGGCGACACGAGAGCGGACGCCGACCTGCGCGCCGACATGACCGACGCGGGCGAGGCGTACGGCGCGTTCGCCACCGCCGACGCCGACGCCATCGTCCACCTCGGGATGCTGTCGACGCCCGACCACGACCCCGGACACGTCGTCTTCGAGAGCAACGCGATGAGCACGTACAACGTCCTGCAGGCCGCCGAGGCCCTCGACGTGGACACCGTCGTCCTCGCGTCGAGTCTGTCGGCGGTCGGCGCGAGTTTCGAACCCGACGGGATTCGCCTCTCGTACCTCCCCCTCGACGAGTCGCACCCGGTGTCGCCGTCGAACCCGTACGGGATGGGCAAGCAGGTGCTGGAGGTGACCGCCGACGGGTTCGCCCACCGGGCCGACGGCCCCGAGACCGTCGCCTCGATTCGGTTCCCGTGGATGCCCAGCGACGAGCAGATGCGCGAGACGTTCGAACGCGCCGACCGGACCCCGGCGGGACTCCGCGAGGCGGGGCACTTCGAGACGGCGCGCAACACGCTGTTCTCCTACCTCGCGCAGGAGGACGCCGCCGACCTGGTCCGGCGGGCCGTCGCCGCCGACTTCGAGGGCCACGAGCGGTTCTTCGCCGCCGCGCGCGACACCAGCGCGGACGTGCCGACGGCGGAGTTGGTCGAGGAAGTGTACTCGGAGGTAGAACGGCGACGGGAGTTCGAGGGGCACGAGGCGCTGATTTCGACCGAGAAGGCGTCGCGGATGCTCGATTGGGAGCCGGAGCGGAGTTGGCGGTAGTCCCTCAGCCGAGTCGCTCGACCACGTCCTCGCCCTCGACGTACACGAGGTCGTTTCGGCGGGCGTAGTCGCGGGCGGCGGCGGGCGAACGCGCCTCCCCCGTCTCGTCGTCGAGCATCTCGCAGACGACGACGGCGGGCGGACGGTCCACCGCGGCGGCGAGAGCGAGGCCGAGTTCGGTGTGGCCCTGTCGGTCGGCCAGCAACTCGGGGGCGCCGCGGAGGAGGTTGACGTGGCCGGGCGAGCGGAACTCGGCGGCGAAGTCGTCGGCACCGTAGTCGCCCGCGAGCGCCCGTTCTGCGGCCGTGCTCAGTTCCGAGATGGTGAGCGCGCGGTCCTCGTCCGTGATTCCGGTGAACGTGTCGCGGTGGTTCACCGGCAGGGAGAACGACGACCGGTCGTCGTACGCCAACTGGTGGTCGACGGCCGTCGGATGGTCGATGACGTCGTCGAGGAACGGCAGGTCGAGGGCGTCGCTCACCGCGTCGGAGAGGGCGACGCAGACGAGGCCGCCCGCGTCGTTGCGGAGACGGGCCACGTCCGCCGGTCCGACGGCGCCCGCGGGGTAGACGATGTCCGTCTCGCCCTCCCTGTCGTCGAAGTCGTGCACGAGGACGGGTTCGCCGGCGCGGAACGCCGCGAGGGCGCGCGAGAGGGCGTCGTCGGTTCGCTGCGCCATCTACACCGCCTCCACGACGACGGTCACGTCGTCGCCGTCGTCCAGTCCCAGTTCGTCTCGGAGTTTCTCGGGGGCGATTATCTCCACCTGCGACTCGTCGTGGTGGGTGCGTTCGGGGACGATGATGTGCGCCGTCTCGAACGACTCGCCCGCGTGGCGGACCGTCGCGGCGTAGCACGTCGCCGGACCGAACGTCCGGTCCTCGTCCTCCCAGCCGTCGATGGGGACGGCCTCCAGCGACGCCATCGCGGCGCGGGCGCGGACGCTCTCCTCGGTGAGTTCGACGTTGAGCGTGCCGGCGAACGGTTCGTAGCCGAGGCGTTCCTCGAACTGCGCCTGGTACCCCGGCAGCGAGATGTAGTGACGACCCTCGCCCATCCCGCTGGTGACGGTGCCGGTGAGTTCGACGCTGTCGGCGCTCTCCGACTCGAAGATGCGGCGGTAGTCGGCGTACTCGCGGTGGAGTGCCGCCTCGCCGCTCTCGGTGAGCGAGACCCACTGGCCGTCCGACACCACGTCGCGTTCCACGTACCCCGCCTCGTCCAGTCGCTGGAGGCGGCGCGAGGCGGTCTGCGTCGACGCCGCGAGACGGTCGGCGAGCCCGGAGCAGGAGACTTTCACGGGGCCGGTTCGACCGCCCTCCAGGGCGACGAACTTCAGCGCGGCCAGTTCGTCGTACCCGACGGCGGCCTGTGCCGATTCTGACATCACTCACAGTTCGGAGTAAACACGGATAAGCGTACCGGATGTGAGATGCATCCCATAATTGAGATGGTGACGGCGGAGCGAGCGAAACCCTCGGTTCGGTTCGGAATTCGGACGGTTCCGGGGTAACTGTGTCGGTCGCGGCACCGCCGCCCGAACGGCGCTGACGGCGTTCGGAAAGGCCTTTAGCCGCACCTCCTGAAGGGCGGGTATGTTCAGAGCACTCCGTTCGGAGGTCGAGGACGCGGTGGAAACCGCGCTCTCTTCGCTCGACCTGCCGACCGACGACCTCGGCGTCGAAGAACCGCCGGAGGACGTGCCAGCGATACTCGCCTCCAGCGTCGCCTTCCGTCTGGCCGGCGAGGTGGGCGCGCCGCCGCCGAAGGTGGCCGTGGACATCGCCGAGGAGATAGACGCGACGCCGTACGACTACCTCGAATCGGCCGAACCGCAGGGTCCCTACGTGAACTTCTTCGTGAGCGACGCCTACTACGCCGAGACCCTCGAAGCGGGCCGCGAGGAGGCGTACGGCCACCTGCCGGACACCGGCAAGGACGTGGTCGTCGAGCACACCTCCGCGAACCCGACGGGACCGGTCCACGTCGGCCGGGCGCGCAACCCAATCCTCGGCGACGCCATCGCGCGCGTGTTGGAGTTCGCCGGCAACGACGTGGAGCGACACTACTACGTCAACGACGCCGGCCGACAGGTCGCCGTGTTCACGTGGGCGTACGAGACGTTCGAGGAGTCCGACCTCCCGGAACCGGAACGCGACCGTTCGGACTACGAACTCGTCCGCTACTACCGCAAGGGCAACGCGTACCTCGAAGAAGCCGACGACGAGGACCTCGCCGCCGCCGAGGCGGAGATAGCCGAGATAATGCAGGGGCTGGAGGCCGGCGACGAGGAGACGTACGAACGCGTCGCCGTCGTCGTCGACCAGGTGCTCGGCGGGATGCGGCAGTCGCTGGAACGCCTCCCGGCGGAGTTCGACGAGTTCGTCAAGGAGACGACGTTCATCCGCAACGGTGACGCCGACAGCGTGGTCGACCGCCTGCAGGACACCGAACACGCCGTCTACGAGGAGGACGCATGGCAACTCGACCTCTCGGCGTTCGGCTTCGAGAAGAACCTCGTCTTCCTCCGGTCCGACGGGACGACGCTCTACACGACGCGCGACTTGGCCCACCACGAGTGGAAGTTCGAGGAGTACGACGAGGCCGTCACCGTCCTCGGCGAGGACCACAAACTGCAGGCCGAGCAGTTGAACGCGGCGCTGGAGATTCTGGGCAACGACACCGACCAACTCCGGCAGACGTTCTACTCGTGGGTCAACCTCCCCGAGGGCGGGATGTCCACCCGGAAGGGGACGGGCGTGGACTTGGACGACCTGCTGGACGAGTCCGTCGCCCGCGCCCGCGAAGAGGTCGAGGACCGTCTGGACTCGCGCATCCGCGACGACGAACTGGACGAGGAGGACATCGACCGCATCGCCCGGCAGGTCGGCATCGGGGCCGTCCGCTACGACATCGTCTCGAAACAGCCGACGAAGGGTATCACGTTCGAGTGGGAACGCGCCCTCGACTTCGAGGCGCAGTCCGCGCCGTACGTCCAGTACGTCCACGCGCGCTGTTGCGGCATCCAGAGCGAAGCCGAGGCCGCGGGCATCGAACCGTCGACAGACGTCTCACTCCTCGACACCGAGGCCGAACGGGACCTGATTCGCGTCGTCGCCCGCTTCCCGGCGACGGTCGAACGGGCCGCCGACGACCTGGAACCGCACGTGGTCGCGACGTACGTCCGGGAGTTCGCGGAGACGTTCAACACGTTCTACCGCGAGTGTTCGGTCCTCAACGCCGACGACGACGCCGTCGCCGCCGCCCGCCTCGGACTCGTGGAGGCCGCCCGACACACGGTGGCGAACGCGCTCTACACGCTCGGCATCGAAGCGCCCGAGTCGATGTAGACGGCAGCGGTCACGCGCGCCAGTCGTCCGCGCGGTGCCGCGCGTCCGTCTCAGAGGAGAGGTAGCAACGCGCCCGCGCCGGAGGAGACGAGCGACCCGCCGACAGCCAAGACGATTCCTGCGCCCGCACCGAGTGCGAGGAGGACGAACAGAAGTATCCACCAGAACGGGACGTTCGAGCCAGAGTCAGCCATACCGACGACTCCTCACAGACGAGTAAAAGAACTTCTCCTTTCGCGGCGTCGTGCGACCGCTCAGCCGAGGAAGCGGCCGAACAGCCCCTTCTTCTCCTCCTTCTCCTCGGGTTCGTCCTGCGCGTCCGCCAGCGAGGTGGTGTAGACGCCCTCCTCGCCGTCGTTCTGCTCCCCGTCGGCGTCGTCCGTCTCAGCCTCGTCCCCGTCGGCGTCGTCGGCGGCGGCGTCGGTCATGTCTTCGTCGGCGTCGGTCACCTCGGCGTCGGGGTCAGTCGCGTCGCCGTCGGCGTCACCCGGTTCGGCCGTCTCGATGAGGGGGTCGTCGTCCGTCGGTTCGTCCGCGGCCGGTTCGTCTGCGGCCGGTCCGTCGGCGGAGATGCCGCCCACCGCGCCCGTCTGGACGAGGGGTTCGTCCGCGGCGTCCGCGTCCGGGGCCGGGCCGGGGTCGTCCCCCGACACGCCGCCGACTTCGACGAGTGGGTCCGCCTCGGGCGAGGGAGCCGACCCGGCGTCGGCGTCCGAATCGGCCGTCGGGTCGGCCAGCGGGTCGTCGGCCCCCGTCGCCTCCTCGTCGGCCGTCTCCCCGTCCGCCGTCGCGGCGGCGACTGCCTCGGGCGGGTCCGCCTCGTCGGCTCGTTCGCCGTCCGCCTCGTGGTCGCCGGCGACGATGATGTCCTCGTGGCCGGCCGTCGCGTCCCCCGTCGACTCGGCGTCGTCGTCGCCGGCCGCCGGGTCCGCCTCGGGCGGCGCGTGCGCGTCCGGAAGCGGTTCGCCGGTCAGGTCGGCGGCCAGCGCGCGGTACGCCGACGCGGCGGTGCTTCCGGGGGCGAACGTCGTGAGCGGTTCGCCCGCGTCGCCCGCGTCGCGGACCACGTCCGCGCGCGGGATGACGGCGAGGACGGTGGCGTCGAGCGTCGACTCGACGGCTCCCGTGCCCGGGTCGTCGGGGTTCGCGCGAGTCACGACGACGCCGGCGACGGGCACGTCGAGGCGCGCTGCGACCTGTCGCGTCTTCTCGGTGTCCCCGAGTGCGTCGCGGCCGGTGGTCGAGACGAGGAGCGCCTCGTCCACGTAGGTCAACGGGACGACGGTGTCGTTGCTGAGTCCCGCACCGGTGTCGAGCAACACGTAGTCGTGGGTCTCCCCGAGTCCGGACAGCACCGCTTCGAGCCCCTCCGGGTCCGCGCGGGCGAAGGCGTCCAAGTCGGGCGACCCCGGAACGACGGTCATGCCGTGCGGCCCCTCTCGGGTCGCCTCGTCCAGTTCTGCCTCCCCCGCCAGCACGTCGTGGAGGGTCGCCCCCGACGAATCGACGCCCAGCGACCCCGCGAGGTTCGCCATCCCGAGGTCACCGTCGACCACGGCGACGTCCGCTCCCGACGCGGCGAGGGCCGCCGCGAGGTTCGTCGTCGTCGTCGTCTTCCCGACGCCCCCTTTCGCGCTGACGACTGCGTACACCCATCCCATATCTAGTCGTTCGGACTCTCCCACGTCGAACATATAAAGGTATTCCGAGGTGTGTCCCGGGCGACGCTCGCCGTCCCTCCGTTCGCGGGCGTGCTGTCACTACCCAAGACATTTGCTCACGAACCGCGAGGTGAGAGCATGGATAGACCGGGAATCGAGACGGAGACCGACGAAATCGCCGCGACGGAGGCGTTCGCCATCCTCGGAAACGAGACGCGGATGGAGGTCCTGAAGCGACTCTGGAAGTCGTCCGAACCACGTTCGTTCGCCGAACTCCGCGACGCGGTGGCGCCCGACGACAAGGGGAACTTCAGCTACCACCTGAACAAACTCGTCGGCCACTTCGTCCGGAAGACCGACGACGGCTACGACCTGCGGTTCGCCGGCGAGCAGGTGGTGCGCGCGGTGCTCACCGGGACCATAACGTCGTCGCCGTTGGTCTCCCCCGTCGAGACCGAAGAGCGGTGCGTCTACTGCGGCGGGACCGTCGAGATGGCCTACGAGGAGGAGGTGATATCGGTCCGCTGCACCGAGTGCGGCGGCGTCGTCGGCGGCGACTTCCCGCCCGGCACGTACATGCACTACCAGTATCCGCCCTCGGGCCTCGCCGGTCGGACCGCCGAGGAGACCATCGACGCCGCCCACGTCCTGTACGACTCGAAAGTCGCGCCGATGATGGAGGGAATCTGCCCGGAGTGCGCGGGGCGAATCGACGCGTCGCACGACGTCTGTTCGAACCACCGCCCCGACGAGTCGGGTCTGTGTCCCGAGTGCGACAGTCGGTACGAGGTGTGGACGGAGTTCGAGTGCCAGCGCTGTCAGTACGGTCGGCGGACAGTCACGTGGTTCGCCGCGCTGAACCACCCGGCCGTCGTCGCCTTCTACTACGACCACGGCCTCGACGAGCGGATTCCCTTCCGGAAACTCACGTGGGACAACGCGGCGTACGTCGGTCGAGTCACCGCGACGCCGGTCGAGACGGACCCGTACCGCTTCGAGGTGACCGTCGTCGTCGACGACGAGACGCTGACGGTCCGCATGGACGGCGCTCTCGACGTGCTCTCGGTGACGCGAGACGACTGACCGGTGGCGACCGACGGGGATGTCGGCCGGAACTGTTCGATTTCTTAGAGTAATCGAGTACGGCGAACCGTTATGATGAGGTCGTTCGCTCGTTCACCATGGCAAAGATTCGCCCACGTCTGGACCTCGACGACGTGTGTTCGGCACTCCGAAGCGAGCGACGGCGGCGGACGGTGCGACTGTTGGCGAACCGGTCGGGGGCGACGACGAGAGCCGAACTCGCTCGGACGCTCGCCGAGGAGGACCCCGAGGGCGCGACGAGCGAGGCCGTCGAACTCTCGCTGTACCACGTCCACCTCCCGAAACTCGTCGACCTGAACGCGGTTCGCCACGACGCCGACGCGGGGACGGTGGCCATCACCGAGACGGGCCGGCGGATTCACCAGTACCTCGACGAAGCCGACCGAACGGGCTGCGAGTGAGGCGACGCGTCGATAGCCGGACGGGTGACCGGCCGGGACACCGCGTCGGGAGCGACGCGGGGGTGCGCCCCGCCTCGGCTCAGCGGCCCGTGCGACCGGGCGGCGAGTCCGCCCGCCTCGCGTCGTCGGTGGCCGTCCGAGGCGGTTGAACGCGTCTACCGCGGAATCTCACCCCGTTCGCGCCGCCGACCCGGCTTCGAACGCGGTACTTTAACCGTCTCGGTCGTCTTGTTTCCCACAACAACGATGTCTGATACGAACACGGCGAGCGCGGAGGAGAACTCAGACAGGAGGAAGTACGAGTTCCGAAAGGTCATCGAGGAACTCGACGACTACGAGGGTTCCGGCACGCAACTCGTCACCATCTACATCCCGGACGACAAGCAGATTTCCGACGTGGTGGCGCACGTCACGCAGGAGCACTCCGAGGCGTCCAACATCAAGTCCAAGCAGACGCGGACGAACGTGCAGGACGCGCTCACCTCCATCAAGGACCGCCTGCGCTACTACGACACGTTCCCCCCGGACAACGGCATCGTCATCTTCTCCGGCGCCGTCGACTCCGGCGGTGGCCAGACGGAGATGGTCACGCGCGTCCTCGACAGCCCGCCCGAACCCATCCAGTCGTTCCGCTACCACTGCGACTCGAACTTCCTCACGCAACCGCTAGAGGACATGCTGACCGACAAGGGCCTGTTCGGCCTCGTCGTCCTCGACCGCCGCGAGGCGAACGTCGGGTGGCTGAAGGGCAAGCGCGTCGAACCGGTCAAGTCGGCGTCGTCGCTGGTGCCCGGCAAACAGCGCAAAGGTGGCCAGTCCGCCCAGCGGTTCGCCCGCCTGCGTCTCGAAGCCATCGACAACTTCTATCAGGAGGTGGCGGAGATGGCCAACGACCTGTACGTCCCGAAGCGACACGACATGGACGGAATTCTGGTCGGCGGCCCGTCGCCGACGAAGGACGAGTTCCTCGACGGCGACTACCTCCACCACGAACTCGGTGACCTCGTCGTCGGCAAGTTCGACGTCTCCTACACCGACGAGTCCGGCCTGTACGACCTCGTCGACGCCGCACAGGAGGTGCTGGCCGACCAGGAGGTGATGAAGGACAAGTCCCAGATGGAGGAGTTCTTCGAGAAACTCCACACGGGCGAGGAGGCCACCTACGGCTTCGGCCCCACCCGCAAGAACCTCATCATGGGCTCGGTGGACCGACTCCTCCTCTCGGAGGACCTGCGCTCGGACGTCGTCGTCTACGAGTGCCCCAACGGCCACGAGGAGTACGAAGTCGTGGACCGGCGGCACGGCGACCCCGGCCACCAGTGCACCGAGTGCGGCGAGGAGGCCGAGAAGACCGACCGCGAGGACGTCATCGAACACCTGATGGCGATAGCCGAACAGCGCGGCACCGAGACGAAGTTCATCTCGACGGACTTCGAGAAGGGCGAGCAGTTGTACGACGCGTTCGGCGGCGTCGCCGGCATCCTGCGCTACTCGACGGGCGTCTAAACGCGTATTCTGCGACCGGTTCGTGTCACCCCGCTGTCTCAAGAACTGAGAACGACCCGTGGCTTCGATACGTCACGGAACCGTCTGTCGAGTGACCGACGATGCACAAGATTGTCTACGAAACCGACACGGGAACCGAAGAGTCCGAAAACGTCGTCGCGTACGACGAGCGGGGAGATTACTGGGTCGTTGCGCCCGACGGCGAGGACGCCGACCTGCGGCGGCGGATTCCGGGGAGCAGAGTCTACTTCGTCGAGAGCGACGACGAGTCGCCCGTCGGAACGTGGTGAGGCGGTCGTAGCGCACCCCCGGACCCACAGACCGGACCACACTTTGCGGACGGCGCCGTCACGCCCGCCATGGGCGAAGACCGCCAAGCCACGTTCGGCGCCGACGGCAGTCTCGACACCGAGACGCCGCCGGAGGCCCGCGAGGGAACGACCGACTGGGGCGAACCGAAGGGAGACGGCGAGACCGACGGCGGTTACAACCGCTACGACGTGTCGAGCCTGCTCCAGAAGGCCGTCCGACGCTCCGACGAGGAAGTCGCCGCGTGGGCCGCGTGGGAACTCGCGCGGTCCGGCTACGCGTGGAACCTCTGGGACCGCCTGCACCTCTACGTGGTCGAGGACCTCCGGGCCGGACAGGACGTCGCGTTGCTCGTCGAGCGATACGAGACGCTGGCGACCGAGCGCTGGGAACCGGACGGCTGGCGGGGTCGCATCTGCGCCGTCCACGCCGCCCTCGCGTGCGCGCGCGCCCGGTCGTCCCGCGAGTCGCCGAACGCCGACGAGTTCTTCCGGAACGCGGCGGCCGCCCGCGCCGACGTGCGCGGCACCGACGAGGACCCCGTCGCCGACTTCCCCGTCGGCGACCTGGACCCGGACGGCGAGTTCGACGTGGCGTTCGACAAGCACACCGCCGAGGGCTCCAGACGCGACCGGGGCGACCGCTTCTTCAAGGTGTTCGGCGCGCGGGTCGGCCCCGAGGGCGAGGACGACCGGAGCGCCCGGTGGCAACGGCTCAACATGGCGCTGTCGGACGTGGAGTACGACGACGCGGAAGTCGCGCACGCCGTCGAACCGGTCGGCGAAGCGGACCGCTGGGCCGACCCGGTGGCGTTCGACGGTCGAGACGGGGACGCGGGCGCGGGCGACGACGAGGACGCCTAGCCCGCGTCAGGACACGAGCGACTCGAACTGCAGGCGTCGGCGCTCGAAGTCGAAGTGCGGGTCGACGCCGTCGTCGCCGCCGAGTCTATCGAGCGTCAGGAACGGGTCGGCACCGGCGCGTTCGGCCTCGTCGGCGAACGTCTCGACGGCCGCGCGGTGGAGCGCCAGCGAGTCGAGTTTCCCGACGAGGAGGGCGAGGGCGACGCCGCCGCGACCCGACGGGAAGGCGTCGCTGACCGCCGAGAAGTCGGCGTCCGCGTCGGCGGCGTCGGCAGTCTCCGGGTCCGGGTCGGCGGATGCCGCAGTCGCGGCGGCGTCTTCGACGGCGTCCAGACGGAGGCAGTTCGCGCACAGCGACGCCGCCGCGCCGCCGTCGGGGGCGAACTCGCGCAGGTCCGCGGGGACGGCGAAGACGACGAGTTCGCCGTCGCAGTGGTCGCAGTTCACGGTCGGGGCGACGCGGGCCGCCGACAAATGTCCGTCGGTGGGGCCGGGACCGACCCGTCCGAGGTGGGTAGCCACCAGCCTCAAGCGGCCAGTGCCCCGAACGGCAAACACATGAGCGACGAACCAGCGACGAGCGAGGACGCCACGCCGATAGAGGCAGGAATGGTCGTCTACGACGACGACGGAACCGCGCTTGGTGTCGTCGACGGGTTCACCGCCGCCGGATTCGAGGTGGACATCGACGCCGAAGTCGAAGACGAAGACGGCGACAGAGCGGTGGACGTGAGCGACCCGGAAATCGACGAGGAGGAGGTCACGTCGGTGAACCGCGAGGAACGCGAGACCGAACAGCAAGAGCAGGTGCCGGGACAGGAGTTCGGCGAGGGCTACCTGCAGTGGCGGTGCGACGACTGCGGAGAAATCGGTGACCTCGAAGACGGTCTGCCGACGGAGTGTCCGAACTGCGGGTCCGATGCGGTCTACCGGAAACGGGAGGACTGAGCGTGAGCGACCAGTTCACCATCCGTCGCGCCGAGGGCGACGACGCGGGCCGGATTCACGAGATGGCGGAGAGTTCGATGACCGCCTCCTACGCGCTGAGTCCGCGCGACATCGAACAGATAGTCGAGGCCGAGTTCGGCGAGGCGGAGCAACGGCGCCGTCGTGACTCCGAGGACTACGCCGCCTTCGTCGCCGAGGCCGACGAGGACGGCGTCGTCTCGGGCGTCGTCCTCGTGGACGGCGACGACGACACCGTCCGCCGACTCCACGTGGACCCCGAGCGTCGCGGGATGGGCATCGGGACGGCGCTGTACGAACGCGCCGTCGAGGAACTGGACCACGGTCACGGGACGGGCCACCAGGCCGCCGCGATGGCCGCCAACAACACCGCCGGCGCGTTCTTCGAGCGGTTCGGCCTCGAACGGGTCGAGGAGCGAACGCTGGATGTCGGCGGGCGCGAGACGGTCGAGTACGTCTACGCCGAAGAGGCCGATGCGGCGAACGGTGACGGGACGGCCGCCGGCGAGGACGACGGCGAGGGCGAGACGGCCGCGGAGATAGACACCGACGAGTTCCCGGACGCCGTCGAAACCGACGGCGAGACGGTCTATCTCGGCGACGACCCCGTGTCGGGAACCGAGGGCGCGTTCGTCCCCACCTACCTCGACGACGGCCTGAACGAGGAGTACGGCTACTACTGCGGGAACTGCGACTCGACGGACGTATCGATGGACAGCATGGAGCGACTCAGGTGCGCGAACTGCGGGAACACGCGGAAACCCGACGAGGGCTACGACGACGCGTACCTGTAGCCGTCGGCGTCGGACCGAGTCGAGTCGTGCGGGCGCGAAACAGGAGAGAGACGGACGGCGTCCGGTGCGCGCGCGAGTCCGCGTGGTGGCCGAAGACGTGGTCGCCGTCGAGGCGAGCGAGGACCGGCGTCGGTCTCAGTCGTCGGCGGGCACGCGTTCGGCCGCGCCCGACTCCTTCGCTTCGGCCTCGCGCTCTTCTTTCTCCTCTTCTTCCTTCTTCGCCTTGATCTTCTTCAGGCGGAATATCTCCTCGCGTTCCTGCTCTTCGAGTTTCTGCTCGATGTACTCCTTGTTCTCGTAGAGGTCGGGCAGGAGTTTGAACTCCAGGGCGTTGACGCGGCGCTTCGTCGTCTCTATCTCCTTGAGCATCTTCTTCATCGCCGTCTCCACCTCGGCGGCGAGGATGATGGACTCCAGCAGTTCCTCGTATGCGTCGGCCGCCTCGTCGATGCGCGCGGAGGACCCGAGCAGGCCGTACCCGCGCTGGTCGAGCGACTTTCTCACGCGCGAGGACTCGATCTGCGGGACGACGACGCCCATGATGTTCTTCGACTGCGTCGTAATCTCGGGGTGTTCCTTCAGGGCCGCGGCCGCGCCGCGAACCGCCACGTCGCCCTCCATCGCGCGGGCCATGTTTATCTTCGACTGCGCCGTCTCGTAGTCCTCGTGGAGTTCCGAGCGGACGTCCTGCGCCTGGTCGAGGATGTCCATGAACTCCATGATGAGGCCGTCACGCTTCTGTTCGAGCGTGTCGTGTCCTCGCTCGGAGAGTTCGATGCGGTCCTCTATCGCCATCAGGTTCTTCCGAGTCGGTTTGACGTCTTCGGCCATCTTGCGGGACGGTTGTGGACGAAGGGGGGTAAACCTTTTCAGTCTCTCCGACCGGACGCCGGCCCCGGAACCGACGCCGTCGCCGGAGACGCGTCACCAGAGGCCCTGTAGCCGGTCCAGCATCGTGACGACGACGACGTGCGGGAGCGTCAGGACGGCGAGGAGGACGAGGTACACCGAGGCGACGGCTTCGACGCTCCCGACGCCCGCGGGGACGGCGAGGGCGAGAGCCGCGAAGACGACGACGGCGCCGAGCGTCGTCGGCAGGGCGTCGCGGCCGAGTCGGGCGACGACGGTGCGGTACCGCCCGCGGCGGAGCGCCGTCGCGGCCGTCGAGTCGAGGGCGGCGAGTCGCGCGAGGTGCCGCGCCGAGTGCCACAGCGAGAAGTACAGGCCGATGGCGACGAGTGGCGGGACGACGAGGAAGAACGCCCACAGGAGGACGGACTCGCAGGCGTCCAGCCGCCACGCGTCGCGCGAGGCGGCGGTCGTCGCGCGGCGCCACCCGACGAGGAGCGACGCGACGGTGAGCGCCGCGAGCGTACCGCCGACGGCGGCGCGGACCGTCGGAGCGACGAGCCACGCGAACGACGCGTCGGCGACGAACAGACCGGCAGTCGTCGCCGCGACGCGTCGGTACACCTCGGGGAACCCGACGAGGGGGACGACCATCGGAATCCCCCCGCGGACGACGGCGGCGAGGAGGCGTTGGCCGCGCGTCCTGAGGTGCGTCTCCTCGGCGAGTGCGACGAGGAGGTAGACGTCGCCCTGTCCCCAGTGAATCCACGTGAGGAGGAGGAAGGCGACGAACGCGGCGGCCGGGGCGACGAACCAACCCACCGCGTACAGACCGCCGAGGACGAGGTACAGGAGGCCGACGGCGGCGAGCGACCGGAGCGTTGGACTCGTGTTTCGCGCGCGCGAGAGCGTCACGTGGTCGAGTGCGCCGTGCGGCAGTCCGAGGACGGCGACGGAGAGCAACAGGGGGACGTACCGGGCCGGACCGGCGACGCCGACGCCGAAGAGCGAGACGGCGGCGGCGGCGGCGAGGACGACCCAGGGGAGCGGGAACACCGCGCGGGCGAGCCGTCGCCGCAGTCGGCCGTCGCCGACGGCGGCGCTCACCGCCATCGGTCCACCACCCACAGGAACAGGAGCAGTCCCTGCACCACGAACAGGTTCGTCACGAGGAAGAACGTCGCCTCCTCCACCGGCAGACCCAGCAGGGAGACGCCGGTGGTGTGAGCCGGCGAGATGTACCAGATGTCGAGCCAGATTGCGAACCAGTCGGCCACCCAGAAGTACAGCGTCGGGACGGCGACGGCGAGTGCGAACGTCCGCCGCACCGCCCACAGGTAGGGCCACCCGAACCCCCACTGGAGGGCGAGCACGGGGGCGGCCCACGCGAGGATGGCTCCGAGGTAGTACGTCCCGCCGCCGAGGGCGAGGAGTACCCCGCCGACGACGCCGACGGCGACGCCCGCGAGGACGCCCCACAGACGCTGTCTCCTCGTCACCTCGACGGGGTCCGTGGACGGCGTCGGGAGGACGAACAGCCAGCACGCGACGACCAGCGGTTGGAGGAGGATGAACACGTACTCCTCGACCGGTGCCAGCCACACCGTCGCGGCGACGGCGCCGTCGCCGTACCACCAGACGCCGCGGGAGATGAGGTAGTTGTCCCACGGCGTGGTGTAGACGAGGGCGATGGCGGCGAGGACGGCCGTTCCGACGAGGCGGAACCGCCAGTCGCGGGCGGCGATTCGGTCGCGGCGGCGGTAGACGACGAGTCCGAGGATCGCGAGTGCGGGGAGGACGAACACGGCGTGGAAGCCGAAGTACGTCAGTCTCGCCGTCACGAGGGCCTCCGAGGGTGAGCGGGGTACGGTGGTGTCATCAGATGAAGGGAGTCACTAGCTGTTCTGAATCTCGATAACTATTGAATGTTCGCCCGCGCGGACGACTCAGTCGTCCGCCGGGGAGGCGGCGGGGGTCGCCTGCCCGACCTGGTCGAGCACGCTGTGACTCCGCAGGAGGACGAAGCCGAATCCGACCTTCGCCACGAGGTCCAGCACCATGAACGCGGCCGTCTCGTAGTACAGGGGGAGGATTCCGAGCGTCCCCTCGGTACCCAGTATCCAGACGACCGGGTAGGCCAACCACAGCACGATGAGCATGTTGCGCAACGTCGTGGTCAGACTGCGGACCGACTCGGTCTGCTGGTCGGCCGCGTCGTTCAGCGCCTTCACGAGGAAGTAGAGGAGGAACAGCAGCAGTGCGGTGCTGACGCCCCACCACACGATGCGGATGGGTGCCGACGCGGTGAATGCTGCGATGGCTCCGGTCGCGATCATCAGCACGTCGAGGCCGACGAGCGTGTACATCGTGTTACGGCTCGCCCCCGCCAACAGGGCGAGGTCGAGCAACAGCAACGGCGTGGTGAACATCCAGTCGGCGTATCGCGCCCAGTAGATGTCCAGCATCACGCCGCCCACTTCGACCTGCGTCAGGCCGAACCCCGTCGCCATCATGAAGTACGAGACGGTCGCGATGGTGGTGATGAAGATACTCAGGATATAGAACAACTGCTGTTTCGGGTCGGTGACGCCCCACCCGCGGGCGACGAAGTACAACGTCCCCGCGAACATCCCCGCCGTGCCTATCCACAGCCATATCGCTTCGCTGCCTGGTGTTGCCATACTACGTCCTATAGTTGGGCATCGAACAGTAAGGCGAGTGTACCCAACTAGTTGGGTGTTTCCCGGTAAAATGCGGCGACGAGTTTCCGTTCTGCCGCCCGGAGGTGCTGGTGGAACGTCGACCGGGAGATGTCCATCGACGCCGCGAGTTCGTCGCCCGAGGTGCCGTGCGGCCACTCGAAGAACCCGCCGAGGTGTGCCAGTTGGAGCGCCGTCCGCTGTCGCTCGGTCAGTTCGTCCTCGACCATCGAGACGAACTCCCGCGGCGTCGCCGCCGGCCCCGCGCGTTCCCGAACCGCGTCCAGTCTGACGCCGGCGGCGACGGCCGACAGTTCGTCGATGAGCGTCCGCCCCGCCGACCGGTCGGTGACGGTCACGACGAGTTCGACCGTTCCGGCCTCGGTGACCGAGAGGTCGGTCAGGCGCGCGCCGCGTTCGGCGACCAGCGACAGCAGCGACCCCGAATCGAGGTGGACCTCAGCGAGGGCGTCACCGCCGCCGCGTTCGAGGCGACTGACACGCTGGACGCCGGGAACGTCGTCGGCGACGAGTTCGGCGTCCGCCGGCGTCGGCGAGACGAACAGCAGCACCGTCCCGTCGTCGCGGGCGACGGAGCCCCGGTACCGCAGCGAACACTCGTTCGCCTGCGCGAGGCGCGCCAGCGGGGCGCTCGCGTCCGCGACCTGTATCCGAAGTTCGAGGCGACTGTCCGTGACGAGCGTCCGACGACTCTCGAACGCGTCGATGGCGGCGGCGACGGCGCTTCCCAGTGCCTCCAGCGCCACCCGTTCGGGTTCCCCGGGGGCCTCGCCCTCGCGGTACACCGTGAGGACGCCGTACAGCGTGTCCGAGTGCACTAACGGCACGGCGACGACGCTGCCGAACGGGAGGACGACGTCGCCGTGGAACCGCCCCTCGGGGTCCGACAGCGTCTGCACGGACCGGGTCGCCACCGCGCGAGCGACGGGGTCGTCGACCGCCTGTCGGTCCACGCGGAGTCCGACGACGGCGGCGGCGGCCTCGCCAGCCCACTCCTTCGGCACCACGGCGTCCGGCGAGAGGTCGCAGTCGCCGACCCACGCGCAGGCGTACGAGGGCGAGGCGGCGACCCGTTCGCACACCTCACGTTCGAGTTGCGCGCGCGTCTCCGCGCGCACGAGAACCTCCGTCACGTCGACGAGGAGATTCTCCACCTGGTCGACGAGTCCCCGGAGGCGCGTCCGTTCGCGGTCCGCCACCGCGGCGTAGTGTTCGGCGGCCCGTTCGGCCCGGACGCGGTCGGTGACGTCCGTCTGAAAGCCGACGTAGTGGCTCAGGTCGCCGTCGGCGTCGTAGACGGGGGCGATGTCGACCCGGTTCCAGAACGTCTCGCCGTCGCGCCGGTAGTTCAGCAGTTCGACCGACGCGCTCTCCTCGGCGTCGACCGCGCGGCGGAGTTCGGCGACCGGTTCGGCGTCCGTCCCCGGTCCCTGCAGGTACCGGCAGTTGCGACCCAGCGCCTCCGACTCGTCGTACCCGGTCAGCGACTCGAAGGCGTCGTTGACGTACACGAGGGGGTCGTCGGGGAGCGAGGCGTCCGCGATGGTGATGCCGACGGGCGCCTCGTCCATCGCCCGTTCCTTGAGGTCCTCCGTCACCCGTCGCTCCGCCGCGGCGCGGTCCTCGCGCCACGCGAGGACGCTCGCCACCCGACGACCCAACCGTTCGAACAGGTTCGTCTCGGTGACGAGGACGACGTCGGCGGCGCCCGCCGCGAGAACGGACTCGGCGGAGTGGTCGCCGTCGGGCCTGAGGAGTGCGACGACGGGAACGTCGCCGGCGGCGGCGACGACGGCCCCGGGGTCGGCGTCGGGCAGGTCGTCGGCGACCACCACGCAGTCGAACGAGTCGACGACGGTCGCGTCGACGCCGGCGTTCCACCGGGCGATGTCGGCGTCGAGCGTCGACCGAAGCCGCCGTTCGACTCGGTCGAACAGGTCGTCCTCGTGCACGGCGACGAGGAGGCGCGGACTGCGTTCGTCTGACATACCAGCCTGCACGGCCGCAGAACGGTTATCGGTTGCGCGCAGCGACGCCGCTCGCGGTCGAATAACGGAAGAAGGGAGACGGTCGCACGACGGCCGTCCGTCTCAGTCGGCGGTGACTTCTTCGGCGGACTCGCCGTCGCGGTAGTGCTCCTCGATGAGGTCCTCGTCCACGCGGTTGAGTTCCTCTTTCGGTAGCATCGACAGGAGGTCCCAGCCGATTTCGAGCGTGTCGTCGATGGAGCGGTTCGTGTTGAAGCCCTGATCGACGAACTCGTCCTCGAAGCGGTCGGCGAAGTCGAGGTACTTGTTGTCGCGTTCCGACAGGGCCTCGCGACCGACGATGTTCACCAGGTCGCGGAGGTCCTCACCCTCGGCGTACGCGGCGTACATCTGGTCGGAGACGTCGGCGTGGTCGGCGCGGGTCAGGCCCTCGCCGATACCGTCGTCCATCAGGCGCGAGAGGCTTGGCAGCACGTTGACCGGGGGCTGGACGCCCTGACTGTTGAGGTCGCGGTCGACGTATATCTGCCCCTCGGTGATGTACCCGGTCAGGTCCGGGATGGGGTGGGTGTCGTCGTCGCCGGGCATCGTGAGGATGGGAATCTGCGTGACGGACCCCTCACGACCCTCGATTCGACCGGCGCGCTCGTACAGTTGCGCCAGGTCGGTGTACATGTATCCGGGGTAGCCACGGCGACCCGGGACCTCCTCACGCGCGGCGCCGATTTCGCGCAGCGCCTCGCAGTAGTTGGTCATGTCCGTCAGGATGACGAGCACGTGGTAGTCCTTCTCGAACGCGAGGTACTCGGCCGTCGTGAGCGCCATCCGCGGCGTGACCGTCCGCTCGACGGCGGGGTCGTCCGCGAGGTTCATGAAGACCACGGAGCGCTCCAGCGCACCGGTTCGCTCGAAGTCGTCCATGAACTCGTTGGCCTCCTCGGCCGTGATCCCCATCGCGCCGAAGATGACGGCGAACTCCGAGGCGTCCTCGCCCTCCTCGGCCGCCTCCTCGGGCACCGTCGCCTGACGGGCGATCTGGAGCGCGAGGTCGTTGTGCGGCAGCCCCGACCCCGAGAAGATGGGCAGCTTCTGCCCGCGGACGAGCGTGTTCATGCCGTCCACGGCGGAGACGCCCGTCTGGATGAACTCCTCGGGATACTCGCGGGAGTAGGGGTTGATGGCCGCGCCGACGATGTCGTGTCGCTCGTCGGGGACGATTTCGGGACCGCCGTCGATGGGCTGGCCCGAACCGTCGAGGACCCGTCCGAGGAGGTCCTCGGTGACGGGCATCTTCATCGTCTCGCCCAGGAAGCGGACGGACGCGTTCTTGTCGATACCGGTCGTCCCCTCGAACACCTGGATGGCGACGACGCCCTCCGAGGATTCGAGAATCTGACCCCGCTTGATCTCGCCCTCCGGCGTCTCGATTTCGACGATCTCGTCGTAACCGATCGGCTCGTCGACTTCGGCGAACACCAGCGGACCGCTGATCTCGGAGATGGTCTGATACTCTTTCATCTTAGTACAGCTCCCGGAGCTGTTCGGTTATTTCGTCTTTGAGTTCCGCGACGTACTCCTCGTAGTCCTCTTGGACACCGATGCGGTTGATGCGCGGGAGCGCCTCCACGTCGATGATCTCCTCGACCGGCACACCGGCTTGCAGCGCCTTGAACGCCTCGTCGTTGTAGGTGTGGATGGTCGTGAGCATGAGGTACGTCTTCTGCGGCGGACAGTAGGTGTCCACCGGGTGGAACGCGTTCTGCTGCAGGTACGCCTCGCGGAGGTACTTCGCCACGTCGAGCGTCAACTGCTGGTCCTCCGGCAGGGCGTCCTTCCCGACGAGCTGAACGATCTCCTGCAGTTCGGACTCCTCGTCGAGCACGTCGACGGCCCACTGGCGCTCCTCGGGCCAGTCGTCGGCGACGTTCTCCTGGAACCACGGGTCGAGCTGGTCGGTGTACAGCGAGTACGACTCGTTCCAGTTGATCGAGGGGAAGTGCCGACGTTCGGCGAGGTCGGCGTCCAGCGCCCAGAACGTCTTCACGATGCGCAGGGTGTTCTGCGTCACCGGCTCGGAGAAGTCGCCGCCCGGCGGGGAGACGGCCCCGATGGCGGAGACGGACCCCTCCGTGCCGTTGATGTTCTCGAAGTACCCGGCGCGCTCGTAGAACTGCGAGAGGCGCGCGGCGAGGTAGGCCGGATAGCCCTCCTCACCGGGCATCTCCTCCAGTCGCGAGGAGATTTCGCGCATGGCCTCGGCCCACCGGGAGGTGGAGTCGGCCATCAGCGCCACGTCGTACCCCATGTCGCGGTAGAACTCCGCGATGGTGATACCCGTGTACACGCAGGACTCGCGGGCCGCCACGGGCATGTTGGACGTGTTCGCGATGAGCGACGTCCGGGCCATGAGCGGGTTGCCCGTCGAGGGGTCTTCGAGTTCCGGGAAGTCGTCGATGACCTCCGTCATCTCGTTGCCGCGTTCGCCACAGCCGACGTAGACGATGATGTCCGCGTCGGCGTACTTGGCGAGTTGGTGCTGCGTGACGGTCTTGCCCGACCCGAACGGACCGGGGATGGCGGCCGTCCCGCCTTTCGCGATGGGGAACAGGCCGTCGAGGATGCGCTGACCGGACACCAGCGGCGTCCGGGGCGTCTTCTTCGTCTCGGAAGGACGGGCCTCGCGGACCGGCCACTCCTGACGCATCTGAATCTCCTCGCCGTTGTCGAGCGTCACGACGGTATCGGTGACGGTGAAGTCGCCCGAGTGGGCCTCGGACACCTCGCCGCCCTCGAAGTCCGGCGGCACCATGACCTTGTGGTCGATGGTGACCGTCTCCTCGACGACGCCGACGACGTCGCCGGGTTCGACGACGTCGCCCTCGGAGACTTCGGGCTCGAAGCCCCACTCCTTGTCGAGTTCGATACCCGGTGCGTCGACACCGCGGTCGAGGTATGGACTGCCCATCTTCTCTTCGAGGACGTCCAGCGGACGCTGGACGCCGTCGTAGATGGTGTCCAGCAGACCGGGACCGAGGTCGACGGTCAGCGGGTCGCCCGTGTTCTCGACGGGTTCGCCGGGACCGACGCCGGACGTCTCCTCGTACACCTGAATCGTCGTGATGTCGCCCTCTATCTCGATGACTTCGCCCATCAGCCCTTCGTCGCCGACGTAGACGACGTCGTTCATCCGGGCGTCGAGGTCACGGGCGGTCACGACGGGACCACTCACGCTTGCGATAATGCCGTCCTCGCGGACGGACTCTTGTGTCTGACTCATGTTAGTCTTCGTCCTCATCCATCAGGTCGATACCGATGGCACGTTTGATCTGGTCTCTGAGGCCGCCAGCGCCCGCGCCGCCGCCGAGAGTGACCAGCGTCGGTTCGATGCTGGTCTCGACGGACTCGCGGACCTGCCGGGAGAGGTGGTCGAGGTCACCGTCGTGCATCACGATGATGCCGACGCCCTCGTCCTCCAGCGTCCGGGTGACGGCCTCGTCGAGCTGTTCGTCCTTCGATTCGTCGGGCACGTTCTCGAACTTCCGAACCCCCGCGAGGCGGAAGCCGGTCGTGAAGTCCGGACTGCCGATGACGGCGATCTCCTGACTCATTGGATGACCAACTCCTCCTCTATCTCGTCTTCCGTCAGCCCCGCTTCGCGGCCGCGGGCGATGGCCCGGATGTTGTCCACCTCTTGCTCCTTTGCGAGGATGTACGAGATGACCGGACTCACCGACAGCGGGAACACGTATCCGAGGCTGTCCGCGTACTCCAGCAACGCCGCTTCGAGCGCGCGCTCGAACCCGATGAGGCTGTTCACCGCTTCGAGTTCGTCGAGCGCCGCCGAGAGTTCGTTGCCGTACTTCGAGTCGCGAATCTTCGTGACGAGTTCGTCGGTGTTCTGTGCGAGCGCCACCAGTTCCGAGGCGTTGAACAGCGACCCGCCCTCGATGAAGTAGTCGGCGGGGTCGATGTCCGCGCCGCTGCGCGCGAGGCGGAGCGCGTTCCGGGCGTTCCGGAAGTCGATCTCCGCTTCGAGGTACTCGCGGTACTGCTCGGTCGCCTCGTCGACCACGAGCCCTTCGAGCAGGTTCTCGTAGTAGGCGCGGTCGATGGCGTTCTCGAGCGGAACGAGCACGTCCGTCTCCTCGTAGTCCTCGTACGCCTGTTCGAGCCCCGCGTCGAACATCGTGCCGTCGAGCCTGTCGACGACTTCCTCGACGCTCGTCGCGTCGAGCAGCCGGTCGAGGAAGCGGTCGCCGAACTCGCCCGCGCGGATGAGGTCGGAGTCGACGTCCTCGCGGTCGGCCTCCGAGTAGATGCCGCGGATGACGGTCTTCGCGTTCCACGCGTCGAACTTCCGCAGGTAGCGGGCGATGAGGTCGTACAGCCGACCGTCCGCCCACCTGAGGATGTCGTTGAACTGCTTCGCGAGGTTTCGGTTCAGGGAGTACTCGATGAGGTCGACGCCCGAGTACCGCGAGCCGAGCGCGTTTATCTCCTCTTCGTACTCCGACTCCTCCATGAAGCGGGCGATTTCGGCCGGCCCCATCCGCACCAGCTTTCGGTAGTCGTCGTCGCTGAACAGCTTGCTTCGACGCGCTTTGACGCGAGCGGTCACGTACTCGGGGTTGGAGCCGGATTCAGCACTCATTGGTCGAACAGTCGGGAACTCACTTCCTTGAGATTGTCCTCCCAGACGCTCTCAAGGACGGAGTCGAACGTGTTGTTCACCCGAACGCGGGACTGCTGGCTCTCGACGACGACGCCGCCGAGGCAGTCGTAACTGTCTCCGTACTCGTAGCCGTCGTACTCCTCGAGGATGTCCTCGATGAGCGCTTTGTCTGCCGCGCGGCCGTGGACGACGACGTCGGCGTCGGCGTCGAACTCGTCGGCCGCGTCTTCGAGCAGCGAGCGGGTGAGCGTTTCGCGTCGGTCACCGGAGAGGGAGGCGAGTTCCTCCTCGACCTGTTCGCGCACGTCCTGGAGGACGTCGCGACGGGCCTCGAGGCGTTTCTGCTTCGCCTCGAGCTTTGCGCTGGAGAGTGCCTGTTCGCGCTCCTGTTCGACCTGACGTTCGACGTCGGTCGTGCGCGATTCGAGGAGGTCCTCCGCGTCGGACTCCGCCTCCTCGATGATCTCCTGAGCGCGCTGCTCTCCGCCCTCTCGAATTTCCTCCGCACGCGCGCGGGCTTCGTCTCGGATGTCTTCGACGACGTTATCCAAACTCATTGATTGAAAGGGAGAGGGTGCTTTAGACGATGAACACGACGACCAGCGCGAGGATGACGAGAGTCTCCGGCAGGACGGTCAGGATGAGACCGTTGACGAAGAGGCTTTCGTCCTCGGCGATGGCCCCCATCGCGGCAGCACCGATACCGCGCTCTGCGTACCCCGCGCCGAAGGCGGCGAGGCCGACCGCGAGAGCGGCGGCCGCAGGTGCGGTGATTGCCGGGCCAGACGACTGGGACTGTAGTAGGATGTTTTCGAGCATGTTGTGTTTACGTCCTCTTAGTACCGGATTCGTCTCCGAACAAGCCTATGTGGCCGGGGGCATCTCATAAAGCTTCCCAAACCGATTCGGAAAAACGCCGAGAAGGGGGGTCCTATCCCCGAGATTGTGGCAAAAATCCTGCGCCTCACGATTTCTCACCGGACGAATAAAAAGAAACCGAGTTGCGGCGAACATCGCGGCCTCATTTCGTCCGGCGCGTTACGGGTCGCACCATGTCGAGGTGGTGCGTGAGCGGAGACCGGTCGTGTGAGAAAGCGCGCGCGACAGAGACATCGAACGGGGCCGGAAACCGCGGCCGCGGCCGGTCGTTCAGTCCTCGGTGGTGAACTTCCGGTCGTAGCCGAACGGTTCGTAGTCGCGGCCGCCGCCCTCGTAGAACTTGTTGAAGAACTCGACGTACTCGAGACGCACGGCCTGCAGGCCGGCGCTAGTCACGCCGAGTGCGAGCACGAGGAGGTGACCGATGACGAGGACGAGCAGTCCGACGAGGACCGTCGCCGCGCCGCCGTGGACGAGGCCGCCGAACAGCACGTCGACGACTTCGTAGCCGTGGTACATCTCCCCGACCTGCGGCATGCCGCCGAGACCGAAGTGCCAGCCGCCCTTGGAGTCGACGTACACACCGAAGAACAGCAGGTTGACCGTGAAGGCCATCCCCGCCTTCGCCAGCAGCACCGCGGCGATACGCGTGTACGACAGGACGTTCACGAGGACGTTGAGGAACTCGACGACTTCGATGGGTTCGCCGATGGCGAGCAGAACCACGCCGAGGACGAACACGCCGAAGCCGACCCAGCCGACGGTGGCCGAGAAGCCCGCGAACCCAAGTGGCAGGACGCCCTCCGCCGAAAACGTCGTGTAGAGGAACTCGGGAGCGGTCCCGGAGATGACGTCCGAGAAGATCCAGACCCATAGGCCGTTCAGCATCAGCAGCCACGAACCGCTCTCGTAGACGGCGTGCTTGGCGTCGTGGAGTTCGAGGTTCTCGAAGAAGTCGAATATCCACCCGATATTCAGGTGGATGATGCCGAGGACGACGCTCACGACGAGCCATCCCAGCGCCCACTCGGAGGTGGCCGGCGACAGGCCCTTCTCGATGGGGGCGTGCGAGAGGCCGACGACGCCCTCCCAGAAGTACGAGGCGATGAGGTGCAGCCCGAAGATTTCGCCGTACAGGATGCCGAACAGCGTCGTGAACAGGCCGGCCGCGATGGTGATGCCGCCCATGCTCTTGAACGCCGGGCGGTCGTCGAAGCTCGTGTAGAGGAAGTAGCCGATGGCGGTGTAGATGAGCCCGTAGCCGAGGTCACCGATCATGAACCCGAAGAACGCCGGGAACGTGAGGAACAGGATGACCGTCGGGTCGAACTCGTAGTAGCTCGGTCGGCTGACCGCCTGCACGAGAACCTCGAACGGCTTGACCGCGCCGGGGTTGTCCTGAATCGTCGGCGGGTCGTCGTCGTCCATCACGACCGCTCCGCCGTCGGCACGCGCCTCGCCGCCGTCCGCCGCGGCGGGCGTGCCGCCGTTGCCGCCGGCGGGTTGCTCGCGGACGTGGTCGGTGCCGTCCTTCGAGAACGTCGCGCGTTCGAGTTCTTCGACCTGAACGTGCTCGCCGATGTCCTCTTTGAGCGCGCTCTTGAACTCGGTGAAGCGCGCCGAGGGAATCCACCCCTCGGCGATGAACGCGTTCTCCGTCGTGGCGAAGGAGAGCGGCGCTTCGGTCTTCTGCACGTCGATGGACAGTTTCTCCTCGGCCGCGAGCAGGAAGCCCGCCGCGTCGAGCTTCGTGTTCTCCAGTTTGTCCTCGACGGACTCCAGTTCCGAGCGGACCTGCTGTTTCTCGTGTTCGAGTTCGCGGACGTACTCTTCCGGGCTGCCCTCGGCGTCGGGCACCTCCAGCGAGGTGAAGTCCGCGCTGACGAGCGCGTCGGTGAGTGCGGAGTCGTCGGCGTCGTCGGTCGGCCGCGCGAACACGGCCATCGTCTGGTCGCCCGAGTATATCTCGTAGTCGACGAGGTCGTCGGCGTCGACGACGGCGCGTTCGACGACGTCGCGCTTGCCGTAGCCGACGGCGACGTCGATCGTGTCGTACCCCGACAGGAGGTCGAGGTCGATGCCGAGGTCCTCGAACGGCTCCATCGTGCCGATGCGCTCTTCGAGGTCACGGAGCTGCTGGCGGAGCCGTTGCCGTTCGTCGTCGAGTTCGTTGACCTCCGTCCGAATCTCCTCCAGTTCGGCTTCGAGCGCGTCGTCGGTGACGATTCGGGTCGGACCCGCGTCTTCCTCGTCGACGTCGAGGATGCTCTCGAGCGAACGGACGGTGACGAGCTTGTCGGAGGCGCTCTCGGCCCCTTCGACCGGGTCGCCGGGGGAGAACCCCTCCCACGAGTTGTCGTACTCCGTCACGTGAAGCAGGTTCAGGTCGTGGACCGTCTCGACCACCGGGTCCATCACGCGCTTGGACCCGGTCACCGAGACCTTACTCATTTGCTCAGGTCTGAGCATGCACCGCCTCCTCGAACTGGTCGATGGCGTACTCGACCGCCTCCTCGGTGTTGGCTTCGGCGTCGCTGACGAGGCGGTTCCGGGCCTGCTCGCCGTCTTCGAGTATCGCCTCTCGCTCCTCCTCTATCTCTTCGCGAGCTTCGGCGAGACGCTCGGACTCGTACTCACTTGCCTCCTCTTCGGCTTCTTGACGGATCTCTTCGGCCTCCCGTCGCGCCTCCGCGATTCGCTCCTCGCGGTCGGCTTCTGCTTCGGCGACGATGTCGTCGGCGTCGGATTCGGCCGTCTTTATCCGTTCGAGAACCTCTGGTCTCGGCATACTCGTATCATCGAAACGTTGCACTACCTGCGTATAAGGTGTTTGCGGAAACCTCTCGTGGCGCCGTCGTCCCCGCGTTCGGTCGTAGCGGTCCAAATCCGCACGGTTATGACCGCCCAGTCCTAACCTCGCGCCCATGGGAGTCCTCGAGAACAAGTCACGGGCCCGGCTGTTCTACAAGTACCTCTCGAAGGTGTACGACCGGATAAACCCCTACATCTGGAACGAGGAGATGCGCGACGAAGCGCTGGAACTGCTCGGCATCCAGCCCGACGACCGCGTCCTCGACGTGGGCTGCGGGACCGGGTTCGCCACCGAGGGACTCCTGCGCTACTCCGACGACGTCCACGGACTCGACCAGAGCATCCACCAGATGCAGAAGGCGTTCGAGAAGTTCGACGAGGACGAGGTGACGTTCTACCGCGGCGACGCCGAGCGCCTGCCGTTCAAAGACGACGCGTTCGACGTCCTCTGGTCCTCGGGCTCCATCGAGTACTGGCCGAACCCGGTCGACGCCCTCGAGGAGTTCAGACGCGTCGTCAAACCCGGCCACCGCGTGCTCGTCGTCGGACCGGACTACCCCGAGAGCGGCCTGTTCCAACGCGTCGCCGACGCCATCATGCTGTTCTACGACGAGAACGAGGCCCAGCGGATGTTCGAGGAGGCGGGCTTCGTCGACATCGAACACCACATCCAGCAGGCCTACCCGGGCAGTCCGAAGGCCATCACCACCATCGCGCGGGTCCCCGACGCCGACGAAGACGACGAGGCCGACGCAAGCGAAGGCACCGAGGTCGAAGTCCCCGTCGAAACCGACGCGTAAGCAGACGCGCGCTCTTCACCCGTCCGTGACCGACGCCGTCAGCGTCGCCAGCGGCCGCGACGACCCGCGCTCGTAGAGCCGCACCGTCACGGTCCGCCCGGGTCCGAGTCGGGGGTGGTTCGTGCCTGCGACGACGACGGAACCGGTCTCGCCCGCGGTCCACACGCCGTCGCTGCCGACGTTGAACGGGCCGGTCGGCCCCGGCCGGAACCCCCGGGCGGAGAAGAACGGCACCGGCGGCTGGTGCGCGAGCGGTTCGCCGTCCACCGAGACGTCGAGTCTGAGGTCCGCGACGCGCATCGGCGGCCCGCGCTCGTACCCCAGCGCGACTCGGTCGCCGGTCACCGACAGCGAGAACGCCACCCGCCAACCGGCGGACGGCGACGAGACGAACGCCCCCGCGGGACCGTCGGACGCGGCGACGCCGTGGCTCGCGGCGGAGCCCTCGGGTGCGGTGGGTGCGTCGAACGCGGCGACGCCGAGGACGGCGTCCCCGCTCACCACGGCGAGCGTCGTCGCCGCTGCCAGCACGACGCCGACCAGCAGGAGCGTTCCCACGACCGGCGAGAGTCCGCGGTCCGTCACGGTCGGCGCTGGCCGCGCTCTCGGACAAGAAGGTTCGGACGGCCGCGGCCGTCGGCGTGAGTTACGCCGCGCCCGCCGTCGCCGCGGCCGGCGGGCGGACGGCCGTGGCGTTGCCGCTCTGCGTCGCGTTCCCGTTCACCAGCGGCGGCGCGTTCGGTTCGACGGTGAGCAGCACGACCGAGTTGCCGCGAATCGCCGTCACCTGGTACTCCTGCCCCGGCGCCATCGTCCACAGCGACCCGTCCGCCCCCGTCTCGCCGACGACGACGCTCCGCCCGCCGCGCGGGCCGACGGTTATCAGCGCGTCCGCGGGGTCGCCCGACTCGGTGGTGTTGAGGGTGATTCTGACGGGACCGCCGGGGTACGTCTGGTACGCCGTGAGTTCGAGTCCGTCCTTCACCGCGCCCTCGGTCGGGTCGGTCTCCATCGTCTCCAGCGGCCGGTACTGGAACTCCTTGAACACCTGCTGGGAGCCGCTGTCGACGAACGAGTAGAGGCGGCCGCGTTCGTGCTGGATGCGGACGAGGAAGCTGTTGTCCTCCGTGCCGACGATGTTGGTGCCGTTCTGCCGGAACTGGAGCGCGAAGGCGTTCGGGTACGCCTGCGAGGTGGCGTTCAGCGCCTCGAGGTCGGTGAGGAGGCCGGACCCGCGACGGCGGATGTCGCCGCGGTACACCTCCCGGACGTAGGTGTCGTCGCGTATCGTGCTGAGGACGACGCTGTCGGTGCCCGTCTGGACGAAGAACCGCGCCGGGTCCGCCTCGCCGGTGAGGACGGCCACCGAGTGCTGGCGGACCGGACCGGTGAACGTGTCGAGTTCGCGGCCGAGCGAGGCGGTGCGCGCGTCCACGGAGAAGTCCGGGACCGAGCGAGCGACGCGCTGGATTCGCTCGTTGCGGTCCTGCAGGGCCTGCGCGTGGATGTCGATGACGGCGAGGCGGATGAGGAGCGTCCGGGAGTCGATGTCGCCCTCGCCGTACGCTCGAATCGCCGCCTGCTGGCTCGCGCGCAGGGAGATGGCCGCCTGCTCGATAGTCGTCAGTTCCTGCAGTATCAGCTGCTGTTTCCGGTCTTCGGAGTCGGCGGCGTCGATGCGGTCGACGGCCGCGAGCGTCTCCATCCGCATCTCCGTCCGGTTGTGGTCGAACGCGAGCGCCGGCCCCAACTCGACGGTTCGCGTCGCCAGCGAACTCTGGGTGACCTGCGCCTGCGGGATGCCGAGGACGTGGATGGACGCGTTCTGGGCGGTGTGGTTGTTCACCACCGACACGTCGGAGCGGGAGGTCGAGTGCTCGAACGACCGGTCGTCGGGGGCGGGAGCGGCGACGGTCGCGGCGTCGACGGGCGTCGTCGCGCGGTCGGGGAGAGACGCCGTCCCCGGAACCGTCGCCCCGGCGACGGCGGAGAGCACGAGGACGAACGCGAGCATCGCGGGGAGGGCTCTCATTGCCGGTGCATACGGTGGCAAGTACAAAAAACGTCGTTATTCGGACGGAAGCCGAGAATCGGGCGCGTGCGTACCGATGGAAAGCATTTTGAGCGCTCCACGTACAAGCTTCAGCAAATGCGGATACCCGCGTTGGTCGTGGCCCTCCTCTTGGTGTTCTCCGGCGTCGCTCCCGTCGCCGCGGGGACCGCCGGCAGCGGTTCGCTCGGCGCCGAGTCCGCCGCCCCACAGGCACAGGTCGACGGGACGCTGGACGACAGTCCGCGGACCGTGATGCGGGTGTTCCTGCAGGACGACGGCGACGCGCGGTGGCACGTCGAGGTTCGCTACGAACTCGACGAGCCGAACGAGACGGCGGCGTTCGAGCGCATCGGACAGGAGTACGAGAGCGGTGAGAGCGACACCGGCGTGACCGCCGAGCTATTCCGTCGAATCGCCGAGCGAGCGAGCGAGTCGACCGGGCGCGAGATGCGGATTCAGAACGCGACGTACGACTACAGCGTCGACCGGTCGGCCGGGACCGGGACGCTGACCGCCGAGTTCGGCTGGACGAACTTCCTGCGCGAGACGGAGAACGGCGGACTCGCACTCGGGGACGTGTTCGTCCTCCCGAGCGCGGAGTCCGAGGAGCCGCAGACGTGGCTCTCGCTGATGAGCGCGGACCAGCGACTCGTCATCGAGACGCCGCCGGGGTACGCGACGAACACGACGAGCATCCGCGTGAAACAGCAGAACAACGCCATCATCATCGACGGCCCCTCGAAGTTCGAGGGCGAAGACAGCCTCGTGGTGACCTACCGGCCGACCGAGGACGCACAGGAGATTCCGTGGGACCTCGTCGTCGGCGGCGGCGTCGTCGCCGCCCTCCTGTTCCTCGTCGCCGCGGTCATCTTCCGCTGGCAGTCCGGCACCGGAACCGGGGCGGGCGGCGGCCGGCCCGGCGAACCGAGTCCCACGCCGGACGCGGGCGGCGGTGCGTCGGACGGCGGCGTCGGCGCGGGGCCGCCCGCGCAGACGGACGAACCGACCGTCGAACGGGCCGACGAGGAACCCGACGCCGACGAGTCCGAAGCCGAGGAGGAAGTGGACCTCTCGCTGCTCTCGGACGAGGAACGCGTCGAACACCTGCTCGAACGGAACGGCGGGCGGATGAAGCAGGCGAACATCGTCAAGGAGACGGGCTGGTCCGACGCCAAGGTGTCGCAACTGCTCTCCGCGATGGCCGACGAGGGGCGCGTGAACAAACTGCGCCTCGGCCGCGAGAACCTCATCTCGCTGCCCGACGACGGCTCCGACTGAACGGACTGCCGGTTCGGCGCGGGGGAGATGCCGAGACGCACAACCCGAGGCGGTTCGAAGGGGGTTTCCGAAAGGATTTACCGCCTCGTGAGGGTAGTGGTCGATGATGAAGGTTCTCGTGACCGTCAAAGAGGTCGCCGAAGTCGAGGACGACTTCGAGATAGCCGACCTCGACGTGGACTCGCGGTACGTCGAGTACGACCTGAACGAGTGGGACGAGTACGCCGTCGAGACGGCCGTCCAACTCGCCGAAGCCGCCGACGAAGACGTCGAAGTCGTCTCCGCGACCATCGGCCCGGAGCGAAGCGAGGAGACCATCCGGATGGCCCTCGCGAAGGGCGTCGACCGCGCGGTGCGCGTCTGGGACGAGGACGTCGAGGCCGCGGAGTTCCTCGACGTCGCCTCCAAGGTGCGCCTCTTCGAAGCCGTCGTCGCCGAGGAGGACCCCGACATCGTCCTGACGGGCGTGCAGGCGCACGACACCGGGTTCGGCGCGACGGGCGTCGCCCTCGCGGACGCCATCGGCTACGAGTGGGGCGCGGTCGTCAACGCACTCGACACCGAGGGCGTCCTCGACGACGGCGTCGCCCGCGTCCACCGCGAACTCGAGGGCGGCGTCGAGGAACTCACCGAGATAGACCTGCCCGCCGTGTTGACCATCCAGACCGGTATCAACGAACCGCGCTACGCCAGCCTGCGGGGTATCCGGCAGGCCCAGTCGAAGGAGATAGCGGCGAAGACGCTCGCGGACCTCGGTCTGGACCACGGGGCCGTCGCGAGCGAACTGTTCCTGACCGACATGTACGAACCCGAGACGGTGTCCGACGCGACGTACTTCGACGGTGACGCCGACGAACAGGCCGCGAAACTTGCGACGGCCCTGCGAGAGAGGGGGGTGGGTGCGGAATGAGTTCCGTACTGGCCGTCGCCGACCACCGCCGCGGCGAACTCCGCGACGTGAGTTACGAACTCGTGACCGCGGGCCGCGAACTCGCCGACGAGACGGGCGGTGACCTGCACGTCGCGGTGATAAGCGGCGAGGTCGAGGAGTTCGCGACGAAACTGAACCGCGAGGGCGTCACGACGGTCCACACCGTCGAGTACGGCGAGGAGTTCAACCACGACGTGTACACGCAGGCGGTGTGCGCACTCGCCGACGAATACGACCCGCAGTACGTGCTGATGCCGAACTCGGTCAACGGCCTCGACTACGCCCCCGCGGTGGCGAACCGTCTGGGGCTTCCCCTCGTCACCGACGCCATCGACGTGGCGTTCGACGGCGGCCTGACCGTCACCCGCGAGATGTACGGGTCGAAGGTCGAGACGACCCTCGAAGTCGACGCCGAACGCGCGGCCGTCACCGTCCGCGGCGGCGAGTGGGTCGCCGCCTCGAACGGCGGCGACGCCGAGATAATGCCGTTCGAGTTCACGCCCGACGAGTCCGCCGTCAAGTCGCGCGTCACCGGCTTCGAGGAGGTCGGCGGCGGCGACGTGGACATCACGGAGGCGGACGTCCTCGTCTCCGTCGGCCGCGGTATCGAGGAGGAGGAGAACATCGAACTCGTCGAACGACTCGCCGACGCCCTCGGGGCGACGCTGTCGTCCTCGCGGCCCATCGTGGACAGCGGCTGGCTGCCGAAGAACCGGCAGGTCGGCCAGTCGGGCAAAGTCGTCACGCCGGAGGTGTACATCGCCATCGGCATCTCCGGCGCGGTGCAGCACGTCGCCGGGATGAAGGGCGCGGAGACCATCGTCGCCATCAACACCGACCCGAACGCGCCCATCTTCGACATCGCCGACTACGGCGTCGTCGGCGACCTGTTCGAGGTGGTGCCGGAACTCATCGAGGAGTTCCAGTAAGCGGCTTCCAGCCCCTCTTTTGTTCCCCCGATGGACGCTGCGCGTCCATCGTGCCTCGCTTCGCTCAGCGAGACAGAGTGTTCCGGACGCGAACCCGTGAGCGTCCGGTGAGAGTGGTCGCAGGTGCGCCGGGACTCGTCGCGGACCGGCCCGTCACCGCGACGAGGGCGCTCGGTTCGAAGTCGGACGCGGACTTACCCCTCCTCCGCCGTCCCCTCGAACTCGCGCACCGCGTCGTCGCTCCCCGCGACGACGACCACGTCGTCCGGTTCGACCGTCGTCCGTTCGTCCATCTCGACGGTCCCGTCGCGGACAACGCCGACGACGGTCCACCCGCATCCGCCGTCCCGGCGCGCCGACGAGAGTGACTCGCCGACGAACGAGTCCGCGTCGGCGCGGACGAGTCGAATCCGGCTGACGGGGTCGACGACCGGGTCCCCGCCGACCTCCGCAGCGACCAGCCGGGCGCACGCCCGTTGAATCGAGAGGACGTAGTCCGCGCCGGCCCCGAACGCCGGCGACTCCTTCCCCGCGTCGGTCACCCGGACGAGTATCTCCACGTCGGCGGAGAGCGACCGGGCCGTCGCAACCGCCAGGAGGGCCGTCGCGTCGTCGTCGACCGTCACGATGAGCGCCGACGCCCCCCCGACGCCCGCCTGACGGAGCGTCTTGGGTTCGGTGACGTCGCCGACGACGTCCGGGTGCGTATCCGGGTCGCTGTCGACGGTCGTGACCGCGACGTCGTCCGGAATCGCGTCGCGGGCCGCCCGTCCGCCCTCGCCGTTACCGGCGACGACGATCCGCTCGTTCCGCTCCTCCCGCGGCGCTCGGAGGTTCGACAGGTCGGCGGTCGCCCCCGCTATCGCCCGCTCCGGCCCGGCGACGATCAGCACGGTGTTCGGGGAGAGTTCGTCGTCGGGAGACGGCGGCAGTCTGAGTTCGCCGTCGAACCACCCGGCGACGACCGTCAGGTCGGAGCGGTCCGCGAGCGGTGAGTCGCCGACGCGGACGCCGTGCAGGGGACTGCCGCGCCGGACGAGGAGTTCGCGGACCTCGACCGAGCCGGCGTCTTCGCCCCCGTCTTCCGTTCCGTCTCCCTCTCCCGCCACGTCGACGGCGACGGGGGTCGTCGCCTTCTCCGCCAGTCGCCGTCCGATGAGCGCGTGCGGGGCGACGCTTCGGTCGACGCCGAGTTCGGTGAACGCCGGGTTGCGGCGGGGCGACGTCGCGAAGCTGACCGTTCGGAGGCCCTCGTTCGCCTCCATAGCGGTCAGGACGATGCTCGCGTTCCGGTCGCCCGCGTCGGCGACGAGGAGCGACGCCTCCTCGACGGACGCCCGGTCGAGGTCAGACGGATTCTCGGGGTCGCCGTGAATCGCCTGATAGCCCTCGTCGGAGAGGCGTTTCGCCTCCGTCTGGTCGGATTCGAGGAGGACGTAACCGACGTCCCGCGCCTCCAGTTCGTCGAGGAGGAGGTCCGTATCGCGCCGGTACTCGGCGACGACGACGTGGCCCTCCTTCTTCGAGAGCCTGTCGTCGAGGGAGAGCGGCGCGCGTTCGAAGAGGGGGATGATGAGCACGCGCAGCGTCACGAACCCGATGACGACGCCGGTCACCTGCACGAGTCCGAGGAACACGTTCATCTCGGGCGTCGTCCACGGCGCGTCCGCTCCGTATCCGGTCGTCGTGAGCGTCGCGAGAACGGCCTGGAAGGAGCGGAACACCGACTGCGGTCGGCTCTCGTACGCTCGCATCCCGAAGTTGTAGAGGGCGGTGTAGGACAGGACGACGGCGACGAGGCCGAGCACGTAGACCACGAGCAGTCGCTGTCGCTGCGAGAGGTCCCGAGGATGCAGGCCGTCCACGTTCTGTAGTTCGCGCACGTTCGGTCTCGTTCGAACGAGCGTGCCGCGACGGACTAGTGTTGTGGCCGAGCGACCCGACGACCGCTCGTCGGGCGACGCACGGCGAGAACGCACCGTTCCGGAACCTCTTTTGTCGCTGCATCCTGAGCCACCGGTAATGGAGTATCTGGAGCGTCGGGTGTCGATGGTCGAGGACCGCCTCCGCACGGTCATCGACGCGGTCGACCCGCCCGAACTGTCGGACGAACTCGCCCACGTTGCGCTGGCGGGCGGCAAGCGCGTCCGCCCCGCGGTGACGATTCTCTCCTGTGAGGCCTGCGGCGGCGACCCCGACGCGGCGGTGGACTTCGCCGTCGCCATCGAACTGGTCCACAACGCCTCGCTGGTCATCGACGACATCATCGACCGCTCGGACATCCGGCGCGGGACGCCCAGCGCGTGGGCGCAGTACGGCTACGGCCCCGCCATCATCGCCTCCGACGGCCTCCTCGGCGAGGCGTTCGCCCTCCTGTCAGTCAACGACCAGGCGATGCAGATAGTGGCAGAGTCGATGGTCGAACTCGGCGAGGGGGAGGCGACGGAACTCGTCGCCCGGCCGACGAACGAGGCGGAGTACATGGAACTGGCACGCCGGAAGACCGGCGCGCTGTTCCGCGCGGCGGCCGAGCTCGGTGCCGTCGCCGCCGAAGCCGACCCGTTCACCGTCGAGGCGTTCGGCGAGTACGCAGAACGGGTGGGCGTCGCCTTCCAGATACGCGACGACGTGCTGGACGCGACGGCCGACGCCGACGAACTCGGCAAGCCGACCGGACAGGACGAACAGATGGACCGCCCGTCGGTCGTGCAGGTGACGGACCTCACCCCCGCGGAGGCGAACCAGCGCGCGCGCGACCAGTCGGACCAGGCGCTCGACGCCCTCGACGCCGCCCAGTTGGCCGAGACGGACTCGCTCGGCTACCTCCGGGACCTCGCGGAGTTCGTCGTCGTCCGCGAGCGCTGAGTCGCTCGGTCAGTTCTCCGCGGTGCAGTGGAAGTCGAAGGTGAGTCTGTCGACCGCGGGGGCGGTGAACCACTCGTCCGTCGACCGTCTGGCGACGACCTGATACCGGCCGTGTCTCGGTATCGGTCCGAGGCTCGTCCGGTAGACGCGCACGTCGCCGTCGTCGGTGAGCGTCCCGGCGCCGGCGAGCGGTATCGTGGTCTCCCGCCGTCCGCTCACCCCCGCGTCGGTTCGACGCTCGTGGGGAACCGCGACTCCGCGATGGCGAACGCGAGGGTGCTGAACACGCCCAACAGCGTTCCGACGGTGAGGCCGATTGCGAGGTCCGACAGCGAGAACGGCCGGACGCCCGGGAGGCCGGCGACGCCGTTGACGTTGAGGAAGAAGCCGGAGACGACGTAGAGGACGATGGCGATGGCGACGACGTAGAACGGCGCGTTGAGGTAGCGCCACTTGAATCGGTCCGCGAGGTACTCGTCGGTCACCTGTCCGAGACTGGAGGTGACGCCCGCGGCGGCGAACCACTGGACCGCGCCGTGGACGAGGGCGGCGAGGATCAGCGACGGTGCGAGTGCCGACTCCAGACTGGCGCGGACGGCGTCCAGGAGGGCGACGCTGCGGAATCCGCCGACGGTCATCAACGCGAGAGCGGCGACGTAGGTGATGAGTGTGACGCGGCCCTCGTAGAGGATGTCTCGCCCGCGACTCACGGCGTCGTCGACGACGGTCTCCAGTCCGAGGCCGCGGAACAGGGTGTAGAGGCCGAGGAGCGCGGAGACGAGGCCCAGCACGGCCGCTCCGGGCACGTCGAAGAAGCTGGCGATGGTGAGGAACGGGTAGATGAGAAGCAGGATGCCGAGGGGGACGAGGATGGTCCCGCGCGTCTCGGGGTCCGCCAGCACCTGCTTCATCGTGTAGTAGATGGATTCGAGGTCCTGCGCCTGTCGGACGACGACGCGGCGGACGCTGTCGATGGGGACGCGAGAGCGGATGACCGGCAGGACGGACTCGTCCTGCGCGCCGTCGGTGATGACGATTGCGCTGACGTTCTCGCCGGTCGAGAGGCCCGCGAGCACGCGGTCTATCTCCTCGCCGATGGCGCGGTTGGCCTTCACGTCGCTGCCCTGCGTCCCGGTGACGGCGGCGACTTCCACCTGCTCGTCGACCTCTGGGTCGGCGACGAGCAAGTCGTGTTCGTGGATGCCCTGAAACAGGACGTTCGAGTCTGAGTCCTCCGGGTCGGCGGTGGCGAGAGCGACCGCGACGGCTTCGACGCTGTCCCGGCCGACGACGGGCGTGTCGAACCGCGTCTTCCGGCCGAGGTCGTCGTCGAGGTCGATACAGAGGACCAACAGCATCGTCCGACCGTATGCCGTCGGGCTATATTTGTTTTCGGGGACGCTCCCCGGGCGACGGCCGGCGTTCGCCGGAACGCCGTGGGCGTCCGTCCCACGCCGGGAACTGCGTTTCGCACGGTTTTTGCCCGTGGGACGTGTAGCGTGTGTTCAACGAATGATCTCGAAGGGCTGTGAGCAGTGCGCCATGGGAGGGAAGATGGTGCTGTTCGTCTACGGCTACTGCGACCAGCGCGATTGCTTCTACTGTCCGCTCGGCGAGAACCGCAAGAACGTCACCGACGTGTACGCCAACGAGCGACAGGTGGAGTCCGACGACGACGTCATCGCCGAGGCGAAGCGGATGGACGCCCTCGGGACGTCCATCACGGGCGGCGAACCGCAGGAGGCCCTCGACAAGACGTGTCACTACCTCGAACTCCTCAAAGACGAGTTCGGCGAGGACCACCACACACACCTCTACACGGGAATCACGGGCGGCCGCGAGAACATGCGCCGCCTCTCGGAGGCCGGACTGGACGAGATTCGCTTCCACCCGCCGTACGAACTGTGGGGCGACATGCACGGCACCGAGTGGGAGGACATCCTCTACGTCGCCCGCGAGGAGGGTCTGACGCCCGCGTTCGAGATTCCGGGCATCCGGGCCGAAGAAGAGTTCCTCGACTTCCTCGACGAGGGCGCCGCGGAGTTCTGCAACGTCAACGAGTTCGAGATGTCGGACGGCAACTACCGCCGGATGCAGGAGGCGGGCTACGAACTGCAGGACGGCCACATGTCGGCCGTCGACGGGTCGAAGGACGCCATCCTCGAAGAGATGGCCGACCACGAACGCGTCTACTTCTGCACCTCCGTGTTCAAGGACGCCGCCCAGCACCGCAACCGCCTGAAGCGCATGGCGAAGAACATCCGCCGCCCGTTCGACGAGGTGACCGACGACGGCACCATCGTCTACGGGAAGACGTGGGTGACCGAGGCGGACCTGCAGGCACTCGGCGTCCCCGAGGAGTTCTACACGGTGAAGTCCGACCACGTCGAAGTCGCGTGGTGGCTGCTGGAGGAGATGGTGGACGAGGGCGACGTGTCGAAGGGCGAAATCGTCGAGCAGTACCCCACCGTGAACGGCACCGTGGTCGAACGGACGCCGTTGGCGTAGGGCGACCCCTCGGTCGCGTCGCTTTTTCGGTCGTCCCGGCCGTGTCGTCGCGTGCCAAGCGGTGTCGAACCACCGAACGCTATTTGCCCGGTCCGGTCGGTAAGAGCGGTCACACGTGAGTCTCGCCCACGTCATCGAGGACGTCGACGAGGACCCGCACCGCGAACGCGACTTCTACGAGTACCCCACGCTCTACGAGTTCTACCACTCGCGCGTCCTGAACAGGGACGCGCAGGTGCGACTGTTGCGACGGTACGAACCCGAGGAGACGAGTCGGGTGCTGGAACTGGGCTGCGGTACCGGTCCGCTCCTCACTCGCATCGAGGACGAGTACGAGACGGTGCTCGGCGTGGACAGCGACGAGCGGATGCTCCGACGGGCCAGAGAGCGAGTGACGGACGCGGAGGTCCAGCGGGCTGACTTCACGGCGTGGTCCGCGGCGGACGAGGGACGGACGTTCGACGTGGCGGTGTTGCTGGGCGGGATGCTCCACCTCACCGACGACGCCGACGTCGAATCGCTCGCCGAGAACGTCCACGAGAGCCTCCGCGACGGCGGCGCGTTCGTGACGTTCTTCCAACCGCTGTCCGACGACGTGACGAACGGCAGCACCGACTGTCGGACCGTCGAGTCGGAGCGCTTCACCGTGGAGCGACGCTCGACCACCGCGCTCACCTCCGCGGCGGGCCACTACACGACGACGTACGCGTTCGTCCTCCGCGACGATGCCGAGGGCACCGAGGCGACGATGGGGTCGGTGTTTCGGGGGCGGTTCCACGACCCGGACCGCCTGAGAGAGACCTTCCGCGCGGCGGGGTTCGGCGACGTCGACGTCGTCGACGGGGACGGCCCGGCCGTCCTCCGCGCCGTGAAGTGAGGACGCCGAAGGACGCCGAACTACCGTCGTCGGTCGGTTCGCGACAGCACGGCGTACAGGCTCGGCGTGAACGCCACCGCCGCGCCCGCGAGGAGCCAGTCGGCGAGTCGGCCGCCGGAGAGGACGCCGACGGCGACGAGGACGAGTGCGAACGCGCCGCCGGCGGCCACGGCACCTCTGCGCGTGCGCGCGTCGAACTCGACGCCGAGGGCCGTCGCGTACAGTCCGGCGGAGACGACGGCGAGGACGGCGGCGACGACGCCGGTCAGCGGTCGGCCGGCGACGAGGCCGACGACGAGGAGGCCCGCCGCGGCGACGGCGGCGACGGCGAGCGTCTGCACGCCCGAGAGCGGGTTCACGCCGGCGCCGTGGCGGGCGGCGTACGCGGCCGGCGGGAGGAACAGGACGAGGCCGACGAGGCCGGCGGTCGCTATCGCCGCCAGCGAGACGTCCGCGGCGAAGACGCCGGCGACGCCGAGCGACGCCCAGACGACGCCGGCGAGGAGAACCCAGCGGGGCGGGACGACGGCCGCCGGGTCGTCGTCGCGGACGAGGCCGAAGGCGACGAACGGGTACGTCACGACGGCGGCGAAGAGGACGGTGGGCAGGAGTCCGGACCCGAGGACGACGCCGGACACCAGCGCCGACAGGCCGAGGAAGACGCCGACGACGAGGGCGAACTCCGGGACGCGACGGCTCATACGCGAACTGGGGGCGAAGCGGGGGAAAGCGTTGCGTCTGCGGCCCCTACCGGGGGTACCCCGGACCCGGAAGGGTTTAGACGAGCGATAGAGTATCCACCCGTATGTCAGACTGTCCGCTGGCGGACGACTGTCCACGGTACTCGGAGCGAATCAACGGGATGGGGTGTCAGTACTACGGCGACCGGGCGGGCTCTGAGTGGTGCAACAGCTACGAACAGCCGATTCGAGACCTGAAACAGCAGCCGGTCAAGCCCGGCGAGGAGGTGACCGTCACGGTGGACGACATCCACGAGAGCGGTGCCGGCGTCGGGCGGACCGAGGACGGCTTCATCGTCCTCGTCGACGGCCTCCTCCCGGAGGCGCGCGCCGTCGTCCGCATCGACCGGGTGAAGTCCAACCACGCCCGCTCGAAGAAGGTCGTCGAACGCCTCCCCCTCGACCCCGACGAGGAGACGAGCGACGGGGAGAGCGGCGACGAGGGCGGAGCGGCGACCGATTCGGACGAGGAGAGCGGCGACGACGGCGACGACAGTAGCGGACCCAAACGCCCGACTGCACTCGGAAGTCGAGACAACTTCTGGGGCAGCTAGACGGCGATACCTCGCCGCGCCGCGCGACGGACAGTCACATCCTTCGACTCTCGATTTCGACGCCAGCGCGACGATACAGTTTTTTGCGACCGGCAGGCGTACGCTCGGTCATGCACGACGCGGACAGCGGCCGGGACGTGCGAGGCGACGGCGGCGACGTTGACGCCGCGAACATCCTCGCAGAGACCGGGTTCGACCCCGAAGACAGCGTCCTGACCCGCCGACAGGCCGAGGTGCTGGCCCTCCGCGAACGCGGCGTTCGGCAGTCGACCATCGCGGACCTCCTCGGCACGTCGCGCGCGAACGTCTCCAGCGTGGAGTCGAGCGCGCGCCGGAACGTCGAGAAGGCGCGCGAGACCATCGCGTTCGCGGAGGCGTTGACCGCACCCGTCCAGGTGGCCGTCGAAGCGGGGACGGACCTGTACGAGGTGCCGAAACGGGTCTACGACGCCTGCGACGAGGCGGGGGTGAAGGTGAACTACACCGCGCCGGACCTGATGAAGATAGTCGCCGACGACGCGGGGGACGCCGTCCACGGCCGCGAGATCAGCGAGTCGCTCCTCGTCGGCGTCACCAGTAGCGGCGACGTGCGGGTCCGACAGTCGACCGAGGAGTGACCTAGAACTCGCCGCGGCGCTTCAACTCGTCGACGAGCGTTCGCACGTCCTGCGCGCGGTCCTTCGGGACGACCAACACCCGGTCGTCCCACGAGACGACGGCGAGGTCCGAGACGCCGACCAGCGAGACGTGGACGTCGTCGCCGGCGACGACGTTGTCGGCGGCGTCCAGCGTCCGGACGGTCACGTCGCCGACCGAGACGGTGCCGTCGTCAGCGCTCTCGCCGTCGTCGGTCGTTTCGCCGCCGCCGTCGCCGTCTCGCACCCGGTCGAACGCGTCCCACGACCCGAGGTCGTCCCACTCGAACGACGCCGGGACGACGACGGCGTTGGCCGTTCGCTCCATCACGCCGTAGTCGACGCTCACCGCCGGAACGCCCTCGAACGCGCGTTCGGCGTCGACGCCAGCCGCGAGGTCGGCGACGAGGTCCGAGAGCGGCGAGTCGCGGGCCGCCGCGAGGAGGGCGTCGGGCGTCCACGCGAAGATGCCCGCGTTCCAGTAGTGGCCGGCGTCGACGTACGCCCGGGCCGTCTCGGCGTCGGGTTTCTCGTGGAACGCCGCGACGGGCGCGTAGTCGCCGCGCGACGCGCCGGGTTCGATGTAGCCGTAGCCCGTGTCCGGGCGGGTGGGTTCGACGCCGAACGTGACGAGTGCGTCCGTCTCGGCCGCGACGCGGGCGCCCCGGCGCATCACGTCGGCGAACGCGCCGCCGACGCGGTGGTCGCTGGGCAGGACGACGACGACGCAGTCGCCGACGGCGTCGCGGATGCGGTGCGTGGCGTAGACGAGTGCGGGACCGGTGTCCTTCGCGGCGGGTTCGACCACCACCTCGGCGTCGGGCGCGTGGTCGGGCACGTCCGCGGCGAACGCCGGGCGGGTGGAGACGAACACCTCGTCGGCCACGTCGCGGGCGCGGTCGACCGTTCGAGCGAGGAGGGAGTCCTCGCCGACGAGCGAGAGGAACTGCTTGGGGCGGTCCGAGCGACTGGCGGGGTACAGTCGGGACCCGGTGCCGCCCGCGAGGACGAGTGCGACGACGGGCCGGTCCGTCTCTCCGACTACCACGTCTCGACGACCCCGCTTCGCACGTCCTCGGCACAGCCCTCGCAGTCGGGGTGACCGGTCTCGAAGCACGCGGGACGGCCGTCGGCGTCGACGGCGACGGCGCGTCGTTCGGCGTGCCGACGGCAGACGAGGCGGACGCGGCCCTCCTCGTCGCGCGGGAGGGCGGCGTCGGCCGCGTCCTCGTCGCCCCTGCCGTCGTCGTACGCCCGTTTCGCGCGGGCGTACTGCCGCCCGGCGGCGCGGAACTGCTCCCGTACGAATCGTTCGAGACGGTCGTCCATCGCTACTCGGCCGTGGGAACGCCGAGGCTATAGGTCCGTTGGTGGCCGAAAACGGGGGGGCTGGAGGGTGCCGAATCCGCGGGTTTGGAGCCCACAGGCGCGCGATTTCAGTTTCAGAGCGCACGTAACCTTATTAACCATCGCGAGCCAACCGGCGTATGCCTCCCAATGGAAACCAAGGTGGAGGCGAGTGAAACCATGTCAGACCTGCGAACCCACGCAGAGGAGATTGCCGAGCAGTTTTCAGACCATCTGGAGGTCGACGCCGACGACGTCGAGGAGCGACTGCAGAACCTCGTCGACGAGTACCGGGTACCCGTCGACGAGGCGCGTCGCTCCGTCGTCAACAGCTACCTCGACGAGGCGGGCCTCGAACGCGACGAACTGGGTCGCGGCGGGAACGACGAGGTCCACCTCGCGGACATCGACCAAGACGAACAGTGGGTCGACGTCACCGCGAAAGTCGTCGAACTGTGGGAACCCCGAAGCGAGTCCATCTCGCAGGTGGGGCTCCTCGGCGACGAGTCCGGGCGGATGAAGTTCGTCTCCTTCACCACCTCCGACCTGCCGGAGTTGGAGGAGGGGGCGGTCTACCGCCTCGGGAACGTCGTCACCGACGAGTACCAGGGCAACTTCTCCGTCAAACTCAACCGGACGACCAGCATCGAACAACTCGACGAGGACATCGAGGTGGGCGACGACGCGACCACCGTCGAGGGCGCACTCGTGGACATCCAGTCCGGGAGCGGCCTCATCAAGCGCTGTCCCGAGGAGGGCTGTACGCGCGTCCTCCAGAACGGCCGCTGTAACGAACACGGCAACGTCGAGGGCGAGTTCGACCTGCGCATCAAGGGCGTCCTCGACGACGGCGACGAGGTCCACGAGGTCATCTTCGGCCGCGAGATGACCGAGGAACTCACCGGCATCTCGCTGGAGGAAGCCCAGGAGATGGCGATGGACGCACTCGACACCACCGTCGTCGTCGACGAGATGCGCACGGACCTCGTCGGCGCGTACTACCGCGTCTCCGGCCCCGAACTGGGTCGGTACGTCCTCGCCGACGACACCGAACGACTGACCGAACCGGCCGACGCCGAAGCAGTCCTCATCAAAGCGAGGTCGATCTAAATGAGTTCCAACGAAGTCCCCACCCGAGAGGTCGCCCGGCGAGTGTTCGCCGAAGAGTTCAACGACGCGAGTTACACGTTCAAGGAGTCCGACGACGAACGCGCGCCGGTGTACCTCCTGCTCCCGACGGGAGAGAAGGCCAACCGCATCTTCCTCGTCGGCACCCTCACCGAGAAGGAGGACGTGGGCGAGGACAACGAGTACTGGCGGGGCCGCATCGTGGACCCGACGGGCACGTTCTTCGTCTACGCCGGGCAGTACCAGCCCGAGGCCGCGAGCACGCTCCGCGACCTCGAAGCGCCCGCGTACGTCGCCGTCGTCGGCAAGCCACGGACGTACGAGACGGACGACGGCAACGTGAACGTCTCCGTCCGGCCGGAGTCCATCAACGTCGTGGACGCCGCGACGCGTGACCGCTGGGTCGTCGAGACGGCCGAACGCACGCTCGAACGCATCGAGCGGTTCGACGACGAGGGCAACGAGTACGGCCGCATGGCCCGCGAGGAGTACGACCTGCCCACCGACCGCTACAAGAGCGCCGCCGTCTCCGCGTTGCAGAGCCTCGACGAGTCCGACGGCGACGAACTCGGCGGCGACGCCGACACCGCGTCGCCCGAACCCGGCGCGTAGACGGACCGCCGACGCGACTCCGTAACGGCGCCGTCGGTTCCTGCGCCGCCAGCGGAGCCGGGACCGACGCTGCGTCCCCCGAACGCCCGTTTTTCCACCCCGTGTCTGACGAAGCATTAAGTAGGCCGGCGAGACAACGTTGGGACGATTCATGGGCAACAAGAACAAGACAATCTCGTTCCGCGTCAACGAGGACGCGTTCGAGACGCTCCGGGAGATAGCCGAGGAGCGGGACATCTCGCTGTCGGCCGTCTTCCGGGACTACGTGGACACCCTCGTTGCCCACGACGGCCAAGTCCAAGTCGTTCCGGAGCACGAACTCGAACAGATGGACGGGGAGGAGTCGAAGTCGTTCCCGCCGAAAGTCCAGGTGCCGAAGAGTTTCATCCGGGAGCACGAGCGTCTCGAACTCGAAGCGGACCACCTGCGCGAACAGCTCGAAGAACACAAGCGCTACGTCAACTACCTCCGCGAGCAGGTCGAAGACGAGGAGGAGGAGGTCATCCAACTGGAGGACCTCGACGCCGACGCGGACGAACCGTCGTTCCGCCTCGGCTGACGCCGACCGCGCTTTCGTGCCGTCTCGCCGCTACCCCGTGAGCGCCTGCCGCGCCTCGCGGGCCTTCTGTGCCATCTCCTGGTCGCCCTCCACGTCCGAGAGCGTCTCGACGGCTTCCAGCGTCCGGACCGCGTCGTCGAGGAAGGAGAGCACGTCGCCGGGATAGGCGTACACCATGTACTCGTCGCCCATGACGTCCACGATGGCCTCCGGGCCGAGTCCCTGCGCCCGGAGTTCGAGGAGGTACTGCACGAACTGCCGTTCGGGGTAGCCGGTGTACAGGTCGTCGGGGTTCTCCGGGTCGAGGAAGTCCTTCGCGAAGTCGAGCAGTCTGTCGCGCGTCGCCGAGTCGACCTTCGAGAGGCCCTCTCCGGAGTAGAGCACGTCCATCGTCGCGCCCTTGAACGCGCCCTTGGGGATGTTCACGTCCAACTGCGAGACGATTTCGCGATGGTTCTTGAGGTATATCTTGTCCGTGATGGCCACGGTTGCCTGCTCTAGTCCGGTCGGCGGCAAAAGCGTCCCGGTGGGTTTCGGCGTGCGAGGCGGGCACACGCCCGGAGAGAGTCGTAACGTATTTCTGTGGCTCGTGGTTACCTGAGGGTGCGTGTCCGGGTTAGGGTAGTGGACTATCCTTCAGCCTTGTGGAGGCTGAGACGCGGGTTCAATTCTCGCACCCGGACCTTTCTGCTGCGAACAACGTGAGCAGGCGAAAGTTCGTACTGCGAGATTGAACCACGCGAGGCGAAGGGCGTGAGTCTCACGCCGGGTTCGATGCTCGCACCCGGACCGTCTTGCGACGCGCTCGGAGCAGTGGGTCTCGTTCTCGCTTGGAGTCGGGGAGCGGAACTGGTCGAGGGGCGAGTGAGCGCTCGTGCCGACGGCCCGTTCGGCGGCGGAACCGGAGTTCGGACGGCGAAACCGAACAGGGCCGTACGAGACTCCGGACGTGTCGATTACGTCTGCCTGTCGTCCACCGGTTCGCCCCGGATCATTCGTTCGGACCGGTCGAGGGTATCGAGATACGCCCGCTTCGTCGGCTCGTCGCCTCCCTCGGACGAGAGGAGGGCGGTTATCCACCGTGCCGTGGTGGTCGGACCCCACCGGTCGAACACGTCGGTCAGGTCGACCGTATCGCTGTCGGACAGTTCCGCCAGGACGAACCGCGCGAGTGCGCCCTCTGGTCGGTCGGGGAACCGTTCGCCGAGCGTCGAGAGGCCGGCGACGACCGTCGGGTCCGTCTCCAGCCCACAGAGCGCTATCGCTCGGGCGACGTCGTCCACCATCGTCTGCTCCGCTAACGCCTGCGTCTCCGAGTCCGTCGGTTCGGTGATTCGGAGTTCGACGGAGTCGGTGAACACGGGCGATTCGGAGGTGTCGGGGTGATAGCCGACCCGCAGTTCGTACGAGCCGACGGTGTCGAAGGTGAACCCGTCGGACGCGTAGAACAGGAACAGACCGGACTCGATAAACTGTCCCGCCGACAACTCGACCGTCCGGGGCAGGCTGTCGACGGTGATGACGCCCCGTAGCTCGCTTCGTTGCCCGCTCGGGTCGGTGCACTCGACCAGAACGTCGCCCTCGACGAGGTTCAGCCGATTGCTGACCGTCACCGGTTCGGAGCCCTCGTTGCGGATCCGTAACGCAGGGAGGACGAACTCGCCGCGGGCTTTCGACTGCGGAACGTTCGTCAAACGAGCGCTGATATCAGGCGTCATCTGTCTCGGTGTCGCGACGCGTTCGGAAGTCCGTCAGTACGTCTCGTGCGTCCTCGACCTCTGCTGCGTCGTACCTGTCTAGTGCGTCGAAGCGGTCGATCAACTTGTCGAGGACGGGGGCGTCCGTCTCGCCGGGCGGTGTTACGGCGGTTGCGACGCGCATCGTCTCGAAAGCGGAGCGGTCCTGCACGGCGAGTTCGAGGAAGTAGCTCGCAGTGTCTCGGTCCGAGTCTCTGAGGACCCTCCCTCGTCGGACGTCTCGAACGTCCCGCGAGTAGGCGTTCGAGAGGACCACGGACGCCGCCGTGCCGAGGTCGGTGGTAGTGAAGTCCTCGGCGAGCGACCTGAGCCTGTCCTCCGCGCCGGCGTCCACTCCGAGATCTCCGACCGCGATGCTTCGGCCGACGCCCTCGTTCAGTCCGAGGGTGCTGAGGTCGAGGTGGTCCTCAGAGAGCGGTGAGTGAGTGAGAACGTCGGTCGAGGCGCTTCGCAGCGTCCGGTCTCCGAGGTCTAGCTCCGCCCACAGCGTGTACGGACCCGGCCGGTCGAAGGTGAATCCCTGATTCGTGTACAGGAGCTGTACCCGGCCGGTGAGTCGCTCGCCGGGGCTCAGGCTGGTCGTCTGCCGGTCCGTACAGAAGCGAACGACGTTCCGGGGCGTGGTCCGTGTCCTGTCCGGTGACCGCACGTGGAGGCTCAGATAGTCCTCGGTGATGTTGAGCGCCGACGTCACGTCTCGAGGCTCGTCGGTGGGGTTTTCCACCGTGACGTCCACGATAACCAATTCCCCGGGAAACACCGTCTCGGGGAGGTTCAGGTCGAGTACGAGCTCTTCGCTCTCCGGCGCGTCGCGGTCGTACGTCAGGTCGCTCGGGGGCGCCGGTCCGGAGCCGACGTCGCCGTGGCCGTAGCCGAATCGCTTCCACCGCGGCTTGACCTGCGGGTCGGGCGAGTGAACCAGCGACGTCCTGTTGTGGTCGTGGAAGGCGAAACTCGCGACGTCGGGGAAGGGGTTCGCGGCACTCGCCGCACCGATCACGTCGCTGGTCTGGTTCATTATCGTCTTCCCGACGGGCACCTCGTGTTCGTCGGCCTTCGGATGGTAGAGGTTGAAGCCGTGGCCGATCTCGTGGACGGCAGTTCGGAGAAACGCGAGTGGGGTTTCGCCCAGCTTCTTTCCGCGCGCCGACTCGCGTATCCGTCGGTCGTCGGGGAGTTCCGGGTCGAAGAAGAGCGCCACTCCTTCGCGGTACGGCTCCGTATCGTCGAACATGATCCCGAGCGTGCTGTAGCGTTTCATCTCGGACCCGACGAGCAGCCAGAGTCGCCACTTGTTCGACTCCGGCGGAACGGTGCTGTGGTGGCTCCCGAGCAGTTCCCGTATCTCGGTCAGCGTCAGGTCCCGCTCCTTCGGGACGCTCGTCTCGTCGACGGTGACGGCGAACTCGATTCCGGTGTCGGAGTACACGTCGCGAAAGCGCAGCGGCTGTCTCGTGTTTCGGTCGGCCGACTCGACCCACGCGCGTTCTTCCATCACGTCCACTTCGAGCAGACAGCCTCTGTAGTACGGCGCAGTCTTGTAGGCCGTGAGGTCGAACTCCGTCCCACCGACCGTCGCCGTTCCGGTCAGCCTGAGCGTGGGCTGTGGCAGCCACGAGCGCGTGACGGGTTCGGCCGAACACTCGAACTCGACGCTCCCGTCGCTACGTTCCTCACCGAAGTCCTCCGCATCCGGGTCCCAGACGTACTGTCGCACGTCGCATCGAACGAGGCCCTCTCGGTACGACGCGCCCAGACTGCGAAAGTACCAGCTGTACTTCGAGTTCTCGAACTGGGGATACCAGTTGTCCCCTATCGTGAGCGAGTCGTCCGGGCGCGTGTTCGAGGCGCGTCCGTCCTCGCACGCGGGGGCCTCGACGTAGACGTCGCCCGAAATCCGGACGCGGTCGTCAGTCCGAGACTCGACCCGCATCGCGCCGTGCGTCGTCGTCGCGTCGGACGACGCCTCCCCGACCGGGGACAGCCGGAGGTACCAACTGCCGTCCAGGGCTTCCAGACTACACGGCCGGTCGATAGACGGGTCGGTGTTCGAGGAAGCGCACTCGCACTCCTCCGGTCGGGCGGACCGCGCTCCCCCCTCGTCGTAGACGAGTCGCCCCGTCCGGTCGGCCGTCGGATTCTCGGGTATCAGCGGACGCGACGGCCGCTCCCGTCCCTCGCTCGGAATCGCATCGATCGGAACGCCGTTCATTGGTCTGGTGACTGTCGGGCTGTCAGTGGTCGAGGTAGGCGGTCAGGTGGTCCTCGGGAACGTCGCTCCCGGCTCCTTTCACCGCGCTGTTGATGCTGGTCGCCATGACGTCGAAGAACACCGAGTACCGCGTGATCAGGTCCGTGTTCTGCGTGAACGTCTCCTCGACCGGGTGGGTCTTACCGTCTATCAAGGTGTTCACCGCCCGGGACTCGAAGTTCTTCGAGCGTTCGAACTCGTCTCTGTGCTCTTCGAGACTCCTGCAGAGTTGGTCGACCGAATTCTTCATCCGGCCCATCTGGTGATGGTCCATCTCCAACAGCGCCATGATGTCGTCCCAGGTGCCGGTTCTGTCTCTGAGGCTGTTTCCGACGTCGCGTTTTGCGTCTATCTTGAGGATGTCGGCACAGACTTCAACGACGTCCGCGCCGGGGTCGGCGTCGATCATGTCCCAGAGACGCCCGCCGTAGGGGCTATCGGACGCCCGGTCTAACACCTGATCCATCTGGTCCAGCCGGTCCATCTGGTCCCGGACTTCGGGCCGGATGCCGCTGTCGTCGGGTTGGGACCGGAAGTGGGCGATGAGTTCGCTCTGGCGGTATTCGGCCTGCTTCCACTTCGACCGCGCCAGGTTCGCGTTCTCGACCGTCTGGTCGAAGCTCTCCATCGCGTTCCCGTCGCCCATACTCTGGGGGAGCGTGTTCCCCTCGATGTCTTTGGCCGCCGCGAGTTGGTACTGACTCTCCGCCTGGTAGGTGCGTGCGACCGCCTGGTGGCGGGCTGCTCCCACCTGAAGCGTCTTCATCTCCGTCGCGGGGTCGACCGACGAACTCGAGCCGAAGAAGGCGATTATACACATCGTCGCGACGCTCCTGGGCTCCGCTCGACTGTTGTTGCTGTCTGTTCTCCTGTCCCTGTCGCCTCACCGTTTACCATCGTTCACACCCATCCTGCTATGTGTTACCGTACCACATAGCATCTAGAATGTTGACAACCCGGCATCATAAGATTTTTTTCATATTTATATTTATTTCTCCAATCAGATACGTTCGCCGCGACTATCGAGGTAGCAGAGGTGCGCCGACGGTTCGGCCGGCGTGACGATCGAAAGTGCTAATCACCGTAACATTATAATACTAGTTACTGTCTGTGTATCTTGTCGTTCTACGAGCCAAGTTGCGCAGTATAGTGTGTCAGCTCGCCTATCACTATCTATCTACGCAGTAGGGGTTAGTCACGGGGTCCCATAGACAAAGACGTCGAGAGGCGTCGGGGAGGCGCCTGGGAGAACGACAGATCATGACGATGCCGACACATCCGCTGGACGACGTGGGGGAGCACCGTGAGTACCACTACATCGAGTACGAGTCGAACGACGACACGGTGTCAGTCATTCAGGACTGCCAGAACGAGAGCGCGTGGCTTCAGTCCACCGTCTCCGTTCCGGTCGAACCGTAGGGGTCTCCGGGGGGAGACGCCGTCCGCCGGTCGAGGATGAGCGACCGGGGGGCCACGAACGGGAGATAGCGACGTATCGTTCGGGAACTGCGACAGAGTCGGAAGGGGTGTGTCGTTCGCGGGGAGTTCGCCCGCCGTCCGACGACGGGGGAGCGACCGAGGCGACGGGGGGAACTTACGCCTCGCCCGCGTCGACCAGTTCCTCCCACCTCTCGACGCCCGCTTCGGCGACGGTTCGGTCCTGTTCGACGGCACCGCCGGAGGCGCCGATGGCGCCGACGACGTCGCCGTCTCTCGTCAGGGGATAGCCGCCGCCGAAAACGACGATTCGGCCCTCGTCCGTCGTCTGCAGTCCGTACAGCGAGTTACCCGGTTCGGAGGACTCGGCGAGTTCGTGCGTGGGGGTGTCGAGTGCGGCCGACGTGTAGGCTTTGTTCTTCGAGATGGAGACGGAGGCCAACCACGCGTCGTCCATTCGGTGTTGCGCGACGAGGTTCCCCTCGCCGTTGGCGACGGTGACGACCATCGGCTGTCCGATTTCGTCCGCTCGCTGCTCGGCCGCCTCGACGAGTTCCTTCGCCGTATCGAGGTCGATTGCGTAGACCATCGACTGACGGTTGCGTCAGGAGCCCGTTAGATGTTCGTGTTTTGATAAGTTATCCTACCACGACGACTTCGAATGTGTCCGATTCGTGACCGAGTGAGAGACGAGAACGTACGCGGGCCGACGACCGCTCGCGCGCCTCACACTATCGGGGAGTCACGTCGTCCGCTCCGACCGTTCGTGGTGTACCGACTGCGTCACGACGGGTGCTGCGGGGTACTTCCGGCGGTACTCCTCGCGCGTCGTCACCGCGCCGGTGCAGTCGCGGCCGGTCAGGTGAGGCTCTTCGACCGATTCGACCAACCGACCGCACTCGCGGCAGGCGACGTAGTGGACGTCGGCGATTCCGTCGGTTGCGGACGCACCGTCTGACATGTACGAACAATCGTGATGGAGTTACTTAATTACGAACGGAATACCTCACTCTCCCGATAGTTTTCGGCGGGCGTAACGCGCGCGGACGAGCAACGTGGGTCGGTCGTCGCGACGTCGCGGTACGGCTATCCGTCCGGGCGGCGTAGCCGGTGGCATGGACGTCGCCATCGTGACCGTCGGCAACGAACTGCTCGCAGGCGACATCGAGAACACGAACGCGACGTGGTTGGCGCGGGAACTGACGAGGCGGGGGGCGGAGGTAGTCCGCATCGTCACCGTCCCCGACGAGGAGTCGGTCATCGCCGAGACGGTCGGCGGGTGGGCCGAGGCGTTCGACGCCGTCGTCGTCACCGGCGGCCTCGGCGGGACGCCCGACGACCTGACGATGCCGGGCGTCGCGGCGGGACTCGGCCGCGAGTTGGAGGTGAACCCCGTCGCCGAGGCGGACGTGGCGGCGACCATCGAGGAGATATACGAACGGCGACCGGACCTCGAGTTCGACCTGAAGGTGGAGTGGTACGCGTCGATGCCCGCGGGTGCGACGCCGATACCCAACCCCGAGGGACTCGCGCCGGGGTGCGTCGCGGGCAACGTCTACGTCCTGCCGGGCATCCCAGAGGAGATGCGCGCCGTCTTCGACAACGTCGCCGACGACTTCGGCGGTACCGTGGCGACGAAGACGTTCCACACGCCCGAACCCGAGGGGGCGATGGCCGAACCCCTCGCCGCCGTCGCGACGCAGTTCGGCGTTCGGGTCGGGAGTTACCCGAGTCGGGGAGGGGGGCCGACGCGAATCAAACTCACCGCGACGGACGCGGCGGTTCTCGCGGATGCGTCGTCGTGGCTGGTGGCGAACGCGGCCGCGGCGTTGGTCGAAAGTGAGGACGAACTGGACGAGGCGCGGGGCGGCGGCGAGGACGAGGCGCGGAGCGACGGCGAGGACGAGGCGCAGGGCGACGACGAGGACGAGACGCGGGGCGACGGCGAGAGCCGAACCGCCGGCGGTGCCGACGCGGGGTGAGACGCGGCGACTACCGGGTTTCGATGGCGTCCGTCGGGTCGCGCCGGCGAATCACCGCGGCGGACCCGCGCGACTGGATGATGTTGAGGGCGGTGACGAGGTCCGACCGGGAGATGAGACCGACGAGTTCGCCCGCCTCGTCGACGACGGGGAGACGGCCGACGCCGTTCTGCTGCATCGTCGTGATGGCGTCCATGGCGCCCGCGTCCGGCGAGATGGTGGCGAGTTCGCCGGACATCACGTCCTCGACGCGGTAGGCGTCGCGTTCGACTTCGTTCACCGACCGGGCGTCGTTGAGCGTCACCATGCCGACGAGACTGCCGTTCCGGAGGACGGGGTAGCCCGTGTGGCGTTCGCGGAACATCCGGTCGAGAAGGTCCGCGACGCTGGTCGTCACGTCGACCACGTCGAGTTTCTCTCGCGGCGTCATCACGTCGCGCACGGTCACGTCCTCGAACGCCGCCTTCATCACCGTCTGCTGGGCCTCCGACGACGCGCCCATGTAGATGAAGAACGCCAGCGCGATGAGGAACAGGTTGACGAACAGGCCGACGATGCCGAGGAGGAACGCGAACACCTTGCCCACCTCCGCGGCAATCTGCGTCGCTCGCGCGTGGGACCGACGCCGGGCGAGGAGGGCGCGGAGCACGCGCCCGCCGTCCATCGGGAAGCCCGGGAGCATGTTGAACACCGCCAGCATGACGTTCGTCAGCGCGAGGTAGCCGAGGACGAACTTCACCGGGCCCTGAGCGGTTGAGAGCACCAGGAAGCCGAGGTACGAGACCACGCCCAGACCGACGCTGACGGCGGGACCCGCGACGGCGATGACGAGTTCCTGCCGCCAGTCCTCGGGCATCTCGACGAAGTTGGCGACGCCGCCGAACAGCCACAGCGTGATGGACTCTATCTCGTAGCCGTAGCGCATCGCGACCAGCGAGTGGCCGAACTCGTGGAGCAGGACGCACAGGAACAGTCCGAGCGCCGCGGCGGTGCCGAGAATCCACGGCATCGACCCGACGGTGAGCGCCGCGCCGTCGATGGCCGAGCCGAACAGTCGGTTGACGAGTTCGACGAGTTCGCCCACGTCGGAGCCGATGAGCCAGGCGAACAGCGGAAGCACGAGAAGGAACGTGAGGTTGAGTTGAATCGGGATGCCGAAGACGCGGCCGATACGGATACCTCGCATGGTGACCAGTAGACGGCGACGGTTAATAAGTCCAAGCGCGACGGCGGCGCGGGGGCCGACGGTGCCGCGGAGCGAAGGTTTAGGCCGCCGGTCGGACTACTGCCGGTATGAGCGACGCCGAACCCGTCGTCAAGCGCGCCGAGTCCATCGAGTACGAGTCCGTCGGAGCAGCCGAGGGGATGTCGAAGGGCGTCCTCGTCGACGCCTCGGACGGCGCACCGAACTTCGCCATCCGGCGGTTCGTCCTCGAACCGGGCGCGAGCGTCCCGAAGCACACGAACGAGGTCGAACACGAGCAGTACGTCCTCTCCGGGCAGTACACCGTCGGCATCGAGGGCGAGGAGTACGAGGTGGCCGCGGGCGACTCGCTTCTCATCCCGGCGGGCGCCGTCCACTGGTACCGCAACGACTCCGAGGTGGAGGGGACGTTCCTCTGTGCGGTGCCGAACGGCGACGACGAGATTCAGGTGCTCGAAGAGTAGGGCGTTCGGCCGTCCGTCCGCGAGAGGGAGTCTCGTGAGAGCGACTGTCGACGGGCAGACGAACCGCTGAAATACCCCGTCCTCGTACGGGACGGCGTGTCCAAACAGGTCGGCCGCGTCGACACGCTGTTCGTCCACGAGACGAACGACGACTTCCTCGTCGTCGTCCAACGGGACGGCGAGCGTGTCTTCCGCGCGGTGCTCGAACTGCAGGAGACGAACGCCGGCCCGCGCCCCGCGAAGTTCCGCGTGAAGCGCGGGTCCTCGGAGGACCCCCGCGACCCGAGCCAGTTCGTCGAACTCGCCCGCAGAGCCGAGCGCATCCGCATCTCGCAGCAGACCTCCAAAGCCCGTCGCGACGAGTTCCGCGAGATGCTCGACGGCTACCAACTCGACGCCCTCGTCGTCCGGACCTGCCGCTACTGCGCCTCGAACGGCCGCTACTCGCCCATCACCGAAGACACGGCCATCAAGACCGACGGCGAGTACATCTGCCCGGACTGCGCGAAGCGCGAACTCGAACGCGAACTCGACTTCTCGGGGACCGGCACGATGACCCAGGCGGCCCAGGAGCGACTGGAGTCGCTCCTGCTGGAGACGCAGGACCTCGGCCGCATCTCGAACCTCCTGAAGGGCGGACTGGACCCCGACCTCACGAAGTTCGACACCGTGTCGGCGACGACGGACGACATCGACCTCGTCTCGACGTCGACGCTGGACCTCCACCCGACGCTACAGTCGATGGTCGAAGACCGGTTCGACACCCTGCTGCCCGTCCAGTCGCTCTCCGTCGAGAACGGCCTGTTCGAGGGCCGCGACCAACTGGTCGTGAGTGCGACGGCGACGGGGAAGACGCTCGTCGGCGAACTCGCGGGCGTCGACAGGGCGCTGAAGGGCGACGGGAAGATGCTGTTTCTGGTGCCGCTGGTCGCCCTCGCCAACCAGAAGCACGAGGACTTCGAGGACCGCTACGGCGACCACCTGAACGTGACCATCCGCGTCGGCGCCTCCCGCATCAACGACGACGGCAACCGCTTCGACCCGAACGCCGACATCATCGTCGGCACCTACGAGGGCATCGACCACGCCCTCCGGACGGGCAAGGACCTCGGCGACGTCGCCACCGTCGTCATCGACGAGGTGCACACGCTGAAGGAGGGCGAACGCGGCCACCGTCTCGACGGGATGATATCCCGGCTGAAACACTACTGCGAGACGCGCCAGACGCGGCGCGACGGCTACGGCGGCGCGCAGTGGGTGTACCTCTCCGCGACGGTGGGCAACCCCGAGACGCTGGCGCGGAAGTTGCGCGCGACGCTCATCGAGTTCGAGGAGCGACCCGTCCCCATCGAACGGCACGTGACGTTCGCCGACGGGCGCGAGAAACCCGACATCATCAACAAACTCGTCACGCGCGAGTTCGACACGAAGTCCTCGAAGGGCTACCGCGGGCAGACCATCGTCTTCACCAACTCCAGACGCCGGTGTCACGAGATAGCGAGGAAACTGGAGTACGACGCCGCCCCCTACCACGCCGGCCTCGACTACGGCCGCCGGAAGAAGGTCGAGCGGATGTTCGGCAACCAGGACCTCGCCGCCGTCGTCACCACGGCGGCGCTGGCGGCCGGGGTGGACTTCCCCGCCTCGCAGGTGGTGTTCGACACGCTGGCGATGGGCATCGAGTGGCTCTCCGTCCAGGAGTTCGAGCAGATGCTCGGCCGGGCCGGCCGCCCGGACTACCACGACAAGGGGACGGTGTACCTCCTCGTCGAACCCGACGCCTCGTACCACAACTCGATGGAGATGACCGAGGACGAGGTGGCGTTCAAGCTCCTGAAGGGCGAGATGGAGGACGTGACGATGGTGTACGACGAGGGCGCCGCCGCCGAGGAGACGCTTGCGAACGTCATCGTCGCCGGCAAGAAGGCCAAGCGACTGAACGACCGGATGCTCGGCGACGTGCCGACGAAGCACGCCGTCGGGAAACTGCTGGAGTGGAAGTTCATCGACGGCTTCGAACCGACGCCGCTGGGCCGGGCCGTCTGTCGGCACTTCCTCGCGCCGTCGGACGCCTTCCGCATCCTCGACGGCATCCGAGCGGGCAAGAGCCCGTACGAACTCGTCGCCGACATGGAACTGGCCGACGAGGAGATGTAACCGCACCGAGCGTCCGACATCGTCCGCGCGGTCCGTCGGCGTCGACGCCCCGTTCGAAGCCCGACGGGGAAAGCGGCCGTCCCCAGTTTTCAGATTCCGGGAACCGTCACGGTTCTGTTATCCACCCGACACGACACCGGAAGTGCGATGAGACGGTCCCCCACCCGAAGACGACTCCTCCAGAGTACCGCACTCGCCAGTCTCGCGGCGGTCGCCGGCTGTCTGTCCGGTGGTCCCGGCAGTCAGGCCATCGGCGCCGACGGCGACGGCACGGCGACGGATTCGCCGGCAGCGACGACGGCCGACGCGACCGAATCGACGGCGACGGAGACGGCCGAATCGACGCCCGCGGAGTCGCTAGACGACTGGCTCGCGGACGCCAACGGCTACACCGGCGACCGCAGACGGTACGGCCCGGGGTCACAGCCCACCATCGCCGTCGGCGAACCCGTCGACGACGAGATGGCGTTCGACCCGCCGATGATAGCGGTCCCTCCCGGGACGAACGTGCGCTGGGACTGGACCGGCCACGGCGGCCAGCACAACGTCGTCGCCCTCGACGGCACGTTCGACAGCGGTCGCACGAACGCGCAGGCCGGGACCGGCTACCACTACGTGTTCGACGACCCCGGCGTGTACCGCTTCGTCTCCGAACCGCACCGCGAGGACGGCATGAAGGGCGCCGTCGTCGTCAGGGAACCGCCGTCGACCGGCAACGACGCCGTGGACGCGTGGGTCGTCGACAGCAGCAACTTCGACGGCAGCGTCGCCGACGAGACGGGGCGCGAGACGACGACGGTCACCGTCGGGGCGGCGGGCAACGGCGGCAACTTCGCCTTCGACCCGCCGGTGCTGAAGGTATCGGCGGGGACGACCGTCAGATGGCGGTGGGACGGCGGCCCGCACAGCGTCGTGTTCCGTGACCTCGACGTGCGCTCCGACGGCGTGTTCTCGGAACCGGGCGTCCACCTCGAACACGACTTCGAGGACCCCGGGACGTACCTGTACGCCTGTGGACCGCACCAGACACTCGGGATGAAGGGCGCGATAGTCGTGGAATGACCGGCCGGCCGCGGGCGCGGCCGGGCACTGCACCGAGCGGAAGCGCCAGAATCGGCGCACGGCGCGCGACTGCGACCAGACAACCTTTTCTGACCCCGGTCCGTCCGATGACGACGTGGTAACGATTACGCCGAGTATCGTCGTCGTCTCCGCGATTATCCTCCTCGCGCTGGTGTTCTTCGCCACCGAACCGGTGCCCGTGGACGTCACCGCACTCGGCGTGATGGTGACGCTGATGCTCGCACAACCGGCCTCGGGGTGGCTGGTGTCGGCCGGGCTCCTCGCCGAGCCGATTCTCCTGTTCGACCCCGCGCAGTACCCCCAGCAGGCGCTCTCGGGGTTCTCCAGCACGGCGACGCTGACGGTGTTGGCGATGTTCATCCTGAGCGACGGCGTCCAGCGCACGGGCATCGTGCAGATGCTCGGCGCGAAGATTTCGTCGTTCACCGGCGACAGCGAGAACCGACAGCTCGGGGCGACCATCGGCCTCGTCGCCCCCATCTCGGGGTTCATCAACAACACCGCCGCCGTCGCCATCCTCCTGCCGATGGTCACCGACCTGGCCGAACGCGGGGGTACCTCGCCGTCGAAACTGCTCCTTCCGCTCTCGTACGCCTCGATGTTCGGCGGGATGCTCACGCTCATCGGCACCTCGACGAACATCCTCGCGTCTGACCTCTCGGGTCGCCTCATCGGCCGGTCGTTCACGATGTTCGAGTTCACCGAACTCGGTCTGGTCGTGGGCGTCGTCGGGACGGTGTACCTGCTCACCGTCGGGCGGTGGCTCACGCCCGAGCGCATCAAGCCCGAACGCGACCTGACCGAGGAGTTCGAGATGGCCGACTACCTCACCGAGGTGACCGTCCGCGCGGACTCCCCGCTCGTCGGCCAGCAGATTCAGCGCGCGCTCGGCGAGACGGACTTCGACTTCGACCTCATCCAACTCATCCGCGACGGGCAGGTGTTCCTCGAACCGCTGGGGCCGAAGGAGATTCAGGCCGGCGACGTGTTCGCGCTCAGAACCGACCGCGACACGCTGGTCGAACTCATCGACGTGGAGGGGCTGGACCTCGTCCCCAACGTCACGGTGGACGAGGAGGAACTGGAGGCGGGCCAGTCCGGCCAGAACCTCGTCGAACTCGTCGTCGCGCCGGGGTCGTCGCTCGTCGGCGAGTCGCTGGCGTCGTCGAGTTTCCGCCAGCGGTACGACGCGACGGTCCTCGCGCTCCGACGCGGCGGGGAACTCATCCGCCGCCGGATGGACAACATCAGCCTCCGCGTCGGCGACACCCTCCTCGTGCAGGCGACGACCGAGAGCATCGAACGCCTCGACGACAACCGGAACTTCATCGTCGCCCAGGAGATAGAGCAGCACCACTACCGCGAGGAGAAGATTCCCGTCGCCATCGGCATCGTCGCCGTCGTCGTCGCCCTCGCGGCACTCGACGTCGTCCCCATCGTCGTCTCGGCGCTCGCGGGTTCCTTGGCGATGGTGGCGACGAACTGTCTCCGCCCGCCGGAACTGTACGACGCCGTCCAGTGGGACGTCGTCTTCCTCCTCGCCGGCGTCATCCCCCTCGGCATCGCCATGGAGAACTCGGGCGCGGCGGCGCTCCTCGCGGAGTTCGTCGTCCTGACGGGTGACTACCTCCCGCTGGTCGGCGTCCTCGGGGTGTTCTACCTCGTCACCGCGCTGCTGACGAACGTCGTCTCGAACAACGCGAGCGTCGTGCTGATGATTCCCGTCGCGGTGGAGGCGGCGCAGACGCTGGGCGCGAACGCGTTCGCGTTCATCCTCGCGGTCACGTTCGCCGCCTCGACGGCGTTCATGACGCCCGTCGGCTACCAGACGAACCTGTTCGTCTACGGTCCCGGCGGCTACCGGTTCACGGACTACCTGCGCGTCGGCGCACCCATGCAACTGCTGTTCGCCGCCGTCACCACCGTCGGTATCGCCGCGATATGGGGTCTCACACCGCCCGCGTGACCGCCGAACGAAACGTTTTACCGCTACACGGACGGAGTTGGAGACGCGGGACCGTGGGTTAGCCTGGTATACTTCGGGCCTTGGGTGCCCGTGACCCCGGTTCGAATCCGGGCGGTCCCATCGCGTATATAAAAGACCCGGCGTATTTTGCCGATTCTTCGTTTTCGTCCATCAGCGGAGGTGATCGGCGTGTCTGAGGACGTCGACGATCCGCTCGACTTCCTCGGCGGCGCCGAACCCGTCACCTCCGACGACCAGGACTCCGTCACCAACGAGGTCGAAAACACCGAAGCAAACCGAATCCGCTCGAGCGCCGGCACCGATGGCGCCGACCTGGACGCGAGCGACGACGAGTCCGAGCACGAAGAACCGGCCTCGAAGTTCGTCGCCGAGTGTCGCTGGTGCCGCGTCGGCTTCGAAAGCGAAGAAGACGCGGGCTCGCACGAGGACTGCTCGAAAGAGCCCGTCTCAGCCTGCCGATTCTGTGGCGAAGAACACACCTCCCGAGACGACCCCGAGGATCACCTCTACTCGTGCGACGAGTATCAGCGCTACCGAGAAAAGGAGGTACGGAACTCGCGGGCCCGCACGATGCACTCTGGTGGTGGCCTCGACACGCGTCAGTTCATCGACGGTCAGCCTCACGAGTTCAGCGCCTACCTCAAGTACGACAACGCTCTCAGCACCTACTTCGGCCTCGTCTCGCTCTACAAGATGCACGACTTCGAGGAGTACGGACGCCTTCGCGCCGGCCTCGAGTTCGACGATCAGGACTGGAACATCTCGTTCGGATTCAAGAACTGCGGAATCAAAGCGCCAGAGGATGACTCCGACCTCGGTCCCTGGGACTGGAGACTCGAGGACCCGATCGAGTTCCTGATCTACGTCTACCCCAGCGCGTACGAGAGCTACGCCGCTGCGGGACAGGAGAACCGGCAACGGGCCTTCTTCAACGTATCACCCCGGTGGCCGAACATAGAATCGGTCAACGACAATCCGATCTCGAACCCGCACGACCTGCTCGGCGTCGACGTCGATGTCAAAGGGAGTTACTTCGAGTTCGATCAGTACGCTGACCTCTTCCACGACGCGCTCAACGTCCTTCGCGAGCGCCAGACGGAGTTCGGCTGGAACTCGTACACCTCGATCGACGCGGATGCGTGCCACCCCGAGCAGACTCACGAATCGTCGAACGTCACCGACGCAGAATACTACGTGCGCGTCGCGAAGGAACTGACCGGGAAGGTCTACGCGTTCGACGGGACGCTTCACCGTATCTCGCTGCTCCTCGGACGCGAGCGGGCGGGATACTCAAAGACAGTTCGGGACGACCGGGAGTGCCCAGGCCACTACCACACCGCCACGATCGGGGCGATGCGCGCGGCCGCTCTCGTCGGCGGTCACGAACTCCCGAAGGAGTTCAAGCACTACCACATGCGGAAGCCGGACGCGAACGCGGGAACGGCGCTCGAGAATCCGAAGCTCGGTGTCTCGTTCCAGCACGGCCTCTACGACGATACGATGTACTGGGACGACCTCGACCGCCTCGAGCGCGAACTCGACGAGGGACTCCTGAACCTGCTTCGGTGGTCGGACCTCCCGACGACGCCGGACCATCAGGTGTTCGTCGCGGACGACTACTTCTCCGTCACGGGTAGTCGACGCTTCCGGAAGATCATCGAGAACCCGCTCCCGCGAATCGCCCAGCAGCAGGACGAAGAGGTTCGGCGGTTCGCCGTCGCCGGGAACCTCACGGAGACCGACGTCGACCTGGTCGACCAACTCCTCACCGACGGCGGTCACCACTCGCCCGCCGACCTCGCCGAGCGGATCGGCGTTCACATCAGTACCTGCTACAAGTCGCTGAAGCGGCTCGGGAGCATCGTCCAGCACGACTACGGCTCCGTCGAACTCGCGTCGAAGCACATCGCGCAGGGAGTCGTCGAACACATCGACTCCGCCCGCGCTGTCGTCGAGAACACGCTCGAGGAAGCGGCCGACGACCTGGTGCGCGCGGAGACGTTCGGCGACGACGATCCGTGGAGTCGCTGGCTCGATCACTACGTCGACGACGTCCACGAGCACGACGGCAGCGGGAACCGCGACGTCCTCGAGTTCGGCTGGAAGCCGAGCGACCGACACGACGCGAAGCGCCTCATCCGCGCGGGAGCGATGAAGTGGGCGCAGGTCGCCGGCGAGGACATGCCCAGGTTCGCCCGCGAGTTCGAGATCGAGATGACGCTCGCGGACAACTCGCGCTTCAACCTCGACTGGAGGGCGCTGAAGAAGCTCCTTCCGAGAAACTACTCGGTGACTCCGTCGTACGGCTGACGCGGTGTCTCGTGAGTGGCAACACTACTCTCCCGTCTATTTTCCGGTAACTGTTTCCGCCTTTTCGCCCGGGTCCTGATTCTTGAGTGAGGTGTTCGGTTCGTCGATGTCGAGGCCGACGAGCGGCGGCGTTCGAAGTTCGCCGGGGGTGCCCCACTTCTCCGTTAGGGGTGTGAGTAAAGACTCACACCTACAGATTACCTCACCCTTCGCTGCGCTCAGGGTTCAGATGAAACAGACGAAGGTTGGTCGCCGCGCCTACTCGGCGCGGCTTGACTCATCAAGATTCGTGTCAATAGAGTATCTGATTGGGTAACTCTGTTGAATGTAAACGGGCGCGTAATTAATTTCGCGCCCGGTTTCTACCCATTCAGGAATCCTGCCGGTGTGTGGGCACCTGCACGGATTTCCTGTCTGCCAAGCACTCCAAATACATGCAAGGCAGTTTCAACTTCTGAGCATGTTGCAAATAAGAGTTTCTCTTTTTATTTATTTTTCCGAGCCTATGTACTCAGTTGAAGAATTACTTCCTACGAATTAGACACAGAGGCTCTACGGCACCTTTAGCAACTATTCAATTGCCTCTTACTGGATATTGTTAGTAATACGGGAAGTTCACAAAGTATTTAATGTAGACGCCAAAAGCAGGAGATACCCCTACCCACGACGGCATTTCGGTGAGTAAGCCCTCGCTCTCCCTCAAGCTGGAGGCGAGCTGGATCAAAGCCCCTGTCGTCACTACCCAACTAACTAAAACATGACAAGCAACACGAAGCAACTCCGCGCAGTGTTCCTCGCGGCGCTGATGGTTATGTCGGTCTTCGCCGGCACCATCGCGTTCGCTGGATCTGCTGCTGCGGTCGCCGGTAGCATTTCCGCAGATTCGTCGGAAGTGCAGATAGGCGAAGACGCGAGTTTCACAGTATCTGATTCCGACGGTACCGGAACTGACGCTGTGGTCTTCCTTAGTGGTACTGAGACGATAACTAACGAAAACGAGACCTTCGATGGCACTGGTTCGAAGACGACCTTCACAGTCGCCAATGCCCCCATCGTTGACTCGGATCTTGACGGCACCCTCATCGGTGACGAACTCACGCTTACGGTCGACGGTGGTTCCCAGACCATCTCGAGCGTTAACGCGACCACCGGTGAAGTGACGCTTAGTGCGGCGCCTGCTTCGGACACCGGCAACGTTCACATCGAATACGACTCGGCTGTCGAGTCGAAGGTTGTGGACCTGTCCAGCAGCCCCACTACGGTAGCTTACACGCTTGGTGGCGGCTCCGCCAGCGCGGGTGACGGTATCCTCCAGACGGCCGATGGCGAGACCATCACGGCCGCCTACTGGGACCAGAGTGAGGGCGTCTATCAGAAGGCGACGCTGACCGCTGTGTCCGACGACACGCCGAGTTACCTCGAGAGTGTCCACTACAAGGACGGCAGCCAGGCGAAGCTCGAGATCTCGTTCAACGAGGACGTTACGATCAAGAACAACGCTAGCCTCTACGTTGACAACAAGAAAGTGATGACCCTCGGCCAGCCCGATTCGGGCACTAACGGTCAGGTCGTCTACAACCTGAACGATTACTACACCGGTGAAGTGGAGGTCAAGCTCACCGATAGTGTTATCGACGGAAGTGGCAATTCGCTCGCCAGCACGGGCAACAAGACGGTCGACGTCGCGCCTGTCACGGTGACGAACACCACCAAGGTCAACGCGTACAAGGGGTCGAAGGTCGCAGTCCTCGCTGGTAGCGTCAACACGAACATCGAGGTCGAAGGTACGGACGAAGACAGTTCCTTCTACCGCGAAGGCTCCACGGGCGTCAACAGCCAGGTTTTCGTCTTTGACACGACCAACCGCGCGCTCGACACGTACCGTGTCAAGATCGGTACTGCAACGCCTGACAACTACGGTAACGTTACTGTTCGGTCCCTCGATCTCAACGTCTCTGTTGACGATCTGACGGTCACGAACGCTGTCGACAGCGGTATCACCGGTACGGTCACCGCCAGCTCTGGTGGTCGCCCGGTCACGCTCGAACTCCTCGACTCCGATGAGGAGACCGTCTCGACGATCGCTGCTGACCTCACGGGTCAGGCAGAGTACGAATACAACTTCAGCGCTGACGGCCTCGACGCGGGTAACTACACGGTTCTGGTGACGGACAACCAGTCCGGCGTCGAAACCGAGTCCTCATCCATCGAGGTCTCGAAAGCTGGCGAAGGCAGTGCTGACTTCCAGGAAGGCATCGTCACTGACCAGCGTGGCGACATCGCGAACATCACGGTCGATCTCCAGAACACGGATACTGCGACGCTGACACTCGGGTCCTCCGATGTCGGCTTCCGCAGCAACGTCACTGTCGTCGACGACAGCGGCGACGGCCAGGTTTCCGTCCTGTTCAACACCTACGCCGTCACCGGTCTGTCCGGCAGCCTGTCGGACAGTAAGGCGGAGTCCGTCTTCGCTGTCGCTGACTCTGACGACACGCTCGACGAAGCTGACGTCGACACCGAAAACAGCGTCGACTCGCTCCTCGAAGCGGGCGAGTACGACCTCGAAGTCCAGACTGGAACCGAGGCGACCCCCGACGACGTGCAGAACGTCGGGACGCTCGTCCTCGAAGAGCGCAACACGACTGCGCTCACCAGCTGGACGGCGAACACCGATACGACGCTCGACGACTCTGACGACGTCTACACGGCGATCAGCACCAACAACCTGACGCAGGATAACGAGATCGCGATCGGCGATTACGCTGTCCACCAGCTTCAGGCATCCGGTCTCGAGGGCGCCCTCGAGGACCAGTCCGCCAGCAACGACACGGCCGCGTTCTTCGGCCTTGCCGCGAACGGTGCGGTCAACCTGACGGTCGAGCAGACGGACGCCGGTGCGAACCGTGATCCGTACATGCTCAACCTGAACAACAACAGCGCGACCGTCCTCCCCGACAGCGACAACGACACCTACTTCGTTGTTGTTGATACGGGTGCGGTCAACACCAACGATGCGAACCGTGACCTCGAAGACGGTGACGGCCTCACGGCCAACTTCACGGTCTACGAGGCTACGGACCTCGCTGAAGAGCAGCAGACGGTCGAAGACCAGTACGAAGTCGTCACGCCCGAGCACACGCTCGACGACCCGTACAACGTCTCGGCCGCTGCCGAGCAGACGATCTCCGGTGAGACGAACGTCGCACCCGGTACGGAACTCAACCTGCGCGTCCGCTCCAGCGGCGACACGCAGCCGAGCTTCCTGAAGACCGCGACCGTCTACGTCACCGAGAACAACACGTTCTCGGGCACGTTCGACTTCAGCGAGCAGGAAGTCGACGACACGTACGAGATCACGGTCCGCAACGGTGGCGACACGCTCACCGTCGACGGGACGGTTCTCGAGAGTGTCGAGACCGAAACCGAGATGACCGAGACGGACGCACCGGACACGGCCACCGAGGAACCGAGCACGGCCACCGAGGAACCGAGCACGGCCACCGAGGAACCGAGCACGGCCACCGAGGAACCGAGCACGGCCACCGAGGAACCGGCTGACACGGAGACGAGCACGGGTACGCCCGGCTTCGGTGTCGTCGTCGCCGTGACGGCACTCCTCGCCGCCGCGCTCCTCGCCGTCCGCCGCGACTAACGTCCGAACCACCGGCTCACGCCGGTCACCTCACTTCACCTTTCTTTCGACGACGTCTGACACCGTAAACGACATCGCTGCTGGAATACTAGTTGATATAATAATGACTGAGCCATACGAGGCACTTATTGAGAGTCCACAGCCAGACATCAATAGATCCCAATTATCTCCTGAAGAGCGGGCCGAGTTACGGCGTCTCCATGTCTCTGGGTGTAACGGTATTACAAGATCGAATACTAAAGGCCGATTTTCTGCAGTCTATTACTTAGAAGGAGATATCCGTGCAGCGGCTGCGCGATTTGTAGAGGAGAACCGCGAAAGATTAGAGCAAATCGATTTCTCGAAGTCAAATGGTGTGTGGTCATCTGTTTCTCGCGAGGCATATGATTGGATTCTCCATTGGCTGGGTGAGCGGCACCTCAAGATTCTAAATCGTGCCGTCTATGAGTCACGTAGTGATGTAGACTGGATAATCTCTCGAGATAAATACTACTCTGCACCAAATCGTCGGTACAGCACAGGGTCTCCTGGCTCGGTTAAAATTGATGGGACGTCGCCTGATGCGATCTATCGGCAGTTGCCTTCACGAGCGACGGTCGAAGAAATCCCAGATACTGTGATCGGTGATCGAGAGTGGTTGTTTGTATACTTTGACGAACATCCCGAATTCGAATGTCTTGTTCGTCATGTCGGTGGATCAGCCTCTGTTTGGAAGTATCCAGAGTGCATTCGTGAGGCTGAAAATCAATAGTTCCCGCATCACCGATTGGAACTTCAGGAGATAGCGGAAAGGTCGTTCTATCCGATTTGGCGGCTATTGAAGCATAACAGTACACTATCGGCTATCGGAACCACCGGATGCCAGTAGAACTATACAAGAGAGGGATGAGCTTCGAGAACTCTAATCAAGCAGGTTTCAGCAGAGGATATATTTCGATTCTGACTCATTCGAAAATGAAGACTTCGGTAGATGCACCGTGCTTCACCTCTGTGCGAGAACGCCCGTGTACGCACACACTGTGCGCTTCTGGTTCTAATTATGAGATAGGTAGGTGGTCCATCGCGCTCGCTGTCACATGATCTGGGACCGGGCCAAGGTAGTTGCGACGGAACGTTTCGCGGCCGGAGTCGGTCATCGCCCAGCCGCCCCACGCCATCGTCAGCTCCTCGGCGATCGGGACGCCCTCGAACGCCAGCGAGTAGAAGGTGTCCGTCGCCCAGGTGCGTCGGAGGTCGTGCATCCCGAGGTCGTGCCAGCGATCGTCCTCGAGGACGTCGGCGAGTTCGTCCCGCGCTTCTCCGATCCAGTCGCGGAGTGACCTGGTGGAGACATCGATGATGGGTTCATCGGCGCGAAGCCGAGCAGCGGACTTCAGATACTTGACTCGCTCTCGGAGGTCGCGCGAGACTGGCGTCGACCGCGTCCCAGTCTTTCCATCCGGGACTGTGAGGCGCCACTTGTCGTCGCCGCCGTCGAGGCGCTCGAAGTGTCTCGGTTCGACGTTCCGAACCTCGTCGCTGCGGAGTCCGGTCAGCGCGAGGTCGAGGGCGATGCGACGTCTCGGGTAGTCCTCGTCGACGCAGTCGAGGAGCCGCTGCTGCTCGGCTCGCGAGAGCCAGAGACGACGACCAGACTTTGACGGGTATGGACGGGTTTGCATGGTTCCGGTAATCGTAGTTATCTCTATTTTCCGGAACCTTAGCTAGTTCGGTCGCCTCGATCTCCACCCGAATCGGGGGGGTTTGGCGTCCTCGAGGACCAGTCGGTTACGAGAATGGACCATTCTCGGAAACACCTGTCCCAACTAGATTTGCTCCATTGACTGACACGAACATCGTGCTACATACAAAGGGTGGATCTCGCTCGGAGGCCTTGTTTATCCCAAGCTGTCAGCGCTGAACTATCCATCAAGTATCACGTTCATATCGGACGCTTCCTATGGAGTTATTTAGTCTTAAGAGAATAGCCTCATTCGAGGGTTGATAATTCAATATGCCAAAAGAATCTGCTAATCGTCTGGTAAATTATCTCGAAAAGCAAGCAGGCCCATATTTCCGCGGAGCAATCCACTATTCTGAAGATGAGTATTATGTGTTATATCTGCGAGACGACGTAGATTCTCTATACTCAAACGAGAAGATGGAGGAGCTGGTACAGTATTACCGGAAGGAAAATCAGTATCAGACTTCTGAGGAGCCGTTCGAACTCGGAAATAACCATTGTACTGTGAATTTTTACGACGACGCGATACTATTCCATTTCACACAAGGAGACAGGCTCGGTACTGTAATCACCCTTGAACCGGAAGCAGGCCGAGATATTGTCGGATTCATCACAGAGTGTCTAAAACAGTTACACTATAACTCTCCACAGGAGATCCCCGAAGCACCGACGTGGTTGGGTGAATGACGCTCTCGTGTCGCATTCATTCTGTCTCTATCCGCTCAGTACTGCTTAGCCTGTGAGTGTCTCGTGACTGACTCGCGCGCTGTATTCAGCACGCTTTGCAGTATCTATCAAGAGATAGTGACACCAGCAGAGGATCTCCGGGAGTAGGTAATTCTCGGAAGTACCCGTCTTAACTGCATGCTCCACTGACTGTCACGAGCGTCGTACTGAATACAGAGAGTGAGTGCAGCATCGTTGAATCTCCAACAGGGTGAACCCCGCCCGGTTCGTGTTAAACCGCATCTGTGAACCAGAGAATCGGTATATGACCGATTTGAGAGATATGGTTATGCGGCTACGTGACCATTGGGAGGGATGGTTGAAACGACAATCAGGTCCGATGAAGGCTACGTCCCAGAGTCGGACGAAGTGAATCTCGCGGATCACTCGGTGCGTCGGGGGAGTCTGATCGCTGGACTCGCACTCCTCGTGATGACGCCGTTAGCGGCGTTTGCCAATTTCGCCGTGTTAGATGCCCTTGTCACGCCGGGAAACGCCGCGCAAACCGCGAGCGCTATTCTGAACGCCGAAGGAACGTTCCGTTTCGCCATCGCGAGTCTCTTCGTGGTCGCTGTGCTCGATCTGACTGTCGCGTGGGCGTTGTATGTGGTGTTCGAGCCGGTTAGCCGCGGAATCGCATTGCTGATGGCGTGGTTTAGAATCGTCTTCGCCGGGATCTTCATGGTGGCAATCAGTCAGCTCACGGGCGTGCTTTCGATATTGACCACTGCCAACTCGGTTTCGGCATTCAGCACGGAGCAGCACTACGCCCAAGCGCTGCTTGGCGTCAACGCCTTCTACGACATCTGGGATGCCGCATTGATCCTCGTCGGTCTCCACCTGGTGCTACTGGGGTATCTTGTGTACCGATCGGGGGCTGTCCCGTCGTATAAGTCCGGGTACGTTCCGAAGGTGCTGGGCGTCCTCTTGGCCATCGCGGGAGTTGGCTACGTAATCGATAGCTTCGGCCGGGTACTCCTCACTGGCTACTCGTTCGAGGTCGCCGCGTTCACGTTCGTCGGCGAAGTCCTGCTGATCTTCTGGTTGTTCATCTATGGGCGGCGTATCGGTCTCGGGGAGAAGGCGGCGTCTATAACGGACTGAATCGAAGCCTTCACCTCATCACGTAACCGATACGTACCCTCTATTCAGCACGCTTTGCAGTCCCTATCAGGAGATAGTGACACCAGCAGAGGATTTCCGGGAGTGGGGGATTCTCGGAAGCACCTGTACCACCTACATTTGCTCCAATGACTGTCACGATCGTCGTGCTGAATACAGAGGATGTAGTCATCACCCACTTGGCCGCCTGAACGTGTAGCTTACCGTATCTGCGTCAACTGTGAGGGTGCCGGCGTCGTGATCCACGACAACCACGACGGTGTCATCGTGCGTGAAATCGTGCAATGGCATCCCAGTCTGGAGCGTCCCATCGCGCGACAATTCGACACGTGCAGAGCCGAAGTCGATATGAATCCGATCATCAGTAGCCGTTACATCACCCGCGCGACCGAATCGACGTAGTTCATCAATCAGTGTCTCCCACTCGTTGAGTTGCACTCGTGGTGTCATCCGTCGTTCAATCGTGATGCCGCGTTCAGGAAAGTCTTGATACGAAATATAGGCCACCGAAGTAACGCGGAGAATTACGAACGATCCACCAACTGGTAAAACACTCGTGCAACATTTAGAGCATGAATTCAGTATCGTTCCGTCTCATCCGTCCCAGTTCACTCATTACCTCCTAACACAATCCGGGCGTGAATATATTACCAGTTCACTTGCCAGCGTCCCGTAGACCAAGCATGGCCAAAGCAACACCATCAGACAACAGCGGAGAAATGGAAACCGTTACGTCCGCAGATGGAACTGAGATTTGGTACGAGCGATCGGGAAGCGGGCCGCCGCTGGTTCTCGTCCACGGGGCGATGATCGATCGGTCGATATGGGACATCGGTAATGTCCGCTCTAGGCTCGCGGAACAGACTACAGTCTACGCCATGGACAGACGGAACCACGGCGACAGCGCGTCTTCTGACGATGCAAGTCCGGACGCACAGATTGCCGACGTGGTCGCGGTCGTCGAGTCGATCGACGAACCAGTCCACCTGCTTGGTCATTCCTCAGGAGCCAACTACGCGTTATGGGCAGCCCTGCGAACCGACAATCTCGCCAGCGTAATCCCGCACGAGCCTGCTGCCCCGCCCGACGAGGACATTAAAGCCGTCCTGAAAGAAACCATGGGGAAGACGATTGCGTTGATAGAAGAGGGGCAGAACGAGCAGGCACTATCGATGGTCGTCAGCGACTTTGCGAAATTCACACCGGATGAACTTACCGAGCTTCGCTCATCACCGGCTTGGGACGCCCACGTGGATATCTTCCATCAGACTCTCCTGCCCGAGTTGGGTGCTGCGGCGGAGTTCGATTGGTGGAACCTCAAACCATTCGAAGAGCTATCCACCCCGACCTTACTGCTCGTCGGCAGTGAGAGCCCCCACAAAGGTTTGGCCGAGCGACTCGACGGAATGATGCCGAACAGTCAACTCGCTACCTTCGAGGGATACGGACATGCAGTACATCTCGTTGCCCCGGACCGCTATACCGATGAGGTGCTATCCTTTATTAGCGAAGTAGACTGAAGGATAAGGATCCTCCACACGACCCCAGTGACGCATTCGAGCCTTCCGAAATCTGAAAGCGCCACTTGTTGAGAGATGATTGATGTCCTGAGTTCCGCGCCCACAACAACGTTACCGCCCCCTGAGCAATCACCACTTTCGTAGATTGAGCCGAATCTCGTGCTGCATTCGCGCCCTGTATTCAGCACGGCCTCAGCAAACCATCAGCGGCTGAGGATTTCAACAGAGCCAAGCGTTCCTGTTTCGAGTCATCGGCTGTGGACGTACCTTTCTTCGAGGCGATAGCGCCATCTGTTCTCTAGTTGTTCAGCTGTTTCTTTGGCGTCGAAAGATATATTTCAGCATACTATAAATTGACTACATGAGGAAGTATCAAGTTCTGGTTTGTTTCCTCGTGCTGTTTGCGGGTTGTAGTGGAGAGGCTGTTCCTCCATCCACTAGCGTCGAATCAGCTACGCAGCCGATAACACCAGAGTCGCAAACAAATTCACCGACTGAGAACACACCAACGCCGGTGAAGACGGTTTCTACAGAGACTCCCACTTCAGAATCACTCACACCCGAACCGCCATCAAATCCGTTTGCCAGCAATACCGTTCGTGTTGGGTACAGAATCGGGGATGATGCACGGAACCGCTCATTTAAGCAGCCTGTCGTTGATGCACTGGCCTTCTGGAATAATCGCTCAGCGGGAAGCTATCGCGTGAACTATACCTATGAACCCGATCCGTCCGAAGCGCAGATTCTGATTCAGTTCGTCGATACGATTAGCTACTGCGACGGGTACGACGATTCAACAGTCGGTTGTGCTCCAGTTCTGGATAAGTTCGATACCGCCGAGGACCCGACGACTGTCCGAGTTGAAGATGACTATGCAGCATCAACCACCCGAGACATCATCATTCACGAACTGGGTCACACGCGAGGGCTTGAGCACTCCAACAGCTACACGATACCTCAGATGAACGCGACGATTGATACGTTGCTTATCCCAAAACCGAATCTCGAAAATCGTTCATACGGCTGGAATACGACTACGTTCCGCGTCTACTTCGACACGGCTGGGACTGTCTCAAGCGTTGAAGAAGACGGGTACCGCCAAGAAATCCGTGAGGGATGGGAGTACTGGACAACAGACACAGATCATCTCAACAAGGACGTTTCCTTCGAGTTCGTAGACAGCCGCTCAGAGTCCAACATCGTAGTGAAAATAGAAGATACAGAGGGGGTGAGATGGCAGTTCTGGGCACTGAATACTGACAGTGATGATTCCCCGGAGGTGTATGAGAACTCGACACTATATGTGGGCGAACGAAATCCGAAGTATATCGATTACAACACGGCACTTGCTCTGGGGTATCTGTTACTCAACGCTGACAACGAGACCGATATGCCGGAACCCTTCGACGGAGATGAGGAGTTTGGCGATACTGACCGCTGGACTGATTGAGTAGTGTTCAAGCGGAGCTGTGACAGACCTACGTGAGGTACTTAGCAAGTCCGCTGAACCTCTCTTCTCGGAAGCATCTCCCGACTAGATTTACTCGAATGACTGTCAGAGCGTCATGGTGAATACAGAGGGTGAGTTCAGCAAGCCATCGGTGTTCGTTCTACTTAATCAGTGATGACACGGCCGTAGATAGCTGGGTGCGTGACTCGACATAGGATATATACTGTATTGTACTGCCTCTATAGTATGAACCTCAGACATCTTCTGTACGGTATTCAGATTCTCCTCGGCCTCGCTCTCGCCATAGCCGGATACGTGGAGGACAATACGCTTACGATAGTCGCATGGTCAGTCGTTGCAATTGTCGGCGCTATTTTACTCTGGAACGACTCTGGCGAGCCTCTCGAAGTATAGCAGCTATACCTCCCATCGAGCTCGGCAGGGGCGAGTGACCGATTTGCGCCCTGTATTCAGCACGCTTTGCAGTATCTGTCAAGAGATAGTGACACCAGCAGAGCGATCTCCGGGGGTAGGTGATTCTCGGAAGTCCGAGTCTCAGCGAGATCTAATATCTGAGCGTGAGAGAAACGCCCCAGTACAGCAGGTAGGCCAGTCCTGCCGCAAGCACGGCTCCGACCGCCCCACCCTGATGGTATCCATAGATCCACGGTCCAAAGGCCATGGCGCCGACAAACAGCCAGACGAATACTCTCGGCGGTTCTGAATACCCTGGACCGAATCTCATCGTTTCATCCTCCCGAGTGGCTGGAACAGCCACACGTAGGCCACGACGACCAGGATGACGACTATGATAACGATTGAGGCGAACTGAAAGACTACACCGGGTAAGTTCTCACTCATCGGCTCTGCCTCCCGATCAGAACGGTCTCCTGCCCTCCGAATCGAGGCGGTATCTTTCGCGTGTGAACGGCCACAATCTGATAGCCAGCCTCCTCGACCGCCGACACGACTCTCCCCGGATTGTAGTCCGAGCCTCCGGGGACAGCGTGATGCTCCACCACGACGGCGCGGGGCGAGAGCCTCGAGGACGAGAGTGCTCGGACGAGGTCCAGTTCGGCGCCGTCGACATCGACAACCAGCACGTCGGGTGAGTCGACACGATCCAGCCGGATCGGGCGGCCGACGTCCTCGCCTCGTGTCAGTCCCTCAGTCTCCACGACTCGATTCCGAACGTTCACTCGGTGACCGACGCCGTTCAGCGTCACCGTCTCCTCTGCTCTCTCGGCGACATCTCTTGCCGCCTCGAAACACGTGACGGTGCCAGAGTGGCCCGCCTGATTCGCTGCGACGACTGACGAGACGCCGTACTCACCGCCGGCGATGACGACGTCGTCGCCGATCGAGACGGTCTCCCGAATCGCATCGAGCAAAGCCGCCTCGTAGTGAGACTTCGAGTCCGCGACTGTCGGCCACGGGACGCGGCCACCTGGAGGCCGTGGAACACGAACCCCCGCAAACCGGACCGTCGGCCACGGCACGACCTCCTCGAGGAGACCTCGAACAGAGGTCATCGATCATCCTCCGTGATGACTACCGACGTAACACTACAGTCAGGACACCGCATGTGCTGACTCGACTTCTCCGAGACCCGCACCGACTCGAGGGCGACTCCACCGTGGTACGCGTGAGCCGCCGCGGCGCCGCAGTGCGGACAGAAACGGAACTGACCAGATGCAGAGCGCGACGAAACCTCGCGAATCCCCGGCCAGACAGACCACACGAAGATACCCGCCACGATCACCACGTGGAGAGCCGTGACTGCCTGAAGCAGCGGGACCGATCCGCCGATCATCGTCGACCCTCCACGTCCTCGAGGGAGATCGTCGACGTCTCTTCGACGCGCAGTACTTCGGTCAGTTCCATCAGGCCCTCGAACCGTCCCGGCGACGTCTTTGTGAACGGGACCTGGATACCGAAGCGAGTGTAGCCTCGATGCTTCTCGCAGTGCGCGTGGAACAGTCCGAGGCTCATCGACGTGTAGCCACACTCGGCACAGCGGAACAGCACGAGCGCGCCGTCGGATTCGTACTCCTCGTGGAATCGATCGAGCAGAGTCATGCTACCACCAGCAGCGCGACGACAGTCACGAACATCCCGCCCGACAGGCCGACAGCAGCGCCGAGCGCCAGCCCGTACCGGAACGCCGAGTCCCGAGACTCCTGCTGCTGAGCGGCCGTCCTCTTGCCGTGCTCATCGACATCGGACAAGCGCATCACGAACACCTCCACGAGGACCGCGTGCAGGCCGCGCTCGCCCGCCGCCTACGCGATGAAACGCCGAAGACCGACCGATTCGACCGACTCGGTTCGACCCCAGTCGCGTATCTCAACTTAGTATAAACACACAGGGGTGTGGGGGTGTGGGGGTGTCGTTCGGACCTCTCCTCACATGACATCGAGATCAGCCTCCCGGACCAGATACTTCTTGATCTGCTTCGACTGCGATTCCGAAACGTTCCAGTCCATCTTCAGCAGGTCCCGATCGAAGTACTCGCCACCAGACGCCTCGCTGATGTAATCTCCGACTCGGTCCTCGTCGAGAATCTCCTGCGCCACCTCCATCGGCGAGAGGTCTTCTTTCTCGTTCTTCGCCTGCTCCGCTTGGATCTGCTCCAGCAGGTCTCCGACGAGACCCTCGGAGTAGTCGTCTTTCGTGTTCTCGTACGCCTCGATCACCTCTGGATCGGGCAGACGGAACTTGATGTGCTTGTACCGCCGGAGGACGCCGTCGTCTCCGATCATCCGGTGGTACTTCTTGTACATCTTCCCGATCTCGTGGTTCGTCTGGATGTACTTGACGCGGGCCTTCGAGATCCCCTCGGCCTCGTTCTTCCCCTCCATCACCATCAGGTGGTGGAAACGCCGCTGGACGTGGTTGTCGATCAAGTCGAAGTCCGGCGCCGTCATGATCGCGCCGTTGTTCTGGTGCCGCCACGTTTGCGTCAGCGCGTCCAGCACCTTGTTGGCGATCGTGTACCAGTCGCGGTTCCCCGCCGCCACGCCCGCCTCCTCGAGGACGATGATCGCACCCTCCGGCAGGTCCTGCGCGGCCAGCTTCAGGAACTCTTCGACGGAGTACGCGACACGGCCGACGTGGAACGTCGGATCGAGGGCCGACGCGAGTCGGAGCGTCGCGTACGACTTCCCCGAGCCAGTCCCGCCGGCGAAGAAGCACATCCAGTTCTCGTTCCACACGTTCATCCGCGGCCACACCTTCCGCCGGAGAATCAGGTTCTCCATCACCGGCTTCGGCATCTCGCTCATGTGGCTCGCGAGATTCTCAGGTGGAGCGTGCGACTCCATCCGGTCGCTGACGTCTACCGTCTCACCCGTCGAGCTCATACGACCTCAGCCTCCGCGTCTTGCAGGTCGATGTCGGGAGCGAACCCGAGTTTCGTCGCCGCCTCGTCGAGGACGCGCGAGATGTCGACCAGTACCTCCGTCTCCAGGACGAGCGGCCGGGTCGTCGTCTCCTCACGCCGACCACGCATCCCGCCGACCACGGTCGTCGTCTCCTCGGTCGCGTCGTCCAGTGACTCCAGCGTATCCAGTCCCTGATGCAGTTCGACACCGACGTACTGGAACGAGTCCGACGCCATCTTCGACTGTGCGTTCTCCGGCGAAACGGCGAGTTCGTCGCCATCCTCCGTCTCGAACATCACCGCCCGAATCCAGTCCTCCGACAGCGTCACCGACTTCCACCACGAGTTGATGATCCCCTCGGTCCGGAGCGGCCTCAGCGCGTGGTAGTACGCGAGAATCGACTGCTGGAACCCCTTCCGAACCTGTCGAGGAACCGCATCGATTTGCAGTCGCGTCTCGATGACATCCGACCGCGCCTGGTGGCACTGGATCTGCGCGTCGTCGATGATCTTCTCTCGCGTCGACTTCCGCATCTCCTCCTCGGCTCGCTTAGACATCCTCGTCCTCCCGCGTGATCAGAATCGCATCCGGGAACGTCCGGACCACGACCTCCGACCCGGCCTCGAGTTCGTGCCAGTCCAGCCCCCACGCCGTCGGGTTGATGTACAGCGCGCCGCCGTAGTCGACGACGTTCCGCGTCTCGCTGCGGAGCGCCTGCGTCTCGAGGTCGCCGACCATCTCCCGAATCAGTTGCTGGATGCAGACCGACTGTCGTTGGCCCATCTGCACGACCGACCGGGACTCCCCTTCCTCCCGGTCAGACATTCTGTCATCTTGTATAGTCTCTACTGACATACAATCACCAGATTCTCCTGATTTGTGTTATACTATCGGGTGGCCATATGGTTCGTCATATGGCTTCTACTCCCTGTAATCCGTATATTACGTCAAAAAACACCCGGAAATATAATACGTAGCATCACATGGTCTGAGATATGTCTGCCATAGTAGCAGATCACCCCGCTCCGGGTGCGCGTCTGGGGCCGGGTGCCACCGTAGTCGACGACACCTCCCTCGAGGTGGAAACCGTCGAAGAAATCGAATCGAACCAGAACGCGAACCCCATCGAGGAGTTCATCGAGAGTACGGACGGCGAGATGCGACCCGCTCTCGAGTACGCTCTCGGAGTGACTCAGCGTCTCGGCATCGAGCCGAAGACCGAGCATCTCGCCGACGACGCGAGCACAACCGCCCGAATCGGCGGGTCGATCATGGTCGTCGCGCAGGGGGTGATCATCGCAGTCGTCGCCCTCATCGTCCTCGGTGCGCTCTACAACACCGAAATCGTCGCCAACCCCCAGTACAACAACACCTGGACGCAGATGTTCGACACCTTCGCCAACTACGGCAGCACCGCCTTCACCCTCATCGGTGTCGGCCTCATCGCCGTCGGCGCGGGCGTCGCCCTCTCCTACTTCGGAGGTATGGGCGGCATGGGCGGCGGCGGTCGGTAACCCCGCACCCCCTCGCACAACCTGCCACCATCCTACCGTTTCACACCACACCCTGAGCCATGACTTCATCATTCATCTCGACGTTCGCCGTCGTCGTCGTCCTCGGCGCACTCGCCATCAGCGCCTTCAGCGTCGGTTACAACACCAGCGCTGAGCAGTTCGACGCCGCCGAGCAGATCACGCTCTCCGACGCCGGCAACCTCGTCGACAAGAGCGACGTCGCCTTCGACTTCGGCGCGAACGTCACAGTCACCTACAACGGATCGACGCTCGAGGAGGGCGTCGACTACCATTGGAACGAATCGACCGGAGAAATCGAACGCCTGAACGGGTCCTCGGTCCCCGACGGCGCATCCGTCAGCATCGACTACCAGTTCAACGCACCTGACGACACCACCAAAGACGTCAACAAGGGCATGGAGGCGACGGGCGCGACCCTCCCGTTCATCGCCCTCGCCGCCGCCGTCCTCGTCATCGCGGGGTGGCTCTCGTGACGCTCCTCGTCGCCCAGCAACTCGGACTCGGGCTCCTCGGACTCGTCGCGCTTCTCTGCGTGACCGTCTGGAAAGGGCACCAGTCCGAGGGCATGTGGGCGCTCCTCAGCCTCATCGCGTGGGGCGTCCTCGCTCTTCGCGGCGGGAGCGTCACCGTCAACACGCAGACCGACGGCCTCGTCACGATCGGCAGCCCCGTTCTTCAGGTCGTCGCGCTCGCCTTCGCGTTCGTCAGTCTCGTCGCCGTCTACGGCGCCATCAGCAAAGAAGCCGCGTCTAACGGGGTGAGAGCCTGATGCTCGGTGGGAAAGACCCCGCCGACGCCCAGCGCGAACTCCAGCAGCAGGAACTCGACGAACGCGCCGAGCAGGAACTCGAACGCGCCGTCACCAACCGCGGCGTCTCCGACGGACCCGCCGTCGACGTGCTGCGCGATATGGAACCCGAGGAACTCCTCGACCGACTCACCAAGACCGACGTCGAGTCCGAGGAGTACGACGAACTCGTCGCCATCCTCAAACCGTTCCTCTCCTCGAGCGAGATGCTCGCCAGTCACGACGAGGACTACTACGACGATCGCAGCCGGCGACTCCTCAACGAGAACCTCGCTGACCGCGTCGTCCGCGGCCGCGAGTACCCCGACCTCTGTGACGGCGTCTTCCGCGAGATCGCCCAAGACATCAACGGCGACAGCTTCCCCGGCGTGCGAAACGACTGGTCCGACGCCGAGAAAGAAGCCATCCGAACCGTCCTCGCCGACGTCCGAACCGACCGACAGTCCCTCGGCGACGGCACCTTCTTCGAGGGACTCACCGAGATGCACGTCTCCCACGAGCGCCTCGGCGAGAGCAAGTCCAACAGCAGCAAGAGCGGCGGCCTCCGGTCGCTGCTCCCCTGGTGATCCACCATGACGAACGACGAACCTCACGACGACCCACTCGAACCGACCGACGCACAGCCGGACGAACAGACTGACCACCCCAGTCGCCTCGAGCAGGCCAAGCGACACATCGACTTCGAGTACGACGACTCCAACGCGAAGCGCGCCGCAGACGGACTCGCCCGCGTTGCCCGCGTGATCTTCGACGGCTGGGCCGTCTTCGCCCTCACCCTCTTCTTCAAGATCCTCAGCTTCGTCCCGAAGTCCGGCGTCCTCGGTGACAAGTTCATCGACGCCGGCTACAAACTCAAGCTCAAAACCACCAGCGCGGACACCATCATCAACGTCATCTACGGCGACGGTATGGTCATCCCACGCGCCGCCGAGTGGCACACCACCGAGAACGAGTATCGTCTCAACGACGGGAAGGCCTACAAGAGCGACCAGTTGACCGCTCCACGCCTCGTCAACGGCAAGTACCCCACCGTCTGGACCCTCGCCGAGGCCGCCGAGATCATGGACCCCATCGCCGCCTACACCGCCGGCCAGCGTCGGCGCGGGAACTACGACCAACACCTCCGCACCGACGGCGCCGGGAAGGACGTCGCCATCCACGCCGAAACCGAAGGCTACGACGGACGCGCCATCTCCTTCCGCGACGCCTACCGGCTGTTCGGGAGCAACGTCTCGCAGGAGGACATGAACCTTCAGGCGACGCGCGCCAAGCTCGCCGAAATCGACTTCTCGACTCGACAGCAGGTCATGATGGTTCTCATCTTCGCCGGCGGCGTCGCCCTCGGCCTCTTCGGACCCGCCCTCGCACAGTCCATCGCCGGCGGTGGTGGCGGCGGCGGGATCGGCGTCTCCCTCCCGCTGTTCCTGGGGGTGCCGTTCTGATGAACCTCGATAAGCTCACCTCGCGGATGGCGCACGACCGCCTCGTCATCGGCTGCTTCCTCGGCATCTTCCTCGTGCTCCACATGGTCCAACTGAACTCGCTCGTCGAGGCCACCCCCCTCGAGGCAGAGACCGTCGAAACTCTCGTCTTCCCATTCGAGATGCTGATGATCCTGCTTCTCGCATGGGTCTTCCGCGGGTTCATGACCTCGCTCTCCGTCGGCATCGAGATTCGAGAGCGGAACACGCTTCTCACCGTCGTCGGTATCGCCGCCTTCGCCGCGATCGGGCTCTCCGCGTTCGAGACCGTCGACATGACCGTGGTCGATAGACTCGCGTTCGGGTCTTTCTTCGGCCTCTACGCGATGTCGCCGATACTCTCGAACACGCCCGAACTCCAGCGCCTCAGCGAGTACCTCGAACGTCGCTTCGGCACTCCTGACGAGGAGGTGGCCTGATGTCGGGCTACATCCCCGGCGCACCCGGGTCCCCCGACGAAGACGACGACAACGACGGCGGAAACTCGGGCTCGTCGTCGGGAGGCGGCGGCTCCGACGACCGCGTCCTCACTCCCGACGATCCCGACGAACCGACTAACACGAAAGGCAGCGGCGGGTCCTCCTCGTCCGGCGCCGACAACGATGGTCGTAGTCGCGGCGGGAGGAGTGGAGGAGGAGGCGGCGGAGGTGGCGGTGGAAGAAACCGCGGTGGAGGCCAAGACCGGTCGGGCGGCTCGTCGTCGGGGGGCGGCGGCTCCGACGATCGCGTCCTCACTCCCGACTCGCCCGATCAACCCACCGACACGACAGGCAGCGGTGGGACCTCCTCCCCGGACTCTGGTTCAACTGGATCATCGTCCTCGGGAGGCGGCGACGACGACCGCGTCATCACACCCGACTCGCCCGACCAGCCCACCGACACCAAGAGTAGCGGCGGGGCCGCATCCGACAGCCGGTCCTCGCCCGACCAGCAGCCCGACGAACCCACGCCCCGCGCGGGCGGTCGCATCCCCGGCGCTCCCGACGACCCGAACGTCGGCAGTTCGCCCGCCCCCCAGCGCCCCTCGAGGCAGCAATCCGGCGGCACCCAGCCCGGTTCGGACGCCTCACAACCCCCGCGCGTCGTCGACCGGAACGAGGAGATCGATCCCTCCAACCCCGCCGTCCAGTACCAGATCAACCAACAGCGCAGGGCGCTCGAGAACCAGTACGACGACCTCGACCAGGACGACTACCAGTTCGTTCTCAAGGAATCGGGGAACGTCGACGTCCGACTCACCGACAGCGGGCGCGACAAGCTCCGCGACCAGGCCGAGATGAACCTCGTCAACGAGCGCGTCCGAAACAGCGTCGACGGCGACGTCCGGTCGACCGACATCCGCGAAGCCACCGAAGGCGGCTACGTCGCGACCGTCCAGACCGCTGACGGACGCACCGTCACCCGACGCTTCGTCTTCAACGAGGACGCCGCCCGCGAGTTCCGCCAACGCGCCGAGGAGCGCAGGAACGCCTCCACCGGCTCGCAGGCCGACCAGACGCTCTCGCCTCGACGAGAGAGTCGCGTGAGTGGCGGCGGTATCGCCACCGACGGCACCGAGGAAGAGTTCCTTCGACAGGGCCAGATGGCCGAGGACGAACTCCTCGAACGCGTCGGTGCCACGGACAACGACTCCGAACTCCCCGAGAGCGTCGCCCGAGAGAAGCGACAGCAACTCGCCCAACAGGCCGGCGTCAGTCCGGACCGCGTCGTGATCACGGGTGCCGAGGGCGGCAACGTTCAGGCTCGCATCCTCTCCGAGAGCGAAGCGCGCAAGAACCGAGAACGCTTCGGCGACATCGACTGGTCGTTCGGGCTCGGTGGCGACGAGGACGAGGTCGAACAGTTCCTCGAGGACCAGTCCGCCGGCTACGACAACTTCGCGAGAGACGTCGTTGACGCCTCCGAGAAGTACGGGCCAACGCAGATCATCACCCGCGAGAGCTACGACGCCGTCGACGACTATCTCCCCGACTGGGCGACGGCCGTCATCGAGAACCAAGAGACTGGACGGACCCGCAGCGAGGAGTTCCAGAGCGGGCTCGTCCAAGGTGCCGTCCAACTCGGGAACGTCCCGCAGGTCGCAAAGGGCGTCCTCGAAGGAGTGGAGTACGCGAAGTTCGCAGTGGACGAGGACAACCAGAAAGTCATCGACCAGACTACTGAAGCCGCCAGAGCCGTTCGCCGGGACTTCGAATCTCAGTTAGAGACCAACCCGGGGAGCACCTCGGGACAGTTCGTGGGATCTCTCGCAGTATCTGTAGGCGGCCTGGGTGCTGCGTCAAAAGCGGGGAAAGCCGCCAAAGCATCAGCAGCGTCCCGATTCGGTCAGAGTAGCCGTGTTGCTCGGTACACTGGAGGTGCTGTTGAGAAAGTTCCTCGCTATGCTGTTCAGCCCGGTGAAGAACTGCTATCCGACACCGCGACGTTCGTCGCCCGCGCTGAACCAACAGGAGTCGGTCAGAAGGTACTCAACCGCGTCCCCGGCGGTCGCATCGACAACGAGGAACTCGCGCTGGCCGCGACGTCGAAGCTCTCACGGACCATCCGCCGTGCGAAGTACGACGTCGTCAACAAGTACGCCGCCGCGGAACGCCGGAAACTCAGGGAGTTCGCCGGTGCCGGAAACGACCGCGGGCAACTCGACCTGACCGGTCCCGACGGCCGTCGCGACGTCGATCGCGTCGACGTCGACCCGGACGTGAACCGACAGTACGACTTCGACCGCGACTTCGTCGGCGAGCAGGAACTCGACCAGGCACAGTACGAACTCCGCGAGTTCGCCGAACAGGAGCAAGACGTCCGGCGCGAGCAGTTGGACGACGTCGAGGCCACCCGCGAGCGAGACGTCGAGGCCGCGCAGGGACCGACCGTCGACGCCGACGTCCTGGAGGAGCGCCGCCGCGCTCGCAGGATGGAACGCGAGAGCCAGTCCCAGTCGGTCCAGCCCGACCAGATGGGCGAAGTGTGGGATTCCTCGCTCCGCCGCATCCCCGAGGACGACCTCCGGCAGAAGCTCGCCAAGCAGACCGGGAGCGACCCGGCCGCCGAGGCCGCCAAACTCCGCCGCCGCGCAGAACGCCGGAGCCTCGACGACGTACGGAGCGCTCGCAGGGCGCGGTCCCGCCGAAACCCGACCGGGATGGAGACCTCCGTCACCGAGGACGCACGGCAGCGCCTCGAGGAAGCCCAGCGTCAGATCGAGGACGTCGGCATCGACACCCGTGCGCGAGAGCGCGAACTGGCCGACTCCCCGGCCGACTACCGGGGCGACGTCGGCGTCCGACCGACCGAACTCGAAGGCGTCGGCGAGACGGAACTCGACCTCACCACCGAACTCGAACGGATGCAGGAACTCGAGCAGGAGCGCCTCCAAGAGATGCAGACGGAGACGCGCGTCGACCCGGTGTACGAGGCTTCCCAGGAGTACGAGCGCGAGACGGAACTCGAACGCGAGTGGGAGCGCGAGCAGGAACGCGAACGCGAGCGCCTCGAGGAAGCCGCGTCCGACCAGAACCTCCAAGACCGGTTCTGGGACACGAGCGTCTGGGAGAACACGTGGGAGACGGGCATCGCCGACATCGATGACCTCTGGAATCAGGAGTTCGGTGGTCGCTGATGGCGACGTTCTACACCTACCTCCAGATCGGGCTCGCCGCCTTCGTCTCGATCCTCCTCCAGGACGTCCTCGAATCGCTCACTAATCCTATGTTCGCGGTCGCCTGTGATCCGAAATGGCCGACCGTCGTCGAGGGCGCGAAGAACTGCCTATACGGCCAGCAGGTCGTGACGTGGTTCTTCTCCATCGTCATCGTCGGCGCGTTCGTGACGGCACTCTCCCGCGCTGTTCTCCTCGGGGGGTCGCCGTCGTGAACCTTCGAACCGTCATCTTCGTCGCGATCGGCGTCGCTCAGGTCGTCGGCCTGATCCTCTTTTTGAACACGGCCGGCGCTGAGGCGTTCGCCGTCGCGGAGTCGCTTCCGTACGTTCAGAACACGTGGGTCTGGGAGCCGCTCCAGCACATCGAGTACGCTGTCTACATCCTCCTCGTCCCCATCTTCTTCATCGATCTGCTGGTCTACCTCGTCGTCTCCTCGGTGACGAGAGAGAAGCAACAGGTCGCACGTATGCGAGGGAGACTATGAAGCGGTCGAGAGTCGTCTCCTTCGCGGTCTTCGCCGTCCTCCTGGTCGTCACCGCTACACCCGTTGCTGCCGCGAACGTGTCTGTCGTCAGCCAGCACACGACCGACTCGGACTTCGAGGACGCTACCATCACCAACATGAGTATCGAGGGGACGGGGGCGGGTGCGAGCGTCGTTCTCGGGGACTCTCAGACCACCGACGGATTCGAGGACGGAAACCTCGACGAATACTCGTCTACAGGCGGCTGGTCCGTGACGTCAACCAATCCCTACTCCGGGCAGTACGCCGCTGAGGTATCCCCGAGCGACGGTAACGACAACCACCTCATCGCCGGACAGATCAGCGACGACCTCACCCTCGAAACGTGGATCTATCTCGGAGACCGTCAGGGCGGCTTCGCCATCTCCAACACGACATCGAGCGACGGATACCAACTCGCGATACATCCCGGACAGAGCCGTCTCGGGATCTACAACTGGACGTCTGGCAACTTCGAGAGCGAGACGACTGCATCCCTGAGCTACAACACGTACTACCGTCTCGCGATCGACTACGACCACTCGACCGGAGACATCGTCTACTACGTCGACGACGACTCATCTCCGCGCCAATCTCCGATCGCATCCACCTCTGCGACTCTGTCTGGTATCGATGGGACGTCCTACGGTCCCTACGCACAGGCTCCGAACTCAGGGAGTGCTACCAGCTACTTCGATGAGTTCCACGATTCTGGATTCACCCCGACGTCCGGGAGCTATCAGTCTCAGCACACGGCTGAACGCGCGACGCAGGCAGCCGTCGACATCGCCGAGTTGACTAACGCGACCGCGACGATTACCGTCACCGACGACGTCTCCGGCAAGACCTTAGCCCAGACGACGGTTTCCTCTGCCGGGAATCACACGCTCTCGCTCCTCGAGCAGGACTCCGACACCATCGACGTCCAGATCGACTTCGAACAGGACGGCGGCACGCCGAGCGTCGTCCTCGACGACGAGAGCATCCTCGCAGAGACTCGTTCTCCGTCGGCCACCAACCCGAGCCCGAACTCCGAGACCCTCGCACAGGAGAACGTCACGCTCTCGGTCGATGTCGCAGACGCTGACTTCGGTGCCAACGGGGACACAGTCGACCTGATCTGGTATCTCAACGGTACGCAGGTCGCCACAGATTCCGTCTCCTCGAATGGGACCGTCATGTACCAAGCGACCGAGTTAGAAGACGGTCCGAAGACGTGGCACGTCGAACTTTCCGACTCGTTCGGGTCCACCACGACGTCTTCGACCTGGTCGTTCGACGTCCAGCACTACTCGCCGTCTATCGAGTCTCTCGATCCCGCCGACAACACGTCCCTCACGACGCGCGATATAACCCTGTCAGCGAACCTCTCCGACACGGACTTCGCCCTCGACGGCGACACGCTGACCGCGGACTTTGTCGTCGACGGCGACGTTGTCGGCACCGACACGCTGAACAGTAACGGGACCGCGAGCGTCTCGTACACGATGGACGGCGGGTCGGCGTCCTGGCACGTCGACGTCTCCGACGAGTACGGGAACTCCGTCGAATCCGAGTCGCGCACCATCCGCTCGCCATCGACGCTCCGCATCGTCAACGTCACTTCTGGTGAACTCATCGACGGCTCCGCGACGGTCACCGCGAAGCTCTACAGCGGCGAGTTGATCTTCGAGAAGGAGACCACCGACGGGACGATCGACCTCACCGGTGTGCCCGTCGACCGCGGCTACATCATCGAGGTCAACGTCGACGGCTACCGATCGCGTACCGTCGCCATCCGCTCGGTCTTCGACCAGGGGAGCGTCTACCTGCTGCCCGAAGGCGAGACCGCAGTCTACCAACAACTCACGCTCAACGACCTCACCGGCGAGTTCGAGCCCGCCGAGACGACGCTCTACATCGAGCGCCCTATCGAGAACAACGGCACGCTCGAGTGGCAGGCTGTCGCCGGTGACACACTCGGCTCGGATGCTGTCTTCAAAACCTACCTCGAGGAGGGCGTCCGCTACCGCCTGATCATCGAGAACACCGACGGTGCCCGACGCGATCTCGGCGCATATGTTGCAGCAGTCAACGGAACGGCTACGCTTGAGGTCGGGCAGATCCGCTGGACCAGCCCTAAGGGCGACACCATCCAGTACGACGCCTACGTCAACGAGTCCTCGAACAACCTCGTCGTCGCGTACGAGGACCCCGAGGACAACACCTCCTCGTTCGACATCGTCATCCACGAACGCGGGAACGACTCGAACATCCTCCTCGACGGGAACCTCGGCGCCGTCAACACCTACCAGTACACCCACCCGCTCACCGGCGGGATGAACGAGACCGACTGGGTCGTCGAGATGACCGTCGAACGGAATCGTACGATCACCATCACTGAGCCCGTCTCCTCGACAGCCGCGATCGAGACCGGCATCCCCATCGACAAGCGCTGGGGGACGCTCGCGGGGATGCTCCTGCTCGTCTGCATCGGCGCGCTCTTCCCCTCGACGCTCGCCCGCGTCGGCGCCGTCGCGGTCGTCGCCATCGCCACTGGCCTCTCCTGGCTCGGCTGGATCTACCTCCCGATGACCTACGTCGGGCTCATGGGCGCGGTCGCGCTGCTCGGGCTCGCTGCTGAATTCGGAGACACGATATGAAAGTCACAGTTCCCATGCTCCTCGTCCTGTCCTTCGCCGTCTCCGGCGCCATCATGGGCGGCTCCGGCTTCTCCGAAGAAGTCGGCGTCCAGCGCGCCACCGGCCTCCAGGACGACGTGGACCAACTCGAAGACGAAACCTCGGAGTATCGCGCAGACCGAGGCGGCGGCTCCTCGTCGTACCTCGGCTTCACCACCACCGCGGTCGGCGCCGTCATCGGGATGTTCAAGTGGAGCCTCATGCTCCCGGTCGTCCTTGCGAACGTCGGATTCCCCGACTGGTTCGCCTACCCGATCGCCATCCCGATCCAACTCGTGAACTACCTCGGCGCCTACCAGATCATCCGGGGGTTCAACATCCGATGAGCGTCGACTGCTGGCTAAATCAGGACGCGCACACCTGCTTCACCGACGGCCTCGCATCCGCCTTCGGCGGCAACGAGCCCGTCTTCGCCATGTTCGTCGTCGCCATCGTCATCATCCCGATGTACGCGAAAACGGGCGACTACATCCTCCCGAGCGTCCTGCTCATCATGATGTCCGCGCTCGCCATCCCCATCCTTCCCGGCGTGCTCGTCAGCATCGCCTGGACGGTCATCTTCATGACCATCGCCGTCGCCGTCTTCACGACCCTCTACAGGACGGTGATCCAGTGATGGCGCTCGTCGAGGACCTCCGTGCGCACGTCACCAAGGACGACCTCTCCGGAAACGAGGTGTTCGGTCACCTCCTCGTGATGGCCGAGTTCGTCCTCCTGGTCGCGATGGTCTTCCCCGCCTCAGGGCACACCGCCGGACTCCTCCCGGCCGACATCGAGTTCGCCATCTCCTCCGCCGCCATCGTCGCCTACGGCGCGCTGAACTGCTCGCTACTACTCACGGCACTCGCACTGGGGGAAACATCGTGAGCCTCCGCACGTGGCTCCTGACGCCCTCCGTCCCGCTCCACGAGTTGACCCACGCCGCGTTCGCTCTCCCCTGGGCCGATGTCGAGGTAGCTCTCGCTGGAGAGAACGCTCGCGTCGAGTTCGACTGGTCTGAGACGACGCCCACCTGGGCCGTCCGACTCGCCCACCTCGCGCCCACGCTCGTCGGCCTCGGCCTGCTGCTCGTCCTCGTCGCGCTGTTCGGTATTCCGACGGCTTCGACACTCGCGCATTTAGCGATTCACGAACTCGGCCTCGTCGTGATCCTCGCGCTCAACTGGGCCGTCTTCACCTATCCGAGCGCAGCAGACCGCCAGCCCTTCGATTAATCGTCCGGCGTACCCACGGCGGACTCTTTCTCAGAATCCAGTCGAGAGATTTCGTCACGGCGATTAGTCCACCGCTGACGACTGCGACTACGACCGCGATCTCGGAGGAATACATCATGAACGGTAGACCGAGGCGAAGGATATCGTCAGTGATTGTGCTAAACAGAATACCGAGAGCACCGTCGTAGGCGTTCAGGAAGCCGAGAATCAGACCGATGATGAAAAAGAGAGCGACCGCGATCGTCGCGAGAGTCCATATAGCAACGATATACAGTATCGAATAGGTAAGTGACAGGCCGACAACTCGATTATCGGCCACGAGTTTCGTTACCGGTCCCGTGGGCATAGCCTACACTCACTCTATTTGACTAATAATCCTTCGCAAGCTCTACTTCCGCCGTTTCCACCACTTTCACTCCGCACCCAAGGCTCGCTTTCATACTCATTCTCCGGGTAGAGAATTTCTGTATGAAGGTAGAATATCTGCAACTACGAGGAGATCTCGAACGGGGTGAATCGTTATCGATTACTCAACCTCGTTCATCTCCGCCTCGCCGTCAAGCCACCGCTTCCCGAGGTCAGTTAGCTCGTAGTACCCATCTGAGTCTTTACTCAGTAGGCCGTGTTCCTCCAGCTTGTTTACTCGGAGGCGAACAGTCGAATATCCGATCTTGTGTCCGTGGCGGTTCAGATTTCGATATAGAGGCTTCGGTGGAAGTTCCATATCGTGCTCATCGAGAAACTCGAGAACCACCGAGTCGTTCAAAGACATCCACCCCGGGCGTGGTCGCATTCGTTCAGCATAGCTATCCTATTTGGGATAGTCGTGTCCGTTCCGGATTTCTGTTGTCTCATATAAGCTTAGATAATAGCTTGTATACGCTAACAGTTAAGACCCCACAGTGTATCGTCGGGAACAACGGAGGCAACTTACAGACGCACCGGTACACCGGTGGTTCAGTCTGTAAAACTGAGCGGACCCCGATGTATGGGCATCGGGTCCGCATAGGCTTCCGTGAAACAGGCACGAAAGCCATGTTGGATACGAACTTCGGAGGTAATCAAGCCCCCGACACGACCGCGGAATTGATGACGAACTGCCCGGTTTGCGGTGCGCGCATCGACGGGTTCAGCGCCCGCGCCCCGGGACGACGGACCGCCGATCCGTGCGGCCACGAACTCGGCTTCCAACCAGCGAGCGAACTCATGTTCCAGAACACCGAGAGCAGCGAGACTGTGGAATCAAACGAGGAGAACCCGAACGCCGGGTGCCGACTCATCACCGACGGCGGCCGTCCAGAGCCCGTCGGAATCATCGAGGAGTTCATCCGCGACAACGTCGATGCGGGCGACTGGTGCGTCTACTCGGCGAAGCGCGTCGCGAAGGAGACCGAACTCACGGGCCAGGAGGCCGGCTACTGGTTCTCGCGAATCGTGGGGGCCGACCCGCGCTTCGACCCGATCGACCTGGAGGACGACGTTCACATCGAGCGGTTCAACACGAACTCCTCGGTCGTCCGCTGGAAGGTCGAACGCTACGAAACGGAGCAAGGGACGAAGCGCCTCGTCGCCGACGGTGGCGTCCGCTGGGGTGACCTGACGGAGTTCCAGCAGCGCTGCCTCCAGGAGGCGATCGCGTTCGAGCGCGCTCACGACGAGCCGCCGATCGGTCTGGACCTGAAGGAGGCGACGTCGGAGTTCTACGAGACGGAGACGAACCACGGCCGTCTGTATCCGAACCTCGATACGCTCGTCGGGTACGGGCTGATCGAGAAGGGTCAGGTCGACCGTCGCTCGAACTACTACGCGCCGACGCCCGCGGGCCGAGAGTTGGTCCGGCGCGCGGCCGAAGACGCTGTCACGCGCGTCCTCGGTGGTGAGGTGTCCGGTATCGCAGTCACCGACGGAGGCGAGAACTGATGGCGTGCGTGGAGTGCGGGTCGCCGGCGCGCGGGCTTCGCTGTCAGACCTGCCGGCGCACGCGTGAGATGGAGGAGTTCTGGGAGTCCGTCGAGTTCGAGGACGACCTCGAGCAGCAGGTGGACGACGATGAGTAGTCTGGAGTGGCCCACCGGGTACGAGCGAACGCCCGCGGAGGAACGGACGCGCTACCCGCACGGGTTTCGCGTCGACATGCAGGTGGCGTTCGCGAACATCGCGACCGAACTCAAGCGGATGGACGTCGACGAGTGGCGCGTCGAGTCGGGAACCGACCACCGGTCGGACGAGCCACACCTCCCGTACGCGAACGCACCGAACGAGCCCGACGACCCTGGTGTCGTCGCTCGGTGGACTGTGGACGGTGATCAGTTCGCCGCGCCGTGCGACCGCTGGAACACGATTCGGGACAACGCGCAGGCGGTCGCGAAGTACCTCAACGCGAAGCGGGCTCTCGACCGATACGGCGTCGCGACAGTCGACTCGGAGTTCGCGACCGCGCGTCTCCCCGCGGGCGATGAGCCGACGGCCGCCGCTGCTCCCGCGCATGTGGTTCTCGGCGTGCCTCCAAACGCGTCTGCCAGCACGGTGAGACGCGCCGCGAGGCAGAAGAAGGCCGAGACGCACCCCGACAACGGAGGCGATGTCTCGGAGTTCAAGCGCGTGACGAAGGCGGAGAAGACCCTGCTCTCGGGGGTAACCGATGAGTGACGGCGCCGTTCAGAACGGGGGTAACCAGAACGACGCCGACGCTGTCGACCTGCTCGAGGAAGCCGCGGACGCTGTGTCCCACCCGCGCTCGCGCGAACTCGTTCGTGACGCGCTCCAGTTGGAGACGAGCATCCGCAACGGGACCGGTGTCTACGGACTGATCCGGCAGGCCGGTGCCGACCTGGACGCGCCTCTGGAGGATGACGATGAGTGATGCCGAGTCGTCCGTCGGTGGTTTCGAGACGCGCGGGATGCCGCGAGACGAGCAGGTCCAGTACCTCGCTCGCAAGCTGATGATTCCGCTGTCGGAGGCCGACCGACTGCTGCGAAACATGGAGGCTGAGTAAGATGGTCGATTCGCTGACCTGCGCCGTCTGCGGTGGGTCGGTCCCGCTCGACGAGGACCACCACTACGTGACGGACGAGAAGAAGCGGATGCACGACCGCGACGAGCAGGACGAGTTCGTACTACACGACCGATGCGCACGTGCGACCTTCGAGGGCTGGTGGTCGCCGTGAGTACCCGCGAGACAGTCGGCGGCTTCTCCGTCGACACGCGGCACAAGACCCGCGCGGAGTGTCCCGCGTGCGTGTCAGTCGAAGACCTCTATCACCTCGGATACGCCGCGGACCACGGCCACTGTCACAACGGTCCCGTGGTTGGTTGGGTCTGTTCCTCGTGCGAGTCGGAGGTTCTGGAACTGCTGGATTCGCGCTACTCCACAGTCGACCTCGTGGACCCGTGCAACACGTCTGAGGTGAAACAGTGAGGGCGCCCGAAGACCTCTCCCCTCGCGACGCCGTCGATCGCTACCTCGATCGGCGCAGCACCGAACTCGCCGAGTCGTCGATCCGCTCGTACCGCTATCGGCTGAAGCTGTGGGTCGAGTGGTGCGAGGACGAGAACATCGAGTCCCTGGAGGAGCTTTCGGGCTGGACCTTCGAACGCTTCGAGGCGTTCCGCTCGGGACAGGGTATCGCGTCGCCGACACTCCACGGTGAGATGGAGACGCTGAAGGGACACATCGAGTATCTGGAACGGATCGAGGCCGTCGAGGATGGCCTCGCCGAGAAGGTCCACGTCCCGGACGTCCCTGATTCGGAGATGTCGCGGGACACGATGCTCCGACCCGAAGATGCGGAGGAACTCATCCGGTACTACCGGACGCACGACCACGTCTACGGCACGCGGTTCCACGTCGCTCTGGAACTCGCGTTTCACACGGGTGCGCGACTCGGAGCGCTGCGCGGCCTTGATCGTCGCGACTACCACTCCGACGAGCAGTTCGTCGAGTTCGTTCACCGACCAGAGACAAACACGCCGTTGAAGAACCAGCGGAGTGGTGAGCGGTCGGTGTCGCTTCTCTCGGAGGTCTGCGACGCCGTCGACGCGTACATCGCCCGGCACCGGCCCTCCGGCCACGACGAGTTCGGCCGGTCGCCGCTGTTCGTGACGTTTCACGAGAACCGCGTCAGCGAGAACGCGTTTCGAGCGTGGATGTACCGCGCGACGCAACCGTGCGTCGCGGGTGCGTGTCCTCACCAGTACGATCCGAAGGACTGCGACTTCCGTCGGCACTCGACGGCGAGTCAGTGTCCGTCCTCGAGGGCACCGCATCACGTTCGGACGGGTTCGATCACGTGGCATCGAGACCGAGGTTTCCCTGCGGAGGTGACTTCTGAACGTGTGAACGCGTCTCAGGACGTCATCGAGAAGCACTACGACAAGGCTTCCCAGCGAGAGCGGATGGAGTTGCGCCGTCGCCCTCACCTGGAGAAGCTGACGATCGACTGAGCCTGTACCAGCAGGCTCGCCGAGCAATCTGAGCCAGACAACCTACCGTTTGGCTCGCTGATGAACATGAGCCAGCACCAACTATCAATGCGACTGACTCAGCGGATAGACGTACGGTACGGTCAAGAATTTACGGGTGGTTGCGGTCCGGGCGGTCCCACTCTTGTGCGAGAAACGAACGTGACGAGCCAAGAGTGGCAACCGTCCGGATTCGAAGCAGGGAACGAACGAAGTGAGTGACTGAGGTTCGACATCCGGGCGGTCCCATCGCGTATATAAAAGATCCAGCGCATTTTGCCGGTTCTTTCACCGCCCTCAGCGGAGGTGCTCGGCGTGAGTCTCGCGCCGTCCAAGCGCGGAGGGCGCTACCGAAGCCGTCGTTCACCGACCCGTCGACGACCTCCCTGCTCCACATGTGGCGCAACATGTATCATTCATTACCGACTACAGACGAGCATGGCCGCCGAGGATAGCTACGAGGAGACGAAGGTGAGCGAGAGCGGTATGGTCACGATTCCGGCCGCCATCCGCCGACGCCTCGATATCGAACCCGGCGACACGATTCGATGGGAAGTCGCCGACGACGGTTCGCTGAGCGTCGGCGTCGTCCACGAACGGTACGGCGCCTTCGGCGACTTCGAACCCGCTTCGATGGGTGGCGACGGACTGGAGACACACGACCTCGTGGGACACGAACGCGAGGCGACGGAGCAGAACTGAGTGGCGTCTGCCGTCGTCGATACGAGCGTTCTGATCGCAGGGTTCGACGCGGACGACGCCCGCCACACCGCCGGGTTCGACATCGTCCGCGGCGTCGACGCGGGCGACCTGCCGACCGGGCGAGTGACGAACTACGTCGTCCTCGAGACGCTCAACTGGATTGACGGGCGAAATCGGCACGACAAGGCGACCGAGGTGTACGAACGGCTCAACACCTCGTCTGGATTCGAGATTCACCACGCACCGCAGAAGGACTTCAGGCGGGCGATGGAACTGTTCGAGACGTACGACGGTCTCGCCTTCGGCGACGCGACGATCGCCGCCTACATGGAACGGACGGACGTCGAATATCTCTATTCGTTCGACGACGATTTTGACGCACTCGACTGGGTAACTCGGTTGGAAACCGCGGATAACCCCTTCTGACCCGACTGCTGGCGATTTTGCGTCGAGAAAGTTGCTTCCCCGAAACTGCATACGGCCGCCGAGACGACGTGTGCAGAATGACTCCGGCCGGGGCGAACTCGCTGGGGGTTCGCCCGGTCCGTCGGGGGTTATCGAGGCGGTGAATCCACCTCTCTTTAGGTAGTCCGTCGAAACGAGCGACCGCATAGAACTAGGTTTCGGGGGACGTGTGCAATTCGATGCGCCTCAGAATGACCGACAAGCGGGAACGTCGCCTCGACGCGCTGACCGACGCGCTCGACGAAAAACGAAGTCGAAAGCTATCGACCGGGCGATAGCGTTCACCTTGCAGATGCGCGGGAACTCGGTCGCTCATCCAACCGGGAAGTTCGAGGAGTTGATTCAGGCGGCCGAAGAGCGGGGGAGTTTAACGGCGGTGGAGATCACCGAGATACTCGATATACGGGAGATTCCGGTAGAATACGAGTCTCGGTGGTCTGTCGGCAGAGAATAGCTGAGCGAAGGAACCGGAGAGTGAGTAGAGTTATCAATCTATTTCATGAACAGTTCGATATGTCGACAGAACAAGGAACCTCGGTCACGATTGAAGACGGCCGTCTGGAGGTTTCTAACTTAGAGATCGAAGACACCGAGATTGTAGACTACATTCGGAGCGTAGACGAGGATGAGCGGGCCGCTGAGATTCGGCGGGCGCTCCGAATCGGAATTACAACGATGGACCTCGCGACGACCTCCGGTGAACAGGAGTACGTCGAACGAAAATTCGAGGAGATGCGTCGGGACTTCGAGGGAGAAATAGAGCGAGTCGAAGAGGAGATCGAGGAGAAGTTCGGAGAGGAGGGCCACGTTCCGAACGTTCTCGATCAGCACCTCGGCGATGACGGGACACTTCGAGAACGCCTCGACGACGCGTTCGGTGAGGACGGAGTGTTCGTCGAACGCCTCGACGAAGAACTGGGAGAAGACGGTGAGCGAATCTCCGAAGCACTGGATCCCGATAAAGAAGGAACGCCGACGAACAGGCTGAAGAGCGTCTTCAAAGACGAGATTCGCTCTGTTCGCGAGAAGATCGAAGAAGAGTTCACTGCCGCAGAAACCGAATCGGAGATGCGGCAACAGACACGGTTGAAAGGAGACGAGTTCGAGGAGACGGTAGACGACCTGCTGGCTGAGTTGGTGCGAGGAACCAGCCACGAGTACGAGTTCACGGGCGATACGATCGGTGAACTCACCGACCGGAAAGTGGGAGACTTCGTTCTCACGCTGGAAGAGACGGGGCAACGAATCGTGATCGAGGCGAAGAGCGACAAGAGCTACTCGCAACCGGAGATCAAGAAGGAACTCGATGATGCGATCGAGAACCGTGACGCCGACTACGGAATCATCGTGTTCGAGTGCGAAGACTACGTGCCGAACAAGGTCGGCTACTTCCAGGAATTCGAGAGGGACAGACTGTCGATCGCACTGAGCGAGGACGAAGACGCCGAAGAGGTTGAACCGGGGTACTTGCGAATCGCGTTCAGTTGGGCGAAGACGCGGGCCATCCAACAGTACGCTGATTCGGATACTGATTTCGACGCCGAAGTAGTACAGACGAACATCAGCGAGGTAGAGGATGCAATCGGGCGCTTCTCTACGATTCGGAGCAAGACCACGTCACTCGTCAAGACGGCCAACGAGATAGACGAACAGTTAGAGGAGATCGAGAACGACGCGAAGGGACGACTTGCAGATATTCGCGCAGAACTTCGGGCGTCTGGACGGAGCTAATTCGCGGGGGTTACGTAGTATCCCGGTCAGCATTGATCAGCCTACGAATCATCTCAGTATTTTCGGAGTAAAGCACTCAGGAAAGGGGGGGTGAGCAGCAGTCGTCAGGTGAACCATTAAGAGCCTCCGATAGCATCTCGTCTCCCATCTGAGTGTCCCATGTTGAACGTCGCCGATATGAGAGAGATGGACTGTCTTGGTCGCGTTGAGACCAACCTAACTGAGCATCGAATTTATTTGCTCAACGATCAAGTACATCTCATCATCTAATTCTGAAGCATTCATCTGTCGAGCAATAGACCACCCATGCTGTTCTTCATCGTATGTGACTCCGTCTGCAAACTCCTTAAAAAGGCCCTTCAAAACGTTCTTGGAATTTTTCTGACCTGAATTGTTGTTAAGATACTGTTCTATTTTACTCTCTGAGAAATTGAATGCCGCCGAAATTGCTCTGGGAGAGTCTATCAAATAGGATTCAATACAATATTTGTCAAGGATGTGAACTCGGTATTCACCGATCTCACCTTTTAGATCTTGGTGTTTTTCATCTGGATTTTGATCATCAAAGTCAAATACGAATAAAAATGGTAAACGTAGTCTGCTGGTTATGTTCGCCAATGTTGGAGCATTCTTTACAAGCGTATCACCACCCCCACTAAACACTTCAATCCTTAGTTCATCGAACGATTTCAACGAATCATCTGACGAAGAGATAGTTCTAGAAAATTCTTCAAGTATTCTCTGATCCGAGCGACCCTCTACAAAAAGAATCCCTGAAGATTGGTACAAGCTACTATTGCTATATCCTAGGTTCACTAAGACATCATCAGCAGATCCTTCGACTCGGAAGAGCTCCGAGACACCAGTTTCACCATCTCTGTGAACATGAAGAATATTGTCTACTTTACTCTGATCTACAAAGACTTCAGAATGAGTCGTCACAATAACCTTTGTTAGCTCATTTTCTGAGATGTTCTTAAGTAAGTCAAATATTTTTCTCTCAGCGATAGGATGTAAATGTAACTCTGGCTCTTCAATCAGTAGTAGGTTCGATGAACCATCTGAGAGGATTATTTGTGTGATTAGAGTCAGGATCTCTTTTGATCCAGAGGAGATCTCAGAAAGTTCGAACGCTGTTCCGAATCCAGGTTCATCAACAACTACAGTAATATTTTTAGCCTTCCTCCCAGGAACCCGAATTCCAGAGACACCATCCATAATATTAACGAAAGCCCTCTCTATCCGGTCAAATTTGTCATTAGGCTCGTCACGGAGTGTTTTTAGTACTTGTGCGAGGTTGTCCCCATCGCGCTCAAGATCTGTGGTGTTCCGGAATGCAGGTAGGTCATTGGGAAGCCGGAACGCGTTAATAAATGACCAATCACTTACAGTCGATTTAACATTCTTTCAAAAGGAGAGCTGATATTATACATCGAGGTAGTGCTTGAAGAGTAACGAGCCATTGGTAACGACTCGAACTTCAAATACTTCCGTCGACCGTTGGAATCCGTGTATGTGATTTTTTCAAATTCACCATTGATTTCTCCAGCAAGTAAAGAGGTGGATAATTTTCCATCTTCTAACACGATAGTATGAGTCAAGTGGCGAAAGCTGTTATTTTCCCTCAACTGGTCAACATCAGATTTTGTAGTTCCTTTCTTTTCCGCCATATAATCGAAAAGGGCCTCATATTCTACAGAGGTCAGCTTGTAGTTAATTTTGATTGATAACTGTCCCTTAGATGATTTCCCAGAGATGAGGCTGGTCACAGACTGCAAATTGAAATTTTCTAGGATTACTTCTCGATAATTTGAGAATACATCAATTATTCCAGATTTTCCAGAATTGTTTCTCCCCACAACAATATTTAGATCGCCGATGTTAGCGTCAAATTTATCGAAGCTCTTGTATTGTTGTGTCGAAATACCTTCTACAATCATTATTGAGTTACTCTTCTTAGTTCTCTTCTGTAGGATGATGCTGCCCAGAGAGATACAAACTTCCCTTTTCAGCAACTTGATAACGCCCTCTATCTGTTTTTTAACTAAGTCGTTCTCAACTAAGATTGGAAGTCGACGGCTTACCTCTGCACGACTTTTATCAATGTTTTCAGCTATTATCGTTGGAGAAAGTACTAGCTCTGATGAATGTAGAACTTCTAAAATTCGGTCATCAATCGGAAGTTGCATCCAATTCCCCGGTTGCCTGCGAGCACTGTTCACGGCTATTCCCTATACAGGGGAAATCTACTTATTAGATTTCACTCATTAAGTGATGATAGATACCTCACTAAGTAGTGAGCAAAATTTATGAATCACTACTTCGTGAGCCAGGCCAACGGAATCCCTTCGCGGACCTCTCGTTCGCCATTGGGTCCACCACAGAAGCGGACCCCGTGTTGCACCACAAGTCCGCACGGGCTTCCGTGACCACACCACGAAAGCCATGAATTCGAAAGCTACGCGGGGGCTTCAATCCCCCGACCAAGCGGCAGTATCGCCCGGAAAAACCGTTTAGTTTCACCGGCTGAATCGGCCCAAATCGGAGGTGCGTCCCCCGGATGGACGAAACTTCAGTTTCACTCTCCATCCACGGATTCGAGTTTTTACCTTCCCTCTCGTCGGGAGTCGATGATGGCGGCGAAGAAAGTCTCTCGGAGCGACTGATTGGTCGAACAGGAAACGGTGCGCGACGCCCGAAATCCGTGGTGCGTGGACGACCACGGAATCAGAGAGAGTGGAGCAAAGCGGAACGACCAAGGTTCGAATCCGGGCGGCACCACCGCGTACACACGAGAGAACGACAGAAGGCGGCCCGTCTCGACACACTTCGCGAGAGCGATCACCGCCCGCCGGTTCCGGTGAGATACCTCCATATACTTCGCGACGCTCGGCGACAAGCACCCTCACCAGTCGTCGCCGCGGTCGGCGTACGCAGTCATCACCCGGCGTTCGATGCGCTGGAGGCGGTCGCCGACCGTCCCCGGCGCGACGTCGAGGTGGTCGGCCAGCGCGCGCTGGGTCGTCCGTCGCGGCACCTCGTAGTATCCCTTCTCGACGGCCAGGTCGAGCAGGGCGGCCTGCGGGTCGGTCAACGTGGGCTCCGCCTCGGCTTTCGATTCGACGCCGCCGACTCGCTCCACGGTGACGTCGACGACGTCCGGAATCTCGGTGGTGGCCCGGTGGATGCCCTCGTCCGTCCCGACGATAGTGAACTGAACGGCGGAGTCGCGTTCGCGTCCCCGGTGGTCGATTGGCCACTCGAGGACGATATCGTGGCGGTAGAGGATGTCGAGCAACTCCTTGATCGGCCCGACGCTCCGATGGTGAGCGTAGACGACGCCGCGTCCGTCCGTCCCCGCGACGTTGTACTGGAGCACGTCGTCGTCGGACTCCAGCAGGTCGCGGGCGACGGCGAGGTCGCCGCAGACGTCGGAGAGTCCGACGTGCCGTCCGTTCTCGGTGGGGCCGAGGTACCGCGTCGCCGTCGTCGAGACGGCCGGAGAGTCGTCGAACAGGTCGAACGTCGGTTCGCGCACTCCGTCGGGGAGCGAGAGCGAGAGCGTGGCGTAGCGAAGCATGTCGGTGGTCACGGTGTGAGTAGAGGCGGGAATATAAACACCGCTCACATGCTGGAAGGAACGCTCAACCGTGGCGCGCCCCTCGAAACAGTAGATGAGTGACCAATCAGCGGTCGACGAGTTCCCGCCGGGTCCGACGGGACTCCCCGTCGTGGGCGCGATGCCCTACTCCGTCCTCGGCGGACTGGACTTCCGCGAACGGATGGCGGAGGAGTACGGCGACATCGTCCACTGGGAGACCCACCGGGATCACGTCTACCAGCTCAACGACCCGGAGTTCATCGGACACGTGCTGGTCCACAACAACACCAACTACGTGAAAGGCGAACAGTTCCAGCGGCTGCTCGGCCCGCTACTCGGCAACGGCATCCTCAACAGCGAGGGCGAGGCGTGGCGGCGCAACCGCCACCTCGTCCAGCCGTCTTTCCACCCCGATCAGATACAGCGGTACGCCGGGATGATGACCGACTTGACCGAGGACATGCTCGACGACTGGTCGGACGGGCAGACGCGTTCGATCCACGACGACATGATGGAGCTGACCCTCAGAATCGTCTCCGAAGCGCTGTTCGGCGTCGACATCGACCGGTACGTCGACGACATCGAGACCGCGGTCGGCGACTTCCTCCCGGCAACGACGAGCCTGCCGAACTTCCTACTCCCAGAGGAGGTACCGCTCCCGTCCCGACGGCGGATGAGCGACGCTCGGGACACGCTCGACGACGTCGTCGACGAGATCATCCAGCGCAAGCGACGGGACCCCGGCGAACACGACGTGGTCTCGAAACTGCTCGCCGCGAGCGACGACGACGGGAACTCGCTCTCCGAGAAGCAGATTCGCGACGAGGCCATCACGCTCATCACCGCGGGCCACGAGACGACGGCGGTCTCGCTGACGTACACGACGTACCTCCTCGCGCAGCACCCCTCCGTCGAGTCGAAACTGGTGGCCGAACTCGACTCGGTGCTCGGCGACGAGCCGCCGACGATGGCCGACCTCCCGAAACTCCCCTACACGGAGAAGGTCGTCAAGGAGTCGATGCGGCTGTTCCCGCCGGTCCCGGGCATCGTTCGCGAGGCGAAGTCGACGGACGAAATCGGCGGCTACACGATTCCCGCGGGGTCGAGGATGTTCATGAACCAGTGGGTCGTCCACCGGGACGGGCGCTGGTACGACGACCCCCTGGCGTTCGAACCGGAGCGCTGGACGGAGGAGTTCGAACGCTCGCTCCCGCCGCTGGCGTACTTCCCGTTCGGGGCGGGGCCGCGGCGGTGTATCGGCGACCGCTTCGCGATGCTCGAGGCCCGCCTCATCCTCGCGACGGTCTACCAGGACTACCACCTCGAACTCGTCTCCGACCGGAATCTGGAGGTGGTCCCGACGATAACCTCGCGACCGGACGAGGAGGTCAGGATGAAGCTTCACGACCGGGCGTCCGAAGCGGCGACCGAGACGACGCGGTAAGCGGTCGGCCGGCGAGTCGGCACGGTCACCGAAACCGGTCGCATCCAGAGCGGTGCGGCGGAGGTGGCACTTTATGAGCGCCCCGGATACGTACCGTATATGGAAACGCAGACGCGGTCGTTGCTCGACCAGCTTCCGCCCGAGCGACGAGCCGAGGTCGAGGAACGCGTCGAGACGCTGCTCTCCGAACTGACGCTCGAACAGAAAGTGGGACAGCTGAACCAGTTGAACGCCGACTTCGCGACGGGAACCGCCGTCGGCGACATGGACGTCGAACAGGGGGTTCTGGACGGCGACGTCGGGTCGGTCCTGAACGTGGCGGACCTCGAAGAGGCCCGGGCGTTTCAGGAACTCGCGGTCGAGGAGTCCGACCACGGGATTCCGCTCGTACTGGCGCTGGACGTCATCCACGGCCACCGGACCATCTTCCCGATTCCGCTCGGCGAGGCGGCGTCGTGGAACCCGGAGATGGCGGAGCTATCTGCTCGCGTCGCCGCGACCGAGGCCGCCGCCAGCGGGGTCCACTGGACGTTCGCGCCGTCGGTCGACGTCAGTCGCGACGCGCGCTGGGGACGCGTCATGGAAGCGGCGGGCGAGGACCCGTACCTCTCCGCCGAGATTTCGAGGGCGCGCGTCCGCGGGTTCCAGGGCGAGGACCTCGCCGCGGACGACACCGTCCTCGCGTGCGCGAAGCACTACGTCGGCTACGGCGCGTCCGAGGCCGGTCGCGAGTACAACACGGTCGACCTCTCCGAGACGGCACTCCGCGAGGTCCACCTCCCGCCGTTCGAGGCCTGTCTGGAGGCGGGCGTCGGCAGCGTGATGAACGCGTTCAGCCTCTACGACCGCGTCCCGGCCAGCAGCAACGAGGAACTCGTGCGGGAGTTGCTGCGCGGCGAACTCGGCTTCGACGACCTCGTCGTGTCCGACTGGAACTCGTTCGGCGAACTCCTCGAACACGGGGTCGCCGGGGACCTCCGCGACGCGGCGCGGGCGTGCATCGAGGCCGGGTCAGACGTCGACATGGTCAGCGGGGCCTACGCGACCGAACTGGTCGACCTGGTCGAGGACGGCGTCGTCGACGAGTCGCTCGTCGACCGGGCCGTCCGACGACTGCTGACCGTCAAAGGCGCCCTCGGCCTGTTCGAGGACCCCTACCGCTACTTCGACGAGGAGCGTCGGTCTCGGCGACTCCTCACCGACGACCACCGCGAGGCCGCCCGCGACGTCGCGCGCGAGTCGCAGGTCCTGTTGAAGAACGAGGGCGGCCTGTTACCGCTCGACGACGGGGGGGACGTCGCACTCGTCGGCGGACTCGCGGACAGCGCGACGGACATGCTCGGAGCCTGGCGCGCCGAAGGCGACCCGGACGACGTGACGACGCTCAGAGCGACGCTCGCGGACCGCGTCGAGGGTCTGACGTACGTCGAGGGCTGCGACCGTGACGGCGCCGTCAGCGACGAGCAACTGGAGGCGGCAGTCGAGACCGTCGCGTCCGCGGACGCCGCGGTCGTCGCCGTCGGCGAGCGCTACAGTCAGAGCGGCGAGGCGGCGAGTCGGGCGCACGTCGACCTGCCCGGCGACCAGCGAGCGCTCTTGGAAGCGCTCGTCGAGACGGGAACGCCCGTCGCCGCCGTCCTGTTCAACGGTCGGCCGTTGGCGATCGACTGGGCGGCCGAACGCGTGCCCGCGATTCTCGAAGCCTGGTTCCCGGGCGTCGAGGCGGGTCCCGCCATCGCCGACGTGCTCCTCGGCGAGTGCGACCCGTCGGGTCGGTTGCCGATGAGTTTCCCCGTCACCGAAGGCCAGATACCCGTCTACTACAACCGCCTGCGAACCGGACGACCGGCCGAGGACGCCGACCTGACCGAACCGCCGTCGGACCCCGGCGAGAAGTACCTGTCCCGCTATCTCGACGTTCCGAACGAACCGCTGTACGCCTTCGGCCACGGCGAGAGTTACACCACGTTCGCGTACACCGACGTGTCGCTCGACGCGGCCACGATGACGGCCGACGAGACGCTCTCCGTCGACGTGACGGTCGAGAACACCGGCGACCGGGCCGGGACCGAAGTCGTCCAGGTGTACCTCAGAGACCCGGTCGGCAGTCGCGCGCGGCCGGTCAGAGAGTTGGTCCGCTTCGAGAACGTCGACCTCGACGCCGGCGCGTCGGCGACCGTCTCGTTCGACCTGACGGCGGCCGACCTCGCGTTCTGGACGGCCGACGACGAGTACGCCGCGGAACCCGGCGAGTTCGAGGTGCAGGTCGGCCACGCGGCCGACGACATCGCCGCGGTCGAGACGTTCGAACTGGTCGAGTGAGGCGGTCGGCGGGTCGGTCGCCGCCGACTGCGCGCGAGGGTCCGGTCGCCGCCGACTGCGCGCGAATCGCCCGGAGCTGTCAGCTTCCTGTCGAACGTCGTGTCAGCAGCCACGACGACGACCGGGAAGGATAGTTTCGAGTACAAGAGCGTGATGGCCGGGTGAACAGACAGTTTCGATGTATTTGATGTACGACTGGCAGTATTTTTTCCAACCCAGAAGGCACTTATAACAAGGGCGAGGCATCCGAGATACCCCTACCCGAGGGACGCAATCCGAGTACGTCGCCGTTCGCCTCCGAGCAGTCGGGCGCGGGCGGTCGTAGACCAAAGCTTGCGTTCCGTCGCAGTCTCCAACTATGAGTGAAACATCGAAACTCCGCGCAGTCACCCTCGCGGCGCTGATGGTCTGCTCCGTATTCGCAGGAGCCATCGCGTTCTCGGGGTCGGCTGCCGCCGACAACCACGAGTTCACCTACGAAGGTGGCGCGGCCCACTACCAGACCGGTGGTCAGGCCGTCGTCGAAGTACCGTTCAACAGCAACGTCGATAGCGCCAGTCTGACGGCAGCGAACTTCACGCTGACCGACGACGACGAGAACGTCTCCGACTCGATCACCGACATCTCCGCGAGTGGCGGTACGGTGACCGTCGAGACGAACGAGGTCGTCCGTTCGAACGACCTCGAACTCGAACTCTCGGGCGACATCCGCAACGCGACCGGTGAGACGCTCGCGAACGACGGCACCTACGACGTCGACTTCGCGGCCGTCACCGTGGGCGCGGACGGCGACGTCAACGCCTACAAGGGCTCGAAAGTCGCCGTCGTCGCCGACAGCGGCTCGACCGACGTCGAAATCGTCGGGACGGACGACGACAACAACTACTTCCGCTCGGGCAACACGGGCACGAACAGCGAAGTCTACATCTTCGACACGTCGAACCGTCAGCTCGGCGAGTACGAGGTCACCTACGAGAACGGCTCGACGGCGACCGTCACGGTCCGTCAACTCGGCCTCAGCGCCAACATCGACGACACGAACATCACGACCGACGACGACGTCGAGGGTAACGTGACGGCAAACGCGGGCAACCGCGACGTCGACGTCGTCCTCCTCGACGGCGACGACGACGAAGTCGCCTCCGACACCGTGTCCCTCAGCGGGCAGGGCGAGGCCGACTTCAGCTTCGACGTCTCCGACACGGGCGACTACACGGTCGAAGCGACCGACCTCGACTCCGGCGTCACCAACGAGTCCGAGTCCATCACCGTCTCGAAAGCCGGTGAGGGTCGCGCAGACGTCGCAGAGGGCGTCGTCACCGAGCAGCGCGGTGACATCGCCAACATCACCGTCGACCTGCAGAACACCGACACCGCGACGCTGACCGTCGGCGACGACGACGTCGGCTACCGCACGAACGTGACCGTCGAGGACGGCTCCGACGACGGTCAGGTCACGGTCCAGTTCAACACCTACGAGGCCTCCATCGGGAACGCGCAGAACGCCTTCGAGGTGGCCGACTCCGACGACTCCATCGAGAACGTCGAACCCGACAGCCAGAACCAGATCGACTCGCTCCTCGACGCGGGCGAGTACCCGCTCGAAGTCCGCTCGGGTGACGACGCCTCCGTCGACGCCGAGGGCGTCGGCACGCTCGTCCTCGAAGAGCGCAACACGAGCGCGCTCGACAGCTGGACGGCCGCGTCCGGCACCGACTTCGAGGACACCGAAGCGGTCTACGAAGCGGTCCAGAACAGCAACCTCACGCAGGACGACCAGATAGCGTACGGTGACCTCGCCGTTCACCAGCTTCAGGCCTCCGGCCTCGAAGGAGCGATCGACGCGAACGACGACGACGCGACGTCCGAGTTCTGGTCGCTCGAACAGAGCGGCGCGGTGGACCTCACGGTCGAGCAGACGGACGCCGGTGCGAACCGCGACCCGTACGAGGTCCAGCTGGCACAGAGTAACACGACGGTCGTCGCCGACGCCGACAACGACACCTACTTCATCGTCTACGACACGGACGAGGTCGGCACGACCGGCGACGACATCGAAGCCGACGACGGCCTGACGGCCAACTTCACCGTCGCCGCCGACGAGGGCAACCTCACGGCCGACGACGAGAAGCAGACGGTCGAGGACGAGTACGAGATCGTCGACGCCGAGCACACGCTCGACGAACCCGTGAACGTCTCCGCGGCCGCGAACCAGACGATAGAAGGCGAGACGACGGTCGCACCCGGTACGGAACTCAGCCTGCGCGTCCGCTCTAGCGGCGACACGCAGCCGAGCTTCCTGAAGACCGCGACCGTCTACGTCTCCGAGAACGAGACGTTCTCGAGCACGTTCGACTTCAGCGAGCAGGAAGCCGGCGACACCTTCGACGTGACCGTCCGGGGCGGCGTGGCCGACTCCGAAACCGTCGACGGTAACGTCGGCGAGGGCGGCGCGAACGAGACCGAGACGGACACCAACGAAACGGTGACCGAGACGGAGACGATGACCGAGACCGGCACGCCCGCCGAGGGCACCGAGACCGGTACGCCCGCCGAGGGCACCGAAACCGCCGCGCCGACTGACGGCGAGACCGGTACGCCCGCCGAGGGCACCGGCACCTCCACCGGCACGCCCGGCTTCGGTGTCGTCGTCGCCGTGACGGCGCTCCTCGCCGCGGCGTTCGTCGCCGTCCGCCGCGACTAACGTCCGAACCACCGGCTCACGCCGGCCTCAGCGCTTCACCTTTCTTTCGACGCTCCGACCCGAGAGCGACAGCGACCGCCGAAGAACGGTCGCCGCCACCGGGGCCGAGAGACGACGGCCGGCCGCCCGACGTGGGGCGACCACGACACCGCACGCCGACGCTCGACGGTCGTCTCACCCGCCCGGACCGCCGCGACCACCGTCTATAACACGACCGACAGAGATGCTCTCTGCATGGCTATCGACCTTCGCAGCGACACGGTGACGCGGCCGTCCGAAGCGATGCGCGACGCCGCGCGCGACGCGCCCGTCGGCGACGACGTGTACGGCGACGACCCGACGGTGAACGAACTCGAAGCGACCGCGGCCGAGCGAGTCGGGATGGAGGCGGCCCTGTACGTCCCGACGGGGACGATGGGCAACCAGATAGCCGCCCGCGTCCACACCGACCGCGGGCAGGAGGTGCTGTTGGACGAACAGGCGCACGTCTACAAGTGGGAACTCGGCGGCCTCGCGCAACTCTCGGGACTGCAGGTCCGCTCGTTCGACGGCGGCGACGCCGCCGCGCCCGCGCCCGAACAGGTCCGCGCGGGCTACGTCGCCGAGAGTCTCCACGAGGCCGGGACCGGTCTGCTCGCACTGGAGAACACTCACAACGCCCGGGGCGGCGTCGCCGTCCCGCCCGAGACCATCGACGCCGCCGCCGACGCCGCCCACGAACTCGGCGTGCCGGTCCACCTCGACGGGGCGCGCCTGTTCAACGCCTGCGTCGCCCTCGACGTCGACCCCGAGCGAATGACGCGCGAGGTGGACTCGGTGATGTTCTGCCTCTCGAAGGGCCTCGGCGCGCCCGTCGGGTCGATGCTCGCCGGCAGCGAGGAGTACGTCGAACGCGCCCGTCGCGTCCGCAAACTGTTCGGCGGCGGGATGCGGCAGGCGGGGATAATCGCCGCCCCCGGACTGGCGGCCCTCGACAACGTCGACCGACTGGCCGACGACCACGCCAACGCCGCGCGTCTCGCCGAGGGGTTGGACGCCGTCGACGGCCTGCGCGCCCCCGCCCCCGACACGAACATCGTGCAGGTGTTCACGGACGAGGTGGGCCTCTCGGCCGACGAGTTCGTCGACGTCTGCGAGGACGCGGGGGTCCTCGGCGGCGCGCACGGCGACTATCTCACGCGGTTCTGTACCCACCTCGACGTGTCTGCCGACGACGTGGACGCGGCGATAGAACGAATCGAGTCGGCGATGGCCGAGCGCTGAGGCCGAGCGCTCTCGGCTACAGTTCGGGCTCGATGTAGACGAACTTCACCCGTTTGTCCTCGGCCTTCATCTTCCGCTCTATCGCCGAGATGTCGTCGTCCAAGTCAGCGGTGTCGAGGCCTGAATCGAAGCTGATGTCGGCGTTGACGAGCACCTTCTCCGGGCCGACGTGGACCGTCCGGAAGTTGTCGACGTGGACGACGCCGGGGTGAGCCAGAACGACCTCGCGGAGTCGCTTCTCGACGTCGTTCGGGAGGCTCTCACCGAGGAGGAGCCGCTTGTTCTCCCACGCGAGGGCGAGCGCGAACCCCATCAGGAGGACGCCGATGACCGCGGCGCTGACGGCGTCGTAGATGTAGTTGCCCGTCACCTCGGTGAGGACGACGCCCACGAGGGCGATGCCGGCGCCGAGGAGGGCGATGCCGTCCTCGGTGAACGCCGTCAGCGTCGTCACGTCGCTCGTCTTTCGGAACGCGTCGACGACGCCGTCCCACTCGTACTCGCGTATCTGTCGCCGGAGTTCGGCCGCGGCCTTCTTCATCGCGTAACTCTCGAAGGCGATGGCGCCGACGAGGACGACGACGTTGACGTACCACCCGGGGAACGTGTAGCCCGCGAACGACACCAGTCCGCCGAGGGCGTGGCCGCCGTGGACGATGGCCTCGTAGCCGTGTTTCAGCGACTCCCACCCGGCGATGCCGAACAGCAACACCGAGACGAGAAACGAGTAGAAGAACTGTGCCTTCCCGTAGCCGAACGGGTGCGCTCGGCTCGCTTCCTTCCCGCTGTACCGGATGCCGACGAGGAGGAACACCTGGTTCCCGGTGTCGGAGATGGAGTGGTACGTCTCCGACAGCATCGAGGGACTCCCGGTGAGGAGGAAGCCGAGGAACTTCAGAACCGCGATGGCGCCGTTCGCGACGAGGGCTGCGATGACGACGCCTCTGCTACCTGCCATACTCACACCTCTTGCGTCTCCCGTAAGAGCGTTTCCACAGACGCACACCGGCCCGGCGGGCGAGGCGGCACCGAGTCGAGACCGACTGCCGTCGAGTCGAAGCCGAACGCACTCGACGACGAGACGCCCGGAGCGGAGCGGAACGTTCCTGACCCTGCGGTTCGTAGCCTCGGGCGATGCTGACCGTCGTCTCCGACACGCACAGTACGAGTTCGCACCGCCTCACCGGCCGGACGCTGGACGCCGTCCGCGAGGCGGAGTCCGTCGTCCACCTCGGCGACTTCATGCGGGGCGAGGTCCTCGACGCGTTCGAGGACGAGTCGTCGCGCCTACTCGGGGTGTACGGGAACAACGACGACGCCGACGTCCGCGACAGACTCCCGGAGGCGCGCACGTTCACCTTCGCGGGACTGACGTTCGCGGCGACGCACACCCGTCGCGGCGGCGGTCGGATGCCGCTGTCGATGTTCGGACGCGAACGCGACGCCGACGTGGTCCTGTTCGGGCACAGTCACCGGCCGACGTTCGACGCCTCGGGGGAGGTGACGCTGCTGAACCCCGGCAGCCACGCGCAACCGCGCGGCCACCGCGCGGCGCACGCGGAACTGGAGGAGATGACGGACGGCGGCGTGACGGGTCGACTCGTCACCGTCGAAGGGGACACGTTCGAGACGTTCACGATTCCGCCGGCGGAGTAGTCTGACGCGGTCGCTCGCCGTGCAGAAAACGTCGGTGCGCCGGGGGAGGCGACACCGTGTGGAGGGGGGAGTGCAGGCCTCACGGCGTGTCAGCGGGCGTGGGCGCAGGGGGTGGTCGGTGAGGGGGGGCAGTCGTCGGCGAACGGGACGTGGGGGGAGGGAGGGTGTCCCGTCCGCGTCACCGCGCCCGACGCTCGGTTCGGGGGGAGGGCCGAAGCACCGTGAGACCTCGCAGTTGCACCGTGGGACGCTCGGTCCATATACGCATCGTAGAGTCAAATGGTGCTTTTAGCTTCTCAGCCACCAGTACGCGGTCGTGAAGACCAGCGTGACGACGCCGCCGAGGAAGAACAGTTCCCCGGGCGAGAGCGCGGCCACGCTCGTCACGCCGGGGTCACCGCCGGAGAGCACCGTCGTCTCGGCAGTCGTCCGGACCGCTTCGGTCGCCGTCCGAGTCGCCTCCGCCGCGGCGGTCACCGTCGGCTCCGCCGTCGGCGCACCCGTCGCCTGCGGCGTCTCCGTCGCCGCCGACTCGGTAATCGTCCGCGCGGACTCCGTCACCGTCGCGTCGCCCGCCGCCTCCGTTCCGGTGGCCTGCGGCGTCGCCGTCTCCGTCGCCTCGGCGATGTTGAACCCGCCGCCACCGCCGTCGCCCGTCCCGGTCGGCGTTCCCGCGGGTTCGGCCGTCGCGGTCGGTTCGGCCGTCGGTGCCGGCGTCTCCGCGGCCGTCGCGGTCGGTTCGGCCGTCGGCTCCGCCGTCGCCGTGGCCGCCGTGGCGTTCGCCGCGCCGCCCGCGGCACCGCCGTCGCCGCCCGTCTCGGCCAGCGAGACGTCCGGTCCCGCGCCGGTCCGCGTGAGTCGCTCGACGACGACGCTGCCGAGTGCGACGACGCCGAGGCCGCCGAGCAGTTGCGCGAGCACCGACTGGAGGCCGCTGGTGTCGTCTTCGCCGCCGGCGACGACGACGAGTGCGCGGTCGGCCGGCGTGTAGACGGTCATCTCGCGACCCTTCTCGGAGTAGGCGGTGCCGCCGGGTTCGATGAGGTCGGCGTCTTCGAGCTTTCCGAGGTGGTACTGGGCGTTCTGGATGGAGGTATCCACCCGGTCTGCGAGTTCGGAGGGCGTCGCGGGTTCGTCGTGGAGGGCTGAGAGCATCGTCCGAGCCGTCTCCGAGGAGATAGCGGAGAGCAGGTCCGACACCTCGTCGCTGTCGAGGCCGACGACGCGAGGCTCCTTGTCCTCCTCGGAGGGGGGGTCGGGCCGAGTGGGGAGGATGTCGGCCATCTCGTCCCCCGATTCCGCATCCGGGGTGATGAGTCTTCTCCTCGCGAGAACCGGTCGCGTCGCCCGACGGCGAAACGGCTTTACCCGCGCCCAAGAAAGGCCCGCGCATGTCCGCCCGTCCGCTCCAGGGCCTCCTCGGCGACGCCGTCGACTTCGTCCTGACCAACCCGATATTCGTCGGGTTCGTCGTCTTACTGCTGTTGTTCGTCTTCTTCGGCTACCTGTTCGTCCGTCGGACGCTCCTCGGGTTACGCGAGGGCTACGACGACGGCTACGGTAAGGAGTAGCGATGGTCGCCACCGGGACGCTCGCCACGTTCGTCGTCGCCGCACTCGCGAGTCTGTTCATGGCGTGGGCCATCGGCGCCGGGTCGTCGGGGTCGACGCCGTTCGCGCCCGCGGTCGGCGCCAACGCCATCTCCGTCATGCGTGCGGGGTTCGTCGTCGGCCTCCTCGGCTTCGCCGGCGCGTTCCTGCAGGGGGCGAACGTCACGCAGGCCGTCGGCAACGAACTCGTCGTCGGCAACGTGTTGACGGCGACGGCAGCCACCGTCGCCCTCATCGTCGCCGCCGGCCTCGTCGCCCTCGGCGTCTTCGCGGGCTACCCCATCGCCACCGCGTTCACCGTCACCGGGGCCGTCGTCGGCGTCGGACTCGCCAACGGCGGCCTGCCCGCGTGGGCGAAGTACCAACAGATCGTGTCGCTGTGGGTGCTCACGCCGTTCGTCGGCGGCGGCACGGCGTACGCGACGGCGCGCCTCCTCCGCAGCGACCGGGTGCCCGAACGCGTCGCCGTCCCCCTCCTCGGCGGCGTCGTCGGCGTCATCGTCGCCAACGTCGACTTCGCCGTCCTCGGCACCGCCGACGCCGCCGCCGGGTCCATCGCCGAGTTCGTCGTCCGGTCGCTCCCGTCGGCCGAACTGGTCGGCCCCGGCCTCGGTCGCGTGCTCGCCACCGCGGCGCTCGCCCTCCTCGCCGTCGGGGCCGTCGGGCAGTCGATGTACCGCGACGAGGCGCGGGGACAGCGCCGGTTCCTCCTCGTCCTCGGCGGCCTCGTCGCGTTCTCGGCGGGCGGGAGTCAGGTCGGCCTCGCCATCGGGCCGCTGGTCCCGCTGTTGGACGCCGTGACCATCCCGCTACCCGCTCTCCTCGCCGGCGGCGGCCTCGGTCTGCTCGTCGGGTCGTGGACGGGCGCGCCGCGGATGATAAAGGCGCTCGCGCAGGACTACTCGTCGCTCGGGCCGCGGCGGTCCATCGCGGCGATGATTCCCTCGTTCGCCATCGCGCAGACGGCCGTGGCGCTCGGCATCCCCGTCTCGTTCAACGAGATAATCGTCAGCGCCATCGTCGGCAGCGGATACGCCGCGGGCGGTGCGGGCGTCAGTCGAGAGAAGATGGTGAAGACGGTCCTCGCGTGGGCCGGGTCGCTCGCACTCGCGTTCGTCGTCTCCTACGGCGGCTTCCGTGCCGTGTCGTTCCTGCTCGGCGTCTGAGGCCGTTCGCGTCCCACCCGCGGAGGGCGGGGACCGGGCGGAAGGACGCGCCGCGTCTACTCGGGCTCTATCTCGGCTTCGGTCTCCGTCTCCGCCTCGTACGTCTCGTCGACGGTGATGCGCGCCTTCATGATGCGCGTGTTGTCCACCTGCTCGATGCGGATGGTGACGCCCTCGTACGCTATCTCTTCGCCCTCTTCGACGAGGCGGCCGGCGCGGTTGAAGATGAACCCGGCCAGCGTCTCGAACTCCTCGCCCTCGGGCAGGTCGAGTTCCAGCACCTCGTTCACCTCGTCGATGTTGACCTCGCCGCGGACGAGCGTCTCGCGGTCGTTGACGAACTCGAACGCCTCCTCCTCGTCGTCTTCGAGGATGTCGCCGACGATCTCCTCGACCATGTCTTCGAGCGTGATGAGGCCCTCGGTGGTCCCGAACTCGTCGATGACGATGACCATCTGGAGGCGGTTGTCCTGTATCTCCGCCAGCAGTTCGTCCACGTTCTTCGACTCGGGGACGTGCAGCGTCGGCTGGACGATGTCGGCCAGTTTGCTGTCGCCCTCGCCGTAGTACTTCGCGCGGACCAGGTCCCGGAGGTTGACGATGCCGATGATGTTGTCGAGGTTGCCCTCGTACACCGGGACGCGTTCGTGGTCCGACTGGACGCACGTCTCGATGGCCTCGTCCACGGGGGCGTCCTTGGGGACGGCGGTCACGTCCAGACGCGGCGTCATCACCTCCTTGGCGATTGTCTTGTTGAACCGGAAGATGCGGTCGAGCATCTCCCGTTCCTCTTCCTCGATGACGCCCTCGCGTTCGCCCGTCTCGATGAGGTCCTGAATCTCGTCGCGCGTGATGTACGACGTCTCGATGGCCGACCGGCCGCCGGTCACCTTGTTGATGACGCGCGTCAGGTAGTCGAAGAAGACGACTAACGGGAGCAGCAGGTACTCGGAGTACTTCAGCGGGCGACCGATGCGGAGCGCCCACGACTCCGTGTTCTCGACGGCGTACGACTTCGGCGCGCTCTCGCCGAACAGGAGGACGAGGGTGGTGATGCCGAACGTCGAGATGAGCACCGCCAGCCCGGGGTCGTAGTAGATGCCGACCAGTGCCGTGGCGATGGAGGACATCGCGATGTTGACGATGTTGTTGCCGACGAGGATGGTGACGAGCAGTCGGTGGGGGTCGGATTTGAGCTCGCTCACCACTTCCGCGCCGGGCACGCCGCGTTCGACCATCGAGTCGACGCGATGTTTCGCCAGCGAGAACATCGCTATCTCCGACGAAGAGAAGAACGCCGACAGTCCGATGAGGACGGCGATGGCGACGACGCCGGCGAGGGTGATGTTGGTGTCGTTGATGGGAAGCGCCTGGAGCGCCCCGGTCACGAACGTGGTCACGTCACGCGCGGCGTCGACTGTCTGAGTGGTCACTGCTCCATCGGCGGTCCCGGGAGGGCGATTCTGAGCAGCGATAGATGGTACGAGCGACGACAAACCCATGTAAATACGTCCAATTGTCCGGCCCCGGAATTAAGAGTTACCCTACCGGGTCCGAACTGACTCGTGGTTTTTTCGCGTTTCGGCCGCTGGCGGCGGGCGATTCCGGGGGCGAAGCGCTTAGGGACGGCACGGACGTACCGGAGCGCATGGCGGGCGACAATCCGGCGATTACGCTGTATCGACTCCAGGCGTGCCCCTACTGCGAGCGCGTCGTTCGCGTCCTGCAGGAACTGGACCTCCCCTACGAGTCGCGGTTCGTCGAACCGATGCACTCGGACCGCGACGTCGTCAAGCGCATCTCGGGCAAGCGCACCGTCCCGGCCATCGTCGACGACGAGACGGGCGTCACGATGTCCGAGTCGGCCAACATCGTGGACTACCTGCAGCGCACCTACGGCGAGGGCGTCGACGAGGGAGGTGCGGCCTGATGGTCGACTTCGAAGTCGTCGACCTGCCGGCGTCGGACCACCCCGCGGTGGGCGACACCGCGCCGGACTTCACGCGCCCTCTCGTCGACGAGGAGTACTGGGAGGACGTGGCGCTCTCGGACCTCACCGACGAGGGGCCGGTGCTGCTCCTGTTCCACCCGATGGACGGCGCGTTCCCCGCGACGTACCTCTGGAACGCGGTCCGCGACCACGGCCTGCCAGAGCAGATTCAGGTCGTCGGCGTCTCCATCTCCTCGCCGTACGAGCACAAGACGCTCCTCGCGGAACGCGACGTGGACGCGCGCCTCTACTCGGACCCCGGCGCGGGCGTCGCCGAGGCGTACGGCATCGAGAACCCCCTCGACGGGATGACCGGCGTCACCGAACACCGGCCGGCCGTCTTCCTCGTCGACGGCGACCGGACGGTGCAGTACGCGTGGGTCGCACAGGAGTGGCCCGAGTTCCCCGACTACGACGACGTCGCGGACGCCGTCGCCGAACACGCGTAGTCGCCCGCGCGTCCTCGCACCGGCCGTCGACAGGCGCGCGGAGTCGGCGCTTCGGCACCCTCTTAGGCTCGCACCACCATCCTCCGACGAGCGATGCCGGACCTCGACGAAGCCATCGACGCCGCCGCCGCGGCCATCCGCGCGGGCGAGACAGTCGTCTATCCGACCGAGACGGTCTACGGTCTCGGCGCCGACGCGACGGACGCCGACGCAGTCGAACGCGTGTTCGAACTGAAGGGTCGCCCCCGCGAGAAACCGCTCTCCGTCGGCGTGCCCGACGTGACCACCGCGCGGGAGTACGTCCGACTCACCGACCTCGAAGCACGGTTCGCGGCGCGGTTCCTCCCCGGCCCCGTCACCGTCGTCGTCGAACGCGGCCCCGACCTCCCGGACGTCCTCACCGCGGGCCGTGACCGCGTCGGCCTCCGCGTCCCCGACTACGAGGTGACGCTCGACTTCTACCGCCGCGCCGGCCGGCCGGTGACCGCGACGAGTGCGAACCGGAGCGGTGCCCCGAGCGTGACGAACCCGGACCACCTGGACGCGACGCTCCGGGCGGCCGTCGGCGCCGTCCTCGACGCCGGCGAGGCGCCGGGCGGCGTCGAGAGCACGGTCGTGGACCCGGAACGGAACGTGATTCACCGCCGCGGCGCGATGGCCGACGCCATCGAGTCGTGGTTGACGGACCGCGTCGGCGCGGCACCGACGGTCGAAGACTGATGAACCGCGCGGCCGCGTCGCGTCCGCGTCACAGTCCCAGCAGCGTCTTCAGCGACCGCGTCTTCGTCCCGCAGGACTCGCGGTACTCGCAGGCGGCGCACTTCGCGGAGTCGCGCACGCGCGGCGGGACGCCGTCCATCTGCCGGACGGTCCACAGCGTCCGCCGGTAGGCACCCGCGTTCCGGGTCGTCAGCCGGACCGTCCGGACGACGCCGTGGGCGGGGTACTCGACCAGCGCGCGCGGAATCTCGCGCTCTCGCTCCCACGCCACCGCCTTGGCGACGGCGACGGCCCGGACGCGCTGCGGTTCCCAGACGCCGCGGTCCGGCGGCGACCCCGGCGAGACCACCGTCGGCGTCGGCGGGTCCCCGGCCAGAATCTTGTGCGCGGTCCCGTGGCAGTCGCGGCCGCGCAGGAACACGTCGCGTCGCGAGGGGTCCGCCAACTCCGCCCAGTCGTCCCGCGCGGTGAGGCGTTCGAGGTTCGCGCGGTACGTCGTCGGCCCGACGGCGAGGGGGAGGTCGGCGAATTCCTCGTCGGCGGCCGTCCGCAACTCGTCGTAGCGGAACGCCAGTTCGCGGACCGCTTCGACCTCCGGCGGCGGTTCGTGGTCGTCGCGTCGCTTCGCGTAGTGGAGTTGACGCGGACAGTACGCCGCCCGCCCGAGATGCGAGAAGGGAGTCGAGGGTCGTGACACGGGGGCGCTGGCCGCCGCTTCGCACTTGAACGTTCGCGGCGGTCGGTCACCGGTCGGGTGGCCCGTGGGCCGGTCGTCGGTCGAGGCTCGTCGGTTCGGCCTACAGGTCGAAGCCGGGTTCGTAGGCGAGCAGTTTCGTCATCGCGTCCTTGGTCGACCCCTCGCGGACGCCCAGTTCCTCGTCGGAGACGTTCGCCAGCCGTTCGACGACGTGACGCTTCTCGGGCACCTGCGAGGGGTGTTCGCGGACGAAGTGGACGAGGGCGACGTGCGCGTACTCCCACACCTCCTCGTCGTCGTCTTCGAGGACGTCCGGGAGCGTCGTCACCGTCCGGGGGAACTGCTGCGGTTCGGCCCCGAGCAGTTTCCCGGCGGTCATCGTACCGGCGAGTCTGACCGACGGGTCGTCGTCTCGCATCGCGGCCATCACCTGTCTGTCGGCCTGTGCGACGGCGTCGGGGAACGCCTCGCCGACTTCGCCGACGACGGCGAGTGCCGCCCGGCGCGTCGGGGCGTGCGGCGTCTCCAGTCGACGCATCGCGGCGTCGAGCCCCGTCTTCGCCACGCCGGGGCGCACCGCAGACAACTGGGCGAGCGCTCGGAGGCCGACGAACGCGAGACGGTCCCGGTCGGCGGACGCGAACGCCACCACGTCGTCCACCCACACCTCGAACTCGACGGGTCGCAGCAGTCCGAGGAGGTCGAGCGCCTCCTCGGCCGCCGTGCGCGCGTCCTCGTCGCACTCGCGGCTGATGGCCAACAGGTCCCCGATGGCGTCGCCCGCGGTAATCGGGTCCGTGAGCGCCGTCTCGACGACTCGGTCGACGAACTCCGTCGGTTCGACGGACTCCTCGTCGTCGGCGACGATGCCGACGGGTTCCTCGGACGCGCCGGTTCCGGTCGCAGACTCCTCGGCTTGCTGCTGTTCGGACCGCTCCCCGCTCTGGTCGCCGACGGTTTCGAGTCCGGAGTCGTCCCCGGAGGGTGGTTCTCGTGACACGTGTGAACCTCGGCTACTGTTGGCGTATCTACAACGCAAACAGTTATAGTTAATCCAGTAATTCCCGATTCTGAGAACCACGTGACCGCAGCGGCGCACGCACGTCAGACGTTCGTCAGACGAATCGGGTCGTTCGGGCGTATCGCCCCTCGAACGAGTTACCGAGAGGGGAGCAGATTTACGTTCCGACTCCCTAGCGCTCGCCGTGGATTCTCCGTTCGAGATTCTCGGGGTCGAACCGGACGCGGACGACGCGGAGGTGGACCGCGCCTACAGGCGCCGGGTCATCGAAGTCCACCCCGACCAGGGCGGGTCGGCCGCCGAGTTCAACCGCGTTCGGACGGCGTACGAGCAGATAAAAGCGGGCTACTCGCCCGAGTCCACCAACGGCGAAGTCGCAGCGAACGCGCCGGAGTCGACGCGCGTCGCCGAGGACGCCGACTCGGAACCCGAGGCGGACGAAGAAGAAGAGGAGGAGGGGTCGCGGGTCGAGTATCTGAACTACGAAGTGCTGGACGACCACGGCTGGGACCTCGGCGACGAGGACCTGTTCGAGAAGGCCGCCGAGGCCGACCTCGCACACGAGGACTTCGGCGTGTTCCTCGCGCACCCGAACGAGACGCTCCTCGAAGCCGCCGAGAACCGCGGCTTCGCGTGGCCATACGCCTGCCGCGGTGGAGCGTGCGCCAACTGCGCCGTCGCCGTCGTCGAGGGCGAGATGGACACGCCCGGTGACCACATCCTCCCCTCGACGATGCTCGACCAGGACATCCGCCTGTCCTGCATGGGCGGTCCCGTCTCGGACGACATCAAGGTCATCTTCAACGTCAAGCACCTGCCCGGACTCGACGAACTCCGCCTGCCGCCGTACCCGTTCGAGCAGGCGCACATGAACGACTGAGACCGGTCGACGCCGCAGTCATTCTTTTCGACTCGTCGGGAAGCGGCAGCGCCGCCGCTCTCGGGTCGTGGCGTCGAAAGAAAGGTGAAGTGTGGAGACCGGCGTGAGCCGGTGGTTCAGACGTTAGTCGCGGCGGACGGCGAGGAGCGCGGCGGCCAGCAGCGCCGTCACGGCGACGACGACACCGAAGCCGGGCGTGCCGGTGGAGGTGCCCGTGTCGGTACCGGGCGCTTCGGTGTCCGTACCGGGCGCTTCGGTAGCCGTGTCAGGCGCGTCCGTGGCCGTGTCCGGCGCGTCCGTGGCCGTGTCCGGCGCGTCCGTGGCCGTGTCCGGCGCGTCCGTCTCGGTCATCTCCGTCTCGGTCTCGACGCTCTCGAGAACCGTCCCGTCGACGGTTTCGGAGTCAGCGGGACCGTTGCGGACCGTGATCTCGTACGTGTCGCCGACTTCCTGCTCGCTGAAGTCGAACGTGCCCGAGAACGTCCGGTTCTCGGTGACGTAGACGGTCGCGGTCTTCAGGAAGCTCGGCTGCGTGTCGCCGCTAGAGCGGACGCGCAGGCTGAGTTCCGTACCGGGCGCGACGGTCGTCTCGCCCTCTATCGTCTGTTCCGCGGAGGCGGAGACGTTGTACGGGTCGTCGAGGATGTGCTCACCTTCGACGAGGTCGTACTCGTCGGTGACCGTCTGGCGGTCGTCAGCGAGGTTGTCCTCGTCTTCCTCGACCGTGAAGTTGGCTTCGAGCGTGTGGTCGTTCTCGATGCTACGCTCGGTCGTGTCGATGTCCTTGCTGTCCGTGTCGTAGACAACGAAGTACGTGTCGTTCTCCGAGTCAGCGAAGACGTCGGAGTTCGTGTCGTTCAGGACCAGCGCGTACGGGTCGCGGTTCGCACCGGGGTCGACCTGCTCGACCGTGAGCGTGTACTCGCTGCCGTTGTTGTTGTAGAACGCGGTCGTCACGTCGTCGGTGCCCTGCGCCTCGAGGAGGCCCTCGAGACCGGACGCCTCGACCTGGTGGACGGCGAGGTCGCCGTAGGCGACCGTGTTGGTCTGCGTGAGGTTGTTGTTACCGACGGCTTCGTAGACGTCGTCGGTGTCCTCGAGCGTCGAGCCCGACGGTGCGGTCCACGTGTTGACGGCGGTCGTGTTGCGCTCTTCGAGCGTCAGCGTGCCGACGCCCTGCGAGTCGTCGTCGGAGTCCTGACCGGCGCGGACTTCGAGGTCGTACTCGCCGGATTCGAGGAGCGAGTTGACGCCCTCCTCGATGCTAGCCTTGGTGATGGAGTCGTCGTCGTCCTCGAGGTTGGGGACGTCGTAGACGTTACCACCGTCGTTGCCGATGCTGCCGGCGTTGGTGGCCGCCCACGTGTTGAACAGGAGGTTGACCTGCCCGTCACCGTTCTCGTCTTCGACCGTCACGTTGCTGCGGTAGCCGACGTCCGAGGACCCGAGCGTCAGGGTCGCGTAGTCGGTGTTCTGCAGCGTGATGGTGATGTTCACGACGTCACCGCGCTCGTCGGTGATGATGCCGGAGCCGCCGATGTCGGCGCGGCCCTCACCGGCGTCGCTGACGACGATGGAGGAGGACTCGGCGTCGACGCCGGACTGGTTGTCCGTCGCCAGCACCGTGTAGTTGTCCTCGTCGAGTTCGAGTTCGGACGCGTTGAACTCGTAGTCGTACTCGGCCTGACCCGTGAGGTCAGCGCCGATGGTGGCGACCGTGTCCTCGTCGGAGTCGAGCAGTTCGACCTCGATGGGACGCTCGCCCGCGTTCGCGGAGACCGTGCCCTCGATGACGTCCTCGTTCGTGACGTTCAGGTCGTCGACGCTGACTTCCAGACCGAGGTCACGAACGTTGATCTCTGCGACGTCAGCAGTCCCGGCGACGCTGACGTTGTACTGGCCCACGTCGCGGTTCTGCGTACCGAAGACGTACACCTGACTGTTCGTGCCGGTGCTACCGGACTGGAAGTAGGTGAAGTCCTCGTCGTCGCCCGCTTCGACTTCGATGTCGGTGTCGGGCGCGTCCGCGACCACGGCGACGCTGGAGCCCTTGTAGGCGTTCACGTCACCGGACTTGACCGTCACGGGTGCGACGTCGACCGTCTTGTTACCCGTGTTCGAGACGTCGTTGGACTGCAGGTCCTCGACGCTCGCGGGAATCTTGACTTCGACGTCACCGGTGTAGACCTCGCTCAGGTTCCAGACGTAGCGACCGTTGTCGCTGACGTCCGCGGAACCGAGCGTGCCCATCGGCTTCTCGTCGACGTACCACTGGATGTTGTTCACGCCAGTGACGGGCTCACTGAACGCGATTTCCAGCTGCGCGTTGTTGTCGGACGAGAAGTTGTCCCAGTGGACGCTCTCGAGGTAGCGCGGGTTCTCGCTCGTCGCGCCGAGGTCGTTGATGGTGACCGTCTGGCTCTTGTTCACCATACCGTCGGTGGCGTCAGAGACGTTGAACCAGACGTTAGCGTCGGTGTCCTTGTCGACCGAGGGCGCGGTGATGGTCACCGTGCCGTTGACCCAGATGGTCGCGTTGTTGGAGCCGGTCGTCGCCTGACCGAAGTCGACGGAGAGGTCCGTCGTGCCGGGCGAAGAGCCGGACGCCGTCGCGATGTTCGAGCTGTTACTCTCGTTGTAGACCGTGACGTCGTAGGAGTCGACGGTCACGGAGCTCGGCAGGTTGATGTCGACGGTGTCGGTACCGTCACCACCGTCGTAGTTCGCATACGATACGTTGAACGTGTGTGTCTCCTGCGTGCCCTCGTCGAGGTTGTCGGGGTCGAAGTTGTCGACCGTCCCCGAATCGACGGCAGCAGCAGATCCTGCGAACGCGACGGTGCCGGCGAAGACCGACAGAACCATCAGCGCCGCGAGGAACACTGCGCGGAGTTGCTTCGTGTTGCTTGTCATGTATTTGGTTGGGTAGTGACGACAGAGGCTTTGGTCCGACTCACCTCGTTGTGGAGAGAGAGGGAGGGCTTACTCACCGATGTGTCGTCGTGGGGTAGGGGGACCGCGAACTATCATTCAGCGCATTAAATACTTTGTGAACTTCATTTTTCGATTACACTATCGTGGGAGACAATGACTACGTGTTCGAGTCGGTCGACTCGCGTCGCCGTGCGGAGTCCAGTGCCGACCCGACCGGCGGGAGCGCGGTATGGTTAGCGAGAAGGAAATTCTTAATTAGGAGTGTGTGACACGTCGATACGCCTCCCATGGATGGAGTGCAAGGCAGATACGGGGGATCGAGAAGGAGCCCCACACTCCGGCTCGACTCTCGAAGCGGCACAGTAGCGTCTGCGCGTCTTCGCTCGACCGACCGCACGACGTGCGGTGGGCCGAGCGATCGGTCGTAGGCATACTGTCGTTCGCGGGCGCGGGCGCATGGAGACCGCTCCGCCCACTACCTTCTCGGAGACGTCGACCCGTCGGAGCGACTCGTCTCCGTCGACGCTCGGGTCGCGGCCGCCGCCGTCGAACGCTCGAAGCGTCGGTGAAGCGGGTCCGTGTCGGGGCGAAGGAAGCGGCGAAAAGGGAAACAGTCGAGCGGGGGCGGTTCAACCGAGGATGAACTTCGCGGCCCGCGACTTCGCGAAGTCGAGTTTCTCGAGGTAGGCGTCGAGGCCGAGGATGCGGCCCGCGCCGAACGTCGCGAGGGTCACGAACAGGACCAGTCCGAACAGGTCACCGTTGACCAGTCCGTGCGCCCAGTCGGCGTTCCCCAGGTAGAAGAACACCATCAGGACGGCCCCGAAGAACGAGGCCAGTCGGACGAGACCGCCGACGATCAGTCCGAGTCCGATGAGGAACTCGCCCGCGGGAATCATGAAGTTCGTGAACGACATCAGCCACGGCATCGACGCGGCCCACGCGAAGAAGCCGTGGATGGGGCTGCCGCCGGTTCCGTGGAGGAGGTAGCCGGTGGCGTCGAACGCTTCGCCCGAGACGAAGCCGAACTTGGTCCATCCGGCGTGCAGGAACCAGTAGCCGGTTATCAGGCGAAGGGCGACCAGCCAGTACCCGGCGAGGGTCCCCTGCAGGTCGAAGTTGAGGAGTTCGTCGTAGGTGCTGCGAGTCGTGGTGGTGGTGGGAGTGCTCATTATCGTACTACCTCTTACATCTGGACAGTCGGAGGAAGAGACGATATAAAGAGGGCGTCGTTCTCAAACCGGTAGAAACGATACGGACGAGGCTCAGAAACCTCGTTCGTTGGAGATGCGCGAGCCGTGCACGACCGACGACCGGTGCGAAAGGGGTTTGGTTCCGACGGATGAGGGTAGCCTATGGACCCACGTATCCGTGAACACGCGCAGGTCGTCGCGGACCACTCCACCGACATCGACGAGGGTGACAACGTCGTCGTCACCGCTCCCGCCGCGGCGGAGGAGTTGGTCGTCGCCCTCCACGAGGAGTGTGCGGAACGCGGGGCGAACCCCGTCTATCTGAACAGCAGTTCCCGCGCCTCCCGCGCGTTCCTCCGGAACCACGACGGCGAGTTCGAGACGCCGGACCACCTCCTCGCGATGTACGAGGAGATGGACGTGTTCGTCGCGGTTCGCGGCGACGTGAACGCCTCGGAGACGGCAGACGTGGACCCGGACACGAACGCCGCCTACCGCCGGGCGATGCAACCCGTCCTGCAGGAACGCCTCTCGAAGGAGTGGTGTCTCACGCAGTTCCCCACGTCGGGCAACGCCCAACTCGCCGGCATGAGCACCGACGGCTACCAGAACTTCGTCTGGGACGCCGTCAACCTCGACTGGGACGAGCAGTACGAGTTCCAACAGCAGATGGTCGAGATTCTCGACGACGCCGACGAGGTGCGCGTCGTCGCCGGCGACGAGACGGACGTGACGATGAGCGTCGCGGGCAACACCACCCTGAACGACAAGGGCGAGAAGAACCTCCCCGGCGGCGAAGTCTTCACCGCGCCCGTGCGCGACAGCGTCGAGGGCGAGGTTCACTTCGACATGCCCCTCTACCGGCAGGGCCGGGAGATATCGGACGTCCGCGTGCGGTTCGAGGACGGCCGCGTCGAGTCCTACAGCGCCGAACGCAACGAGGAAGTGCTGGACGGCGTGTTCGACACCGACGAGGGCGCGCGCTACCTCGGCGAGTTGGGCATCGGGATGAACCGCGCCATCGACCAGTTCACCTACAACATGCTGTTCGACGAGAAGATGGGCGACACCGTCCACATGGCCGTCGGGTCGGCGTACCCCGAGACGGTGGGCGAGGAGAACGAGGTGAACGACAGCGCGGAACACGTGGACATGATTCTGGACATGTCGGAGGACTCCGTCGTCGAGGTTGACGGCGAAGTCGTCCAGCGAGACGGGACGTTCGTGTTCGAAGACGACTTCGAGTAACGAGGCGGACGTTCGCGTGCGTTCGGGTGGGCGAAGCGAGCGACGGGTGGAACTGGCGCGTTCGCGGCCGGAGCGTCGAGTATCTAAGATTGAGAGACGTTCACAACTACCGTGTGATTTATCACGGATGATTGGGGTACCAACAGACGATGCCGAAGGTACTCTGTACCGAGTGCGGTCGAGACGTGGGGATGCACGAGTTGGAGGCGAAGACGACGACTCGGCGGGATGGATTCGACACGCGTTACCGGTGCCCGTACTGTCAAACAGACATCGAAGACGTGGCGAATCGCTTCGTCTGAGGAGGCACGACGTCGACGCCCGTGGGGGGCGTCTGTGGGAACGTCGTCGCCGGGGGGCGACGGTCGTTCGCCGTCGTCGTCACTCGGCGGGTCGTGTTCCGAGAGAAGGGTCGGCCGACTAGTCGTATCGCTCGGCTACTCTTCGATGTCGAGGTCGAACTGCTGGTTCTCCACGACGGCGTTGAGGACGACGCTCGTGTTGGACTCGCGGATGTCCGCGTCCGTCAGCAGTTGCTTTATCTGGTCGTTCATTCCGTCGGTGTCGGTGAACTTGCCGATGGCGATGATGTCGTAGTCGCCCGTCACCTCGTAGACGGAGATCATCTGTTTCTGTTCGCGGAGTCGGTCCGTAATCTCGGGAAGTGCGCTCCCCTCGACCTTGAGTTGGATGACGGCGGTGACGTCGTAGCCGAGGGCGTCGTAGTTCACACGCGGGGTGTACCCCTCGATGACGCCTTCGTCTTCCAGGTCGCGGAGGTGGTTCGAGACTGTCGTGACCGACACGTCGAGTTCCTCTGCGAGGCTTCGAAGACTCGCGCGCCCGTCGCCGAGGAGTGCGTTGATGAGTTTTGCATCGAGGTTTTCGTACGTCATCAAAGCGACCCACTCACTCGGGGCATTAGAATTTTACGAATATCCAGTTCTCCCACAGACAGTCACGAGTTGCACTAAGCGATAACATCTTAATGGTGGCTGTTGTCAGAAACTCCTGTCCAGGAAGATGACGGACGAAAACGCTCACTCTGACGTTGTAGCCGATGGCGGTCTCTCGGCGGAAGCACAGCGCGTCGTCGACGAAATCGAGGAGAAGGAAGTCGACTTCCTCCGCCTCCAGTTCACCGACATTCTCGGCACCGTAAAGAACGTCGCCGTTCCCGCGACGCAGGCCGAGAAGGCATTTACCGAAGGAATCTACTTCGACGGGTCCTCCATCGAGGGCTTCGTGCGCATCCAGGAGTCCGACATGCGCCTCAAGCCCGACCCCGAGACGTTCGCGATTCTCCCGTGGCGCGACGGCCGGTCCGCGCGCCTCATCTGCGACGTGATCAACACCACGACGGGCGAACCGTTCGAGGGCGACCCGCGGTACATCCTGAAGCAGGCCATCGCCCGCGCCGAGGAGATGGGCTACGAGATAAACGCCGCGCCCGAACCCGAGTTCTTCCTGTTCGAGGAGGACGAGGAGGGTCGCGCGACGACGAAGACGAACGACGCCGGCGGCTACTTCGACCTCGCGCCGAAGGACCTCGCCTCCGACGTGCGCCGTGACATCATCTACGGCCTCGAACGGATGGGCTTCGAGATAGAGGCCAGCCACCACGAGGTCGCACAGGGGCAACACGAGATCAACTTCGAGTACGACGACGCCCTCACGACGGCCGACAACGTGGGGACGTTCCGCACCGTCGTCCGCGCCATCGCCGCGCAACACGACCTGCACGCGACGTTCATGCCCAAGCCCATCCCGCGCATCAACGGGTCCGGCATGCACACGCACCTGTCGCTGTTCACCGAGGACGGCGAGAACGCGTTCCACGACGAGGACGACGAGTTCAACCTCTCGGAGACGGCCCACTCGTTCCTCGCGGGCATCCTCGAACACGCCCCGGCGCTCTCGGCCGTGACGAACCCGACGGTGAACTCCTACAAGCGTCTGGTCCCCGGCTACGAAGCGCCCGTCTACGTCGCGTGGTCCGACCGCAACCGCTCGGCCCTCATCCGGAAGCCGGCGGCGCGCGTCCCCGCGGCCAGCCGTATCGAGGCTCGCTTCCCCGACCCGTCCTGCAACCCGTACCTCGCCTTCGCTGCGCTCATCCACGCGGGTCTCGACGGCGTCGAGCAGGACCTCGAAGCGCCCGACCCGGTCCGCGAGAACATCTACGAGTTCGACGAGGAGAAGCGCGAGGAGTACGGCATCACCACGCTCCCGTCGAACCTCGGCGAAGCGGTCGACGCCCTGCAGGAGGACGAAGTCGTGCAGGACGCACTCGGCGAACACGTCTACGAGAAGTTCGTCGAGGCGAAGACGCAGGAGTACGACGAGTTCCGCATCGACGTCTCGCAGTGGGAACTCGACCGGTACCTCGAGAAGTTCTGAGGCGGCCCCGGGCCGCCGTCGGTCGCTCCTCCGCTCTCTCTTCGTCTCCCGTTCTCAATCGAGCAGTGACGACACCGCGGCGGGGAGCGACAGCAACGCGGCGCCGCCGCCGGCCCCCGCGGTGACGAGAGCGACGGACCCGAGCGACAGTTCGACGACGGCGACCATCACGGCCAACGGGAGGGGAACCGCGACGGCGCCGACGACCAGCGACCGGGGAGAGGCGTCGTCGCCGTCGAGGGCGCCGCCGAGGCGCGACCAGACGACTGCGCCGGCGGCGGCCGTCCCGAGTCCGAGGAGCACCTCGCTCTCGATGGGGTTCGTGACGGCGGCGGCAGCGGTGAGGGCACCGCCGCCGAGGAAGCAGGCGACGACGGCGCGGTCAGAGGGGACGGCGGTCCGGCGGAGGCCCGGCCCGGCGGCGAAGACGACGGCGAGGAAGGCAGTCGCGACGGCGACGCCCGCGACCACGTCCGCGAGGTAGTGGACGCCGATGACGACGCGGGAGAGGGCGACGACGAAGACGACGGCGGCGGCGACACCCAGTCGGACGCGGCGGCGGCCCGCGTCGGCGAGGAGGGCGACGCCGCCCCAGAACACCGTCGCGCCGAGGGCGTGACCGCTGGGGAAGCCGTACCCCGACTCGACCGCACCCGGCGGGCGCGGGAGGGCGAACAGTTCCTTCAGGCCGACGGTGAGGCCGACGGCCCCGAGGCCGAGGGCGAGGACGAACGCCGACGACGGCCGCGCGATGCCGAGTCGGTCGCCGACGACGTAGGCGGCGCTCACGGCCAGCAGACAGAGCCACGGGTCGCCGAGGTAGGTGAGCGCGGCGAACAGGGACACGACGGCGTCCGGGAGCGAGTCGGCGACGGCGAGTTCACCGACGCCGCGGGCGGTGACGAGCGTCTGCATCACTGCGGGAGTGGCGAGTGGAGGAACATATAACCGCCGGAGAACGGAGCGTCGTGCGAGCGTGGTCGGGTCGGCGGGTGGGTCGCGCCCGACGGCGACGCGGGTGAAAGCGAGGCCGGCGCGTCAGGACCGCCGGTCGCGGACCCAGTCGACGAGGCGGCCGGGGACGCCGAGGGCGCCCAGTCCGACGCCGAAGACGACGAAGAGGACGTACAGGCCGAGCGTCGAGAGGTACGTGACGAGCATGGCGACGACGGCGAGCAGGTCGTCCTGGATGAGGAAGAACGCCGCGATGGTGACGGCCGTCCCGTAGAGGAGGACGAGGTACGGCCCCCACCCGCGGGCCTTCCCCTGTCGCATCCGACCGCGCACGTAGCGTTTGAGTTCCGACTCCACGTCCGGGCGGTCGACGGTGCGCTCCTGTACGTCCGACTCGAACGCGTCGAGGTCCGCGCGGAGTTCCTCGACGCGGTCTTCGAGTTGCTCGATGTCGGGCGCGCCGCGGGGTTCCACGTCCGTCTCGCCCGCGTCGTCGCTACCGGGTGCGTCGTCCACGCTCATCGTCCGGTCTGTTCGTCGGGCGCGTCTGTGTTGTACCTGCCGGTCTCCCGAGACGCCGTCCCCCGGTCCGTCCACCACTTTCCCAGCGAGGACGGCGTTGACCACCGCGCCCGTGAGCACGAGGATGCCCGAGAAGTAGAACCACGTCACGAGCAGCAGAATCGCCCCGAGAGCGCCCGCGACGGACGCGCCCGCCGTCGCGGTGTAGATACCGAAGACGACGCCGAGAATCGCCCAGCCGACGGCCGCGAACAGCGTCCCCGGGAGCGCCTCCCGCGGAGAGAGGCCGGCTTCGGGCAGGACATAGTAGAACGGGAAGAACGCGACGACGAGGAGGACGAGGAGCAGGACGGGAGAGATAATCTCGGCGAACGGGAGGTCGACGAGGCCGATGACGACGGTGGCGGCGGCGACGCCGAGCGTCCCCGCGCCGAGCGACGCCAGCACGACGATGCCGTCTCTGAGTTGCCCGACGAGCCCGCTCGCCTCCGACCCGTAGATGCGCGAGAAGGCGATGTCGAGGCCGCGGAACAGTTTCAGCGCCCCCCACAGCGTGACGCCGAGACTCACCACCGACAGCGCGCCCTGTCCCGTCGGGTCTTCGAGCGCGCCGCTGACGAGGTCCGACCCCGACGGCAGGAGGTACTGCTGGGCGAGGTCGAGCACGTACGCCCTGAACGCGTCGCCGCCGACGAACGACGCGACGACGAGGGCGAGCGTGAGAAGCGGAACGAGGGAGACGAGCGTGTAGTAGGAGATGCTCGCCGCCAGGAACGTCACCTCGCGCTCCTGGATGGTACTGACCACCGACCGACCCACGGATAACTGATTGCGAATCCGAACGCTCACGTCCCGCCTTCGTCGGAGACGCACAAGAAGATACTTGCCGCTGACAGGTGCTGAAGTCGCCTCTCAGCCGTCGCCGTCGGTGGTCGCCGCGCGCATCTCCGCGATGGTCGCGTCCGTCTTGAACGCCGTCCCCGAGTAGTGCGCCCGCGTCGCCTCGTAGCCCGCCTCGCGGAGTTCGGCGACGAAGTCGTCCATGCTCGTCGCAGAGCGGTTCCAGAGCTTGCACAGTCGGTGCTGGTCGTAGTGCGTGGGTCGGTCGAGTTCGCCCGCGACGGTGTCGAGCATCGACCGGGCGCGCTTGCACTCGCCCATCTCCTCGGTGACGTGCTCGCGGACCGAGCGAGCGAACGCGGGGTCGCAAACGGGGCCGAGGTAGATGGGGCCGGCGACGAGCGTCCGGGAACTCCCGCAGGCCGGGCAGTCGTCCGGCGGGTGCGCGACGAGGCCGAACTCGTGGTCGCGTTCGAGGCAGTCCTCGCAGTGGTAGACGTGGCCCAGTTTCTCGACGAGTTCGTCGGCCTTCGTCGCCCGGCCGTCGAGTTCGAGGTACGTGCGGGCGTAGTGGCGCGTCACGTGCGAGAGGACGGGGACGGCCGCCTTGTCGTAGCGCGCCGCCGTGCGAATCAGCGCCGACAGGAGGACGCGGAGCCCCATCTCGGGGTGGTAGTCGGTGTTCTGCGGGAGCGTGCTGTACTTGCGGATGCCCGACTTCTGGTGTGCGCCGCACAGCGGTGCGGTGTCGGTGGCGGTGACGCAGACCAAATCGCGCGTGTTGGCGAACGCCGCGTCGGCGAACGGGATGGGCGTGCCGAACGGGTCGAGGTCCACGACGTCGAACACCGAGTCGTGCATGAGGGCGTTCGCGTCGCGGTGGACCGCCTCGCCCGACAGGTCGTTGCGCGCGAGGTTCCGGCGGGCGAGTTCGACCGCCTCCTCGTCGAGGTCCGCGCAGGTCACGTCGAACCCCTCGGCCGCGGCGCGGACGCCGCGGATGCCGCTGGCGGCCATCGCGTCCAGATACGACTCCGCGCGGTCGTCTCGCTCCCGGTACGCCCGGAGCGTGGCGACGGTCACGTCGCGGTTGAGTTCCTGCGTCGGGTTGTAGAACACGTCGTCGCCCGACCCCTCCGACGCGCCGTCGCGGGCGCCCGGCACCGACACCTCGACGCCGCCCTCACGTACGTCCATGTTCCGGGAAGCGGTCCCCGCGGCGAAAAGCGATACGATGCGTCCGGCGGGACGGCGAGCGCATCGGTGCCGTTTTGTCCGCCACCGGCCAACTCCGGGGCGTGCGAGAGGTGGGCGACGGTCCCGACGACGGGGACGACGAGGCGGCCGCCGACCCGGAAGCGACGCCCACGGCCGAAGCGTCCGACCCCGGCGAGTCCGGCGCGGAATCCGGGTCCGCCGATACCGATGCCGCAGACGGCGGCGGGGAAGCCGCCGACGCCGACGGTACAGAGGCCGCAGACGCCGGCGCGGAGGCCGCAGACGCCGAGGCCGCCGGCGAATCGGACGCCCCGGACGCCGCCGACGCCGTCACCGACGCCGCGTTCGCCGTGCCCACCGAGACGAAGAGCGACCGGGAGACGGCGTGGCGGCGTGACCTCGCGGCGGCGGGGGAACTGACGCCGGGCGTCGTGGACGCCGTCGCCACCATCCACGGCACCCGCGGGACGCGCGCCATCGAGGCCGTCTCGGAGGGGCGCGTGAAGCGCTACCGAGACTTCACCGTCGTGGTCGGCTACGCCGACGAGTACGTCGTCGAGGACGGCGGCTGTACGTGCAAGGACAGTTCGTACAACCTCGACACCGAGGACGACGACCAGCGCTGCTGGCACGTCCTCGCCGCCGCCGTCGCCGAACGCATCGGCGAACTCGACCACCACGACATGTGGTACTCGGACGTTCGCGAGTTCCTCTGAGCGGCCGCCCGCGTCGCCTCGTTCTGGGCGTGCGCGCGGTTTTTTGTCGCGTCGGGTCGTACTGCGGCGCATGGTCCACGTGTCAGTCCCCGTTCCCCTCCACCGACCGCGACGGCCGACGAGCAGTGCCGTCGGCGTCGCCTACCTCGTCCTCGTCGGCCTCGTCGGACTCGCGTTCGCCCTCCGGTTCCAACCGACGCAGGTGCCCGGCTACCTGTTGCTGGTCGGGTTCGACCTCCTGCAGAACCCGCTCGCTCCCGGGCTGACCGGACTGGCGTTCGACGTCGCGTTCCACGCGTACCTCCTCGTCCTCGCCGCCCTCGTCGCGTCCGTCGTCGGCGAGCCCTGACGACTGACGGCCGAGTCGCCCCCTCCGCAACGTTTTCCCGCCGGGTACACGAACGTCCGAGCGAGATGCCCACTATCGACGAGAAGCGTGTCTACACCGACAATACCGGCACCGAGACGGTGTTCGTCGCCAGCGACGCGGGCGTCGTCGCCGTCTCGGTGTCGGACGACCTCGTGGGCGGGTTCGGCATCGCGCACCGCTGCCGCGCCCGGGACGTCGCCGTCGGCGGGGGGACCCTCGCCGTCGCCGCCGCCGAGGACGTGTTCCGGGCGGACCTGACCGAGACCGACGACGCGGACGACCTGCGGTTCGAGCCGACCGGGTTCGGACCCGCCGCGGCCGTCGGCTTCGACGGCGAGACGCTCCACGCGGGCGACGACGACGGCCGCGTCGCCCGGTTCGAGGGCGGTGGCGGGAGCGACGGCGGCGACGATGCGAACGCGGACGGCGCGGCGTGGACCACCGTGGGCGAGACGGGGGCGGTCCGCGCCGTCGACGGCCCCCTCGTCGCCGCCGCCGACGGCGTCCACCGACTCGACGCGGACGGCCTCACGTCGGTCGGGTTGGACGACGCGCGCGACGTGGCGGGGCGCGACCCCCTCGCCGCGACGGGCACCGGGCTCTACAGGCTCGGGAACGGCTGGATGGACGCGCTGTCGGGAGCGTTCGACGTGGCGAGTGCGGCGGCGGACGGCCGGGCGCACGCCGTCGGCGGCGGCGACCTGTTCGCCCGCGGCGACGGCGGCGAGTGGGCCCCCGAACCCGTCCCCGTCGCCGAGACCGTGGCCGCCGTCGCCTACGGGCCGACGGCGACGTACGCCGTGACCGACGCGGGGACGTTCCTCGTCCGCCTCCCGGAGTCGGAGTGGCGACACCAGATTCTCGGTCTGCAGGGCGTCACCGCCGCGGCGGTCGTCTGACCCGCCGACCCGCGGCTCTCCCGCATCCGACGCGTCTCCGGCGTGACGAGTCCGCGTACAGACGAAAACGGGTTTAACGCGCGACGGAGATTCTCCCATCATGATCGTACCCGGGTCATCCTCGCAGGCGCTCGCCGCCGAGTTGGCGGCGGCGATAGACGAACCGCTCGCGGCGGTCGAGTACGACCGCTTCCCGGACGGCGAGACGTACGCCGCCGTCCCCGACTTCGACGCCGACCGCGCGGTGGTCGTGGCCACGACCGACTCCAACGACGCGTGGGTCGAACTGTTCCAACTGCAGGACGCCGTCCGCGAGGCGGGCGCGACGGAAGTCGTCACCGTCCTGCCCTACATGGGCTACGCCCGGCAGGACGAGGCGTTCGAGGCCGGCGGTCCCGTCTCCGCGCGCGCGATGGCGCGGGCCGCCTCCGCCGGAACCGACCGCGTCGTCCTCGTCAACCCCCACGAGGAGGCCGTCGCCTCGTTCTTCGACGGCCACGTCACCGTCGTCGACGCCGCGGCCCGCCTCGCGGAACCCCTCCCGGACGATTTGAACGACCCGCTGTTCCTGTCGCCGGACGCCGGTGCCGTCGAACTCGCCGAACACGTCTGCGACGCCTACGGCCGCGGCGACACCGACTACTTCGAGAAGGTGCGCCACTCGGGGTCGGAGGTGGAGATAACGCCCAGCGACGCGGACGCCTCCGACCGGGACGTCGTCATCGTCGACGACATCGTCGCCACCGGGTCGACGATGAGCGAGGCCGTCACCCACCTCGACTCGGACGGCGCGCACCGCGTCTTCGCCGCCTGCGTCCACCCGCTCTTGGTCCGCAACGCCCGCACGAAGCTCGAACGCGCCGGCATCGAGCGAATCGTCGGCACCGACACCGTCGAACGCGACGTGAGCGTCGTCAGCGTCGCCCCCGCCGTCGCCGCCGCCGTCGAAACCGTGACGCAGTGAGGCGCGGGCCGAACGAAACGTTTGTATTCGATACCGGTCGTCCACGAGACATGGCACACGAACGCTTCGACTACCCGCGACTGACCAAACTCGGCGTCGGCCTCGGACTCGCCCTGTTCACCGTCGGCGCACTCGGGACGCTCGTCGCCCCCGCCGTCGTCGGTCCGCTTCCGGCGTGGGAGAAGACGCTCTTCTTCGACGCGGAGGCGGCCGGCGTCGTCCTCACGCTCCTGTCGCCGTTCGTCTTCGGCGTCCTCCTGCCGCTGACCGAGTGAGTCAGTCCCTCGACTCGTCGGCCGCCGACACGGAGAGCGAGTCGTAGATGGCGACTTCGTAGCGCGTCACCTGCACGACAACGTCCCATATCTCGAAGACGACGAACCCGCCGTCCCGGCCCGACTGCGGTCCGCTGAACAGGCGGTCCAGCGCACCGGGGTCGATGTAGTCGTGGAGGACGTCCGTGGAGTCGGCGTCGACGTCGACGTCGACCGCTTCGAACGCGCGAAACAGGGCCGCGACCGGACCCTCCTCGGCGTCGATTCGTTCCGTGTGGAGAAGTGAGCCGAACTGATAGAGATACATCGAGGGGGGACCTGCGGTTGGTGTGTACACCAGCGCGAGTGACTACTAAGAAGGTGGGCCACAAAGTATAAATCTGTCCTCGCGGCTGACGACGGCGGCAGTCAGGACACGGACAGCTATACGGCACCTCGTGCGCGACGGTGCGCCAGTGGTTCGATGAGCGAACGGAACACCGAGAACACCCAGGGTCGCTCCGCGGACGGCGACGAGGCGGAGACGCCGTTCGGAGAGCGGTTCGTCGTCGAGGCCGACTGCGCGCGGTGTCCCGAACTCGTCGCGTGTCGGACCGAAATCTCGTGGGGGACCGGCCCGCGGGACGCGTCGGTGATGGTCGTCGGCGAGGCGCCCGGCGCGGGCGACCCGGGGGCCGACCGGTGGCGGGGCGGCAACCACACGGGCGCGGCGTACACGACGCGGCACTCGGGGAGACGCGTCCGCCGCCTCCTGGCCGCGGTGGGGCACCCGGACGCCTACTACACTGTTTGAACTGTGGTTTTCAGGTTACTCAACGGATCTAAGCCCCAATATGACTCCTATACGTAAACTTAATCTTGAGTCGATATAACAATATAAGACATGAGTGGTGAGGCTCATCGTCTTGTTGATTTATTTAGCGGTCTTGGCGGACTATCCCTTGGATTAGAGCAGCCTGATCGATTGAATGGAATAGGAGACCTCAAATATGAGGGGTTAACGACACCTGGGAATGGATTCCGTACAGTATTAGCCGTTGATAATAATGAAGACGCAGCTGCTACTGTAGAGCATCACTTCCCAGACGCAGAGGTGATTAACGAAGATATCACCCAAATTGAGTCGTTCACAGAATGGAGCGATGCCGACGTCGTCGTTGGAGGCCCTCCATGTCAGGGATTTTCAAACCTCAACAGTACAAAGACTGATGAGTTAGATGACGATCGGAACCAGCTCTGGGAAGAGTTTATGCGAACAGTAAATGATATACAACCAGACCTATTCTTAATTGAGAACGTCCCGCGGTTTCTAGACTCAAAAGAAGGATCGGAAGTAGTGGCTCAGGCGGAAGAGATGGGGTACAACACCGTAGTTGACCGACTATGGGCACACAAATATGGGGTACCGCAGCGACGGCATCGAGCATTCATTATTGGGAGTAGGCTAGGGACACCTGTGTTTCCTGCGACGACTTCAGAACCTGTACGGACGGTAAGAGACGCAATTGCTGACTTACCCACGAAACCAAACAACGAGAACTGGCATAATACTCGGAACTTTTCGGAAAAAACTATCAAGAGAATGGAAGCAGTTCCTGAGGGTGGAAACCGATTTGATATTCCCGAAGAATTGCTTCCAGAGTGCTGGAAAGGGTACGAAAGCGGCGGTACGGATCTATTTGGGCGTCTCTGGATGGACGAACCTGCGGTTACGATTCGAACTGGTTTTCATAAGCCGATGAAAGGACGTCACTTGCATCCTTCTGAAAACCGAGCGATAACACTCAGAGAGGGAGCGAGGCTCCAGACAATACCTGATGATTACACCATACAGGGCCGACAACATCAGTGGCGAGTCGCCCAACAGATTGGGAACGCAGTTCCACCGAAGCTGGCTTATCACCTAGGGTGGGCGATTGAAGCACATCTACAGGGATTGGAAGGCGGCCTTCGGGTTGAAGCTGAGGAAGAGGACGATCCATTTGCGTGGCCAGAACGCGTTGCTCAAGATGAGCTGGAAGATCACGTAAAACGCCCAGCTAAGGCGTGATTCTAGGTCAATCTATTCGGTTTCTGCGTGGGGGCAAATTCCATTGAAGTCGCAGGTTTCACATTTCTCTTCATCAGGGTCCGGGAAGAATCGCCGTTGAGCGATCTCATTAACTCTATCCTCTACCAACATCTGAACGCGGTCAAGATCAGTTTCGGACAGATCAACTGGGACGCGTTCTTCGTTGTTTTCACCGAGGGTCCCATCATCTTCTGGGTCGTGGTTTAAATAGTGAATGTATCCCTCTGTCGCATCAGGATTAAAGTCGCTCCTGGTAGCGACACCGTATAGGTGGACTTGGAACGCATTGTCTCGGGCATCAGGGCTGTTATCTTCGGGCCGTTCACTCGTTTTGAAATCAATGATGTCTACTTCTTCGATTTCTTGGGTGTGAGGGTTCTTGTGTTCCAATAGGTCAATTTCGCCTGAGACCAGTGCTGTTGCCCCTTGTTCGTTTTCATCCCCGACCAAGATCTCGAATGGGACTTCTGCACGGTATGCACTTATCATGTCTTCTCGATAGTTCTCTGCGTAGTTGGTAAGCATCTCTTCAGCGGCCTCACGGAGATTTTCATCAATTTGCCCCGATGCATACCGTAGGTGGAATCTGTCGGAGTCTTGGACTCGGTTTCGGATTTCTCCTGGAGAGATGGGAAATTCGTTGTTATCCTCAGTATGTCGCTGATGCATCTCTCGAAGGAGATCGTGCACTGCAAATCCAAAGCCGAATGCTTGGTCAATTGGTGGAGCGAACCCGTAGACTTGACGCAGTTTGTAGTCGTACGGGCACTTCTGATAGTACCGAAGATCACTAAACGAGGTGGGGTAGACGATGTCTCTCCCCGCTTCTTGTAATTCCTGACGTTCTCGTGGCGCAGGGTCTGGGACAGTGTCTGTTAAAACAGAAGGATGATCAAGACTTAGTAATTCGTTGTAGAACTGTGATGGAGAGTAGTTATTCTCGTAGCCTGGATTATCAGATGCACCAGTGATTGTGAGGTATTTTTCAGCACGGGTGAGAGCAACATAGAATAAACGGCGGAGTCCTTCGTTGGTATCTTGGTAGTTCTCGTAATCGAATATGTCTTCATCAATCCACTCCTGACCTCGCATAAATGCCCGAGTTCCTCCTTGATTCTCATTTGCAAATCCGTAGATGAACATTGTAGGAACGAACACCGCGGCGTATTGCTTCCCCTTTGAATTATGGATAGTAGAGAGATCAACTGCATCAACAAGCGTGGGGTCATCGACTTCGGATCGACCATAAAAGTAGGCGTGGTCAAGGAATTGAACTAAGTCAGTAATCTGATCGGGGAAGATGATTTCGTAGACAGATTCGAAGTCTTTGATGAGTTCACTGATGAGACCGAGAGAGTACATCACAGGTTCCTCAAATCCTTCATTCACTCCATCATTATCTTCTGTTTCGTTAGCAATGCCCATTGCTTGGAGGATTTTGTGGAGTTCCTCCTGAGGTTCAATGCGCCTACTCGTGGGATCCGCGTACCATTCTTGGATTTCGTTCAGTTTCTCGACAATGATGTCTTCTCGGTCTCGTAGCGGCCCGGTATTTCGAATGACTCCTCGAAGCCGGCGTTCAGTTATCTCAAATGTCTGGATGTCTCCCTGGTTAACGTTCGACTGTTCACCATCTATTATCTCGAATCCGTTATCTTCTCCTCTAGCAATATATCCGAATGCAAGACGTACAAAGTGAGTGATAGGGTGTGCGAATAGCCCGTTGTCACCCTGAACAGTATAGGGGATGTCTCGGTCTCTCATCGCGTCTTGGAACTCATCCATGAATCGCTTCCGACGGAACAGAATACCAATATCGCCGTAGCGAACCGTGTGTTCGTTACCTCCGGAATCAGTATATACAGTTCCAACTACCTCTTCAATTCGATCCATGATGAAGTCTATTTCACCTTGTTGAGTGTCGAAGTAGTGTTGATAGATATCTCCTACTTGCCCCGGATGATTGGTATTCATCGGCTTTTCAACACGATTATCGTTTTGCTCGATGAATTCCCGCGCGAGTTCCACTATTGGTTCTGTAGACCGGAAGTTTTCAGCTAGAACTTCCTGTTCTGCGTCGTACCGTTCTGTGAAATTAATGAAGCTTGCGGGTTGAGCTCCACGCCAACCATAGATGGATTGATCATCATCTCCGACAACACACAGGTTCTGGTCCTCTCCGGTGAGAAGCTGAACTAATTGTTCCTGTATGTTGTTCACGTCTTGATATTCATCAACGATCAGATACTGGTATTGATCCTGTACTTTCTCTCGTACATCATCGTCCTCAGAAAGCATTTGCACGGCACGATAGATGAGCTCCTGATGATCAAAGAAATGATACTCGTCAAGAATATCTTGATAGGTGTGATAAGCCTCCATGAGATCTTCGGTAGTACTATCCTGAGAAGCATCTGCCTCTCCAACAATCATCTCTCGACGGAGAGTATCGAGATCTTCAGTGAACCATTTCACCTTCCTGTAGGTGTTGTCTGGGTGGGAAGGACTCATTTCGTGAAGTCCTAAGTCAAAGAAGTGGTTGAGAATGAATGCTCGTCGTTCATTCTCTCCCATTATGTCGTAGCTGAGGGTTTCTGTTCGATGATCGTGTAGTAACTGCTGACAGAAGGAATGGATAGTGCCGATGAACATATCGCCGAGACCTTCGTCGTCAAGGCCAGCCTGTTCCATCCAGTAACGAATTCTCACCTTTAGTTCATCTGCGGCATTTTCAGTAAAGGTGAACGCAACGATATTGTCTCGTGGAACCCCATTAGATACCATGTGGGCGATTCTGGCGGAGATTGTGTGGGTCTTGCCAGATCCAGCGCATGCGGCAACTTGGAGAGGGCCGTCTTGGTGTTGGATGACTCGCTGTTGCGGGTCTGTCCAGTCTATGTCTGCTTCAAGGACGTTGGTCACGATAAGTCGGAAAAACCATTAAAATAACATAAATCTATCTTTGAACACCGATGACAAGTTCTAGTGAGGAGGGTGGTGTATTCCCTCTGTGACGGTATACAGATTAGAGTATTCAATATGATTAGTACGTTCTGCGTACTATCCAAAGTCGCTTTACCGATATGAACAGAGTCAGCCGTCTAGTCTCGCTTAGAGTCCCGAGAGGACTCTCACGAACACATCTATCTGAACTCGCGGCTAGTTTTGGAACGGCAACCAAATTATGAAAGTCTCAACTGGAATGCCGACTGGTGTTGGCTCTGCTGGATTGTGCTACTAACACCCGTACTTCCAGTCTATCTAATACATATAAAAATTATAGATGTGATTAATTTCACGAACCGGTGAAGTGCTTCCCGTGCGACGGCGCGGGGTCGAACCGCGAACCGACGGCGGCCGAACGCGCGAACTGCCGGAGCCACCTCGAAACCGAGGTGGCCGAAGTCGACCCCGAGGTGGTGGTCTCGACCGGAAAGCACGCGACGGCGACGATGCTCGCGTTCGACGGCCGGGAACTCGACGGCTTCCTCGACTCGGTGCTGGAACCGGTCGCCCTCGACGCGTTCGACGTGACGCTTCTGCCCCTGCTTCACCCCTCCTATCAGGACGTGTGGCTCTCGCGACTCGGCTACACCGACGCGGAGTACCGCGCGGCGATTCGGGCGCGCCTGCCCTGAGGAGGGGAGCGCGGGGCGGCGCTCACAGCACCAACAGGAACAGCGGGTACGACCCCGCGACGGCGAGCGACGGGGTGATGACCCACAGCGCCGCGATGCGCTTGACCGCGCTCGGGTCGAACAGGCTCTTCCGGTCCAGTTCGGCCGCGTCCGCCGCGCCGATGTCCGGAACCTCGGGGACCTCCTCGTCCGACCGTTCGGGCGGGGCCTCCCCCCGAGCCAAGTCGCCGACGGTGGGACTCGTGGGGACGTCCTCGTCGCGGGAGGTGACGAGTGCGCCCGTCGAGACGTCGAGGTCCCGTTCGCGGTTCTCGGCCGGGGTGGCGATGTCGACGACCGTCGCCGACCGACTCGCGCGTCCCCACCCGAGGCCGATGATGCAGCAGGTGGTGCTGACGGCCAGACTCGCGGGAATCCCGAGCGCCGACAGCACCGTGATGATGGTCCCGCCGACGACGGAGACGACGAGTGCCGCCAGTATCGGGAGTTCGGTGATGTCGTCGCCGACGGTATCGAGCGTCCGGCGCGCGATGGTGAATCCGCCGAGTCCGAAGGCGGCGACGGCCAAGAGGACGCCCTGATCGACGGTCAGTGGACCCTGCGCGCCGACCAGCGGCGCGACGGCGTTCGCCGCGTTCGACGCCCCCGCCGAGAACCCCATGTAACAGGCGATGAAGACGACGACGAGAGAGCCGACGATGTCGCGCGGCGACGCGTCGTCGTTGAACTGCGGTCGGGGGACGGACCCCGAGTTGTCCACCTCGAAGAGGTGCGACTCGAACCGGGTGAAGGCGAACCAGCGGTCGAGATACGGGTAGAGGTACCGACCGATGACCGCGCCGCAGACGAATCCGACCAACGGTGCGACGATCCAGGCCGAGACGATGGTGAACATCAGCGCCTCGTTGAGCGTTCCCGTCGCGAGTCCCAGCCCCACGATGGCCCCGACGGCGGTCATCGACGTCGACGCGGGAACGCCGTAGAGGTTCGAGACGAGCAGCGACAGACCGGTGAAGAAGAGGACGCCGACGCTCGCGACCGGCGAGAACTGAGTCGCCGGGACGATGCTGTTGCTCATGGTGTCGATGACGTTTCGGCCGACGGTCCACGCGCCGAGGAGTGCGAACGTGGTGAACAGCGCCGCGGCCGTCGCCTTTCGGACGAGACGGCTCCCGACGGCGGGACCGAACGCGACGCCCGTCGAGGAACCGCCGATGTTGAATCCGACGAACAGTGCGACGACGATGCCAGCGGTGGCCAGCGCTACCGACATGGAACGGTGGCGGTCGTTTCGACTGCTCCTACAAAGGGGTGTTCCCCCGGCGAGACGGACGGCGCCGACCACGCGGTGACCCGAACCTACTTGCCGAATCCGGCCGACCGCCCGGACGTGAGCGAACCCACCATCTTCGAGCAGATCGTCGCCGGCGACATCCCGGCGCGCGTCGTCTACGAGACGGACACGACCATCGCGTTCCTCGACGCGAACCCCCTCGCTCCGGGGCACACGCTGGTCGTCCCGAAGGAGGCGCACGAACGCCTCCGCGACCTGCCGGACGAGGCGGCCGCCGACCTGTGGGCCGCGGTCGACGAACTCACGCCGCGCGTCGAAGACGCCGTGGACGCGGACGGACTCACCGTCGGCGTCAACGACGGCGCTGCCGCCGGCCAGGAGGTGCCGCACGTCCACGTCCACCTCGTCCCCCGGTTCGACGGCGACGGCGGCGGCCCCATCCACGGCGTCGCCGGCGGTCGCCCCGACCTCTCCGACGGGGAACTGGACGACATCGCGGGACGAATCGAGCGGGACTGACTGGCGGCCACGACACACGGCCGAGGTACGTTCTTCGTCGTGGAACGCCACGACGACGGCATGGGAGAATGTGTGCTCTGTGACGTCGCCGCCAGAGACGTCCACGGTCGAATCATCCACGAGACGCGCGAGACGCTCGCGTTCCTCGACCCGGACCCGGTCGCACCCGGTCACACGGTCGTCGCCCCGAAGGACCACTACGCGCGGTTGGACGACCTGCCGGACGACCAGACGAGAGACCTGTTCGCCACCGTCCACGCCCTCGTGGGACGCGTCGAGGACGCGGTGGACGCCGACGCCCTCACGGTCGGTATCGACGACGGCGAGGCGGCCGGGCAGGACGTGTTGCACCTGCACGTCGAACTGATTCCGCGGTTCGACGGCGACGGCGGCGGCCCCATCCACGGCGTCGCCGGCGGTCGTCCCGACCTCTCCGACGAGGAACTGGACGACATCGCGGGACGAATCGAGGGCTGAGAGCGAACGGCGAACACGTTCTTTGCGCCGCCGTCCCTGCCGAGACACATGAAGCCAACCCGCGACGCCGCCGGCGGAGACGCGACAGCGACGCCGACCGAGTCCGGACCCCACGGGCGGTCACGATGAAGGCGTCGGACCTGCTCGTCCGGTGTCTGGAGACCGAGGGCGTCGAGCGCGTCTTCGGCCTGCCGGGGGAGGAACTCGAAGACCTGCTGTTCTCGCTCCGGGAGTCTGACGTCCAGTTCGTTCCCACGCGGCACGAACAGGGGGCGGCGTTCATGGCCGACGTGCACGGCCGCCTCACGGGCGACGCCGGCGTCTGTCTCTCGACGCTCGGTCCCGGCGCGACCAACCTCCTCACGGGGGTCGCCGACGCCCACCTCGACAAGTCCCCGCTGGTCGCCATCACCGGACAGGGCGGCCGCGAGCGACTCCACAAGGAGAGCCACCAGGCCCTCGACATCGTCGACACGTTCGAGCAGGTGGTCAAGTGGAACACCCAACTCGCCGAACCCGAGACGGTGGCCGAGTCGGTCCGGAAGGCGTTCAAACTCGCCGAGTTCGAGAAGCCCGGCGCGACCCATCTAGAGTTCCCCGAGGACGTGGCGGCCGCGACGGTGGACGCCGACCCGTTGCCGCCGCGCGAACGCGTCCGCCGCGCGGACCCCGACGACCACTCGCTGGACCGGGCGGCCGAACTCGTCGCCGACGCGGAGGAACCCCTCGTGCTGGCGGGCAACGGCGCGGTCCGAACCCGCGCCGCCGAGGCCCTCCGCGAACTCGTCGAACGGGCCGGGATGCCCGTCGTCGCCACCTACATGGGGAAGGGAGCCATCTCGGACCGCCTCGACAACTCGCTCATGACGCTGGACTCGGGGCCGAACGGCGAGGCGGGCGACGCCGTCGAACGCGCCGACTGCGTCGTCGCCGTCGGCTACGACATCGCCGAACACGACCCGAAGTCGTGGAACCCGGACCTCGACACGAGCGTCGTCCACGTGGACCACGAACCCGCCGAGGTGTACGAACACTACAACCCGGACGTGGAAGTCGTCGCCGACATCTCGGCCACGCTGGAGGCCCTCTCGGCGCGCCTCGACGACGTCTCCGGACCCGACTGGTGTGCGGACTACCGCGAGACCATCGTCGACCACGTGACGGCGAAACCCGACGACGACGAACCGTTCTCCGTCGCGGGCGTCCTCCCGCACCTCCGGGAGACGCTGGCCGACGAGGACGTGCTCGTCTCCGACGTGGGCAGTCACAAGATGGCCATCGCGCAGGGCTACCCGACGTACGAACCGAACACCTGCATCGTCTCGAACGGGCTGGCGTCGATGGGCATCGCCGTCCCCGGCGGCGTCGCCGCCGACCTGGCCGTCGACTCGAACGTCGTCGTCGCCACCGGCGACGGCGGCTTCCTGATGAACGCCGCGGAGATAGAGACGGCGACGCGACTGGACCTCGGGTTCACCATCGTCGTCTTCAACGACGACGACTACGGCCTCATCTCCGAGAAGCAGGAGGCGCACACGGGCGAGCACTTCGGGACGGAACTGACGAACCCGGACTTCGAGGCGTTCGCCGAGAGCTTCGACGTCGAGGCGTACCGCCCGGAGACGTGGGACGAGGTGGCGACGGCGCTGGACGACGCCGTCGAGAGCGGTGCGATGACGCTGGTCGAGATTCCGATTCCGCGGTGACGCCGGGGCGGGCGCGGCCGTACCCGGCGGTCGGTGCGGGGGTCCGGCAGTCGGTGCGTCGAGGTCCGACGGTTAGTGTGCTGGGGCCCGGCGGTTAGTGTGCTGGGCCCCGGCGGCGACGCGTCGCCGACCGTCTTCAAAAGGTAGTTCGGTCGGTGTCCCGTGGTCGGCGCATGGAGACGGCCACGGAGGGCGAGGCGACGCGGCGGGCCGACAGCCGTCGTCGGTGGACGGTCGCGATATTCGCGTTCATCGCGCTCGAAGGCGCGACGCTGCAGATACAGGGCGCGGCGCTCCCGGCGTTGCGGGAGAGTTTCGGCGCGCCGGAGTGGCTGTTGGGGCTCGTCGCCCCCGCGGGAACGGTCGGGTTCGTGGTGTTCGTCGCCGCGGCCGGCGCCGTCGCGGGACGGGTCGACACCCGGCGACTCCTCCTTGTCGGCGTCGTCGGCACCGGCGTCGGCGTGTTCGCGATGGGACTCGCCCCCTCGTTCGTCGTCTTTCTCGCCGTCCTCGTCGTCCGCGGCGCGTTCGCCGGCGTCGGCCGCGGCGGCGACAGACCGCTGTTGAGCCACCTCTACCCGACCCGCCGCGGCCGCCTGTTCGGCTACTACGACATGATGTGGGCCGTCGGGGCGACGCTCGGACCGCTGGCCGTCACCGCCGCGCTCTGGGTCGGAGACTGGCGACTGGCGTACTACGCGCTCGGCGCGGCGTTCCTGCCGGTCGGTGCGCTCGTCTGGTACCTGCCGTCGCCGTCCGTCGCGGGCGGGGACGACCCGCTGACCCTCGCTGACGTCCGGCGAATCGGTCGGAGCCCCGCGGTGCTGGTGATGGCGGCGGGCATCCTCTTCTCGACCGGCGTCGAGGGCGGACTGTTCACGTGGCTCACCACGTACGCGCAGGGACGGGTCGCCGAGTCGCTGGAGACCGTGTCGCTGAGCGTCCTGCTGGTCGCGTACGTCCCGGGGCGGTTCCTCGCGGGGTCGCTCTCCGAGCGGTTCGGCTACGTCCCCCTCGCCCTCGGTCTGGGCGTGCTCTGCACGCTCTCGGCCGCCTACACGTTCGCGTTCGCGTCGGGACTCGGTCTGCTGGTCGGCGTGTTCGGCATCGGTCTCGGCCTGTCCGGCCTGTACCCGACGCTGCTGGCGTACGCGACGGAGAGCGCCCCCGAACACAGCGCGCCGGTCAACGCCCTCGGACTGGTCGTCTCGTCGGCCGGCATCGCCGGCGTGCCGGCCGTCATGGGGTTCGTCGTCGACGCCTCGGGCGTCGCCGCGGCGATGCGCCTCCTGTTCGTCCCCCTCGTCGGCCTGCTCGTCGTCACCGCCGTCGCGTGGCGGCGCGTCGGGACGGCCGCGGGCAGGGAGTGAGTGTCCCCGACCGCCGCGCGTGACCGCGCCGGCGACGCGGCCATCCAAACGACCATCAGCCGACCGTGCGAAACGAGGGCTGTGACCGGGAGCGACTCCGACGCGACCGACGACGGCGACGAGGCCGACGACGGCGACGAGGCCGACGACGGCGACGAGGCCGACGACGGCGACGAGGCCGACGACGGCGACGAGGCCGGACCGCCCGCGGACGGTCGGAAGCGCGTGACGCGACGCCGACTGCTCGCCGCCTGCGCGTGCGGCGGCCTGAGCGCGCTGGCCGGCTGTCCCGGGGGATTCCGCGGAGAGACGGCGACCGGGACCTCGACCGAACGGACGCCGACCGAGCGGACGCCGACGCCGACCGAAACGGCGGAACCGACGCCCACGCCGACCGAGACGGAGACGAAGTCGGTCTTCGAACGGCTCTACGAGCGGACCAGCGACTCGGTGACGCTGGTGAGCGCGGGGACCAGAACCGGGTCCGGGTGGGTCGTCGACGACGCGGGGCGAATCGTCACCAACGAGCACGTCGTCCGGTCGGCGAGCGAGGTGTCCGTCCGCTACGACCGCGACGAGTGGCGGACGGCCGCGGTGCTCGGCACCGACCCCATCGGCGACCTGGCCGTCCTCGAACCGTCGGACCCGCCCGACTACGCGCCGCCACTCTCGCTCGCCGCGGACCCTCCGTCGGTGGGCGAGGACATCGCCATCATCGGCGCGCCGTTCGGCCTGCCCGGCAGCCTCTCGGTCGGCGTCGTCAGCGCGACGGGGCGCTTCCTCGACAGTCCGACCGGGTCGTCCATCCCCGGCGCGATACAGGTGGACGCGACGGCGAACCCGGGCAACAGCGGCGGGCCGATTCTGTCGACGGCGGGCGAGGTCATCGGCGTCCTCAACTCGGGGGCGGGCGTCGCCGTCAACTTCGGCATCCCCGTGCCCCTCGTCGAAGCCGTCGTCCCCGAACTCACCGCGGGACGGGACTACCGCTACGCGACGCTTCGAATATCGGTCGTCGAGGTGACGCCCGCAGTCGCGCGAGCGAACGACTTGGCAGACGTGACGGGCGTGCTCGTCAGGCGCGTCGCGCCGGGCGGACCCGCCGCGGGGATACTCCGCGGGAGTTCCGAGACGGCCGCGGTCGACGGCCGCGAGGTCCCCGTCGGCGGCGACGTCGTCGTCGGCCTCGACGGCCGGACGGTGACCTCCGTCGCGGCGTTCGCCGCCCACCTCGCGTTCGAGACCCGCCCGGGCGACGACGTGGAGGTGACCGTCCTCCGCGACGGCGACCGGCGGACGGTGACCGTCACCGCCGCCGCGCGGACGAGCGTGTAGCCGGGGCCTGCCGACGGTTCACCGCGGCCCCGGCGCGTCGTTTCGACCAGAATACATTTCCGCCGCGACGGCGAACGACGCGCAACCGTGCCCTCCACCCTCCGGGACCGAGTCAGCGCGTCCCGCCTCGCCGTCTTCCTCGCGTTGGCGGCCGTCCTCGCGGCGCTCGTGGGACCGGCGAACGAACCGCTCACGGTCGAGTTCGTCGCGATGGCCGTCGTCGTCCTCGGCATCTTCGCCGCGAGCGTCTTCGACGCCGTCCGCGAACACCCGCTGTACGAACTCGCGTCGGCGGTCCACACGGCGGTCGTCTTCGTCCTCCTGTACGTCGCGCTGTACGAGGGCGTCTTCCTCCTGGCCCTCGCGGGACTGGCCGCCGTCGGCGTCGGCGTCGAACTGTACAACCTCCGGCACGGGACGTCGTACCTCCGGTTCGGCGGCCGCGAGGCCCGATGACGACGCGCGAACCGACCGTGTCGACGGTCGAGGGGGGTTCGGCGACCGCCGGGGGAGATGCACCGCCGGACGAGACGCGGACCGACGAGAGTGATGCGTCGACCGGCGCGGACGGAACACCGACCGACGAAGACGAAGCCGCGACCCCCGTCCCGCGCGTCGACGCCGCGGAGAGCGCCGCCGCCCTCCTCGTCTACGGCGTCTCGAACCGGGAGTGAGGCGTCACTCGGGTCTGGCGACGCCCGTCACCTCGAAGCGTGCCCCGCCCATCTCGGCCTCGGTGACGGCCACCGACCAGCCGTGGCCGTCGGCTATCTGCTCGACGATGGAGAGGCCGAAGCCGGTTCCCTCCTGATGGGTCGTGTACCCCTGTTCGAACACCTCGTCGCGTTTCTCGGCGGGGACGCCGGGACCGTCGTCCTCGACGGCGAACCCGTCGGCCGTGGCGACGACCCGGACGTGAACGTCGTCGCCGACGTGGTCCAGCGCGTTCCGAAAGAGGTTCTCCAGAAGCTGGTACAGTCGGTTGCGGTCGGCGACGACCGTCCCGAGGTCACCCGCCGTCGAGAGCGTCGCCGCCGCGTCGGCGTCGACGACGGTCTGCCAGGTCTGCTCGACCGCGTCGTCTAGCTCCACGGGTTCGGTGTCCCGTATCTGCTCGTTCTCCCGCGCGAGGTACAGCAGGTCGTCGATGATGCGCTCCATCCGGTCGAGAGCGGTCTCGACGCGGTCGAACTGCTCGGGGTCGCCCTCCTCGCGGGCGAGGTCGAGGTAGCCGGTGGCGACCGAGAGCGGATTTCTGAGGTCGTGACTCACCACCGAGGCGAACTCCGCCAACCGCTCGGTCTGGCTCTGGAGCGCCTCCGTGTTCCGTCGGCGTTCGAGTTCGTACGCCACCCACCGCGCCAGCAACTCGACGAACGCCTCCTCGCCGTGGGAGAACGACTCCGCCCGCGGGTCGGTGCCCGCGAAGCAGAACGTCCCGTACAGGTCGCCCTCGACGACGACCTTCGCGCCGATGTAACAGCCGAGTTCGAACCGCTCGTACGCCGGGTCGTCCGCCCAGCCCTCGGCCGCCGCGTGCTGCACGCTGACGAGTTCGTCGTCCACGACGGTCTTCCGACAGTACGCCTTCGAGAGCGGTCCGGACTCGTTCGGTTGGAGCAGTTCGTGGTCGCCGACAGACGCCACGACGGTCTGCGTCTCGTCCGTGATACGCGTCAGGAAGCCGTACGGCACGCCCAGGTAGTCGGTCCCGAGTTCGAGCAACTGCTCGACCTTCGCGTCGAGCGGTTCGTCCCTGTCGGCGACGATGCGGTGCATCTGTTCCAACGCCTCGTGGTCGGCCTGCCGGCGTTCCTCCAGTCGGGCGCGTTCGGTCACGTCGCGCAGGACCGACAGGTGCTCGCCCGGGACGACGTCCTGCGTCGCCGCGTACTCGACGATTCGGCGCTCGCCGTCCGGGCGGACCAGAGAGAAGACGCCGCGGTCCTCGCCCGCGGTGTGGAACGACGACCACGCGTCGCCGAACGCGAAGTCCTCGGTCGCGAAGTCGCCGATGTGTCTGTCCAGCAACTCCGCCCGGGAGACGCCGAACAGGTCGCAGGCGCTCTGATTCGCGTCGATGTACCGCCCCTCGTCGTCGGCGACGACGATGGCGTCCATCGCGCCGGCGAACGCGGCGGCGTACCGCGTCCGTTCGTACTCGCGTTCCTCCCGTTCGGAACGACGCCGGAAGATGGCGACGACGCCGTCCTCGCCGTCCCAGACGATGGGGCGTGCCGTCCCCTCGACCGGAACCGTCTCCCCGTCCAGCGTCCGGGCGAGTCGACGCGACTGGGAGACCGCGCCGTCCCGTTCGAGGCGCGATATCGCCTCCTCGGTGCCCGCTTCGTCCTCCGGAGCGACGAACTCGAAGGCGTCCCGCCCCAGCAACTCCGCCTCGCTATCAGCGCCCAACAGGTCGACGGCGGCCGGGTTGGCGTACACGAACCGGCCGTCGACGGTCACGTTGATGGCGTCCGGCGAACTCTCGAGTATCACGCGCGCTCGCGTCTGCGCCTCCTCGGCGCGCGCGTTCGCCCGGACCAGTTCGACGGCGTTGCGGACGCGGCGGGCGAGCGTCCGGTAGTGACTGGTCCCCGCCCCCTTCTGTACGTACGCGGAGACGCCCGCCGAAATCGCGTCGCTGGCAACCGACTCCGACCCCTCCCCCGTGAACAGGACGAACGGGAGGTCCGGGTGGTCCGCGCGGACGGCTTCGAGGAACGCCAGTCCGTCCATCTCGGGCATCTCGTAGTCACTGACGATGCAGTCGAAGTCGGTCTCCATCAGGGTCCTGAGACCGGCCGGTCCGGACGTCGCCGTGGTGACGGCGAACTGGTCGTCGTACCGTTCGAGGTACGTCGCCGTGAGGTCGGCGAACCCGGGTTCGTCGTCAACGCAGAGTACGGAGACGGACTCTGCATCGCGAATCATACTGCCTACAAAAAGTCTCCGCGGATAAGTGTTTGGAGAAAGCGACTCTGTGCCGTCGTCTCCGCAGCGAACGGACGTATCGTCGGAGTGAAAGACTGTCGCGCAGACCGGACGTTTTAGGTGGAGTACGCGGCCATCGCGAGGCATGGACGACACCGGCGGCACGAGTGGCGACGGAGCCCGAACGACAGCGGCGAACTGCGTCGCGTTCGTCGGGGCGACGGGCGGGGCGGGGACGACGCGGTGTACGCTGGAAGTCGCCGCCGCCCTCGCCGCCGACGGTGCGGACGTCGGCGTGTTCGACGCCGCGTTCGCCACGCAGGGACTCGCGGCCCACGTCGAGGGGCAGATAGCGCCCGACCTGACGGCACTGCTGACCGACGAGGCGGACGCCCCGCTATCGGACGGACTGACAACGCTCGACGTGGCGGTGCCGGGACGAGTCGCGGTCTGCCCGGCGTTCGCACCGTTCGAGCGGTTCGCGCGGGCGAAGACGCCGGACGCCGCCCGGCGTCTGGAGACGCGACTGACGGCGGCGGCCGAACGGTTCGACCACGTGCTGGTGGACGTGCCGCCGATAGCCGCGAATCAGGCGATAGCGGCGGTGAACGCCGCCGACCGCGCCGTCGTCGTCGCGCCGGGGACGACGCGCGGGGCGGACGCCGTCCAGCGAATGCGGACGCGCCTCACGCACGTCGGCGCCGAGGCCGACCTCGTCGTCGCCACGCGGGGGACGTTCGAGGGTGCCGACTGCGAGGTACCAGAGTCCGGCGTCGTCGAACCGGACGGCGTGCCGGCCTGTCTGGACGACGGCGGGGCGTTCGCGGGGGCGATAGTCGAACTCGCGGCGGCGGCCGTCGGCCGGGACGTGAGCGATGCGTTCGACGGCGGCGGACTGCTGTCGAGCGTCGAACGCTACGTGAACTAGAAGAGGTCCGTCGAGGCGGACATCGTGTCCGCGAGTTCCTCGCGCTTCTGCACGAGTGCGTCGCCGCCCAGCGAACGCGCCGCGTCGCGCCGCGTCGCGTCGGCGAGTTCCGGTATCGGGTCGTGCGTCTCGACGTACGCCGCGAGGGCGAACTCGGCGTCGTCCGCCCCGGTGAGTTCGAGGGCGTCCGCGCGCGACAGTCGGCCGTCGAGCCAGTCGCGAAGCACGCGCCGGGCCGTCGGCGCCAGCGGCGTCACGCCCTCCACGCCCGCGCGGTGGAGGACTTTCGCCGCCGTCACCGGGGCGACGACGGCCGCCTCCGCCGCGTCGCCGACGCTGTCGCCGGCCGAGTGGCGTTCGAGGACGGTAGCCGCCGCCTCCGGCGTACACGGCAACTCGGCCGCGTACTCGCGGAGGCGTGCGTCGAGGTTCACGTCGGTGTCGTCTACCGTCGCGACGCCCCGTTCGTCCTGCGTCGTCGTCGTCACCGCCAACTCGTCCGCGATGTCCGCCAGTCCCATCTCGTCGTCGTACATCGGCGGCCCAGTAAACCGTTTCGCCAGCGTTCTCGTATCTGAAACCAGAGCGTACCGGTTACCGGTAGGTACTGTGCCGCGTTTCACCCGTCGAACGGCCGAATTCTCCCGTGTTTAAATACTCCATCGGGACCGAGTTTCAATTGTGATGAGTGACGCACGCTCCGCCGACGACGCGACGACGAACGCCTGCCCCGAATGCGACGGCCGCCTCCGCGCCGACGGCCGGGAGACGGTCTGCGGCGACTGCGGTCTGGTCGTCGCCGAGTACGCCATCGACCACGGCCCCGAGTGGCGGTCGTTCGCCGACGACGACCGGAACCCGAAGCGCACGGGCGCACCGCTCACGCGGTCCCGGCACGACCGCGGCCTCTCGACCGAAATCGGTCGCTCGACGCGCGTCAAGGGCCGCAAGCGCCGCCGCCTCGCCCGGATGCGCCGCCAGCACAACCGCGCTCGCATCTCCACCAAGCGCGAGCGGAATCAGGTGTACGCGTTCACCGAGATTCGCCGCCTGACGAGCGCGCTGTCGCTCCCCGAACGCATCCGCGACCACGCGTGTTCGCTGTTCGACTCGGCGCAGAACGAGGACCTCCTGCGCGGCCGGTCGCTGGAGGGGTTCGCCGCCGCGTGCGTCTACGCCGCCTGCCGGGTCGCCGGCGTCTCGCGCACCGTCGGCGAAGTCGTCGCCGAGGCGAAGGCCACCGAGGGCGAACAGACCGCCGCGTACGATGCGCTGAACCGCGACCTCGGGCTCCCGGTCGGCCCCGTGGACCCGGTCGAGTACGTCCCGCGCTTCGCCACCCGTCTCGACCTCTCGCGCGACGTGGAACGCCGCGCCCGCGAGTACGCCGCCGAAGCGGTCGAGTCGGGCGTCGCGAGCGGTCGCAACCCGAGCGGCGTCGCCGCCGGCTGTCTCTACACCGCCGCCCGTGACCTCGGCGCGGACCTGACGCAGGCCGACGCGGCGGCCGTCGCCGACGTGACGCCCGTCACCCTGCGGAAGACGTACGTGGCGCTATCGGACGACGAGTGAGCGACCGACCGGGAAGGGAGGGCGAACGCGGGGCGGCGGCCGTACGGCGTCGTCCGACGCGGCAGGGACCGATGCGGTAGCGACCGGCCGATAGCGACCGACGAACCTGTTCTTCGACGGCTTCCCGGCCAGCGAAGCGGTCGGCCCGCGCGGCCAGCGTCGGGGTCGGACGACGCCGCGAGGCGCGAGGCGAGAACCGTGAGGCTGTCTGCTACGCCCGCGTGCTGCGTTCGACCGCTCGCGCGAGCGACGAGACGGCCCGCCCCGCGCGACTCGACGGGGCGACGCGGCAGACGGGACGCCCCGTCTCGATAGCGCGGGCGACGCGGGGGTCCGCGGGGACGGTGACGGCGGGCGCGCCGAGGACCTCCTCGAAGACGGCCTCGGGCGGGTCCGCGACGGCGCGGTTGACCGCGACGGCGACGAGTCCGGCGTCGAGTTCGCGCGCGAGTTCGCGGGTGCGGACGGCGTCGGCGAGAGCGTACGGCCGGGGCGAGGCGACGACGACGCAGGCGTCGGCGACGGCGAGTGGGACGCCCGCGTCGGCGCGCATCCCCGCGGGGCAGTCCACGACGACGTCGCCGTAAGCGCGTTCGACGGCGCGGAGGGCGTCGCCCAACCGGCGCACGTCCGCGGCGCGAGCCCCCGAGAGCGACCGCCCGCACGGCAGCAGGCGCACCGGACCGCCCTCTCGGACGGCCTCGACGGCGTCGGCGCGTCCCGCCAGCACGTCGTGCAGGTCCGGCCCAGGTCCGGTCGGCAGGTCGGCCATCCCGACGTCGGCGTCGACGACGACGGCGTCGAGTGCGGCCCCGAGTTCGAACGCCAGCGTGGACTTGCCCACGCCACCCTTCCCGCCCGTGACGGCCAGAATCATCGCTCACCGCCCGCCAGCGACCCGACCGCCTCGACGACCGGTTCCGCGTCCGTGCGTCCGGCCCGGTCGGCGAGCGTTCGCGCGCGGTCGGCGACCGTCCGAAGCGCCGCCTCGTCGGCCGCGACGGCCGCCGGGAGACCGGCGACGCACGCCGTCGACTCCAGCACCGTCGCCGCCTCCGCGGCCGTCGCGTCGGTCAGCGTCTCCGCGCGCCGGACGCGCGTCTCGACGGCCGAGAGCCACGACTCGACCGCGGCCGGGGGGTCGGTCGGGTCCGCACCGCCGGGAGACGAGACCATGTCGTCCGAGGGCGGGTCCGAGCCGACACGAGACGGCTGGGAACCGACTGACCGCCGGTCCGCGGTACGGGACACCGCCGCCGCACGCTCATCGGAAGCCGTCTGACTCTCCTCCGTCCGCGACGACTCGCCGTCGGCGGAGCGGTCGGCCGGGCCGCGAGCGGCCACGTCCGGCGTCGGCACCGCGTCGGCGGGCGGGCGCGCCCTGCCGAGCGTCCGAATCGCCTCGGCTTCCGGGTCGGCGTCGACGGCGTCCGCGCCGTCGGCCCGGCCGAGCGATTCGACGGCGACGGGAGCCTCGGCGTCGCTGACGACGGGACAGGCGTACCCCACCGACCGCTCGTCGTTCGCGGGGACGACGCCGGTGAACCCGTCACCGTCCCACCCCCGTTCGGGCACGCCGTCCCGTCGGGGCGGGAGGACCGGGCCGGGGAGGGCGTTCCGGACGCGGACCCGTCGCGGGACGGCCGCCTCGTTGCGAACGGTGACCGTCACCAGCGTCGTTCCGGCGACGGTTCTCGTCGCACAGTCGTACTCCATACGCGGGGTGGCCGCGCCTTGGTATATGAACCACCGCACGGCCGCGGCGACTCACCGCACGACGACGGGCGCGTCGAGATACCGTGCGAGCGACGCGAGACCGCCGAACGAGTCGAGGAGCGCGGCGTCGGCGACGACGGGCGTCCGGAGCGTCGCCACACGGGTGACGGCGAGTGCGGCGGCCACGGGCGGTCCCTCGTACTCGCCCGGCGCGTCGCCCGCGGCGGCGGCGAACGGGTCGGGGAGGGCGGCCACCGCGTCGGCGAAGTCGTCGTAGACGGCCGCGGCCAGCGACCGGCGGACGGTCCGGCGGAGGTTCGCGGCGCGGTCTTCGAGTCGCATGCGCTCCTCGCGGCGGTCGCGCGCGGCGCGCGTCCGTTCCTCCAGCATCTCGAGTCGCTGCCGGGCGGCCACGCGTTCGGTCGCCGCCTCCGAGAGGCGCGCCATCGTCTCGGCGAGTTCCGCCTCCGCGCTCTCGGCGTCGCCGTCGGCCTCCCGAACCGCCTCGACGCGGCCGCGAATCGTCGCCGCGCGTTCGCGCAGGCGGTCGGTCTCAGCGCCCGCCTCGGCCGCCCGGCGGCGCGCGTCTGCGAGGTTCGCCGGGTCGGGCGGCGTCGCGGCCGCTACCTCGCGTTCGACGCGTTCGAGCGTTCGCTCCGCGGCCGCGACGTGTCCGCGAACGCGCGCAAGCGTCGCCAGCGCACCGCGGCGGTCGAACGACGCCCCGGGCGCGAGATGCGCGACGAACGGCGCGACGGGCGACGGTCGGGGGGCGACCACGCGCGGCGCGTCGGCCGGCACGGGCGACCCGAACAGCGTCGCCCGTCTGAGAGCGTCGGCGTCGGGGGCGTCCGCCTCGTCTCGTAAGTCGACGACGGGGCCGACGTGCGTCCGCCCGTCGGGCAGGTGGACGCGAACCGGCTTCACAGGTCGCTGTCGCGCATCCGCGACGACGGCGGGTGGTCGGTGCCGACGGCGAACTTGTCGTACGGCGTGCTCGGCACCTCGCGGGCCTCGTACGCCGCGGCGGCCTCCCGAACCGCGTCCGGCGCGTCGGCGTACTCGTTGAACGGTTCCGTCCGTTCGACCTGCACGTCGCCCGCGTGCTTCTCGCGCAGTCGGCACGCGAGGAACGCCCCGTACTCCGTCTCCGCGAGCAGTGCCGCGCGGCCGAACCGGCGGACGACCGTCTCCTCGTGCGTTCGACAGACGTTTCGGAGCGTCTCGCGGGCCGCCCGCGAGTAAGTCACGACGAGCAACACGGTTACCCGACGACGTTCGTGATTCGCTAAAAGTCTCCCGAAGCGACTGAATTCGTGTCGCCCGAGCTACAGTCTCTCGACCTCGAATTCGAGGGTTCCGGGCTCCTCGTCCAACAGGTCGTGGATGCGTTCGCGGGCGTCGTCTGGCCCCTCCGCGACGACGACGAGTCCGTGAGCGCGGCCTTCGCCCGTCGCCTGGTACGGCGCGCGTCCGACCTCGCTCTCGAAGTCGGTGGCGTACGTCCGCAGGACGGTCACGACTCGCTGTTCGGTCGCCGCGAGGTCAGACTCGCCGGACTCGAAGTCGCGGAGGGCGTCCTCGACGTTTCGAAGGGCGGAGATTCGGTCCATCTACGTCGTCCGCAGGTGGTCGGTCCGCGGTTCGTACACCTCGCCCTTCCGCCGCAGGTTCTCTATCTCCTGTTCGGCCTTGCTCTCGTCTAAGTTCAACTCGGTCGTCGCCCGCGAGACCACCTCGTCGACCGGGGCGCCCTCCTCGTACTCGTTCTCGATGTCGCTGATGAGTTGCTTGAGGTTCTTGATGCGGTCGCGCTGGTTCTTCGAGGTGCCCGTCTCGACGATGTCGGCGTCGAACTCGCCCGTCTCGGGGTCCATCCCGATGTCGCGCAGGCAGGACTCGACGATGTTGGTGACGCGGACGGCGTCGTCCTCGGTGACCGTGTCCGAGAGTCGGACGCGGGCCGACGCCTCCGCCAGACGGACGAGGGCCTCGAGTTTCCGCGCCGTCACGGGGACGGGCGAGTCCTCGTCGGAGCCCTTCGCGCGGAAGTTGACGTAGAAGTCGCGGATGACCTCCTTGGCCTCGTCGGTCATCGTCGGGTAGCAGTTGCGCTTGGCGTAGGCGATGTACTTCCGCAGGAGTTCGGCGTCTATCTCGGGGGCCACCTCCTCGGTGACGGAGTTCACCTCGTCCTCGGTGAACTCGGAGTTGGCTATCTTCGTCCGCTGCGTGTGGAGTTCGCCCGCGTAGTTCGTGTTGATGATGTGTTCGGCGAGTTCGGCGTCCGTCTCGGGGTCCGGACTGTCCGTCACCGTGAAGATGAGGTCGAACCGCGAGATGAGCGCGGGTTCGAGGTCGATCTGCTCGCCGATGGACTCGTACTGGTCGAACCGGCCGTACTTCGGGTTGGCCGCGCCGAGGAGCGAACATCTGGACTTCAGGGTGGCGTTGATTCCGGCCTTGGAGATGGAGATGGAGTTGTGTAGTACCACACCCTGACTCACGAACGTGTTCGTGGGTTCGACGGTCACGTCGTACACCCAGTCACACTCGTACTCGCCGTCGTTCGGCACCGTCTCCACGTCGGTGACGCGATAGTAACGAAGGTCGCACCGAGCATCGAGTTCGTCGAGACGGTCAGTCGCCTCCCCGAGTGCCAGACGAACGCTCTCGACGGCGGCATCGTACAGACGACGCCGCTTCTCGTCGTCGTATCCGCCACTCTCGGCGTAGTGGACGGTACTGGTCGTTACGCCGTCGAGCCGTTCGGCGAGTTGTCGACCCGACCAGCCGACCGCTTTCCTGACGTCTGCGAGAGTCGCTACTGAGGAGAGATCAGCGCGGACGGTCTCGATACGAGAACGGAGCGCCTCGACTTCCGAGCGAACGGTCTCGACGCGGACGCCGTATCCCTCGTCAATCGTCTCTCGGAAACGCCCGGTCAACGAGACACCGAGCAGTCGCTTGATCGAACGCAGTTCCTCTGCGGCGCTCGTGGGAAGGACATCGTGGTGACGCTTCGTTTCGGTGCTTCTGTCGGCGAACGCTTCGGCCCTCTCGTATCGGTCGTCCGCCGGGTCGACGACCGCGTCGACGAAGGTAGCGGTCGAGTCGCCCATGACGTACGTCTTCCACGAATCTTCGGCCTCGTCGTAGTGAATACGGGAAGCGACGCCGATCTTTAAGAGTGCGTCAGCGTAGTCCTCTGCGAGCCCCCGACACGAGGTAGCGAACGCCATCGACTCGCTCTCGACGCTTCCGTCACCGGCGAACGCACCGACGAGGAACCGCCGTATCTCCTCTTCGGAGGCACCGAGTACCGCCTCTGGTATCCGTTTCTCCGTCGACGGCCGCATGAACTCGGGGAAGTTCGATTCGAACCACCGGTACAGCTTCGTCGAAATCCATCGCTTCGTCGTCCCACAGTCGCCTACGACGTCCGTACTCTCCAGACCGAAGCGTTTCGACATCAATCGGTCGACCCGGTCGAGGAGCCGTTCGTCCTGATTCGAGAAGCCGATCTCGTGGGAACTACCGGCGTACGAGTGTCCTTCCGCAGTCAATAGACCGAGTAGCTCCGCGAGCGCGGGCGACATCGACTCGGGGAGACGGACGTCTCGCTCTCGAGTTCGATGGGGTTCCGGTGCGAGTGAGCGCGGTTCCGCGGAGTTCGGGAGTTTCCGTGGTGCGGGGACGAAGGCGCCTTCTGTGACCTCCTCCGCAGCGACGGTTTCGACGTCGCCGTCCTCGTCGACGAACATCGGATGTTCGGGCGTGACGAGTACGGATCGGCCATTCGAGAACGTGACGCGAACGAACCGGTCCGGGGCTTCGTGTCTACTGACGCGGTCGACGGGTATCTTCTCCGTCTCGTTCGACTCCAAGTCGACTGAGTGGACGCCGACGTCGTCGACGGGGAGTATTTCGCAGTCGACCCCGTCGACGACAGCTTCGGCTCGGTCGTCCATCAGTGAGTCGACGAACGGTCCGATGGGGGCACGACGGCCGTCAGATAAGAGGATCTCCGATTCCGGGTGGTAAGACTGCTGTTCGAGTCCCTCGTGCATCGCCGAGCGGTCTTCGGGACGCATCTTGTCTAGCTCGTCGACAGCGGCGATACCCTTGTCGGCGAGGACGAGGGCACCCGCTTCGAGCGTCCACTGCTGTCCGTCTCCGAAATCGTCGCGTACGGCGGCCGCAGTGAGGCCTGCGGAGGACGACCCCTTCCCGGAGGTGTAGACGGACCGGGGAGCGATGTTTCGGACGTATTGGAGCATGGCCGACTTACCGGTCCCGGGGTCCCCTATCAGCAGCATGTGCAGGTCGCCGCGAATCCGCGACCCGTCGGGGAGGTGTTTGGTGACGCCGGAGAACAGTTGGAGAATCATCGCGAGTTTCTCCTGTTCGTAGCCGTAGATGGAGGGCGCGACGGACCCCACCATCTTCTCGTAGATGTCGGGTTCGTTCGAGAGTTCGACGATTTCGGCCACGTCCTCCTCGGAGATGTCCATGTCCTCGAACTCCTCGTCCTCTATCTCGATGGCGACGCCGTCCATGTAGAGGTCGAAGATGGGCGTCTTCTCCTGCCCCGAGGTCTGCTGTTCGATGTGGAGGACGCCCGTGACGGTGACGTGGTCGCCCGCCGTCACCTTCCCGGTCACGTCGTCCTCGACGTCGATGTCGATGCTCTGCGGCGTCTCGCCGCCCCGCAGGCCCTCGGGGCTCTCCTGGACGCGCAGTTTCTGTGAGTCGACGAACTCGGACTGGTCGAAGTCGACGTGGAACGGTCCCTGTCGCTCGCAGCCCTGACACTCGTGCGGTTCCTGAAAGCCGCTGTCGGTCTGCGGGATGTACGTCATCGTCCCGCAGCGCTGGCACTCGAACGCCGCCTCGGTTATCTTCGGGCGCACGTCCGTCGCCTTGCGCACGATGCCCTGGACGGACACCATCCGTCCGATGTGGTCGTCGTGGACGCGGATGTTGCGGATGTCGACGGAGTCCGGGAGGTTGCGGAGGCGGACGTGTGCGCGGCCGAGTTTCACGTCCACCGGCAGGTCGTAGAGTCTGAGCGCCTCCTCGGCGTACTCGCGTATCTGGTCGGGTTTCTTGCGGTAGTCCTCCGCCAGGTCCTCGTCGAAGCGGAACAGGTCGTCGTAGTCGACGTACAACGACCGCTGTTCGTTCGGGTATCGCTGCGCGAGTCGGCCGATGTCGTCGCTGTAGTACTTTCGATAGAACTGGATGAACCGTTCCGTGAGGTCCACGTCCGGGTCCTGCGGGGCCTGCGCCATCGCACCGGAGTAAGCGCCCCATCCGGTAAGAGTCTTCGCACAGAGTGAAAGTGGAGGGTTGTCGGGGCGTCGCAGTGAGCTATTTTTCCCCGCGGCGCGTCGTCGCGGTATGGCATCGAAATCGGACGTGGAGATGGAGTACACGCGACTCGGCGAGACGGGGCTGGAAGTGTCGCGACTGGCGCTCGGGTGCCTCAACTTCGGGTCCGGACAGCCGTGGATGATGAACGACCGCGAGGCGAGCGTCGAACTCGCCCGGTCGGCGCTGGACGCCGGCGTCAACTTCCTCGATACGGCGAACGCCTACTCGCGCGGCGAGAGCGAGTCCATCGTCGGCGAGGCCATCGAGGGCTACGACCGCGAGGAACTCGTCCTCGCGACGAAGGTGTACTTCGACATGGGCGACGGCCCGAACAAGGGCGGCCTCTCGCGGAAGCACGTCTTCGACCAGATTCGAGGGAGCCTCGACCGACTGGGGACCGGCTACGTCGACCTCTACCAGATACACCGCTGGGACGAGCACACGCCCGTCGAGGAGACGCTGTCGGCCCTCGACGCCCTCGTCGAGGAGGGACTGGTGCGGTACGTCGGCGCGAGCACGATGGCCGGCTGGCAGTTCTCGAAGGCCCTGCACGTCGCCGACGTGGAGAACTACGAGCGGTTCGTCTGCATGCAACCGGAGTACAACCTCGTGGACCGACACGAGGAGGCGAACCTCCTGCCCATCTGCGCCGACCAGGGCGTCGGCGTGGTGCCGTGGTCACCGCTGGCCGGCGGGTTCCTCGCCGGGAAGTACGAACGCGGCGAGGCGATTCCCGAGGGGACGCGCGCCGCGGACGACGAGTACACCGAACGGCGGTTCACCGACGAGAACTGGCGGGTGCTGGACGTGGTCCGCGAACTCGCCGCGGAGAAGGACGCGACGCCCGCGCAGGTCAGTCTCGCGTGGTTGCTGCACAAGGACGTCGTGGACGCGCCCATCGTCGGCCCGCGCCGGGAGGACCACCTCGCGGACAACCTCGGCGCACTCGACGTGTCGCTGACCGACGACGAGATGGCGCGGTTGGAGGAGCCGATATTCCCGCAGTGGCCCGTCGAAGGGAAGGACTGACCGGGGGCGACTACAGCGAGACGTCCGTCTCGATGTCCTCGGTGGCCTCCCGCAGGCCGTCGCGGCGGGCGTCCTCGGCCAACCGCGCCGAGAGGTCCGAGTCGGTCAGAAGTTCGTCGAACAGGGAGTAGAACCGGTCGTTCGCGCGGGTCGCCTCCCGCGCCGCCGCCGCGACGCGGCGGTAGTGCGCCACCGTCTCGGCGTCGGTTCCGAGTTCGGCCGCGCACGTCTCGTCGTCCGCGCCGTCGCCGACGAGCGAGCGGAGTCGCTCGAACGGGAAGGGGGCGTCGCGGTCCGAGTCGCGGACGAGGTGGAGGTCCATCCGCGCGACGAACACGTCCGACTCGTCGGCGTCCGCGTCGAGGGCGGCGGCCAGTTCCGCGTCGGTGTCGCCGTCGAAGAACCCGCGGACGACGCGGCACAGGTCGGCCTCCGAGAGTGCCGTCTCGAACGCGTAGCGGTCGCGCATCTCCGCGACGAGCGCCGACACGCGTTCGTTGCGTTCCCCGTCCGAGAGGCCGTCCGTCAGCGACCCGGGAGACTCCTCCTGGGACTCGGTCACCGTCTCCGACCCGGTCGTCTCCACGAAGATGTCTCTGAGTTCGGCCGTCTTCTCGTCCATGCCCGGGCGTACGCGCTCAGAGGTAAAAAGTCACGCCGGGGGCCGCCGGCCGGCGACGGCCGCGAGAACCCACCGCCGCCCGCGACGCCGCCGTAAACCGAACGACTAATCACGGTTTACGAGACACGGACGGACGTGTCCACGAACACCGAATCGGTCGAACTCGTCGGCGACGACGTGGTGGGCAACGTCGCGCGAGCGGCGCTGTTCGCCGCGTTGACCGGCGCGTTCGCGTACGTCTCGTTCCCGAACCCGGTCTCTCCCGTCCCGGTGAGCCTGCAGGTGCTGGGCGTCTTCCTCGCCGGCATCTTCCTCGGGCCCGTCTGGGGCGGCGCGTCGATAGCGCTGTACCTCGTCGCCGGCGCCGCCGGCGTGCCCGTCTTCGCCGGCGGGTCCGCCGGCCTCGGCTCGTTCGTAAGCTACACCGCGGGCTACCTCTGGTCGTACCCCCTCGCGGCGGCCCTCGTCGGCGCCGTCGTCCACGGCACGTCCGACCTGCGCGACCCCGGCGACGTCGGCCTGACCCGCCTCGTCGGCGGCATGGTCGCCGGCACCGTCGTCATCTACGCCCTCGGCACCGTCGGCTACGCCGTCGTCGAGAACGGTCTCGTCGGCGCGTTCGCCCCCTCGGCGCTCGCCCGCGCGTTCGTCGTCAGCGCCCTCGCGTTCGTGCCGTTCGAGGCCGTGAAGATAGCCGCCGCGGTCGGTGTCGTCCGGAGCGACGCCGCGGCGGCGGAGTGACGCGGCGGCGCCGATGACCATCCGCACCGAGTCGCTGGTCCACCGCTACGGCGACGCCGTCGCCGTCGACGACGTGACGCTCACCGTCGAAGACGGCGAGTTCGTCGTCCTCGCGGGCGCGAACGGGTCCGGCAAGACCACGCTCGTCCGCCACTTCGACGGCCTGCTGGAACCCGACGCGGGCGAGGTAGTCGTCGACGGCCTGTCCGTCCCCGAGAACCTCGTCGCCGCCCGGAGCGCGGTGGGGATGGTGTTTCAGGACCCGCGGGACCAGTTCGTCGCCGCGACGGTCGGCGCGGACGTCGCCTTCGGCCCCGAGAACCTCGGCCTGCCGCGCGCGGAGATAACCGAACGGGTCGCGGACGCCCTCGCCGCGGTGAACATGGCGGGGCGCGGCGACGACCGGGTGGACGAGCTATCGGGCGGTGAACAGGAACGCGTCGCCATCGCGGGCGCACTCGCGATGCGGCCGAGCCACCTCGTCCTCGACGAACCGTTCACGGGCCTCGACGCCCCCGCCCGCGACGCGGTGGTGGACCGGTTGGCCGCCCTCCGCGACGCGGGGACGAGCGTCGTCGTCGTCACGCACGACTTGCGCGACGTGTGCGCCCTCGCGGACCGGGTGGTCGTGATGGCCGACGGGCGCGTGGTGGCCGACGGCACCCCGGACGCCCTCGGCGACGCCCTCGAACGGTACGACGTACGCCCTCCCGACCGAGGATGCTGACGTACCGCCCCGGCGACTCGCTGGCGCACCGACTGGACCCGCGGGCGAAACTGTTCGTGCAGGCGGCGTTCGCCCTCGCCGCCTTCGCGCACACGACGCCGCGCGGACTGGCCGCCTTCACCGTCGTCGCCCTCGGCGTCCTCGCCGCGGGGCGTCTCTCACCGACCGTGCCGATTCGCGGGTTCGCGCCCGCCCTCCCGTTCCTCGTCGTCGCGCCCCTCGCGGCGACGGTGACGCTGTGGCCCCTCGGCCTCGACCCGACGGCGGCCGTGGAACCGGCGCTGGCGAGTTACCGCGTCCTCCTCGTCCTCGTCGTCTCCGGCGTCTACCTCCGGACGACGCCGGTTCGGGACTCCCGCGCCGCCGTCGAGCGACTCCTGCCGGGACGCGTCGGCCGCTTCCTCGGCGTCGGCGTCGCCCTCGTCTTCCGCTTCTTGCCCGTCCTCCTCGCTGACCTCCGGCGCGTGCGCGAGGCGTCGAGGGCGCGCCTCGGCGACCAGCGTCCCCTGCGGGAGCGGATGCGAACCGTCGGGGCGGCGGGCGTCCGCCGCGCGTTCGCTCGCTCGGACCGACTCGCACTCGCCCTCCGGGCGCGGTGCTTCGCGTGGAACCCGACCCTGCCGGAACTCCGCTTCCGGCGGCGCGACTACCCCGCACTCGCCGTCGGCGTCCTCCTCGTCGCGTCCGCGTTCCTCTGACCCGCCGACCCCGGCGTTCCTCCGACCTGTCGAATCGACGGACCGAGACGCGCCGCCCCCCTCTCGGGTGGCAAGATTTAACCACTCGGTTTCCGCGTAAACAACTATGATACTCTTGCAGTCGGAACCGACTCGGGAGACGTTCTGGACCATCAGTCCGGTCGGCAAGGCGGTGTTCTACGCCCTCGCCGCGATGGCCGTCCTCGTCTTCCTGTACGGGGTCTACGAGCGGTTCGCGCGGTACGCGCGGGGCGAGGCGGACGCCTTCGAGCGACTGGACGACCTGCCGGGGCGAGTGCGCCGCGCGTCCCGCGTCGTCCTCTCGAACGAGAAGCAGTTCGACCGCGACCTGTACGGCGGCGTGATGCACGCGTTCATCCTCTGGGGCTTCCTCACGCTCCTCATCGGGACGACCATCCTCGGCTTCGACATCGACGTCTACCGGACCCTGACGGGAACCTCGTTCTTCACGGGCGACTTCTACCTCTCGTACTCGTTCGTGATGGACGCGCTCGGCTTCCTGTTCGTCGTCGGCGTCGGCATGGCAATCTACCGCCGCTACGTCGTCCGCGAGGAACGCCTCTGGGGGAAGCACACGGGGTTCGAGGACGACGCGTTCGTCTGGACGCTGTTCGTCCTCGGCGTCGGCGGCTACGTCCTCGAAGCCCTCCGCATCGTCGGCACCGAGTTCCCCGAGTGGGAGACGGTGTCGTTCGTCGGCTACTTCGTCGCCCTCGTGTTCGACGCCGCCGGGATGTCCGCCGAGACGGCGACGCTCCTCTACTGGCCGGGGTGGTGGTCCCACGCGATACTCGCCCTCGGCTTCGTCGCGTTCGTCCCCTACGCCAAGCCGTTCCACATGATATCGTCGTTCGCCAACGTCGTCACCGCCGACGAGAAGGCGGGCAAGCGCCTGCCGGGCGTCCCGCCGGACGAGGGGCCCGAGGAGATCGGTTACACGTCCATCGAGGACCTCTCGTGGCGGCAACTGCTCGACACGGACGCCTGCACGAAGTGCGGTCGGTGTTCGTCCGTTTGCCCCGCGAAGGCGTCGGGCCGACCGCTCGACCCCCGCGACGTCATCCTCGACCTGAAGTCCTACCGCGAGTCGCTCGACGCCGGCGAGACCGAGGAGATAGACATCGTCGCCGACGGCGGCACCTCGGTCGTGGACTCCTCGACGATGGAGTCCTGCATGGCCTGCATGGCCTGCATGGACGCCTGCCCCGTGGACATCGAGCACCTGAGTCACTTCACCGAGATGAACCGCCGCCTCACCGAGACCGGTCAGATGCAGGAACCCGTCCAGGAGGCGATGATGAACATCTTCCAGAACGGCAACGCCTTCGGCGACCCCGCCCGCAAGCGGCCGGACTGGACCCGTGACCTCGACTTCGAGGTGCCCGACGCCCGCGAGGAGGACGTGGAGTTCCTCTGGTACGTCGGCGACTACCCCTCCTACGACGAACGCAACCGCCGCGTCGCCCGTTCGCTCGCCCGCCTGTTCGAACTCGCCGGCGTCTCCTACGGCATCCTCTACGAGGACGAACAGCACGACGGCAACGACGTGCGCCGCGTCGGCGAGGAGGGCCTGTACGAGATGCTGGTCGAGGACAACGCCGACGCCGTCCACGACTGCGAGTTCGACAAGATCGTCTGCACGGACCCGCACTCGTACAACACGTTCCTGAACGAGTACCCCGAGATGGACCCCGACTTCGACTACCCCGTCTACCACTACACGCAGGTGGTCGAATCGCTCGTCCGCGACGGTCGCGTGGGTCTCGACGGGACGGAGATAGGCTACACCGTCACCTACCACGACCCGTGTCACCTCGGCCGATTCAACGACGAGTACGAAGCGCCCCGGGAACTCGTCCGGGCGACGGGCGCGACACTCGCCGAGATGCCGCGCAACCGCTCGGACTCGTTCTGCTGTGGCGGCGGCGGCGGCGGCCTCTGGATGGAACACGAGGAGGAGGAGAAACCGAGCGAGGAACGCCTGCGCGAGGCCCTCGAAGACACCGAGGCGGGCGCGGCGGTGGAGAAGTTCGTCGTCGCCTGCCCGATGTGCGCGACGATGTACGAGGACGGGCGCAAGACCGGCGACTACGAGGACGACATCGAGATAATCGACGTGGCGGAGCTACTGGTCGAGGCGCTGGAGTCGAAGCGCGGGACCGCGGTCGGCGCCGACGACGGGACGACGCCCGCGACGGCCGACTGACCGCGGCCGGGCCCGCGCCGGCTTACGTTCCGAACTCCGTGCAGACCGGGATGCCGATGGTGTCGAAGTCGGTCACCGGGGCCAGTTCACGGTGCGTGAAAAACGATGCCGAACGAACGAGGGGACGCGACCGTCGGGGCGTTCAGTCGCCCTTGTACTCTTTGCGGAAGCCGCGGAACTCCGTGCGGTGGGCCTCCTCGTCGGCCAGAACCGTCACGGCGATGTCCTCGGTGACGGGGTCGTTCGCCGCCTCGGCGGCGTCGATGAGGTCGCGGTACGTCGAGATGGCGTCCTCCTCGGCGTCCAGTACACCTTCGACGACCGACATGACGTCGGTGCTGTCCTCGGGCGGTTGGAGGCTCATCTGGTTGGCCTCGAACTCGGCCGACCCCGGCGGTTGCTCGTCGAGTTGCTTCAGGCGGTTTCCGAGCATCTCCGCGTGGTTGAGTTCCTCCTGGATGTCCGCCTGCAGGGACTCCTTTATCTCCTCGGCGCTGATGCCCTCGAGGACGATAGAGTTCGTCAGATAGTTCATCACCGTCTCCAACTCGTCCTGATACGCCTTCTTCAGAAGGTCCGTGACCTGTTGGTTTGTCATTGCACCGAGACCTTGGTTCGGCGGCGTCAAATAGTTGGCCGCCGTTCGAGGATCGTGTCAGTCTCCCGTTGCGACGCGTTCGGCCGCGTCGTCGGTCGGGGTCAGCGCCGCCTCGCGAGTCCGGCCACGGCCAGAAGCGCGAGGACGCCGGCGAGGACGCCGAATCCGGGCGAAGCGGTCTGCGTGTCACCGGGCGTCGCCGTCGCCTCGAGTGTCGGGGTGGCCGGCGCGTCGGTGGTCGTCGCGCCGTCGGTCGTCTCCGTGGCGTCGGTCGTCTCCGTGGCGTCGGTCGTCTCCGCGCCGTCGTCCGTCTCCGGTGTCGACGCGCTCTCGAGGACGAGCGTTCCCACGTCCGAGGCGTCGCCGGCGGGGCCGACCCGCACGTCGTACTCGCCCGCGTCGAGGGGCGACGAGAGGCGGTCGGTCTCCTGCGTCGCGTCCGTCAGTTCGTCACCGTCGGAGACGCGCAGGTACGACGCGGCGTCGGTCGTGCCCGCCGTGCCGGTATCGAGTTCGAGGGTGGCGTCGCCGTCACCGTCGGCGTCGACCACCGTGGCGCGGACGACGAAGTTGGTCGCTTCGGAACCGACCGCGACGCGCGCCGACTCGGTCCCGTCGGGGAACGCGAGCGGAATCGCGGCCGTCTCTCCGCCGGCGGCGGTCACGACTGCCTCGTCGAGCGTCGCCGACTCGGACGCGTTCGACTCGGACGCGTTCGTCTCCGAGGGCGTCGACGCGCTCTCGAGGACGAGCGTTCCGACGGCGGTGGTGTCGTCGTCGGAGCCGAGACGCAGGTCGTAGTCGCCCGCGTCGAGGGGCGACGAGAGGCGGTCGGTCTCCTGCGTCGCGTTCTCGAGTTCGTCGCCGTCGGAGACGCTCAGATACGACGCGGCGTCCGTCGTCCCGGCCGTCCCGGTATCGACCGCGACGGTCACGTTGCCGTCGCCGTCGGCGTCGACCACCGTCGCGTGCGCGAGGAAGCCGGCCTCCTGCGACCCGACGGTGAGACGAGTCGACTCGTTGCTGCCGGGGAGCGCGACCGTCACGTCGGCCGTCGCCCCGCTATCCGCGGTCACGACGGGGTCGACGAACGTCAGCGCGTCGCCGTCGACGCCGGCGGTCGAACCGGAGGCGTTCGTCGGCGGCGACGACGATGCGCTCTCGACGACGAGTGCCGCCTCGTCGGCGGGGTCGTCGCTGGGACCGAGACGCAGATCGTACTCGGCCGGTGCGATCGGCGACGAGAGGCGGTCGGTCTCCTGCGTCGCGTCCGTCAGTTCGTCGCCGTCGGAGACGCTCAGATACGACGCGGCGTCCGTTGTCCCGGCCGCGCCGGTATCGACCGCGACGGTCACGTTGCCGTCGCCGTCGGCGTCCACGAGCGTTGCGTGCGCGACGAAGTTGGTCGCTTCGGAGCCGATCGTGACGCGGACGGTGCCGTTCGCTTCGGGAACCGAGACCGGAACTTCGGCCGTCTCTCCGCCGGGTACCTGAACGATGCCGTTCTCGAACGCCGGCGACTCGCCCGCCGCCGCGGCCGTCCCCGCGACGGGGGCGGCCGCCGCGACGGTCACGGCGAGTGCGGCGAGTGCGAGTGTTCTGGTGGAGGGCTGCATGCGTCTCCGACGTGGCCCGCGTCGGGAGTAAACCGTTCGTAAGCTCATAGCGGACTTTGAGCTTCTCGACAGAGACTTGTCAGACGAGGACGACGTCGAGAGCATGCCGCGAGTCAACGAGGACGACGTAGACTGGACCGAGACGGAAACGGGCGAGACGGCGTTTCGACGGAAGAAACTGGGTTCCGCGGCCGGGGCGACCCGTCTGGGCGCGAGCCTGTACGAACTCCCGCCGGGGAAGTCGTCGTGGCCGTACCACTTCCACACGGGCAACGAGGAGATGGCGTACGTCCTCGCCGGAGAGGGGACGCTCCGAACGCCCGACGGCGAGGAGTCGATACGCGCCGGCGACCTGCTCTCGTTCCCCGCGGACCCCTCGGGCGCGCACAAACTCCGCAACGACGGCGACGAACCGCTTCGCTACCTGATGGTCTCGACGATGCGGGACCCGGACGTGACCGTCTATCCCGACTCGGAGAAGATAGGGGTGTACGCGGGGTCACCGCCGGGCGGCGAGGACGAACGCGTCGTGTCGGGGTACTTCGAACGCGACGAGACGGTGGACTACTGGGACGACGAGCCCTGAGGTGCCTCGGGGACGAGTGGTGTGGGTTCGTCGTCGGGGAGACGGAGTGGGGACTGGGCGGGTGCGCGGCGGGGCGGCGGCCCCGTCACGCGAGTGCGGCCTCGATGTCGTCGATGACGCTGCGCGCGGGCCGCCGGTCCCGCGACGGCGCCCGTCCGTCGACGTACTCCCGGAGCACCTCCGCGAAGAACGCCAGTTCGTCACGCTCGAAGTCGTCGTCCTCCTCGACCCGGTCGAGGAGTGTGACGGCGGGTTCCGGGGTCTCTCCCTCCTCGACGGCGTCTTCGACGCTGGCCAGGAGGGCGGCGTGGAGTGCCCACGCCTCTTCGTTCGTGAGGTCGAGTGCGGTCGGACTGTCGTGGGCCGAAGCGGTCATTGTGTGCCTCCGGTCTGTGGTAGGGGCCGGCGGTTATAAACTGTGTGTATGATTAGCACACTCCGCGCACGGCCGGCAAAGACTGAAATTCGTCGAGCAGAGCGGCGTCGAGAGGCTCTCGAAGCGCTTCCGGACGTTATTCTTAGAGCGAGTTACTCGAAACTGTGAACGTTCCGCTCGTTTACTCGAAGGCCGAAATCCCGGTTGCTGACTGCCATCCCACCGAATCGAGTGAACGGAGTCACTCGAAGGCCGAAATCCCGGTTGCTGACTGCCATCCCACCGAATCGAGTGAACGGAGTCACTCGAAGGCCGGGATGCCAGTCAGGTCCGCCCCGAGGACGAGGGTGTGGATGTCGTGGGTGCCCTCGTAGGTGTACACCGTCTCGATGTTGGCCATGTGTCGCATCGGCGAGTAGTCGGTGGTGATGCCGTTGCCGCCGAGCATCTCGCGGGCCGTCCGCGTCACCTCGCGCGCCATCCGCACGTTGTGTCGCTTCGCCATCGACACCTGCTGGTGACGCAAGTCGCCGCGCTCTTTTATCTCGGCGAGGCGGTGCGCCATCAGTTGCCCGTTCGTTATCTGCGTCGCCATCTCGGCGAGTTTGTCCTGTTGCATCTGGAAGCGGGCGATGGGCCCGCCGAACTGGTCGCGGTCCTTCGCGTAGGCGAGGGCGTCCTCGAAGGCGTCGCGGGCCGCGCCGACTGCGCCCCACGAGATGCCGTAGCGGGCCTGCGTGAGACACGACAGCGGCCCCTTCATCCCCTCGACGTTCGGGAGGACGTCCTCCTCGGGCACCCACACGTCGTCGAGGCCGATTTCGCCCGTGACGGACGCGCGCATCGAGAGTTTGTCGTCTATCTTGTTCGTGCTCACGCCGTCGCGGTCCGTCTCCACGAGGAAGCCTCGAACCGGCGCGTTCGCCGCGGAGGTGTCGCGCGCCCAGACGACGGCCACGTCGGCGATGGGCGAGTTCGTTATCCACGTCTTCGACCCGTTCAGCACGTAGCCGTCGTCGTCCCGTTCCGCGCGCGTCTCCATCCCCGAGGGGTTCGACCCGTGTTCGGGTTCGGTCAGGCCGAAACAGCCGACGGCCTCGCCGGTGCCGAGTTCGGGGAGCCACCGCTCTTTCTGCTCCTCGGAGCCGAACGCGTCGATGGGGTACATGACGAGTGCGCCCTGCACGCTCGCCATCGACCGAATGCCCGAGTCGCCGGCCTCTAGCTCCTGCATCAGGATGCCGTACGCGCGGTCACCGACGCCCGGGAGGCCGTAGCCGTCGATGGTGGGGGCGTAGAAGCCGAGTTCGCCCATCTGCGGAATCAGGTCCATCGGGAACGTCCCCTTCTCGAAGTGCTCACCGATGTCGGGTTTGACCTCGCTCTCGACGAACCGCCGCGCCTCGTCTCGAATCATCCGCTCCTCCGCCGTGAGGTCCTCTTCTAAACCCAGATAATCGAGCATGATGGTACTGCGGGGGACGGTGACAAAAGGTGTTCGCTCGGCGACGGCGGGCCGCCCCGACCCCCGACCGCTCGTCGGTCGGTTCGGACGGCGACCCCACCGCACTCGTCGCCGAGCGACCCGACTGCCGGGGGGCGAACCCTTTTGGGCCGTCCTGTGAAGGAGTGACACATGTCCGAGCGAGAACGTGAGCGCGAGCGCGAGTCCCCGAAACAGGCGCTGTTCGACAGTATCGAGTCCGAGCGCGAGCGACTGAAGACGGTCGCCCGCGACATCTGGGAGCGTCCCGAAGTCGCCCTGCGGGAGACCGAGTCGAGCGAACGCCTCCAGTCGGTCCTGCGCGAGGAGGGGTTCGAAATCGAGACGGGCGTCGGCGGCATCGAGACGGCGTTCGTCGCTCGCTACGGCGACGAGGACCCCGTCGTCGGCACGATGGGCGAGTTCGACGCCCTCCCCGGGATGAGTCAGCGAGCGACGGCCGAACGCGACCCGGTCGACCCGGGCGGACCGGGACACGGCTGCGGGCACAACCTGTTCGGCGTCGGAAGCCTCGGCGGCGCACTCGCCGTCGCGCGCGCCATCGACCGCGGCGACCTCTCGGGCTCCGTCGTCTTCTTCGGGACGCCCGCCGAGGAGGCCGGCGGCGGCAAGGTGTACATGGTCCGCGACGGCGCCTTCGACGACGTGGACGCCATCGTCTCCTGGCACCCCGGCTGGTACAACGCGCCGAGCAAGGGTTCGTGTCTCGCCAACGACGCGTTCGACTTCACCTTCGTCGGCGAGACGTCGCACGCCGCCGCCGCGCCAGAGTCGGGGCGCTCCGCGCTCGACGCGGTGCAACTCATGAACACCGGCGTCGAGTACATGCGCGAACACGTCTCCGACGCCGTCCGCATCCACTACGTCGTCCGGAACGGCGGCACCGCGGCCAACGTCGTCCCCGGCGAGGCCAGCGTCGAGTACCTCGTGCGCGCCCCGGAACGCGACGAGGTCGAACGCGTCTCCGAGTGGGTCCGCGACGTCGCCGAGGCGGCCGCGAAGATGACCCGGACCGAAGTCGAGGCCACCAAGACCGCCGGCATGTACGGCGTCCTGCCGAACCACACCATCGCCGACGCCATCCGAGCGAACATGGAGCGTGCCGAGTTCCCGCTGGACGACGACCAGCGCGCATTCGCCGGGGAACTCCGCGAGACGCTCGGCGACGTGGAGGGCGCGCTCGGAGAACTGCCCGAGTCGGAGCGCGAAGCCGCCCGCGAGGCGGCGATGTTCACCCGGCCTATCGACGCCCCGGACGAGGACGAGACCGGGTCCTACTCGACGGACTCGGGCGACGTGTCGTGGAACGTCCCGCTCGGGCGGTTCACGGCCGCGACGTGGCCCGTTGGGACGCCCGCCCACTCGTGGCAGGCCGTCGCGGCCGGCAAGGAGGTGGGGACGGCGGGGATGGAGTTCGCGGCGAAGACCATCGCGGCGACGCTCGCTGACCTCATCGCCGACGACGAACTCCGCCGGCGCGCCCGCGCGGAGTTCGAGGAACAGTCGGCCAGCCACGAGTACGAGAGTCCGCTCCCCGACGGCGCCGACCCGTACGAACTCGTGAGTCGGTAGCGGGAGACGGCCGAGAGAGAATCGGAGAGTGATAAAAAAGAGAGCGAGAGACCGCCGCGAGACGGTCAGGCCGCCGCGTCCATCCGGACTCGTCGGGCGTAGGCGGCGAAGTTGTCGAACAGGCGCTTGGCCTCGCAGGCCGCGTCGTAGTTCTCGGCGGTGATGCCGTCGAGGACGGACTGGATTCGTTCGTCGGGCAGGTCCTTGCCCTTCGTCACCGCCTCCGCGGTGTCGGTGTCGTACTCGGGGTGGAACTGCACGCCCCACGCGTGGCCCTTCCGGAAGGCGTGGACGCCGTAGTCGTTCTCCGCGAGGAGTTCCGCGCCCGCCGGGAGTTCGGTGACGGCGTCCGAGTGCGTCGTGAAGACCGTGAACGTCTCGTCGATGCCCTCGAACAGTTCGCTCTCCGTCGTCCGCGACACCTCGCGGTAGCCGATTTCGTACTCGCCCATGTCCTCGACGCGGCCGCCGAGTGCCTCCGCGACCACCTGGTGACCGTAGCAGACGCCGAGTATCGGCACGTCGCGGTCGGCGGCGTCGGCGACGTAGTCGACGAGGGGAGGAATCCACTCCTCGTCCCAGTAGACCGACGCGCGCGACCCGGTGACGACCACGCCGTCGAAGTCGAAGTGCGACGGCAGTTCGCTCTCCGTCGCGTCGAACTCCGCCAGGTCGGCGTCCAGTTCCCGTCGAAAGTTCCGTCGCGTGTTGGTGTCTCCGTGTGAGGCGTCCAGTAAGGCGAAACGGAGTGTCCCGGTTTCCTGAGTCATCGTGAGAGCCAACGACGTGGGACGAAAAATGACTTGCGCTCGTGCGAGGGATTGCCGTTCCCTCGGTGACCGGTGCCGCGCGGCCTACTCGTCGTCGGCGTCGGCGAGGAAACCCAGCAGTTCGTCGTTGACGCGCTTGGACCGTTCGACGTGCGCGAGGTGGCCCGCGTCCTCGACGGCGACGAACTCGCCGCGCGGGAGGGCCTCGGCCAACTCGCGGCCGCGGTCGACGGGCCAGACGCTGTCGGCGGTGCCGTGGACGACCAGTGTGGGCGCCGTCACCTCGTACGGCGCGTCGAGTTCGTAGTCCCGGATAGCGGCAACTTGTGCCTCCCACGCGTCGGGCGCGGCGTCCTCCTCGGCGCGCCACTCGACCATCTGCCGGACCGCGTCGGGGTGGCGCTCGACGAACCGGTCGGACAGGGCCGCCGCGAGCGATCGTTCGAGTCCCTCGCGGTCGTTCGGCGAGGCGTAGAGCGATTCGAGGGCGAGGTCCGCGCCCGAGGCGGCGGACCCGAGACAGACCAGACGGTCGACGCGCGCGGTGGTGCGCGCCGCCGCCAGACCGACCACGCCGCCGAGTCCCGCGCCGACGACGGTGGCAGAGCGGAGTCCCGCGTCTGAGAGGACGCTCGTCAGGTCGGCGACGAGGTCCGACATCGCGTAGGGGCCCGCCGGCGCGTCCGACCGTCCCGCGCCGCGGACGTCCGTGACGACGCTCTCGTACGGGCCGGCGACGGCGGCGTGTTGCCACCCCCACTGCCACGCGCCGTAGCCGGCGTCGCCGACGAACACCACCGGGTCGCCGTCGCCGTCGCGTTCGTAGTAACAGGAGACGCCAGCGTTCGAAGCCAGAGGCATGCGCGGCAATCGGCGAGGGTCGACCTTATACCTTCGACAAGCGCTCCCGCGACGGGCTACTGGGTCTGCAGTCGCCAGTCGTCCGCGTCGGCGTCGTACGCGAGGACGCCGTGGAACAGCGTCTTGAGCGTGTTCACCGTCGTCTCGTCCTGCGTCGTCGGGTCGAGGAAGAACAGGCCGGTGGCCCCCACGGCGTCCAGACGGCCCGTGAGGACGTGCAGGAATCGGTAGAGCGTCTCGACGGAGACGTACTGGAGCACGAGCGTCAGCGAGTCGAGGGAGACGACGACGGCGGCGTCCTCGTCCTGCCAGTCGTTCAGGTACTTCGTCACCTGCATCCCGATGCCCGTCGCGTCCGCGGGACTCGACACCGTCTCGACGGCGACGCCGTCCGGCGGGTCCCCCGCGAACGAGTCCGGCGTCGTCACGACGGCGGCCGCCGCCGGCGCGTCGCCGAGGACTTCCACCCAGTGGTCGTACCACCGGGTCGCCGGCCGCGAGAAACTGATGCCGAGGAGGTGAACGGGGCGTTCGTCGCCGACGAGGAGTCGCTTGCACGTCGCGTCCGACCCGGACTGCAACTGCGGGCGAAGGACGAGGACGTTGGCGGCGTCCCGCGTCTCGTTCGTCACCCGTTCTGTGAGCTCCATACAGTTGTTTTAGAAATCCAACAGATAGTCTTAACTCTTGCTCTGTCGTCAAACGGTGAGGTTCGGTCCGCAACGAACGTCAGGAATCGATGGTCCGCGCGAGGGCGTCGGCCGGCGAGGCGCGTCCCTCCGGGGCGCCGGCCGCGGAAGTGCGTCCCCCCGGGGGACGCCTCAGGCGTCGAGAACCTGCCGGAGCACGTCGGGCGCCTCCGCCAGCACGTCGTCCAGAGCGTCGACGTTCGGACCGCCGCCCTGCGCGAAGTCCGGCGGGCCGCCGCCGCCGCCGCCGACGCGCGAGGCGAGTTGGCCGACGACTTCGCCCGCGTTGATGCCCACGCCGTCGGGGACGCCGACGACGAACTGGGCGCTGCCGCCCGCGGCGGAGCCGAGGACGGCCACTTTGCCCTCTCCGACGATGGCGTTGGCCGTCGCGCGGAGTTCGTCGGCGTCGCCGTCGAGTCGTTGGACGACGGCGGGCGTGCCGTTCACGTCCGTCTCCTCCGTCTCCGCGGCGGCGCGCGCCTCCGCGAGTTCGGACTTCAGCCGGTCGATGGTCTTGCCGCGTTCCTTCCACTCGGTGAAGAACCGCTCGGCCGTGTCCGGCACGTCCTCGGGGTTCACGTCGAGCACCTCGGCCGCGTCGTAGAGGGCGTCTTCGGTGCGCTGCGTCGCCTCGATGGCCGCGTCGCCCGCGGCGAAGACGACGCGTTCGATGCCGTCCTGCACCGGTTCGGTCGTCAGCACCTTGATGGCGCCGATGTCGCCGGTCCGCTTGACGTGCGTCCCGCCGCAGGCCTGCACGTCGTCGCCGACGGAGATGACGCGGATGTTCTGTCCCGGCGGGATGCCGCCCTGATAGAGGTCGAACCCGTACCGCTCCTCCGCTTCGTGGCGGTCCGGCCACTCCTGTTTCACCGGGACGTTCCGCATCACGACGTCGTTGGCCACCTGCTCTATCCGCTTGACCTCCTCGCGCGTGATTCGCTCGTAGTGGGTGATGTCGAAGCGGGCGCGGTCGGTGCCCTTCTGTGCCCCGGCCTGTCGCACGTGGTCGCCGAGCACCTGTCGGGCCGCGTAGCCGACGACGTGCGTCGCCGTGTGGTGCCGCATCAGGCGGCGGCGACGCTCCACGTCGAGTTGCCCGCGGACGAACTCGCCCTTGCCGGGGTCCTCGTCAGTCCGGTGCAGGACGACGCCGTCGCGTATCTGCACGTCCGTCACCTGCACCGTCGTGTCGTCCGTCGAGAGCGTCCCGTGGTCGGCCGGTTGCCCGCCGCCCTCGGGGTAGAACATCGTCTGGTCGAGGACGACGTCGTAGCCCGCCTCGCGTTCGAGGACGTCGAGGACGACGGCCTCGAACTCGGTCCGCTCCTGGTCGTCGTAGTAGAGCTTCTCCGTGTCGGGCAGGTCAGAGAGGCGGTCCTCGCGTTCCTCGGCCGCCTCGGCGGCCCCTTCGCCCTCGTGTCGGTCGGCGACCAGCGAGTAGAAGTCGTCCGGCACGTCCACCCGCGCACCGCGCTCTTCGGCTATCTCCTCGACCATGTCGGGTTGGATGCCGTGGGAGTCGTACAGTTCGATGAGTTCCTCGACCGGGATTGGCTCGTCGCGGCCGGCGTAGTCGTCGGCGAGCGTCTCGACCTTCCGCGTCCCGCGTTCGAGCGTCTCGCGGTACTTCCGCTCCTCGGTCCGCACGATGTCGCGGATGGTGTCGCGGTTCTCGTAGCCGAGGCGTTCGGCCTGCATGTCCACGAGTTCGTCGAGAGGGGCGTCGACGCCCACGTTGTCGACGAGGCGCTTCGTCCGACGGAGGACCATGCGCGCGAGGTAGCCCGTCCCGACGTTCGAGGGGACGATGCCGTCGCCGAACATGTACGCGAGCGTCCGGCAGTGGTCGGCGATGGCGTAGATGTCTTCGAGGGGGCGGAGCAGGGCCGTCAGTTCGTCGGCGTCGACGCCCAACTGGTCGGCGATGTCGACGCGCGCCTCGTACACGTCGTCCACCTCGTCGATGTCGAGGTAGCCCGACAGTTTCGCGGCGCGGTGGACGAGTTCCTCCTCGTCGTCGGTGAGGGTGAGGTTGGCGTTCTCCTTCAGGAACTCGATCATGTCCGGGTACACCGCCTCGTAGACGGTGGCGGTCCCCTGCGACACCCACGCCCAGCGTTCGAGGCCGTAGCCGGTGTCGACGATGTAGGTGTCCATCGGCGAGTACCGGTTGCCGTCCTTCATCTCGTACTCGCCGTCGGGGTCCTGCTCCATCGACATGAAGACGAGCGTCGCCAACTCGGCGCCGCGGTACAGTACCTCGAAGGCGGGACCGGCGTTGCCGCCGCCGACCCACGGGTCCTCGATGTACGTTATCTCTTCGAGGTCCGCGCCCATGTGCTCGAAGAACTCGTCGCAGAGTTCGACCGTCTCGTCCTTCCAGTAGACTTCGCCGGAGTAGGCGTACTCGTCGCCGACCTCCTCGCGGGCGTTGAACGCGTGGTGGGCCATCATCTCGAACGCCATCGTGTGCCGGCCCGTCTTCCCCACGTTGTCGATGTCCTGCATCCGGATGCAGGGCTGCGAGATGGTGAGCGGGTTCGCCGGCGGCGGCGTCTGTCCGCTGGTGACGAGCGGTTGGAAGTCGTAGATAGACGCCTGCGTCAAGAGCACGTCGTCACGCCAGCGGTTGGCCGCGACCGGGTACGGTTCGATGCGTTCGTGGCCGTGTTCCTCGAAGAACGAGAGGAACTCCTCTCGCATCTCTTCGAGGGTGTACTCCTCGTCGAAACCGGGGTTGTCGATGAACGAGTAGTCGTCCGCCGGCGGTTCCCCACACGTCTCGCGGTCGGGGTCCCGCGTCCAGAAGTACGCGTCGGTCACCGGGCACTGTTTCCGGTAGAACCCCTCCTCCTCGAAATAGTCGAGGCGGTACTCCTCTTCGAGTTCGCTCATTACCCCAGATTGACCCACGGCCGGGTAAAACAGTTCCGGGTGTGCGGGACGGGGACCGACGATTTCGGTATCGTTTCCGCACTCGCGGGCGGGAAACGAGCGTCCGACGCGCGGCCGCCGCCGACACCGCTAACGTCGTCGCCCGACTACTCTCGCGCATGGAACTACGCGAGTCCCTCCGGCGACGCCCCGCGGTCGAGTGGGTGGCGTGGGTACTGCTCTCCGAACTTGCGGGCGTCGTCGGCGGCGTGGCGACGGCGTCGGCCATCGGGACGTGGTATCAGACGCTCGTCCAACCGGCGTTCGCGCCGCCGAACTGGGTGTTCGGTCCGGTGTGGACGACGCTGTACGCCCTGATGGGGACGGCGGCGTTCCTCGTCTCCCGGTCCTCGCACCCGCGGGCCCGCGTCGCCCTGTACGCATTCCTCGGCCACCTCGTCCTCAACGTGGCGTGGTCCCTGGCGTTCTTCGGCCTGCAGTCGCCGCTGTACGGCCTCGTCGTCATCGTCCCCCTCCTCCTCGCCATCGTCGCCGTCACCGCCCTGTTCGGCCGCATCGACCGGCGGGCCGCGGCACTCATGCTCCCGTACCTCGCCTGGGTGGCGTTCGCGACGGCGCTCAACTATCGGTTCTGGGTGTTGAACTAAATCGTGAGGTATCACACCGCGTTCCGGACGAACGCGCCGCAACAGTTATGTGAATCCTGAATGTTCCCTAGCCAGACTGACGTGCGAGGACTGGAGCAACTGCGACTCGCCGTGGACGACCCGGCGGCAATGGAGCATCTTACGCTGGTGTCCGATTCGGCGTCCTTCGTGCCGGCCGGCGACGGCGAACCGGCAGACGTCGCCATCGTCACCGACCCGTCGAGCGACTTCGAACGCGACGTGCCGGTCGTCTGCTACGCCGACTGCGACCCGGCGTCGGTGCCTCGACCGGAGCGGTTCGACGCGTTCGTGCGACGGGGCGACGAGGAATCGCTCCGCACGCAACTCCGCTGGCTCGCGGCGCGGGCCGACGGCGTGGCGGTCCACGAGACGAGGCTCAGACGGCTCTACGAGGGGAGTTCGAGACTCATCTCGGCCGAGACGACCGACGAACTGTTGGACCAGACGCTCGACATCGCCGACCGCATCCTCGCGTTCGACAACTCCGTCGTCTGCACCGACGCCGGCGACGGCTTCCACGTCCGCGCCACCGACGACGACTTCGACGACGACGACCGCATCGACTACGACAGGGGACTCGTCGGTGAGACGTACCGGACGGGCGAATCGTTCCGCCTCGACGACGTCCGAGACAGCGACGTGGCCGACCCCGCCGACCCGGGGTTCCGGTCGGTCGTCAGCGTGCCCATCGGCGACGTCGGGGTGTTTCAGGCCATCTCGACGGACGTGAACGCGTTCGACGAGACGGACCGCCGCCTCGCGGAACTGCTCGTCTCCTACGTCGCCGAGACGGCGGCCCGAATCGAGTCCGAGGCGGCGCTTCGAGAGAGTCGCAGTCGCGTCGAAGCGCTCCACCGCGGCACGGTCGAACTCGCCGCCGTCACCGACATCGACGAACTGTTCGAGCGAACCGTCGCGGTCACCGACGAGATTCTCTCGTTCGACCTGAGCTACGTCGGCGTCGTCGACGACGGCTTCATCGTCCCTGCCGCGATGTCAGAGGGGTTCCCCGAGGACGGCGCGGAGGTCAAGTCGCTCGAAGACGGCGGCGTCGCCGCCGCCGTCTACCGAACGCAGGAGACGCGTCTCGTCACGGACATGGCCGAGGCCGACGACGCCGAACCGGCGAAGGACACCTATCGGTCGGGGCTGAGCGTCCCAATCGGCGACTTCGCGGTGTTTCAGGCCGCCGCGTACACGCCGCACGCGTTCGACGAGACGGACGCGGAACTCACCGAACTCCTGATGGCGCACGTCGCCGTGACCGCCGAGCGAATCCGCGCCGAGGAGGACCTCCGCGAGGAACGCGACCGCTCGACCGCCCTGTTCGAACACGTCTCCGACGCCGCCGTCGCCTATCAGGTGGACGAGGGCGCGGGCGTCGCGTCCGTCCAGAGCGTCAATCACGCCTTCGAGGAGCGGTTCGGCCGGTGCAGCGTGGACGTCATCGGCGAGGACCTCGTCGCCGAAATCGTCCCCGACGACGAGACGGACCCCCCGGAGTTGAGCGTCGCGGCGGGAGAGCGACGGCGCTGCGAGGTGCAGCGACTCGCGAACGGCGACCGGCGCGAGTTCATCCTCAACGTCGTCCCACTCGACCCCGACGCCGCCGACGGCGTGGGGTACGCGCTCTACACCGACATCACCGAGCGGAAAGAGCGCGAGTCGGAGCTGAGACGGCAGAACCAGCGGTTGGAGGAGTTCGCCAACATCGTGAGCCACGACCTGCGGAACCCCCTCGCGGTGGCGCAGGGACACCTCGAACTGGCACGCGAGACGGACCGCGAGGAGTCGTTCGAAGCGGTGGCGGACGCGTTGAACAAGATGGAACGGCTCATCGACGACCTGCTGTCGCTGGCGCGGCAGGGCGAAGTCGTCGGCGAGACGACCCCCGTGGACGTGGCGGCGGTCGCCCGTCGGGCGTGGGACACCGTCGAGACCGAAGACGCGACGCTGGAGAGCGCCACCGCGACGGTCGAGGCCGACGACGAGCGTCTGGCCGAACTGCTCGGGAACCTGTTTCGGAACTCGGTCGAGCACGGCGCTCGACGTCCCTCCGGTCGCTCCCCTCCCGGAGACACCGTGGAACACAGTTCCACGAGCAACCGGACGTCGTCCGGTGACAGCGTGGAGCATGGCTCCGCGAGCAGTCGGCCGGCGGCCGACGACGCCGTCGAACACGGCGACACGAGCGGCGGCGTCACGATTCGCGTCGGTCCGCTGGACGGCGAGCGGGGGTTCTACGTCGAAGACGACGGCCCCGGCATCGACGAGGACCGCCGCGAGTCGGTGTTCGACCCCGGCGAGACCACCGGCGGCGACGGCATCGGCTACGGTCTCACCATCGTCTCGCGCATCGCGGAGGCGCACGACTGGGACGTGTCGGTGACCGAGAGCGCCGACGGCGGCGCGCGGTTCGAGTTCCGAGCCGACTGAACCGACTCGTTACTCGTCGGTCGCGGCGGCCAACGACGCGAGCAACGCCTCCAGTTGCACCTGCTCGTTCGCCCCCTCGGTGATGCGGTAGTCCGCCTCGCCGATGCGCTCCATCAGGCGGACCGTCGTGCGTTCGTCCAGGTCGAAGTCCCACACCGACCGGTGCAGTTGGTCGATGATGTCGCCGCCGGCCATCCCGGTGTCGACGAGGAGCGTCTCCAGTTTCGACCGGGCGGCGAGGAAGTCGCCGTCGATGGCCGACTGGACCATCGCCTCGATGTCCTCGGGGCGGGCCGTCGAGGTGATGAGGTAGACGGCCTCTTCGTCCACCACCTCGCCCGTCGTCGCCGCCGCCTGCAGGGAGTTGATGGCGCGGCGCATGTCGCCGCCGGCGGCGTAGACGAGGGCGTCGAGTCCGTCCTCGGTGAGTTCGATGTCCTCGGCCGCGGCGATGTCGCGCACCTGTTCGGCCACGGCGTCGTCGCCGAGGGGCGAGAAGCGGAACACCGCACACCGCGACTGGATGGGGTCGATTATCTTCGAGGAGTAGTTACACGAGAGGATGAAGCGCGTGTTGTCGGAGAACTGCTCCATCGTCCGGCGCAGGGCCGACTGCGCGTCCGAGGTGAGAGAGTCCGCCTCGTCGAGGAAGATGACGCGGTAGTCGAAGCCGCCGAACGACGAGCGCGCGAAGTTCTTGATTCGGTCGCGCACCACGTCGATGCCGCGTTCGTCCGAGGCGTTGAGTTCGAGGAAGTTGCCGCGCCAGTCGTCGCCGTAGATGGCGCGGGCGATGGCCGTCGCGGAGGTGGTCTTGCCGACGCCCGCCGGGCCCGCGAACAGCAGGTGCGGCAGGTCGTCCTGTTCGATGTACGAGCGGAGTCTGTCGACGATGTCCTCCTGCCCGTACACGTCGTCCAGCGTCTGCGGTCGGTACTTCTCGATCCATATCTCGCGACCCGTGGGGGCGTCCTCCGCGTCCGCGGCCTCGCTCATACGCTGCACACGGTCCCGGCGGGTGATAAAGCACCCGCGTTGCGCCGCCGACCGGAGCGAAACCGAGAAACCCGCGGCGGGCGGAGAGGCGGCCATGCACGTCACCGTCGAAGTCGTCGGCGAGGACACCCGCGAGGTCAGCGTCGGCGACGACGACACGTACGCCGACCTGATTCGGGCGGTGGACCTCAGCCCCCACGAGGTGTCCGTCCTCGTCGACGGGTCGCCCGTCCCCGAGGACCAACCCGTCGCGACCGACCGGGTGAAGATTCTCCGCCTCATCAAGGGCGGCGCCGAGTGAGGCGGCGGCGTGACCGAGATACGTCGTGCCCGCCCCGACGACCACGGACGCGCCGTCGAACTGCTCGACGCCGCGATGCTCGAAGTCGACGCCGACCGCGTCCGCGACCGAATCGGCCGCGAGGGCGTCCTCGTCGCCGAGGCTGACGGCCGCGTCGTCGGCGTCTGCGTCCTCGCCGACCGGGGCGCGGCGACGGAGATAGCCCAGATAGCGGTGCATCGCTCTCGACGGGCGCGGGGCATCGGCCGGCGACTGGTCGCGGCGGCCGCGACGGAGACGAACGGACCGCTGACGGCCACGTTTCGGCGGCAGGTCCGGCCGTTCTACGAGTCGCTCGGGTTCGAGATAGCGCCCGCTACGGAGGGGGCGAACGTCGACGGCGGCGGTGGTGGCGAGGGCAACGGCGGCGACGGCCGAGACGACGACCCCCCGACCGACGGCGACCGGTTCCGCGGCGTCCTCAGATGAGCGGCGCGACCAGTTCGCGGCCCGCGTCGAGGAGTTCGCGGACGGCCTCCTCGCTGGACGCCTCGGCGTAGACGCGCATCTTCGGCTCCGTCCCCGAGGGGCGGGCGAGGAGCCACGACCCGTCTTCCAGCAGGAGTTTGAAGCCGTCGAGGGTGACGACTTTCTCGATGTCCCGTCCCGCGACCTGTTCGGGGAGTTCGTCGTCCAGTTCGTCGATGACGCGCTGTTTCTCGGCGTCGGGGCAGTCGAGGCTAATCTTGTCGGCGACGATGTCGCCGTGGGTGTCGAGGAGTCGGTCCACGCGTTCGTCCATCGGTTCGGCGACGGCCGCGGCCGCGCCGAGCAGTCCCATCAGGACGCCGTCCTTCTCGCGGACGTGCCCGCGGATGGAGAAGCCGCCGGACTCCTCGCCGCCCATCAGCGCGTCGTGTTCCTTCATCGCGTCGGCGACCCACTTGAAGCCGACAGCCGTCTCGAACACCTCCTCGCCGTGCGCCTCGGCGATGCGGTCGATGAGGAACGTCGTCGAGACGGTGCGGATGGCCGGACCGCTGTCGTCGGCGAGGAGGTAGTCGTACGCGGCGGCGAAGAACAGGTTCTCGTCGAGGTGGCCGCGTTCGGGCGTGACGAACGCCACCCGGTCGGAGTCGCCGTCGTTGGCGACGCCGAGGTCCGCGTCCTCCTCGCGGACCCGTTCGACCAACTGTTCGAGGTTCTCGGCGCTCGGTTCCGGCGGCGACCCGCCGAACTCGGGGTCGCGGTCCCCGCGGATGCTGATGACCTCGGCGCCCGCCGATTCGAGGAGGGCGTCGGTGACGCCGCGCCCCGACCCGTGCATGGCGTCGTAGACGACGGTGAGTCCCGAGAGGTCGGCGTCCACCAGTTCGCGGGCGTGCTCGAAGTGCGGCGTGACGATGTCCACCTCCTCGACGGTCCCGTGTTCGGACTCGGGGAGCAGGTCGGGTTCGGCGAGGCGTTCCTCGATGGCCTCCGTCACCTCGGGGAGGGCGGGCGCGCCGTCCGAGGGGATGAACTTCACGCCGTTGTACTCCGGCGGGTTGTGCGACGCCGTCACCATCAACGCGCCCGAGAGGCCGCGGTCGGCGATGGCGTAGGCGACGAGCGGCGTCGGTCGGTCGCGGTCCGGCAGGAGGACGTCGAAGCCGTTGCCCGACAGCACCTCCGCCAGCGACTCGGCGAACCCGAGCGAGGTGTCCCGCGCGTCGTAGCCGACGAAGACGGGCGCGTCGAACCCCTCGTCTGCGAGATAGTCGGCGACGGCCTGTCCCACGATTCGGACCCGGTCGTCCGTGAACGTGTCCAGCGTCGCGCGCCAGCCGTCGGTCCCGAAGGAGATAGCGTCCATGCGGGGACGTGCGCCGTCGTCGGTCAAAAAGGTACGCCGCGAACGGGGCGGCGGAACCGGCCGCTCGGCGCGAGCCAACGGGCTTTTGCTCGTCGGTCCCCCCTCTCCGGACGATGACGCGAATCGTCGCCGTCTGCGGGAGCAGACGCGAGGGGAGTTACACCAAGCGGTCGCTCGAAATCGTGCTCGACGCCGCCCGCGACGCCGGCGCCGAGGCGACGATGCTGGACCTCGGCGACGTGGACCTCCCCCTCTACCACCCGGACAGAGACGAACAGGGCGAATCCGAGCGGCTGACGCGACTCGTCCGCGAGGCGGACGGCGTCGTCGTCGGGTCGCCCGTCTATCACGGGTCCTACTCCTCGACGTGGCGAAACTTCCACGACTACTGTTCCAAGGACGAGTTCGAGGACACCGCCGTCGGACTGGTGGCCACCGCGGGCGGCGGGTCCTACGGCGCGACGCTCGAACACATGCGGAGCACCATCCGCGGCGTCCACGGCCGCGTCGTCCCCGAACAGGTCGGCGTCCGCGGCGCGTACAACGTCTACGACGGCGACGAACTCACCGACGAGGACGTGCGCCGCCGCCTCGTCTCGTTGGCCGAGTCCGTCGTCGAGGAGGCGCGACGCCTCCACCCGGAGACGGCGCGGACCGCCTGCGCGGACGACTGAGCGTCAGCCCTCGACCAACCGCTCTTTCGCCCGCCGGGACAACTGCTTTATCTCGTACTCGCGCGACATCGCCGCCGACCGCGAGTCGAACGACTCCCTGTGCACCAGTTCGACCGGCGTCCGGCCGCGGGTGTACTTCGCGCCCTCGCCCGCGTCGTGTTCCTCGACGCGCCGCGCCACGTCCGTCGTGTACCCGGTGTAGAGGGTATCGTCCGCACAGCGGAGGACGTAGACGTAGTGGTCGCCCATCGCCGCGGCCTCACTCCACCTCGAACGTCTCCACCACGTCCGCGAGGCGCGCGCTGTCGGCGACGCCGTGGCTCACGGTCAACGGTGAGACGCTGACGGCGGCGTCCACCATCGCGCGGCGGTCCGAGCCGACGGGGTACCGGTCGCGGTGCGTCTCCGCGAGGGGGAACGGGTTCTCCCAGCCGACGGCGTCGGGCCACGTCCGGTCGTTGAGTTCGACGCGGCGTTCGTCCGGCCCGAGTTCGTCGTCCTCGACGGGTTCGACCTGCTGGCCGTAGTCGTGGTGCGGTTCGGTCAGCATCACCGGCGGGTGCGGCGAGTCGACGGGCGCGTTCACGTTCAACAGGTCCACGTCGTCGTAGACGCCGGCCGAGAGGGCGCGTTCGACCAAGCCGACGGCGACGCGGGCGGGCCGGCCGAAGTCGTACTCCTCGGGCGGCGAGAGGAAGAAGTCCGTCGAGTGGTACGCGGAGATGGCGAGTGCGGGCGTCCCGAGGAACGCGGCTTCGATGCCCGCGCCGACGGTGCCGGACCGACCGACGACGTAGTTGCCGGCGTTCGGTCCGTCGTTGACGCCGGCGACGACCACGTCGAAGTCCGCGTCCAGTCCGCGGAGGCCGTAGGCGACGCAGTCGGCGGGCGTCCCCGCGAGGGCGTACCCCCACGGGTGGTCGCGGACGACGGCGGTGTGGTTGCGGGTGCGGCCGACGCCGCTCTGGTTGCCGTCGGGCGCGACGACGGTCACGTCGCCGAGGGAGGTGAGTTCCTCGCGGAGCGTGGCGATTCCCGGAGCGTCGATGCCGTCGTCGTTCGTCAGGAGGATGGTGTATCCGTCGCTCATCGAATATCGGAGCGTTCTCGGGGTGCTACGTAGCGTTTCTGGTCTCGCGGAGAAACGACCGGTCGCGTGGTCTCACGCCGGTCGGTTCGAAGGATACGGCTTCGCGTGGTGGTCTTCGTCCGCTTCAGTGGTCATGCAGTGCGGGTTCGTTGTCGTGCGACCTCCGCGATACCCGCGTTCGCCGAGCAGTTGGTGCAGGCGAGCAGTCGCCCTTCACCGTCGGTGAACACGCGCGCGAAGCGTTCAGACACGTGCGACCCGCAGTGGTCGCAAGTTGGCATGGTTGAATCCGGCAGCCACCACATGTGCCGGTAACACGTGTACGAATCCCACCCATATAGGGCTTCGCGCGCGTGCGCGAGGGACACCGAATCGTCCACAAATGTGGTTCGAAACCGGACGTACGTGTTGCACGCGGGGTCACGAGCGGTCGTGCAGACGCGCCGGAGCGTCACCCCGCCTCAGGCGTCGTCCGCGCCGGTCGGCTCGTCGGTTTCGGTCCGAGCGTCGCTGACCGCGCGTGCGACGAGACCGGCCTGCGCGCCCGCGATGAACCCGGCGTCGACGTTGACCGTCGAGATGACCGTACACGACTGGAGCATCCCCGCGAGGGCCGCCTCGCCCGCGCCGCCGTGACCGTACCCCGTGGACACCGGAAGGCCGATGACGGGCGTGTCCACGAGTCCCGCGACCACCGTCGGGAGTGCGCCCTCGCGGCCCGCGGCGACGATCAGTACGTCCGCGTCGCGGAGGGTGTCGAGGTGGTCGAGGACGCGTCCGAGGTGCGCCACGCCCACGTCCTCGACGCGGGTGACGGTCGCACCCATCTCTTCTAAGATGACCGCCGCCTCGCCGGCCGCCTCGGCGTCGGAGGTGCCGCCGGTGGCGACGCCCACCGTCGCCGAGAGGTCCGGCGGGTCGAAGTCGGGGGCGTGCGCGACGAGCGTTCGCGCGCGGTCGTCTCTGTCGAACGCGACGGCGTCGTCGAGGGCGTCCACGACGGCGCTCACGTGGTCGTCCGCCGCGCGGGTGAGGATGGCGCGTCCGGTGGACCGCACGGCCGCCACCGCGAGCGTCGCCGCCTCCTCCGCCGTCTTCCCCTCCGCGAGGATGGCTTCGGGGACGCCGCGTCGCGTCTCGCGCGCCGCGTCGAACCGTCCGGCGCCGGTCGTCGTGTAGCCCGAGAGGCGCGCCTCCGCGACGGCCGGGTCGAGGTCGCCCGCCGCGACGGCCTCTAGAATATCTCGCATGGGCGTGCGTTCGCGCCGGTTCCCCACCTACCTATCGCTTTGGGCCGACGACGCCGAAACGGCGACTCACGGGCGTCTCGGGGCCGGAGAACGGCACGAACGATGTGCCCCCACGTATGTGAACTCCCTCTATATAAATCCGTCCCCACCGAAAGGCCATATCCTACCGATATGGGCGGAGAGGCGGCCGATTTGGGAAATCTTATTAAGTAGGCCTTAGAAGGGGTGTCTGTATGGCAGACCTTATTGTCAAGGCAGCCGTCAAGGAAGCGCTCAACGACAAGAACGTCGCTTCTGACTTCTACGACGCGCTCGACGAGGAAGTGAAGGAACTGCTCGAAGACGCCGCCCGCCGTGCGGAAGAGAACGACCGGAAGACGGTCCAGCCCCGCGACCTGTAAGCCGGTTACCCCAACCCAATTTTCTTTGGACGCGACGACTCGCCACCGGCAGGTCTACCAGTCGCGACGCCGACCGTCGTCTGTGTCCCGCACGCGCAGATTCGCCCTCTCCCTCGTCGGCGGCGTCGACGACGCCGAGGACCTCGTGGCGACGCTCCGAGCGCTCCGCGATTAGGGTCGTCGCACGTCCACGCCGTCGTCGGTGCCGACGTACGCCTCGTCGGCGACGCCGACGAACAGGCCGTGTTCGACGACGCCGGGCGTCGCCGAGAGGTCCGTCGCCAGCGACGCGGGGTCGGCGACGGCGCCGAACGCGCAGTCGAGGACGAGGTTGCCGTTGTCGGTGACGACGGGGCCGTCCTTCCGGTCGGCCCGCCGAAGCGTCGCCTCGCCGCCGAGCGTCTCGACGCGCGCGGCGACGGCGGTGCGGGCGTCGGGGAGCACTTCCAGCGGCACCGTCCGGTCGAGCGTCTCGGTCACCTTCGAAGGGTCGGCGACGACGACGAACCGGTCGGCCATCGCGTCGACTATCTTCTCGCGGGCGTGGGCCGCGCCGCCACCCTTTATCAGGTTCAGGTCGGCGTCGAGTTGGTCCGCGCCGTCGATGGCGACGTCCACCGTCGACACCTCGTCCAGCGAGACGAGCGGAATCCCCACCTCGCGGGCGAGTTCGCGCGAGGCGAACGAGGTGGCGACGCCGCGCACGTCGGCGCCGTCGGCGACGGCCCGGCCGAGAGCGCGGATGGCGAACGCGGCGGTGCTTCCGGTGCCGAGGCCGACCGTCGCGCCCGAGGAAACGAGTTCGGCGGCGCGTTCGGCCGCACGGCGCTTCTGGTCGTCCGTGCCGCCCGTCGTCTTCATACCCGTGGCGTCGCGACAGGGGCGCACAAACCTTGCGCTCTCCGGTGGCCGACCGTCGCTCTCGTCGCCGCCGTCGCTCTCGTCGCCGCCGTCGCTCTCGTCGCCGCCGTCGCTCTCGTCACCACCGCGTCGGTCGCAGTCACCGTTTTGCCCCCGGCGGCCCACGTGACGGCCATGACACACGTCGTCGTCGTCGCCGGTGTCGGACCCGGACTCGGAGCGTCCATCGCCCGCCGATTCGCCGCGGAGGGCTGTGCCGTCGCGCTTCTGGCACGCTCCGCGTCGTACGTCGAATCGCTCGCCGACGAACTGGACGAGGGGCCGGGGGCGGGACTCGCCGTCCCGACGGACCTCACGCGACCCGCCGAGGTCCGCGACGCGTTCGCGGAGATTCGCGACGCCCTCGGCCCCGTCGACACGCTGGTCAACCACGCGAGTGGCGCGGCGTGGAAGGGCCTGCGCGACCTCTCCGTGGCCGAACTCGACGACGCGTTGGCCGTCGGCGTCCGCGGCGGGTTCGTCTGCTCGCAGGAGGCCGCCGCCGACATGACCGACGGCGACGGCGGCACCATCCTGTTCACGGGCGCTACCTCCGCCGTCCGCGGGCGCGAGGGGTCTCTGGCCTTCTCGGCGGCGAAGTTCGGCGTGCGCGGGATGGCGCAGTCGATGGCGCGCGAACTCGGCCCCGAGGGCGTCCACGTCGCGCACGTCGTCATCGACGGGAGCGTCCGCCCGCCGGAGGGAGACGTCGAGGACGAGTCGGCGTATCTGGACCCCGACGACGTGGCCGACACGTACTGGCACCTCGCCGAACAGTCGGTCGAGACGATGTCGTTCGAGGTGCACGTCACCAACGGCACGCAACCCATCGAGTTCGTGTAGGCGGCCCGCGTCACCCCGTCCGCCGAGTCGGTCTCGAACTCAGACGCTCCGGGTCAGCCCCCCGTCCACGCGGACGTTCTGCCCAGTGACGTAACTCGCCGCGGGCGAGAGGAGGTACGCGACGGTGTCGGCTATCTCCTCGGTCCGCGCGGGGCGACCCATCGGAATCCGGTCCCGCGTCTCCGCGTCCACGTCGTAGCTATCGACGAACCCCGGCAGGACCGCGTTCATCCGGATGCCGTCCGCGGCGTAGCGGTCGGCGTACAGTTTCGTGAACGCGCCGAGACCGGCGCGGAGCACCGACGAGACGGGGAACTCGGCGCTCGGTTCGTACGCCGAGAACGTCGAGACGTTCACGAACGCGCCGCCGTCGCCCTCACGCATCACCGGCGTGACGAGGCGGGCCGTCCGGACGGCGTTCAACAGGACGAGGTCCAGTCCCTCGTGCCACGCCTCGTCGTCGACGTCGAGGAGGTCACCCGTCGCGGGGTGGCCGGTGTTGTTCACCACGGCGTCGACGCGTCCGTATCGCTCGGTGGCCGCCGTCACGAGTGCCGCGAGGTCCTCGGGGTCGGTGACGGACCCCTCGAAGCCCACCCCGCCGAGTTCCTCGGCCACGTCGACGGCCGCCCCCGACTTCGAGAGGAGGACCGGCACGTAGCCGTCCGCCGCCAGTCGTCGCGCGCACGCCGCCCCGATTCCGCGTCCCGCCGCCGTCACGATTGCGACTCGGTCGGTGTCTTCGCTCGCCATGGACGGGACTCGCGGGGAACGCGAATGTACGTTCGGGTCGGTTCGGGGTGTGGAGACGGACGGAAGCCGCACCGACGCGGCGACTCAGAGGCGGTCCAACACGGCGTCGGCCTCGTAGGCCAAGGAGAGCGACCGGGAGCGACCGCGACCCTCTATCTCGGCGTACTCGGTGTCGATGATGCCGAGTTGGTCGAGTTTGTTGATTATCTCCGAGTAGCGCGTGTAGCCGAGGTCGGTCTCCTCGTGGAACGCCTCGTAGACGGTGCCGGCCTGTTCGCCGTCGTACTCGGCGATGACGCGCACCAGTGCGCGTTCTGAGTCCGAGAGGCCGCGGAGACACCGCGAGAGATGGACGTACTTCGACTTGTCGTACGCCGCCTCGACGTCGTCGAGCGTCACCGTCCGACTGGCGCGCATCTCGGCGTGGAGGCCGGCGCGGCGGAGCAAGTCGATGCCGACGCGCAGGTCGCCGCTCTCGGCGGTGAGTTCGGCCACCCGGTCCAGTTCCGGGTCGCCGATGACGCCGTCGTGGAACCCTCGGTCGGCGCGGCCGCGGAGGATGCTGACTATCTCGTCGACGCCGTAGACGGGGAAGTACACCTCCTCGGGGCGGAAGACGCTCTGCACGCGGCCGTCGAGTTCCTCGATGACGTCCAAGGCGAGGTCCGAGGAGACGATGATGACGCCGATGCGCGCCCCCGAGTGCGTCTCGTGGGCGCGGAGCAGCGAGTAGAGGGTGTCGGAGGCCTCGTTCTCGTAGAACAGGTAGTTCACGTCGTCGAGGGCGACGGCGAGAACTTCCTCGTCCTCGACGAGGCGGTCGGTTATCTGGCCGAACAGCTTCTTGAACGAGATGCCCGAGGAGGGGGGTTCGTACTCGAAGATGTGCTCGAAGATGCGGGAGAAGACGGCGTAGCGCGTCGAGTCCACCTGACAGTTGACGCGGACGGTCCGGACGCCCGACTGCGCGCCGAGTTCGCCGTACAGTTTCTGGACGGCCGTCGTCTTGCCCGTCCCCGGCGGCCCGCGGACGATGGTGTTGAGCGGCCGGGAGCCGCGGACCGCGGGTCTGAGAGCGTACTTGAGGCTCTGCAGTTGCGTCTCGCGGTGGTTGAACGTCTCCGGAACGTAGTCTATCTCGAAGACGTGCTCGTCGCGGAACACCGTCTCGTCCCACGATAGCATCCCCTCCTCGGGGTCGTCCCTCATCGATTCGATTACGAATAGCAGTCTACTTAACCGTTCCCCAGCGGCGGAGTGAAAGTGAAAGTGGACCGGAAACCGGCTGCAAGCGCCGTATCCACACGTTCACTAAATCCGACTCGTCGGGAGCGCGGTCGCGGATGGGGGTCCGGCGGCCCCTCACTCGGTCACGAGGACGTACACCCGGTAGGCGCTGAACAGGCCGACGAGCAAGCCGACCGCACCGAGACCGATAGTCGCCGGTCCGATTCCGCCGAGCAGTCCGCTCGCGGCGACGGAGAACCCGACGGCCGCGAGAGCGAGGTAGAAGAGGATGAGCGTCGCCGTCCCCACCACGTCCCACATCGCGTCGCGGGTCGCCCGATACACCACGTCGTACGTCGGGTCCGCCTCGGGAGTCGGTCCGGCGGCGTCGTCTCCACCCGCGGCGGTGCCGCCGTCCGGGAGGACTGTCGCGTCGGTCAAGGGCGGTTCGGCGCTGTCGGGAGTGACGTTCGCGTCGTCGGAAGCAGTGTTCGCGTCGTCGGAAGCAGTGTTCGCGTCGTCTGACGTGGCGTTCGCGTCGGCGGCGTCTGCGTCGGGGACCATACCCGTCGCTCCGACCGAGAACGTGATAAATCCCCGTCGGGTCGCTCAGAACTTCTCCAGCAGTCGGTCGTAGAACCCCGACCCGTCCTCGCCCGCGAGTTTCTCCACGATGAGTTCCGGCGTCGAACGCGCGAGGTGGTCCTTGACGGGCGAGCGGTTCACGACGAGTTCGCCGTCGGCCAGTCCGACCGCCTCGATGCCGTCGACGGCGACGTCGAACCCGGCCGCCTCGCGTATCTCGCTGGCGAGGTGGGAGACGAACACCGCCGTCGCCGACTGGTCGTCGAGGGCTTCGAGGATGCCGGCGATTATTTTCGCCGACGCGCCGGGTTCGGTGATGCTCTCCAGTTCGTCCACGAGGACCAGACGGTTCGACTCGCCGTCGACGAGTTCGCGGAAGTCCCGCAGGGTGCTCTCGAACGCCCCCGCGTCCAGCGTCCCTTGCGACTTCGCGTAGTAGTGCAGTTCCGAGAAGCGTTCGAGTTCGACGCGGTCTGCGGGGACGGGCAGGCCCATCTGCGCGAGGACGACGACGAGAGCCACCAGGTCGAGCGTCGACGTCTTCCCGCCGGAGTTGACGCCCGAGAGGAGGGTGACGCCCGAGACGGCGTAGTCCACCGGGTCGGCCGCCTCGAACGGCACGTCGAGCAGGGGGGACCGCCCGGCCTCGACGGCGAACCCGCCGCCCGCGCCGTCGCCGCGCGCACCGCCATCGCCGTCGCGCGCACCGCCGTCCGTCGTCGCCGCGCCGCCGTCCGCGACGAACGTCGGGAACGAGCAGTCGAAGTCGCGGGCGAACCGCGAGACGGCAAGTTCCACGTCCAGTTCGAGGGCGTCCGAGACCATCTCGCCGACCGGGTCGCGGAGGGCGGAGAGGTCCGCGGCCAGTTCGCGCTTCAGTCGGACGGCGCGTCGGTCGCGCCCGGCTTTCAGTTCCGCGCGGAGGCGCGAGAGGAGTTCCTCGTCGTAGTCGACGGGGAACGACGGGTCGTCCGAGAAGACGCGCGTGGCGACGTCCGCCTCCTCGGGGCGGAGCGACAGCGACTCGACCAGATGCTCTCGGGCGGTGGCGACGGCGTCGGCGTACTGGTCTTCGAGTTCCCGCGACAGCAGCGAGTCCACGCGGGCGCCCTGTTCGACCAGCGAGAGGAAGTCCGTCCCCTCGATGGTCACGTCGCGTTCGCGGATGGCGTCGCGGAGGTGGTCGTTGGCGACGGATTCGGCCGTCGAGACGGCGGCGTCGACGTCGTCGACGGCGTTCGTCAGGCGGTCCAGTTCCTCGTCGCCGACGATGGTGCCGTCGTCGTCCAGTCGCGAGAGGGCGTCGCGGAGGTGGTCGAGGTCACACGGCGCGTCCAGTCCGGCGGCCTCGTGCACGTCCGCGGCGGCGCGGATTCGCTCGCGGTTCTGCGCGAAGAACGCCAGCACTCGCTCCGGCACTATCTCGTCGGGGTGGTCGGCGGCGTCGGGGCGCACGCGCACGTCGCCCTCCACGTCCACGCCCGCGAACGCCTCGTCGAGGGCGACGACGGTGGCGTACGAGCGAGCGAGTTCCGAGAGGCCGCGGGCGTCCTCGACGACTTCGACCGACAGTTCGGGGAACGCCTCCTTGGCGGCGGCGTAGCGTTCGGCGTCGGCGGTCGCGAGACAGCGCTCGCGGACGCGGATGCCCGCGGCGGGTTCCAACGACGCCACGCCGTCGAGTGCGTCGAGGACGGCCGGGTCCGGGTCGCGTTCGACGGCCGCCTCCGCGAACGCGCGCACCTCCTCGATGCGCGACGCCGAGGCCGTGGGGTAGAACGTCTCCAGTCGCTTCTCGGCGTAGGCGGTGACGGTTCGCTCGCGGAGCAACGAGAGCACGTCGCGGTACACCTCGCGGGCGCGGTCCGTGGCGAGGAAGTCGCCGTCGTCGTCGTGCCTGCGGCGGATGGCCCCGCGCGCGATGGCGGCCGCGCGCCCCTCCGTGAGGCCCGGGGCGCGGGCGAGAGCGGCCACGTCCCCGTCGGCCAACGCCCGTTCGGCGTCGTCGAGTTGGGACAGCGCTTCGGCCGTCTTCTCCCCGACGCCCGGGATAGCCTCGAACTCCATTCGGCGTGGAGTATCGCCCGCCCCGACAAAACGTTACGGGTCGGGCGGTTAGCCGTAGCTCTCCACGTCGAGGTACTCCTCGCGGACGCCGACGGACTCGACGACGTTCGTCACCCGGTCGCACATCGCGCCGATGCCGCAGACGTACACCTCCATCGCGTCGGGGTCGATGCGGGCGTCGACGTCGCCCACGGGGTCTTCGTCCACGTAGTCGGCGAACTCGTCGGGGAGGGCGTCGAGGTCCGTCGCCTCGCTGTCGAGGTACTTGAGGAGGCAGAACTGCACGTAGTCGGTCTCGCCGGTCCAGTCGGTGAGGTAGTTCTCGCGGCTCAGGGTGGGGACGAAGTGGAAGTTGTCGCGTTCGTCGTCGCGGGCGCGGAACGCCTCCCGATAGGGGAGGTGGTCCTCCCACGAGGAGCCCAGAAACAGCCAGACGTCCCGGCGCTCGCCGTCGCACTCGTCCATCCCCTCCTCGAAGACGTAGTCTATCATGCTCTTGAACGGCGCGACGCCGGTGCCCGTCGCCACGAACACCAGGTCGCGGTCGGACGGTTCCGAGAGCATGAGTTCGTCGCCGTACGGGCCGCGGACGAACAGGTCGTCGCCCGGTTGGACCCGTTCGCACAGGTCCGGCGTGAGTTCGCCGCCCGGCACCCGCCGGATGCAGAGTTCGACGCCGTCGCGGTTGGGGGAACTGGCGATGGAGTAGACGCGCGGTTCCTCGTCCTGGTAGCTGATTCGCACGTACTGGCCGGGGACGAACTCGAAAGAGGTGTCGTCGGGGTCGTCGGCCGCCGACCCGATCTCGAATCTGATGCTCACGAGCGACGGGTACGGCCGCTCCAGCCGTTTCTTCAGCGCCTCCAGCTTCCCGCTGAGTTCCTCCTCGCCCTGTGCCGACAGTTCGGCGGTCACGCGGTCCCACGCGTCGCCGCTCTCGCCGAGAGGACCGAGCGTCTCCTCGATGTCGAGTCGCTCGCGTATCGCCTCGCGGTGGGTGTCGACCGCCGCCTCTATCTCGTCCGTGCGGTCCTCGTCCATCGTCGTCACGTCGACGACGGTGGCGTCGTGGTTCTCTATCTCCGCCGCCTCGGCGTCCGACTCGATGGAAGGGTCCGTCGGCATCGCTCCCCGGTTCGGCCGCGACGGCTTTGACGCTGGCGGCGGGTGCGTCAGTCGGCGCCGCCGTCCTCGTCGGGCGACCCCTTCCGTCCGATGTCGGCCTCGGTGTCGAGACCCTCCTCGGGGGCGTGGTCCCGCGCGTAGTCGGAGAGTTCGTCCCAGCCGACGTCGTCCTCTATCTCTCGAATCAGTTGGCCGACCGAGGTGGACTGTTCCAGCGAGACGCCGTCCTCGCGGGCGACGCTCTCGGACCCGGCGTGGCCGTCGACGCGACTGTGTCGTTCTGCGTCGTAGTAGACGGGCGTCCCCTCGGCGTCGACGCCGAGTTTCTGCAGACCGTCCTCGCTCACGTGCGGTCACCTCCCGTCCCGTCGTCGCCGTCGTCGGCGTCCATCCCGGGGAGGTGGTCCCTCGCGTAGTCCGTGAGTTCGTCCCACCCGACGGACTCCTCGACGTCGTCGAGGAGGTCACCGACCGTCGCGTCCTCGTCCAGCGGTCGGTCGTCGCGCCAGTCCTCGGCGTCGGCGTCCGCGGGCGCGTCGCGTCGGGCGTGCGCCTCCTCGTCGTAGTAGACGGGTTGGCCCTCGGTGTTCACGCCGAGCAACCGACTCGTGCCGCGGACGCTCGGGAACGGTTCGAGCGCCGACCCCGGCGTCTCGTCCCAGTCGTCGGCGTCCGTCATCGCGGGTCACCTCGCGCGCCAGCGGTGCCGGCCGCGGCGGAGTCGCCGGCGAGTCCCTCGGGCGCGTCGTGCGATTCGTCCGGTTCGGTCGGCTGCTGTCTTCGGGTCATGGTGCGTGTGTCCCGACGCGGGCCGCCGTCAGCACGGACGCGAACCCCGTTCGGCGGGGAGACACGGCGCTCGGCGCGTGCCGAACGGCGGGACGCCCGTGCTGGCGGGGTGCGGCCGAGCGTCGGACCTCTCCCGTCGAGGTCCGGTCGTGGCGTTCCTGTGTCTTGTGGCCACGGCGCGTCTCGTGGTCGTGGGGCGTCTCGCGGCCGCGGGCCGAGACGCCGGCGCGGCGGGAGGCGCACCGACGCGGGACGGCGCGGCGGTGCGAGCGAACCCGGCGGCCCGGGCCGGGGACAACGCGCTTTTGCCGCTCCGCGGGAAACGGGAACCATGCCCGACGCGGACACGCCGGCCGACACCGACCCGACGCTCACCGAGAAGGCCGCGGCGGCGCGCGCGTCGCTCGGAGAGCGGGACGGGGTGCTCGTCGCGTTCTCCGGCGGCGTCGACTCCGCCGTCGTCGCCGCCCTCGCCCACGACGCCATCGGCGACGACGCCGTCGCGTGCACGGCCAAGTCAGAGACGCTCCCCGCCGAGGAGTTGGACGACGCTCGCCGCGTCGCCGACGAAATCGGCATCCGTCACGAAGTCGTGGAGTTCTCCGAACTCGACAACCCCGACTTCGTCGAGAACGACGGCGACCGGTGTTACCACTGCCGGACGATGCGCCTCGGTCGGATGTACGACGCCGCCCGCGACCGCGGCATCGAGACGGTGTGCGACGGGACGAACGCCTCCGACCCCGGCGAGGGCCACCGGCCCGGACTGCGCGCCGTCGAGGAGCTAGAGGTGCTCTCGCCGCTTCTCGCGCACGACATCGACAAGGAGGAGGTGCGCGCCATCGCCGACGACTACGGACTCTCGGTCGCCGACAAGCCGTCGATGGCCTGTCTCTCCTCGCGCATCCCGACCGGCATCGAGGTGACCGAGGAACGCCTGACGCGCGTCGAGAGGGCCGAACGCGTCGTCCGCCAGTGGGGGTTCTCGCAGTTCCGCGTCCGCGACCACGACGGACTCGCCCGCATCGAAGTCGCCGCCGAGGAGTTGGAGACGGCGCTGAACCCCGACTTCGTCGCCGCCGTCCGCGAGGAACTGTCCGACCTCGGCTTCGACCACGTCACCCTCGACCTGCACGGCTACCAGACCGGCAGCGTCAGTCCGGCGGCCGACGAGGCCGACGACGAACCCGTCGTCGAGGACGTGTTCGCCACCGACTACCCGACGAAGTAGGTCCCGAGTTCGGGCGCGCCGAGCGAACTGCGACCCGGTCGCACGCGAGAGTTATGCTCCTCTGCAGCGTCTGACTCTCGATGAGAGAGATTCGGACGGCCATCGACATCGACGCGACGCCCGAACGCGTGTGGGAGGTCCTCACCGACTTCGAGGACTACGGGGCGTGGAACCCGTTCGCGCGCATCACCGGCCAGCCGAACGTCGGGGCGCGCCCGCACGTGCGACTGACGCCGCCGAACGGCCGCGGGATGAGCTTCCGGCCCAGAGTGACCGCCGCGGACCCGAACCGCGAGTTCCGCTGGCGCGGTCACCTGTTCGTCCCCGGTCTGTTCGACGGCGACCACCGGTTCGAACTGGAACCCCTCGACGGCGGGGCGGGAACGCGCTTCGTCCACTCGGAGGCGTTCACGGGCGTCCTCGCCGGACTGCTGTTCCGGTTCGTCGGCGACGACACGGAGGCGGGCTTCGTCGCCATGAACGAGGCGCTGAAGCGTCGCGCTGAGGAGGCGTCCGCCGAAACCGGGGCCGACCCGGCACCGAACCTATCGGCGGAGTGACTGGCCGATTCCCGCACATTTTTTGTGTGGCTGAGCGGACACGACGAACCGTGTATCCCCGTCACGCGGAGCGTCGACCGTGAGCCGAAACGTCCTCCGACGCGGCGTCCGCAACGCCATCGAGCATCCGCGCGTCGTCTACCGCCTCCTGTTCGCCGTCCTCGTCGCGTTCGTCCTCCTCCTGTTCGGCTTCCCCCTCTACTGGCTGCTCGTCCTCGCGGTGACGCCGCCGGCGGCCGTCGACGGACTCGGCCTGTTCCCCGAGACGGTGACCGCATCGAACTTCGTCGCCGTCGTCGCGTTCACCTCGTTCGGCCGTCACCTGCTCAACGGCCTCGTCGTCGCCACGCTCAGCACCGCCGTCGTCCTCGTCGTCGGGTCGCTCGCGGGGTACGCGTTCGGCCGCCTGTCGTTCCCCGGCCGCAGGCCCCTGCTCCTCGTCTTCCTCGTCGTCGCGTACACGCCGCCCGCGGCGTTTCTGGTGCCGCTGTTCCGACTGTTCACCGGCGTCTCGGTTCCGCTCGGACCGGTGACGCTGACGACGCCGACGCTCTACAACACGCCGGGGGCCGTCGTCCTCCCCACGTCGATGCTGACGCTCCCGCTGGCAATCTACGTGCTGACGGTGTTCTTCGCGCAGATACCCGACGAGTTGGAGGCCGCGGCGCGCGTCGAGGGCGCGACCAGACTGGGAGCGCTCAGGCGCGTCGTCCTCCCCCTCGCCCGGCCGGGTGTCGCCGCCGCGGGCGTCCTCACGTTCGTGCAGGTGTACAACGAGTTCTTCTTCTCGTACCTCATGACCGACGGCGACCCCAGACACTGGGCACCGCTGGCCCCGTTCGTCTACGGCCTGCGGTACTCGGAGGCGACGCTCGGAGCGGCCGCCGCCGTCCTCGGACTGGCACCCGTCGCGGTGGTCCTCCTCGTCGCGAACGACTCGCTCGTGGAGGGCGTCGCGGCCACCGTTCCGGTCGAGCGGTGACGCCGTCGGGGACTCGTCGGCGTGCGATTCCGAACGCTATCGGTCGTCTGTCGACGGCCGGACTACGTCGCCGAGGCGAGTGAGACTGCGAGGGGTCAGTTCCCGGTCCACCGCAGGAGGAACAGCGTCCCCTCGAACAGCGTTATCATCGTCGCGGCGATGATGATGGGGGCCATCCCAGTGGGGTCGGGGCTGACGAAGAACGCAAGCCCGAGGAAGGAGGCCCAGAAGATGAGCCGGCGGGCCACCAGCCACTCGCGGGTGACGAGGTTCATCATGATGGCGAGCATGATGAACAGCGGAATCTGGAAGATGATGGCGTTGTAGCCCATCAGGATGAGGATGAGGTTGAACGTCTCCTTCAGGCCGAACGCGATGACCGCCGTCCCCTGCGTGTAGGACGTGAAGTACGCGAAGATGGCCGGGAGGACGACGAAGTGCGCGAAGGCGATGCCGACGAACGCGAGGACGAGGCTCGTCGGCACCGCGGCGAGGTAGTAGCGTCGCTCCCGCGGGAACAGACCGGGGCGCATGAACAGGTACGTCTGGTAGACGAACACCGGGAGGCCGACGACGAGGCCCGCCAGTCCGGCCACCTTCAGTTCCGTCAGGACGAGTTCGAGCGGACCGTAGACGCGCGGGCGACGTTCGGCAATCTCCGGCGCGCCGGGGATGTGCTTGTTCCAGAGGAAGTTGATGACGTCCGTCGAACTGACGAGGTTCAGGTTCATCGCCTGATTCGCCAGGTCGGCGCCGGGGTACAGAACCAGCGTGACGAGGCCGCCGACGAGGAACACCACCGCCAGCCGGTTGACCATCTCCTCGATGTGGTCGGCCAGCGGCATCTCCTGGTCGGTCTCCGGGCCGTCCCCGAACATCCCGTCGTCGAGTTCGTCGTCCCCGAGGTCGGGTGTCGGCCCGCCGGTGACGGTGGGCGCGCCGCCGTCGGTGTCGGCGACGGCCTCGCCGTTCTCGTCCCCGCCGTACCGGAGTTCGTCCGCCGTCTTCGGTTCCGGCGGTGCGTGGTCCTCGGGCCAGAGGTCCTCCGCGTCGGAGTCGTCGGCGTCGGTCGACGCGTCGGAGTCGTCGGAATCGCTGGCGTCGTCAGCGTCGGCGTCGGTCGACGACTCGTCCGGCGGTTCGACGAGTCCCTCGCGTTCCATCGTCACGTCGTCTACGGGGTCGTCCACGTCCTCCGGGTCGGTCTCCGCGCCGGGGCGGCCCTCGGCGGTGGCGGCGACGTCCGGCCGGTCGTCGGCCGAGTCCGGCTCCGACTCCGGCGGCGTCGTCTCGGTATCGTCGTCGCCGTCCGTCTCAATATCGTCGTCTGTGCCGGTATCCTCGTCTATGCCGGTATCCTCGTCTATGCCGGTATCGTCGCCGTCTGCGCCAGTATCGTCGCCGTCGGTGCCGGCGTCGCTATCGCCTTCGTCCGCGGGTCCGTCGGCGGTGTCGTCCGCGTCGGTGTCGTCCGCATCGGCGTCGCCCCCATCGTCCGCATCGGCGTCGCCCCCATCGTCCGCATCGGCGTCGCCCCCATCGTCCGCGTCGTCGTCGACCGCGGAGGCGTCGCTGTCGGTGTCGTCCGACGGCGCAGACGCGTCCTCGGTCGGCGTGTCGGACGATTCGGTCGTCTCGGCGTCGTCCGAGGGGACGCGCTCGGACTCGTCGGCGTCCGATGACGGACGGTCGGACTCCGAATCGTCGGCCATTCATCAGTGATTCTCTGCCCGCTTCTTATAGGCCTTTCCGGATGGGCGCGCGGCGACGCGGTGAAAAAGATTGATAACCGCGAGATGGCTTTCCTCGGGTATGTCCAGCGCGCTCGACGAGGACACCCGCCGCGCCATCGACGACGGTCGCGAGACCGCCGGTGCGATGCTCCGCGCGGCGCAGAAGGACCTCCAAAAGGTGTTCATCGTCTTCCTCGTCGGCTTCCTCGGCACGTTCTACGCGCTCCGTCTGTACATCTGGGACTTCCTCGAGGCCATCACCAGACGGAACATGAACGCGGCCGTCAACGAGCAGGTCGAGATTATCGCGCAGACGCCGTTCGACGTGGTGCTGTTGCAGGCGAAGATAGGCCTCGTGACCGGACTCATCCTCGCCGCGCCGGTGTTCATCTTCTTCTCCCGCGACGCCCTCAGAGAGCGCGGCCTGTGGCCGTCGTCGCCGGTCCCCCGGTGGCAACTCGCGCTAATCGTCGTCGGGATGGTGACGCTGTTCGGCCTCGGCGTCGCCTACGGCTACGTCTTCTTCTTCCCCATCACGTTCCGCTTCCTCGCCCAGAACACGGTGAACATCGGCTTCGCGCCGACGTACTCCATCGTCAAGTGGGCGCAGTTCATGTTCCTCCTGACAGTCTCGTTCGGGCTGGCGAGCCAACTGCCGCTCGTCATGACGCTGCTGTCGTACGCCGAAATCGTCCCGTACGAGACGTTCCGCGACCAGTGGCGCTACGCGGTGCTCGGCGTCTTCGCCGCCGGCGCGATGTTCACGCCGCCGGACCCGTTCACGCAGATTCTGTGGGCCGTCCCCGTGCTGACGCTGTACGGTATCAGCCTCTACATCTCGAAGGTCGTCGTCACGGCCCGTCGCAGCAGCGAACAGATCGACCTCCGGACCGCCGTCGGGAAGCGGTGGAACCTCGTCGCCGGGAGCACCGCCCTCGGCGCCGCGGCCGTCTACCTCTACTACTCCTACGGCGGGCCGGCGGCCGTCAACTCCCTCCTGGACCGCGTCGGGAGCAGCTACTTCGTCCCCGAACTCGGGGGCCTCCTCGGCGTCGCACCGGAGACGGCGCTCGTCGTCTGGTCCGTCCTCGGTGCCCTCGCGTTCGCGCTCCTCGGTCTCGGCTACGCCGTCTACAAGGACATCGAGGAGTCCGTCGGACCGCTCGAACGCGGCGTCGGCGACCCCTCGAAGATAGACGTGCGCGAACTCGACGCGGCGGGCGTCCGGGCCGCGCCGCCGGAGGTGTTCGCCGACCTGAGCGAGGAGGAGGCGATGGGCATCGCGGGCGACGCACTCGACGACGGCGACAAGGAGAAGGCGCAGGCCATCGTCGACCGGTTCGACGAGGCGGAGGAAGAACGCGAGGCGTCTGACGGCGACGCCGACGCCGGTGACGCCGACCAGCAGGGCGAACTAGAAGACAGAGCGACGCGCGCCGGCGGGACGTTCCTCGACGAACTCACCGACGGCGAGACGGACGAGGACGACATCGGCGGCTACTACAAGGACCTCGCGTTCATCTTCGAGACTGTCACGTCGAAGGCGTTCCGCATCGTCGCGCTGTTCATGCTCGTCCTCGCGGGGACGTTCACGTGGCTCTACACCGTCGGCTTCAAGGAGGTGTACGAGCAGTTCCTCGGCCGCCTCCCCGCCGCGGTGACACCCGAGGAGGTGCTGAACGTCGTCGCCCTCCACCCGATGGAGGCGCTGCTGTTCCAGGTGAAGTTCTCGACGCTCGTCGCCGTCCTCGTCACGCTCCCGGTGGTGGCGTACTACGCGTGGCCCGCCCTCCGGGACCGTCAGATCGTCCGCCGTCGCCGCCGCACCGTCTTCTTCTGGACCGGGTCGCTGGTGTTCGGACTGCTCGGCGGGTTCGTCCTCGGGTACTTCTACGTCGCCCCCGGCGTCATCTCGTGGCTGGTGAACGACGCGGTGCAGGCGAACATGATAATCTCCTACCGCATCACCGACTTCTTCTGGCTCATCTTCTTCACGACGGGCGGCATCGGCATCCTCGCGGACATCCCCATCCTGATGCTGTTGCTCAACGGTGCGGGCGTCACCTACCAGACCCTCCGGGGTCGCTGGCGCGAGGTGACCGTCGGCATCCTGACGTTCGCCGCCCTGTTCACCCCCGCGGGCATCGTCTCGATGTTCCTCGTCACGATTCCGCTGATGGCCGCCTACGGCGTCGGCCTCGGCGTCCTGTTCGTCGTCACCCTCGGCGGCCGACGGAACCTCGCGCCCGCCCGCGACGCCGCCTGAATCGGACCGAGACGCGGCGGAGCGCCCGAGGGACGGCGTATTCTCCTGCGAGTATCGGACCAGCGCCGGCATCGCGACGCGAACGCGCCGGACGGCGACAGAGCCGCCCGGATGCGGAGTCATCTCGCCTCGATATTCCCGTCGGCTTATCGAGTGAAGAACCGAGTCACATATACCCGTCGGGATTGCATAGTGTCTATCATGTCCAAGATTAGCGTCGAGATTCCCGACGAGTTACTCGCGGACCTCGACGAACACGTCGGCGACGACAAGAAGTTCGTCAACCGGAGCGACGCGGTTCGCGCCTCCATCCGGAAGACGCTGGACCTCCTCGACGAGATAGACAACCGGCACGACAGACTCGACGATGAGTGAGACCCGAGTGGGAACGGGACAGGTGGCCATCCTCGCGCTGTTCGTCACCGCGCTGACGACGGCGCAACTCACCGCCTCGAAACTGCTCGCCATCCCGGTACCCGACGCCCTCGGAAGCCTCCCCGTCGTCGGCGCGACGGTTCTGATGCCCGGGGCGGCGCTGGCGTACGCGCTCACGTTCTTCGCCTCGGACTGTTACTCGGAACTGTACGGCCGGCGCGCCGCGACGGTGATGGTCAACGTGGGCTTCGCGATGAACTTCGTCCTCCTCGCCCTCGTCTGGGGGACCATCTTCATGCCCGCCGCGAACCCCGAGTTCGCCGGGCAGTTCCGCACCGTCCTCGCCTCCGGGACGAACGTCGTCGCCGGCAGCCTCCTCGCCTACGTCGTGAGCCAGAACTGGGACGTACTCGCATTTCACCGCATCCGCGAGATGACCGGCGGCGACCACCTGTGGCTCCGCAACGTCGCCTCGACGGCGACGAGTCAGGCGATAGATACGGTCATCTTCGTCACCGTCGCGTTCTACGTCGCTCCGCGACTCCTCGGCATCGGCGAGGCGTTCCCGCCGAGCGTCGTCCTCTCACTCGTCGTCGGGCAGTACCTCCTGAAACTGCTCATCGCGGTGGTCGACACGCCGTTCGTGTACGCCGTCGTCGCCGCCCTCGGCGGCGGCCGCGGCCGCGACGAACGTGACCCGTGGGCGCTGGAGTGAACGCCGACGCGTCGCGAAACTGACTAACGACCTTATGAGGGGTGGTATCGTACGACACGCATGGTAGCAGAGCGGCGCGTCCGTCTGACCGAGGGAGACAGCATGGAGCGCGGGCTTCGATGCCCGTCCTGCGGGACGTACACGACTCTCTCTGACATCATCGCCACGGGGCGGTGTCGAAACGGCAGTCGCCGAGGGAACTGCGACGTCAACCTCCACGTCGACGTGGTCATCGAGGAGTGAGTCCCGCGGTGGACGAACCGACCGGTGCGACGGCGTCCGACCGCGGTGGCGTCGCTACGGTTCGACCAGTTCGGCGAAGCCGAAGTTCGGCTTGAGGTCGGTGACGCGCACGTGAACCTCGTCGCCCGCCTCGGTCCCGGGGACGAACAGCGTGTAGCCGTCCACCTTGGCGATGCCGTCGCCCTCGCTCCCCACGTCGTCGATGACCACGTCGAGTTCGTCACCGGTGGCGACGGGCGCGGTGATGCGGTGTTTGCCGACCAGATACTGCTCGGAGGATTCGTTCCGCGAGGCGTCGGGTCGGATGGAGCGGACGTACTGGAACTCCTCCTCCACGTCGGCCCGGAAGTCTGCGAGGTCCTGCCCGTCGAACACCTTCACGGCGAAGTCGCCGCCCGCGGGGAGGAGGTCCAGGGCGACTTCGAACGCCTGCCGGGCGAGGTGGATGGACCGGGCGTGGTCGAGCGAGTACTCGCCGGTCATGTTCGGCGCCATGTCGGAGATGACGACGTCCGCTCCCTCGGCCCCGATTCGGTCGCGCAGGCTCGCCTTCGTCTCCTCGTCGGTCATGTCGCCGCGGACCGTCTCGACGTTGTCGAGGTCCAGGTCGCGGATGCGCTGGAGGTCGACGCCGACGACTTTGCCGTGGTCGCCCACTGCCTCCGAGGCGACCTGCAACCACCCGCCGGGGGCGGCGCCGAGGTCAACGACGGTGTTGCCGGGCCCGAACAGACCGGCGTCCTCGTCCAACTGCTTGAGCTTGTACGCCGACCGGGTCCGGTAGCCCTCCTGTTTGGCCTTGTTGTAGTAGTGGTCTTTTCTGGTCATGGCTTGGGTGTCGAACTGAGCGAGGCGTCCCGCGAGGGAACCGCCGGCGAAGCCGCGTTCATACACGAAGCGACGGGGTCGACCCGGAAATGCACATCGGATGCGAGCGCTCGGCGGCACCGCTCGGTCGCACCGAGCGATAGCACCGACTACGCGTCGGCGTCGGGCTTTCGGCCCTCGATGGTCGCGGAGACGATGTAGTCGCTCAGGTCGAGCGAGTCGTCCCACTCGCTGATGAACTCGGCGCTCTCCTCTTTCGGCGCGATGGCCACGTCGACGAACCCCGCGTCGGACAGCATCGCTTCGAGTTCGTCCACGGTGGAGGCGCCGGCGACGCAGGCGGCGACGGACTCGGGGTCCGAGCGGACCGACTCGGGCACGGGCGCCGTCATCACCACGTCGGAGATGGCGAGTCGGCCGCCCGGCCGGAGGGCGCGGAACGCCTCGCGGAACACCTGCGGTTTGTCCGGCGAGAGGTTGACGACGCAGTTGGAGATGACCACGTCCACCGTCTCGTCCGCGACGGGGAGGTGCTCTATCTCGCCGAGGCGGAACTCGACGTTCTCCGCGTCGTTCTCCCGGACGTTGTCGCGCGCCTTCTCGACCATCGCCGGCGTCATGTCCACGCCGAGGACGCGGCCGTCCTCGCCGACCTCCTGTGCGGCGAGGAAGCAGTCGAAGCCCGCGCCCGACCCCAGGTCGAGGACCGTCTCGCCCTCGCCGAGCGAGGCGATGGCCGTCGGGTTGCCGCACCCGAGGCCGAGGTCCGCGCCCGCGGCGACGGCGGCGACGTCCTCGTCGGTGTAGCCGAGTTCCGTCGAGTCGGTCGCGTCGGCGTCGGCGTCACAGCAGCCGTCGCCGTCGTCGCAGCAGTCGCCGTCCGAGTTCGACTCGGCGGTGCTCGACGCCGAGTCCGAGTCGGTCGCGATGCGGGCGTACCGGTTCCGGACGGCGCGTCGCTGTTCGTCGGGGTCGATACGTCCGGTCTCGTCGGTCGGTGAGTCGCTCATGACAGTCGCTCCTCGACTTCGTCGAACAGTTCGACGACGTTCGCCTCGATTTCGTCCCGAATCTCGCGCGCTCGTTCGTCGTCGGCCCCGTCGGGGTCGTCCAGCGCCCAGTCGCGCACGTCGACGCCGGCGGCGGTGTCGAGTTCGAGCGTCGAACAGCCCATCGTCGCCACGTAGTCGCAGGCCTCCAACTCGGTCGTCGACACCTCCCGCGGCACCCGGTCCGAGAGGTCGAACCCCTCCTCGCCCATGATGCGGACGACCACGTCGTGGACGTGGTCGGCGGGGTGGGTGCCGCCGGTCAGTATCTCCACCCGCTCGGAGAGTCCGCGGCGTTCGCGCTCGCGTTCGGCGAACGCGGTCGACATCTGGCTGCGCCCGGCGTTCTGGACGCAGACGAACGCGACGCGGACCGAATCTGACCCCGCGGCCCGGTCGTCGGCGTCGCTCATTCGTCCGCACCTCGCGTGGCGTCCAGTGCGGCGAGCAGTCGGTCGGCCCGGTCGGTGGTGCCGTAGTAACGCCACGTCCCCTCCTTCCGACGCGAGAGCAGACCCGCGTCCGTGAGGTCCGAGAGCGCGTGACTGACGGCGCTGTCGCTCACCTCGAACACCGGCGTGATCTCACAGACGCAGAGTTCCTCCTCCGCGGCGGCGAGGAGCCGGACGATTCGGTAGCGCGTCTCGCTCCCGAGCGTCTTCAGTATCTCCACGTCGCGGTCGACGGTGTCCGGAATCCCCTCGCTGAGGGCCTCCAGACGCGCGAGTCGGTCCGCCACCTCGTCCTCACAGCACTCGCCCGCCTCGTCGGCGACGAGACGCCGAAGTCTGGTCGTGTCTGTCTCCATGTCTGATTAGATGAGCAACTGTTCAGATAATACTTTCGGCGTCGGGCGAGGCCGGTGGTCGGCGCAGTCAGACCGGCACACGCACGCTCACGCGACGTGCGGGAACACACTTAGCGAGCGCGAAAATCACGGGTATTTTTAAGCCCGCTGTCGTACCTCCGGTCACATGTTCAAGGCCATCGTGAGCGCCTCCACGCTCCGGGACGCGCTGGATTCGGTGAGCGTACTCGTCGACGAGTGCAAGATTCGACTGAACGAGGACGACCTCTCGATTCGAGCGGTCGACCCCGCCAACGTCGGGATGGTCGACCTGACCCTCGACGCGGCGGCGTTCGAGTCCTACGAGGCCGACGGCGGCGTCATCGGCGTCAATCTCTCGAAACTCGAGGACTTCGTCGGCATGGCGAACTCCGACCAACTCGTCGAACTCGAACTCGACGAGGAGACGCGGAAACTCAACATCCGCATCGACGGCCTCTCCTCGACGCTCGCGCTCATCGACCCCGACTCCATCCGGCAGGAACCCGACATCCCGGACCTCGACCTCCCCGCCGAAATCGTCCTCGAGGGCGCGCAACTGGACCGCGGTATCAAGGCCGCGGACATGGTCTCCGACCACGTCCGCCTCCGCGTGGACGACGCCGAGGAGGCGTTCCACATCCAGGCGCAGGGCGACACCGACGACGTGGACTTCCAACTCGACGCCGCGGACCTCATCGACCTCACCTCGGGGACGGCCGACTCGCTGTTCTCGCTGGACTACCTGAAGGACATGAACAAGGCCATCCCGAAGGACGCCGAGGTCACCGTCGAACTCGGCGAGGAGTTCCCCGTCAAGCTTCACTACCGCCTCGCCGAGGGGCAGGGGAACGTCACCTACATGCTCGCGCCGCGCATCCAGAGCGAGTAAGCCGGACGCCGTCGTCAATCCGCGTCCAGTCCCCGTCTCTCTCTCTACCGACCCGGTAGCGACCGCTCGCGGCCGAGCGTGATGTCAGCCACCCGAATATTCATGGGAGCACGTACACACGGAACGGTATGGACCGGTTCCCGCTCGCGTGTTCGCTCGTCGCCGCGGTCCTCCTCGTCACCTCCCCCCTCTACGTCCTCCCGCACGCGTCGAGTCCCGCCTACCGCCACACCGTTCAGCCGGTGGACGGCGGCGGGGCGACCGCCACCCCGTACGCCGACCTGCCGGCGCGGGCGCGACAGACGTTCGACGCGGCGCAGTCGGCCGACGGCACGGTCGTCGAACGGACGACCGACCCGGCGTTCGAAGTCGGGCGAGCGGTCGTGGCCACGGGGGACGGCCGGTACGTCGTCGCCACGGTCAGAGAGCCGCCCTCGACGGCGGTGCGTTGGCTGAAGCAGGCGCTGGCCACGTTCGGCGTCGTCCTGTTCGCCGTCGCGGGCGTCGCCCTCCGGGACGACGACGACCGGACGGCGAGGCTCCCCGTCGGGTTCGCCGTCGTCGGTCTGGGTGCCGTCGGCGCCGCCGCGACGGGCGTCCACCCGGCCGAGGCGACGGTCCTCCTCGCCGCCGTCGTCGTCGCACAGTTCGTCGCTCTCTGGTGGGCCGTCGCCGCGGCCACGGGTCGCATCGTCCCGCGACCGCTGGCCGACGACTGAGCGACGACTGAGCGACGAAATCGGCCGCCGCCGGAGCGACGACTGCTGAGCGTCGGCCGCGACGGCCGTGTCCGTCGCCGGCGGCCGACCTCACCGCCGGCGGGCGAGGACGGCGACCACCGGCAGCGCCAACAGCGCACCGGCCACGAACGGCGACCAGTAGGCGAAGACGTACAGCGCCGCCATCGACGGCGGGCCGACGGTCCGGCCGAGACTGCCCGCACCCTGCGTGACGCCGAAGGCGGTGCCCTGCCTGTCGGCGGGGACGGCGCGGGAGACCAGCGCCGAGAGCGAGACGTTCAGCAGGCTGTTGCCGAGCGAGAGGCAGGCGAGGACGACGAGGAGGACCGCGACGGGGCCGGTGAGCCACGTCGGTCCGGCGGCGAGCGGTACGAGCCCGCCGATTTGAGGGGAGAACGGCAACGTCGCGAGGGCGACCACGAGTATCGCCGCGCCCACGACGGCGATTCGGCGCTCCGGGTAGCGACGGGCGAGGCGGCCGACGAGGACGCCCTGGTTCACGACGCCGAGGACGCCGATGTAGGTGATGAGCAGCGCCGTCTGCGTCTCGTCGTACCCGAACAGGTCGGCGGCGTACGGGATGAACATGACCTGTACGCCCGAGAACGCCACGGAGACGAGGAAGAACGCGACGACGAGGCCGCGGAGCGCCGGGTCGCGCAGGGCCGAGACGAACTGCCCCACGAGAGTGACCCGGTCCGCCGTCCCGCGCTGTCTGTCGGGTTCGGGGAGGAACGCCCACGTGGCGACGAAGGCGACGAGGCTGAGGCCGGCGGCGACGAAACTCGGGAGGGAGAACCGCGTCGCCGGCACGAACGCCGGGAAGACGGCGTCGGCGGACGAGACGGCCGTCGGACTCGCGGCGATGCCGCCGATGGCCGGACCGAAGACGAAGCCGAGGCCGAACGCCGCACCGACGAGTCCGAGTGCGGCGGCGCGCCCCTCGACCGGCGTCACGTCGGCGATGTAGGCCTGCGCGGTGGCGATGTTGCCTCCCATCGCCCCCGCGAGCATCCGCGAGGCGAACAGCGTGGTCAGCGCCGCGGCCGTTCCGAACAGCGCCCCCACCTCGGTGGCGAGGCCGAAGACGGTCCACGCGAGGGCGCTCCCGAACAGCGAGAGCATGAGGACCGGGCGGCGGCCGCCCGCGTCCGAGAGGCGGCCGAGCACCGGCGCCGACAGGAACTGCATCAGCGAGTACGACGCCGCGAGGAGGCCGATGAGCAGGTCCGTCACCGCGAAGCTCCGGACGTAGAACGGCAGGATGGGAACGACGACGCCGAAACCGAGGAGGTCCACGAAGACGATGCCGACGACGATGGCGAGGGCGCGTCGCGGTGCGCCCACCGTCTCCTCGGGCGCCGTCGGGACGGGGTCGGGACCGCCAGCGGACTCTGGTACGCTCACATCGTCGAGAGGGTAGAACGGGAGGTAAGGATGAGGGTGCGGAGAGCGTCGTCTCAGCGGTGGCGGTCGATGACGCGCTTTGCGGACTCGGCCTTCTCCTTCCAGCCGTAGCCCGCCTCGTACACGTGGCGCTTGCTGTCGACCAGTTGCGCGGGCGTCGCCTCCTCGAACCCGCCGCGGTCCCACGCGCCGGACTCCTCCAGCCACGAGACGACCTTCTCGCGCGTCTCCGACCACGAGAGCCCGACCATCTCGTACCACGCGACCATGGCGAAGACGGCGTTGTCGTGACAGCCCGGCACGCTCCCGTGGCGGTAGAGCGTCTTCATCGGCTCTCTGGTCGGTTCGGACACCTCCTCGCGGAACTCCTCGGCGGTGAGGAGTCTGAGCGTCCCGTTCGCCTCCGACACGCGGCCGTCGCGCTTCAGTCGTTCGAGCGCGGCGCGGTGGAGGTTGTCCCAGTCGCCGTGGCTCGCCTCCTGCAGGTCGTCCGCCGCGACCGGACCGGTCGTGAGTCGGCCGACGACGTCGAGGTAGGCCTTCTCGACCGCCGGCCACGGCGTCCCCTCGAAGCGGCAGTCCACGTCGTGGAGGCTGTTGGTGGCCCGGCAGTCGGGACACGGGTAGTCGAACTGCGGCACGTGGTGGTGCACGAGATGGGTCGTCTTAGGTGGTACGGTGTCCGGCCGCGGGGGCCGCGGAGGGCCGAACCGGCGGACTGCACGCCGACGGCGAACCGCGCGACCACGGCGGACGAACGGCCCACCTGCGACAATCGCCGTGTTTATTCGGTATCACCGGTTACGACGATGCGACCGATGGACCCGCACTTCGCCCGCTACCCGTTCTTCGACGGCGCACGCGCCGCCGTCGGCGAGGCGGACATCTCCCCGGCGGCGCTGGTCGTCGAGGACGCCCCCGCCGTCGAACGCGGCTTAGAGCGGGTCGAACGCGCCCTGATGGAGGGCACCGTCGCCGCCGAGGAGCCCCGGCGGTGGAGCGACCGCGAAGAACTGCTGTCGTACCCCATCGCCCGCATCCTCGTCTCCCTCGTGGACACGCCCGCCGCGGTGGACAAGTACGCCGCCGCGGAGGCCGCGACGGCGCACGACCGCTTCCGCGCCGACTTCCGGAGCGACGACGACGGTCTGCAGAGCACGGCCGCGCGGAGCGTCTCGCTGGACGACGTGCTTCGCGAGTTCGACCTCTCGGGCGCGGTTCGACCCGAACGGCCCGACGACGGCCGCCGCCGCGGGTCGCGCGACCCGACGCACTACTGGGTCGCCGTCGGCGCGTACCTGACGCTCTCGACGGCCGACTGGGGCGAGCGCTGGCGCCTCGTCAACCGCGAACTCGCGACCGGAGAGGTGCGGGTGACGGCCGACGAACTCCACCGCCTGCTGGAGGAGGCGGTCCACCGCCGCGTCGCCGACGGCCTCCCGTTCGAGGTTCGGGGGAGCGCCGCCGGCGAGGAGATTGCCGACGCCCTCGACGACGAGGTGGCGTCGCTGCGGGACCTGTTGAACGACCACGACGTGACCGGCCGGATGGAGGTCGAGGCCGTCGTCCCCGGCCTGTTCCCGCCCTGCATGAAAGCGCTCGTCCAACGGGCGCGCGGCGGCGAGTCGCTCCCGTCGCACAGCGAGTTCTCCGTGGTCGCCTTCCTCGTCGCCCTCGGCATGGACGCGACGGAGGTGGCGACGCTTCTGGACGCCGAAGACGAGACGGCAGAGCGAATCGCCACGCGCGTCGAGTACCTCGCCGACGCCGACGGGGCGCAGTTCGCGCCGCCCTCCTGCGCGAGCATGCAGTCGTACGGCGACTGCGTGAACAGGGACGAACGCTGCGAGACCATCTCCCACCCGCTGTCGTACTACACGAGTGCCGTTCGTGACGCCGGCGACGTGCGCGACTGGCGAGAGACCGCCGCCGAGGGCACCTCGGCGGACGACCGGACGTAGCGCGGGTCCGCGACGACGAACGGGACCGAAGAGAGTGAGAGACCGTCGTTTCGAGTGGAGCGAGTCTGCGGGGAGCCTACCGGTCGAGCAAGACGCCGACGACGCCCATCACCAGCACGAACAGTGCGATGGTTCCGACGAGTATCAGCCCGCCGTTCCCCGCGAGTCCGGATTCGTTGTACGCCACGCCGACCCCCACGATGAGTGCGATGAAGAAGCCGACTGAGACGACGGAGACGAGTATCTTCTGACGCATCTCCGCATCGATAGCCATGCTCCCGCCTTCCCGCGGCCGTTCTAAAAGCGCTTCGAAGAACGTTCGCGAATTGCAGACGAAACGAGGGTTTAGGTTCGTCGGGAGCGTACGGAAAGATAGCGAGAGAGCCACCTCTCTCGGCCGAATTACCCATGACGCACACTCGAAACACACCCGCGTCGAAAGCACGTTCCAGCCCGACCGTCAGGCCGGTACGGCGGAAGACGGTCCTCCCCGCAGAGGGGTACACGGGCCGCGCCCGCCGCGCCCGCGAGGAACCGATGGCCGTCCGGCCCCTGCGGGACGGCCGGTACGTCGTCGAGACGGAGGGCGGAACGTACGTCGCCGACGTGGAGACGGGAACCTGCACCTGCCCGGACAACGCCATCCGGGGCGCGCAGTGTAAGCACCTGCGCCGCGTCGCCATCGAGATAACCGAACGCCTCGTCCCCGCGCCCGGCGAACGCGCCGGGGTCTGCGCCGTCTGCGGCCGCCGGACGTTCGTCCCGCGGTTCGACCGCGCGCCCGCTCTCTGTGCGCGACACGACCGCGCCCCCGGCGACCTGGTGCGCGACAGGGAGACGCAGAGCCTCCTCGTCGTCGTCCGCGCGACGGGCGAACGCGCCGACGACTCGGTGACGGCGGACGGCACCGTCGTCGCCGACTACGAGACGAACGCGAACTACGGCCGCCACGAACCGGTGTTCGAGGCCGTCTACGTCGACTCCGTGCCGCTCTCGGGCGGCGTCGCCGACCTCTCGGGGCGGAAGCGCTACCGCTTCCCGGCCTCGCGCCTCCGACCGGTCGAGTCGGCGTTCGCCGACGGCGAGACGGTCCGCGGCGCGACGGAGTCGGAGCGCTCGGAGACGATGCAGGCGTCGCTCGTCTGAGCGGCGAGGTGCATCGGCGCGTCAGACGCGCGTCATCGTACAGTGGAAACGAAGGGGTTCGGAGGCGACGCGGTCGGCCGGTTCTCTGTTACCGCGCGCCGGCGACGCCGCTTCCGATGGCGGCACCGCACTCGCCGCAGCCGACGATGTAGAATCGCTTGGACGCCTTGAAGAAGCCCGTCTCGGCGCCCAGGTCGACGAACTCCACGTCGGACTGTTCTGCCAGCGTCGCGTCGCACTCCGGGCAGTGGACCATCTCAGGCACCCCCGGCGTCCGCCGCGCCGCCGTTGCCTCTGGCGCCGGCGACGCCGCTTCCGAGCGTCACGCCGCACTCGGCGCAACTGACGTTGTAGAAGCGCTTGGCGGCTCTGACGAACCCGATACTCGAATCGACGTCCTCGAACGTCACGTCGTCTATCGCGTCGAGGGAGGACCCGCAGTCAGGGCAGTGTACCATACGGCAGAACCGACGCGTGAGCGGCGGAAATAACTACGGGTCGACAGGAACGGCGGAGCGGCCGCGAACGGCCGGCAGGGGGCGCTACGCCTCCTCGACGTCGGTCAGTCGACTCTGCGACGGGCCGCCGACGAACGAGTCGAACGGTTCCCCCTCCGCCAGCGCCGTCTCCTTCTTCACGCGGTAGTTGCCGCCGTCGGTCACGTACAGGTCGCCGGGGTGGAAGAAGTACCAGTCCTCCCGGTCGAACCGGACCGCGATGCGGGACTTCGCGCCGAAGTTCTGCGCGAAGTAGATGAGGGCCTCCACCTCCTCGCCCTGGAGGTAGATGGGTTGCCCGGAACTCGCCTTCGCCTCGATGGCGTAGAACACGTCGCCGTTGCCCGCGAGGACGTCCGGCAGTTCGCGTTCCGTCGCGCTTCCGGACGCCGGGGCGCGCATGACCGCGAACCCGGCTTCGTCGAGTCTGTTGACGAGTTCGCGTTCCCTGCGGTCGCCCTTTCGGTTCGAGGACATGGCCGACTGTCGGCCGTGGCCGCTCTTAAATTGGCCGACCGACGGTCGTCGGCCGGTCGTGCGGGTCCGCAGCACACACCGTGGGGATTCATATCCCACCACGCGTGGGTCTCTATTATTGATATGTCCGGGGAAAGTCGGGGGGCCGTCGCGTCCGGCGGCCTCGTCGTCGCCGGGATCGGGTTCTTGCTCACGCGGTCGGCGACGGCCGCGTCGACGGCCGGCGGGACGTCCGCGCCGTTCCTCGTCGGGAAACTGCCGTTTCTCGTCGTCGGCCTGAGTCTCAGCCTGTTCGGCGTCGTCCTCGCGGTGAGCAGGTGGGGGCGCACGCACGGGTGGACCGTCGCGCGGTGGTGCCTGCTCGGGACGGCGGCGACGGGCGTCGCAATCGGTGCCTCGCTGTTGGGGACCGAACTCGCCGGGACGCAGACGAGTACGGCCACGCGGGCACTCGGGTTCGACCTGCTCCTGACCGGCGCCGTCGGCGGCGCTCTCACCGGCGTGCAGGCGTCGCGCCGGCACGCGCAGGAACGCGACCTGACGGAGCGAACGGCGCGGCTGACGCTCCTGAACCGCATCCTCAGACACGAGGTCCTGAACGGCGTCAACGTCGTCCGCGGCTACGCCGGCCTCGTCGGCGAGGGGTCCGACGACGGGCAGTCGCCGGACGCGGGGCGCGTCATCGAACGGAGCGCCGACCGCATCGGCGACGCCGTCGGCGAGGTGACGGCGCTCTCGCGGCCCGACCGGACCAGTCCCGTCGCGGTGCAGTCCGTCCTCGACGGGCGCGTCGCGGCCGCGGTCGAACGCCACCCCGATGCCGAGTTCACCGTCGAGGGCGACGCGACGGGCGTCGACGTCTGCGCGACCGACCGGGTCGCCGACCTGTTCGACCACCTGCTCCGCAACGCCGTCGAGCACAACCCGGCCGGAACCCCGCGCGTGACCGTGCGCGTCGAAGCGACGTGGCGCACGGTCCGCGTCACCGTCGCCGACGACGGTCCCGGACTGCCCGCCCCGCAGCGTCGCATCCTGCTCGACGGGTCGCTCCCGGAGTACGACGACCCGAGCGCCGGGTTCGGACTCACCGTCGTGCGCCTCCTCGCCGAGGAGTCGGAGGCGACGGTCGGACTCGGCGCCGGCGTCGACGGCGAGGGCACGGCGGTGTCGCTCACGTTCCGGCGGCACCGAACCCCCGACGGTCGGTCGCCCGCCGTCGACGCCGGCGTCTCGAAGCGACGGATTCGCGACGTGGGCGTCGCGGCCACCGTGGCCGGCGTCGCGATGGGACTCCTCTTGGAGTCCCTGCAGGGGGCGATTCCCGTCATCGGGTCGCTGTACGGCGTCTCGACGCCGCTGGTCGGGTGGACGACCCACCAGTTCCACAGCCTCGTCTTCGGCGTCGGCTTCGCGGCCCTCCTCGGGACGCCGCGCCTCGCGCGCTACCGCGACCGCCTGAGCGTCGTCACCCTCGTCGGCGCGGGGTACGGCGCGGTGCTGTCGTTCGTCGCGGCGGGCGTCGTGATGCCGCTCTGGTTCCGCACGCTCGGCGTCCCCGCACCGCTTCCGAACCTCTCCGCGGTTGGTCTCGTCGGTCACCTCGTGTGGGGCGCGACGCTCGGCGCCGTGTTCGCGCTTCTGGACCGCTGAGTCGCCGGGGTCGAATCGGCAAGAGCGCATATGAACCCCCCGCCCCACGACACGACTGGATGAGCGAGACCGACGGCGGGAACGGCAAGGCGCGGACCGACGAGCAGACGCCGAAGAGCGCCATCCTCGAATCGGAGATAGAGGACGGACTGAACGAGTTGGAACGGCCGTCCGGCGGTCTGTTCCTCTCGGCGCTCTCGGCCGGACTCGACATCGGGTTCGGCCCGCTCCTGATGGCGACGGTGGCGACGCTCGCGGCGGGCATCTGGAGCGAGGTGACGACCACTATCGTCCTCGCGAACCTCTACTCCGTCGGGTTCATCTTCGTCGTCCTCGGGCGCTCGGAACTGTTCACCGAGCACACGGCGCTGGCCGTCCTGCCCGTCCTCGACGGGCGCGCCTCGCTCACGCAACTCGGTCGCCTCTGGGGAATCGTCTACCTCGGAAACGCCGTCGGCGCCGTCGCGTTCGCCGTCATCGTCGTGACCGTCGGTCCGTCGTTCGGCGTCATCGAGCCCAAGGCGTTCGTGGACATCGGCGGGCAACTCGTCGGCCATCCGCCGCAGGTGACGTTCGCCGCCGCCATCCTCGCGGGGTGGCTCATGGGACTGCTGTCGTGGCTGGTCTCCGCCGCGCAGGAGACGGTCAGTCGGACGCTGTTCGTCTGGCTCGTCGCCACGACCATCGGCATCGCCCACCTGCCGCACTGCATCGCCGGCATCGTCGAAGTGCTCGCGGCCGTCCTCGTCTCCCCCTCGATGGGGCTGGCGACGTTCGGCGAGTTCCTCGTCACCTCGACGCTGGGCAACGCCGTCGGCGGCACCGTCTTCGTCGCACTACTGAAGTACGGCCACGTCGTCCGCGGCGGGTCGACGCCGAGCGCCGACCTGTAGGCGTCGCTGGCGCGCGGACGCGCCGGCGAGTCACGGACAGTTATCACGTGCTGGTGAGAAGCGGAGTCGATGCCCTCCAGGCGCGACTTCCTCGCCGGTGCCGGCGTCGCCGCGGCGACCGGACTCGCGGGCTGTCTCGGCGGCGACTCGCTCCCGGCCGTCGTCCCGCGCGACGGGACAATCGACCCGCGGCGAACGGCGGCGACGCCCGTCGACTACGACGTGACGCGACTCGGCTTCGGCGACAGAGGCCGGACCGTCGCGCGGTCGGTGCTGTACGAACGTGACGACGGCACGCTCCTCCTGTTCTCGGAACCGCACCTCGTCTCGGCGCGACTCGACGCCGACTGGAAGGCGGCGGGCGTGACCGTCGCGCACGACTGGACGCCGAGCGACGGCGACGGGGACGCCGACCTGTCGTCGCACGACTCGGCGTTCGTCCGCGCGGACGAGACGAGGCGGACGCCGTACCGACTGGGCGTCGAGACGGGCCCAGCGACGTGTCGGTGGACGTTCCGCGTCCGGCCGCCCACGTCGAGTACGGTCGTCCCCGGGTTTCGCAGCGCGTTTCGGCCCGCGACGCCGCCGACGCCGGGCGACAGCGTGGTCGACGTGCTGACCGACGCGCGCGTCTCGAACTGGCGCGTCCGGCGCGACCGGTTCGTGGGGCGCGTCGAACTCACCTACCGACCGGACGACGAGTGACCGCGGCCGGCCGTAGCGTTATGTTCCGGGGCGCGCTACGGACACACATGGTCCACCGCTTCGTCGAACGACTTCGAGCGTTCCTCACCGCCGACCGCGGCGAGGGAGACTCCGTGTGGGAGGCGATTCCGCGCTGGCAGTACGACGGCCGACACGTCGAGTCCGGCGGACTGACCCGGGGCGAACAGGAGACGGCGCTGGCCGACGTCGAACAGCAGGCCGAACAGCGCGAGACGGGCCGGTAGCGCCGTCTGAGACGCGAGATCGACGGAACGGGTCGCACGGCGCGGCGGCGAGAGTGAAGTTTTTGTTGTTCGGATTCTGAACAGTATCCATGTTCACGATGTCGAGCGACGACTTCACGGTGCACACCCGCGAGTGCGACGCCGTCGGAAGCGGGATGCCCATCTCCAGCCTCCCGGACGAAGTCGAGTCGATGGACGACCTCGACTGCGACTGCTGGGACGTGTTCGACTCGTTCGACGAGATAGAGTAACCGACCGGACCGACCGCGGGCGTCCTCGGCGCTCAGGACGCGTCGCGGACGGCCGCCATCGCCTCGTCGACCGCCCGGTCGGCGTCCGCCTCCAGTTCGGTCGCTCGCCGTCGCATCCGGTCGACGACCGACGGGTCGTCTATCGCGTCGAGGTTACACCGGACGGTGAACGTCGACGCTCGCAGGGCGGCGTGGGCGAGGAAGACGCCGGTTCCCGCGTCCGGGACGGCGTTCGGCGTCCCCTCGGCCGCGACGACGGCCGCGGACTCGACGACGGCGAGACACGCCTCCGCGGTCGAGAGGGGGACCCCGGTCGCGCGCTTCGCCGCCGTCGTGCGCTCGCCGTCGTCGGCCGAGAGCAACGCCTCGACCGCGTCGGCGTCCCGGTCGGCCAGCGTCAGCAGTTGGCGCCGCAGTGCCGCCAGTTCCTCGCCGGCGGACGCCAGCGCCGACCCCTCGCCCGACCGCTCCGACTTCGCCAGCGTGTGGATGCACACCATCTCGCAGAGGGCGGCCCCGGTCGCGCCGACCACCGCGGCCGACGTCCCGCCCGCGGGGACCACCCGTTCGGAAGCGACGGCGTCGAGGAACGCGCCGATCGGCTGTTCTTCGTAGCTCATCTACGTCCGTGATGAAGCGGTTCCGGGTTAGGCGTTCCGCCCGTCGGCGGACGCTTACGTGCCGTGACTCCAGCTACCCATGTACTCGCGCTGTTCGTCCGTGAGCGCGTCTATCTCGACGCCCTCGGCGGCGAGTTTTATCTCGGCGACTTCCTTGTCTAGCTCGTCGGGCACGTCGTGGACGCCCGCGTCGTAGGCGTCGCCGTTCTCCACGAGTTCGCGGACGCAGACGGCCTGCACGCCGAACGACTGGTCCATCACCTCGATGGGGTGACCCAGCGCGATGGGCGAGGCGAGGTTGACGAGGCGACCCTCCGCGAGGACGTTCAGGCGGCGGCCGTCGTCCATCTCGTAGGCGCGGACGCCGTCGCGCGCCTCGTACTCCTCGACGGCGAGGTCCGAGAGGGCGTCGAGGTCGATTTCGATGTCGAAGTGGCCGGCGTTCGAGAGGATGGCGCCGTCCTTCATCACCTCGAAGTCCTCCTCGGTGATGATGTCGCGGTTGCCCGTCGTCGTCACGAAGATGTCGCCCTTCTTCGCGGCTTCCTTCATCGGGAGCACCTCGTAGCCCTCCATGTGGGCTTCGAGGGCGCGGCGGGGTTCGACTTCGGTGACGACGACGTTGGCGTTCTGCCCGGACGCTTTCTTCGCGACGCCCTTGCCGCAGTAGCCGTAGCCCGCGACGACGACGTTCTTGGAGGCGAACGAGACGTTCGTCGTCATGGCGATGTTGGCCAGCGAGGACTCGCCCGTGCCGTGGACGTTGTCGAACAGGCGCTTCATCGGCGTGTCGTTGACGGCGAAGACGGGGTAGTTCAGTTCGCCGTCGTCGTCCATCGCGCGGAGGCGGTGGACGCCCGTCGTCGTCTCCTCGGCGCCGCCGACGATGGTGTCGATGAGTTCGGGGTGGTCCTCGTGGATGGCGAACACCATGTCCATCCCGTCGTCGACGGTGACGGTCGGTTCGTGGTCGATGACCGACTCGATGGCGGCGTAGTAGTCGTCCTCGTCCACGCCGCGGACGGCGTAGGAGGTGATGGCGTCGTTGGCGTCGAGGGCAGCGCTCACGTCGTCGTGCGTCGAGAGGGGGTTACAGCCGGTGATGGCGACTTCCGCGCCGCCGAGGGCCAGCAGTTCCACGAGGTTGGCCGTCTTCGCTTCGACGTGCATCGCCATGCCGATGACCTGCCCGTCGAGCGGTTTCTCGGCCTCGAACTGGTCGCGCAGTTCGTTCAGGATGGGCATGTGCTGCAGCGCCCAGTCCATCTTGCGTCGTCCCTCTTCGCGAGCGCTCTCGACGTCGTCGAGATGCTCGCTCACGGGGGGGTAGTCACTCATGGGCGTCGGTTCGGAGAGGCGAGGCAAAACGCTACCGAACCAGCTTTTTCCACACTCGGGGTTCCTCCGGCCGCAAGGCGGCCCTGCGGGAACCCTCGTCAAAACGTACGCGAACTTCGCCGATTCAGCTCTCGCCGAGGAGCGTCGCCCCTCGTGCCGCCTCGTACCGCTCTTTCACGTCGGCCCAGTCGACGACGTTCCAGAACGCGTCGACGTACTCCGAGCGACGGTTCTCGTACTGGAGGTAGTACGCGTGCTCCCAGACGTCGAGGACGAGAATCGGCGTGCCGCCCTGCACCGCGAGGTCGTTGTGGTCTTCGACCTGCGTGACGAGGAGCGAGTCCGACCGGTGGTCGTAGAGGAGCGCTCCCCAACCCGATCCTTCGACGCTCGAGGCGGCCGCCGAGAACTGCTCGCGCATCCGCTCGAACGACCCGAAGTCGGCCGTAATCCGGTCTCCGAGCGACCCCCTCGGTCGGCCGCCGCCGTCGGGCGACATGTTCTCCCAGAATATCGAGTGGAGGACGTGCCCCGAGAGGTCGAACGACAGGTCGCGCTCGACGTGTTTGATGCGGTCGTAGTCGCCGGACGCACGCATCTCGGCCAGTCGCTCGACGGCCGCGTTCGCGCCGTCGACGTACCCCTGGTGGTGGCTGTCGTGGTGGAGTTCCATGATGCGCGCGTCGACGTGCGGTTCCAGGGCGTCGTAGTCGTACGGCAACGGCGGCAGTTCGTACGGGGGACCGTCGCCGTCGTCGCTCTCTGTCGCCGAGGCGACGCCCGAACCGAGGAGCGTCGTTCCCGCGGCAGCGCCGAGACCTTGTAGTACCGTCCGTCGACCGAAGTTCGTGCCCGAGTCCGACTCGGGAGGGGGACCGTCTGTCATCGTGCGACGGGCTTGGATTCAGACGAAGTGTTGTTTAATCTAATCGACAAGCTAAAGAATATCTTCGGCGAGTGCAACTCGGGTTCCGTGACTGGTCGAACGTGCGACGGGTCGAGCGATGTCGCGGACCGAGCCTCACTCCGCCCGTTCGGCCAGCGACGCCGCCCGTTCCCGCGCCGTCTCGACCACCCGTTCCTCGTCCAGCGTCAGCACCTCGCGGTCCCGCATCAGCACCTGTCCGTCGCAGACGGTGTGGCGCACGTCGGACCCGCGGACGGCGTAGGCGAGGTGGCTCACCTCGTCGTGGGCGGGAGCGAGGTGGGGCGCGTCGAGGTCCACGACGGCGAAGTCCGCGGCGGCCCCCTCCTCGATGCGGCCGCCGGGCAGGCCGACGGCGTCGGCGCTTCCGGCGGTGGCGGCGGTGACCGCGGCTTCGGCGGGGACGGCGGCGGCGTCCTCGGCGCCGAGTTTGCCGAGCATCGCGGCGTCGCGCAGTTCGTCGAACAGGTCGAGGTCGTTGTTCGAGGCGGCGCCGTCGGTGCCGACGCCGACGGTCACGCCCGCGTCGAGCATGCGCTGGACGGGTGCGATGCCGGAGGCGAGTTTCATGTTCGAGGCGGGGCAGTGAATCACGCCGGTGCCGCGTTCCGCGAGGAGCGCAATCTCGTCGTCGGTCACGTGGACGCCGTGGGCGACGAAGTCCTCGTCGGTGAGCATGCCGAGTTCGTCGGCGTACGCGAGTGGTCGCTGGTCGCGTTCCTCGACGATGGGGTCCACCTCGTCGGTCGTCTCGTTGGCGTGGAAGTGGAGCGGGATGCCGTCCTCGCGGGCCTCGGCCGTCGCCTCGCGGAGGAACGCCTCGCCGACGGTGGTGAGCGAGTGGGGCATGAACGCGGTGCGGACGCGGTCGTCGGCCGCGCCGTCGAACTCGCGGGCGACGGCGAGGCTCTCTTCCACGTCCGCGGCGGCGTCCTCGTCGTCCTTCGCGACGGTGACGACGCCGTGGCCGAGGCGGGCGCGCACGCCCGACCGCTCGACTGCCGCGACTACCTCGGGCACCTCGAAGTACATGTCCGCGAACGCCGTCGTGCCCGAGCGAATCATCTCGAGGATGCCGAGTTCGGTGCCGGCGCGCACGTCCTCGGGTTCGAGGGCCGCCTCGGCGGGCCAGATGTCCTCTCGGAGCCACGAGTCGAGCGGTTTGTCGTCGGCGTACCCGCGGAGGAGCGTCATGGCGGCGTGCGTGTGGGCGTTGACGAGGCCGGGCGTCACCAGACAGCCCTCGGCGTCCAACGTCTCGTCGGCGTCGTAGTCGGCGGCGATACCCTCGCCGACCGCTCGGACGCGGCCGGCGTCGCTGTCGACGACCACGTCGGCGGCGGCCACGGTGCAGTCGGGGCGCAGAACCCGACCGCCCGCGAGACAGAGCGTGTTCATGCACGCCCGTTCCGCCGGCGGGCGTATCACTCCATCGGGTTCGACCGTGCGCGCGGACCGCGAGTCGCGTCGTGACCCGAGTGAACACGGTTCAAATTTCGCCGAAATCAGGGCCGAGACACGTCCGAGAGAGCGATTCCCGAATTCCGAGAATCGGCTGGCCAACTTACGCCCGCGGAAGTCCGAACGGAGGGTAACACGTCGACGCATCGGCGCGTCGGTGGGAGCGATAGATGACCGACACACGAACCCAGATTCGAACGTACGTCGACTCGCACCCGGGCGTCCACTTCAACGGCCTCGTCCGTTCGCTCGACCTCGCGCCCGGTCAGGTCCAACACCACGTCCGTCGCCTCGTCGACGCCGAACGCCTCGTCCGCGAGGAGTTCTACGGCCGGACGCACTACTACCCGCCCGGACTCACCGAGTGGGAGCGAGCGACCGTCGCCCTCTACCACCGCGACACCGCCCGCGCCATCCTCACGCGACTGCTCGACGACGGGGAGGCGCGCCCCGCCGCCCTCGCCGAGGAACTCGGCGTCGCTCGGAGCACGCTGGAGTGGCACGTCGGCCACTTAGAGGAGCAGGGCGTCCTGCAGAAGCAACGCGACATCCGGAACCGGGTGACGCTGGTGCTCGAACGACCGGCGGCGACGGCGGCGGTGCTCGCGCGTCTCGACGCCGACGCGGTGGGGTCGGCGGAACCGAAGGGAGAGCGTTCCCGAGGGACGGAGACGGCCGCGGACGCGGACTGAACGGCTTTTGTTGGCCGCCACGCGGCCGTCCGGACGTGTAGGCATCACTCGTCCGCCCCGGAAGCCTCTCCGACGCCGGGGAGACAACGTCGTTGAACCCAGACCGAGTTCAAACGATTCGGAACCTCAGGCGGGCGAATTATGGAGATACGCCTACCGGGTCCCGAAGCCTCTTTGACGCGACGAGTCGAGAGAGTGTGTGGAAGATACGAACCGTAGTTGGTACTTCGCGGAGCGACCAGCGGGTGAACCGGACGCGGACTGCTTCGAACTCAGAGAAGAGGCCGTCCCGGAGGCCGGCGCGGGAGAACTGCTCGTCCGCGTCGAGTATCTCTCCGTCGACCCGTACATGCGCGGCCGGATGCGAGACAGCGAATCGTACGCGGAACCGTGGGACGTCGGCGACGTACTGCGAGGTGGAATCGTCGGCGAAGTCGTCGAGAGCAACAGCGAGCGGTACGACGCGGGCGACTTCGTGACCGGTGAGGGGACGTGGGCCGACTACAGCGTCCTCGACGCGGACGACACCGCCCCCGTCGACCCCGACGTCGCGGACCTGCCAGCGTATCTCGGCGTCCTCGGGATGCCGGGCCGGACGGCGTACTTCGGACTGCTCGACGTCGGCGACCCGAAGCCCGGCGACACCGTCGTCGTCTCCGGGGCCGCGGGCGCAGTCGGGTCGGTCGTCGGGCAGATTGCGAAGCTGAACGGCTGCCGCGTCGTCGGGTTCGCTGGCACGGACGAGAAGACGCGCTGGCTCACGGAGGAACTCGGATTCGACGCCGCGGTCAACTACCAGGAGACCGACGACTACGGGGCCGCGCTGGACGACGTCGCACCGGACGGGGTCGACGTCTACTTCGACAACGTCGGCGGGCCGATTACGGACGCGGTGTTCACGAAACTGAACCTCGACGCTCGCGTGGCCGTCTGCGGGCAGATAGCGCACTACAACGACGAGAGCGTCCCGACGGGGCCTCGAAAGCTGCCGCTTCTCATCGCGCCGCGCGCGCGAGTTCAGGGGCTTCTCGTCGGCGACTACGCGACCCGATTCGGAGAGGCGAGCGAACAGCTCGCGAGTTGGGTCGCGAGCGGAGAGGTCGACCACCGCGAGTCGGTCGTCGAGGGGTTGGAGAACGCACCGGACGCGTTCCTCGGCCTGTTCTCCGGCGACAACATCGGGAAGCAGGTCGTCCGCGTGGCCGAGTGAGGGACTCCGCGGAGCGGCCGACCGGGGCCGTCTGCGCCGACCCCTCGACCCGCCGGGAGCGAAAGGTGTAGGTTCCACCGCCGAGAGAGTCGCGTATGCGCATCGCCGTGCCCAACAAGGGGCGTCTGCACGACCCGAGCGTCGAACTCCTCGAACGCGCCGGCCTCCACATCGAGAGCGGTGCCGACCGCAAACTGTACGCCGACACGGTCGACCCCGACGTGACGGTGCTGTTCGCCCGCGCGGCCGACATCCCCGAGTACGTCCGCGACGGCGCCGCCGCCGTCGGCATCACCGGTCTCGACCAGGTGCGCGAGTCGGGCCACGAACTCGAGGAACTGGTGGACCTGGAGTTCGGCTCCTGCCGCCTCGTCCTCGCCGCCCCCGAGGACGGCGACATCACGTCTGTCGAGGACGTGGCCGGCAAGACGGTGGCGACGGAGTTCCCCACCATCGCGCGGAACTACTTCGCGGAGAAGGGCGTCGAAGCCGACGTCGTCGAGGTGACGGGCGCGACGGAACTCACCCCGCACGTCGAGATGGCCGACGCCATCATCGACATCACCTCCACGGGGACGACGCTCCGCGTGAACCGCCTCGCCGTCGTCGACGAGGTGCTCGCCTCCTCGGTGCGTCTGTTCGCCCGACCCGACGTGGTCGACGACCCCAAGGTGAAGCAGTTGGTGACGGCGTTCCAGTCGGTCATCGCCGCCGAGGACAAGCGCTACGTGATGATGAACGCGCCCCGCGACAGTCTGGACGACGTGCGCGAGGTGCTGCCGGGACTGGGCGGCCCGACGGTGATGGACGTGGCGGGCGACGACATGGTCGCCGTCCACGCCGTCGTGGACGAACGCCTCGTGTTCGAGGTGGTGAACGACCTGAAACAGGTGGGCGCGTCGGGCATCCTCGTCACCGAAATCGAGCGACTCGTCGAGTAGCCGTCCCGCGAGTGACGGCCCGTCGAGTACCCGTTCGTCCGGTCGCGAACCGACTCAGTCGCGCCAGCGCAGGTCCGGTTCGAACAGGCCGGGCGCGAGTCGCGCTTCGCCGTACCGCCACCGGACGTAGGCGACGACGAGGGCGGTTCCGAGGACGGTTCCGAGGACGCCGAGCAGACCCGCCTCGGGGCCGAACGCGCCGCCGGTGAACAGGTCCGGCCCCGTCTCCGCGGTGTCGACGACGTTCGCGCCGATGCCGAGTCCGCTGACGGGGAAGCCGTACACGCCGCCCTGAAACAGGTTCCACGTGACGTGCAGACCGACAGGAATGGCGAGTTCGTCCGTCAACACGTAGCCGACGGCGAGGAAGATACCCGCCAGCGAGATGCCGGCCGTACTCACGAGCGTCGCGTTCGGGTTCAGAAGGTGCGCGGCGCCGAAGACGACGGAGGAGACGAGGACGGCGACGCCCGCGGCGACGGCGCGTGAGGTGTAGCCGGCCAACCCCTCGGCGACGTTCGTCAGGAGGTAGCCCCGCAGGAGTATCTCCTCGGCGAAGCCGACGGCGAGAAACTGGAGCGTCAGGAGCGCGAACCCGGCGAGGAAGCCCCGAGAGCCACCGGTGAACGTCCCGTCGACGCGAACCCAACCGACGGCGAGGGCGAGGAGGAAGATGACGGTCATGAGAGCGGCGCCGAGGAACAGGCCGAAGCCGAGGTCCAGCCACCAGTCCCGGTCGAAGCCGAGTCCGAGGTCCGACACGCGGCGACGGTCGACGACGACGCCGAGGACGACGGCCAGAACACCCGGCAGGAGGATGGAGACGAACGAGGCGGCGAGGCCGCTCGACAGCGTCAGCGCGGCGCTGAAGACGCTGAAGACGACGCCGACGGCCACGACGACGAGAACCAGCGCGACGACGGCGAGGGTCAGGCGAACGGGGGCGCGCGGGCGGCGTTCCGAGCCGTTCCAGACGAGTTCGCGGAGCTTCATGACAGTCGTTCGAGTCGACGGCGCAAAGAAAGTGGGCGACTGCGGCCACCGGTGCGGACTGCGGCGGGTCGTGTGCGCCCGGCGAGGCCGGACGGCGGCGCGACGAGGGCCGAGACGGCCGCCGCGAGGAACGCGCCGGCGGAACGCGCCGACCGAACGCGGCGGGCGTTTCCGGCTACCCGGGCGCCGAACTCAGGAGCAACAGGAGGCCGAACAGGACGGCGCCGAGGATGATGGAGACGACGACGTGGACGAACGTGACGTACGCCGAGAGGCGGTTCGACTGCCCGTAGAGGTACTTCACGGCGACGCCGTCGAGGCCGACGGCGAGGAAGATGGCGACGAAGGAGTTCAACTCGAACGCGGTGAAGACGACGGCGACGGCCGCCGGGATGGGACCGACGACGAAGGCGTACTTGACCGGCACGTCGCCGAGGACGTTTCTCGCGGCGACGTGCGCGGTGATGGAGAGGAACAACGCCAACGAGGCGAACGTTCCCGCGACGGCGAGGGGGCTCCCCGTCGCCGCCGACTGCAACGGCGTGGTGGCTAGCGACATGGTCGAACTGAGAGACGCCGACGACTTAGGCGCGTGCGTTTGCGGTCGAAAAGCGGAGACACGTTACCCGTCGTACAGGCCGAGGTCGCTCAATCGCGAGACGATTTCGTCCACGGCCTGCTCGGCGTCCGAGGGGTGTTTGCCGCCCGTGATGACGAGTTTGCCCGACCCGAACAGCAGCGCGACGACGTCCGGTTCGTCGAGGCGGTAGACCAACCCGGGGAACTGCTCGGGCTCGTACTCGATGTTCTCCAGCCCGAGGCCGATGGCGATGGCGTTGAGGTTCAGATTGCGGCCGAGGTCCGCCGAGGTGACGATGTTCTGGACCGTTATCTCGGGGTCGTCCTCGACGGGAATCTGGAGCGCGCGGAGTTTCTCGAAGACGAGTTCGAGGCTCTCGTGCACGTCGTCGGTCGATTTCGCGCCGGTGCAGACGATTTTTCCGGAGCGGAAGATGAGCGCCGCAGATTTCGGATCTTGCGTCCGGTAGACGAGTCCGGGAAACTGCTCGGGGTCGTAGTCCGCACCCTCGAGGTCCATCGCCACGCTTTGGAGGTCGAGTTCCTGACCGATACCGGTCGAGGCGACGACGTTCTCTATGTTGATAGTGTCCTTGGGGTCGGTCATGCGACGACTTAAACGACGTATTTAAGGTTGAAAAAGGTTAGTGCAGTCGCTGACGGGAGGAACGGTCGCGACCGAGCACTCGGAGGTTCTGGACGGTGACGAGGACGCCGATGGCGGCGACGACGCCCGGAATCAACGGACGGAGCGGCGACGGGTCGACGGAGCGGTAGCCGACGACGAAGAACGCGAACGCGAGGAGTTTCGCGGCGGCGAACGTCACCGCCGGCGGGAGGGGGAGCCCGTCGAACAGGCGGCGCAGGACCGGGTTTCGCTCGCGCGCGCCGGGGCGCGTCGTCGCCGCGACGGTGGTGGCGTAGTCGCCGAGGCCGTAGAAGGCGAACGCGACGACCCAGAGGACGGCGTCGAGGAGGGGAACCGCGGCGGGGAGCGAAACGAACGGGACGGGGTCGGCCATCGTCGGGGAGTGACCGGCCGGCGACTTATACTGTCGGTTCGGACGGCTCTGCCGGGTGAACCGGTCGAGCGTGACGGGGCCGAACGACCGCGAGGGAACCCACCGACCGGCCGCATCGACACGCTGATACGCGCGGATGGACTCGCTCCGAGCGTGTACTGCCTCGAACTGGCCGGCGAGGCGGACGACGAATCCCTCGCCGCCCTCGAAGCCGAACGCGCCGCCGCGACGGCCGTCGAACGCGTCGCGCCCGGTCTGGCGACGGCCCGCGGCGTCCGCCTCGGTCGCGTGCCGACGCTCGCGTACACCCACCGCGTCTCCGAACTCGTCGGGCGGACCGACGCCGACGTGGAGAGCGCCGTCGCCCTCCTCCGGGCCGCCTCGGTCGACCGGACGGGGAGCGTCGCGGTCCGCGGACGCGACGTCCGCTCCTCGTCGGGTGTGAGCGCGTCGGCCGCCGAACGCGCCCTCGGCGGCGTCCTCGTCGACCGCGGCTTCGAGGTCGACCTCGACGACCCCGACCACGTCCTGCGCGCCTGTTTCTCGGACGGCACCTGCCTCCTCGGCTGGGAGGCGGCCGCGAGCGTCCGCGACTTCGGCACTCGCGCGCCGACCGACCGGCCGTTCTTCCAACCGGGGAGCATGAACCCCCTCGACGCTCGGGCGTACGTCAACCTCGCCGCCGGCCCCGCCCTGCCGGACGCGACGGTGGTCGACCCGATGTGCGGCACCGGCGGCATCCTCATCGAGGCCGGTCTGGTCGGCGCCCGCGCCGTCGGCAACGACGCGCAGTGGAAGATGTCCCGCGGCGCCCGCGAGAATCTCGGGGCGTACCTCCCCGACGCCGAGTGGGACGTGGTCCGCGGCGACGCCACCGCCCTCCCCCTCCGCGACGACACCGCCGACGCGGTGGTGTTCGACGCGCCCTACGGCCGGCAGTCGAAGATAGCTCGACACGAACTCGCCGACCTGGTGGGCGGCGCACTCGCCGAGGCGGCCCGAGTCGCGCCCGCGGCCGTCCTCGTCGCCGACCGACCGTGGGCGGACGAGGCCGAAGACGCCGGGTGGGCGGTGGACGCGCGGTTCGAACGCCGCGTGCATCGCTCGCTGGACCGCCACGTCCACGTCCTCTCGCGCGCCTGAGCCGGCGCGGCGACGGTTTCGACGCCGGGGTCACACGACGGCGTCGCGGAGTCTGCGCGCGCGCCGTCCCCACGACTGCGTCCCCGGTCGAGTCGCGAGGACGCCGTCGACGCCCGCCGCACCGACCGCCGCGGCGGCGGGGCGCGACGTGACCGGCCACGCGTAGACGTCCATCCCGCGAGCGTTCGCCCGTTCGACCACGTCGGTGCCGAGACAGAGCGCCCAGTGGACGTTCACCCGGTCGCAGTCGAGCAACCCGGCCGTGTGGAGGTTCCTGTCGAGTCGCACGTCGAAGTTGTACGTCAGTTCGGCCGCGTCCGAGGCCGACCGGGCCTCCCACAGCGTGTCCGAGTAGAACGAGGTGAACACGGTCTGGTTGTCCACCGCGTCCGTCGCGTTGAGGGCGTCCGCCACGAGGCCGGGTTCCTTCAGGTCGAGTTCCACCGACACCGACGGAGGGACGGCCGCCAGCGCCTCGTCGAGCGTGGGGATGCCGCACTCCGACCCGGCGACGGACAGCGACGCCAGCGAGTCGGCCGAGTGCTGGTCGACGCGGCCGGACGCGTCGGTCACCCAGCGAAGCCGCTCGAAGTGGCTCGCGACCAGTTCCCCCGACCCGCACCGTCGCACGTCGATCTCGACGGCGTCGGCGTCTCGACTCGCTTCCTCTACCGCGAACACCGTGTTCTCCGGGTAGCACTCTCCGAACCCGCGATGGGCGATGACCTGCATCGGCCACGACCACGGGAGCGACCGGGAGAAAAGCTACGGCGGGCCCGTCGTCGGCACCGTCAGACGGCCCGCGTCCCGCCCTCGTACCGCCGGTAGACGTAGTACGAGAGCGACGGCACCGAGACGGCGAGGGCGGGGGCGAACAGCGCACCGACGAGGTGCGCGACGCCCGCGAGAGTCCACGCCCACGTGGGCGACCATCCGCCGTCGTCTCCGGTGCCGTCGTCGGTGCCGTCGCCGTCTCCGGTGCCGTCGCCGTCGTCTGTGCCGCCCTCGCCACCGTCGCCGACACGGCGGAGTGCCCGCACGTCGAGGACGAGGCAGACGAGGACGACGAGAGCGACGAAGACGCCGACCCACTGCGCGAGGACCGACAGGACGAACGAGGCGAGGGCGACGGCGACGTTCGGGTCACCGTCGGCCGCGGAGACGGTGATGAATCGGCGCGTGGCGAACCGCGTCAGGAGGGCGGTGACGGCGACGAGGGGGAACGCGAGGACGCCGTACCACCAGTTGGAGGGACTGGACACGAGGTGTGCTTGTCGGTCGGATGGGTTAAACGTCACTTCGTCTCCACCTCGCGCTGTAGAGCGGTGAGAGGCGACGACGACGCGGCCACCGGGCGAATCGAAACGTGACCTCTATGGCCCGTTTCCGACCAGTCACGTCTGTGCTGGCGTGTGCGCGCCTGTCCGGTTCCCGGAGTGTGACGCGGGGGTTCCGGCAGAGAGGTGCGACGGCACGTCAACCGTCGCCGTCGTCGACGACGCCCACACCCGGAAACGTCGGCGTCTCGATTCCCTGCGCTTCGAACGCCGCGAGGGTTCGCTCGGTCACGTCGGAGGCGAAGGCGAACTCGTCGCGCAGGTCCGCGACGTAGGCCTTACCGCGAATCGTCCGGTAGTAGGTCTCGTCCTCGACGAGGACGACGACCGGGTGGTCGTCGTCGACGTAGACGTACCGCGAGGTCACGAGGGCGTCTTCGACGATGCCCGTCGCGCGGTCGATGTCGGCACCGGGGGCGACTGCGACGTCCACGACGACCATCATCTCGGGGTTCCCGTCGTTCGCGTTCGCCACGTTCGATGTGAACAGACTCGCGTTCGTCACCCGAACCACGGTGTCGTCGGGCGTCGTCAGCGTCGTCGCCCAGAGTCCGATACCGGTCACCTCCCCGTAGTCGCCGTCGATTTCGACCTTGTCGCCGACCTGATACGGCCGTTCGGTGACGAGGAGCAACCCGCCGACGACGCCCGCGAACAGGTCCCGCAGTCCGAATCCGAGCGCCGCCCCGAGCAGGCCGGAGACGGCCAGCAGTTGGGCCGAGGACAGTCGGAGGAGCGGACCGAACACGAGGTACGTCGCCGCGCCGTAGACGAGGAACTTCGTTATCGGGATGAACAGCTTGATCGTGATACGGCGCCGCGGAGAGCGCTCGGCGAGTTCCGAGAGGACGGACGTCAGGAACCGCCCGAACAGATACGCGACCACCAGCACCACCGCAGCGTTGACGAGCACACTGGGCGAGACCTGAAACCCCTCGGCCCCGGTCTGGAGGAGCGTCACAGTATCCGCTCCCGTTCGGTCGCGGCGACGACGGAGGGAACTGCCGCCGGGGCGAGGTTGACCCGGTCGGCTTCGACGGTGACGAGTTCGTCACGGACGAGTCGCCCCAGCACGCGGTCGAGCCCGTCACCGACGATTTCGGCCAGTTCGGCTCGGGAGACGGACTCCTTCGCGAGGACGATTCGGAGGCAGAACGCCTCGTCTCGGTCGAGCGTCAGGTCTGCTCCGGCCGCGACGACGTCGCTCGGCCGGAGTTCGTCGCCGCGTTGGCGCTCCCAGATACCGGCCGCGACGCCGACGTTCCCGTTCGAGACTGCCGCGAGGCGTTCGAACACCACGTCTTTCGGGTCGAGGTCTCCGTCTCTGCCGGGGGTGCCAACGCCGGGGATGTTCACGACGGGGTACGGTATCGACCCGGAGATTCCGCGCCACTCGACCGGACGACGGCGAATCGAGACCACACTCCCTCGTTCGGCGTCGTCCGCGAGGAATCGAGCCGTGTCCTCGTATCGGCGGAGGATGGCGTCCGCCAGTTCGCTCGCGCCGAGCGGACGGAGTTCGACGGTGACGGGGAACTCCCGTCCGACCCCCTGCGTCGAGTCGAGGTACGTCCACGCGTAGCGGTTCCAGCCGGTCACAACCGGGGCGTCGCGTCCCACCAGCCAGTTCAAGAATCGGTCGAGCAGGTCGAAGCCGCCGACGGCCCGCCGGTAGAGGTGCTGGCAACCGTCGACGACGACCGGGCCGTCGCCCAGCGCCGTCAGTCGGTCGGCGGCGTCGTCGTCCGGTCGGAGGCGAATCCGAACGGCGTCCAGTCGCTCGGCCGCGGCGTCGAGAACCGTCTCTCGACCCGCAAAGGGGTCGCCGACGACGGCGACGGGACCGGTGCGGTCGGACAGGGCGCCGTCGAACGTTTCGTCGTCGCCACCGAGAAGCGCGGCGACGTCGACGCCCCCGTCGGAATCGGAGCCGTCGGCGGCGCTCTCGGTCACCCGACCCTCAGCCATCGCGCCGTCCCCCGCGCATACGACTCGACGTTCGACGGCGGGCGTAATAGCAACTGGGGAGCAGGCGCATCTGGAGCGCGGACGACGTCGTCCACGGGGCGTGCGCGTCCGGCCGGCGGCGTCACGCCTCGCGCCGCGCGACGACGGACTCGCCCGCCCGGAGCGTGTCACCCTCCTCGACGAGGAGGTCGTCGCGGTCGTAGCAAGGCGGCAAGAGCACGTCCGCGCGACTGCCGAAGTCGATGTGGCCGACGCGTTCGCCGCGGCGGAGTTCGTCCCCCTCCCGCAGATAGGGGTGGATGCGGCGGGCGAACGCGCCCGCGATGAGCGACAGTTCCGCCGGGCCCTCGGGCGTCGAGAGGTCCACGTCCACGCGTTCGTTCCGCTCGGACTCCTTCGAGAACGCCGGCCGGTGCGCCCCGGGGCGGTGGGTGACGCGTTCGACCGTCGCGTCGAACGGCGCGCGGTTGACGTGCACGTCGGTGACGTTCATGAACACGCCGACGCGGACCTGTTCGCCCTCCTCGCGGACGACGGAGACGCGGCCGTCGGCGGGCGAGAGGACGCCCCGCGCCGACGGACGGCGGTCCGGGTCGCGGAAGAACCACAGGACGAACCCGCCGACGAGGAGGCAGACGAGGGCGAAGGGCGGTGCGACGACGGCCGAGACGGCCGCCGCGAGGAACGCCGGGAGCGCGAACCGCCGGACGCCGGGCGCGTAGCGCATCAGGCCAGTCGCTCCCCGTCCAGTTCGTGCTGTCCGGTCGCCCACGCCGACAGGAGGTGCGTCAGGTGGAGTCGGTCGTCGAGGCCGGACGCGAGGTCCAGGTCGACCGACCCGGCGAGGCGGTGGAGGCGAACGACGTCCGCCTCGCCGAACTCCTCGGGGTATCTGTCCGCGATGCCGAGGAGGTCCCGCAGCAGTTCCTGCCCCTCGAACCCCTCGTCGTCGAGGAGAGTGGTGAGCGTCTTCCGGGCGTCGCGTATCTCGCCCGCGCGCGCCGTCTCCAGAACCTCCTTCAGCGTCTCGTCGTGACCGACCTCAGAGAGGGCCGCCTGCGCCGACGCCATCGTTATCTCGCCGTCGCCCTCGACGGCGGCGCTTTGGGCGGCGAGGATGGCCTCCCTGAGGTCGCCGTTCGCCTTCGAGGCGACGATGTTCAGCGCCATCTCCTCGGACGCGACGTCCTCGCTCTCGGCGATGTCGGCCAGAATCGCCTCCGTCTCCTCCGTGGAGGGGGCCCGGACGGGGACGGGGAAGCACCGGGAGCGAATCGGCGGGATGAGCTTCGTCGGCTGGCGCGTCGTGATGACGAACTGGGTCGTGCGGTGGTGCTTCTCCATCACGCGGCGGAGAGCCTGCTGAAAGTCCTCGCGGATGTGCTCGGCGTTGTCCAAGAGGATGGTCTTGTAGTCGCCGGAGACGGGGGCGTAGCCCGCAGACTCCTTCAACACGCGGCTGATCATGTCGCGCTTTGCCATCCGGCTCCGGCCCGTCAGGAACTGCTCGAAGCGGGGGTCGGTGCGAATCTGCTTCTTCGTCCGCGAGAAGAAGTCGGCGACGTTTATCTCGACGAGGTCGTTGTCGGGGTCCTCGTGCGACTCGCGGGCGAGTGCGCGGACGGCGGCCGTCTTGCCGACGCCCGGCGGCCCCTGCAGTACGAGGTTCATCGGTTCGTCCACGGTCCGGCCCAGTCGGTCGCGGACCTCCGACTGTGGAAGGTCCGAGAGCGAGGGCGCGTGCGTCTCCGTCCACAGGGGCGCGTCCATCGGACTCGGGTAGCATCCCGAGCGTAAGAAACCCTACGTCTCCGTCTCGGGTGACTCCCGTTCGCGCCGCCGTCGGCCGGTCCGTTCGCGGGCGTCCTCGGGCGTCTCCGTCTCCAGCAGCACTTCGAGTTTGTGCTCGAACTGTTCGTCCGAGAGTTCGCCGCGGGCGTAGCGGTCCCGGAGTCGGTCGAGGGCGTCGGCCACGGAGTCGTCGTCCGCGGCCGCCTCGTCGGCGCGGCGGCGCACCTCCGACTCCGGCGGGACCTCCGCCGCCGACGAGTCGCGCAGGCGGTCTTCGAGGACGGCGACGAGGGGGACGACCACGGCGAAGCCGATGGCGAAGATGGCCCAGAACGGCCCGATGGGGAGGAGGCCGAACAGCGAGCCCAGTCCGAGGCCGAGGACGAGGAGCGAGGCGATTCCGGCCCAGTCGCCGCTCCCGTCGTCCCACCAGTCACTGTCCCACGGCGCGTCCCGCCCGCGGGCGTCTCCGTCGCTGCGTCGACGTCCGTCGCTCATACGTACGACTCACTCCCGAACCGCAAAAGAGTGCGTGCTATCGGCGGACTACCCCCGACCGATTCGACACGGGTTTACCGCCGCCGCCATTCAGTCGAAGCATGTCGATGCGCGTGACGTTCCTCGGGACCGGCGGGGCGGTGCCGACGACCGAACGAGGCCCGAGTGCACTGCTCGTGAACCGCGACGGCGAGCGACTGCTGTTCGACTGCGGCGAGGGGACGCAGCGACAGATGATGCGCTTCGGGACCGGATTCGGCGTCTCGCACCTGTTCGTCACGCACCTCCACGGCGACCACGTCCTCGGCATCCCCGGCCTGATTCAGACGTGGGACTTCAACGACCGCGAGGAACCGATAGCCATCCACGCGCCGCCGGGGTCGAAGCGACACCTCCAGAGCCTCGTGAACGCCGGCGGCTACCGGCCGGGGTACCCCGTCAACGTCCACGAGGTCAAGCCGGGGACCGTCGCCCTCGACGGCGACGACTACGAGGTCCGGACGTTCGAGACCGAACACCGGAACGTCCGGTCGATGGGGTACGCGCTGGTCGAGGACGACAGACCGGGGCGGTTCGACCGGGAGCGAGCGGAGGAACTCGGCGTCCCCGTCGGCCCCGACTTCGGCCGCCTGCACGAGGGCGAGGCGGTCGAACTGGACGACGGCACCGTCGTCCGCCCCGAACAGGTCGTCGGCGACCCCCGACCCGGCCGGCGACTCGTCTACACCGGCGACACCCGTCCCGTCGACGCGACGGTCGGGGTGACGGACGAACCGGACCTCCTGATTCACGACGCGACGTTCGACGAGAGCAGGGCCGACCGGGCGCGACAGACCGGCCACTCGACGGGTGCGGAGGCGGCCGAAATCGCCACCCGCGCCGGCGCGCGACGCCTCGCGCTCACCCACATCTCCTCGCGGTACGCCGGCGACGCCTCGCCCATCGAACGCGAGGCGCGGGCGGCGTTCGACGGCGAGGCGTTCGTCCCGCAGGACGGCCAGAAACTCGACCTGCCGTACCCCGACGCCGACGAGTAGGCGTCGGCGACGCGCGACCGACGGCGGCGACTCCCCATCACCATCGTACGGTAGCACGTGACATTCCTTCCGTAGCCTTTTCTCCGACGGCGACGCAGTCGGCCCCATGCCGCGGAATCCGTTCCACCTCGTGGACGTGTTCGCCGAACGGCGCTACGCCGGGAACCAACTCGCCGTCGTCGAGGACGCCGCGTCGCTCACGGACGAGGAGATGCAGGCGATAGCGCAGGAGATGAACTACTCGGAGACGACGTTCGTCGAGGGCGACTCCGAGGACGGCGCGTGGCCCGTCCGCATCTTCACGCCGGAGGCGGAGATTCCGTTCGCCGGACACCCGACGCTGGGGACGGCCGCCGTCCTCAGAGAGCGGTTCGACGCCGGCGACGACGTGGTCTTGGACCTCCCGGTCGGCGAGATACCCGTGGAGGTCCGCGGCGCGGGCGACGACGAGGCGTACTGGATGACGCAGAACGCCCCCGAGTTCGGCGACGAACTCGACCACGGCCGCCTCGCGCGCGTCCTCGGACTGGACGACGCCGACGTGGACCGCGAGTGGCCCGTGCAGGTCGTCTCGACGGGGTTGCCCGCCGTGCTGGTGCCGTTGACCGACCGCGACGCCCTCGAACGGGTGTCAGTCGACCGCGCGGCGTACGACAGTCTGCTGGACCGGACGGGCGTCGAGAACGTCTTCCCGTTCTGCGCGGACCCCCGGTCCGAGGACCACCACCTCGCCGCGCGGATGTTCTCGCCCGGGCACAGCGTCCCCGAGGACCCGGCCACGGGGAGCGCCAACGGCTGTCTGGCGGGCTACCTCGCTCGGTACCGCTACTTCGGCGACGACGAGGTGGCCGTCTCGGTCGAACAGGGGTACGAGATGGGCCGGCCGTCGGTGCTCCACCTCGAAGCAGAGGACGGCGACGAGGTTGCCGTCCGCGTCGGCGGCGAGGTGGCGTTCGTCGCGGAGGGGGCGCTGCTGTGAGACGCCGCCGGATTCGGGAGCCTCAGGGTAAGCAGTCGTCGCAGTAGCGGTTCGTCCCGTCGTCGAGGAGGACGAGGGGGACGCCGAGGACGACGAACTCGCGGACGAACCGGCGCGTCGTCGTCGCGGGCGCGCCGCAGTCGATGCAGGCGGCGCGGCCGGGAGCGACGCCGCCGTCGCGGCCATCGTCCGCGCCGTCCTCGCGCGAGTCGAGCAGTCGCGTCCGGGCACCCACCGTCGTCCGCGCGTAGGCGGGGTCCCGCGTCAGCAGGTACGCCATCCCGCCGAGGACGGCGAGACTCACGAGTGGGAGGACGAACCGACCCGCGGGCGTGCGGGCGAGTGCGCCGAGGGCGACGAACACGGCGACTGCGACGAGCAGTTCGGTCCGGAGGCGCACGGTCAGGCGTCCGCGGTGCCGTTCGTCGACGAGTTCCCGCCGACGCCCGACGACGCCGCCCCGGACGTGTCGACGGTGACGTTCGAGACGTTGCCGGCGTTCGACCCCGGCTCTATCGAGCGGACGAACTGCGGGTAGCCGTCGCCGCCGACGGGGATGTACACCGTGTCCGTCCGGTCGAGTTTCTCGATGTACTTCTGCGTCAGGATGCGCTGGTCCAGCGAGTTCGAGAGGATGCGGTTGGCGTCGGCCTCACCCTGCGCGGCGATGCGCTTCCGGTCGGCCTCCAGTTTCTCGACGGCGAGTTCGTCCTGCTTCTGCTGGCGACGCTGTTCGGTTATCTCCTTCTGCTCGACGGCCTGCGCGTACTGCGCGGGGAGTTCGACGTTGCGAATCTGGACGGCTTCGAGGATGAGGCCCGCTTCGGCGAACTCGGTGGACAACTGCTCTTCGGCGGCCTGCTTCAGTCGGGTCTGTCCCTCGCCCGTGTATATCTCCGTGACGGGCAGCCGACCCGCCTCGGTGCGGAGCACCGACCGGATGGAGGGGCGAATCAGGCGCTCTTCGGCCGTCGGGAGCGTCCGGTAGTCGGTGTAGAACTTGACGGCGTTGCCGGCGTCGATGCGGTACCGGACGGTCACGTCGATGTCGGTGCGGAGGCCGTCCTCGGTGAGGACCGTGATGGCGTCGTCGCGTTGGCCTTCGGCCCCTTCGCCCGACTGCGAGGACATCGTGTACGACTGCGGGCGGACGGAGAGGGAGGCGGTGGACTGCGAGACGGGGTTGACGAAGTGCGCGCCGGGCTGGAACACTTCACCCGTCGTCGCGCCCCACTTCTTCACGACTTTGACGTTCCCCTCTTCGACGGGTTCCCACGCGAGGAGACCCGCGACCGGAGCGGCGATGAGGAGGAGGGCGATACCGGCGGTGAGTGCCATCCGCGCGAGCGACTTCGGCGACGCGGAGGGCGGGGAGATGTCTGCGCTCACGGGCGGAGTTAGGCGGGGGAGGATTTGTTAGTTTCGTAGCACGAGGGGACGGTGAATCGAACCTGTCGGTCGATTCGCCCCCGGCGTGGGATTCATATCCATACGCCACCAAACGCTCGTGTGAACGACCGGACGAGCGCGCTCGACTCCCTCGTCTTCGGCGTGGACATCCAGAGCGGAGACGTGCGCGGCGACTCACCCTCCTACGCCGTCGTCGCGTTCGACGGCGAGAACATCGACCGCGACGTGGTCTCGCACCGGAAGTTGCGACGACTCGTCGAGCGAGAGCGTCCGGCCATCCTCGCCACGGACAACATGTACGAGTTGGCGGCGGACAAGGACGAACTCGTCCACTTCCTCCGCGCCCTCCCGACCGAGACGAAACTGGTGCAGGTGACCGGCGCCGAGCGACCGGAACCCCTGTCGCGGGTGGCCTCGCGCCACGGCGTCCCCTACGGCAAGAAGCCGATGAAGGAGGCCGAGGCGGCGGCGCGACTCGCGGCGGTCAACGTCGGCTACGAGGTGTCAGCGTTCACCGACACGACGACGGTGAAGGTGTCGCGGGGACGTTCGACCGGGAAGGGCGGGTGGAGTCAGGACCGCTACACCCGCCGCATCCACGGCTCCGTCAAGCGTCGGAGCCGGGAGATAGCGGACCGACTGAAGCAGGCCGGCCTGGAGTACGAGGTGGACCCGACAGAGAAGTACGGCGGCTACTCGAACGCGGTGTTCACCGTCGAGGGGCGGCCCGACGACATCCCCGTCTCCACCGGCCGCGCCGGGGACACGCGCGTCGAAATCGAGCGGGAACGCCGCGACGGCATCGAGTTCGAACCGCTCGTGAAGCGCCGCGACCACGTCATCGTCGGCATCGACCCCGGCACGACCACCGCGACGGCCGTCGTCGACCTCGACGGCAACAAACTCGACGTCCACTCGACGCGCACCGCCGACACCGCCGACGTCATCGAGTGGCTCATCGAACGCGGGCGCCCGGTCATCGTCGCCGCCGACGTGGAGCCGATGCCCGAGACAGTCGAGAAGTTCCGCCGGAGCTTCGACGCCGCGGCGTGGGTGCCCGAGTCGGACCTCCCGGTGGACGAGAAGCTCCACCGGACGCGCGACGCGGGCTACGAGAACGACCACGAACGGGACGCGCTGGCCGCCGCCCTGTTCGCCTTCGACGACCACGAGGACCAGTTCCAGCGCATCTCGCGGAAGGTGCCGCCGAACATCGAACGCGGCGAGGTCATCGCCCGCGTCGTCGCCGGCGACGAGTCCGTCGAGGCGGTCCTCCGCGAGATGACCGGCGACGACGGCGGCGACGACAACGAGGAGTCGACGCACGAGGAGCGGGAACTGACCGACGAGGAGAAGAAGATTCGCCGGCTGGAACGCCGCGTCGAGCGCCTCGAATCGCACACCGAGAGCCTCGAAGCGACCATCGAGGAGAAAGACGAGACCATCGAGGAGTACAAGGAGGAACTGTCTGAGGCCAAGCGGGAGGAACGGCGCGAGGCCAGAGAGCGACGGGAGGTGCAGCGTCTCGAACGCGACAACGGTCGGCTCGAACGCGAACTGGCGTCCGTCCGCGAGGAGAACGAGGAACTCGCGGAGAAGATAGAGCGCCTGAAGCGCCTCTGGAAGCTGGACCACTCGAACTTCGCCGACGTGAACACCAACAAGAACCTCGTCCCCGTGAAGGTGGTCGAGCAGTTCACGAAGGACGCCATCGAACGCGCCGACGAGGCGTACGGACTCGCCGCGGGCGACGTGGTGTACCTCCGCGACGCCTCCGGTGCCGGGCGGTCGACGGCCGAGCGACTCGCGGAGACGGACCCCCGGGCGGTCATCCGCTCCGGTGGCCTCTCCGACGCCGCCGACGCGGTGCTGTTCGACCACGAGATTCCGGTCGGCCCGGCCGACGGCGTGACGATGCAGGAGATAGACGAACTCGCCGTCGCCCGCGAGTCCGACGTGGCCGAACTCATCGACGACTGGGAGCGCCGCGCGGCGGACCGCCGGAAGGAACAGCAGTCGCAGATGGTCGACCGCATCATCTCCGAACACCGCGCCGAGACGCGGAGCGAGAGTCGCTGACGCGACGGCGGCGCGCCCACTCGTCTCTCCCGAACGTTCAAGCCGACCGACAGCAACCCTGCGCTATGCCCTTCTCTCCACCCGGCGGCGTCGCGTTCGCCGCCGTCGTCGCAGTCGCCTTCGGCGGCGCCGTCGGCCTCGTCGCCGGCCTGTTCACCCTCCCGTTCGCCGCCGCCGGCCGCGTTCGCGACGCGCTCTCGGTCGGGCCGACGCCGGAGTGGCTCCCCAACCTCTTACTCTCGGCCGCCGTCGGCGGGATGTCGTTCGCGGCGGTTCAGTTCGGTCTCCGGTGGGCGGACGCGATACGGCTCGTCTCGGCCGGGCAGCGAGACGCGCTCGTGTTCGTCAGCGGCGGCGCACTCGCCCTGTTCGCGGCCGTCTCCCTCCTCGCCCGGGGCTACCAGTCGGTCTCAGAGCGTGAGTCGCAGCGGGGGGTCGGACTCGGCGGCGCGGTGCTCCTCCTCTCGACGGGGGTGACGTACGGCCTCGCGACGACGGTGCTGTCGCTGGTGGCGTAGTCTCAGCCGGCCGGTTCGGCCCGGTCGAACGCCATCCCGACGAGGAAGTAGAGCGCCGCGCCGAGAATCGGGAGGACGAACGCGAGCGCGGTCCACGCGAGTTTCGAGTTGCTGCCGCGGTCCCGGGCGTGGACGTACACTCGCGCCGGGACGAGGACGTGGAAGACGAGGAAGTAGACGGCGAACCCGAGCAGGTAGCCCAGTCCGCCCCACCCGGCGACGGTCACCCACATGACCGCGAGTGGGACGAACGCGACGAGGACGAGTCCCGCGAGGATAACGAGCGGTGAACGCGTTGCCATCGGTCGTCGCTAGCGGTGGAACGGGCATGAGCGTTTCTTTACCCGCCCGGAGTTCGGCGGAGGGGTCGCCGCTGGCGGACCGTCTCCCGGGGACGCGGACGCGAGCGTCGAAGAGTCGTTCCAGAAGTCATATCCTCCCCCCCGGACACGAACACGTATGGACGCGTACGACCTGATCACCCGGAACGCCGCCGAGGTGGTCACGGAGGACGAGGTACGTTCGTTAGCCGACGACCCCGACGGAAAGCGGGCCTACGTCGGCTACGAACCGTCGGGCGTCCTCCACATCGGCCACATGCTGACGGCCAACAAACTCATCGAGTTACAGGAGGCCGGCTTCGAGGTAGTCGTCCTCCTCGCGGACGTCCACGCCTACCTCAACGGGAAGGGGACGTTCGAGGAGATTCGCGAGACGGCGACGCGGATGCAGGAGCAGTTCGTCGCCTACGGGTTGGCGGAGGACCAGACGGAGTTCGTCCTCGGCTCGGAGTTCCAGTTGGACGAAGCGTACGCGCTGGACCTGCACGCCCTCGAACTGGAGACGTCGCTGTCGCGGGCCGAACGCGCGATGGCCGAGATAAAGAGCGGCGACACCGTCACCGTCGCGCAGGCCGTCTACCCGCTGATGCAGGCGCTGGACATCGTCTACCTCGACGTGGACCTCGCCATCGGCGGGATGGAACAGCGGAAGGTCCACATGCTCGCCCGCGACACCCTGCCGAGCATCGACGCGGACGCGCCGACGTGCCTGCACACCCCCCTCATCGCCGACCTCTCGACGGGCGTCGGCAAGATGTCCTCCTCGGCGGGCGTCTCCATCTCGATGGAGGACAGCGAAGAGGAACTGCGCGAGAAGGTGAACAAGGCGTACTGCCCGCCGTCGCGAACCCCCGACCCCACCGACGACGGCGAGGAACGGGAGAACCCCGTGCTGCAGATATTCGAGTACCACGTCTTCCCCCGGTTCGGCGACGTCGTGGTCGAACGCCCCGAACAGTACGGCGGCGACCTGACGTACGACGACTACGAGTCGCTGGCCGCGGACCTCGACTCGGGCGAACTCCACCCCGCCGACGCCAAGGGAGCGCTCGCGGACTACCTGAACGAACTCGTCGCCCCCGGCCGCGAGCAGATTCGACAGCAGCGGTCCTGAGCGGTATCGAACGGTCTCACCGGCTGAGAACCTGCGGTGCTGTTTTTCCGGACGGCGGTCGGACTGACGGATATGAGATTCCTCGTCGCGACGGACGGGTCGGCGGAGGCCGACGCGGCCGTCAGATACGCCGCGAAGCACGCGATAGCGCTCGACGCCACGCTGGAAATCGTCCACGTCCTGACGCCCGAGACGGAGTTGGTCGGCGGCGAAATCGTCCTCCCCGGCGGCGACAAGGCGGTGAAAATGGGGGAGGAGGCGCTCCGGGAGGCGCAAGAACTGACGGCCGACGTCGCCGAAGCGACGGGCGGGGGTCCGCCCGTCGAGACGCGTCTGCTGACCGGGGCGCCTGCCGACGCCGTCGTCGAGTACGCCGACGAGGCGGACGCCGACGCGATATACGTCGGCCACCGAGGGCTGTCCGAGGAACGGGAACTCGTCGTCGGGAGCGTCGCGAAGAGCGTCGTCGACAAGGCGAGCGTCCCGGTGACGGTCATCAGGTGAGCGGAGAGGGGGCGGCGGGTCGCCCCCCGACGCCCGCGGGAGAAGATTCTCGGTCCGCCGGAACGCCGGGTGAGTCGTGACCGACGCGAGCGACGACGGCGGACGGACCGGCGAGATACGGGTCGAACGCGGCCGCGAGGTGACCGACCGCCTCCGGGTGGACACCTACCGGAGCGCGGGCGTCTCGGGCGCGCCCGTGGTCGTCTTCGTCTACGGCGGCGGGTGGGAGTCCGGCGCGCGCGGGCAGTTCGCCCGGTGGGCGCTGGACGCCGCGGGAGGCGCCTCCGCGAACTCCCGAGAAACGGCCGACGACGACGTCAGCGAGGAGTTCGTCGCCGTCGAAGTCGAGTACCGACCGAGCGACGAGGCGACGTTCCCCGCGCAGATACGCGACGTTCGACGGTGTCTGTCGTGGGTCCGAGCGAACGCGGAGACGTTCGGCGGCGACGGGGACCGGGTGGCCGTCGTCGGCCACTCCGCGGGTGCGCACCTCTCGCTGTTGGCCGCGCTGGCACCGGACGGCGCGTTCGGCGGGGGAGGGCCCGCGCCCGCCGTCGACGCCGCCGTCGGAGTCAGCGGCGCGTACGACCTGCGGGCGGACGAGACGGCGGAGGTCCGAGCGCTCCTCGGCGGCGGGCCCGACGACCACCCCGACCGGTACGCCGCCGCCTCCCCCCTCACGCACGTCTCCGGGGACGCGCCGCCGACGTTCCTCCTGCACGGCGAGGCGGACGGCGTCGTCTCCGTCGAATCCTCGGAGACGCTGGCGGCGTCGCTGGCGGAGGCGGGCGCGAGGGTGAAACTCCGGACCGACCCCGGAGCGGACCACGTCTACCTGCACTCGTCGTACTGGTACCCGGACCTTCGAGACGCGGTGTTCGCGTGGCTACGAGACGTGCTGTGAGGGGTCGCCCCTCAGACCATCCCGAACGCGCCCAGCGCCGACTGGACGAGGCCGGAGGCGACGAGACCCAGTCCGGCGACGACGAGGGCCATGCCGGCGGCGACGATGGGAGCCTGGTAGGCGACGACGGCGATGCCGACGAGGAGGCAGACGACACCGGCGATACCTTTCGCACCGAGTTTGTCGAACATACCGTCGCTCGCCCCGACACTCACCTAAGCGTACCGCTCTGGCGAAGAAACTGAACGGCGGTTTTAAACGACGCGGGAACGAACACGGCCCCATGAGCGACGACGAGAACGCGGGGCGACGCGACCTCCGAATGCCCGACGACGACGAGGTGTTCGCCGTCGTGACGAACATGCTCGGTGCGAACCGAATCAAGGTTCGCTGTGCGGACGGCGTCGAGCGGACCGCGCGGATTCCGGGCCGGATGCAGAAGCGAATCTGGATTCGCGAGGACGACGTGGTCCTCGTCGAACCGTGGGACTGGCAGGACGAGAAGGCCGACGTGACGTGGCGCTACGAGAAGTCCGAGGCCGACCAGCTCCGCGAAGAAGGTCACATCGCCTGAATCGACTGTTCTCGCCGACGGTGCGCTCGCTCGTCACTCACTCCTCCAGTCGGTAGACCACGACCCGGTTCTCCCCCGGCACCTGCGGCACCGACACCACGCGTTCGCCGTGCGCCGTCACCGTCTCGTGGAACGACTCGTCCAGACGCGGTTGGATGGACCGGGTGACGACGACGTCTATCTCGTCGTCTTCTATCATGCGCCGGTACTCGGCGTACTGGCGCTCGCTGACCCCGTCGTTCAGTTGGAAGTTGTGTACCTCCACGTTCTCGGCGTCGCCGAGGTAGTACGCGAACGGGATTCGAATCGTGCCGCTGTAGGTGAGCACCGTCACCGTCTCGTCGGGGTCGTCGGCGGCCATCTCGGCGACGTAGTCGGCCGCGTCGTCGTAGCCCGAGTCGGTGCCGATGGGCTGCGTCGCCGACCGGAGGGCGGCGGACGGCGGCGCGAGGAGGGCGACGACGAGCAGGACGGCCACCGCGGCGGCGGCCTGCGACCGGGAGACGCGGACGCCGTTGACTCTGAGCCGTCGGCGGGCGACGACCAGTCCGTCCCGGGCGGCGACGACGCCGGCGGCGAAGACGAGCGGGTACAGCGGGAGGACGTAGCGCGGGAATTTGACCGTCAGCAGGCTGAGCGCGACGAACGGAACGACGATGGCCGCCCCGAGGAGCGCCCATCGAGCGTCTCGCTCGGCGGTCGCTCGGAAAGCGGCGGCGGCGACGGCGAGGAGGAACGCGCCGAGGAGGAGCGTCCCGCCCTCCGTGCCGAGCCAGTAGAGGTACGACCAGACGGGCGGGTACTGGTGGACGGAGCCGGCGACGACGACGGCGTGTCCGTCGCCGGTGTGGACGAGGTTCTTCACGAGGGCGGCGCCGAACACGTAGGCGAAGTTACCGACGACGGGGAGGTCCAGAATCGCCGACGCGAAGGGGACGCCGGCGGTGTACTCCGCGGGGGCCGGCGGGTGTCGAAAGAGGACGAGGGGGAGGTAGACGAGGCCGAGGGCGACGATGGACCCGCCGACGAACGGCGACGCGCGTCGGTGAAGCGACCGGACGCCGTACCGGCGGGCGAGGACGACGCCGAGAAAGCAGACGTGCGGGAGCACGTAGAGGAAGCCGTACGCCTTCGTCGTCGCCGCGGCCACGGCGAACACGCCGACGAACGGGAGCCACGCGCGGTCGCGCGTCCGGTGCCACCGGAGCGTCACGACGGTGAGGACGACGACGAAGCAGGCGAGGGGGACGTCGAGCATCGCGACCACCGACTGCGTGGCGAACGGGTAGGAGGTGCCGAGGAGGAACGCCGCGACGAGTCCGACGACCGGACCGCGGAGCGTCGTCGCCAGTCGGTAGGTGAGGTACACCGCGGCGAGTCCGAAGCCGACGACGAAGGCGCGGGCGCCGACGGTCGTCCGGCCGAACAGCACCTGTCCGAGGCCGACGAAGTACTTCGCCGTCGGCGCGAACGCGTGCGTGGGGTTGGTGTACGGGTTCCCCCGGAAGACGGCGAGTCCGGACTGCGCGTACAGCGTCTCGTCCACGTGGAAACTGCCGGAGAGGTTCGTCGCGTACCAGACCGCGAGTCCGGCCACGAGGAGGGCGATGCCGAGGCCGGACCCGAGGAGCGACCGGACGGACGCCGAGGAGTCGCCCGGACGGGACCGAGAGGAGTTCATCGCTTCGTACCGTTCGGTGTCGCCGCCTTGGTTATACCGCGGATACGGCCCGTGTAACGGAGAACTTAATCGCGGCCGACGCGGCCGAATCACCGGGGCTCGACCTGTGACGCTTTTCCGTCGGCCGCTCGTAGGTTCCGAGAGATGACCGAGAGCGAAGAGTTCGGCCTCGTCGCGCCGGAGGAGGCGGACACGCCCGGTGACGAGTGGGAGTCGATAGACGTCACGGACACCGAGGCGGACCGCATCGCCAGAAAGCGCGACCGAAAGTTCGACGAGTTCAGAAAGCGGTTGAAGGACGCCGACCAGTTCAAAGTCGAGCAGTCGGTGTTCGACGACGCGACGTTCGCCGCCATCTACAAACTCGTTCAGGACGGCCACATCGACGCGTTCGGTGGCCCCATCTCGACGGGGAAGGAGGCGAACGTGTACGAAGCGCTCGGTCAGGACGACACCGACGTCGCGGTCAAGATATACCGCATCAACGCGTCGAACTTCCGGCACATGCGCGACTACCTCGAGGGGGACCCGCGCTTCGAGGGCATCGGTAACGACAAGAAGCGGGTCGTCCTCGCGTGGACGCAGAAGGAGTTCGCCAACCTCGAACGCGCCCGCCGGGCGGGCGTCCGCGTGCCCGAACCCATCGCCGTCGAGCGGAACGTCCTCGTGATGGAACTGGTGGGGTTGGTCGAGGACCGGGCGCGTCGTCTCGCGGAGGTGAACGTCGAGAACCCCGAGACGGCGTACGAAGTCGTCCGGGAGTACATGCGACGACTCCACTCGGCCGGTCTGGTCCACGGCGACCTCTCCGAGTACAACATGATAATCCACGACGGCGAACTCGTGATAATCGACCTCGGACAGGCCGTCACCGTCCACCACCCGAACGCGGGCGAGTTCCTCCGACGGGACTGCCGCAACGTCGCGAAGTTCTTCTCGCGGCAGGGAACCGATACCTCGGCCGACGACCTGTACGAGTTCGTCACCGACGTGGACGCCGACCCGACGGGGGACCCGGACGTGGACGAACGGGACGCCGGGACGGACGCGGAACCGACGGACGAGTGACACACCCAGACCGCCACGAGACGCGTCCACACTCCCCGAACCGCCGGACAAACTCTTAAACCGTTCCGCCGGATAGCGAGTGGTATATGCAACACGTGAAGGTCCCGCAGGACCGTATCGGCGTCCTCATCGGCGAGGGCGGCGAGACGATGCGCGAGATAGAGCGTCGGGCCGAAGTTCGCCTGGACATCGACTCCGAGACGGGCGCCGTCGCCATCGACGAGGTGGGCGACCCGGTGACCGGGATGCTCGCCCCCGACATCGTCCGCGCCGTCGGCCGCGGTTTCACGCCCGAAGCCGCGCTCTCGCTTCTCGACGACGACATGCGGACGTTCGAACTCGTCGACCTGCAAGAGCACACGCGGAACAAGAACGACCTCCAGCGACAGAAGGGCCGACTCATCGGCGAGAACGGCCGGACGCGGGAACTGATGGAGGAACTGTCGGGCGCCGAAGTCGTCATCCGCGGGACGACGCTCGGCATCATCGGCCAACCGGAGGAAGTCGAGGCCGTCCGTCGCGCCGTCGGGATGATTCTCGACGGCGCCCCCCACGGTGCGGTCTACTCGTTCCTCGAACGCAAGCACAACGAACTGACGCGAGACTTCGACGTCCAGCCCTCCGACTGAACGGATTCTTCTCTCTCTGACCGCTCCGAACGACCGGGAGCGACTGGTTCGGCGGACGGACCGAGTCGGCGTCGGGACGACCGGTTACGTATATATAGGGGCGGTTTCATGCCAACGTCTAACACGCGTAGAGCCGCCCCGTGTGCCGGTTTGGCCAACCGCATGGGAAACTTTTTTATAGAATCGCAAACAACCATCGGAGCGAATATGTCTCAGCGAATGCAGCAGGGTCAGCCCATGATTATTCTGGGTGAAGATTCCCAGCGCACGCAGGGGAAGGACGCGCAGTCGATGAACATCACGGCCGGGAAGGCCGTGGCCGAAGCCGTCCGGACCACGCTGGGTCCGAAGGGCATGGACAAGATGCTGGTCGACAACTCCGGCGAGGTCGTCGTCACCAACGACGGCGTAACGATCCTCAAGGAGATGGACATCGACCACCCCGCGGCCAACATGATCGTCGAAGTCTCCGAGACACAGGAGGACGAGGTCGGAGACGGAACGACGACGGCCGTCGTCATCGCCGGTGAACTCCTCGACCAGGCCGAGGAACTCATCGAGCAGGACGTCCACGCCACCACCATCGCACAGGGCTTCCGTCAGGCCGCCGAGAAGGCCAAAGAGGTCCTCGAAGACGACGCCATCGACGTCTCCCCCGACGACCGCGAGACGCTCGTGAAGATCGCCTCGACGGCGATGACGGGCAAGGGCGCCGAGTCCGCGAAGGACCTCCTCGCGGAACTCGTCGTCGACGCCGTGCTGGCCGTCGCGGACGACGAGGGCATCGACACGGACAACGTCTCCGTCGAGAAGGTCGTCGGCGGTTCCATCGACAACTCCGAACTCGTCGAGGGCGTCATCGTGGACAAAGAGCGCGTCCACGAGAACATGCCCTACATGGTCGAGGACGCCAACGTCGCCCTGTTCGACGGCGCCCTCGAAGTTCGCGAGACCGAAATCGACGCCGAAGTCAACGTCACCGACCCCGACCAGCTTCAGCAGTTCCTCGACCAGGAGGAGAAGCAGCTGAAGGAGATGGTCGACCAGCTCGCCGACGTCGGCGCCGACGTCGTGTTCGTCGGTGACGGCATCGACGACATGGCCCAGCACTACCTCGCCAAGGAAGGCATCCTCGCGGTCCGCCGCGCGAAGTCGTCGGACCTCAAGCGCCTCGCCCGCGCGACGGGCGGCAGCGTCGTCGGCTCGCTCGACGACATCGAGGAGTCCGACCTCGGCTTTGCCGGCTCCGTCGCCGAGAAGGACATCGGCGGCGACCAGCGCATCTTCGTCGAGGACGTCGAGGACGCCAAGTCCGTCACGCTCATCCTCCGCGGCGGTACCGACCACGTCGTCGACGAGGTCGAACGCGCCATCGAGGACTCCCTCGGCGTCGTCCGCACGACGCTCGAAGACGGGAAGGTCCTCCCCGGCGGCGGCGCGCCCGAGACCGAACTCTCCCTGCAGCTCCGCGAGTTCGCCGACTCCGTCGGCGGCCGCGAGCAGCTCGCCGTCGAGGCGTTCGCCGAGGCACTCGACGTCATCCCGCGCACCCTCGCCGAGAACGCCGGTCTCGACCCCATCGACTCGCTGGTCGACCTCCGCGCCCGCCACGACGGCGGCGAGTTCGGTGCCGGCCTCGACGCCTACACGGGCGAGGTCATCGACATGGAAGAGGAGGGCGTCGTCGAACCCCTCCGCGTGAAGACGCAGGCTATCGAGAGCGCGACGGAAGCGGCCGTCATGATTCTCCGCATCGACGACGTCATCGCCGCTGGCGACCTCTCCGGTGGCCAGACGGGCGACGACGACGAAGGCGACGACATGCCCCCGGGCGGCGGCGGCATGGGCGGCATGGGCGGCATGGGCGGTATGGGCGGCGCGATGTAAGCGAGGCGGGAAAACGCGACCGACGGGAGCGGAAACCCGCCTCGACAGGCGAGCGGGGAACGAACGTGACCCGCGAGCCCCTTCGGACGCCGGACCCGTACGCCCCCACGACCCCCGTCTGAATCGTCGCGCAACCGTCGGCTTCACGCCGAACCCGACATTCTTTCGACGCCGCGCCCGACAGCGACGCGTCTCGCGGTACGCACCGACTACCGGACGCCCGCGCCGACGGCGGACCTGACTCCCCGACTGCCGAATCGGATGTTCGTCCGCATCGACGGCGGGAGGATGACTGTTCCACCCGAAACGCGGGGTTAGTCCCACCGAAACGAACGCCGCGCCGGGTATCGGCGTGACTACTTATCACCAGACGCGGCGTACCGCCGTGCCATGAACCCGCACGCCGGCGAGTCGGCGACGGACGCGAGGAAGTCCGGCGCGGTACCGACGGCCCGCCGCCTCGAACCGCCCGCCGCGGACGAATCGTTCGTCGCCGTCGTCGGAACCGCGACGGACGGTGCCGCCCTGACCGCCGTCGCGCACCGCCTCCTCGACGCCGACGGCGTCCTCCGGAACGCTCTCGGGAGCGACGGGCGACAGGAGGACGAACGGGAACGGTACGCCGCCCTCGCGCGCCGCCGCCGACTCGTCGTCGTCACGGACCGGCCGTCCACCGTCGACGACGCGGACCGAATCTACGTCGTCGCCGACGGGGGCGTCGTCGAGGCGGGGACGCACGCGGCGTTGGTCCGGCGGCGCGGGACGTACGCCCGCCTCTACGGCGCGCAGTTCGGTCAGGACTGGCTCCGCGAGACGGCCGACGTGGCCGACGAGTGAGCCGGAGGCTCACCGGCGACAACGTACAACAGGCGGGGGCGCGTAGACGGCGACATGGGCGACCCCGCCTGCTACCGAGAGTTCTGTCCGGACTGCGACACGCCGGTGAGCATCGTGGACGAGGAGTGCCCGGACTGCGGACGGACGCTCGAACTGCTCTGAAACCGCGACTGTACGGTCGTCAGACGCCGTGTAGCACCCGTCCGTAGCCGATCGACTCGCTCTCTTTGCGGGAATTCAACGACAGTGACGGCGAGGAGCGGTCACGGCCATCGGGGCCGCTCAGGAGCACTCGGTCGGCCGGAGCGGTATCGACTAAAATATAACAAGACAGATGTACAGAAAGTACGCCATGGTAGTAGGTTCCGGACAGAGTCGATTGCTGTTCCTCGGTGGCATCGGCGGACTCGCGGTGACGGACCTCCTCTTTCGGGGTGTGGCTGAGTTGGTCGGTATCGGCGACAGTCTCGTCGTTCCGCTGGGAATGTTGATCGTCAGCCGCCACGTGCTAGACCTCGCAACGATCGGGTGGGGAATCGGGTGGCTGTTCCTGTTCTCGCTCGTGTTCTACTTCGCGCCACATCTGTTTCCGACGCGAATCAGCGACTGGGCCGCCGGCCTCCCCGTACGAACCGCGCTCTCGGTGTCCGCCATCCTCGTCGGTATCGTGACGGAGAAGGCGATCGTCTCGCTTATCCCCTCGGTCGGAACGACCCCGTTTCCCCTCTCCGTGCAGTCGGCCGTCGTCGTCGTCGGGATGACGGTCCCGTTGTTCGGCGTGGCGACCGTTCTCCCGAACGTCGGGTCCTCGACGAGGGTCCTCTCTTACGACGACGAGTCGATGGTAGTGCTCCCGAAGAGGATGCGGACGGAACTGTCGTTCTTCGAGTTCACGTTCCGCGGCGCGTTCGTCGCTGTCGCTCTCGGCGTGTTGCTGGCGGAGGTGTCGCTGCTGTATCCGATACCGGAACTGCTCGTCGTCGGGTTCGCGGCCTACGACAGCGTCGGCGGGTCTATCGGTACGCCGAGCTATCTGCCGGCAGGGCGGGACCTCGCCGAGAAGATATCGACCGGAACGGTCGCCGCGTGGGGCGGAATCCGAGAGTTGCTCGTCCTCCTGTACGTCACCTTCGTCATCTTCGTCGCCGTCGTGTTCGGCCTGTACGTCTTCTCGCAATGGAGCCTCCCGCAGTCCGTCATCGACTCCCCCGAGAACGTCGGACTCGGGCTGATTCTCGTCGTCCCCTCCATCGTCTACGCGGTACAGTACGGCGTGCGAATACTCGAACGAATCCCCGGACAGATGCGCACGTCGATGCACGGGGTCGAGACGCCCGACGAGATACGGACGCGTGCACCCGGATTCCTGCTCCCCCCGGTCTGTCTGGTTCTGCTGGCGTCGCTCACGGAACAGACCGCGGCCATCCCGCTCGGCGAAACCGCGTTCTGGGCCGTCGCTGTCGTCGCCGCCGCGTCGACGCTGTTGTTCGCGTTCGGAACGTTCCCCGTCGCTGTCGAACTCTCCGACTTCCACGCTCTCCCGTGGGCCGTCGGCGTGTCGACGCTCGCGACCGGCGTCGGGTTCGCCGCAGTGAACGGTCCCCTCACCGGTGGTCCGAACGAAGTGGAGACGGTCGGCGTCGCCGCCGTCGTCGCGTTCGTGCTCATGTCGCCGTACGTCGTCGTCACGGGATTCAGCGCGTGGCGAGACGACCCGCAGTACGGTACCGACGGCGGTATGAGACGACTCGCCATCAGTTGGGGCGCGTTCACCGTCTGTTTCCTCGTCAGCGTGGGCGTCTTCATCGCCGTCGGGTCGCCCGAGTCGCTACCCGAACCGGTCGGGGGCGTGCTCGGAATCGCCTTACTCGTCTCCGCGTTCGCGGTGGCCGTCAACACGGCGTTGGTGCTCTACGACCTGGCGAAAGCCGCGGCGCGGTTACTCTTGGTCGTCGGGACGGCCATCGTGTTCACACCCGTCTGGTTGCTCTCGCAGGTCGGCGAGTGGATCGCCAAACGGAGCGTCCTCGACGAACTCCGAAAGTGAGAACGCGGTCGGCGAACGGTTCGAGAAGGGCGCAATGCCGCCGCTAGGGCTGGGACGATAGGCGAGACTGGGCCGTCGAGATGGCGTCCCCGAAGGCTCGACCGAGGCGGAAGAAGGAGGTACCGGCGACGTCGAACGACTGGTTGGGTGCGTGGACGCGCAGTCCGACCTTGTACGGCGGGAAGTCGAAGTTCGACTCACGGACGCGGTACTCGGTGTCGAGGAACGTTATCGAGAGGCCATTTCCGACCGAAAGTTCCGTCACCTCGTACGATAACCCCGTTTCCTCGGCGGCCCACTTCGCCTGTTGGAGCGCCTTCGACTCCGCGCGGCCCCACGTGAGATACGACTTTCCGAATCCTCGCACCTGGCGTCCGTCCTCCAAAGAGAGCGTCGCACTCGCGATAACGGGACGACCGACCGAGCCACTCGTCAGATGAGTTATCGCTTGATGATCGATATTTACCATATCGAACTGTTACGAGCAGAGATAGTAAAGAAGTTGTGAAATACCAAAAATTGCACTAGTTGGTCGTCGACCGTTCCATGCAACGACTCTCGAAGCGGAGCGCGGTTCTGCTGCTCGCGTCGATGGAATGGTGGGCGTCGGCAGGAGAAGTGACGGACCCCCGCGAGCGAAGCGAGCGGGGGGTCGTCGCGCGAGTGAGGCCGAAGTTCCCGTGAGCGGAGCGAACGGGAGCACGGAAGAACGAAGTTCTCCCGAAGGCCGAACGAGCGGGACGGGATTCGAACCACGGTCGCTCACTCCGTTCGCTCTCTGATTCGAGTCCCGCCGGTAGTCGTTTTCACGCCTCGCTTCGCTCGGCGGCGGAAACAGATAAGAACGCGACGGGACCCCCGCGAACGAAGCGAGCGCGACGGGATTCGAACCACGGTCACTCACTCCGTTCGCTCTCTGATTCGAATCCCGCCGGTAATCGTTTTCACGCCTCGCTTCGCTCGGCGAAAAACGAGCGCGACGGGATTCGAACCCGCGACCATCGGATTAGAAGTCCGACGCTCTGTCCAACTGAGCTACGCGCCCTCGATTGCACTCACTTCCCGGCAGTTCAAAAGCGATGTGGGTTCGGCCCGTCAGCCGTCGAATCGGTACAGCGACGTGACGAACGGCAGACGGTTGAACATCCAGTAGGCGACGGGCAGGCCGACGACGGTGACGGCCAGTATCGCGGCGGCGTTCGCCCACAGGAAACTGAGCCACCAGCCGACGAACACGAAGTAGACGGCGCGGACGAGCAGAGAACGCTGACCGCGGCCGGAGTCGGGCGCCGACAGCGAGCGCGGTTCCTTCAGCGAGAGTACCGTCGGGACGAGGTTGATGAGTTTGATACCGAGTGGGAGGAGAACGATAGTGGCGTTCAGCGCCCACGCGGCGTTGACGACGATGGGCGTCGCCCACCAGCCGACGAACACGAACCACAGCGCACGGACCAGGAGGGAACGGTCGCTCATACGCGGAACGAGTCGCTCGGAGAGTAAAGCGTCGTCGGACGGAGCGGCGAGTAGAGAAGAGAGTTCCGGCAGTCAGGAGCACCATTTCTCCTCGTCGAAAAGAACTGGAACGAGACGGCGAGATTCGCTACGTGCAGGTGGAGAACCGACCGCTACGAGTCCTACCAGACGGAGACGACGGTTTCGCCGTCTTGCAAGAGGCGGGGCGCGAGTCGGTCCCAGTGGTTGGGATGTCGGTGCGGCAACGAACGCGCCGGGTCGGGTCGAAGCCACCGGGGGCCCGGCGGTCGGTCAGGCCCTGCTCGAACGCTCCGAGAGGATGCGCTCACATCCGTCCGAGCCCCGGTTCCCCTCCGTTTGAAACCAGCCAAACGAACGAAACCCGGACGAGCAGGTCCGATGACGTGCCCGTCTTCTGGATGCATTCCTCAGACGGTAAGAGCCAGAACTGGTTTTATCTCCTTCGTCGTCGAAATGCCGCCGAATGTACGACCGAATCTTGCTCTCGACCGACGGAACGATTGCCTCTGCGGAGGCCGAATCGCACGCGATCGAATTAGCTGCAGCTCACGACGCCGTACTGCACGTGCTCTACGTCGTCGACGAGGACGTGGTGACGTCGTATAGTGGTGATGAGTACGTCGACGAAGCCGAAGGTCCGGAGCACGGCTTGGAAGAACTGGGTGAAGACACGATAGAGGATATCCGTACCAGAGCAGCCGAGCACGGCGTCGAAGTCGTCGAGGCTCTACGGCACGGCCAGCCCGCCGAACAGATCGTGACGTACGCTGACGAGAGCGACGTCGACCTGTTGGTGCTCGGGACGAAGCGCCGACCCGCAGAGTACCGGGCCCTTCTCGGGAGCGTCACCGATCGGGTCCTCCGGTTGACCACGCGGGCAGCGACGGTGATAAAGACCGACGTCAGCGAGTAGCCTCGCAACCATCGCTCTCGATTCACCGCCTGTGGTCCAGATTGTTACGAGGAGTGGTGCGCTTTCGGCGCGCCGGACGAAGTAAAGAGGTGGAACGGCACTCCTAAGTCCGGCAGACGAGAAGCGAGCGACGATGAAGGTCATCGGAACCGTCGGGCTCCCCGGAAGCGGGAAGGGCGAAGCCGCGGACGTCGCGCGGGACGCGGGGGTCCCGGTCGTGACCATGGGCGACGTGATTCGCGCCGAGTGTCGGTCGCGCGGCCTCGACCCCGCGGAGCACCACGGCGAGATAGCCAAAGCGCTCCGCGATGAGGAGGGACTGGACGCCATCGCCGCGCGGTCGCTCCCCCTCATCGAGACGGAGTTGGAGACGAGCGACGTGGTGCTGGTGGACGGCCTCCGCTCGGAGTACGAACTCGACCGCTTCGAGGAGGCCTACGGCGACGAGTTCGTCCTCGTCAGCATCGAAGCCCCGTTCGACCTGCGCGCGGAACGCCTGTCGGACCGCGGCCGCGACGACAGCGACGTGGACCGCGAGGCGTTGCGCGAACGGGAGGAGCGCGAACTCGGCTTCGGCATGGGCGAGGTGATGGACCGCGCGGACGTCGTCGTCGAGAACACGGAGTCGCTCGAACGGTTCCGCGAGCGAATCCGGACGCTCCTGCGGGAGGGTCCCGACGCCGTCGAGTCCGACGACCCGGAAACCGAACGCGAAGCGGAGGGCAACGCATGATATACAGCGCCGAAGCGCGCATCGTCGTCCCGGTGCGCGACACGGAGGTGACGGACAGGGTCGAAGACGCCGTGCGCAACATCTTCCCGAACGTGGAGTTCGAGCGCGAGGCGGGCCGAATCGTCGGCGAGACGCACTCGCTCGAACAGTTCTCCGAGAAACTCCACGAGCAGGCCATCCTCGACACCGCCCGCCGGGAGTTCACCAAGCGCGCCGACGAGGACGGCTTCTCGTTCGCGCTGAAGAAGCAGGCGGCGTTCAAGGGCGTCGTCAACTTCGCCGTCGGCAACCCCGACGAACTCGGCGACATCGAAGTGCACGTCACCGTCGACAGCCCGGGCGTCGAGGCGTTCGTCGACCACGTCGCGCCGCCGACGGAGGACGGGAAACCGGTTCAGCCCGACGAACGGGAGTAGCGCGGCGGAGTCTCAGTCCGCCTCGTCGCGGTCCGCGTAGAGGCGGACGAGTCCGCACTCCGGGCAGACGTACACCGACGGCGCGAGCGTCTCTTTCATCCCGATGCCGCCGAGTAGCCCCCGCTTCGGTTCGTTCGTCACGAGGTGGAGTTTGAAGCCGTCCGTCGTCTGTACGTCCATCCGCTCCATGTCGACACCGCAATCGGGGCACCGTCGCTGGTCCGTCATAGGCCCCGATACGGTCGGGGCGGACAAAGAGCCGCCCCCGGCTTCGGGGCGTACGCGGCGTCGCGAGCGGCAGCCGACGCGGAGTGACGCGGCGGCAGTCTCACGGTGCGGGCCGTCTCACGGCGCGAGCAACACGACCAACGCGAGCGAGATGAACAGCACCTTCAGCGCGGTGTTGACGGCGACGACTTTCGACCCGAAGCGCGCCCCCCAGATGCCGTACTGGAACGGGATGGAGCGCTTGAACGTCGAGACGGCGAACGAGACGATGCCGCCGACGAGCATCGTCGCCACCGCCGTCCGCGGCGTGAACGTCTCGCCAATGAGAGGTGCGATGGTCGCCGCGCCGACGGTGGTGTCGAAGGCGAACACCGCGACGACGGGGACGGCCGCACCCGGGAGTCCGAGCAGGGCCGTCATCGACCCGGTCACCTCCGTGACCGTCTGGACGCCCGTCGTCCGTTCGAGCAGCCACACGGCCGCGTTCGTCTCCACGAGGGCGGTGACGAGGAAGTAGACGACGGCGAGGCGGGGGACGAGGCGCTTCAGTTTCGGCCACGTCTTCTCGCCCGCCTCGCGGACGACGCCGCGCGTCGTCTCCGGGCCGTCGTCGAACGCCGCGGAACCGGTCGCGGTGCCGTCGTCCGTCTCGCCGCCGTCGGCTTCGACCGTGTTCTCCGCGTCGCCCGCGGCGTCGGGGGCGCTTCGCCCACTCACGTTCGCATCGGAGAGCAACACAGCGCCCGCGAGGACGCCGGTGAGCGTGATGCCCAGCGAGATGGCCGCCCGCGCGCCGACGTACATGAGGCCGACGCGGAGGCCGAGGATGGGGATGAGGACGGGCGCGTAGAACGTGAAGATGTGCTGGACGAAGCCGAAGAACGTGTTGATGGTGACGGCGACGAGGGTGGCGGCGTCGTCCAGTCGCCCCGACTCGCGGAACTCCGCGAGCATGCCGTATCCCGCCGTCGTGGAGGCGGCGGTGGTGAGGATGGCCGTCCCCACCTCGTCCGGGAGGTTCGCCGGCCGGGTGAGGTACTTCGAGAGGCCGGCGACGTACTCGACGAGACCGAACCCGACGGCGAGGTTGGCGACGAAGACGCCGACGGCGACGAGGGCGGCGATGCGGGCGACGCGGGGGAGCACCTCGACGAAGACGGGCCACAGCGTGGCGAGAGAGTCGACCGACTGCACGAGTGAGGGTGAGGACTGACGGACCTAATCGGCGTCGGTTGACGCGTCGAACGGCGCGGGGTCAGACGAACACCTGCACCGACGCGAACAGCACCACCACGCCGAGCACGTCGCAGGAGTTCGTCACGAGCGGGATGACCACGTCGTCGGGGTCGAGTTCGAACCGGTAGGCGGCGTACGTCGCCGCCAGCGTGACGGCGACGGCGAGGACGGCGAGGACGACGCCGGAGGCGAGCGACACCGCGAGGACGGTCCGCAGCGGTAGTCTCGTCCCGCCGAGGAGGCCGGTGAGCCCCCACGCGCCCGCGCCGACGACGGGGAAGACGGTGACCGAGAGGGCGACGGTGGCGGCGGCGTTCCCCACGAGTTCCTCGTCGGTCGGGTCGAACGACAGCGTCCCGAGGTGGAACGCGGTGGAGAGGCGGGCGGCGAGGATGCTCCCGAGGTTGCCGGCCGTCCCGATGGTGACCGGGACGAGTGCGAGCAGCGTCGGATACTCCAGCAGTTCCGCCTCGAAACTGCCGAGGACGAGTCCGCTGCCGAGTTCCACGAGGGTGAGGAGGAGGAGGATGGGGAGCATCGCCCGCGTGATGGCGCGGACGGTCCACTCGGTGGGCACTCAGAGCACCCCCCGGATGGCGAGCACGGTGCGGACGGCGACGAGGAGGAAGAGCACGCCGAACACGTCGCCCGTCGTCGTCACGATGGGGCCGACCAGCGTGTCGGGGTTGCGCCCGCGGCGGTAGCCCGCGAAGACGACGGTGACGACGACGGCGACGAGGACGACGCCCGAGAGCAGTCCCGCGAGGACGGCGACGCCGACGAGGACCGGGAGCGGCGCGACCCGGCTCCCGAGGGCCGAGAGGACGACGAAGACGGCGACGGCGGCGAACGTGGACGCGAGGAGCCCGTTACCGAGGGCGGCCGCGGCGGCGGCGCGCAGGCGTCGGTCACCGGCCGTGACGCGGGGTTCGATGAGCCCCTGATGGAGCGCGGTGGCGATGCGCGCGCCGAGGGAGCCGTAGACGTTCCCGCGGGTGGCGAGGAGGGCGGGGACGAGGACGAGCAGACCCGGCACGTCGCGCAGTTCCGCGCGCATGCCGCCGAGGATGACACCCGCGACAAGCCCGCCGACGAGGCTGGCGACGAGCGCCGGGAGCGCCTCTCGGTACGCCTCGACGGCCGCGTCGCGGACACTCATACACGGGGCGACGAGCGCGGGGATAAAAAGTCGGACGTGTCAGTTCGGGGCGAACCGCGCCGCCGTTCGCCGTGGTTCGAGCGACGGCGGACACTCCCCTCGGCGCGTCCCGCACCGTTTCAGACGGTTTCACGCCTAACGGCTCACTAACCGCCGCGTTTCAGCTGCAAACGTCACAAGCGCCTTATCCGGGCCGCGCGTCGGGAACGGCAGACGCGAACCGCGGGGCGGGCTCCGGGCCACGGCGACTGTCCGCCGCCGCGGTACAGTCGGCCGGCCGGCCGGCACCCCGAACGATGAAACTGCACACAGTCACCACTGTCCTCGTCGTCTGCTCCTGTATCGCTGCGGTCGGCGTCGCCTCGACGACGCTCGAAACGACGTTCGAGACGACGCCCGACGAAGCGGTCGACCTCGACTACGAAACCGTCCCCATCAGCCCCGACGACGCCGGGAAACTGAAGCGCGCGATGACCCGGTCGGACGAGGGAGCGGAGCGCAATCGGCCCGCCGCCGGCGAGGGTGGCGGCGAGCCACGCGCGAACCCCGGTGCGGGCGAGGAGGACCGTCGGCGGTCGAGGCCGGCCGACGGAGAGCGACGCGACCAGCGGGCGGACCCGTCGGACGGCGACCGGTCGTCGGGCGCGAGCGAGTCCTCGTCCGACGACGGGAGCGGCGGCACCTCGACGGACGAGAGCCTGCTGGACGAGCTACTCGACCTCCTCGCGACGTGGCTCCCCTCCCTCGTCGTCCTCGGCGTCCTCGCCGCGGCGGCCGTGCTTCTCTTCCGCCACCGCGACCGAATCGTCCGACTCCTCGCCACGCCGGCCACAGAGCGCGAGGGGGCGGCCGCGCCGCGCGAACCCGAACCGCGGAACGCCGTCGAACGCGCGTGGGTGTCGGTACTCGCGGCCGCCGACGTGGACGACCCGTGGCGGCGGACGACCGCGGAGTGCGCCGCGGCGGCGGTGGAGAGCGGCCTCGACCCCGACGGCGTCGAACGCCTCCGGCGCGTGTTCGAGGAGGTCAGATACGGCGGCGGCGAGGTGACGGCGGCGCGTCGACGCCGGATGGAGCGCGGACTGTCGCAGTTGGACCTCGCGGGCGTCGACCCGGGGAGGGGCGACCGATGAGCCGGCACGGACGTGTCGCCGTCGCGGTCGTCGGCGTCCTCGGCCTCGCCGCCGCCATCGTCCTCGTCGCGGGCGGCGAACCCGGCAGCGGACCCGACGCCGCCGCACTCGTCGCGGCCGCCGGCAACGACTACTTCCTCGCGGCGGGCGTCGCCGCCGTCTCCCTCCTCGTCGTCGTCGCCGTCCTCGGCCTGCGCGGCGTCGGGGGCGTCGACCAGGCGACGCCGCCGAACCCCGAGACGGTGCAGGACGCGCCGCACCCCGGCGTCGCGTTCGACCGGACGGTCGAAGGCGAGTCGCGACTCCCGTTCCGCGGCGACGCCGAAGAGCGAGACGCCGTCCGAGAACGGGTCCGCCGGGCGGCCGTCCGGTCGGTGATGCACCGTGACGGCTGTTCCCGCGAGGAGGCGCAGGCGCGCGTGACCGCCGGGTCGTGGACCGACGACGCGGCGGCGGCCGCCTTCCTCTCCGACGGCGTCCGCGTCCCGGCCACGAGACGGGTCCTCGGGACGCTCTCCGCGGGGTCGCGGTTCGAACGCGGCGCGAAGCGCGCGGTGGACGAACTCTGCCGGCGCGAGGGCGTCGACGGGGGCGAGCGATGACGACCGTTCGCCGGACGCGGCGGTGGCGCGGCGTCGTCGCCGTCGCCCTGTTCGCCTGCGCGGCCGGTCTCCTCGTGCAGGATTCGCTCGTCCTCCTCCTCGGTTCCGTCGGCGTCGGCTACGCGGCCTATCCGTGGCTGTCGTCCGCGCCGTCGGTCGAACTGGAACTGGAGCGGTCGGTCGAACCAACCGACCCCGCGGCCGGCGACGACGTCGACGTGACCGTCCGCGTCCGCAACGTCGGCGACGAGACGCTGACCGACGTTCGCCTCGTGGACGGCGTCCCGCCGATGCTCACCGTGAGTTCGGGGACGCCGCGACACGCCGCGGTCCTCCGGCCCGGCGGGACGACGGCGTTCACGTACGCCGTCCGCGCCGAACACGGCCGCCACCAGTTCGACCCGGCGACGGTCCTCGCGCGCGACGTGACCGGCGCGACGGAGGTTGAGACGACGGTCCGGGCCGACACCGCCGTCGAGTGCGCCGCGTCGGTTCCCGAGGTGCCCCTGCGTCGGCAGACCCGGCGCGGGAGCGGAACCGTCCCGACGGACGAGGGCGGGAGCGGAACCGAGTTCCACCAGACCCGCGAGTACCGAACGGGCGACCCACTCTCCCGCATCGACTGGAAGCGGCGCGCGAAGACGGGCGAACTGACCACCGTCGAGTTCCGCGAGGAGCGTCTCGCCTCGGTGGTGCTCTGCCTCGACGCCCGGGCGTCGGCCTACCGCGCGGCCGGCGAGGACGAACCGAACGCCGTCGCCTGCGGGCGCGAGGGTCTGTCGCAACTCCTGACTTCGCTGGCCGACAGCCGGAATCCGGTCGGCCTCGCGGCGGTCGGACGGGAGCCGTGTTGGCTCCCGCCGGGGGCCGGCGACGACCACCTCGCCCGGGCGCGCCGGCGCGTGGGGAGTCACCCCGCGTTCTCGACGCTCCCGCCGTCGCCCGGGACCGACTGGGAGGCGGACGGCCAACTGGAGCAGTTGCGGCGACGGCTCTCGCCCGGGACGCAGGTGGTCCTGTTCTCGCCGCTCTCGGACGAGGCGGTGACCTCGTTCGCGCTCCGACTGGAGGGCTCGGGGACGGCCGTCACCGTCGTCTGCCCGGACGTGACGACGACGGCGACGCGGGGCGGACGACTGGCGACGGTGGAACGGACGGCGCGAATCCGCCGCCTCCGGAGCGCGGGCGTCCGCGTCGTGGACTGGTCGCCGTCGGACCCGCTCGGACCCGAACTCCTCCGCGCGCGGGAGGGGGTCGCGTGACTCGACACGTGGCACAGCCGACCCGTCCGGGTGGCGTCCTCGCTCTCCTCGCGGCCGTCGGCGTCGTCGCGGCCGCCACCGCCGGCGGGGCGGGACCGGGGAGTCTCGCCGACGCCGCGTCGCTCGAACTCGCTCTCGCGGCCGAACTGGGCGGCGTGGCCCTCCTCGTCGCGGCGGCCGCCGTCCGCCGACGGGGACACGCCGTCGTCGCCGGACTCCTCCTCCTCGCGGGCGTCGGCGGCGTCGTGGGCGGCGTCCTCGTCGTCGCCACGGGGCCGGGGACGCTCCCGACGCGACTCGTCGCCGGCACCGGCGTCGCGGGCGTCGGCGTCCTCGGCGCGGGCGTCGCCCCCGTCCGGTCGGACCGCGCCCGCGGCCTCGTCACCGCGGGAGCGGCCGTCCTCACCGTCGCCGTCGTCCTCGGCGGCGTGCTGACCGACGTCGGCGCGCTCCCCCTCCTCGGCGCGATGGTCGCCGCCGTCGTGGCGTGGGACGCCGGGGAACGGGCCGTCTCGCTCGGCGAACAGGTCGGCGTGCGCGGCCGGACGTGGCCCGTCGAGGTGACGCGGACGGCGGCGACGGCGCTCTATGGCGGCGCAATCGTCGGCGCGACGCTCGCCGTCCGGGAGTTGAACGTCACCGACGTGCCCCTCGTCGGACTGCTGCTGTTGCTCTGCGGCACCGTCGCGGTGCTGGTCGCCCTCTCGAACCGCTGAGCCTGACGGCGCGGAGCCGTCGAAAACAGTTCACTACTACTACCGCTACTGCGCCCGTCGGCGCGCGTTCACCGACGGGACCGTGAGTCCGTCGAGGACGTCTTCGAGGACGCCTCGCTGGTCGACCTGTCCGACGCGGGCGTCGGGCGTGAGCGTGAGACGGTGCGCGAGGACGGGCTTGGCGACGGCGTTCACGTCGTCGGGCGTCACGAACTCCCGCCCCTGGATGGCCGCGAGTGCGCGCGCCGCCTCGAACAGTCGCTGCGTCGCCCGCGGGGAGACTCCCTCCCGGACGCGGTGGTCCTCGCGCGTCGCGCGGGCCACGCTGACGACGTACTTCCGCACGTCGCGTTCGACGTGGACCCGTTCGGGCGCGGTGCGGACGTCCGTCGCCGTCCGGTCGTCGCAGACCCGACTCGCCGTCGGCGACTGTTCGTGGCGTTCGGCGCGCCGGTCGATGAGTTCGAGTTCGCCCGCCTCGTCGGGGAAGCCGAGACTCGTCTTGACGACGAAGCGGTCCTTCTGCGCCTCGGGCAACTCGAAGGTCCCCTCCTGTTCGACGGGGTTCTGGGTGGCGATGACGAAGAACGGGTCCGGGAGCGGGTACGTGTCGCCGTCCACCGTCACCTGCCCCTCCTCCATCGCCTCCAGCAACGCGGCCTGCGTCTTCGGCGAGGCGCGGTTTATCTCGTCGGCGAGGACGACGTTGGCGAAGATGGGACCGGACTGGAACTCGAACTCCCGCGAGCGTTCGTCGAACACGTGCGTGCCCGTCACGTCCGCCGGGAGCAGGTCCGGCGTGAACTGCACGCGCGAGGCCGAGAGGCCGAGTGCGGTGGCGAACGACCGCGCGGTGAGCGTCTTGCCCGTCCCGGGGACGTCCTCGAGGAGGACGTGCCCGCGGGAGAGGTAGCCGAGGAGAATCGTCCGCAACACCGACCGGTCGGCGACGACGGCGTCGCCCACTTCGTCCAGAACGTCCCGACAGTGACTGGCGCAGTCTCCGACGTGCATGTGCGGACTGTGCGCGGGGACGCGGATTAGTAGAGAGCGGGTAAGACTGACAGGTGTCCCCAGCGCGGGTTCGGTCGGCTTCCGGCCTGAGCGGGCGTCGAGGACCGGTTAAGGTCCTCCTACCCGGAGCGGCGTGTCAGCGCGGTGAGAATGTCGAGGGAGACGGGTCGAGCGGGGTCAAACGCGGGAGACGGGTCGAGCGGGGTCAAACGCGGGAGACGGGTCGAGCGGGTCGGACGGCGCAGTCAGTCGCCGAACGGACCCATGCCGCCGAGTCCGCCGCCGCCACCGCCGCCCTGATTCTGCAACTTCTTCATCATCCGCTGCATGTCGCCGTCGCCCATCCCCTGGAACTGCTTGATGGTCCGCTCCATCATCTTGTGCTGTTCGAGGAGTTCCTGCACCGTCTCCTCGTCTTTGCCGGACCCGCGGGCGATGCGTCGGACGCGCGAGGCGCCGACGGTGCGGGGGTTCTCCAGTTCCTCCTCTGTCATCGAGTCCATGATGACGTCGAACGACCGCATCCGGTCCTGCGTGACGTCCATCGCGTCGTCCGGCAGTTGGTCCTTGAACCCGCCGCCGAGACCCGGAATCATGTCGAGAACCTGATCCAGCGGACCCATGCGGTTCATCGCCTCCATCTGCTTCTGCATGTCCTTGAGGGTGAACGACCCCTTCATGATGTCCTCGGGGTCCCAGTCGTCGTCCTCCTCTTGGGTCTCGGCCATCGCGCGTTCGACCCGTTCGGACAACTGCTTCAAGTCGCCCATCCCCAGCAAGCGGGAGATGAAGCCGTTGGGTTCGAAGCGCTCGATGTCCTGCACCGTCTCGCCGGTGCCGAGGAAGCCGATGGACGAGTCCGTCTCGTTCACCGCGGTCAGGGCGCCGCCGCCCTTCGCCGTCCCGTCCAACTTCGTGATGACGACGCCGTCGATGCCGATGGAGTCGTCGAACTGGCGCGCCTGGTCCTTCGCGCCCTGCCCGATGGCGGCGTCGAGGACGAGCAACGAGCGGTCGGGGTTCACCGCCCCCTCTATCTGCTCTATCTCGTCGATGAGGGCGTCTTCGAGGGCGTGCCGACCCGCGGTGTCGACGATGTGGACGTCGGCGTCCTCGGTGGCCTCCAGTCCGTCGCGAGCGATTTTGACGGGGTCCTCCTCCTCGGGGTCGCCGTAGAACTCCACCTCCGCGCGTTCGCACATCTGCTTGGCCTGATCGTACGCGCCCGGACGGAACGTGTCCGTCTGGATGACGGCCGCGCGCAGGCCCTTCGTGGAGAACCACCACGCCATCTTCGCGGCGGTGGTGGTCTTGCCCGACCCCTGCAGGCCGGCCAGCAGGATGGTCTGCGGTTCCAGCGGAATCTCCGTCGACTCGCCGATGAGGCCGACCAGTTCCTCGTAGACGATTTTGAGGACGTGGTCGCGGGCGGACGTGCCGCCGGGCGGTTCTTCGTTCAGCGCGCGCTCCTCGATGGACGAGGAGAGGTCCATCACGAGGTTCACGTCCACGTCCGCAGAGAGGAGCGAGCGTTGAATCTCGCGGACGATCTCCTCGACGTCTTCCTCGTCGAGGCGGGACTTCCCCTGCAGTTTGTCGAGACTGCCGCGGAGGGAACTCCCGAGATTGTCGAGTACCATTGTCTCTCCCTACGCCGCCGCCGGTGTAAAGGCTTTATCCGTCGCTATTCCGAGTCCGGACCGTCGAAGCCGCGTGTCCGCCCGCGAGCGAGGAGGGGGTGTCGTGCCCGAGTGTCGAACGAACGAGAACGCCGGACGCACCGGCCGAGAACCGCCGGCGGGCAAAGCACTATCCCGAGACCGGCCGAGGATACCGACGATGACCGAACTCCTCGTCCTCGACGACCCGGCGCACGGCATCCCCGCCTCCGAGTACGCCGACGCACTGCGAGAGCGTCTCCCGGACGCCACGGTCCGCCACGAACGGACGGCCGACGGCACGGTAGCGGCCGCCGGCGACGCCGACGTGGTGACGGGCATCCGCCTCCCGGACGACGTGCTGGCGGCGGCCACGGAGATGCGCCTGTTCGCCGCCGGGTCGGCCGGCACCGACCACCTGCCGCTGGACCGACTCCGCGAACGCGGGGTCACCGTGACGAACGCCTCGGGCGTCCACGGGCCGAACATCGCCGAACACGTCCTGGGGTGGCTGCTCACCCTCGCGCGCAGTCTCGACGAAGGCATCCGCCGGCAGGAACGGCGGGAGTGGCGACAGTTCCAGGCGTTCGGCGAACTCCGGGGGTCGACCGTCACGGTGGTCGGTCTCGGGGCCATCGGACGGGCCGTCGTCGAGCGCTTGGAACCGTTCGGCGTCGACACCGTCGGCGTGCGCTACACGCCGTCGAAGGGCGGCCCGACGGACGAGGTGGTGGGGTTCGACGAGATAGAGTCCGCGCTGGTGCGGACCGACTACCTCGTCCTCGCCTGCCCCCTGACCGAGACGACGAGGGAACTGATAGACGCCGACGCGTTGGACTCGCTGCCGACGGACGCGGCGGTGGTGAACGTCGGCCGCGGCGGCGTCGTCGACACGGACGCTCTCGTCGGCGCGATTCGCCGCGGCTACGTCCGCGCCGCCGCACTCGACGTGACCGACCCCGAACCCCTCCCGCGCGACCACCCGCTGTGGGACTTCGAGAACGTCCTCATCACGCCCCACGTCTCGGGCTACACGCCGCACTACTGGACGCGACGGGCGGACGTCCTCGCGCGCAACGTCGAACGGGTCGCGGAGACGGGCGAGTGGACGGGACTGGAGAATCAGGTGTCGCCCTGAGCGCGGCCTTTTAGTCCGCCGGGGCGCGAACCGGAGACGATGACGGGCGCACTCGCCGGACTGACGACGACGACGTTCCTCGCGTTCTGCGGGGCCGCCGTCGCACTCATCCTCACCCCCGGGCCGGACACGATGTACGTCCTCGCCCGCGGGATGCAGGGCCGCGGCGCGGGCGTCCGGTCGGCGCTGGGCATCTCGACGGGCGTCCTCGTCCACACCGCCGCCGCGGCACTGGGACTCGCGGCCCTCCTGCGCGCCGCGCCGACGGCCTACCGCCTCGTGAAGTACGCCGGCGCCGCCTACCTCGTCTACCTCGGCGTCTCCGCCGTTCGCGACGACGAGTTCGACCCCGCGATAGAGACGGACGCCGAGGCGAGTTTCCGCCGCGGCGTCCTCGTCAACGCCCTCAATCCGAAAGTCGCGCTGTTCTTCCTCGCCTTCCTGCCGGGGTTCGCGGGGAGCGGTTCCGGTGCGGACGCGCGGATGTTGCTCCTCGGCGCGACGTACGCCGCGCTCACCGCCCTGTACCTCACCGTCGTCGCGGTGGCGTCCGGGCGAGTCGGCCGAATACTGTCGTCTTCGCGCTTCTCGTCGGGGTTGAGCTGGCTCGGCGGGAGCGTGATGGTCGCGCTCGGCGTCGGCGTCGCCGTCGACTGAGGAGCCGGTGCTGGAGTGGAAACGAAGGGGTCAGCGAAGCGATAAACGCGGTCCGAAAACGTCGGCGTCGCGGGCGCGAAACCGTCGTCGTCGGGAGTTCGAGAACAGTCGCGCGACCGTCACTCCTCGTCGCCGAGGAGGCGGTCGACCATTCGCTCGGGGTCGAACTTCTCGATGTCGTCGTAGCCCTGCCCCACGCCGAGGAACAGGATGGGCTTGCCCGTGACGTAGGCGATGGAGATGGCCGCACCGCCGTTGGAGTCGGCGTCCGCCTTCGTGAGGACGGCGCCGTCTATCTCGGCGGCGTCGTTGAACTTCTTCGCGCGTTCGACGGCGTCCTGTCCGGCGACGGCCTCGTCCACGAACAGCGTCATGTCCGGGTCGACCACGCGGTCTATCTTCTCCAACTGCGCCATCAGGTCGTTGGAGGTGTGTAGGCGGCCGGCGGTGTCGCCGAGGACGACGTCGATGTCGTGCGCCTCGGCGTACTCGACGCCGTCGTAGAGCACCGCCGCCGGGTCGCCGCCCTGTTCGTGCGAGATGAGCTTCGTGTCGAGGTTCTCCGCGTGCTTGCGAATCTGCTCGTTCGCCCCCGCCCGGTAGGTGTCGCCGTTGGCGAGGACGACCGAGAGCCCCTGCTTCTCGAAGTAACGGGCCATCTTGGCGATGCTCGTCGTCTTCCCGACGCCGTTGACGCCGGTGAAGATGAGCGTGACGGGCTTGTCAGCCTCCGCGATTCGCTGGTCGAAGTCGAACTGGCCGACGCTGATGACGTCGTAGAGCGCGTCGTGAAGCGCCTCCTGAACGAGTTGGCCCATCGTCTCGACCTGTCGGCGCGACTCGCCGATCATCTTCTCGCGGATGGTGTCCAGAATCTCTTCTGCGACGTGCATCTCCACGTCGCTCTCGAGCAGCGCCATCTCCAGTTCCCACAGGGGGTCTTCGAGGTCCTCCTCCTCGATGATTATCTTCCCCGTGGCGAACGCCGCGGCGCGCTTGAGTCGGCCCGCGCCGGCGGACCGCTTCTCGTCGGCTTCGAGGGCCTCGCTCGCGGCGTCGGAGGCGAGTCGCTCGCGCGGCGGTTCCTCCTCGTCGTCGGCGTCGGTCGCGGCGTCGTCGACGACGTCGTCGGCGGGTTCGACCGCGTCGGCGTCCGTCGACTCCGGTTCGGGCGTCGTCGCCGGCTCCGACTCCGGCGGCGTCCGCGCGTCGGTGTCGGCGTCGCCCGTCCGTGCGGGCGTCTCGTCTGCGCTCTCGGAGAGGGAGACGCCGCCGGGGTCTTCGCCCGGCATCTGGGCGGTCGTCTCACCGGATTCGGTCTCGCCGTGGGCGGCGTCCGGGGTGCCGGCGGCCGGTTCGTCGGTCGCCACCGTCTCGGCGTCCGCGTCGTGCGTCTCGGACCCCGTGGGCGCGTCGGCCTCCTCGGCGTTCTCGGGAGCGTCGGCCGCAGCCTCGTCCGCTGCGGCCTCCTCGGCCTCGGCCTGCGCTTCGGCCTTCTCCTCGGCGGTGTCCTCGACGTCTTCGCGGAAACTGTTGAGCTTCTTTTTCAGTCCGTCGAACATGTGAAAGCGTGGAAAGGTGGGTCGCCGACGTTACTCGCCGTCTTCGTCGCCCTGCATCTGCTGCATCTGCTGCATCTGCTGTTGCTGCATCTGCTGCTGCATCTGCTGTGCCTGCTGTTCGAGTTCCGAGCTCTCGTCTTCGAGGTCGGAAATCTCGCCCTCGACCTCCGCGATGCGCTCGTCGAGCGCGTCCTGCTTCGTGCGGAGGGCGTCGATGGCGTCGCCGGACTCCTGCTCTGCGGCGTAGTTGCCGCCGAGGTCGACGATGACCTCGTCGATGTCCTGGACTTCGGCGCGGAGGTACGCGCCGCCGCCGAGGGGCACCTGCACGGTCGAGCCCGTCTCGAGCGTCTCGATGGCTTCGACGGCCTCGTCTATCTCGTTCTTCTCCTGCTCGAGGTCATCGACGTCGCCTTCGAGCTCCGTTATCTCCTCGTCGATCGCCTGCAGTTCCTGCGAGAGCTGCTGGAGTTGCTGCTGGCCGCCGCCACCGCCCATACCGCCCATCATGCGGCCGTCACCTCCGAAATCTCGATCTGCGTGCGCTTGAGCCCGTGCTGGCTCCCGATGTTCGAGAGGACGTGCTCGCGGGCGACGTTCTCGTTCGGCGCCTCGACGGCGGTCTGGAACTTGCTGTAACCGTCGCGGCTCTGGAACTGGCCGCTCACCGTAAATTGACTCATACCCGCATCCTCGGCCCGCGAGCGGGAAGTATCTTCCTACTCGGAGTAGCGTTCGCAGGAGCGACGAATCGAACGCCCGGGGTGACGACTCGGAGACGAGAGCGTGGAGGAAGAGAGTGAGGACGGGCGGGCGTCAGTCGAGATAGCCCAGCGTGTCCTCGACGCGGCCGAGTTCCGGCCCGGTCGTCTCCTCGCCGACGACGTAGCCGGCTTCGTTGGCGACCAGCCCGGAGCCGACGAGCGGTGCGCCGTAGTTGACCGTCCCGATGTCGGCTCGCACGTCGAGCAGTTCCTCGAGCGCTTCCAGTTCGGGTTCGCGGGACTTGGGGTGACAGAGCACCCCGTCGTTCGACGCGACGGCGGCGGTGCCGACGGTCCGAACGTCCGCGAGGTCACCGCGTTCGGCGGGGACGCCGAGGGCGTCCTCGACGACGGCGAGGGCGTCCTCGGAGAGGTCCGGGTGGACGTACGCGCCCGTGTCGTTGGCGAGGACGACGTTTCCGGCGGCGTTGATGCGGCCGGGGAGTTCGCTCACGGGGACGCCGGCGGCGTCCTCGATGGTCTCCTTCTCTCGCTCGGTCGCGCGGGCGGAGACGAGGATGCCGTGGCCGTTACCCATCGCTAGGGCACCGACGGTTCCGGACCCGCCGACGGTTGTCTTCACCGCGGGCACGTCGAGTTCCGCGGTCATCGCGTCGACGACGTCGTCCTCGGCGTCCGGACGGACGACGAGCACGTCGTCGGTCACGCAGGCGAAGACGCCGACGTAGGCCGAGCCAGCGAAGGAGGCGCGAAGCACCGTTATTCGGCCGGTTCGGCTTCGACGACCTGTTCGCCCTCTTCGTCGAATCGAGCGGCGCGAACGCGGAACTTGCTCGGCGGGTTCTGCCGGCCGCGGCCGCCGATTTCCTCGTTGATGGCGGGGTCGAGACGGACGTCCTCGGCGTCGACCGAGAAGTGCTGTGCGAGGTGTTCGCGGATGAGCTTCATCGCGCGACCCGCACGCTCGTACGAGGGGACGGCCTTCACGTCGCGGAGCGGCACCGTGATGACGCGCTCCTCGAAGTCGCTTGCACTCATCGCTTACTCGTCCGTGTCACTCCGCCGCCAGTTGCGACGCTTGGGGTTTCGCGTGACTTCCATGTCGGTCTTCATCATGACCCACGCGGGGACGCGACTGTTCTGACGCTCCAGTTTGGCCAGACGCTTCTTCTTGGCCTTCGACTTCTTGCTCATGGTGTCCGGAACTACCCTCGGCCGGCATAAAATCTTGTTCCTTCGGTTCCGCCGGTGACACGGACGCTCACGCCCCCGATATCGGCGGCCTGACGCCGTCGAAGGCGGCGTGGGACCCGAGCTCGAACGCCCGACGCGACGCGGGGGCGAACCGAGCCATTCAGGGCGGTTCGTCGCTTCGAGGCGAGCGATGCGTCACCGGACCACCGTCGTCTTCCTCGTTCTCTCTGCGATATGGGGCACCGCTTTCGTCGTCACGAAGGTGGGGCTCGACTCGTTGCCGCCCGCGCTGTTCGCCGCGGTTCGATTCGACGTGGCCGCCGCCGTCCTGTTCGGCGTCGCTCTCCTGCGGAGCGACCGACTCAGACCCGCCTCCCGAGCCGAGTGGTTTCCCATCCTCACCGGCGGCGCGCTCAACATCGGGGTCCACCACGCCTTCCTGTTCTCCGGGCAGGTGTACGTCGGGAGCGCCGTCGCCGCCGTCCTCCTCGGCCTCATCCCGGTCATCACGCCGGCGCTCACCCGCATGACCGCCTCGGCGGACCGCCTCTCGCCCGTCGGCGCCGTCGGCGTCCTCCTCGGCTTCGTCGGCGTCGTCGTCATCGCCGACCCGGATCCGTCGAACCTCCTCGGTTCGGACCTGCTGGGCGTCGGCCTCGTCCTCGCCTCCGCCGTCGCGTTCGCCCTCGGGGCGGTGCTGACGCACGGCGCGGAGTCGGACCTCCCCTTCTTCTCGACGCAGGCGTGGATGATGCTCGTCGGCGCTCTCGTCCTCCACGGCACGAGCGTCGCCCTCCCGTGGGAGTCGTTCGCGGCCGCCGAGTGGACGCCCGAGGCCGTCGCCGCGCTCTTCTACCTCGCCGTCGTCGCCGGCGCGGGCGGGTTCGGGATGTACTTCTGGCTGCTCGACCACGTCGGGCCGATGGAGGCGAGCCTGCTGGAGTACGTCATCCCCGTCTTCGCCGCCGTCGCCGGGTGGCTGGTCCGCGGGACGGCCGTCGACGCCACCACCGTCGGCGGGTTCGGCGTCATCTTCGTCGGCTTCCTCCTCGTCAAGCGCGAGGACGTGCGCCGGGAGTTCGTCCGGTTGCAGGACCGCGGGCGGGCCGCCGCGCGCGACGCGGACTGAGCGCGGCAGACAGCCGTCGCGGCGGCGGACGCCGCTATCGGTCTACAGCGGACGCCGCTGTCGCTCTACAGCGGATACCGCTCGACCGTCTCGTACCGGGGGCCGTCGTCGGTCAGTCTGCTCTCCTTCAGGCGAACCTCCTCGACGCGGAACGTCCCGATGTCCGGGTCCGCCTCGCTGACGACGCGCCGCACCAGGTCCTTGCCGCGCGCGTCGTCCATCCGCGCGATGGTCACGTGCGGCGTGAACGAGTGCGACTCCGCGTCGAAGCCGCGTTCGACCGCCTCGCGTTCGATGGCCTCGGCGAGGGCCGTCGTCTCCGCCGCGCCCGCGCCGTCGCGGACGCCCGCCCAGACGACGCTGATGTAGTCCGGCGACGGGAAGACGCCGAATCCGCCGACGGTGGCGTCGTACGGTGCCGCGTCGGCGTCGGCTATCGCCGCCCGCACCGCGTCTCGCACGTCGGGGACGCGCGACTCGTCGGTGTCGCCGAGGAACTTCATCGTCACGTGCGCCTGTGCGGGATCGGTGAACCGGAGGCCGTCGGCGTCGGCGAAGCGCTCTTGGGCCGACCGGACGGCGTCGGTGAGCGAGTCGGGGAGGTCGATGCTCACGAACAGTCGCATGGCGGAACGTCGGTTTCCCAGCGAATTCAACGTTCGGTCGCCGTCCGTCACTCGTTCGCGCCGGGCGCAGTTCGCCCGCACGACGGCCGCGTGACGCAGTTCTTAACCGTCTCGACACCGAATCCGTCCGCATGGCAGAAGACGGCGAGCGAGACAAGCCCCACCGCTTCTCCGAGGGACAGGGGTTCAGCGAGGACTACGACGAGTTCTCGCTCGACCCGCCGGAACTGAACGTCGACCCGGCGAAGGTGGACCCCGTCGACACGCGGGTCATCGCCGACGAACTCGACGAACGGAACGTCGCGTCCGACGAAGTCGACGTCGAACAACTCGTCGACGTCGGCCTCTCGTACATGCAGATAAACCGGTTCGAGGAGGCGACCGAGACGTTCGAACGCGCCGCGCAGTTCGCCGACGAGGACTCGTTGGCGGCGCAGGAGGCGTGGGTGAACAAGGGCGCCGCGCACGCCCAACTGGAGGAGTACGACGAGGCCATCGGCGCGTATCAGGAGGCCCTCCGCATCGACGACGACTCCGAACACGCCGCCTCGGCGGAGACGAACCTCGCCTACGCCCTCTGGCAGTTCGGCGAGACCGAGGAGGCACTTCACCACGCCGAACGCGCCGTCGAGATAGACCCGCGCTTCGCGCAGGCGTGGTACAACCGCGGCTTCTTCCTGCAGGAACGCGGCCTGAGCGAGGACGCCGTCAACGCGTTCGACAACGCCATCCGCCTCGGGATGCGCAGCGCGGACGTGCTCGAAGAGAAGGCGCGCGCGCTGGAGGACCTCGGCCGCGAGGACGAGGCCGAACAGGTCCAACAGCAGGCCAACGAACTCCGGCAGCAGCAGGAACAGGAACTCGTCGAGGACCGGTGATGCTACTGCGAGAGCGAGAGACGCCGGAGGGGCTCTTGGTCTCCGTCTGTGACCGCGACTGCCTCGGGAAGACGTACGAGGACGGTCCGGTGTCGCTCGAAGTGACCGAGGAGTTCTACGGCGGCGAGGAGGCCGACGACGTGGGCCCGCAGGCCGTCGTCGACAGTCTCACGCGCGCGTCGGTGGCGAACATCGTCGGCGAACGTGCGGTCGAAGTCGCCGTGGACGCCGGCATCGTGGACGAGGAGACGGTCCTCGACGTGGGCGAGACGCGCCACGCGCAACTGCTCTGGATGCGGTAGCGGGCGGTTCTGAATCTACTAACAGACGGCTCGGTCGAACGCTCAGCGAGCGACCGGAACACCGTATCGAACAGAGAGCGCGGACCTCCCCCGGAACCGCGTTCGGTTGGACTCGGCTACAGGCGACGTTTGTTATCTCCATCGTACGCCCGCAGGTTTCGCTCCGCCAGTTGGACGGCTCGGTCGATCCGCTTCCGTTTCGTCGCCTCGGTCTTCGCTGCTTCGACGAGCGATATGAAGGCGTACTGGTCGGTGTTCGAGAGGGCCCGGAAGTTCTTCCAAGCCGCCTCGTTCGCTCTCAACGCCGTCGCCAACGCGTCGGGAATCTCGTGGTCGTCGGATAGGCAGTAGGCGTTCGCCCACTCACCCGACTCCTTGGCCGCCTCGACGAGTTCCATCCCGGCCGGCGTCATCTTCCCGGCGTCGAGCATCTTCTGGACGCGCTCGGTATTCTTCTTCGACCACTTGCTGTCGGGCTTCCGCGGCGTGAATCGCCGTTTGTACCGTGTGCTGTCGATGCCGTTGATCAGGCCGTCGATCCAACCGTAGCAGAGAGCCTCCTCGACAGACGCATCGTAGCTGATTCCTGACCGCTCGGCGTCGACCTTGTAGTAGCCGACCCATAGTTCCTCGGCCGTGTCGTGGTGCTCCGCTACCCACTCGCGAAACTCCTCACGCGAGTCGAAGAAAATCGGGTGCACGGTAGGAGTTCGCCACGAGAAGAGATAACCCTGACCGAACGCTCGAACGGAATCGAGCGATACACGCTCCGAACTCGGCGCGAACTCCCAAACCGGTCACGGACTGCTGGTTCGACGAAGCCCAACGGGCTTTTTTAGGCTCTCCCGCCCAGCACCGACCGTGACCGTCGCCGATTCTCGTGAATATTCGGACGGGACGTTACCGAATTCGGTTTCGCCGGGTCGCACAGACCGAAGCCGTGTTAGTGCTGGGACTGCTACGTTCCCCCAATGGGAGTGCAGGAATCGTACCCGATAGACGTCGCGGCCATCCGCGAGGACTTCCCCATCCTCGACCGGAAGGTGGGCGGCGACTTCACGGTACCCGGCGAGGGCGAGGACGACGACTTACCGCTTGTCTACCTCGACAACGCGGCGACCAGTCAGACGCCGAAACAGGTAGTCGACGCCATCGTGGACTACTACTACGGCTACAACTCGAACGTCCACCGCGGCATCCACCACCTGAGTCAGGAGGCGTCCGTCGCCTACGAGAACGCCCACGACCGGGTGGCGGAGTTCGTCGGGGCGGCCGGCCGCGAGGAGGTCGTGTTCACGAAGAACACCACCGAGGCGATGAACCTCGTCGCCTACGCGTGGGGTCTGGAGGAACTCGAACCCGGCGACACGGTGGTCCTCACGGAGATGGAACACCACGCCTCGCTTGTCACGTGGCAGCAGATAGCCAAGAAGACGGGCGCGTCCGTGGAGTACGTCCGAGTGGACGACGAGGGCCGCCTCGACATGGAGCACGCGAAGGAACTGATAGACGAGGACGCGAAGATGGTGTCCGTCGTCCACGTCTCGAACACGCTCGGCACCGTCAACCCCGTCGCCGAACTCGCCGACATGGCCCACGAGGTGGGCGCGTACGTCTTCGTCGACGGCGCGCAGTCCGTCCCGACGCGCCCGGTGGACGTGAAGGACATCGACGCCGACTTCTTCGCCTTCTCGGGGCACAAGATGCTCGGCCCGACGGGCATCGGCGTCCTCTACGGGAAGGAAGAGATTCTCGACGAGATGTCGCCGTACCTCTACGGCGGCGAGATGATTCGCCGCGTCACCTACGAGGACTCGACGTGGGAAGACCTGCCGTGGAAGTTCGAGGCGGGCACGCCCGTCATCGAACAGGGCATCGCCCTCCACGCGGCCATCGACTACCTCGACGACGTCGGGATGGAGAACGTCCAGGAACACGAGGAACGCCTCGCCGAGTACGCCTACGACCGACTGACCGAGTTCGACGACATCGAAATCTACGGCCCGCCGGGCGACGACAGGGGCGGACTGGTCGCGTTCAACCTCGACGGCGTCCACGCGCACGACCTCTCCAGCATCCTCAACGACCGCGCCGTCGCCGTCCGCGCCGGCGACCACTGCACGCAACCCCTGCACGACAAACTCGGCGTCTCCGCGTCCACTCGCGCGTCGTTCTACATCTACAACACGTACGACGAGATAGACGAACTCGTCGACGCCGTCGACGACGCCCGCCAGTTGTTCGCGTAGGACCGGCCGTCCCTCGACTGCCGCGTCGAACCCAGTTAAAAATCTGGGGGGCGAGTCACTGTCCCAGACAACGGGTGTCGCGTATTTTTATGGGGCAGGACAACCGCGTCGTATGGCAGTCGCCAGAGCCCTCCAGGCAGCAGGCGGCGCGCTCCGACGAAATCCGAGCATCGTCGGCGTCGTGCTCGCCTTCATGTTGGCACAACTTCCGGTACAGTTCGCGCAACTCCTCGGCCCGACGGCGGCCGTCGCGGCAAGCGGCGTCACCGTCGTCCTGTCGCTGGTGCTCGTCCCGTTCGTCTTCGCCGGCATGCTCGGGATGGCCGCCGAAGCGCTCGACGGCACGACGAGTCTCGGCACGTTCGTCGCGGCGGGCAAGCGACACTACACGTCGATGCTGGGCGCGTACGGCCTGCTGTTGGTCGGCGCGGTCGTCTTCGGCATCGTCTCGTCGATACTGTTCGCCGTCGTCTCCGTGGGCGTGTTCGCGCCGTTGGCGTCCGGCGGGGCGCTGAACCCCTCGACGTTCGGCATCGTCGCGCCCGTCGTCCTCGTCGCGTTCGTCCTGCTGTGGTTCCTGCCGCTGTTCTTCGTGCAGTTCTACGGGCAGGCCATCGTCCTCGACGGGGCGGGCGCGCTCGGCGGCTTCAAGCGGAGCGTCGGCGTCGTCCGGCGGAACCTGCTGTCGGTGTTCGGGTACTCCGTCGTCGTGTTCATCGTCGGTCTCGTCCTCGGACTGCTCACGAGCATCCCCTCGACGCTCATCTCCGCACAGCGCCTCCCCGCCGCGACGTTCCCGGACCTCCCGCTGTCGCTCCTGGCGGGACTCGCAGTCGCCGGCAACGTCCTCATGGCGTTGTTCGGGAGCCTCTTTCTGGTGTTCTCGGTCGCGTTCTACCGGTCGCTCGACCGACCGGGTGACGCGGACGGACCCGAGTCCTTGCAGAGTGCGGTCGCGTAGTCGACCGCGCGGACTCACGTCACCGGTTTGCGAATCGTGGTGACGGGGACCGGCGAGCGTCGGACCAGTCCGCTGGCGACGCTCCCGAAGATGCGCGCTTCCAGCGACGGTCGACCGTGTGCGCCGACGACGATCAGGTCGGCGCCGTACTCGTCGGTCGCCCCGACGATGGTGTCGACGAGGGGGCCGACGCCGACGCCCGTCTCGACGGTGACGTCGTACTCGTCGGCTATCGTCGTCGCCTCCTCGAACAACTCCTCGGCGTGCTCTCGCCGTTCCTCGAGCCACTGGTCCCACTCGCTGGGGTGGTCGCCCCACCCGGCCGCCGCCGTCTCGTCGGTCCCTCTGTCCACGACGAACAGGACCGTGACCTCGCTCGTCGGAAACTCCGAGCAGACGTACCGCAGCGCCTGTTCCGCGAGCATCGAGCCGTCGTACGGAACCAGAACGTGTGAAGGCATACCGACGGGTACGTCCCGGCGGCTATTAATGTCATCTGTGTGAAAATAGCGGTCGACTCGTCGGACCGCCTCCACGCCACCCCAATCGTTATTCACCGCTGATACGTCGGTCGGTGGTATGCTCCAGACGACTGGTATCGCCGGAGTCGTTCGCGAGACGACGGCGGAGTTCCTCGGCGGCCTGCAGGAGGCGGTCCCGAACGTGCTCGGGGGCCTCGTCTTCCTCGCCCTCGCGTACGTCCTCATCAGAGTCGCGCTGTGGGTCCTCCGCGGGTCGCTCGACGCGCTGTACCCCGACGAACAGGACCTCGTCGTCGACCTCGGCGTCACCGCCGCGGGCGTGTTCCTCTGGTTCGGTGCCGCGCTGGCGTTCTTCAAGATAGTCGGCATGGGTGACGTGGCGGCGAGTCTCGGCACCGCGACGGGGTTCGTCGCCCTCGGCGTCTCCTACGCGCTGTCGAACATGATAGCCGACACGGTGGCGGGCGTCTACCTGCTCCGCGACCCGGACTTCAACCCGGGCGACCGGGTGGTCGCCGACCCCGTGACGGGCGTCGTCGAGTCCATCGGCCTGCGGAAGAGCCGCTTCCGCGACGAGTCGGGCGACGTGGTGGTCGTCGCGAACCGCGACGTGGAGAAGAAGTGGCGGCAGGTGAGCGCTGGCGCGGACGGCGACGGCGGCGCGGAGTCGGCGTCGACGTCGGCCGCGTGACCCCGTTCCGGAACCGAGGGACGCGGCGGTTTTCGAACGCCCCGGAACCCTTATGGGACGAACTCGCCTACCAACGCCCACTATGGGTATGGGCTCGGACATGTATCGACAGCAGATTCTGGACCACTACAAGAACCCCCGAAACAAGGGCGAGATGGAGGACCCCACGTTCGCCCACACCGGGGAGAACCCCTCCTGCGGCGACACCATCACGATGCAGGTCAAACTGGCCGACGACGGCGAGACAATCGAGTTCGTCGCCTTCACCGGTGACGGCTGCGCCATCAGTCAGGCCTCCGCGAGCATGCTCTCGGAGCGACTGCAGGGGACGACGCTGTCGGAACTGGAGGAGATGGACACCGACGACGTGACCGAGATGCTCGGCGTCGACATCTCGCCGATGCGCATCAAGTGCGCCGTCCTCGCTCGGCAGGTGGCACAGGACGGCGCCGCCATCTACGAGGGCGACGCCGACGAGGCCACGACGACGACCGAGGAGTAGCCGGCCGCCCGTCTCCGCCGTTTCTCACCGGCGCAGCGACGCGCCGACCGACTTCGCTATCGAGACGAAGTAGCCGACGCCAGCCCGAACGTCGCCGTCTCGCAGGGCCCGAATCACGCCCCGGAGCCCGATGGGTTCCGGCGGGTCGTCCGGGTCGCTCGCCCGTCCGACCGCCCGCACGAGCACCGTCAGTCCCCGGACGGTGTCGGGGTCGGACGCCTCGTCGACGACTTCGCCGAGGGCCGACCCCGTCGAGGCGAGTTCGGCCACCATGTCGTCTTCGAGTGCGCCGGAGGCCAGCGAGACGACGTCGGCGAGTGCGACGACGTCGTCGAGGGTCCCCGAGCGCTGAAGTTCGACCAGCGTCTCCAGCGCCTCGGACAGTTCGTCGCCGTTCTCGCCGACCGCCGCCGCGAGGCGGACCGTCTCGGGCGTGGCCGCGGCGTCGCCCGCCTCGGCCAGCGTGGCCGCCGTCCCGGTGAGTTCGGCCACCATGTCGTCTTCGAGCGCGCCGCTTCCCAGTTCGACCACGTCGAGCAGTTCGTTCACCACGTCGAGTCGTTCCACGAAGCGGGCGACCGCCTCGGGGTTCTCCTCGATGGCGCGTTCGAGGTCGGTCGTCGCCGCCTCGAACTCGACTTCGGAGTTGGATTCGCTCATGGTATCACCTCAGAGTAACCCTCGGGCGGTGAGCCAGTAGGACTCGTTGTAGGCGAGTTTCGCCCAGTGGACGAACTTCGACTCGTCTCTGACGACCGGTTCGGTCTCGTAGTCGAACGAGAGGAACGTCGCCGAGTCCATGCCCGCCTCCAGGAAGCAGACGGTCTTCCCGTCGTACGTCGCCGTCGGCACCCGGTCGCGGACGCGACTGGCGATGCGTTCGGCGACGACGGACGCCTGGTAGTGGGCGGCGCTGCCGGCCTTCGGCGCCGGCACGTCGCTCGCGTCGCCGAGGGCGTACACGTCGTCGGCGTGCTTCGCTTCGAGCGTGTGCTTGTCCACCTCGACCCACCCGCCGTCGCCGAGGCCCGAGTCCATCACGAGTTCGTCGCCGCGGTGGGGCGGGATGGCGACGAGGAGGTCGTAGTCGAGTTCCTCGCCCTCCATCGAGTGGACGACGCCCGCCTCGGGGTCGACCTCCTCCGCGTTGAAGAACGTGACCGCGTCGATGTCGCGTTCCGCGAAGCGCGGTTCGGCCCAGTCGTGGACGGGCACCTTCCCGTGGAGTCGCTGGATGGGGTACGTGTAGGTGATGTCCACCTGGTCGCGGACGCCGCGTTCGCGGAACCACTCGTCCGCCATCATCACGAACTCGACGGGGGCCGCCGGGCACATGTGCGGCGACCCGACGACGGAGAGGACGAGGTGACCCTCGGTGAAGTCCGCGAGGGCGTCGCGGAGTCGCTCCGCGCCGTCGGCGCTGTAGAAGTTGTGCGCCCCCTCGACCAGTCCGGGCACCTCCTCGGGGGTGATGGTCGCCCCCGTCGCGAGGACGAGGTGGTCGTACGACAGGTCGGAGCCGTCGCGAAGCGTCAGGCGCTTCCCGTCGGTGTCGATGCCCTCGACGCGGTCGTACACGAGGTCGATCCGCGGATCGACGAGGTCCGCGAGGGGTCTGACGCCGTCGGACACGTCGCGCTGACCGAAGGCGACGTACAGCCAGACCGGCTTGTAGACGTGGTCGGTCGATTCGTTCACGAGCGTCACTTCGACGTCGCCCGCGTCCAGTTCCGACGCGAGACCGTCTGCCAGTCGGTTCGCGAGGACCGAGCCGCCGGTTCCGCCGCCGACGATTGCAATTCGTTCTGTCATTGTATTGGATCGGTGAGGGGTTCGTTCAGCGAGCTGTTCAAACTATCCCGGAGCGGTCACGACGACTTCTGGACGTAGATGCTCCAGTAGTCGTCGTGTTCCTCCATCGCGAGGAGTTCGTGGCCGGCCTTCTCCAGCCACTCCGGGACGTCGTCTTTCGAACCCGCGTCGCTCGTCTGCAGTTCGATGACGGTTCCGGGGTCGGCGTCTTTGATCGCACTGACCAGCTCCATCAGGGGACCGGGGCAGCCGGCACCGCGTTGGTCTAGCGTCACGTCGGGGGATATCGATTCACTCATTGTCGTCACCTCGAAGGCTCCAGTTCCGTCGGGACGCTGGGAATCTGTTCATGATGGGGTCACGGTTAGTCGTTAGGAGCCACGGCGGATAATATTGTGGTCTGTTTCCAATACCGTGAGAATCGTCTCGGCGCTTGCTCCGGCATCGTTCCGTTCGGCTGGTATCCGCTCCGGTTCGGAACTGACCGATTCGCCCACCCGTTCACGAGTTCTCGTTACGTACAAGATTCGTCGGTGTCGGCACCGCGCGTCTCGACGGGCATCGCGTCGACGAGGCCCCTCAGTCGATGCGGCCGGTCACGTCCCGGTTGTGCGCGTCGTACCCGAGTCGCCCGTCGTCGAGTTGCGCCGTGCGTGCGGCGTGCCACGCCGTCCTCGTCGCCGGCGGGACCCGCCCCCAAACCGCGTCGGCGACGGTGTCCACGATGACGCGGAGGAAGTACGCCTCGTCCGCCGGGTACGCGCCGTCGACCGGACGAACCGCCCAGTCGGCGTCGGCGGCGACGAACTCGACGCCGCGCCGGCCGAGGTGGCGTTCGAGTCGGCGGCCCGCCCGCGACCCCAGTCGGTCGTCGCCGCGCATGGTGTCGTGGTACGCCGAGAGAACCTCGTCGTCGGCCTCGTGGGACGGGGAGAACGCCGTCCCGCCGTCGAACGTGATGGGGAAGGAGAACCGACCGCCAGCGTCGAGGCCGTCGAGCAGTCGGTCGACGCCCGCCGGTCCGAGTAGGTCCACGAACGCCTGCGCGAGGACGAACGTCCACCCGCCCGCGTCGGCGGCGTCGAGGGCGTCGCCGCGGACGAACCGGGCGTCTATCGCACTCTCGCCGCGGAGCGACAGCGACCCCACCGTCTCGCCCGGTCCGTCGAAGACGCCGGCGTCCGAGACGGCCCACCCGCGGTCCCGCGCCGCCGCCGCGGTCAGGTCGCGGCCGAGGCGGAGGACGTCGGCGTCGGCGTCGACGGCGACGTACGTCAGGTCCGGCGGGTCCGGCCAGTCGAGGAGACGGCGGAGGAACGGGGCCGTCCCGGCGCCCGCGTCGAGGAGGCGAACGTCGCCGGACCGCCCGGCGAGGTCCGTCCGGACGCGTCGGCGGACGCCGGGGTCGAACGCTCGGTCGTCGACCGTCTCCTTCGCGAGGAGGTAGCGCCGGTCGTCCCCCTTCATCGCTCCCCCTCCGCGCGGGTCCGCCGGTGACCCGCGGCGTCCGACGTCGCCCCGTCGGTGTCCGGCCTCGCCTCGTCGCAGTCTGCCGTTCGTTCCTCGTCGTCTGCCGTTCGTTCCTCGTCGTCTGCCGTCGCCTCGGCCCCCATCGCGGCGACGTCCCCGAGGAATCCTCGGAGGTCGGCCACCGTCTCGGTCCACGACGGGTGCGCGCGGTAGCGGTCGAGTGCCGCCCGCCCCGCCGCCGCGAGACGCTCTCGGTCGGCCGCGAACCCGGCGAGTGCGTCGCCGACGGCCGCCGCATCCCCCGGGTCCACGAGGACGCCCGCCTCGCCGTCCACGAGGTCCGAGGCGCCGCCGGACGCCGAGGCGACGACGGGGAGGCCGAACCCCATCGCTTCGAGGTAGGCGATGCCGAACCCCTCGTGGGTCGAGGGCATCGCGTAGACGTGGCTCTCGCGGAGGACGGCCGCCGTCTCGTCGGTTGGGAGCGACCCGGACAGACGGACTGCGTCGCCGAGGCCGTGTCGCCGGATTCGGTCGCGGACGCGCCGGAGGTACGTCTCGTCTGCGTGTGCGCCGACGAACGTCGCGCGCCACGAGGGGGCGGAGCCCCCGGCGTCGAGGCGGGCGAGGGCGTCGAGGAGCGTCAGCACGCCCTTCCGCGGGACGAGGTTGCCGACGAAGGCGACGCGGAACGGGTCCTCGCGGGCGCGTTCGGCCACCTCGTCGGCCGTCACCGCGGGGTCGAACTGCGTGTCGGCCGGCGGGGCGACGTGCGTCGGCAGGCCGGGAGCGTGGCGTTCGACCGACCGCGCGGTGGCCCGACTCGTGCAGACGGCCGCGTCGCACCCGCGGAGGAACCGCCGTTCGAGCGTCCGCGCGACGGCGGCAGGGAGGCCCTCGGTGGCGTCGCAGCGGAGGTGGTGGACGAGGGCGACCACCGGCGCGTCGGCGTCGAGGCGGAGGAGCGCGGGGTGGGCGAGTTCGTCGGCGAGAACCACGTCCGCGTCGCCGAGGGGCGGCGTCGAGAGTGCGTCGACCACGCCGAGCGGATACCGTCGCCACGGGACGGAGACGACGCGCGCCTCGTCGCCCGCCGCGCGGAGTTCCTCGAGGAGGGCCCGGTCGTAGGCGAACCCGCCGGAGGTGGCGTCCACCGACCCCGGCACGACGAGGGCGACGCGCATCAGAGCGGTGCGGTGTAGGCGGCGTTGGCGACGTCGTCCTCCCAGACGGTGACCGTCGTCTCGGCCACCGCGTCGGCGGCGAGTTCGTCGGCGAGTCGGTCGTGAATCACCCGCGCGAAGCGTTCGACGCTCGGGTTGTACCCCTCGAACTCGGGCAGGTCGTTCAGGAACGCGTCCGCGTACCGCGACTCCACGCCGTCCAGCGCCGCCTCGACGGCGTCGATGTCGACGAGGTAGTCGTACTCGTTCAGCGCCTCGCCCGTCAGTTCCACCTCGACGCGGTAGCGGTGCGAGTGGGGGTCCCCCTCCGGGCCGGGGTCCGGGACGGTCAGCGCGTGCTGCGCGACGAGCGGTCTGACGACGGTGACGGCGTACATACCCGGTAATCGGCCGGCGATGCCGTAAAACTGCGGTCAGTAGGTGAACAACACCTGCACGGCCGCGGGGTTTCGCTCCAGCAACCGGTAGGCGTCGGCCGCCTCCGCGACCGGAATCCGGTGAGTGACGAGCGACGACGGTTCGAGGTCCGCGAGGGCATCGAGGGCGTAGTCCAGACGGCGGTCCTTGTCCCACCGGCCGGCGTGGTCGGCGTCGATTCGGCTGACCTGACTCGACCGGATGCGTATCTTGCTCCGGTGGAACCGCCCGCCGAGGTCCAGCGAGACGCGTTTCTCGCCGTACCACGACCCGACGACGAGGCGGCCGTCGTCGCCGGTGGTCGACAGGGCGTCCGAGAGGGCGTCGGGGTTCCCCGAGAGTTCGAAGGAGAGGTCGCTGCGCCCGTCGCCGGCGAACCGGTCGGTGACGGCTCCCGGCACTTCCTCGGGGGCGAACGACGCGTCCGCGCCGAGCGAACGCGACCGCTCGCGACGCGGCGCGTGGCAGTCCACGGTGACCAGTTCCGAGAGGGGGAACCGCGACAGCAACGCGGTGGTGACGAGGCCGACGACGCCTTGCCCGAAGACGGCGGCGCGTTCGCCGACGCGCGGCCGGCCGTCCATCACCAACCCCGTCGCCGTCTCCATCGTCGCCAGCATCGCGGCGTCCTCGTCGGACAGGGCGTCCGGCAGGGGGACGAGCGACGCCGGGTCGGCGCAGAAGTGACTCGCGTGCGGGTGGAAGGCGAAGACGCGCCGGCCCGCCCACGAGGGGTCCACGGCGTCGCCGACGGCGGCGACGACGCCGACGGCCGCGTACCCGTACGAGAGAGGATAGGCGAACGGTTCGTTCAGCGCGTCTATCGTCTCGTCGAGGGGCGTGTCGTCGGGCACCTCGTCGCGGTAGACGAGGAGTTCGGTGCCGGGACTCACCGCCGACGTCGACGTCTCCACCAGCACCTCGCCGTCGTCCGGCGACGGAACCGGCTCCCTCGCCACCTCGACGGAGCGCGGACCGGTGAACCGCACTCGTCTGGCGCCCGTCACGTGTGCACGCCCGGGAGAGGCGAGTGCGGCGCGGTTCCGTCCGCTGTCGGTCGAGTCATACCCAAACTGACGACGGCGACGGGGTAAAACTGTCGCGCGGGGGAACGTTCACCATCGCACGGGTCCTACGCTGGACCGTGAGCGACGAGGCCGAAGTGACGCCCGGCGTCGACGCGGACGCCGGTGCCGACGCGCCGTCCGGTACCAGCGCGGAGTCCGGTACCGGCGCGGGCGCCCGACGAACGACCCGACAACTGTTCTCCCTCGGCGTCGGACTCGCCGCGTGTACCGCCGTCGTCGCCGTCGTCGGCGAGCGTCGAGTGCCGGGCGCGGGACTCCCGTGGGCCGTCGTCGCGGCGTCGGGGGTGGCCGCCGTCGTCGGATTCGCCGGACTGCGCACCGACCGGAACCGCCCGGCCGAGGGACGTCGAGCGTTCGAGTCGCTCGGCGTCGCCAACGCGGTGACGCTCTGCCGCGGCGCACTCGTCGCCTTCCTCGCCGGGTTGCTCGTCGTCCCGACGCCGTTCGGCTGGCTCCCCGCCCTCCTCTACGGGTCCGTCGCGGCGCTCGACGCCCTCGACGGCGCCATCGCCCGTCTGCGCGGCCGGACGACGCTCCTCGGGGCGTCGCTGGATATGAACGTCGACGCCGCCGGACTCCTCGTCGCCGCCCTCGTCGGCGTCGTCGCGGGGTCACTCCCGCCGTGGTACCTCCTCGTCGGCGTCGCCCGCTACCTGTTCCTCCTCGGCGAACGGGTGCGACGGCGGCGGGGGCTTCCCGTCTTCGAACTCCCGCACAGTACCCCCCGTCGCGTCCTCGCGGGCGTGCAGATGGCGACGACGGCCGTGGCGCTCGCGCCGGTGGTTCCGCGCTGGGCCGCGTGGACGCTGGCGACGGCGACGATGCTCCCGTTCCTCGGGAACTTCCTCCGCGACTGGTTCGTCGTCTCGGGCCGGCGGGAGCGCCCGTTCCCCTAGTCGCGCCGGAGGAGGACGACGAGGACGCCGACGAGGGCGAGTTGGGCGACTTTGTCGACGACGGCGACCGGAGAGAGCTGGTTCAGTCCCTGAACCACCGTGACGGCGTAGATGGCGACCTGTCCGAGGACGAACGGGATACCGACCAGGTACGCGAGTCGGCGGCGGACGTTCAGGACCACCATGGCGACGCCGACGGCGAACCCGACTGTGGCGACGAGAAAGGAGACGCCGAACGCCGACGGGAGGGCGGCGACGCCGAGGACGAGGTGGACGACGCCCGAGAGGGCGGCGAGGGCGATACCGACGTAGTGCACCGTCGTGAGCGAGGCGGTGTCGATGCGCGACGACATGCCCGACCTGTTAGTGCGCAGAGACATTAACAGTCGGTGCCGCGAGAGACACTCGACGGATCGGAACGCCGTCGCTCGGAGATGTGAGAGGGGAAAGGGAGCGCGGTGGAGCGTCGAGACCGAGAGCGGTCTACTCGGGCTTCAGACCGCCGTCCTGCACGCGCATGACCGCCTCGCCGTCGGCGAGGTTCGGCGCGTCCACGAGGCGGACGATACGCTTGTCGCCCTTCGACTTGCGGAGGTAGATGCGGAACGTCGAGGTGTGGCCGAGGATGTTGCCACCGATGGGCTGTGTCGGGTCACCGAAGTACGAGTCGGGGTTCGAAGCCACCTGGTTCGTCACGAGGACGGCCGTGTTGTACAGGTCGCCGATGCGCATCAGGTCGTGCAGGTGCTTGTTGAGTTTCTGCTGCCGTTCGGCGAGTTGGCCGCGGCCCACGTACTCCGCGCGGAAGTGCGCGGTCAGCGAGTCCACGCAGAGCAGACGGACGGGGTACTCGTCGTCCTCGTGGTCGCGGGCGAGTTCCTTGGCCTTCTCGGCGAGCAGAATCTGGTGGTTGGAGTTGAACGCCTTCGCGACGTGAATCTTGTCGAGGACGTCGCTGAGGAGTTCCTCCATCGCCGCCTCGTCGTCCGGGGAACCCTCTATCTCCCGGTCGTCCATCGTGGCCTGAAGCTTCTCGTCGTCGAGGCCGAAGAGCATGTCCTCGATTCGTTCGGGACGGAACGTGTCCTCGGAGTCCACGAAGATGCAGGACCCGCCGAGGCCACCGTGTTCGGGCGGCAGTTGGACGTTGACCGCCATCTGGTGGGTCACCTGCGACTTCCCGGAACCGAACTCGCCGTACACCTCGGTGATGGACTGCGTCTCCAGTCCACCGCCGAGGAGTTCGTCGACTTCGGGAATCTGCCAGCTGAGTTTACCGATCTGCTGGCGTCGTTCGAGGACCATCGAACCGGTCTCGAAGCCGCCGATGTCGGCCGCCTCACGCGCGGCGTTGATGATGTCCGAGGAGGTGGACTCACCCACGTCCGCGGTGTTGGAGAGTTCGCTGGGACTCGCGACGGCGATAGCCTGGTAGCTCTCGAAACCGGCGTCGACGAGTTTGTCTGCGGTAGCGGGGCCCACGCCCGGGAGACTTTCGAGGTCGTCTTCTGGCATCGTATACGGACCTGCGGCCCACGGCCACATAAAGCCTCGTTAACAGCGGAGTGGAAGTGAAACTGACGGACAGCGGCGGGCCGGCGTTCAAGAACTCGTGAACGTTTAAGCCCGATGTGGTCCCGAACGGCGTCGAGACTGGAGAGCGAGAGGCGGTGAGCGACGCGCGGAGTGAGAGCGGGACGGAGGGAAGGACAGAATCGAGGAGTGGCGACGGAGTCGAAACGCGACGAGGGGGCGAGAGGTGGCGCGGAGTCAGACGCGGGCCGTCGGCGCTACTCCCAGGGGTGGCCGCCGGACCGGTCGGACCACATCGGGTACCAGTACTCCTTGTCCGGTTCGAGTTCGAGTTCGCCGTCCAGCACCGACTCCAGTTTCAGCAGGACGCGGTCGTTCTGCTCGCGGCCGCGTTCGGGGGCGAACGGGTAGTAGGCCCCGCGGCGGAACGAGTAGATCCAGTAGGCCCGGTCGTCGTCGCGTTCGAAGCCGAAGACGGCGGCGAGCAGTCGAGAGCCGTAGCCGCGTTCGATGAACTCGTCGGCGGCGAAGTGGACGCTCGTCACGAGGTCCTCGGGGTCGTCGTCCTCGAGGACGACCCACTCCCACCCGTGAGAGTCCTCGCGGAGGCGGAAGTCGGTGCCCGTCTCCTCCTCGCCGGCCTTGAGGATGGTCTCCACCTCTTCGACCGTCTCGGCGAAGTCGGTGCTGTCCACCGAGGAGAAGCAGAGCGCGGCGGCGCCGACGGACTCGAATCCGAGGTCGGCCTCCATCGTGATGTACGCCGTGCTCATGCCGAACAGGTCCTCGGGGTCCGCGTCGCGCGTGGCGTCCGCCTCGGCGCTCGTGCCGAGGATGGAGCGGAGCGAGTCGAACAGTCCCATCTTACGCCGTCTCCATCTCGCGTTCCAGGTCGCGGAGTCGTTCGATGCGGTTCTCCGTCGAGGGGTGCGTGCTGAAGACGCGGCCGATGAAGTCGCTCTTGATGGGGATGATGAAGAACGCGTTCATCTCCGACTGCTCGCGCAGGTCGTCCTTCGGCACGTTCTCCATGTTGCCGGATATCTTCATCAGCGCCGAGGCGAGCGCCGAGGGCCGGCCCGTGATGACGGCCGCGCCGCGGTCCGCGGCGTACTCGCGGTAGCGCGAGAGCGCGCGGATGAGGACGAACGAGACGATCCAGACGACCAGCGAGACGGCGATAGCGACGATGATGCCGCCGCCCTGCCGGTCGCGACTGCCGCCGCCGAACCAGAAGCCCCAGCGGACGATCATGAACGCGACCGTCGAGAGGAACGAGGCGATGGTCATCACCATCACGTCGCGGTTCTTCACGTGCGCGAGTTCGTGCGCGAGGACGCCCTCCAACTCGTCTCTGTCGAGCATCCGGAGCAGGCCCGTCGTCACGGCGACGGCCGCCTTCTTCTGGGACCGGCCGGTCGCGAAGGCGTTCGGGATGCGCGAGTCCACGACGGCAACCTTCGGTTTCGGCAGGTCGGCCTGCTGGGAGAGTCGCGAGATGGTCCCGTGCAGTTCGGGGTACTCCTCTTCGGACACCTCCTTCGCGCCCATGCTGTACAGCGCGAGTCTGTCGCTGAAGAAGAACTGGGCGAGCAGGAACACCCCGACGAACGGCAGGATGAACCAGTTCCGCGTCGCCGCGAGCGCCCCGACGAAGACGATGTACAGGGCGAAGAGCAGGAACATCGTGAGCACCATCCGCCCGCGAAGTCCCCAGTCCGGTTTCCAATCCATGCGCTCAACTTCGCGTTCGTCGCTCTAAACGTTGTTGGAGCGTAACGTGTCGCCCGCCCGCGCGTGCCGCCGTTCGACCGGGAATCCGCCGTGCGACGCCGCAGACGACGGCGTGAGTACCCTCGCGTCCGGGTCGTGACGGCGCGGTGATTTTTGTCGGCGGCCGGCGTACGTTCAGACATGTTCACAGACCGCACGGAGGCGGGCGGACGACTCGCCGAACGACTGCGCGAAGCGGCGGTGACGCCGGACCTCGTGCTGGCCATCCCGCGCGGCGGTCTCCCCGTCGGCCGCGCCGTCGCGGACGCCCTCGACGCGCCGTTGGACGTGGTGGTGGCGTCGAAGGTGGGCGCGCCGGGCAACCCCGAACTCGCCATCGGCGCCGTCGCGGGCGACGGCAGTCTGTGGCTGAACGAGTCGCTGGTCGACCGACTCGGCGTCGACGAGGGGTACGTCGAGGCGGAACGCGAGCGAGAGGCCGGCGTCGCCCGCGAGAAGGTGAGCGAGTACCGCGGCGGCGACCCCCTCCCGGACGTGTCCGGCAAGCACGTCGTCGTCGTGGACGACGGCGTGGCGACGGGCGCGACGGCGTTGGCGTGCCTGAAGCAGGTCCGCGAGGGCGGCGCCGCACGCGTCGTCTTCGGGACGCCCGTCGCCGCCGCGTCCACGATTCCGCGCCTGCGCGAGGAGGCCGACGACGTGGTGGTCGTGGAGGTACCCGAGCAGTTCTCGGCCGTCGGCTACCACTATCGGGACTTCGGTCAGGTGACCGACGAGGAGGCGTTGACGTATCTGGCCGCGGAGGGGTGACGGGGACGCGTCCGGCGCGACGGCCCGCGAGACGCGGACTCCGTCGTTCTTAAACGCGCTCGTCCGCTAGTGACGGCGAATGAGTTCAGCCGACTTCTGTCCGCGCTGTGGGGACCCCGTGCCGGAGCGTGCCGAACCGCTCCCCGGGATGCCCCGCGACCGAGACGCGGTGCTCTGCGACGCGTGCTACTTCGAGGACTTCGACCTCGTGGACGCGCCAGACCGCATCGAGGTCCGCGTCTGTTCGCAGTGCGGCGCGGTCCACAGGGGGAACCGATGGGTGGACGTGGGTGCGAAGGACTACACCGACGTCGCCGTCGAGGAGGTGTCCGAAGCGCTCGGCGTCCACCTGAGCGCCGAGGACGTGCAGTGGGGCGTCGAACCCGAGCAGGTCGACCAGAACACCATCCGGATGCACTGCACGTTCACCGGGTTCGTCCGCGACACGCACGTCGAGGAGACGGTGACCGTGCCGGTCAAGATATCGCGGCAGACGTGCAAGCGGTGCGGCCGCATCGCCGGCGGCTACTACTCCAGCGTCGTGCAGGTTCGGGCGACGGACCGCGACCCGACGGAGGAGGAGGCGCAGCGAGCCATCGAAATCGCGGAGTCGTACATCGCCGAACGCGAGGAGACGGGCGACAGGAACGCGTTCATCTCCGAGATAACCGAGTCCGGCGACGGCCCCGACATCAAGATATCCACGAACCAGATGGGCGGCGGCGTGGCCAAGCACGTCGTCCGCGAACTCGGGGGGAGTTTCGAGGAGTACCCGACGCTCGTTACCGAGGACGGCGACGGCAACGAGGTGTACCGCGTCACCTACGCCGTCCGACTGCCCAAGTTCACGCCGGGCGACGTCATCGACCCCGAGGACGACGAGGGACCGGTGCTGGTCCGAAGCGTCCGCGGTAACCTGAAGGGCGTCCGCCTCGCCAGCGGTGAGAAGTACGAGTCGGAGTTCGAGGAGGGCGAGACGCCCGACGCGCGCCGGGTCGGCACCGTCGAGGACGCCGCGGAGACGACTGTGGTCACCGTCGAAGACGAGAACGCGGTGCAGGTGCTCGACCCCGAGACGTACGAGTCGAAAACGATAGCGCGGCCCGACTACTTCGACGACGAGGCGGGGTCGGTCCACGTCCTCAAGAGTCGCGCCGGACTCCACGTGCTCCCCGACGAGATGGTCGAACGGACCGACGAGTCGGCGTAACGGTCCGCGAGTCGACGGTTAGTCCGCTCGCACCGGGCTGTCCGCCGTCGCCGCCGTCAGGTCCCCTTCTTCCCGGACGTCGATGTCGTGTCGGCGGAGCGCGACTACGAGTTCCTCCTCGGAGCGACCCGCTCTGGTCGCCGCCTGCGAGAGTGTCAGCGTTCCGCTTTTGTACAGCGTCATCGCGGCCGTCAGGGCGTGATTGTGCATGGCCGTATGCTCCCACAGACAGACCCGAGGGTGTTAACTATTTCGTGAGAACGCTTGACAGACCGAGACGGTAGGGCGAAATTAATGCGTTGATTGGAGCATTATTCGGCCTACAATAGAGCATACGCATAATGCAGTTAACAATCATTAAGTAAACGTCCGTCCGTCGGTTGCGTTCGGTGTAAATGCTGCCACTCGGACTGGTCAGGCGAAAAGATTGAAATCCCCCGGGTGGTGACGAGAGGTGTGGACCGACAGCAGATACTCGCGTTGATACTCGTCGTGTTGATGATCGGCTCGACGTTCGCGTACGGGGCCAGTCTCCTGTTCTGAGCGGGGGTGGTCGTCTCCGGGGGAGTCAGCCGTCGCCCCAGACGTCGGAGAGGGGGTGGTTCGACCGGCCGTCGTCGGCGTCGTCCGACCGGCCGCGAGAGCCGTCGGTTCGGCCGCTCTCACCGGTCCCGCGTGACCCGTTCGAAGACGGGTTCGACGACCCGGACGCGGACCCCGAAGACCCGAGAGACGACCGGGTGCCCGAGGACCGCGACCCCGACGACCGACCGCGGCCACCGGCGGCCTCCTGGTCGAACTCGGGTAGGTCCGGCGTCGTCATCTCCTCGACCTGCGCTTCGAACCAGTCGGGCATCTCCGACCGGGTGCGGTCGAACAACTGCAGGAGCGAGGAGTCCGCGAGGTACGTCGCGCCGTAGTCGTCCGGCGCGCGGACGACGCGGCCGCAGGCCTGTATCACGGTTCTGAGCGCCGCGCGCCGGTACCACGACCACTGCCCGTCTTCGAGACGGCGGGCGACCCGCGAGTCGTTCGTGTTGAGGTACGGCGCCTTGCAGACGACCTGCCAGCGGCACAGGTCCCCGCGCAGGTCGAGCGCCTCCTCCATCTTCACCGAGAGGAACACGTCCGCGCCCGAGGAGGCCTTCCACGACTCCAACTCGGCGTCGCGGTTCGCCTTGTCGTGGCCGCGGACGCGGTTCCCGAGGCCCAACTGCGCGAGTCGCTTCCGCAACGCCGACTGGATGGCGTAGGAGTGGCAGTGGACGAGTCCCTTCTCGTCGGGGTGTTTCGCCATCAGTCGGACGAGGAGGCGAGCGATCTTCGGGAGGGTGTCGTCGCGGTGTTCGTACGTCATCTTCCCCTGCGTCACGTCGTACAGCGGCCGGTTCTCGAGGGGGAACGTGTGTTCGACGTCGACGAGGGCGACGTTCGAGGGGTCGAGGCCGACGCCCCGGCAGAACGCCTCCTTGTTCAGAATCGTCGCCGAGAGGAGGGCGAAGCGGTTCCCCCGGTCCCAGACGGTGTGTTTCAGGTAGCGCGCCGGGTCCAGCGGTTTCACCGTGACGGGTTCGCCCTCGCCGTCGGGTTGGTCCACCACCCACGTCGTCGGGCTCTCGGGGTCGCGGTAGTCCTCGACGAACCACTTCAGTTCCGAGCGGAGTTCCTGCAACCGGTCGCGCCGCGCCGCCTCCTCGGGCGTGAGTTCGGGCTTCCGCAGGAGTTCGTCCTTCGCGTTCGAGCAGACGCCCAGCAGGGCTTCGGCGAACCGGACGGTGCGTTCGAGGGGGTCGTCCGCGGCGGTCACGTCGGGGACGCCCACGTCGTCCCAGACGGGGACGGTGCGGGGGCTCAGGTCGATGGTGGCGTACATCTCGGCCCACTCGGCCAGCCCGTGCGCCTCGTCTATCACCACCACGTCGCGCTGGCGGAACACGTCCGAGCCGGCGGTCTGCATGAAGTACGCCAGCGTCATCGCCGCGATGTTCCGGTTGGAGGCGATGGCGCGGTCCGAGAAGTACGGACACCGGTGCCGGACGGTGCAGTCGAACCCCTTCTGTCTGGCGCACGGCGCCCGGTCGACGGGCGTGTCCGTCTCGCCGTTGAGGATGCAGGTGTAGTTGGACTTGCCGCGGATGACGCTCAGGTCGTCGAGCAGGGGGTCCTCGGCCACGTCGTCCAACTGCGACACCTGCGGCGTCGTGTAGTAGGCGTCCGTCGCCTGCGCCGGCTTCGCCTCCGCCGTCGTCCGCGCGGCGCCGGCGATGGCCCGCGCGAGGAGCGACTTTCCGCTCCCCGTCGGCGCGCGGACGAGGACGACGTCGTTCCCGTCGGCGAACGCGTCGCGGATGTCGCGGAGGGCGTCCTCCTGCGCACCGCGGTAACTGGGGGCCGGAAACGACGGCAGGATTCGGTCGGGGTCCACGTCGGAGACTGTCGCCCACCCGGCCTAAAAGGTTCGCTCCCGGCGGGGGCCGAGGGGGGAGGAGAGGTGAGGAGACGGGAGCGAGCGAGACGCCGGCGCGGGGGCGACGGGCGTCGTCCGCATCTCAGAGGCCCTCAACGTCCGCCGTCGTCACCGCCCGGTCCTCGGGCAGGCGGTCGATGCAGTCGTAGCAGAGGAAGAACTCGCCGCCGTCCTCCAGTTCGAGCGTGATTCCCTGCGTGGACTCGTTCGAGAACGACCAGAAGTCGCCGATGCCGCCGCCGATACGGACGGACTTCCCGCAGCCGTCGCACGGTTCTTTGGTCACGTCCGAGGAGACGGCGTCGAACGACAAGAGTGGTCGGTCTGTCCGGGCCACCGCTCCCGCGGCGGAGTCGGTCCCGGTTCGGGACCCGGGCCGCCGGCGACGGGACGCAGATGCCGCGCGTGCGACCGAGACGGCCTTTCTTGTGCGGCGGTAACGTAGCACACAGGTATGGACGTCGATTGCGAAGGCTGCGCAGGCTGCTGCATCGACTGGCGCCCGGTGTCGCCCGCGCCCTCCGACCACGAGCGTCGCGGCCCGCGGCGACCGCTGGACGACGTGTACAACCTCGTGCCGCTGACGCGCGACGAGGTGGCGGCGTTCGTGCGGGCCGGCTTCGGCGACGTGCTGGTCCCGCGGATGTGGGCGGCGGACGACGAGTCGGACGCCGCCGTCGAGGTGGACGGCGTCAGGGTGGCGGCCGTCGGCGACCGGCCGGCGTTCTTCGTCGGCCTGCGGAAGCCGCCGAAGCCCGTCGCGCCGTTCGGCACCGAGCGGACGTGGCTGGACGCCTGCGTCTTCCTCGACCCCGAGACGCTGCAGTGTCGCATCCACGACGACGACCTGTACCCCGACGAGTGCGCCGACTACCCCGGACACAATCTCGCCCTCGACCAGCGGTCGGAGTGCGAACGGGTCGAGGAGGCGTTCGGCGGCGATAGACTCCTCGACGCCGACGCGCCGGACGTGAGCGGCCTGCTCCTCGGGCCGCACGCCGTCGGGTCGAAGCTGTTCGCCTACCCCGACGCCGACGAACTCGCGGGGACGGTCGAACGGATGCGGCGCGGCGACCTGACCGACGCGGACCGCGCGGCGTTCGTCGGCGTCGCCGTCGGGTCCCGTCCCGGGTCGACGGAGGTGGACGAGTCCCGCGCCGCGGCGGCGCGCGAGAGCGTCCTCGACGCGGCGTCGTGGGCGGGCGAGGCCGTCGAGGCGTGGACCGAACTCGCCGGGAGCGTCGACGCTGACGACGCGCCCGCCGGCGAGAGCGTGGAAGTCGCCCGCGGCGCGCCGGAGACGCCCGGGTGGGACGACGCGGCGTAGTCTCGTCGGGGCGGCCGCTCCGAGCCGCGTGAGCGAGAACTGTTAACACCGTTCCGGCCTATCGACACGACATGAGAGTACTCGTGACGGGCGCGACCGGATTCGTCGGCAGCCGCCTCGTCCGCGCCCTCCTCGACGCCGGGCACGAGGTGTCGGCCCTCACCCGGGACGCGTCGGGCGCGGACCTACCCGCGGAGGTTCAGGTCGTCGAAGGCGACCTGTTGACGGCGTCGGACTACCGCATCGTCGACGGCGGCGGCGGAGACAGCGACGACGGCGGCGGCGAAACCGCCGAGAACCTCGCAGACTGCCTCTCGGCCCTCGGAATCGAGGCGGCGTACTACCTCGTCCACTCGATGCAGTCGGGGTCGGACTTCGAGGAACGCGACAGGCGGGCCGCCCGGCACTTCGAGCGCGCCGCCTCGGCGGCAGGCGTGCGGCGCGTCGTCTACCTCGGGGGCCTCGGCGAGGAGCGGGACCGCCTCTCGCCGCACCTGCAGTCGCGCCGCGAGGTGGAGTTCATCCTCGGCGAGGGCGACTACGACCTGACGACGCTGCGAGCCGCCATCATCGTCGGCGACGGGAGCGCGAGTTTCGAGGTGATTCGGCAACTCGCCGGCCGTCTGCCGGTGATGCTGACGCCGCGGTGGGTCGACACGGAGTGTCAGCCCATCTACGTCGACGACGTGGTGGCCTACCTCGTCGGCGTCCTCGACGTGCCGGAGACGGCCGACAGGACCTACGAGATAGGCGGCCCCGACGTGCTGACCTACGGGGAGGTGCTGCGCCGCGTCGGCGAACATCTCGGGAACCGGACGCACCTCGTCTCCGTGCCGGTGTTGACGCCGCGGCTCTCCTCGTACTGGGTCAGCCTCGTCACGGACGTGCCGGCGTCGGTGGCCCGGCCGCTCATCGAGGGGCTGAAGAACCCCGTCGTCGTCCGCGACGACAGCATCAAGCGGTACGTCGACGTGACGTTGACGTCGTTCGACGAGTCGGTCGAACGCGCCCTCGGGGAACACGAGGCGGCCGAGGACGCGGTGCCCGCCTCGCCCGTCGAGACGGTCGAGGGGGCGGCCGACGACGGGGCGGAACGCGAGGGCGAGACGGACGCCGAATCGAGCGCGAGCGCGGCCGACAGCTGAATGGCGCCGCGCGCTTCGCGGGAGACGAGGCTCTCCCGCACGCAGTTCGGCGAGACGTGGGTGTACGAGAGCATCGTCGGCGCCCTCCCGGGCATCCACCTGACCGACGGCGAGGCCATCGCCCTACAACTCGGTCTGTTCCAGGTGTTCGTCCTCTTCTTCGCGTGGGCGTACGACCTCTGGGAGGCCGTCGTGCCCGGTACCATCGCCGTCGGCGTCGCCGCCGTCGGGAGCGTCGTGATGCTCCGGATGGGCCGCACGACGCGGGAGACGAACCTCCCCGAGGCGTACACGCGCCTCCTGTTCGGGTCGAGCATCGAGGTGGTCCTCGGCGTCCTCGCGTTCGTCGCCCTCGTGACGCACCTGTTCGTCTACGACACCCGTCAGGGCGGGTCGGCGCTGTTCACGTCGCTGTTCGGCGCGGAACCGCCCGTCGTCGTCGTCTACCTGGCGCTCCTGGTCCTGTGGGACCTCTGCTACCGCATCGGAACGTCGTGGTGGGCCGCCATCGTCTCGCTGTGGGGGTCGTGGCGCTACACCGTCGACCCCGCGACGGCGCGGACGCTCCGCGTCGCCGACGGCTGGAACGTCGTCTTCGGCGTCGCCCAACTCGCACTCGTCCCGTTCATCCTCGACCAGCAAGTGCTGCTGCTCGCCGTGGCGGGCCACGTCGTCGCCGTCACTGTCGTCTCGACAGTCGCGGCGGTGACGGTGAGAATCGAGTGACTGGCTAGTTCCCCTTCATCTCGCGGAACTTGTCGAGGAGTGCTTCCGCGGAGTCGCCGGAGTCGTAGGTGACCTCTCCGTGGTACACCGTTCGGTCGTCGTCGAACGTCGTGTCGACCGAGCCGTTCTTCCGCTCTCGGCGCTCGTGTTCGTCTTCGTCGTAGGCACCCATTGACATGTTACAGTTTACCTTGTGAAGCTTACTCACATATAATTATCGGTGACATACGCGGCCATCGACGCGGAACCGATATACCCGTTCACCGATAACTGGGCGTGTGGCACGCCCTCTGCGATTTCGCTACGCGCCGGGACGGTGGGACGAGACCCGCGTCCGGCGCGACATTTACGACGACCTCGACTCGAACCTCGGCGCGACGTGGGAGACGCCCTGGTTCAAACCCCCGGACGGCTTCGACGCGGCGCGGTTCGAGATGGACAACGGAGACGTTGCCCTGTTCCTGTGGAACGACGACGTCGCCTACTGGATGGGGAACACCGAGACGCCCGAGACGCTCTGGCGGACGGACAAGAAGGGGTTCACAGAGGTCCCCGACGACGTCTCGCGGTGGGTGACGCGCGAACTGACCGCCCAACTGCACGAGGAGTCGCCGTGGCTCGAACCTTACCCCCACCTCTCGTGGTTCTTCCTCCCCGTCTTCCTCTCGAAGGACGGCCGGGAGACGACCCGGTCGTTCTTCGACGACCACGCCGCCGGCTTCCCCGACGCGACGCGCGACGAGGCGTTGTCCTTCTACGAGGAGTTCCTCGCGACGGGCGTCCTCGACGACGACCGGGAGGTGATGGCCGGGAAACTGGGTACCTCGGAGTACCTCGACCTGACGCGGATGACCGCCGCGATGGGCGAGTTCAACGCCGGCAAGTTCCTCGTTGACGCGGGCTACGACATCGTCCCCGAGATAGACGTCACCACCGGGCACGCCATCGACTACCGGGCCTCCCGGAACGGCGAGGGTACCCTCGTCGAGGTGACGCGGCCGCTACCGACGAGCAAGCGAAGCGCCGGGACGCCCGTCGCCGCCGTGCGCGACACCGCCGAGACGAAGTCCGGCGGGCAGTTGCAGGAACACGGCGGCGGCGTCGTCCTGTTCGTGGACTGCTCGTCGTTCCCGGACGACGAGTGGCGGTCCGTCCACGCCGAGAAACCGGAGGTTCACCATCGGCCGGCCGTCGTCTTCCGCGTCCGGCCGGACGGTCGATTCGAGGGCTACACGAAAGGAAGCGTTCCCCTCGACGTCCCGTTCTAGAAGGAGACTTGCTGCGGGCCGTCTTCGCCGAAGGTAGAGACGTCTCGGTCGCTGTAGTAGCGGCGGCCGATGGCCTCGTGGCCCATGCCGCAGAGGAGGGCGTTCCGCGCATCGTCGGCGCAGGTGTACGTCTCGAACCCCGCGCGGGCGAGCACGTCCGCGAGTCGTTCGCTGCCGTTGGGGTGTTCGATGGTCTGGTCGCCGAACGCCTCGATGAGTTCTTCGGTGGTCGCGGGGAACTCGTGGGCGTCGATGACTTCGTCGGTTCGGTTCAGGCGCATTACAGGCAGTCCTACCCGAGCACTATTCTTAATGGTTTTCCATTATCGTGATTTTACACATAAAGGACCTTATACAACAATATATCACATACAAGGTCGGGGCGAAAACGCTTTCCCGGGCGGCCGCGGAGGCCCAGTCGTGACTCGAGACCGGAACGGCGACGGCGACGAGGGACGGCCCGTGGCGGACCTCCACCTCCACACGACGGCGTCGGACGGCGTCCTGACGGTGCCCGAACTCCCCGCGGCGGCGGCGGCGGCCGGCATCGACGTGGTGGCGGTGACCGACCACGACCGGGTCCACCCGTCCCTCGACGCCCCCGTAACCGAACGCGACGGCGTGACGGTGATACGCGGCGTCGAACTGCGCGTCGAGACGCCCGCACAGCGACTGGACCTCCTCGGCTACGGCGTCCGCGACACCGAGACGCTCCGCGCGGTGACCGAGCGAATCCAGACCGACCGGAAGGAACGCGGCCGGAAGATGGTCGAACGCGTCGAGTCGCATCTGGACGTGGAACTCGACGTCGAACTGCGCGAGGGCATCGGCCGGCCGAACGTCGCCCGCGCCATCGACGAGAGCGACGCCCCGTACGACTACGAGGGGGCGTTCGAACACCTCATCGGGAACGACGGCCCCTGCTACGTCCAGCGGTACGTCCCGGACTTCGAGACGGGCGTGACGGCCCTGCGGGAGTCGTGCGCCGTCGTCGGCCTCGCGCACCCGTTTCGGTACCCGGACCCCGAGGCGGCGCTGGACCGCGCCGCCGACCTCGATGCAGTCGAGCGATTCTACCCCTACGGCGAGGGGAGTGCGGCGGCGGCGGACGGCGAACTGGTCGAACGCGTCGCCGCCGAGAACGACCTGCTCCTGACCGGCGGGAGCGACGCGCACGACAGAACGCTCGGCGTGGCCGGTCCCGACGCGGAGTCGTTCGCCGCGTTCGCCGCGCGCGTGCCGGGCGTCTGACGCGGACTCTCGTCGCCGATAACCGGGAGCGTAGAGTTAAATCAGGTGAAGCCCGAAGGGGTTGTATGAAGTGCCACTACTGCGACCGAGACGCCGCGTACGCCGCCGAGAAGGACGGGATAAAGGTGGGTCTCTGCGAACGGCACTTCCGAGAGCGTGTCGAGGAACTCGCCGACTCCGAGGAACTCGCCGCCCTGCGGGAGCAAATCGATATCGACCGCACCGAGTGAATCTTGTATGAACGAGGACGCGGTCGACGTCGAGTAGAAATCGACCGAACGACCGACGTGAGTGGACGGGAAGCCGACGCCGTTTCTGACCGGCATCTCGCTCGTCGCCGTCACAACAGCGTGTCGAAGTAGAGGAACAGTGCCGCCAGTAACACCTCGAACGAGAGCGTGCCCACCGCCGAGAGGGCGACGAACTTCTTGTCGTCCATCTCGGCGAACCCGGCGGGGACGGTGAGCATCCCGCGCGTGAACAGGAAGGAGTTGCTGACGGGGACGACGACGGGACCCCAGCGCTCGAACCAGCCGTCGAACTTGTTCAGTTTCGACTCGCTGATCTTGAACCACCGCTTCTGGAGGAGGTACTCCCGGCCGCCGCGTTGAGCGACTTTGAACAGGCCGTACTGGCCGATGGTGGCGCCGACGACGGCGACGCCGATGACGGGGGCGGCGGCGTCGGTGCCGAGGAGGACGAGAGACGCCGGGACGATGAGTTCGCTCGGCATGAAGTACATCAGCATCGCCCCCTCCAAGAGGAAGACGCCGAACAGGACGACGTAGGCCCACTCGGAGTTCAACAGGGCCTGCAGTTCGTCCGGCATCTGAGCCACTTGGAGGGCAGACTGCATCGAGAGGGTGTATCCCCGAGTCGTTGAAACCAGTTTCGCTCTGTCGTCCGCACCGGAGTGAGTGCCCGAACGCGCCCCGAACCGCCGGGAGCGACGTGGTTTTTCCGGTGCGGTTCGAACGGCGCGTATGAACCTCACCGACCGCCCGCGACGCCTGCGGACAGACGGCATCCGGTCGCTCGTCAGCGAGACGAACCTCTCGGCGACGGACCTCCTCGCGCCCGTCTTCGTGGACGCCACGACGGACGAACGGGTCGAAATCGAGTCGATGCCGGGGCACGAACGCGTCCCAGTCTCGGAGGCCGTCGCGCGCGTCCAAGAGGTTCTCGACACCGGCGTCGAGGCGGTGATGCTGTTCGGCATCCCCGAGTCGAAGGACGAACGCGGGACCCGCGCGTGGGCCGAGGACGGCGTCGTCCAGGAGGCCACGCGGCGCGTGACGGCGGCGACGGACGCGTACGTCGTCACGGACGTCTGCCTCTGTGAGTACACGAGCCACGGCCACTGCGGCGTCGTCGAGGACGAGGCCGAGACGGACCCGACGCTGACCGTGAAGAACGACGAGACGCTCGAACTGCTGGCGAAGACGGCCGTCTCGCACGCGCGGGCAGGCGCGGACATGGTCGCGCCGAGTTCGATGACCGACGGCATGGTCGGCGCGATTCGGGAGGCGTTGGACGCCGATGGGCACGAGAGCGTCCCCGTCATGTCCTACGCCGCGAAGTACGAGAGCGCCTTCTACGGGCCGTTCCGCGACGCCGCCGACGGCGCGCCCGCGTTCGGCGACCGGCGGCACTACCAGATGGACCCCGCGAACGGGCGGGAGGCCCTGCGCGAGGTGCGACTCGACGTCGAACAGGGCGCGGACGTGTTGATGGTGAAACCGGCGCTGGCGTACCTCGACGTCGTCCGCGCCGTGCGCGAGGAGTTCGACCACCCCGTCGCCGCCTACAACGTCTCCGGCGAGTACGCGATGATTCACGCCGCCGCGGAGAAGGGCTGGCTGGACCTCGAAGCGACGGCGTTCGAATCGCTCCTCGCGATGAAGCGGGCGGGGGCGGACCTGATCCTCACCTACTTCGCCGAGGACGTCGCCGCGGCGCTCTGAAGTCGTTCGTTACCGGCCGGCCGCGCGCGAGCCGATTCGTCCGGTTCGGCAGATTTTGCGTGAACGTACGTCCAGATATCTTGGGCAATCAGTGGTCGAATCGGACAGTAGTTTCCCTTATACCCATTATATTGTTACCCAAATCGGCCGCACGTCCAATAACGGACCCCATAAATGGACAATTTGGTCACATACACTTATGTAGTTCTTTCCCATGACTCTCTCGCGTGAATATGAGCACGAACGAAGCGGAAGTGGGCGAAATAATAGACGGTTGTCCATCGGCGGAGGGATGGTCGTGAGCGTCCTCCTGCAGGCCGACGCCTCGACCATCGCGTCGGGCGTCAACAACGTCTGGGTGCTGGTCGTGACGTTCCTCATCTTCTTCATGCAGCCCGGCTTCGCCCTCCTCGAGGCGGGGCAGGTCCGCGCGAAGAACGTCGGGAACGTCCTGATGAAGAACATGAACGACTGGATACTCGGCACGCTCACCTACTTCGTCGTGGGTGCGGGGGTCGCGACCATCGTGGGCGGGCTGACCTCTTCCGGGTCGTTCAGCGTCGCCAGCGCGTTCGCGTACGTCAACGACCCGACGGCGTGGATCGGCTGGCTATTCGGCGCGGTGTTCGCGATGACCGCCGCGACCATCGTCTCCGGCGCCGTCGCCGAGCGCATGGACTTCGACGCGTACGTCTTGTTCACGATACTGATGGTGGCCATCATCTACCCCGTGGTCGTCGGCTTCACGTGGGGCGGCGGCCTGCTCGCGGGGCCTGATAGCGGCGGGTACCTCGGGAGCATCCTCGGCACGGGCTACCTCGACTTCGCCGGCGCGACGGTCGTCCACATGTGCGGTGGGGTGGCCGGTCTGGTCGCCGCGAAGATGGTCGGCGCGCGCAAGGGACGCTACGACGAGAACGGCGAGAGCCAACCCATCCCGGGTCACTCGATGCTGTTGGCCGTCCTCGGGACGTTCATCCTCGCGTTCGGCTGGTACGGCTTCAACGTCGGCACGCAGGCGACCATCCTCGCCGTCGGCGACGACGGGAGCCTGACGTTCATGGGCGCGGCGCTCGGTCGCGTCGCCCTCGTCACCACCCTCGGCATGGGCGCTGGCGGTGCGATGGCGATGCTCATGTCCGCCCGCTACCAGGGCAAACCCGACCCGCTCTGGACGGCGAACGGACTGCTGGCCGGTCTCGTGGCGGTCACGGGCGCGGTCCCGCACGTGACGTGGTGGGGTGGCGCGCTCCTCGGCGGCCTCGGCGGCTTCCTCGTCCTGCCCGCGTTCCGCTTCACGGTGGACACGCTGAAGGTCGACGACGTCTGTGGCGTCTTCGCGGTGCACGGCGTCGCCGGCGCGGTGGGGACGGCGCTCATCCCCGTGTTCGCGGTCGGCGGGTTCTCGGTGAACCAGCTGCTGCTGCAGGTCCTCGGCGTCGTCGTCATCGCCGCCTGGACCGTCGCCGCCTCGGGGGTCGTGCTGTACGCCCTCGACCTCACGGTCGGACTGCGCGTCTCCGAAGGCGAAGAGGCCGAGGGACTGGACCTCGGCGAACACGGCGTCTCCGTCTACCCCGAGTTCGTCGCCGACGGCGAGAGCCCGATGGCCGACGGCGGGTCGAACGTGCGGACCGACGGCGGTGCGGTGAGCGGAGGTGACGACGAATGAGCGACAACGACGGGATCAAGATGGTCATGGCGGTCATCCGCCCGGACAAACTCGCCGACGTGAAGCGCGGTCTGGCCGAAGTCGGCGCGCCGTCGCTGACGGTGACGAACGTCTCCGGCCGCGGCTCTCAACCCGCCAAGAAGGGTCAGTGGCGCGGCGAGGAGTACACCGTCGACCTCCACCAGAAGGTCAAGGTAGAGTGCATCGTCGCCGACATCCCCGCCGACGACGTGGTGGAGGCCATCCGCGAGGCGGCACACACCGGCGAACCCGGCGACGGGAAGGTGTTCGTCCTCCCCGTCGACAGCGCCGTGCAGGTCCGCACCGGAAAGGAGGGGATGGACGCGGTGTAGGTCCCGCGCACGGGGACGGCGTCGCCCGCACGGCCGAACCGACCGAACCGACCGGAACTGCTCGTCGGGGTTTTCGATACGTTTCTGAGACGACGCGCGCAGCGGATTTTGGCGACGGCTGTGGGACGGCAGAGTACGTTCCGTCTGGCTTCGACTGCTAGCCGATAGTGGGGGACAGACGGGTGCAAAAGACTACCACGGTAGAGGAGGACGAGTGAACCATGAGCGCTGACCTGCCGAACGACGGCGAGATAAAGCTGGTCATGGCCGTCGTTCGGCCCGACAAGCTCTCCGAGGTGAAGCGCGCGCTGGCCGACGTCGGCGCGCCGTCGCTGACGGTGACGAACGTCTCCGGTCGCGGGTCCCAACCCGCCACGAAGAGTCAGTGGCGCGGCGAGGAGTACACCGTCGACCTCCACCAGAAGGTCAAGGTAGAGTGCGTCGTCGCCGACGTTCCCGCCGAGGACGTGGCGGACGCCATCGCCGACGCGGCGCGCACGGGCGACCCCGGCGACGGGAAGGTGTTCGTCCTCCCCGTCGACGACGCCGTCCAGGTCCGCACCGGGAAGACCGGCCGCGACGCGGTCTGAGCCGGTCGCTCGGTCGTCGCAGGACGCGGCCGACGACGGACGCCCGCGGAGGTCGTGAGAGACGAAAAGACCCAAGCGTTCCCCCATCCCGTGAGCGAACGTGGAACTGACGCCGGTCACCGCCGTCGGACTCGTGGTCGCGCTCGTCGGCTTCGAGTTGCTACACCGACTCCGCGAGCGGTTCGACCTGTCCGGCGGCACACTCGCCGAACACGCCTGGAAGTGGGTCGTCCCCGCCGTCATCGTCCTCGTCGTCGCCGCCGAGGGGAAGACGTTCGCCTCCATCGGGTGGCGCGTCGGGTCGCCGTGGCTGTTCGTCTGGCAGGTGAGCAGCGGACTCGCGGTGATGCTGGGGACGAACCTGCTTCTCGCTCCGCTGTGGTCCCGCGTCGGCGACGGCGGCGAGAGCCTCGCGCGAGGCATCGGCTCGTTCGCGTCGCTGTCCCTGTCGGAACGCCTGTTCGTCGCCGTGACGGCGGGCGTGACCGAGGAGATACCGTACCACGGCTACGCAGTCGAGCGAATCACCGCCCTCACGGGGAGCCTCCCGCTGGCCGGCGTCGTCTCCTTCGTCGCGTTCACGCTCGGTCACCTCGGCGAGACGTGGGACCGGCAGGCCGTCCTCCGCATCGCCCAACCAGCGCTCGTCACCACCCTGCTGTACCTCTGGTTCCGCTCGTTACCCGCCCTCATCGCCATCCACGCGCTGAACGACGCCGTCGGACTGGTCGTCGCCGACCGCTACGCGCCGATAGAGGAGGAGGACGACGAGGAGACGCCGTCGGTCGTCCGCTGGTTGGAGGGCGAACAGTAGGTCGCGCCGGGGTTCGACGGCCGAACCCCGTACTTCTTTTTTCGTACCCCGCCAACGCTCCGCGCATGAACCACGACGAGTCCCGGGACCTGTACGACCGAGCGCTGTCGGTCATCCCCGGCGGCGTGAACTCCTCGGTCCGCGCGACGCGACCGTATCCGTTCTTCGTCGAACGCGGCGACGGCGCCCACGTCGTCGACGCCGACGGGAACCGCTACCTCGACTACGTGATGGGCTACGGCCCCCTCCTCTACGGGCACGACATGCCCGACCCGGTCCGCGCGGCCGTCCAGTCGCACGCCTCCGACGGCCCGATGTACGGCGCGCCGACCGAAGTCGAGGTCGAACTCGCGGAGTTCGTCGCCCGCCACGTCCCCTCGGTGGAGATGACGCGGTTCGTCAACTCCGGCACCGAGGCCACCGTCTCGGCCGTCCGTCTCGCCCGCGGCTACACCAGCCGCGACAAGATAGTCGTCATGCAGGGCGGCTACCACGGCGCGCAGGAGTCCACGCTCGTCGAGGGCGAACCCGGCGACGTCCACCCGAGCACGCGCGGCATCCCCGAGTCGTTCGCCCAGCACACGATTCCGGTGCCGTTCAACGACGCCGAGGCGATTTCCGAGGTGTTCGAGGAACACGGCGACGACGTCGCCGCCGTCCTCACCGAACCCATCCTCGGCAACAACGGCATCGTGCTGCCCGTGGACGGCTACCTCGAACACCTCCGCGACCTGACCGAGGCGCACGGGTCGCTGCTGATATTCGACGAGGTCATCACCGGGTTCCGCGTCGGCGGCCTGCAGTGCGCACAGGGGAAGTTCGGCGTCACGCCCGACGTGACGACGTTCGGGAAGATAGTCGGCGGCGGCTTCCCCGTCGGCGCAATCGGCGGCAAATCCGAGATACTCGAACAGTTCACACCCGCCGGCGACGTGTTCCAGTCGGGGACGTTCTCTGGCCACCCGGTGACGATGGCCGCCGGCTACGAGTCGCTGAAGTACGCCGCCGAGAACGACGTGTACGACCACGTGAACCGCCTCGGCGAGAAACTCCGCCGCGGACTCACCGACGTCGTGGAGGACCAGGCGCCCGCGTACACCGTCGTCGGTACCGACTCGATGTTCAAGACCGTGTTCACGCGCGAGGGGCCGTCCGACCTCGACGGTTGCTGTCCCGCGGGGTGCGAACAGCGCGAGGACTGCCCGCGCTACGACTACTGCCCGAAGAACGGCGCGGACGTGGCCGACGCGGAGACCGAACGCTGGGAGCGCATCTTCTGGCAGGAGATGAAAGAGCGCGGCGTCTTCCTCACCGCCAACCAGTTCGAGTCGCAGTTCGTCTCCTACGCGCACACCGACGAGGACATCGAGACGACGCTCGAGGCGTACAAAGAGGCGCTGTAGTCGGGCGGAAGAGGGACGACGGACCGGAGGAGGAGCTTCCCCGCCTACTCGGCCACCGTCGCATTGACGACGACGCCGACGAGGAGGACGAGTGCGCCGACGTAGAGGCTCGTGAGGACGATGACGATGCCGCTGACGACGCCGTAGACGGCGTAGCGGTCCGCGTTGACCGCGTAGACGTGGACGACGGCGAGCATGGAGGTCCAACAGACGGCGGCGGTCACGGCCCCCGGAAGCGCCCCGCGGAGCGACGTGACGCGGCGGGACGGAGCGTAGTAGAGGGGGAGGAAGACGACGGTCAGCGCCGCGAGAAGGGCGGCGAGCGTCGCTGCCTCGACGACCCGTCCCGTCGGGAATATCGAGAACAGCGCGCTCGTGGCGACGATGACGGCCACCGCGAGGACGAGCGACCCGAGGATGCAGACACCGTCTCGGAGTCGCCCCGCGAGCGACGACGCGACGCCGCCCTCCGCGCGTTCGACGGCCGACCGGAAGCCGACGGTGACGTTGGCTCCGCTCCACAGGAGGACGGCGACGGCGAGAAGCGTCGCCCCCTCTCGACCCGCCCCGTTCGCCGTCGCCTCGTACACCAACTGTCGCGTCGCCGGGGAGAGAAACGTCGGCGTCGCCCGCTGAATCCAGGCGGCCTCGGGACGGCTCAGAACGGCCAGCGCGAGCACGAGCAACGGGAACAGGGAGACGAAGCCGTAGTACGCCAGCGAGGCCGCGGGATACTTGACGTCGTGAGCGTGCGCCCGTTTGACGACGGTCCACGCGACGCGGACAGAATCGCCCGGGCGGGACATGGCCCACGGTAGGATTCGAACCGTCAAAGGTCTGTTCGCCCGGCGACGCGCGACCGGTCGCGGCGTCGCTCGGCACCCGGTCGCGGCTTTTTGTCCCCGCGCCCCGTCGGTTCGAGCATGGACGACCCCTCCACTTCCGCGGACGCCGACGCGGGCGCGGACGGCACCGGACCCGAGGCCGATGCGAGCAGCGTTGAACCCGACGCCGGCGCAGGCGGCGTCGAACCTGCCGCCGACACCGGCGACTACGAGGACCCGGTCGGCGACCTGCTCCCGTACGCGTCGGTCGACTCGAACTGGTGGTACTGGATCGCCGCACCGCTCGTCTTCTTCGTCCTCTCGGCGGTCGGCGGCGTGCTGTTCTTCGTCGGCTTCCTGTTCGACGTGTTCCTCACCGGCGGCCTGCTGACGGTCGGACTGGCCGTCGTCGCCGGCGGCGTCGCCGCACTCGTCGGCCTCGTCCTCTCGGTCATGTTTCCGGTCGCCGTCTACGTGGACGCGCGAGCGCTCTCGGACGACCCGGCGTCGCCGTGGTCGCCCGACCCCCTGCTGTACGGGCTGGTCGCCCTCGCGGGCGTCGTCCTGACGGCGTTCACGGTGAGCGTCCCCCTCGCCATCTACTACCTCTACCGGCGGCACGTGGCCGTCGGCACGCCGTAAGCGCCCCGACGCCTCACGCGCCTCGCTCGGCCCATCGGTAGCGGGCCGCGGCGACGACGAGGGCGAGCGACCCGGCCCAGAGGAGGACGAGTCGAACCACGACGACGACGGACCCGCTCGTCGGCGGGTCGAGCGTCCCCGCGAGGGCCGCGCAGGCGACGAACAGGAACGTCGAGGCGAGGCCGACGAGCCAGATTCTGAGCGCGGAGGCGTCCGGATACCGCGCGTTCGTGACGGCGACGGCGGCGAGCGTCGGAGCCTGCACGGCGAGTTGGCCGAACGAGAACGGGTCCGCGACGAGCGCGGCGTTCACGACGACCGAGAGCGGTCGGAACAGCGTCCCGAAGGCGATCCAGAGCCAGACGAGGCCGAAGAAGTCGGCGACGCCGGCGACGACGATGCCGGTGGCGCTCCGGTCGCCGCCGGATTCCGCGCTCGGGTCGCTTCCGGATTCCGCGCTCCGGTCGTCCGTCACGCCGAACCCTCCACGGCGTACAGCGTCCCGCCGACGCCGACGTAGACGGTGCCGTCCGCGACGACTGGCGAGCGAACGTCGCCCTCGTCGGTCGATGCCTCGAACCGGCCGACCTCCGCCCCGTCGGTCGCGTCGAGGGCGACGAACCCGTCGCTCGTCGGGAGGTACAGCGTCTCGCCGACGACGGCGGCGAGACCGTCGCGCGGCACCGGAACGTCGGTCCGCCACAGTCTGTCGCCCGTCGCGGCGTCGAGGGCGGCAGCGAACGGCGACGCGCCGTCGCCGGCCGCGACGAACACCCGGTCGCCGTCGGTGACGGGCCGGAGGGCCGAGCGTCGCACGCCGACGTCGCCCTCCCACAGCACGTCGCCGTCGCCGAGCGAAACCGCGTACAGCGGGCCGCTCCCGTAGTAGACGGCGTCCCGGCCGACGCACGGCGAGAGCGACGAGGGGTCGGCGACACCGAGCGTCAGTCGCCACTCGCGGCGACCCGTCCGGGCGTCCACCGCCGCGAGTTCGTCCGGGGCGTCGCCGCGGCCGACGAGGAGGCCGCCGCGGAACGCCAGCGGGTCGAGTTCCGTCCGAAGCGGCGACCGGTCGCGCGGGAGTCCGGTCGTCGCGTCGAGGACGGCGGTCCCGTCAGTGGCGTCCGGGCAGTAGACGCTCCCGGCGGCGAGGAGCGGGGTCTCGACGCTCGTCGTCTCGTCGTACGACCAGCGGAGGCGTCCGGACGCGGTACCGAACTCCAGTACCTCCGTCTCGGCGGCGACGAGAAGGCCGCCGTCGGACGCCAGCGGCGGCGACGAGAACTGGAGGGACTCGCGCCACGGTCGCTTCCGGCCGTCGAAGCGCCAGCGGAGCGTCCCGGTGGCGGCGTCGCGGGCGACGACGGCGTCGCGTCCGACGGCGTAGACGGCACCGTCGGCGACGGCGAGCGACCGCGTGCGATACGCCGCGTCGGGAACGGGGGCCTCCCACGCGACCGAGAGGTCGCCGCGCGGGGCGACGCCGGCGGGGTCGAACCCGGTCCGCGCGGGGTCGCGCCGCGGCATCGGCCAGTCGGTGACCGCTTCGGAACCGGCGTCGTCGGCGACGACGAGCGACGGGTCGAGGGCGAGGCTGGCCGCGAGCGACAGGCCGCCCGCGACGAGGAGGCGACGGCGGGTGAGGCGGGGAGGGCGCACGCCGGAGTGGACGGCCGACCGACAGTTAGCCGCTCCGGTGTGGTCGACCGACCGCCGTCGCGCGGTCCCCCCGGCACGACACCGCGTCACGCCCGCGAACGCGAACTGGTGGGCTTTTCACCCACCGGCGCCCACGTTCGGACAGATATGAAACGCGGGACGCTCCGACTGGCGACGCGAGGGTCAGACCTCGCACTCCGACAGACGGCGAGCGTGCGGGACGCACTCGCCGACCGTCGGTTCGAAGTCGACCTCATGGAGGTGGAGACGCGTGGCGACCAGATACGCGACGAACTCATCCATCGGCTGGGGAAGACGGGTGCGTTCGTCCGCGCCCTCGACGAACGGGTGCTCGACGGCGACGCCGACGCCGCCGTCCACTCGATGAAGGACATGCCGACCGAACGCCCCGCGGACCTCGTCGTCACCGGCGTCCCCGAACGCGCACCGGCGACCGACCTGCTTCTCACGCCCGACGGCACGTCGCTGGAGAACCTCCCCGCCGACGCCGTCGTCGGCACCTCGTCGCTCCGGCGCAAGGCACAGATTCTGGCCGCGCGGCCCGACCTGCGGGTCGAACCCCTGCGCGGCAACGTCGACACCCGCGTGGAGAAACTGCTCGCGCCCGAACTCCAGCGCGAACACGCCGCGCGCGTCGACGACGACCGGGAGAAGAAGGGTAACGCCGCCGAGGCGTCGGCGTCCGGCGAGGAGTACGATACCGAGTTCGACCGCTCCATCGACGAGTGGTTCGACGACCTGAGCGAGATACAGCGTCGCGCGCTCGAACGCGACGTGGAGACGGAGTACGACGCCATCGTCCTCGCGGAGGCGGGCCTCCAGCGGTCGGGACTGCTCCACCGCGTCGAGTACGAACGCCTCCCGCCGACGGAGTTCGTCCCCTCGCCCGGACAGGGCGCCATCGCCGTCACCACCCGAAGCGACCACGAGCAGTTAGACCGGATACGCGAGGCGCTGGACGACCCGCGGACGCGCGTGACGACCACCGTCGAGCGGACCGTCCTCGCGGAACTCGGCGGCGGGTGCATCGCCCCCATCGGCGTCCACGCGAAACTGCAGGGCGAGTACGTCCACGTCACCGCGCGCGTCCTCTCGGCCGACGGCACCGAGGAGGTGAAGGCGAGTCGCGACCTGCCGGTGCGCGACCACGCGAACGCGGCCGCCGAGTTCGCCGACTCGCTGGCCGACCGGGGCGCGGCCGACCTCATCGCCGCGGCGCGGGACGACGCGGACGCCGACAGCGTCGGCGGCGGGGCACGCGCCGAGACGGACGACGAGCGAAGCGAACTCGACGCCGACGGCGAGGTGGACGGGGCGTGACGGCCGTCGGCACCGTCTACCTCGTCGGCAGCGGTCCGGGCGACCCGGACCTGATGACGGTGAAGGCCGCGCGTCTGCTGGAGACGGCGGACGTGGTGCTGCACGACAAGCTCCCCGGCCCGGAGATTCTGGAGCGCATCCCGGAGGAGAAACGGGAGGACGTGGGCAAGCGCGCCGGCGGCGAGTGGACGCCGCAGGAGTACACGAACAAGCGACTGGTCGAACTCGCCCGCGAGGGCAAGACCGTCGTCCGCCTGAAGGGCGGCGACCCGTTCGTCTTCGGCCGCGGCGGCGAGGAGATGGAACACCTCGCCGCCGAGGGAATCCCGTTCGAGGTGGTGCCCGGAATCACGTCGGCCATCGGCGGCCCGGGGACGGCGGGCATCCCCGTCACCCACCGCGACCACGCCTCCTCCGTCTCGTTCGTCACGGGCCACGAGGACCCGACGAAGGAGGAGTCGGCGGTGAACTGGGAGGCGCTGGCGGCCACGGGCGGCACCCTCGTCGTCCTGATGGGGGTCGGGAAACTGCCGGACTACACCGCCGCGCTCCGGGACGCCGGGATGGACCCCGAGACGCCCGTTGCACTGGTCGAACGCGCGACGTGGCCCGAGATGCGCGTCGCCACCGGCACCTTGGAGACCATCGTCGGCGTCCGCGACGAGGCGGAGATAGAGCCGCCGGCCGTCACCGTCGTCGGCGAAGTGGCCGCGACGCGCGAACGCGTGGTCGAGTTCCTCCGGAACCGGACGGGCGAACTGGACTCGCCGGACGCGGCGGCGACGCCCGAGGGCGAGGGGGGAGACGAGTGAGCCAGCAGGTCCGCGTGGCCGTCTTCCGCCCGGACGACGACCGAATGGCCGACGCCGTCGAACTGCTGGACTCGCTGGGCGCGACGCCCGTCCCCGACCCGATGCTCGCCGTCGAACCGACCGGCGCGACGCCCGAACCGGGCGCGTACGTCGTCCTCACGAGCAAGACGGGCGTCGAACTGCTCGCCGAGTCGGGGTGGGACCCCGGCGACGCCACGCTGGTCTGCATCGGTCCCGCGACGGCCGACGCCGCCCGCGACGCCGGGTGGACCGTCGACGTCGTCCCCGCGGAGTACACCTCGGCGGGACTGGTCGAACGCCTGCGCGACGAGGTGGCGGGCGCGACGGTGGAAGTCGCCCGGAGCGACCACGGCAGCGACGTGCTCGTCGACGGCCTGCGCGACGCGGGCGCGGACGTCCACGAGACGGTGCTGTACCGACTCGTCCGTCCCGAGGGCGCGGGGCAGTCGACGGTGATGGCCGCCGGCGGCGAGTTGGAGGGCGTCTGCTTCTCCTCCTCTCTGACCGTCGAGAACTTCCTCGACGCCGCCGCCGAACGCGGCGTGCGCGAGGAGGCCGTCGAGGGACTGAACGGACTCGTCGTCGGCGTCATCGGGCCGCCGACGCGGGAGACGGCCGCGTCGCACGGCATCGACGTGGACGTGGTCCCCGAGAACGCCGACTTCGAGGAACTGGCCTGCGCCGTCGTCGAAGCGGCCGCACCGACGTACCACGAGTGACACCGTGAGAGGGGAACGCCTCTGGGTGCGGGCGACGACTGGGAGGTGCGCGTGAGCGAGTCGGGGTCGTGGCGGACCGTCGGCGTCGTCGCCGGGTGGCAGACGGCGGCCAGCCTCTGTTACTACAGCATCTTCGCCGCGACGGGCTTCCTCCGCGAGTCGTTCGGCCTCACGGAGTCGCTGGTCGGCGTCTTCCTCACCGCGGCGCTACTCGGCTACACGGTGTCGCTGTTCCCGAGCGGTGCCGCCGTGGACGGCTACGGCGAGAAGCCGGTGATGGCCGTCGGCCTCGTCGCCCTCGCCGCGGCCACCGTCGGCGTCTCCTTCGCGCCGAGTTACGCGCTGTTGCTCGTCGCCGGCGCGCTCCTCGGGGTGGCGTACTCGGTTGCGATGCCCGGCACGAACCGCGGCATCGTCGCCGGAGCGCCCCCCGGCCGGTCGAACCTCGCCATGGGGCTGAAACAGGTCGGCGTCACCGCCGGGAGCGGCGCGGCGTCGCTGCTCGTCACCGGCGTCGCCGCCGTCGCCGCGTGGCAGGTGGGCTTCTGGGTCGTCGCCGTCCTCGCCTGCGTCTACGCCGTCGGGTTCGCCGTCGTCTACGGCGGGAAGCCCGGCAGCGGCGACCTGACGTGGCCCGAACTGGGCGGCCTGCGGTCGAACCGCGCCTACGTGGCGCTGGTCGCCGCGGGCTTCTTCGTCGGCGCGGCCATCTACTCGATGCTCGGCTACACCGTCCTCTACGTCGAGGACGTGGTGGGCGCGAGCGTCGCCGTCGGCGGCGCCGTCCTCGCGGCGACGCAGGTGGTCGGCAGCCTCGGCCGCATCGGCGCGGGGACGCTGGCGGACCGCCTCGGCGGTGCGCGCGGTGCGGCCACCGTCGCCCTCGGGCAGTCCGTCGCCGCCGCCGGACTGTTCGCCGTCCTCGTCGGCGTCGGCGGGTCGCTCCTCGTCACCGTCGCCGTGTTCGTCGGCCTCGGCGTCACCATCCACGGCTCGACGGGCGTCTTCTACTCCTGCCTGAGCGACGTGGTGGCCGACGACGACATCGGCGCGGCGACGGCGGGCGGACAGACGGCGCTGAACGCCGGGGGACTGCTCGCGCCGCCCGCGTTCGGACTCGTCGTCGAGGGACCGGGCTACGGGACGGCGTGGGCGTTCGTCGCCGTCGTCACCGTCGCCGGCGCGGCCCTGCTGTTCGCCGTCAGACGGCGGCTGTGAGCCGCGCCGCCGAACCGAGGAACCGGTAGAGCGCAGGTTTAAATCCGAGAGCGCGGAAACTCCCCCGTATGAGCGCGGACGGTGTCACGACGGCCGACGGCCCGGTGCCGGAGATGGAAGACCACGCCGCCGACTGCGCCGCGCGGTTGCGCGACGCCGACCGAGTCCTCCTCGCCTCGCACATCGACGCCGACGGCCTGACGAGTGCCGCCATCGCCGCTACGGCGCTGGAACGCGCGGAAATCCCGTTCGAGACGGTGTTCTCGAAGCAGTTGGACGAGACGGAGGTGGCGAAGATAGCCGCGACGGAGTACGAGACGGTGCTTTTCACGGACTTCGGCAGCGGGCAGTTGGACGTCATCGCGGCGCACGAGAGGGCGGGCGACTTCGACCCGGTCATCGCCGACCACCACCAACCGGCCGACGCCGACACCGACTACCACCTCAACCCCCTCCGGTTCGGCATCGACGGCGCGTCGGAACTGTCCGGCGCGGGCGCGAGTTACGTCCTCGCGCGGGCGCTGGAACCGGCAGACGGCGCGAACCGCGATTTGGCGGGCCTCGCCGTCGTCGGCGCGGTGGGCGACATGCAGAACTCGCAGGGCGGCCTCCACGGTGCGAACGCCGGCATCGTCGCCGACGGCGTCGAAGCGGGGGTGCTGGAGGAGGCCACCGACCTCGTCATCTACGGACGGCAGACCCGTCCGCTCCCGAAGTTCTTAGAGTACGCCAGCGACGTGCGCATCCCCGGTATCTCGAACGACCAGAACGGCGCCATCGAGTTCCTCTCGGAACTCGACCTCGACTTGAAGACCGACGGCGACTGGCGGCGGTGGGTGGACCTGTCGATGGCGGAGCGAAAGACCGTCGTCAGCGCGCTGATGCGCCGCGCCATCGCCTCGGGCGTGCCCGCGAACCGCATCGACGACCTGGTGGGGACGACGTACTCGCTGCTGGACGAGGAAGAGGGGACGGAACTCCGCGACGTGAGCGAGTTCTCCACCCTGCTGAACGCCACCGCGCGGTACGAACGCGCCGACGTGGGACTGGCCGTGTGCCTCGGCGACAGGGATGAAGCGCTCGAACGCGCGCGGAAACTCCTGCGCAACCACCGTCGGAACCTCTCGGAGGGGCTGCAGTGGGTGAAGAACGAGGGCGTCACCGTCGAGGAGAACGTCCAGTGGTTCGACGCCGGGACGCGCATCCGCGAGACTATCGTCGGCATCGTCGCCGGGATGGCCGTCGGCGCGGCGGGAATCCGCGGCGACGTCCCCATCCTCGCGTTCGCCGAGAAGTCCGCCGACGAGGTGAAGGTGTCCGCCCGCGGGTCGCACGTCCTCGTTCGGCAGGGACTGGACCTCTCGACGGTGATGCGGGAGGCGTCGCGGGCCGTCGGCGGCGACGGCGGCGGCCACGACGTCGCCGCGGGCGCGACCATCCCCGCGGGCACCCGCGAGACTTTCGTCGCGGAAGCCGACCGAATCGTCGGCGAACAACTCGAGTGAGGCCGGAGACCGGTCGGCGAACGAAGGCGGGGAAACGGCCGAACCGCCTAAGCGAGCGCCGAGCGAGGACCACGTACGGTCGCTCGGCCGTGGTTACATGGATACGGAACCCTCGCCTACGCGGAGACGACTGCTCGCAGGCCTCGCCACCGTCGGCGCCGCCGCACTCGGCGGGTGCGTGACGACCGGTCTCTCGCTCCGCACCGACGGCGTCGACGCGTCGAACGTGTTCGAGTCCGTCTCGCTGTCGGAGTCGTGGACGGCGAACAAGGCCGTCGCGTCGGTGAAACTGACCGAGAGCGCGACGACCGAACGCAACGTCCGCGAACTGGCAGTGGTCGACAGCGACGGCAGTAGCGTCTGGAGCGACACGGTGGCCGCGGGGCAGACCAACGTGAGCGACGTTCGCCTGCCGGTCGGCGAGCCCGCCACGCTCACCGCCACGGACAACACCGGCGCGTTCGTCGAGAGCGTGACCGTCTCCGTCGGCGGGTCGTCGTTCCCCTGATTCTGCGCCCTGCGGGTCGGTCGTCGAGTTCGAGCCGACGAGCGACCGGTCCGACCGAGTCGACGGCCAGTCGCCGGGTCGTCCGCGTCTCTTTCGGATTCGATATAGCGTTAGTTGGTATATTGTGGAGAACGACTCCCGATGTCGAAATCCCCTCGACGGCATTCGAGCGCCTCCAGCGCGCCGATTTCGGCGGTACTCCGGGCGTGAAACGGATTCGGAGGACGCCAGCGGGTGAGGTGGGGGCTTCGGGAGACGCGCACGACGGCGGGCGCGAACGGATGGTCGTCTCCGAAGGACGGGCGACGAGCGAACGTACGGGCGGCGCAGTCCGGCGCTCGCACACCGGAATCGAGGCATACTCGGGGCAACCGTACCGTGGGCTCGGCCGTCGAGACAATCGCCCGGTCGTTGGACGGGCAGAGCGGGACGGCCCGGTCCGCGTCGGCGGAGACCACCGCCGTCCCCACCCGGTGACGGCCCTCCGTCCTGCCGGAACCGGTCCGTGTCTCGACCGTGCATTCCGACCGTCGCGCCGTGACGACTCCGTTCTGCGGTGAATCGGTCTGGAGGGGATTCGCCGGAGCGACCCGAGTGAGCGTCCGGCGAGGGCGCGTCGCCGACCGGCCGTTCTCGGACGGTCGGTCGAACCCCGCCCCCGAGACGGACGAGAGACCGCCTCTCGGGTGCTCACGCGCCGGCGTGGCGAGAACGGTCGAATCGACCGCCGGGTCCGAGTAAATTACATGATGCGATACAGAATGGAGTGCAGTCGCCGTCTCTGAAGGTACGCACTGCAGTCGGTAAGAATCGGGCTCTGATTCTCCGCGGCGAAGAAGTGTGAGGTAATTGATTGTTGGAGGGAACGTATCGTCGTCTCGGGGGAGAGAAACATGGACGAGTCCGTTCGAACGAGGGCCGAGGAACTGCAACGGGAGTACACGGAGACCGTCTGGAATCGGGGGGAGGTGGACGGAGCGGACGAACACTTCGCGGACGACGTCGTCGTCCACGACGTCCCGCAGACGGCAGACTACGAGGGGCGAGACGCGTTCAAGCAGTGGGTGCAGGAGATTCGCACGGCGTTCCCCGATTTCGAGGTGGACGTCGAAGGCGTCGTCGTCGGCGACGATGCCATCGTCGCCCGGTGGGTGGCCCGCGGGACGAACGAGGGTGAACTCTCGGCGTTCGGCGTGCCCCCGACCGGCGAGTCCGTCGAGTGGTCGGGCGTCACCGTCTACGAGATGGAGGGAGAGGAGATAGTCGAGGCGTGGTGGTACTACGACATGCTCGGACTCCTCACGCAACTCGGGACGATACCCGAGGCACCGACGGCCTGAACCGTCGGGAGAGCGGTTCCGACTCGACGTGGTGGTGGAGGGAACCGCGGACGTTCGGGGGCGTCGTCGCCCATCCGACGGACGAACGCGACGGCGTTCACCAACCGTCCGACTTTTCTTCTCGAGCGGGAAATCCGGAGTATGGCCGACTTCGACCCCGAAAAGTTCGAGGACAAGTACGCGAACTACTTCCCGCAACTCCAGCGGGCGTACAAGAACGCGTTCAACACGATGAACGACGAGTACGACTCGACGCTCATCCACGCAATCGACCAGCAGATTCTGAACGAGTCCGAGCCGATGTACGAGGACGGCGACTTCTACGTCCAACTGCCCGAGAACCCGAAGGAGCGACTGACCGGCGTCGTCGTCGAGGACGAGAAACTCGACGCCGTGTTGGACCGGTATCTGGACGAGTTGGCGGCCGAACACCGTCGCGTCTTCGGGTTGAACGGCTGAGTCGTCCCCCCCGAACCAAAGGCCTAAGCCAGTCCATCCCGAACCGCGAGACATGAGCACGGACGCGACCAACGCCGACGACGACCTGAAAGAGCGCGTCACCAACTTCCTGCGCCGGAACTTCCCGCAGATTCAGATGCACGGTGGCTCCGCGGCCATCCAGCACCTCGACCGCGAGGCGGGCGAGGTCACCATCATGCTCGGTGGGGCCTGCTCGGGGTGCGGTATCTCGCCGATGACCATCCAGGCCATCAAGAGCCGGATGGTCAAGGAGATTCCCGAGATAGAGACGGTGAACGCCGAGACGGGAATGACCGGTGACGGCGGCCACGGCGGCGGCGGCATGTCCCCCTCGTTCCCCGGCGAATCGAGCGGCGACGACGGCGGCGACGGCGACGAAGGCCCGCAAGCGCCCTTCTGATCGGTCCCCGCTGCGGCGACGCACGAGACCGGAGCCTCTTTCATTCCGTCCCCGCGAGGGGAGAGTATGAGCACCGAGTCGCCCGAGAACGTTCTCTTTGTCGTGATGGACACGGTCCGGAAGGACCGACTCACGCCGTACGGGTACGACCGGCCGACCACGCCGAACCTCGAATCGTTCGCGGAGGAAGCGACGGTGTTCGAGGAGGCTGTCGCCCCGGCACCGTGGACGCTCCCCGTCCACGCGTCGCTGTTCACCGGGATGTACCCCTCCCACCACGGCGCCGACCAGGAGAACCCGTATCTGGAGGGTGCGACCACCCTCGCGGAGACGCTGTCGGCCGCCGGCTACGACACCGCCTGTTACTCCTCGAACGCGTGGATAACGCCGTACACCCACCTGACGGACGGCTTCTCCCACCAGGACAACTTCTTCGAGGTGATGCCCGGGGAGTTCCTCTCCGGCCCGTTGGCGAAGGCGTGGAAGACGATGAACGACAACGACGCCCTCCGCGCCGTCGCCGACAAACTCGTCAGCCTCGGCAACACCGCCCACGAGTACTTCGCCGGCGGCGGCGGCGCCGACTCGAAGACGCCCGCCGTCGTCGACCGGACGATGGAGTTCGTCGAGGGGTCCGAGCGGTCGTTCGCGTTCATCAACCTCATGGACGCCCACCTGCCGTACCACCCGCCCGAGGAGTTCGCCGAGGAGTTCGCGCCGGGCGTCGACTCGACCGAAGTCTGCCAGAACTCAAAGGAGTACAACTCGGGGGCGCGCGACATCGACGACGACGAGTGGGAGGCCATCCGGGGCCTGTACGACGCCGAAATCGCCCACATCGACGACCAACTCGGCCGCCTGTTCGACTGGCTGAAGGAGACCGGCCGCTGGGACGACACGATGGTCGTCGTCTGCGCCGACCACGGCGAACTCCACGGCGAACACGACCTGTACGGCCACGAGTTCTGTCTGTACGACCCGCTCGTGAACGTCCCCCTGCTGGTGAAACACCCCGAACTGGAGGCTGACCGCCGGGACGACCAGGTCGAACTCGTCGACCTCTACCACACGGTGCTGGACGCTCTCGACGTGGAGGGCGGCACGCCCGCCTCGCCCGGCGACGACGTCGTCGCACTCGACCGGACCCGGTCGCTGCTCTCGGCCTCCTACCGGGAGTTCTCGCGGGCGTCGAACGACGACCCCGGACAGGTTCGCGACGGCGAGTACGCGTTCGTGGAGTACTCCCGCCCGGTGGTCGAACTGAAGCAACTGGAGGAGAAGGCGTCGAGCGCGGGCATCACGCTCCCGGAGGACTCCCGGTTCTACTCGCGCATGCGCGCGGCGCGGCGCACCGACGCCAAGTACGTCCGCATCGACCGCATCCCCGACGAGGCGTACCGGTTGGACGACGACCCCGGAGAGACGGAGAACCTCGCGGGAGGCGACGACGACGCCGTCGAGGGGACGGAGGCCGCGCTCTCGGCGTTCGAGTCGAACGTCGGCGGCGCGTGGACGGACGCCCTCGACGACGACGTGTCCGACGACTCGGTCGAGCAGATGGACGACGAGGCACAGGAACGCCTCCGCGACCTCGGTTATCTGGAGTGAGCGGCGCGAAGTCGGCCGTTCGCGGCGTTCAGGCCGCGAACCGGAGGCCGACGACGCCGGCGACGATGGCGACGAGACAGAGGAGTCGGACCGGCGACGTGGACTCGTCGAACAGGGCGATGCCGACGAGGACGGTGCCGACCGCTCCGATGCCGGTCCAGACGGCGTAGGCCGTTCCGACCGGCAGCACCTCGACGGCCTTCGCGAGGCCGGCCATGCTCACGACGAGGGCGACGACGACGAACGCCGTCGCCCGGAGGTTCGAGAAACCGTCGGCGTACTCCAGTCCGACGGCCCACGCCGTCTCGAAGAACGCCGCGCCGACGAGGACCAGCCACGCAGTCTGTTGCTTCACGCGAGAGGGTTCGGCGCGGAGTCCCTTGACCGGCGCGGCTTCGATTCGAGTCGGCGACGGCTACTACTCGCTCCGGACCCCCCGACCCCGTTCCCACGTCCGCAACAGGTCGGCCAGCGTCCGGTTCGTCGGGGCGGCCAGCCGGTGGGTTTCGGCCCGTTCGACGACGACGCCGTGGATGGCCTCGACCTCGGTTCGTCGGCCCGCGTCCACGTCCTGCAGCATCGACGACCGGTTCGCACTCGTCGCCGCGACCACCTCGTCCAGCGCCCGCCGGGCGCGACGGTTCGAGAGCGATACGCCCTCCGCGCGGGCGACGCGGGCCGTCTCGCGGGCCGCGCGGTGCGCCAGTTCGTACCCCGGGCCGTCGGCGAGAGCGCCGTTCTCGACGCGCGCGAGGGCGGTCACGGCGTTGACGCCGGCGTTGACCGCGAGTTTCTCCCAGCGTCGCCGCGGCATGTCGGCGGCGACCAGCGTCTCGATGCCGGCGTCGCGGAACGCCTTCCCGGCGCGTTCGGCGTGCGGGTCGGTGCCGCCCCGTCTCGCGCCGAGGACGACGCGCCCGACGCCCGTGCACTCGACGTGGCCGGGGTCGCGCAGTCGCGCGCCGTAGGTGGCGGTGCCGGCGAGGACGGGCGCGTCGAGTCGCGCCGCGAGTTCGCCCTCGGTGAGTCCGTTCTGTAGGGAGAGGACGGCGTCGAAACTGCCGGTGGCGAGCGCGTCGGCCGCCGGGGGCGTGTCGAACGACTTCACCGTGACGACGGCGAGGTCCGCGCTGTGGCCCGTGCCGTCGGTGGTCGCGTCCGGTCGCGTCCGGTCCTCGACCGCACCGGAGACGCGAACGCCGCGTTCGGCGACGCGCGAGACGTGCGGCTCCCGGCCGACGAGCGTCACGTCGTGGACCCGCGCGAGGAGTGCGCCGACGAGGGTGCCCAGACTTCCGGCGCCGAAGACGAGTACGTCCATGCGGAGCCATCGGCGCGGGGCGAAAAAAGCGGACGGGTCCGACGGTCCGACCGGCGCGACGGCCGCCCGGCCGGCCTCGTCGCTCGCGAGTCAGTCCTCGGTCCAGTAGTAGATGTCCTCTTTCGGCGCGTCGCAGTTCGGACACGACTCCGGGAGTTCCTCGATGTCGCCCATCTCGCCGCACTGGGTGCACCGCCACATCAGTTCCGCCCCGCCGAACTCGTGGCCGGCGCGTTCGTGTTCGACCGAGAGGCTGGCGACGCCCTCGCGCGTCGTCACGAAGAGGCCGTCGTCGTCGAACCCGCGGACGGTGCCGAGCGCGCTTCCGTCTTCGGTGTAGACGGTCGTTCCGACCGTGACTGTGGGATTCTCGTCGGCCATGTGAGAGGTTTCGACGGGCGACGGCATAAATCCCGGCCGCGGCCTCCACAAGGTACTCACCGGGGTTCGCCGAACGCCGATGTATGCGCCCTCCATCCAGACGCGCGGTCCTCCGACTGGCCGGCCTCGCCCTCGCGGGCACCGCGGGGTGTACCTCGCGCGGAGGCGACGCGTCGTCCCCGACGGACTCGCCGACCCGACCGCCGACGGCGACGCCGACCGAATCGCCGCCCGACACCGAGACGTACGGGCCGACGGACGGCCCGGACGAACGCCTCACGCGGACGCCGCCCGGAGACCCGCCGCTGAATCCGAACGGGTCGTGGCCGCAGTACCGCTTCGACGCCGGCAACACCGGCTACGCGCCGGACACCGCGGGTCTCCGGGACGCGACGGGCCACTGGGCGTTGGACGCCGGACACGCGCCGAGCGTCGCGGAGGGGACGCTGTTCAACGTTCGCACCCGTGAGGACCCGGCGACGTTCGCCCGGCGCGACCCCGCGACGGCCGAACTCCGCTCGCGGACCGAACTCGTCTCCTACGCGGTGAACAGCCCACCCGCCGTCGACGACGACCGGGCGTTCGTCACGACGTTCGTCGAGGTGTTCTGTCTCGCCACCGGCCGCGACGAAGTCCTGTGGCGCGGGCCGGAGATGGACGGTATCCACGGCGCGCCGACCGTCGCCGACGACGCACTCCTCGTCAACAGCGGTGGCTTCTCCGGCGCGCGCGCCCGACTCGCGGCGTTCGACTTCGACGGGACCCCGCGCTGGTCGTACACGGCGGCCGCGGACTCGCACTCGACCCCGGCAGTCGGCGACGGCGCGGCGTTCGTCGACACGGGCGAGGACGTTCACGCCGTCGAACTCGACACGGGAGCGGAGCGATTCAGGACCGACGTCGTCGGCGACCGCTGGGCGAACGTCGTCGTCGCCGGCGAGACGGCGTTCGTCGCGGGCCGTGCGGACGGCGGCGACGGCCCGGACCGACTGTACGCGCTCGACGCCGCCGCCGGGAGCGTCCGATGGCAGGCCGACACCGGGCGCTGGGACGGTCCGCCGGTGGTCGCCGACGGCGTCGTCTACCTCCTCGACGCGGACGAGACGCTCGTCGCCCTCGACGTCGACGACGGCGCGGAAGTCCGCTCGTTCGGTCGTCGCGCCGTCCCACTCGCTCGAACCGGCGACGTGTTGTACGCGACGAGTGCGGGGACGCTGTACGCCTACGACGCGACGACGGGCGACGGCCTGTGGTCGTACGGGACGCCGGAGGTACGGGTCGCGGACACGGTGAACCGAGGAATCGACGGAATCACGCCCGTCGACGGGGCGGTGTACGTCGACGCCGCCGACGGCCTGCACGGAATCGGGCCGGCGGAGTAGCCGAGTAGATGCGGAGATGGGGCGATGCGGTGCGGGGCGGATGCGGTGCAGTGCGGAGGCGGAGCGGTGCGGGGCGGATGCGGGGTGCTGTGCGGGCGGAGCGGTGGCGGATGCGGTGCCGTGCGGAGGCGGAGAGAGAAGGGAGTCGGACCGCGAGCGAGGCCGAAGGCCGAGTCTCGCGGAGTCTTTTTGGTCCAGCTTTTTGCGACGAGCGGTCGCGCTCTGCGCGACCCGAGTGTGCAAAAAGCTGGGGTTACATGAAGTCGCCCAGCTTCGACGCCTTGTTCTTGTCGTTCTCGAAGACGCTCTCTAAGCTCTTCTCCAGCACCTCCAACCGCTGTTTCGTGTACGGCCGGCAGTCGAACTCCTCGGCCACCTGAATCGCGGTGTCCATGTACTTGTTCACCGACCCGCGGTGGACGGTCAGGTTCACTCGGCCGCCGCACTCCCGGCAGTCGCCGGTCAGCGGCATCCGGCGGTACTTCTCGCCGCAGTCGAGACACCGCGTCTCCTGCCGGGAGAACGCGCGGAGGTTGCCGATGAGGTCCGGCAGGAAGTGGTACTCGATGACGCGTTCAGCCACGTCCGTCTCGTCGACGGCGCGGAGTTTCCGCGCGAGTTCCAACTGCGCGTCCATCTTGTCCATCATCGACCCGAGCGTCTTGTACGCCGAGAGGTCCGGGCCGAGGGCGATGTCGGTGGTGTCGTGGGTGTGGTCGAAGCCGCGATATTCGTCGTCGGTGCCGAGGGTGTCCTCACCGAGTTGGATGAGGTCCTCCACCTCGCCGGGGTCCGCCATCTCCAACGTCGCCTCGTAGAACGCCTCGGGGTACCGCCGCACGATGTCCATGTTGTGCGCCTCGTCGTCTATCTCGGAGGGGTCGATGCGCGAGGACATCACGAGGGGCGCGTCCATCTGCCCGCCGCGCTTGTCGGGGAGGTACTCCTTCGAGAAGTTCAGGAGGCCGTCCATGAGGAGCATGACGCAGTCTTCGTCGCCGTCGCATTGCTTTTGAGAGAGGTTGTTTGCGATGAGCGAGTGAGTTTCCTCGACCGTGAGACAGTACGTGTGGTCGACGTCCGAAGCGACGGACTCGACCGAGACGATCGACTCGACCAGATAATCGCCGTTTCCACCGTCGAATGCACGCCGTGCGGCCGGCGAGACGGAATCTACCTGTGATTGGAGTTGCTGCTCTTTCCGCGTCAGGTGGAACCCGATCCGTCGAGCGAACCGTACAGCGTCGGACGAGGTGATGTGGACGACGTAGGAAGACGCCGACATCGACTGGTCACCGACATCGTAGTAATCGGGGAACTTCTCGCGTAAGAGAGTTGGTTCCAGGATGTCGGCTTTCGCAGTAATCCCCAGACGGGTGAATAGCGCGAGAAGGTCCTCTTTGAGTTCGGAACTGACGGTCGTCGCAGATACCTTCAAGGCGTTAGCGTCGACGGTCCCGTCTCCGCTGAAGTAGCCGCGGAGATACGCTTCGACTAGTGAGTCCGGTGCGTCGAAGACGAACTGTGGGACGCGCTTTTCGTCTGCGAACACGCCAGCCTCGAGTACGGTATCGAAGAACGTTCTCAGGAGACGCCCAGAGACTGTGACTTTTGCCTCGTTTTCGCGATACGGGTCGACACCGAACGCGTCTCGCAGAGTTTCCACGAAGTAGTCGCGGGCCTCTGGCTCCGTACCGCAGATAGTCGTCTGGTGGATGGTCCCTTTCGGCGTCTGCTGTTCCCGTGCGAATCCTTCCGCGGCATAGTAACCGAGTAGGGTAGCGACGTCCGCGTCCACGTGCACGCGCCTGTCGATGGCAGTACGGCCGTGTTTCATCCCGAGTCGAACGTCGTCCGGGATGTGCGAGAGGAGTTCCTCTCTCGTCTCGAACAGTTCAGACAGAATCGAGACGGGGATACTCTCCCGATACAGATAATTGCCGAGCCTCTTTTTCGTCACTCCGAGGTAGTCTGCGGTACTCTGAAGCGGATAGAACGTTCCGTCCCAGCGGTCGGAAAGAGCGCTCTCGAACAGATCGTACAGTGCGTCTTTGTCCAGTCCACGGACCGTGAGCCTGTCGACGGGGAATTCGTCGAGCGAGAGGAATTCGTCGAGAAGGTCGAACTCAGGAATCCCACGACCGACGTCAACGGACGCTAGACGGTCCGGTACGATAGCGTGATCGTCGGTCGTTAACTCGGAGGCTCGCTTCGATGAGATACCATCACCGTCGAACACGTGTACGTCGTGGTCCGGCGTCACCGTCACCTCCCGACCGCTCCGCGTCTCGATCCGGACCATGTGGTCGGGCGCGCGGTGTTTCGACACCGCTTCGACCGGTCGTACCACCTCGTCCCCGTGCTCGTCTATCGAGGGGACGAACACGTCGCCGTCGAGTTCCTGCACGAGCGTTCCGAAGTCGTCGGTGCTCGGGTCGTCGAGGCGCGCCTCCACGAACTCCCGAATCCGGTCGTGGTGCCACTCGTCGCTCTCGTCGCGGTACCACACCTTCGTCTCGGGGTGGAAGCAGTTCCGCCGCTTGGCGGCGTGGAAGTACGGATGCGCGTAGCCGACGGCGGCGGAGGTGAAGCCGACGACGCGGCCGACGACGGCGGCGGAGGTGTGCGGCGCCATCCCGAACACCAGTTCGCCCACCAGGTCGTCGCGTTCCTCGACCTCGTAGAACGGCTCTAACCCGTAGAACTTCTCCAGGAGGTCGTCGACGAAGTCGGCCGTCTGTAGCATGTGTTCGGCCGCGCCGTCCGAGAGGACGACGTCCTGCACCTTCAGTTCGACCAGTTGGTCGTCGAACCGGAGTTTCTCGCCGTCGATGTCGGTGTCGTAGCCGAGTTCGCGGAAGTGCTCGGCCGTCACGTCCAGTTCCGCGGGGCGGACGGAGGTGACGGGGAGGTCGGTCATGTCGTAGCGGACGGTGCCGTCCTTGAACGACGAGACGTCGTGTTTCGCCCGCAGGACGCCCTTCTCGATGGGTTCGGGCGTCTTGTTCGAGGAGGTGAGGCCCTTCACGCCCTTCAGGATGGGGTAGGCCGACTCGCGTTCGCCGACGTTCTCCAAGGCGTTTCGGAGTTCCGTCGCCACGTCGATGGAGAACCAGTCGGGGCTCTCGACCTCGCGTTCACAGCGGTCGCAGAAGACGCGCCCCGACTCGTCGGGTTCGACGACGGTGCCGCACTCCTCGCACTCGTAGTGCGGTTCGGTGTGCGTCTCGCAGTCCGGACAGCGGTTCTTGTACGTGTGCGTCCCGCAGTCGGGGCAGGCCCGTTCGCCGACGAGGACGTTCACCTCGCCGCGGACGCCCTGGTCGTTGCGGCCGCGGGCCGCCTCGCCCACGTCGCGTTGACTGCCGCCCATCTCGCCGATGGGAAAGAGCGTGTGGACGGCCGGCGAGAGGTCGCGCGACTCGGACTTCTCGGGGCGGCCCATCCGGTTGCCGATGCGGGTGGGAGCGCGTTCGCGCACGTCGAACGGCGCGACTTCGTTGACGGCCTTCACCGCGTTGTCGCCGCCGTCCCACTCGCGCGCCGCCGCCGAGAGTCCGTCCCACGTGCGTTCGAGGTCCGCGGTGAGTCCGAGCGAACGGACGAGCAGTCGCCACTCGGAGACGCGGAGGGTCTCCTCGGTCTGCGTGTGTTCGACGAGGAGTGATTCGAGCGTCCGGGTCAGTTCCGGCGTGCGGTCGAGTTCGAGGACGCCGTCGGCCGGGCCGGCGTCGTCGGGGCGGACGACCACGCCGCCGTCGGACTCCGTCCGACGAGACGTCGAACCGGGTTCGGCGCCGCCGTCGGCCTCCACGTCGACGATGCGACCCGAGGCGGCGGCGGCGGCCAGCGTCTCGAACGCCCCGACGCTCACGTCGTGCCAGAGGTAGGTGTAGTCGGGGTGGAGGTGGCAGTCGTACTCGGTCGCCCACTCGAACGCCCGGTCGGGCGTCGGGTGTTCGAGGTCCACGCTCGGGTCGTCTTCGAGGGCCTGCACGGGCGCGCCCGCGGACTCGAACTCCTGCACCCACCACTCGTAGGCGTAGGCGGCGGGCGCGAGGGGGTGGTTGTTCTCGACGAACTCGCCGAAGTTGACGAGGTACTCGCCCAGGTCGAGAATCTCCTCGACGCCGTTGCGGACTTCGAGGGCCTCCGCGGGGTCGTCGATGCGGCGCACGTCGCCGTTGGCGAGTCTGACCGTCGGCCCCTCGATGGAGTCGACGGGGATGACGCCGCCGGCCTTCCCCGGGCGTTCGGTCTTTATCTGCGTCCCCGTCGCGAGGAAGTCGTCCACGAGGTGCATCGTCGCGGGGTGGACGCCCGCCGTCGCGAAGCCGTGGTTACGCGACCGGCCGTATCTGAGCCTGAACCCGCCCGCGACGCTGGGGTGGCCGAAGACGGGACGGCCGGCGATGAGGTCGCGCAGGTACTTCGTGGCGGGTTCGACGCGGGCGGGACCGGCCGGGTCGGGCGAGTCGGGCGTCTCCCCCTCGTCGGCGTCGTCGGTCGCCGTGTCGTCGCCGTCGTCTGCCTCGGCGTCGTCGCCGTCGTCCGCGCCGCCGTCGTCGTAGTAGGTGCCGTCGATGAGGTCCTGTAGCCACGGCCAGTCCACCTCGTCGAGTTGGCGCGTGTAGCGCTGAATCTTCGGGGCCTTGAGGGCGATACCCTCGGCCATGACGAGACACATGCCGCCGCGGGCGGAGTTGGTGTCGACCCGCTCTAAGTCGCGGAACCCGGACACCTCCTCGTCGCCCGTCGCCTCGCCGTCGAGCATGATGGGCATGTGCTCGGCGACGAACTTCGTCTCCTTGTCCTTCGGCGAGTACTGCAGGCCGGTCTCCTTGTCGTAGAGGGCGACTTCCTCGGCGTAGCGTTCCACCTCCACGTCGCGCGCCTCGTACTCCTCGATGCCGAGGAGCGACCGGGCGAAGTCGGCGACGAGGACCGAAAGCGCCTGCGCGGTGCCGCCGGCGGAGCGAATCGGGCCGGCGTAGTAGACGTTGACGAACTCGGTGCCGTCGTCGTTCTCCAGAATCTCCACGCGGTCGATGCCCTCGATGGGGGCGGCGACCACGCCCTCGGTGAGGAGTGCGACGGCGGTTCTGACGGCCCCCTCGACCTTCCCCGCACGGGAATCGTAGTCGCCGACGCTGCCCTCGACGAAGTCGTTGACGAGTTCGAGGGCGGCCTCCTCGCGGGACATCTCCCCCTCCAGTTCGCGGACGCGTTCGGCGACGCCCGGAATTCCGAGGATGTTCTCCACGCGGTCGGCCATGTCCTTGGCGACCGGAATCTCGACCTCGGGCCGCGGGTCACGTCCCTGTCCTTTCGCGGCGCGGGCGCGGTCGAACGCCTCGTCGAGACGGTCCTCGATCCGCGCGAAGTACCGTTCGTCGTCCTCGTGCACGGCTTACAACCAGAGGTCGAGGTCGGTCACGTCGTCGTGTTCGCGTTCGAGGGGTTCGTCGAACGCGCGGAGGTACACTTCGCCGGCGAAGACGGTGCCCGCGTTGAGGTGGCCCGCCAGCGACTGCCCGCTTCGCCGCGAGAGGACGGCGTGGGTGTGCGCGAACGGTTCGCCGTCCAGAAGCGCGACGTTGCCGACGCAGGCGGCGACTTCCAGCGGTTCGTCGAACTGGACCGACTGGTACTCCTGGTCGTCCTGGTCGTAGAACCACACCTCGGCGTCCTGCACCGCGCCCATGGCGTTGAACCACGCCGACTCGATGTCTTCCAGTTGCGCGAACTCCTCTATCTCCTCCCGCCAGTCCGCCCCGTTGTCCAGCGAGACGAGGAACTCTCGACTGGATTCGACTGCCCGATAGTTCATAGACTGGTGCTTGCGTGGGAGCGTCAAAAGTGTTCAGTGTTCGCGGCCGAGACCGGTCGGCGTCGCAACCGCTCGGCGACGGCGAGAACCGCGGGAGCGAACGCCGGCGGCGCGTCGCTCCGGAGAATCGTGGGTCGGGTGGAACCGGCGGACGTGCCGCGCCCGCCGACTCGTGGGCCTCAGGCCCAGTCTCGAAGTGACGGCGCCTCCGCCGCTGCCATCGAGAGCCACGCGTTGTCGCAGGAGATGTCTGCGATAATGAACTCCGACCGGGCAGGGGTGGAGTCCACCGAGGCCATGACCTCGGTGCGCGACGCGTCGGACGCAGCCGCCACATTCGGCGTCATGTATGATAGTCTGTAACAATCATACATAAATTCGTCGGAACGACATCACCGACACTCAGAATCCGGTCGGGAGACGAAGGCAACGCCTACCCGCTCGCTCGCCCAACGGGCCCACACACCGCGCATGGACCTCGATTCGGACACCGTGGACTCCCGCCCGAACGGCGACGCCGGCCCGGACGACGCGACGCCGACGGCGGACCGACTCGCTCGAACGACACTCGACGCCGCGACGTGGGGCGTCGTCCTCGCCCTCCTCGGCGCCGCCCTCCTCGGCGTCGTCGGCCTCGTCGTCGGCAACGGACTCGTCGGCTTCAAGCGGGGACTGTTCGTCTTCGGCTTCCTCGCGATGGGCGGGTCGCTCCTCGCCCTGCGGCCGCGCCGCCCGTGGAACCGCGGCGGCGGGCGAGACGGGGACGCCGGGCGCGACGAGAGCGCAGAGCGGTCGGACCCGCCGGCGGACGCCGCAAGCGGGCCGCCGACGCTGTTGCCCGATTCGCTCGCGCCGGACCCGGCCCACCGGGCGTCGTGGGGGCTTCGTCTCTTCTTCGGCGGAATCTGGGCGCTCGTGGGGTCGTACGTGCTGGAGACGGTGTTCGAGGTCGTGCCCGTCTGAGGTGGTGCCGGCGGCGGCGGGCCGACGCCGAACGGCCCGGAAGACGGGGCGAGACGCCCACGGGAGCGCGTCGCACGCCTTCGCAGACTACAAGAGGTGGCGGCAAGTACGACGGGGTATGAATGTAGCCGACGCGATGACGCCGCGAGAGGACGTGGTGACCGTGGAACTCCCCGGCACCCGCGACGACGTTCTGGAGTATCTCCAAGAGCGCGGCTTCTCGTCCGTTCCGGTCGTCAAGCAGACCGACGACGGCGAGGCGTACCGCGGCCTCGTCACCCGACAGGACCTCATCGAACACCCCGACGAGAACCAACTGGCCGTCCTGATGCACGACGTGCCGACGACGACGGCCGACACGTCCATCGAGGACGCAGCTCACCTGATGGTCGAGCAGAACGCCCGCCGCGTCCCCGTCGTCGACGGCGAACTGGAGGGCATCGTCACCGTCACGGACGTGATTCGCGCCATCGCCCGCAGTCAGGTCGACCTCGACGCGACGGCCGACGAGGTGGCGACGCTCGACGTGAACACGACGTACGAGGGCGCCCCCCTGACCGTCGCCGAGCGCGAGATATTCTACGCGAACGTCCCCTACACCGTCGCGCTCGACGAGTCGGGCGTGATGTCCGGCATCCTCACCGAGGTGGACATCATCGACGTCGCCCGGGTCGTCGAGGGCGAGGACGAGACGGGCGACTCCGTGGCGAACCAGGACGACGAGTGGATGTGGGAGGGCATCAAGGGCGTCGGCAGTCGCTACATCCCGACCCGGAACGTCGAGATACCGACCGAACCCGTCGCCACGTTCATGAGCACGGACATGGTCACCGTCTCGAAGCGCACGTCCGCCGTCGAGGCGGCGCAGGCGATGATCACGAACGACATCGAGCAGATTCCGCTCGTCAGCGGCGACCAACTCGTCGGCATCGTCCGCGACGTGGACCTGCTGGAGGCGCTGTAGATGGGTGCGGACCGAACCGAGGGCGAACGCCTCACCGAGTTGGCGAAGCGGCGCGGCTACTACTTCGGTTCCAACGAGTCCTACGGCGGCACCGCCGGCTTCTACACCTACGGCCCGCAGGGCGCCGCGCTGAAGTCGAACGTCGAGGAGGCGTGGCGCGACCGGTTCGCCGTACAGGAGGGCAACATGGAGATAGACGCGCCGACGGTCATGCCCGAACCGGTCTTCGAGGCGTCGGGCCACCTCGACGGCTTCGACGACATGCTGGTCGAGTGCGCCGAGTGCGGCGAGTCCCACCGCGCGGACCACCTCATCGAGGACAACTCCGACCTCGAAGACGCCGAGACGCTGTCGCTGGAGGCGGCCGCCGAGGAGATAGCCGCCCTCGACCTCGTCTGTCCGAACTGCGGCGCCGCACTCGCCGGCCAGTCCGTCGAGAGCTTCAACCTCATGTTCGAGACGAACATCGGCCCCGGTTCCTCGACGCCGGGCTACCTCCGCCCGGAGACGGCGCAGGGCATCTTCGTGGAGTTCCCGCGCATCAAGGAGTACGCCCGCAACCGCCTCCCGTTCGGCGTGACGCAGGTGGGTCGCGCCTACCGCAACGAGATTTCGCCGCGCAAGAGCATCGTCCGCACGCGGGAGTTCACGCAGGCGGAGTTGGAGCAGTTCGTCGACCCCGAACGCGACGAACCCGACCTGTCGTCGGTCGAGGACGTGGCAGTCACCCTCTACCCGGCGTCCGAACAGGAGGCCGACGACGGCGAGTACGTCGAGACCACCGTCGGCGACGCCGTCGCCGAGGGCGTCGTCGCGAACGCGTGGGTCGGCTACTTCCTCGGCGTCGCACAGGAGTGGTACGAGCGAATCGGCGTCGACACGGACCGCTTCCGGTTCCGTCAGCACCTGCCCGGCGAACTCGCGCACTACTCCAGCGACTGCTGGGACGCCGAGAGCGAGGTGGACGGCGACTGGATAGAGATAGCCGGCTTCTCCTACCGGTCGGACTACGACCTGTCGAAGCACGCCGAGTACTCCGAGGAGGACTACACGGTGTTCCGGCAGTACGACGAACCGAAGACGGTCGAACGCGCCGTCGTGGATCCCGACATGTCCGTCCTCGGTCCCGAGTTCGGCGGCGCGGCGGGCGACGTGAAGGCGGCGCTGGAGACGTTGGCCGAACGCGACCCCGACGCCTTCGACGCCGACGAGGTGACCGTCGAGGTGGCCGGCGAGTCGTACGCCGTCGCCACCGACGTGACGAACTTCTCGGTCGAAGAGCAGACGATAAGCGGCGAACACGTCACGCCGCACGTGGTCGAACCCTCCTTCGGCGTCGACCGGACGATATACACGCTCCTCGCGCACGCGTACGAGGAGGACGAGGTGGACGGCGAGGAACGGACGTACCTGTCGCTGTCGCCCGAAATCGCCCCGCGCGACGTGGGCGTGTTCCCCCTCGTGAGCAACGTCGACGAACTGGTCGAACTCGCCGACGACGTCGTCGCCGACCTGCGCGCCGCCGGCCTCTCGGTCGTCTACGACGACTCCGGCAGCATCGGCCGGCGCTACCGCCGGCAGGACGAGGTCGGCACGCCGTTCTGCATCACCGTCGACCGCGACGGCCTCGAAGGTGAGGGCGAGACCACCGTCACCATCCGCGAACGCGACTCCGGCCGGCAGGTCCGCGTCCCCGTCTCCGAACTCGCCGCGGAACTCGGCGCGGTTCGGGGCGGCGACCGGACGTTCGACGACGTGGCCGCCGAGTACGACGAACTCACCGACGCCTGACCCACGGTGCACCTCGGGTCCCTCTCGAAGAGCGAGGTCAAACGCCGTCTCGTCCACGCCAGCGGTGCGTCCGTCCCCCTCGGCTACCTCGCGGGCGTCCTCTCGTGGTCGCACCTGACGCTCCTGATGGTCGTCCTCTCGGGCGTCGTCACCGTGCTGGAGGTCCTCCGCCTGCAGGTCGGCCTCGACTGGGCCATCTACGACGAACTCACCCGCTCGTACGAGCAGACGAACCTGGCGGGGTACGCGCTCTACGTGTACAGCATGACCGGCGTCGTCCTCGTCTTCGAACCCCACGTCGCGGTGCCGGGGATGCTGATGCTCGCCGTCGGCGACCCAGTGAGCGGCCTGCTCGGCCGGACGCGGGAGGCCGGCGAACCCAAGCGCCTGCGGACGCTGGCCGCCATGTTCGCGGTCTGTCTGGCCGTCAGCGTCCCCGTCCTCTACCCCGTCGCCGGGGCCGTCGGCGTCGTCGCCGCCGCCGCGGGGTCGGTCGGGGCCACCGTCGCCGACGGCGTGAAGCCGGTCGTGTGGGGGTACGTCGTCGACGACAACGCCTCGATTCCGCCGGCGGCGTGTCTCGGTATCGCGGCCGTCCTCGCGGCGACGGGTGCGGCGGCGGTCGTGTGAGGATGCGAGTCGGTCGCCGCGTCCGCGTCGGCGGGGAGCGCTTTTGTCGCCGGACGCCGAACCACGGCCCGTGACTGTCTACGAGAGCGACCTTCCGGGCGTCGGAAAGAAACACGAGGTGGAACTGGGCGACGGCGGCCGCCTCGTCATCGTGACGCACAACAGCGGGAAGCGCGAGGTGTTCCGCCGGCCGGACGCCGACAGCGACTCCAAGAAGCTGTTCGAACTGTCCGACAAGCTCGCGCGGCAGGTGGGGACGCTCCTGGAGGGGGCGTACTTCCAGCCCGTGCAGACGGACACGATAGAGACGCTGCTGGGCGAGGACACCCTGCTGGAGTGGGTCGAAGTCGGCGACGACTCGCCCGTGGTGGGGACGACGCTGGCCGAGTCGAACCTCCGGCAGGCGACCGGTGCGTCCGTCATCGCCATCGAACGCGACGACGACGTCGTCGTCTCGCCCGGCGGCGACGCCACCATCGAAGCGGGCGACACGCTCGTGGTCATCGGAAAGACGGACGCCTGCCGCGACCTGCTCTCGATGGTGCGCGGCGACTGATGGCGGCGGAACTCCTCGAACTCGGGCAACTGTTCGTCGTCGTCGCCGTGGCGGGCGCGTTCGCCCTCCGTCTGGGGCTGTCGGTCATCCCGCTGTACGTCGTCGGCGGCGTCCTCGCCGGCCCGTTCGTCGCCGGTCGGATGGGTCTGCCGTACGTCACGAACGGGGAGGTGGTGACGCTGTTCGCCGAGGTGGGCATCGTCCTCCTCCTGTTCTTCCTCGGGTTGGAGTTCAGCCTCGACAGGCTGCTCGAATCGCGGACGCGCATCACGCGGGCCGGCGTCGCCGACATCGCGGTGAACCTCCCCTTGGGAATCGCCATCGGCCTCGTCCTCGGGTGGTCGCTCGTGGAGTCGCTCCTGCTCGGCGGCATCGTCTACATCTCCTCGAGCGCCATCATCACGAAGTCGCTCATCGACCTCGGGTGGATAGCGAACCCGGAGGCCGAACCGATGCTAGGAACGCTGGTGTTCGAGGACCTGTTCATCGCCGTCTACCTCGCCGTCGTCACCTCCCTCGTCCTCGGCGGCGAGGGCGGACTGGGGAGCGTCGGTCGGTCGCTGGCCGTCGCGTTCGGCTTCCTCGGACTGCTGTTGGTCGCCGTCCAGTACGGCACTCGCCTGTTCACGGGCGTCCTCGACGGGACGGGACGGGAGGCGTTCGTCCTCCGGACGCTAGCCGTCGTCGTCCCCATCTCGGGCGCGGCGCTCGTACTCGGCGTCAGCGAGGCCGTCGCGGCGTTCTTCGTCGGGATGGGGTTCGCCACCAGCGGCCACCGCGAACGGATAGAGCGCCTGCTGGCCCCCGTCCGGGACGTGTTCGGCGCGGTGTTCTTCTTCTGGATCGGCGTGGGGACGGACCCGACGATCCTCGTGGCGGCGGCCGTCCCCCTCGTCCTCGCGGTGGCGCTGACGACGCCCGCGAAAGTCGTCTCGGGCTACCTCGGCGGCCGCGTCTACGACCTCTCGAAGCGCCGGTCGCTCCGCGTCGGCGTCGGCATGGTGCCGCGGGGGGAGTTCTCGCTGGTCATCGCCGCCCTCGCCGCGTCCGGCACCACGCCCGTCATGCGGGAGGTGATTCCGGCGTTCGCCGTCGGCTACGTCCTCGTCATGAGCGGTCTCGGGACGGTGCTGATGGAGCGCTCGGAGTTCGTCGAGCGACTCGTGTTCCGCGGCGACCGGACGGGCGCGGAGGCGTGACGGCGGGTCCCGGCCACCAAGCACTTACTCTCCGAACACCGACAATCTGCTGCGATGACACCAGTAGAGTGGCTTCTGCTCGGTATCGTCGCGGTAGTCGTCCTCGGCGTCGCGTTCGCGCTGTTCGACACGGAGACGATACTCGAACTGGCGCTGGAAGCGGCAGACTGAGGCGGACGGACGGCGTCCGCCCGAGGGCGTCCGACGTCGGGTCACCTGACCGACGTGCGGTGGCTACTCAGGCAGAGACGGACCCCCTCCCGAAGCGGGGACGACCGTATTTTGCGCGGCAAGCGTTGCACCTCCGAAAGCTATTAATACGACGTACTCGCTTTGACTGTGCAATGACGCGGTTCCCCACAGTCGCCGTCCGCGACGCTCCGGGAGCCGCGGCTTCGGGCGCCTCGGCGTCCGAAACGACGATTCTCTCCCCGGCGCGCGACGGCGGCGCGCGACGACGACGACCGGCCCTTTAGGGCCAACTATACTACACTTTCGACGGATTATCGGACTCACCCAAAAGCGCTCAGCTCCCGTATAGGCGTCTCTACCCTTTGTTTTCGGCATTTAACATCGTGTAATTTATCACCCCCGAACGACGACTGAGAGATATGACAAGCGTTGCACTCGCGTTCAGCGGCGGACTGGACACCACAGTTTGCGTCTCACTGCTGAAAGAGGAGTACGGATACGACGAAGTCGTCGGCGTCACCGTGGACGTCGGCCAACCCGAATCGGAGTTCGAGGAGGCTCAGGAGACGGCCGACGCGCACGGACTGGACCTGCACGTCGTGGACGCGAAAGACGAGTTCGCGGACCTCTGTTTCGACTCGGTTCGCGCGAACGCGACGTATCAGGGCTACCCGCTGGGGACGGCGCTGGCGCGCCCGGTCATCGCCAACGCCATCCTCGAAGTGGCGCAGGAGGAGGGCTGCGACGCCCTCGCACACGGCTGTACCGGGAAGGGGAACGACCAACTCCGCTTCGAGGTCATCTGGCGCGCCTCCGACCTGGACGTGGTCGCCCCCGTCCGCGAGATGGGGCTCACCCGCGAGTGGGAGAAGCAGTACGCCGAGGAGAAGGGCCTGCCCGTGAAGGCCGGTAACGACGGCGTCTGGTCCATCGACACGAACCTCTGGAGCCGTTCCATCGAGGGCGGTCAACTCGAAGACCCCGGCTACGTCCCGCCGGAGGACATCTACGAGTGGACGGAGACGCCGAAAGGCGAGACGGGGACGGTCGACATCACGTTCGAGAACGGCTACCCCGTCGCCGTCGACGGCGAGGAGATGGAACCCGCCGCCCTCATCGAACACCTCAACGACCTCGCCGGGCAGTACGGCGTCGGCCGCACGGACATGATGGAGGACCGCATGCTCGGCCTGAAGGTGCGCGAGAACTACGAGCACCCGGCCGCGACGACCCTGCTCACCGCTCACGAGGGCCTCGAACAACTCGTCCTCACGAAGGAGGAGCGCGACTTCAAAGAGCAGATCGACCAGCAGTGGGCCAACAAGGGCTACCAAGGCCTCGTCGACGCGCCGTTCGTGAAGGCGCTGGAGGGCTTCATCGGCGAGACGCAGACGCGCGTCACGGGCACGGTGACTATCAAGTTCGACGGCGGCCGCGCGCGCCCCGTCGCCCGCGACTCCGACTACGCCGTCTACTCCGAGGAGGCCGCCTCGTTCAACACCGAGACGGTCAACGGCATCACGCAGGAGGACGCCACCGGCGTCGCGAAGTACCACGGCTTCCAGTCCCGCCTCGCCAACGCCGCGGTGGCGAAGGCGACGAAGGACAAGCCCGAACTCGCCACCGACGGCGGGGACGCAGACGACGCCGACGACGAGAGCCAGTAGACGATGAGCGAGGAGGGAGCCGACGAGGGAGTCGTCCGCCGCGACCGGTTCAGCGGCGGCCCCGCCCGCGCGTTCATGTCGAGCCTCGCGGCCGACGAGCGCATCTTCGCCGCCGACGTGGCGGTGGACCGCGCGCACGTCGTGATGCTCGACGAACGGGGAATCGTCGAGTCCGACGTGGCCGCCGAGATTCTGGCCGCCCTCGACGCCGTCGAGAGCGAGGGCCACGCCGCCCTCCCGGCGGGCGAGGACGTCCACGAAGCCATCGAGACGGCCGTCGTCGAGCGCGTCGGTCCCGACGGCGGGAAGATGCACACCGCCCGCAGTCGCAACGACGAGGTGGCGACGTGCATCCGTCACCGCCTGCGCGAGGACCTCCTGTCGGCCGTCGAGGCGACGTTGGCGCTCCGCGAGTCGCTCCTCGCGGCCGCCGAGGCGGAGGTGGAGACGGTGATGCCGGGCTACACGCACCTGCAACCCGCCCAGCCCACCACCGTCGCACACTACCTCCTCTCGTACGAGGCGGCCGTCGCCCGCGACACCGCCCGCCTCCTCGACGCCTACGACCGGACGAACCAGTCGCCCCTCGGGGCCGCCGCGTTCGCCGGGACGCCGTTCGACGTGGACAGAGAGCGGACGGCCGAACTGCTGGGGTTCGACGGCGTCCTGCGCAACTCGATGGACGCCTCGTCGGCGCGTGACTTCCTCATCGAGTCGGTGTCGGCGCTGGCGACGCACGCGACGACGCTGTCCGGTCTGGCCGAAGATGTGGTCATCTTCGCGAACAAGGGGTTCGTCGAGTTGTCGGACGACTACTCGTCTACCTCCTCCATCATGCCCCAGAAGGTGAACCCCGACACGCTCGAACTCGTCCGCGCCACCGCGGGCGACGCGGCGTCGGGGCTCTCGGGCCTGTTGACGACGCTGAAGGGCCTGCCGCGCGCGTACAACCGCGACCTGCAGCGTGCGACGCCGCACGCGTGGGAGACGGTCGACGCGGTGTCGGAGGCGACGGCCGTCGTCGCCGGCGCGGTGTCGTCGGCCGACTGGCCGGCCGAGACGCTCGAATCCGCCGCGGGCGACGGCTTCTCGACGGCCACGGGCGTCGCGGACGCACTCGCGATGGCCGGCCTGCCGTTCCGCACGGCGCACGAAGTCGTCGCGGCCGCCGCCGAACGCGCCGACGGGACGCCGGATCTCGCAACACTTGACGCATCCGCGGATGAAGTGTTAGATGCCTCCCTGTTCGAATACGTGAGCCGTGCAGACGTGCAGCGAGCGCTCGACCCCGTCCACAGCGTCGAGAGTCGCGACTCCCCCGGCGGACCCGCACCCGCCGCGGTCGCGGCCCAACTCGACGAGGCGGGCGCGGACGTCGACGCCGACCGCACGACCCTCGCGGACCGCCGGGAAGCGCTCGACTCGGCGGCGGAGCGACTCGCGACCGAGGTAGAGGTGAGGACCCGTGACTGAGACACACACGACGCAGACGGCCGCGCGCCGCATCGACGCGAAGCCGCTTCGACCGGTCCCGCGACCGCCACGACGACCGTCCCCGTCCGGGGACGAATAACATATGAAATCCGACACAGATTTCACACGACCCGTTCGCTCCCCCGATTTCTGCCGATAGAGCCGTCTCCGTTCTTTTAATTTCGATGATAAGTTCGATGGGTTTAAGTCTCCACATCGCCCAGCGACGAGTACGATGGCAGACACCATTACCGCAGAAGACCCGCTGACCGGAGAAGCGATCGAACTCCCCGCCGACGTCGAAGTCGGCGAAATCGTGGACAGTCCCGCCACGGGCGCAGAGCTGGAAGTCGTCTCGCTCGACCCCGTGACACTGGAGGAAGCGCCCGAACTCGAAGAGGACTGGGGCGAGTAAGATGAAGGTTGGGCTGCTCTACTCCCGGATTCGCAGAGACGAGAAGCTCCTCCTCGGCGAGCTTCGCGAGCGCGGTCACGAGGTGGCGAAGATAGACGTCCGGAAGGAGCAGTTCAACATCTCGGAACCGCCGGCGGCGTTCGACGACATCGACGTCGTGCTCGACCGCTGTCTGGCGACGAGTCGGAGCCTCTACGCGACGCAGTTCCTCGACGCCTACGACGTGCCCGTGGTGAACGCCGCGGAGACGGCCGAGGTGTGCGCGGACAAGGTGAAGAACAGCCTCGCCTTGGAGCAGGCGGGCGTCCCCACGCCCAACACCGAAGTCGCGTTCACCACCGACGCCGCGATGGAGACCATCGAGGAGTTCGGCTACCCCTGCGTCCTCAAGCCCGTCGTCGGGTCGTGGGGTCGCCTGATGGCGAAGATAGACTCCCCCTCGGCCGCCGAGGCCATCCTCGAACACAAGGCCACGCTCGGTCACTACCAGCACAAGGTGTTCTACGTGCAGGAGTTCGTGGAGAAGCCCGGCCGCGACATCCGCGTCGTCGCCGTCGACGGCGACCCCGTCGCCGCGATGACGCGTTCGTCGGACCACTGGCTGACGAACGCCGCGAAGGGAGCCGAGGCCGAGGCGTTCGAACTCGACGACCGCGCGAGGGAACTCGTCCAGCAGGCGTCGGACGCCGTCGGCGGCGGACTGCTCGGCGTGGACCTCATGGAGACAGGCGAGGACTACACCGTCCACGAGGTGAACCACACCGTCGAGTTCAAGGCGCTGAACGACGCCGTCGAGACGGACGTGCCCGCCGCGGTGGTCGACTGGCTGGAAGCGAAAGTCGAGGCCGACGAGACGGTCGCAGAGGCGACGACGGCATGAGCGAAGCGACGTACACCGCGAGCGTCGTCGGCGGCACCGGCTTCACCGGCGGCGAACTGCTCCGTCTCCTGTACCAACACCCCGACTTCGAGGTGGCGCAGGCGACGAGTCGCTCGAAGGAGCGCAAGACCGTCGGCCACGTCCACCCGAACCTCCGCGAGATGGACCTGCGGTTCACCTCGCCCGAGGACCTCGAATCCGTCGACGTGCTGTTCGCGGCGACGCCGCACGGCGTCTCGATGCAGCACATCGACGCGTTCCGCGACGCCGCCGACACCGTCGTGGACCTCTCGGCGGACTTCCGCCTCGACACGGAGGAGCAGTACGACGAGTGGTACGACGGACACGTCTGCCCCGAGTATCTGGAGCAGGCCGAGTACGCCCTGCCGGAGATAAACCGCGAGAACCTCCCCGGCGCCGACCTCATCGCGTCGGGCGGGTGCAACGCCACGGCGACCATCCTCGGCCTGAAGCCCCTGTTCGACGCCGGCGTGCTGTCGGGCGACGAGCAGGTGGTCGTGGACGTGAAAGTCGGCTCCTCGGAGGGCGGCGCGGGCGGCGGCGACGCCTCCAGCCACCCCGAGCGCTCGGGCATCGTCCGCCCGTACGCGCCCACGGGCCACCGCCACGAGGCCGAGATAGAGCAGTTCCTCGGACTCTCCGTCTCGTTCACCGTCCACGCGGTGGACATGGTCCGCGGCGCGAGCGCCACCTGTCACGTCTTCCCCGACGCGCCCGTCTCGAAGGGCGACATGTGGAAGGCCTACCGGGGGTCCTACGCCGACGAACCGTTCGTGCGCACCGTCGCCGGCGGCGGCGGCGTCTACCGCTACCCCGAACCGAAGGCGGTGGCGGGGACGAACACGGCCGAAGTCGGCTTCGAACTCGACCCCTCGAACCGCCGGGTGGTCGTCTTCTCGGCCATCGACAACATGATGAAGGGCTCCGCCGGGCAGGCGGTCCACGCCGCGAACGTCGCCCTCGGCCTGGAGGAGACGGCCGGACTGGAGTTCACCGGACTCCACCCGGTCGGCGCGCCCTGAACCGAACCGCAGACTGACCGGACCACGCACCCGACTCGCATCCGACCCACCACACACAGTTTCACACCACCGATGACACGCTACACCCGCGACGAACTCGCCTCGCTACACGACGAACTGGCCGACAACGACGCCACCCTCTGCGCCGACGGCGGCACCGTGCCGGCGGACGAACCGCCGGTCGTCGTCAAAGTCGGCGGCGCACGAGCGGTGGACCCGGCCGGTGCCGTCCAGGACGTGGCGCACCTCGTCGCCAACGGCCGCGACGTGGTCGTGGTCCACGGCGGGTCAACCGCGGTGGACGACACCCTCGAAGAACTCGGCGAGGAACCCACCTACGTCGAGACGCCGTCGGGCGTCGTCGGGCGCTTCACCGACGAGCGCACGATGGAGGTGTTCTCGATGGTGATGCCCGGCAAACTGAACACGGACCTCGTGACGACGCTCCGCGGGGCGGGCGTGGACGCCCTCGGCCTCTCCGGCGTCGACGGCGGCCTCCTGACGGGGCCGCGCAAGTCCGCGGTGCGCGTCGTCGAGGACGGCAAGAAGAAGATCAAGCGCGGCGACCACTCCGGGAAGATAACGGACGTGAACGCCGACCTGCTGGAGACGCTCCTCGGCGACGGCTACGTCCCCGTCGTCACCGTCCCCATGCTGGCCGACGACGGCGTCGCGGTCAACGCCGACGCGGACCGCGCGGCGGCCGCCGTCGCCGGCGCACTCGGCGCCGAGTTGGTCGTCCTCACGGACGTCACGGGCGTCTACGAGGACCCCGACGACGAGGCGACGCTCATCGACCGGGTGGAGACGGCCGAGGAGTTCGCCGCGCTGGAGTCCGCCGCGGAGGGGTTCATGACGAAGAAGGTGATGGCGGCGAAAGAGGCGCTGACCGGCGGGGCCTCGAAGGTCATCGTCGCGTCCGCGAACGTGAACGACCCCGTCGTGGAGGCGATTCGCGGCGGCGGCACCCACGTCCACGCGTCGGCCCTCGTCGAGGAGGTGGACGCATGAGCGGCTTCGTGTTCTCCGAGAAACCCATCGGCATCGAGTCCGGCGAAGGGGCCTACCTGTACGGCACCGACGGCACCGAGTACCTCGACTTCGGCGCGTCGTACGCCGTCGCCGCACTCGGCCACTCCCACCCCGCCGTCACCGAGGCGGTGCAGGAACAAGCGGAGAAGCTGACGTACGTGCAGGCCTCCTACCCCGTCGAGGCCCGCACGGAACTGTACGAGAAACTGGCCGCCGTCGCCCCCGACGGACTGGAGAACGTCTGGCTCTGCAACTCCGGGACGGAGGCGAACGAGGCGGCGATGAAGTTCGCGCGCTCGGCGACGGGTCGCTCGAAGATAGTCGCCACGAAGCGCGGCTTCCACGGCCGGACGATGGGCGCGCTGGCGATGACGTGGAAGGACAAGTACAAGGAGCCGTTCGAACCGCTGGCGGGCGACGTGGAGTTCGTCACCTACGGCGACGAGGCGGAGTTGGCGGCGGCGGTGGACGAGGAGACGGCGGCCGTCTTCCTCGAACCCGTGCAGGGCGAGGGCGGCATCCACCCCGCGACGACGGAGTACCTGCAGACGGCCCGCGAACTCACCGAGGAGGCGGGCGCGGCCCTCGCGTTCGACGAGATTCAGACCGGCGTCGGTCGGACGGGGACGCTGTGGGCCTGCGAGCAGTCGGGCGTGACGCCCGACATCCTCACCTCGGCGAAGGGCATCGCCAACGGCCTGCCCCTCGGCGCGACGCTGGTCGCCGACTGGATAGCCGACGACCCAGGCAACCACGGGTCGACGTTCAGCGGCGGCCCCGTCGTCTGCGCGGCGGCGAACGCCACCCTCGACACCATCGTCGAGGAGGACTACCCGAGTCACGCCGCCGCCGTCGGCGAGTACCTCAAGAGCGAGATAACCGCCGCGGCGGAGGAACACGACCTGCCCGTGCGCGAGGTGCGCGGGCAGGGCCTGATGCTCGGTGTGCAGGTGAAGCGCGGGGCGAACCGCGTGCTGAAGAACCTCGCCATCTCCGAACAGGTGCTGGCGCTGCCCGCCGGGCGGACCGTCGTGCGCCTGTTGCCGCCGCTGGTCGTCACGGAGGACCACGCCGACGAGTTCGTCGACGCGTTCGTGGAGGTGACGGGATGAGCGGTATCCATCTCACCGAGGAGGAACGCGCCGAGGCCGACGACGCGGCCAGCGAAGGGCGGACGAACGGACAGACGGCGGCCGCGGAGACGAACGGACAGACGGCGGCCGCGGAGACGAACGGACAGAGGACAGACGAGGAGAGAGAGATGATGCACGCCGAACCGTTCGACGTACAGGCCGACCTCACCGAGGGGTTGAACGAGGCGCAGACGCTGCTGGCGGACCTCGTCTCGACGCCGTCGGTGTCGGGCGACGAGTCCGAGGCGGCCGCGGTGCTGAAGGCGTTCTTCGAGGCGCACGACCGCGAGGTGTGGATCGACGAGGTGGGCAACGTCCGCGCGCCCGCCGACGACTCGGTGCTTCTCACCTCGCACATCGACACCGTGCCCGGCGAGGTGCCCGTGAAGATAGAGGACGGCGTGCTGTGGGGCCGCGGCAGCGTGGACGCCACCGGCCCCCTCGCGTCGATGGCCGTCGCGGCCGTCGAGACGGGCGTCTCGTTCGCCGGCGTCGTCGAGGAGGAGACGAGTTCCACGGGCGCGTGGCACCTGCTGGAGGACCGCGCGGAACCCGACGCCCTCATCAACGGCGAACCGTCGGGCTGGGACGGCATCACGCTCGGCTACCGCGGGTTCCTCTCGGGGACGTACGTCGCCACGAGCGAACTCGGCCACTCCTCGCGCCCGGAGAACAACGCCATCCAGTCGGCGGTCGACTGGTGGTCGCGCGTCGCCGACTTCTTCGAGAGCGAGGAGGAGGGCGTCTTCGACACCGTGACGACGAAGCCCGTGAACTTCGAGGGCGGCCCCACCGAGGACGGACTGGCCGTCGAGGCGACGGTGGACGTGCAGTTCCGCGTCCCCCCGCGTCTCACCATCGAGGACGTCCAAGAGGTCGCCGAGGGCGAACTGGCCGAGGGGAGCGTCCACTGGGAGAAGCCCATCCCGCCCGTGATGACGAGTCCCCGGACGGAAGTGGCGCGGGCGTTCCGCGTCGCAATCCGACAGGAGGACGGCGACCCCCGCCTCCTGCGGAAGACCGGCACCAGCGACATGAACATCTTCGCGGGGCAGTGGGACTGCCCGATGGCGACGTACGGCCCCGGCGACTCGGACCTCGACCACGCGCCGAACGAACACCTCGACCTGGCGGAGTACGACGCCGCCATCGACGTGCTGACCGGCGTCTGCGAGACGCTGACGGAGTGACAGGGATGCTCGAAACGACACACTTCCTCGACATCGACGACCTGCGCACGGACGAACTGCACGCGGTCCTGGACCGCGCGGCGGCGGTCAAGTCGGGCGCCGACGACACCCGACTCGAGGACCAGACGCTCGGGATGCTGTTCGAGAAGCCGAGCACCCGGACGCGCATCTCCTTCGAGACGGGGATGACGCAGTTGGGGGGCCACGCCATCTTCCTCGGCCCCGAGGACATCCAACTCGGTCACGGCGAACCGCTGTCGGACACCTCGCGGGTCCTCTCGCGCTACGTGGACGTGGTGATGGCCCGCCTGTTCGAGCACGCGGACCTCGTGGAGATAGCCGAGTACGCCGAGGTGCCCGTCGTCAACGGCCTGACCAACGACGCGCACCCGTGCCAGACGCTCGCGGACCTCCTCACCATCAGAGAGGCGTTCGGCGGCTTCGACGGCGTGCAGGCGGCGTGGGTCGGCGACGGCAACAACGTCGGCCAGTCGTTCGTCCTCGGCTGTGCGATGGCGGGACTGGACCTCACCGTCGCCACGCCCGAGGACTACGGCATCGACGACGACGTGTTGGCGCACGCCGCGGAGTACGGCGGCGAACCGACCGTCGCCGACACGCCCGAAGAGGCAGTCGCCGACGCGGACGTGGTGTACACCGACGTGTGGATTTCGATGGGACAGGAGTCCCAGCGACACGAGAAACTCGCCGCGTTCGAGGGCTATCAGGTGAACGAGTCGCTGCTGGACGGGACGGACGCGAAGGTGATGCACTGTCTGCCCGCCCACCGCGGCGAAGAGATAAGCCACGACGTCCTCGAATCCGACCGCGCCCTCGTCTGGGACCAGGCGGAGAACCGCCTGCACGCCCAGAAGGGCCTCCTGGTCGAACTGCTGGACGAGTAGTCGTCCCGTCGGAGAAAGCGCGGATGCGCGGCGGATGGGACCGGACGGGCGACGCCGAGCGAACGGCGACGGTGCGGGCTACTTCTCGCTGTGCTCGTCGTCCGCGTCGGCGTCCGATTCGTCCGTCCCGTCGCCGTCTGATTCGTCCATCCCGTCGCCGTCTGATTCGTCCATCCCGTCGCCGTCCGGTTCGTCCACCACGTCGACGACGTCCACGTCGTCCGAGTCGGCGGCCGTCTCCCGGTACGGGTCGACGACGTCCACGTCGTCCTGCGAACCGACGACGTCGACGGCGTCGTCCGAATCGGTCAGCGTTTCGGACTCCACCGCCGCGGACGACCGGAGTTCGTCGATGTCGACGGGGGCGTCCAACTCTTCCTCGTCGACCGCCGCTTCGAGCGTCGCCCTGTCCGTCACCGCCGAGAGGCCGTCCTCCTCGACGGCGCGCGTTATCGTCTCGGCGTCGACGGCCGAGGTGACGTCGCCGGAATTCGTGAGCGACTTCAGCGCGCGTCGCACGGCGACGTAGCCGACGAGTGCCGCCCCGCCCGAGGCGACGGCGCCGGGGACGCCGAATCGCTTGTAGCCGAACTTTGCGGCCCGCTTGCCGAGCGCGTAGGCACCAAACATGGGCTTCGTGTTCGGCCCGCGACACGCAAGAGGCTGTTTGCGTCCCGAAGTCGACTGTCCGCGTCGGTGACCGCTTCGGGGCGTCCGCTCGGCGTTCGCTCGTCCGCTACTCCTCGGTCGCCCACGCCGGACGCTCGACGGTGACGGTCCCGGTTTCGACGGCGTAGCGATAGGTGGTGGTGGTGGCGTCGCCGCCCGCCTCCGTCACGGTGAGGAGCGCGCGGTGTTCGACGACGGTGCCGTTCGGCGCGACGAGGACCTGCGACCGGAGCGCGGTCACGTCGCCGTCGAGTTCGCCCTCGGGGCCGAACAGGCCGCGCGCGTCCTCGGCGTCGGCTTCGAGGACGACGAGCGTCCGCCCGTCGCGGACGACGCTGCCGACGGGTTCGTGCGCGGCGTTCTCGACGAACGTCGCCACGTCGCCGTCGAAGCGGAAGTCGTCCGGGACCGACGAGGCGTTCGGCGTCCGTTCACCGCTGCGAACCCGCGTCTCGCCGTCTCGGACCGTCCGGACGAACAGTCGGTCGTCGGTCAGGTACACCTGTCTGTCGGGGCCGCCGGTGACGTACCGGAGGAGCGCCTCCGAGCGATTCGCCGTCACGCGGGCGTGGACGCTCCCGGACGTGGACTGCGCCGCGTCGGCCGACTGCCCCGTGGTGTTTCGCGTCACGACGAACCCGGTGTCGGCGAGCGACTCCCCGTGGGCGGCGAGGAGCGTGTCGGCGTCGACGCCCGACTCGTTCACGCCCGGGGGCAACGCGGCCGGCAGCGACGCGTTCCACTCTACCCACTCCACGTCGGCGGCCGCGTCGGGGTCGGGCGTCTCCGTCGGCGACGCCGTCGTCTCGGCCGTCGACGCGGCGGAGTCGGGCGCGGCGGACGCTGCCTCGGTCACCGTCGACTCCGTCACCGATTCGGTCACGGGCGGTTGCTCGGTGGGCGCCTCCTGCGACGACGAGAGCGCGCCACAGCCGGCGAGCAGGAGCATCGCTGCGACTGCGAGGGCGGCGAACGACCTGGGAACCATACCCCCCGTCCGTCCGCCGGTGTGAAAAAATGTTGACTCAGAGAGACGACTCGGCCCGGGGGCCGACGCTCAGAGTCGGCCCCGAACCGCGGGGTAGGCCGCGCCGAGGACCGCGCCGTAGACGGCGTGGCCGACGAGGCTCGTCACGTTCACGTTCGGCAGCGGCGGGTTCGCGGGCGACCCGACGACGGAGAGCCAGACGGGCATGACGAGGACGGCGAGGACGACCCAGAGCACGACGCCGTAGGCGACGCCGAGTCCGAGACTCGTGCCCGTCGAGAGGTCCGGTCGCGTCGCTGCGATGGCGGCGAAGACGACGCCGAGAACCGCACCGTGTGCGACGTGGATGGTGAAGCCGGCGAGGCCGCCGCTGAGGAAGTACATCGACGGAATCGCCACTTCGAGGACGGGCCGCATCTGCATCACCATCAGGGCCCCCATCGCGATTCCCGCGGCGACGCCGGCGACGACGCCCGCCTGCCAGTCGCCGTTCGAGGTCGATTCGACCGTCTGTGTGGCTGTCTCGGTTGCCATGCTATTCAGTAGCGTGCACCGACCGCATAACGTCATCTCGGCGCGGTGTCGCCGCCGCACGATGGGGATAGCTTTACGTCGAGAGGGAGGGAATATTGCCGGTTAGTCGGTAGCGGTGTCGGAAAAACTTAATGTACGGTTCTGGAGGTGTTCTGGCCGGGCGCTCACCGGCGCAGCAGGGGGTACGCCGCGCCGAGGACGATACCGTACAGCGCGTGGCCGGCCAGGCTGATGGGGTCGAACGACGGGAGGGGCGGCGCGCCCGCGAAGCCGACGGCGGAGAGCCAGACCGGCATCACGAACGCCGCGAGGACGACCCAGAGCACGACGCCGTACGCCGCGCCGGCGATGGTCGCGCGAGTCAGGTTCGACCCGAAGTCGGGGCGCGCGCGGAGGATGGCCGCGAACGCGACGCCGAGAATCGCGCCGTGGGCGAGGTGGACGAACGTCCCCGCGGCGCCGCCGGTGAGGCCGTACATCGCGGGGATGGCGGCCGTCAACGCACCCGGTGCGACGATGGCCATCACCGCGCCGAACGCGACGGCACCGAGCAGACCCGCGCCCACGCCGGCCTGCCAGCTCTCGACTCCGGTGAGTATCTCGGGCTGTTCGTCGAGTATCTGTTCGCCGCCTTCGACCGCACTGCCGGTAGCTTTCGTGGACATGACAGGTCCTAGAGGTTCCCCGAGGAGAAAACCCTCTCTCGGTCAGGTCCGCGGCGCGCACACGAGAGTGCGGGAGCGCGAACCCGGGACGAACGTACGCGACGGGGCGACAGTCCGGCGCAACGGCAGGACAGGGGAGAATCGACCCGCGGCGCGGAGTTCCGCGTCAGTCGTCCGTCGCGGGCGAGGCGGACGACTCCGTCACCGTGGCCGTCGTCTCGACGGCGCCGGTGAGTTGGCGGTACGGGTACGGCATGTCGATGGTCTCGGCGTCGAGACGCTCTTTGACCGCCTGCACGAAGTTCGAGCGAACCCGCGCGAAGTCGGCGCGCGAGGGGTCCGAGATCCAGAAGCGCGACTGGAGGCCGACGTAGGAGTCGGCGAGTTCGGTCACTCGGACGTCCGGCGCCGGGTCGTCCATGATGTCGGGGTTCGAGCGCGCCTCGTCGACGATGACGGACTTCGCGTGGTCGATGTCGTCGTCGTAGCCGATGCCGAAGACGAACTTCTGCCGGAGTCGGTCGTAGGCGACGGGGTTCTTCACCGCGTTGTTGGCGAGTTCGGCGTTCGGCACCGTGATCTGCTCGTTGTCGAACGTCTTCACGCGGGAGACGCGCAGGTCGATGTCCTCGACGCGCCCCGACATGTCGTTCCACTCTATCCAGTCGCCCACCTCGAACGGCTTGTCCTTCAGGATGAACACGCCGGCGACGAAGTTCGCCAGCAGGTCCTGCGCGGCGAAACCGAGTGCCAGCGCCAACGCGCCGCCGAGCGTCGCGAACGCCGCGATGATGCTGCCGAACCCGGCGACGGTGAACGCGACGGCGAGGGCGAGAAGCAGCGCCAGCGCGCCGAACACGCTGTCGGCGAGACTGCGGACCGTCTCGTCGTACCCGCGCTCTCTGAGCACCCGGTTGGCCAACGGCACGAGGACGACCCGAGCGACGAGCCAGACGACCACGAACGCGAGGACGAACGCGACTACCTTCCCGACGAGCCCGCCGTACTGGGCGAGCAGTTCGTTCAGCGAGTCGGGAATCGGGTCCGCCTGTAACGGGGCCGCCGGCAGGCCACTGGAAGCGTACATGTTACGGACATTGGTAATTGCTAGCACATAAAAACAGTTGCGACCGTTCTGGCCGAATCGGGGCGGCGAGGGCGTCGATTTTCGGTCGGGGCGACCCCGGCAACGTCGCTCGCGGGGGCCAACGCTCCCCGTCGGCCGTCCGGCGCTGACGTCGAACGAAACCCGTCGGAACGCGTACCCAACCGGGAGATTATAACCGATGGGGCGTTAGGACGCACCGTGGCAGAGACGAGCGGACACATGCGGTTCTTCCCGTACGACCGCCCGTACCCGAACCAGGAGGAGGCGATGGACGGCATCGCCGAGGCCCTCGAATCGGAGCGCGACGTCCTCGTCGAGGGGGCGCCGGGGACGGGCAAGACGCTCTCGGCGCTGGTTCCCGCCCTCGAGTACGCCAGACGGGAGGACAAGACGGTGGTCATCACGACGAACGTCCACCAGCAGATGCGCCAGTTCGTCGAGGACGCGCGCGCCATCACCCGGACGGAGCCGATACGCGCCGTCGTGTTCAAGGGGAAGTCGTCGATGTGTCACATCGACGTTGAGTACCAGGAGTGCCAGACGCTCCGAGACACGACGCGGAGTCTCGTGGAGAAAGAGGAGGACGTGGCGGAACTGTCCGAACAGGCCGACGCCCTCGTGGACCGGATGCGGCAGGGCGAACAGGGCGCGGCGGACGCGCGGACGGCCGTGACGGACGAACTCGACGACCTCGAAGACGAACTCGAGGACCTGCGCGAGGGGAACGTCTGCGAGCACTACTACAACAACCTCACCGAGGACACCGAGGCGTTCTTCTCGTGGCTGTTCGACGACGTGCGGACGCCCGAGGACATCTACGAGTACGCCGACGAGCGGATGCTGTGCGGCTACGAACTGCTGAAGGAGGGGATGGAGCAGGTAGACCTCGTCGTCTGCAACTACCACCACCTGCTCGACCCGAACATCCGCGAGCAGTTCTTCCGGTGGCTGGACCGCGACCCGGAGGAGGTCATCACCGTCTTCGACGAGGCGCACAACATCGAGTCGGCCGCCCGCGACCACGCGAGTCGCACGCTCACGGAGAACACGCTCGAGAGCGCGCTGAGCGAACTCGACGACGCGGACGACTCCCGCGCCGACGCCGCGGAGAACGTCCTCGGGGCGTTCCTCGACGCACTCCGGGAGACGTACGACGACGCCCTCGGCTTCGGCGAACGCGAACAGGTCGGCGACAACTGGTACGACCTGCCCATCGCCAACCACGACAGGCGCGACGACCTGACGCTCGCCTTCCTGGACCGGTACGAGGGCCGCGGAATCAGCACGGAGGCGGACCTCGCCCTCCAGTTGGGTAAGCGCCTCGACGACGAGTACGAGGAGGCGTACAGGGACGGCGAGACGACGACGCGCAAGGAGTGCCAGACGCTGCAGGCCGCCGAGTTCGTCGCCGCGTGGATGGCCGACGGCGCGAAGTTGGGCCAGCACCCGATGTGTTCGGTCCGCCGCGACGGCGGTACCGAGGAGGTGTACGGACGCGCCGAACTCTACACCTGCATCCCGCGGGAGGTGACCGAGACGCTGTTCGAGGAGGTGCACGCGAGCATCCTCATGTCGGCGACGCTCCGGCCGTTCGACGTGACCGAGGACGTGTTGGGCCTGTCGGACCCGGCGACGATGGCGTACGAACTGGCGTACCCCGAGGAGAACCGGCGAACGCTCGCGGTGCAGACGCCCGCGCTGTTCAGTTCCGAGCGCGAGGAACCGGCGACGCAGGAGACGCTGACGCAGGTGTTGGCCGACGCCGCGCGCTTCACGCCCGGGAACGCGCTCGTGTTCTTCCCGTCGTACGCGGAGGCCGAGCGATACCACGAGCGACTGCAGTCGCGGATGGACGTGACGGACCGCCTGTTCCTCGACGAGGCGGGGACGCCGACGGAGGAGATACGGTCGAAGTTCGTCGCGAGTCAGGGAGCGGTGCTGCTCACCTCGCTGTGGGGGACGCTGGCGGAGGGTGTGAGCTTCGACGGCGACGACGCGCGAACCGTCGTCGTCGTCGGCGTGCCCTACCCGCACCTCTCCGAGCGGATGGAGGCGATTCAGGACGCCTACGACCGGGTGTACAGCGGTCGTCGCGAGGCGGGCTGGCGCTACGCCGTCGAGATTCCCACCATCCGCAAGACCAGACAGGCCCTCGGCCGCGTCATCCGGTCGCCGGAGGACTTCGGCGTCCGCGTCCTCGCCGACAAACGTTACACGCGGGCGAGTTCGCAGATGGGCAAGTACGGCGTGCGGTCGACGTTCCCGTCCGAGGAGCGCGCCGAACTCGTCGACGTTCCTACCGAGAAGCTGAAGTTCGCGATGCTGAACTTCTACAACGACCACGACGCCTACGACGGCGAACCGCCGCGGCCCTGACGGGGGCGAGCGCACGGGGGCGGGCGTCGCCGTCCGTCTCAGCCGGTGAGAATCGGGTGCGGCCGTTTTCGTCCGAGAGCACCTCTCTGCACTTGGTGAAGGACATGACAGAGACCACGTACAGGGACGACGGTTCGGCCGGCACGACGACCGACAGCCAGCGCCGCCTCCGACCGATTCGGCTGGCCGCCGCCGCCGCGGCCTGGGTCGGTCTGGTGGTCGTCGCGCTCCTCAACGCGACGTTCCGAGAGGTGGTCCTCGCGCCGGCCGTCGGCGACTACGCGGGGCACGTGCTCAGTACCGTGTCGTTACTCGCGGCTCTCGCGGTGGTGGCGTACCTCTACTTCGACCGGTACGCGGGCCACTCGGCGAGAGAACTCGTCGCAATCGGGCTCCTGTGGGCGACGCTGACGGTGCTGTTCGAGTTCGGGTTCGGCCACTACGTCATGGGGACGCCGTGGAGCGTGCTCCTCGCGGACTACAACCTGCTGGCCGGTCGGGTGTGGGTGTTCGTCCCCATCGCCATGGCGACGTACCCGTTCCTGTTCGGCCGACTGTTCGAGCGACGGCCGTGAGCCTTCGACGACCGCGTTGCTTCGCTCTCGCGGTCGCATCGGCCCCGATTTGTCCGGTCGAACGCCCCCGAACGACGCGGTCGGGCGCGTCGGACTGACCTGTCAGATTCTAGCACATCCGAGTCGTTCATACGCGTCCGCGCTAACCCCCATCCGATGAGTACCCGACCCCCGGGGCCCAAGGGCGTGCCGTTGTTCGGAAACAGCCGACAGTACGCCAAGGACCCCTTCACGTTTCTGACGCAGGTGTCGGAGGCGTACGGCGACGTGGTGTACTTCGGACTCGGTCCGCTGGACACGTACATGCTCACCAACCCCGCCGACATCGAGCGGGTGCTGGTGTCCGACGACGCGAAGTACCACAAGCCGGACTTTCAGGACGACGCCATCGGGACGCTCCTCGGTGACGGACTGCTCCTGAGCGAGGGGGAGACGTGGCGCAAGCAGCGCGAACTGGCCCAACCGTCGTTCGACCCCCGGCGCATCGACTCGCTCGGGGAGACGATGACCGAACACGCGACGGCGATGGTCGACGGCTGGGCGGACGGAGAGGTGCGCGACGTGCAGTTGGAGATGGCCCGCGTCACGGTGAAGATAATCGTGGACGCGATGTTCGGGTCGTCGCTCCCGGACGAACGCGTCCGCACGGTGCAGGAGAACCTCGAACCCCTCGGCAAGCGCTTCGAGCCGGACCCGATGCGGTTTTTGATACCCGACTGGGCGCCGACGCGGGAGAACCGCGAGTACAAGGAGTCCATCTCGATTCTGGAGGGCGTCATCGACGACGTGGTCGCCGAACGCCGCGGCACGGAGGACGACCCCGCGGCGGCGGTGGCGGGCGAGGACGGCCCGCCGATGGACCTCCTGTCGGTCCTCCTGCGCGCGAAGAACCGGAACGAGCAGACCGACCAGCAGATACGCGACGAGATGATGACGATGCTGCTGGCGGGGCACGACACCACCGCGCTGACGCTGACGTACGCGTTCTACCTCCTCTCGCAGCATCCCGAGGCGGAGGCGGCGGTGCAGGCGGAGGTGGACGAGGTGTGTGGCGGCGAGACGCCCACCGTCGCCGACGTGCGGCGGTTCGACTACCTCGAACGCGCGTTGCAGGAGGCGATGCGGCTGTACCCGCCGGTGTACGTCATCTTCCGGGAACCGCAGGTGGACGTGCGCCTCGGCGGCTACCGCGTCCCGGCGGGGTCGGCCATCATGCTCCCGCAGTGGGTGGTCCACCGGTCGCCGCGGTGGTACGACGCGCCCGACGAGTTCGACCCCGACCGCTGGCTCCCCGAACGCCGCGCGAAGCGGCCGCGCTTCTCGTACTTCCCGTTCGGCGGCGGCCCGCGGCACTGCATCGGCAAGCGGTTCTCGATGATGGAGGCGCAACTCATCCTCGCCACCGTCGCGCAGGAGTACGAACTCGACTACGTGCGCGACAGACCGTTCGACCTCCGCGGGTCGCTGACGATGCACCCCGAGGAGCCGATGGGGATGCGACTGCAACGGCGGTAGGCGTCGAGCGTCGGCGTCACCGCATCGTCACCGAAGCGGGATGCGCGCGGCGTCCTCGCGGTACCGCGAGTCCCAGACGCCCACCTCGCCGACGGTCCAGCGAATCTCGTCTATCTCGCGGTCGGCGAGTGCCGCGGCGTCGTCGATGCGGCCGCCGCGAGCGAGGGTGACGTGCGGCGTGTAGTCGTCGCCCTCCATCTCCGGCACCGTCCCGAACGACTCGCAGAGTCGCCCGTGCAGGTCGTACAGCCCCGAACTCTCGACGCGGAGGTAGACGACCGGTCCCTCGCCGCGGGTGGGTCGTTCGAAGTAGTCGATGCCGTCGACGTGCGCCTCGAACGGAGCGACGCCCCGGAGCGTCTCGCGGAGGCGTTCGCGGAGACGGGGGAGCGAGTCCGCGTCGGGGTCGAGGCTCGTGTCGAACCGCTTGACGACGAGCGAGTGGCGTTCGCGGATGCTGTCGAACGCGGTCAGCGCGGGGTGGAGGTCCGCCGCGAGGCGTTCGACCTGACCGGGGACGGGCACGTTGAGGCTGAACACGTCCGAGCGTCGGCGTCGGCGGTGAAAAGTCGTCGGATTTGTCGGGCGGACCGCCGTCGACGGGGTCGGAGGCTCAGAGGCGGTCCAGCAACCAGAGGACGATGAGGGCGACGACGACGAGGCCGAGGAGCGGTCGGAGCGGGCCGAGGAGGTGTCCGAGGATGCCGAGGACGCCGCCGACGATTTCGAGGACGAGCCAGACGACGACGAGAACCAGAATCAGCTTCAGGAGGTCCTCGACGTCGACGTCGCCGCGCGTTCCGGGGAGCATGTGCGTCGAATAGTCCCCGAACTCGAAATGTCTTGTGGGAGCGACGGTTTCAGGCGCGTGTGAACGAGGGACGTAGCTTAATGTCGTCGGCACTAAGAGACGGGTATGGCCAACCTCTTTCGCGAACTCGGGCGCATGTCCGCACAGGGGCCGCCGGACTGGCTCCTGACCGGTGTGGGACTCGTGGCCGCGTTCGTCCTCGCGTTGGCGGTGTTCGGCCTGAACCCCGTCGCCCTCGTCGGCGTCCTCGCCCTCGTCCTCCTCGTCGCGACGGTGTTCAGCGCCGTCGAAATCGTCAACGCCTACGAGAAGCGCGCGCTGACGGTGTTCGGCGACTACAGAGGCCTGTTGGAACCGGGACTGAACATCGTCCCGCCGTTCGTCTCGCGGGCGTACACGTTCGACATGCGGACGCAGACGCTGAACGTGCCGCCGCAGGAGGCTATCACCGAGGACAACTCGCCCGTCACCGCCGACGCGTTCGTCTACATCCGCGTGAAGGACGCCCGGAAGGCGTTCCTCGAAGTCGAGGACTACAAGACGGCCGTGTCGTACCTCTCGCAGACGTCGCTCCGAGCCGTCATCGGCGACATGGAACTCGACGAGACGCTGTCGCGCCGGGACGAGATAAACCGCCGCATCCACCGGGAGTTGAACGACCCGACCGACGAGTGGGGCGTCGAAGTCGAGTCCGTCGAGGTGAGCGAGGTGAAACCGTCGCCGGACGTGCAGAGCGCGATGGAACAACAGACGTCCGCCGAACGCCGTCGCCGCGCGATGATTCTCGAAGCGCAGGGCGAACGACGCTCCGCCGTCGAACGGGCGGAGGGTGAGAAGCAGTCGAACATCATCCGCGCGCAGGGGGAGAAACAGAGTCAGATTCTCGAAGCGCAGGGCGACGCCATCTCGACGGTCCTTCGCGCGAAATCCGCCGAGTCGATGGGCGAACGCGCCATCGTGGACAGAGGGCTGGAGTCCCTGCGCCGCATCGGCGAATCGCCCTCCACGACGTACGTCCTCCCGCAGGAACTCACCAGCCTCCTGGGCCGTTACGGCCGGCAACTCACCGACTCGGACGTGCAGGAGTCGTCGGCGCTGGAGAGTCGCGACTTCGACGCGGAGACGCGCGAACTCATCGGCCTCGACGACATCGAGGAGATACTCGGGGAGGTGCAGGCGTTGACGAACGGCGACACCGGCGAGGCGGAGATTCGCCTCGAAGAGGCCGAGCGGAACTGACCGGCCGGTCTCGGCCGTCGACGGCCGCGTCGCACAACGTTTATGAACAATCATGCACTTGGTTAGCACATGAGCCACGAACGCGGTTCGACTGGGCCGCAAGGAGCATCGGTACCGCGACCAGAGCCTACCTCGGACGGCGTCGTCGCTCGACTGAAGCGCCACCTCCGGACGTGGCCCCGTCGCTACGTCGAGATGCGGACGGGACGGCCGGCCGAACGACGGTAGCGGACGGCCACCGGGTAGCGTCGAGTTGCGGGGCGGCCGAACGACCGACCGACGCGCGCGTCTCGCTCGTTCTGACCGTGTGACGACGACCAGCCGTCGCCGTCGGGTGGGTCCGACTCCCCCCGGTCGTCGCGTTCGGCCCACACGCCTGTGCGAGTCGCGGCGGGCGTCCGACTATGGCCGGCGCGGACGGCGAGAGCGTGATGCTCGACGGCGAGGGACTCGTCGACGAGGACGAAGACGGCGACCCCGACGAGAACGAGTAGTCGGCCGGCGGGCGTCCGTCAGAAGGCGTTGCCCGCGGCCATGAGGAACAGCGCGACCGAGATGACGGCGAACAGGACGCCGACGCCGTTCTTGATGGTGTCCGTCTCCAGCGCGTTCGACACGTAGGGCGCAATCTGGCCGCCGATGACCGTCGCCGGGACGGTGAAGACGACCATGTTCCACGGCGTCGTCGCCAGACTCAGCGAGTGGCCGCCGACCAGTCCGCCGCCGAAGACGTGGACGAGAGAGGCGAGGACGGCGGTGAGTGCGACGACGATGTGGTTGGTGCCGATGGCGACGCGGACGGGGACTTTCGTCCCGAGCATGGAGATGATGCCCAGTTCGCCGACGCCGAAGCCGGCCAGCCCCTGGAACAGTCCGCCGATGCTGTAGTTGCCGAAGCGACGGAGGTAGCCCCCGCGGGTGTACGTGTAGTCGTCGCCCTCGCGGTCCACCCGGGTGACGGTGCCGTCGTCGTCCGTTCGGACGCCCGCCGGGCCGAGTTTGCCGGCGTCGTTCGGCAGGTCACGGGGTTGGCCGCCGTCGGCCACCGCCTCGGAGTCGTCGCTGCTCTCGGAACCGTGGCCCAGGTCGGCGCGGAACAGCAGGTACGACGCCGCCAGCAGGGCGATTCCGAGCAGCGAGTGGAACACCACCTCGGGGATGACGAACGACAGCAACGCGCCCGCGACGACGAACGGAACCGACCCGCCGACGAGCGTCAGCGCCAGTCGGCGGTCGACCAGCCCGTACTGGACGAACGCCACCGACGAACTCGACAGGCCGAACGCCTCGCTGATGAGGCCCACCTTGACGATGGTCGCCGGTTGCAGCGGTTGGGCGAACAGCGGGAAGATGAAGATGAGGAACGGCACGAACAGCGCCGACCCGCTGATGCCGACGGTGTTCACGATGGTCGCGCCCGTGAGGAACACCGGGAACAGCCACCAGTAGTCCAGCCAGTAGTCCATTCCCCCGGCGCCGCCCGTCGGCGCGGCCAAGAGGACGCCGGTGACGAACGCCACGGGCGCGAGGAGCACGAACAGGTGCTGGTGCCTCAAGAACGACTTCTGCAGTCGGCTGTAGGAACTAGAGCTCATTGGTGTGTATCAGTGGGTCAGACCGGCGTCCGGTCGTGACCGAGCGGAGAGAACGAGTGCAGCGTGGCTGTTCGGCGCGGCGTCGGTGCGAACAGGCATTCAGGAGATCCCCCCCGTGGGGAGCGGGACGTGACGGTCGAGTTCGACGCTCTGGTTCGTCGAAGTGCAAACCATCGTGACGCGGCCCTAACGACGAATCGGTGAAAAGTCTTGAGGTTAGAGAAGGTCATAGAGACCTAGTACCATACCCGAGTCAGCGCTCGTCGAGGGTCCGACGGAGGAGTTCGCGCTCGTTGTCGTACGTGAGCCTGTCGCAGGCGTCGGCCGGCGCGAACCAGGTTCGCTCGTCCACCTCCGCGTTCGCCCGGAACGGCCGCTCTCTGACGAGCGACATCCGCCAGAAGACGACGACTTTCGGTCCGGCCGCGACGTCGTACTGCAAACGGCCGGCGACGGGTCCGAGTGCCACGTCGCACTGGGCCTCCTCGGTGACCTCTCGAAGCGCCGTCTCCACCAGCGACTCGCCGGGTTCGACCGTTCCCTTCGGCAGCACCCAGTCGTCGTATCGCGGTCGGTGGAGGACGCACCGCCGCCCGTCGTCGCGTTCGAGGACACCGCCGGCGGCGAAGACGACCATCGCGTAGTCGTCGGACGGACGCGGTAGTAAACGTTCGGCCCCCGCCGACGATACACAATTTTTACGGCCGATATTAGTATAATTCATAATCTCGGCCACCGAACTTAACCCGCTCACTCCGGTACACTGGGATGCTTAGTTCGACTATGTTCCGTCGAAAGTTCATCAAGGCGACAGGTGCGACGATGCTCGGAGGCGCGCTGGCGGGCTGTTCGGGCACTTCGAGTGGAAACACGGAGACAGGTGGCGGCGCCACGGAGACGACCAGCGGCGCCGACACGACGAGCGAAGACACCGGCACGACGAGCGACGGTACCGGTACGGAGAGCGACGACCTCGGCGACCTCGACAGCGAAATCCTCGACGACGACCCGGAGGGGCTTCAGGTCGCAAGCGAGGAGCTCTACGAGGAAGCGAGCGCCGTCGGTCTCCGCGGGACCGTCGAGAACACGGGCGACGTGCCCTACGAGTCCGTCGAAGTCGAAGTGACGCTGCAGGACGACCAGGGCGAAGTCCTCTACGAGTTCATCGACGAGACCGAAGAGGAGCAGATGCAGACGCTGGAAGCCGGCGCCGAGTGGGAGTTCGACGTCGTCTTCGAGGAGGCGAAGATGAACGAAGTGCGGAAGTACACGGTCGAACTCGACGGCGACCGTGCCCAGTCGGCCGACGACGAACCGGTCGGCAACGAGACCGGTAACGGCACGGCCACCGGCACGAGCATGAACGAGACGACGACGACGAGTTCCTAAGCCGACGCGACTTCGGTGCGACACGACCGACGCGCGGGCCTTCTCGTTCCCAGCGTGTCACACACTTCTGCGACCCGTTCGACGGGGAGCGACGCATCTCATGTCCGGCAACGATGCAGTCGCATCCGGCAGCGACAGGTCCGCGTCCGACAACGGTGCAGTCGCGTCCGACGGCGACGGTCCGCCGGTCGAGGCGGTCAGAAGTCGTCCGGCGGCGCGAGTCCGTCGTCGTCGGCGTCCAGCGGGTCCGCCTCGGGTTCGACGCCGTCTTCCTCGTCGAACAGGTCGAACTCGCGGCGGACGTCGCGGATGCGGTCGCGGATGTCCGCGGCGAGTTCGAACTCCAAGTTCTCCGCGGCCTCCTGCATCCGTTCTTCGAGGTACTCGACCTGTTCGCGCGCCTCGTCCTCGTCGGTCGGTTGGTCCGTCGAGGACCGCGCGGACCGCGACTCGCTGCCGGGGAGGTTGGTCTCGCCGACGTCCTTCTCGATGGTCGTCGGTTCGTGGCCGTGTTCCTCGTTGAACTCCCGCTGAATCTCGCGGCGACGCTGGGTCTCCTCGATGGCCGCCTTCATCGAGTCGGTCGTCTCGTCGGCGTAGAGGACGACTTCGCCCTCGACGTTTCGGGCCGCCCGCCCCATCGTCTGGATGAGCGTCGTCGTCGACCGGAGGAAGCCCTCCTGGTCGGCGTCGAGGATGGCCACCAGCGAGACTTCGGGGATGTCCAGTCCCTCGCGCAAGAGGTTGATGCCGACGAGCACGTCGATGTGACCGAGCCTGAGGTCGCGGATGAGTTCGTGTCGCTCCAGCGTGTCGGTCTCGTCGTGCATGTACGCCACGTCGACGCCGGCCTCTTCGAGGTACTCGGTCAGGTCCTCGGCCATCCGCTTCGTGAGCGTGGTCACGAGCGTCCGTTCGTCGCGTTCGATGCGTTCGTCGATGCGGTCCATCAGGTCGTCCACCTGCCCCGTCGCGTCGGCGAGTTCCACCTTCGGGTCGACGAGGTGGGTGGGGCGGACGATCTGCTCGGCTATCTGCTCGGAGTGCTCGCGTTCGTAGTCGCCGGGCGTCGCGGAGACGTACAGCGTCTGGTCGGTCTTCTCCTCGAACTCCTCGAACGTCAGCGGCCGGTTGTCGTACGCCGTAGGGAGGCGGAACCCGTTCTCCACGAGCGAGTCCTTCCGCGCCTTGTCGCCCGCGAACTGGCCGCGAATCTGCGGGAGCGTCTGGTGGGACTCGTCGATGACCGTCAGGAAGTCGTCCGGGAAGTAGTCGAGGAGCGTGTACGGCGGGTCGCCGGACTCCCGGTTCGACATGTGGACCGAGTAGTTCTCGATGCCCGAACAGTAGCCCGTCTCCTGCAGCATCTCGATGTCGAACGTCGTCCGCTCCTCGATTCGCTGGGCGGCCACGAGGTCACCCTGCCGTTCGAAGTAGCGGACGCGGTCGTGCATCAGTTCCTCTATCTCCGAGATGGCCTGTTCCAGTTGGTCCTCGGGGATGGAGTAGTGCTCCGCCGGGTGGATGATCACGGCTGGTTCGGTCGACTTGACCTCGCCCTGTAGCGGGTCGAGCTTCTGCATCCGGTCCACCTCGTCGCCCCAGAACTCGATGCGGACGGCGTAGCGGCCGTACATCGGGAACACCTCGACGGTGTCGCCGCGGACGCGGAACGTCCCCTGCTGGAAGTCCACGTCGTTTCGCTCGTAGTTCAGGTCCACGAGACGGGCGAGCAACTCGTCGCGGTCCATCCGGTCGCCAACCTCCAGTCGGAGCGACATGTCGGTGTAGTTCGACGGGTCGCCCAGCCCGTAAATGGCCGAGACGGACGCGACGACGACGACGTCGTCGCGGGTGAGGAGCGACCGGGTGGCCGAGTGGCGCAGGCGGTCTATCTCCTCGTTGATGGACATGTCCTTGTCGATGTACGTGTCCGTCTGTTCGACGTACGCCTCCGGTTGGTAGTAGTCGTAGTAGGAGACGAAGTACTCCACCGCGTTGTCGGGGAAGAGGTTCTTGAACTCCTCGTACAACTGCGCGGCGAGCGTCTTGTTGTGCGCGATGACGAGCGTCGGCTTCTGTACCTCTTCGATGGTCCAGGAGACGGTGTTCGTCTTCCCCGACCCGGTGACGCCGAGGAGCGTCTGCTTCTCCATCCCCTCCTCGAACCCGCGGGCCAACTGCTCGATGGCGTCGGGTTGGTCCCCGGCGGGGTCGAACGGCGCGTCGACGCGGAACTCGCGGTCCACCTCGGGATGGTCCGGGGTCAGGGCGCCGCCGGAACCGGACGTATCACTCATCGTTCGGTCAACGTGGCGGAGGCACTTTAGCCGCGCGGTGGTGGAACCGTCTCGCCGGTCACAGCGGCTGAGCGGGGGTGCAGGGAGGGAGACGGAAAAGTCGCTCGCCGATATAATTAACCGAATACATTCGCTCGATTTTAGTGGATGAGCCTGTTTCAATCATCTTCGACGGAGAGCGAGAACGAACTCGAACAGACGGCAGACGACGTCGCACAGAGCGTCGAGACGAACGTCGAGGAAGACGTCGAGGAGGCGAAGGGCAGCGACCTGTTCCTCTTCGGGGCCGTCGCGTCCATCCTCTACTCGATGTACCAGTACTACGTGAAGGGCGACACCGAACGGGCCCTGTTCGTCGGCCAGTGGCCGCAGACGATACTCGCCGTGGCCATCTACCTGCGCCACCGCCGAGACGACGACTGAACGGGTGCGGACGGTTCGTCGCGACGACCGGCCGTTTTTTGCTCGGAGCCGACCTCTCTTCTCGCATGACGCGTGACTTACTCGAAGCGGCGAGCGACGACCTGACCGCGGCGGCGGAGGCGGCGGAAGGCGACCTGAGAGAACGCATCGAGGGACAGGCCGAGACGCTCTCGAAACTCGCGTCGGCGGACCGAGGCCCCGACCACGGCCGACTCGCCCGGCACATGAACGCCCTCGCGGAGATAGCCGACCAGTCCGACGGCGGCGTCCGAGAGAAGGTCGAGTCCGCCCGAGACAAGGTGTCGGAGTACCGCGAGGGCGTCGCGGGCGTCTGAGAGCAGTTCTCGAACCCCTCCGTTTCGCGTGGAGACTGAGAACGGTTCGCACGAACCGAGAAGCGACGAGAACGGGAGACTGCGTCGCGTCGGGAGTCGGTCACGGGGAGACGCGGACCGGAAACGAGGGGGTCGGCGGGCGGGCGTGTCGTCCTCGGCGACGCTGCCAAGCCTCGGGAGAGGACCCGGGTCAGCAGACGTTCTTCGGTTTCACGCCCATGCTCTCCAGCGTCTCGACGTAGTCGTCGTAGGCCGCCTCGACGACGGCGGCGGCGGCGTCGCCCGCGGCATCCCAGTCGTCGTCGCTCTCGCAGACGTCGTCGAGGGTCTCGACGACTCGGTCCCGTTCGTCCTCGACGGCGGTGCGGAGTTCGCGGAACTCCGCGGCGGCCTTGGGGTCGGCGTCGCCGACGAAGAAGCCGACCATCTGCCCGGCGTACTCGGCGACGACGAGGTACCGGCCGAGGAGGCCGCCGAGGCGGCCCGGCGTGTCGTCCTCGAAGGCGAGGCGGTCGTAGAGGGCGGGGTCGTCGCCCCGTTCGTAGCCGTCGGGTTCGACCGACTCGGCGTGGTCGCGCGTCTCCTCGGCCAGGTCCGCGAGGAGGGGGGCGGCGTCGCCGTGTTCGACCATCGCCCAGTCGTCCAACAGGTCGGCGGCGGCGTACTGGTCGTCCGCGGCGGCGGCCCTGACGGCGTCGGCTTCCATCTCCCCGGCGGTGAGGGCGTACAGGGCCTTCGAGGACCCGAGGCGGGAGAAGGCTGTCTCGTGGTCGTCGCGAACGCGGTCTGCGAGGTCGGTTCCGTCCATACCCCGTGGTACGACGCGTCGCCGCTTGTAGCCATCGTTGAGGTTCGACACCCGTAGCCATTTGACGGTTCGGCGAGACGACACGACCGTGAACGTCACGACCGCCCTCCGCGCCGGCGGCCGACTGCTCACGGAGCGGTCGGCGTCGGTCCTCCCCGTGTACCTCCTCGCGACCGGACTGTACGGCGTCGCCCGCGTCCCACTCGTCCTCGCCGGGATGGCCGCGTTCGCCCTCGTCGCGGCGGACGGCCGCCTCGGAGCCCTCCTCCGCGAACTCGACGGCCTCGACGCCGACTCTGTGGACCCGCAGTCCGTCTCGCCGGGACTCGTCGATGCGATGCAGAGTCTCGTCTCGGCCGACGTGCTGTTGCTGGTCGCCGCCGGCGTCCTCGCGTCGACGCTCCTCGCCGTCGTCGTCGCGGGCGCGGCGAGAGCCGCGACGCTCCACGCCGTCTTCGGACTGCTCCGCGACGACGACGGCGTCCGCGCCGCACTCGTCGGCGCGCGAAGCGACTGGCTCACCCTCCTCGGCGTCCGTCTCCTCCTCCTCGTCGCACTGGCCGCCGTCACGGTGCCCGTCGGCCTCCTCGGACTCGGCCTCGCGACCGTCTCCGCCGCGGCGGGAGTGGTCGCCCTGTTGCTCGGCGGTCTGCTGGCCATCCTCTTCGTGCTGGTCGTCGTCGCCCTGTTCGCGTTCGCCGAACAGGCCGTCGTCGTGGACGGAGTGGGCGTCGTCGCTGCCGTCCGCCGGAGCGCGGGGTTCCCGTTCCGCCGCCCCGAGGCGTTCGTCGGTTACGTCGCCGTCGCGTTCGGTGCCCTCCTCGTCACGGTGACCGTCGCCGGCATCGCTTCGCTGGCCGGGGCGACGCGCGTGACCGCACTCGTCGGGACGGTGCTGGTCCGCCCGGTACTGGACGGCTTCAAGACGGCGCTGTACGCCGAACGCGACCTGTCGAGCGCGGCGACGCCCGCGCTCCTCGACCGGGGTCGTGCGGCGTTCGGCGGCGGCCTGCGTTCGCTGGGCGCGTTCGTCCGCGACCACCCGCTGGCGAACCTCGGTTCGGCCGTCGTCTTCGGCGGCGGCGTCGCCGGCGGGTGGGCCGCCACCGCGCGGTACGACACGTCGCTGCCCATCCGGGAGGGCGTCGGCGAGGTGTTCGGCGCGTTCCCGGTGGGGACGTTCGTCAACCTCGCCGCGAACAACTGGCTCGTCGCCGCCGACACCGCCTACAGCGGTATCGCCGTCGGCGTGCCCGCGGTGGTGAACCTCGGCTTCAACGGCGTGCTCGTCGGCGCTCTCGGCGGCGTGTTCGACCCCGTCGCGTTCGCCGCCCTGGTCGCCCCGCACGGCGTCGTCGAGGTGCCGGCCCTCGTCTTCGGCGGCGGACTGGGCCTCTGGCTGGGCGGCGTCGGCTACCGCGCGGCGCGCGGGCGGACCACCGCCGACGGCGTCGCGGCGGCGGTGCGCCGCGCCTACCGCGTCCTCCTCGGACTGGTTCCGCTGTTCGTCGTCGCCGCGTTCGTGGAGGCGTTCCTCACGCCCGCCGTCGCGTCGTTCGTCCTCGGCGGCTAGGCCGCCTCGACGGACGCCGCGCTCTCACGAAATCGCGACGTCCGGTCGGCGGTGCGCAAAAAGTGGTCGGAGCCGCGGCGTCGAACCGCCCGAGGCAGGTTCGGTCGGCGCGTCCGAGTCAGTCGCCCTTCTCGATGGGCGCGCCGACGAGGTTGCCCCACTCGGTCCACGAGCCGTCGTAGTTGACGACTTCGTCGTAGCCGAGCAGTTCGTGGAGCGCGAACCACGCGATGGAGGAGCGCTCGCCGATGCGGCAGTAGGCGACGGTCGTCTCGTCGCCGTCGATGCCCTCGTCGCCGTACAGTGCGTCGAGTTCCTCGGCGGACTTGAACGTCCCGTCGTCGTTGACCGTCGCCGCCCACGAGATGTTCGAGGCGCCGGGGATGTGGCCGCCGCGCTGGGCCGTCTCCTGCAGTCCCGGGGGCGCGAGAATCTCGCCGGAGAACTCCTCGGGCGAGCGAACGTCCACGAGGGGCAGGCCCTCGTCGACGGCGTGTTGCACGTCGTCGCGGTACGCGCGGATGGACTCGAACGGCCCCTTCGCCGCGTACTCGACGGCGTCGAAGTCGGGGATCTCCTCGGTCAGCGGGTAGTCGTTCTCCAGCCAGTAGTCGCGGCCGCCGTTCAGGAGGCGGACGTCGTCGTGGCCGTAGTACTTGAACTGCCAGTAGGTGTAGGCGGCGAACCAGTTGGAGTTGTCGCCGTAGAGGACGACGGTGGAGTCCTCGGAGATGCCGTGACCGCCCAGCAGGTCCGCGAAGTCCTCCTTCGTGAGGATGTCGCGGGTGGTCTGGTCCTGCAGTTGCGTCTCCCAGTTGAAGCCGATGGCGCCGGGGGCGTGGCCCTCGTCGTACGCCTCCGTGTCCACGTCCACTTCCACGAGTCGATACGCCGGGTCGTCGGACTGGAACTCGTCGAGGTGGTCTTCCACCCAATCCGCCGAGACGAGCACGTCCTTCGCGTAACCGTCGGTTGACATTACGTACCCTTCTAGGAGCGCATCCGGCTTAATCCCCCCATCTACGGCGTGTACTGCCCATCATCGCGCCATGCGGACGATGTTGCCGCATTAATCGGGCGCGTCACGTCCGAGGACGCGGCGACGGCGGGCGAACACGGAACTGCGGTCGATTAGCGGCAAGGAATTCTTGTTTCTCGGACGTCCGGCGAACGACACTCCCACCAGCCGGGTTGAAGACGCCGGGGTGAATACGTCGTCGCATGTACGAGAACGTCGTCGTGTCGCCCGATTGGGTCGAGTCACGACGCGACGAGATTCGCCTCGTGGACGTCCGAGACGCGTGGGAGTTCGACGGCATCGGCCACCTCCCCGGCGCCGTCAACGTCCCGTTCGACGAGTTCCGGTCGTCCGAGGGCGACGAGGGGATGCTCCCCGGCGCGGACGCGTGGGAGTCGCTGCTGTCCGGGGCGGGCGTCGGTCCGGACGACCACCTCGTCGCCTACGACGACACTCACGGCGTGTTCGCCGCGCGCTTTCTCGTCACCGCGGAACTGTACGGCCACCCGCCGGACCGCCTGCACCTCCTAGACGGCGACTACAGCGCGTGGAACCGTGACCGGGAGACGACCACCGACGTCTCCGCGGTGACGGCGACGGCGTACGAGGTGCGCGACCCCGAGCGGTCGCCGCTGGTGGACTACGAGTTCGTCCGCGACAGTCTGGACGACCCCGACTGCGTGGTCGTGGACACCCGCGAGGACTGGGAGTTCGAGGAGGGCCACCTCCCCGGCGCGGTCAACCTCGACTGGCGGGAACTCGTGGACGACGAGACGCGCGGGCTGAAGTCCGCCGACGAACTCGAAGCCGCCCTCGCGGACGCGGGAATCGCCCCCGACAGACGCGTCGTCCTCTACTGCAACACCGCCCGGCGCATCAGCCACACCTACGTCGTCTTGCGCTCGCTCGGCTACGAGGACGTGGCGTTCTACGAGGGGAGCCTCACCGAGTGGGAGGACCGCGGCGGACCGGTCGAGACGGCCTGAGACGGCCGGCGTCCTCCGGAATCCGTCGGAGCGTCCGGCTCGTGTCGGACACGCGACGGCCTATCGCGCCCGCTCGGAACCGAAGCGGGTCGTCGACCGACCTGTTCGACCACCGGCGGACCGGCGTGGAGCCGGGGGCCCGACTCTCACCGAAGCTCGAAGACGTGGACCGGCCAGTCCTCCTCGTAGTCCAGCGCGGCCTCCTGCTCCGCGCTCGTCGGCTCGCGCACCGTGAGTTCGACCGGGTCGCCGATGTCGACGTCGGCGTAGTCGGCGGCCACGCGCCCGAGGAGGCGGCCGCCGTCCGCGAGTTCCACGACGGCGACCGTGTAGGGCGCGTCCGCCGCGAACGCCGGCGGCGGCGTGTGGACCTCCGTGTACGAGAAGACCCGCCCCTCGGGCGACTGCGGTTCGACGTCGACGGCGCGACTGCCGCAGGCGTAACAGGCAGGCCGCGGCGGCAACAGGACCTGTCCGCAGTCCGCGCAGACTCCGCCCAGGAGTTCGCCGTCCGCGAGGGCGTCGAAGAAACCCGGCAGCGTCCGCGGGTCGGTCGCGTCGAGGTCGGCGTCGGTCATCGTGCCTCCGCCTCCGTCGTCGTGAGCACGTGGCCGACGGTGACGGCGTCCGCGACGCCCCCCTCGTTGAGCAGGAGGGCCGTCTCGGCACCCTCGACCGCACGGTCACCCGCGGCCCCCGTGAGCTGTTCGTAGGCTTCGAGCGCCTGCAGGAGGCCGGTCGCGCCGATGGGGTGGCCCCGGGCCTTCAGGCCACCGCTCGGACTCAACTGCACGTCCGTCCAGCCGTCCGCTCGCTCGGCTGGTTCCCGGTAGCTCTGATAGCCCGTTCCCGAGGGGGCGAAGCCGGCGGCCTCCGCGAGCAACGCCTCGCAGACGGTGAAGGCGTCGTGGACCTCCGCGATGTCGACGGCCGCGGCGTCGATACCCGCTTCCTCGTAGGCCGTCTCGGCGACGACGCGAGCGCCCGCGATGTCGGTCATGTTCCGCTCTGCGACCGCGATGTTGTTCGCGGAGGCCCCGCTACCCGCGACGCGCACCTGCGGGCAGTCGAGGTCGGCCGCCAACTCGGCGGTCGTCACGAGGACGGCCGCGGCACCGTCACCGACCGGCGCGCAGTCGTAGAGCTTCAGCGGCGGGGCGACGGGGTCGGAGTCCAGAACCGTCGCCACGTCGATCTCCTTCGGGAACTGCGCTCGGGGGTTGCGAGCGGCGTTGGCGTGATTCTTCACCGCGATTTCGGCGAGGTCGCGCTCCGTGGCGTCGGTCTCGTGGAGGTACCGCTGGGCGAGGAGCGCGTACTGGCTGGGCGCGGTGACGCCGGAGCGCTGCTCGATGGCGCGGTCGAACGCAGCCGACAGCGCGTCCGTCGCGCCGCTGGTACCCGCGGACGTCATCTTCTCGACGCCGCAGGCGAGCACGGCCTCGTGCTCGCCGTTGCGGACGTCCTTGACCGCGTTACGCAGCGCGAGCGCACCCGCGGCGGCGCATCCCTCGACTCGTTCGGCGGGGACGTGACGGAGGCCGGCCCACTCGGCCAGGAGCGTCCCGTGCATTATCTGGTGTTCGTAGCTCTCCGACTGGTTGCCGACGTACATCGCCTCCACGACGTCGGCGGGGTCGGGCAGTTCGTCGAACGCCTCCGCGAGGGCGACCGAGAACAGGTCGCGACCCGGGAGGTCCGTGCGGCCGATCGGCGAGGCGCCGACCGACGCGATGACTGGCTCTGGCATTCGTCCCTACCACGGTCACGACGAGCCCTGTTATCTGTTCGCATTTTCTCGGCGGCTGAACTGTCGAGTCGTGGGAAACAGCTAAGTACTATCGTACGCGCTCCCGAAGTTCCTCGGGCGTCACCGTCGCCGTCGCACGAGTCGTCGACGGTCAGTCCGGGGATTCCTCGTCGTCCAGCAGAGATGACACGATGAGTCGCTTGATTCCGCGTCGGAGGAGGCCGCTGGCCGCGGGTTGAGAGATGTCCAAATCGGCGGCGACGTCGCCGAGCGTCGCGTCCCGCGGTTCTTCGAAGTACCCCGTTTCGAGTGCGACGAGGAGTGCGTCCCGTTGGCTGTCGGTCAACCCGGCGTCCGTCGTACCCAGGCTGGCGTACTCGTTCACGCGCAGTAATTCGATGTCGATGTCGTTCTCCTGTGCGTACTCCCAGAGGTGGACCAACTCCGTTCGCTCGGGTATCCACACCGTCAGTATCCAGGCGCTTCCGTCGTTCTCCATGTCGAGGATGACGCCGTTCGCCGCCGAGACTACCGGCGAGAGGACCTTCGCTTCGTCCGTGTACTCGAAGCTGTAGATTGCCTTCTCGTCTCTGGTTTCGCTGACGCGTTCGAACTCGGCGACGGTGCTGTCGTTCCGGAGTCCGTCTTCGAACTGGGAGAAGTCGGACGACTCGATGTGATAGAAGAACTTCCCCGACGTCGGGTCAGTGCCCGCTTCTGACACCGACTTGACCGTCGAGCTTCGGTCGTGATCGACCGTCTGTGAGAGCACGATGTCGGGGTGCTGAACCCGGACGACCGCTTTGATGTCGGTCATGTTCTACAGGGGAGTGGTGTGCAGTTTCGAATCTCGCGACGAGGGGTGTCGAGACGTTCGGTGACGATCGACGCGACACCGCTCGCTGCCGTGGTCGTAGCGGTGACCGTGTGGGGGCTTAACTGGGTCGGTCGCGATTCCCGGACACGACGAGACCGTTCACTCTCTCACGTCTCGTACGCGGCGGTCAGACCGGGAGAGTCGGGCGGGCGAGAATACACGCTACCTCCGAGTCGACGGTGTCAGCGCGTTCGTTCGGAGCGACGTCGGCGTCTCAGACGCGATAGTCGAACAGCCTCGCCCACAGTCGGTCGAACCAACTGCCGTCGAACGACGGGCTGACCCCGGCGGGGAGGTAGAGTTCTAATTCGGTGGCGCTGCCTCGGTCGTCGGCACGGGTTCTCTGTGCCATATACCCGAATAGAAGGCCCGTAACTGCATCGTTCTGTAGCTTATTCGTATAACCCGTTTATATAGAGTTCGCGAGAGGCCGGGATGGAGGACGCCGCGAGCGGGTTTCGGTGCGTGACCACCTCCGCTCGAACGAGCCCCGTGACTTCACTCGTCGTCGACGGGGACGGCGTGGAGTTCGCCGGTGAGCAGCGACGCCGTCTCGACGAACAGGCCGACGGCGAGGGGACCGGCGACGATACCGACGGCGCCGAGGGTGAGAGCGCCGCCGAAGAAACCGACGAAGTAGAGGCTGCCGGGGATGTGCGCCGTCTGTTGGGCGAGGCGCGGTCGGATGAGCACGTCCGGAAGCCACGCGACGACGGCACCGCCGACGAAGACGACGAGGAGTGCCGCCACCGTCTGCCCGATGGCGAGTTGGTACGCCGCCAACCCCGCGAGGAGGAGCGTCGGGCCGAGGATGGGGACGAACTGGAGGACGGCGGCGACGGTGGCGAGCGTGACGACGGCCTCGTAGCCGAGCAGGTAGAACACCGGCAGGGCGAGGACGAACGTCCCGACGGCCGTCGCGGCCTGCAGGACGTAGATGGCGAACAGCGTGTCGCGGGCGCGTTCGTTCAGGGCTCTGGCGGCCGGCTGGTACGACGACGGGACGACGGCGAGCGCCGCGCGCTGGGCTTTCTCGCCGTGGTAGAGCAGCGAGTAGACGAGGAAGACGAACAGCGTCGCCTTCACGAGAAGGACGGGCGTCGCCGCCGCCGCGGCCGTCGCCAGTCGCCGGAGGTACGCGACGGCGAACGTCGACACCTCCGCCAGCGTGAACCGGTACGTCATCCCGAACAGTTCGAAGACGACGTCCGAGGGGATGAGGTCCAAGAGCGACGCGAGCGCGTCGAAGCGGAGGTAGACGACGACGACCAACGGCGAGAGGACGAGGAGCGCGGCCAGAAGTGCCCCCACAGTCGCCACACCGCTCGCCACCCGGAACGACTGTCCGCGCCGGACCAGCGCCTGTCGGACCGGCCACAGCAGGTAGGCGACGGTGACGGCGAAGAAGACGGTGCCGAGGACGGAACGCAGGAGGAACGCGGCGGCGACGCCCGTGAGGACGAACAGTCCGCCGAACACGTACCGACGGTCGAGTGTCACGACCGGAGGTATCTGTGGAGGTACAAAGTCGTTCCTCCGAAACGCGGCGCGACGGTTCGACGCGGCGGTTCCGTCGACAGACTCGTCGCGCCTCTCCGTCGACGGACGCCCCTCGGCGCCGACGCCCGCAGTCGCTCGCGATGACACGCGTTAAGTATCACCGGGTGGAACTACTTGGTAATGAAACGACGCAGTTTCCTGACGACGGCGGGAGCAGGCGGCGTCGCGGCTCTCACCGGGTGTCTCGGCGACGGCGGCGCGACCACGGCGGACGAGGGCACGACGACGACGGGCGGCACGACGGCGAGTGAGACGGGGACGACGACGGGCACCGCCGGCGGGGAGACGCCGGAGTTGGTCGTCGCGACGTACGGCGCGTTCGTGGACGCGCCGAGTACGAGTCCCGGCCCGTGGTTGAAGGACGCCTTCGAGTCGGAGTTCGACGCGACGATTCGCTACGAGACGCCCGACAGCGAGGTGAACTACTACATCGAACGCGCCGCCCGCGGCGTCGACATCCCGTCGGACCTGTACGTTGGGCTGGACGTGAACATGCTCATCCGCATCGACGAGAATCTCGACGCCCCGCTCTTCGCCCCCGTCGACGGCCTCGAACGGCGCGACACGGTGAAGGAGTCGCTGGAGTTCGACCCGCAGGGACGCGCCGTCCCGTACGACACGGGCTACATCTGCCTCGTCTTCGACGAGACGTTCGGCGACGGCGACTTCTCCGCGCCGGCGACGTTCGACGGCCTGCTGGAGGACCAGTTCGCGGGCGACCTGTTGACCCAGAACCCCGTCTCGAGTGCGACGGGTAAGGCGTTCCTCCTGCACACCGTCGCGGCGAAGGGGCGCGACGGCTTCCTCGACTACTGGCAGGGGCTGAAGGAGAACGACGTGCGCGTGCTGGAGGACTGGTCCACCTCCTACACCGCCTACTCGAACGGGGAGGCGCCGATGGTCGTCTCCTACTCCACCGACCAGGTGTACGCCCACGACTCCGGCGAGGACCTGGCGAAGCACCAACTCCGCTTCCTGAACGACCAGGGCTACGCCAACCCCGAGGGGATGGCGATGTTCGAGGGCACCGACCGGCCCGAACTCGCTCGGACGTTCATGGACTTCGTCCTCCGGCCGGACGTGCAGGCGGAGATAGCCGTCCGCAACGTCCAGTACCCGGCGACGACGACGGCGGAGTTGCCCGAGTCGTTCGCCAAGTACGCGCAGGAACCCCCCGAAGCAGTCACTTTCAACTACGACACGCTCCGAGACAACCTCAGTGAGTGGACCAGCGCGTGGGAACGGCAGTTCGTCGGGAACTGAACGGGTGAGCGTCGCGGCACTCGCCCGAGGGGTCGAACGGCGGGCGCTGGCGTTCGTCGCCGCCGTGACCGCAGTCGTCCTGTTCGTCCTCTTCTACTACCCCGTCGGGACGGTGTTCGTCGACGCGGTGCGCGTCTCCGGCGAGTGGACGCTGACCCCCCTCGTCGAGGTGCTCACGTCGCCGTTCTACCTCGGCATCTTCCGGTTCACCGCGTACCAAGCGCTGCTCTCCACCGTCGCCTCCGTCGCCCTCGGCCTCCCCGGCGCGTGGGTGCTGTCGCGCTTCGACTTCCGCGGCCGGGAGACACTTCGCTCGCTCACCATCCTCCCGTTCGTCATGCCCTCCATCATGGTCGCCATCGGCTTCGTCGCGACGTTCGGGCAGAACGGGACGCTCAACCGCGCGCTGTCCGCCCTCGGACTCCCCGAGTTCACGATGCTCTACTCGCTGCCCGCCATCATCGTCGCCCACGCCTTCTACAACGCACCCCTCGTCACGCGCGTGGCGACGGCGGCGTGGGAGAGCGTGGACGCCTCCGCCGTGGAGACGGCCCGGACGCTCGGCGCGTCGCCGCGTCGCGCCTTCCTCGACGTGGTCCTCCCGCAACTGCTCCCCGCCGTCGCCGTCGGCGCGACGCTCACGTTCATCTTCACCTTCGCCTCCTTCCCCATCGTCCTCGCCCTCGGCGGCTTCCAACTCGCCACCGTCGAGGTGTTCATCTACTCGCGCGTCCAGAACCTCGCCTTCGCGGAGGCGGCGTCGCTGGCGGCCGTCGAGACGGCCATCTCGCTGGCGCTGACGTACGCCTACCTCCGCTACGAGGGGAGTCGCGCGTCGGGCAGTCGCGGCGCGCGCCCGCAGCGTCGTCGGTCGGTGTGGCCGTCCGCGCCGTCGCTCCCCGAACTCGGAACCACGCTGGCCGTCCTCGCGTACGGCGTCGTCGCCGTCGTGGTGTTCGTCGCCCCCATCGCGTCGATGCTCCTCGCCAGCGTCACCGGACCGCAGGGCGGGTTCACGCTCGACCACTACCTGTTCCTCGTCGAACGCCAGCAGACGGGGACGACCTATCAGGTTCGGCCGCTCTCGGCGGTCAGGAACTCGCTCGTCTTCGGCCTCGGAACGCTCGCTCTCGCCCTCCCGATGGGCGTCGTCACCAGCGTGTTGACGACGCGGGAGTTCCGCGGGCGGAAGGTAATCGACGCCCTCTCGATGGCACCGCTGACGGTGTCGGGCATCGTCGTCGGCCTCGGCCTCCTCCGGGGACTGGTGTTCGGCGTCGACGTGTTCGGCACCCGCGTGCAGGTGACGGGCGCGTTGGCCATCGTCGCCGCCCACGCCGTCGGCGCGTACCCGTTCGTGACGCGCAACGTCGCCCCCCTCCTCGGCGGCCTCGACCCCCGCCTCGTGGAGGCGTCGCGGACGCTGGGCGCGAGTCGCGTCCGCGCCCTCCTCGACGTGGAACTCCCTCTGGTCGCCGCGGGCGTCGTCGCCGGCGCGGCGTTCGCGTTCGCCATCAGCATCGGCGAGTTCGACTCGACGGTCATTCTCGCGGAGGGGTCGGCCAGTTACACGATGCCCGTCGCCGTCGAGCGCTATCTGGGACGGCGACTCGGCCCCGCCACGGCGATGGGCTGTGTCCTCCTCGTCGTCACCAGCCTCAGCTTCGTCGTCATCGAACGCTTCGGCGGTCGGACCGGCGAACGCGGCGGACTGTGACCGCCTGACTCGGCCGTTTCGGCCGTCTTCGCGACTGATACCGACCGGTTCCACTGCAGTCTCGACCGTCTCCGTCGAGTCCATCCCAATCGAACGCATGGACGCGAATCCGGCCACTCGAACGGCTCGAATCCGGCCACCGAGGCGGCGCGAACACGCCGGTCGGACGGTGCGGACGCGACTATCCGGACGCTGACCAGTCACAATCTCCACTCGAAACGAAGGGGTCGAACCGAGCGGGAGTTCGGACGCGCGACCAGCAGGAGTTTCCCCGACGCCTCGCTACCACGGCTATCTCGTTCACAGCGGGGCGTACCCATGCCCTACGACACTTCACCGGCCGAGACCGACCCGACCGCCGACCGAGACGCCTACTGGTTTCGGACCGCCTCGGGCCGTCGTCGGCGGCGAACGAGTTCGTCGAGGAGAACGCCGAGGTGGCGAATTCGTTCGCCGGCGACCGGGTGACGAAGCCCCGGTCCGAGGAGGTGCGGGTCCTCGCGCCGAGGGAGGCGACGGTGCTCCGAGACGGCAGCGACGTGCGCGGCGTCCACCGCGACGACGAGGCGGACCTGCACGCCGTCTCCGCCGTCTGCCCGCACATGGGCTGTCTCGTCGAGTGGAACGACGGCGACCGGACGCGGGACTGTCGGTGTCACGGGTCGCACTTCGACTGCGACGGGTCAGTGATAGACGGGCCGGTAGTAGGCGACCTGCCGACGGCGTCCGACGGCGACTGAGTCGCGAGGGTCAGGCGTAGCGCCGACGGTTCGTTAGGGCGCGACGTCGCCGGCGACTGAGTCGGAGAGTCAGGGCGCGACGCCGACGGTCAGAAGCGTCCCGAGCGTCCGGTAGCGTTCGACCATCGCCTCGCGCGTCTCCCAGTTCTCGGTGGGGAACGCCTCCGCGGGCGGAATCTCTATCTCCAGGTCCGGCACGTTGTCCTGTTCGGCGACGTAGAGGCCGGCATCGCGGAAGGCCTCGCGGTACTCCTCCCGGGACCACCGCGTCATCTCTATCGCGATGTTCTCCTGCCACGCGTGGGACGCCTCGTTCTCCTCGTAGTAGTTGACCGCGCAGAAGAACGTCCCGCCGGGGCGGAGGACCCGCGCGATTTCGGCGAGTGCGTGGTCGGGGTCGGCGGCGTAGTAGAACGCCTCCATCGAGAACACGTGGTCGAGACTGTCGTCGGCGAACGGCAGTTCGTCGAAGTCGCCGACGAGGAAGTCGACGCTCTCGTCGTCGGTGTACGACCGGGCGTTGCGCGCCATCTCCGGGGCGCCGTCCAGTCCGTACACGCGCCCCGCGTCCTTCGTCTCGCGGAGGGCGCGGCCGGCGTATCCGCTGCCGCATCCGAGGTCCAACACCACGTCGCCCGACTCGACGGGCATCCGCGCGAGGACGTGCTTGGCCGTGTGCCAGTGTCGCTCCTCCATCCCCTTGTCGCGGCCGTCGGTGGCCCACGCGTCGAACTCGTCTCTGACGCTCATACGGTCGGGTCGTCGCCGGACGACTAAACGTGACTGGATTCGGGACGCCGACCGGCCCGTCGCGTGCGGCGGGGCGGGGCAGAGAGTGCGCCGGACGGTTTATGCCGAGGCGTCGCAAGCATCGGGGCATGGTCGGAAGACGCCGCCGGTTCGCACTCGCGGACACGGCCCAACAGGTCGTCGGGGGGTTCCTGCTCGCGGGACCGTTCGTCGTCACCGAGGAGGTGTGGAACCTCGCGGCCAGCATGTCGGTCGTGCAGGGATTGCTCACCGCCGTCATCGTCCTCACCGTCGGGTACGGGGCGCTCTACAAGGCGGACGACAGGGACCCCGACCGGGAACGAGAACTCCTCGGCGTCCCCGCCCGGTTCGTCTCGCTCATCCTCGTCGCCTACCTCTCGGTGCTCATCCTCGCACTCGCGTTCGACGCGCCGGGGACGTTCCTCTCGGAGATGGCCGGCGACGCGGACACGTTCTTCGGGTTGAGCCTCCAACTCGACGTGCTGAGGGTCACGCTGAAGGCGGCGAGCATCGGTGCGGTGTTCAGCGTCATCGGCGCCGCGACGGCCGACAGCGTGTTCTGACTTCGTACTGTGAGAGCGCCGAGGCGGCAACAACCGAAGTGCGGACGGCAACAACCGAAGTGCGGACGGAACCGGCGACGGAGATGGCGACGCCGGAGGGGGGTTCGCGGTCCGCGAATCGCCGGATGCGACAGAGACTCACCCGCAGTCTTAAGGTTCCCCGGTCGGAGAATCTGGTATGGATTACACCCTCGCCATCGAGAACACGCCGGACACGATTCCCGGCGGCACGGGCATTCTTCTCCTGCATCCGAGCATCGGCGAGACGGACCGAATCGACACCGACTTTCTGAAGACCGACACCGACCACTTCCTCGTCGTCTCCACCCGGACGACGGCCCGCGAGGTAGAGCAGAAACTGGAACACTACGACGTGGACGAGTCCCGCGCCGTCATCCTCGACACGCTCTCGGTCGAACGTGGCTACTCCCGCCGCGGGTCCGACAACGTCCACTATGTCTCCGCGCCGGACGACTTAGACGGCATCGTCGAACAGACGCGCAACTTCCTCGAATCGCACGACGGCAAACTCCGGGTCAGCGTGGATTCGGTGACCGAGATGGCCTACTACGCCGACGTGGACGGCGCCTACGAGGCGACGAAGCGACTGCTCGACCTGTTGGACGAACACGACGCCGTCGGCCTGTTCCACCTCTCGAACGAGGTTCACGACGAGGCGACGCTCGAACGCTTCCGCGAACTGTTCGAGGGCGTCGTCGAACTCGACGTGGACGGCATCGTGACGAGCGACTTCTGAGGCGGGCAGAATCCGCGGGGCTGACCGGCAGTCTCAGACTTCGTCCGCGTCCGTGTCGGTGTCCGTCTCGAGTCGCTCGAACGTCTTCCTCGCCCAGCGGACACCGTAACTCGGGCCGTACTCGACGTACGCCTCCGTGTCGAGGGCCGCGAACGGTGCGGGCAGGTCGAGTCCGTGTTTGACGGCCGAGCAGGCGTACTCCGTCGCCTCCGCGAACGAGGTGTTCCCGCGGGCGACGGCGCGCGGTAGGGTGTCGAGTCGCCCCTCCAGTCGCTGGCCGGCGTCGCGCCACGCGTCGTACAGTCGCGGGTGGTCCGACTCCCACGAATCGAACGTCGGCCGCGTCTGGAGTCCGACCCACGCCTCGTACAGGGCCGCCGCTATCTGGTAGACGTCGTTCGGCGGGAGGGGAACCGCGGCGTCGAGTTCGCGGTACTGCTCGCCGAAGAACGGGAGGAACTGTTCCGGCACGCCGGCACCGAGTTGGACGAACGCCTCGGCGAACAGGAAGTCCAGAAAGTCCGTCGGCGTCCCCTCCGCGCGTTTCTTCGCGACGACGCACGGCGGGACGGTCTGTCGCGTCCAGACGACGGTACCGTCGCCCGGCATCCCGATGGTGAAGTCGCCGCCCGCATAGCGGACGAGGAGTGCGGGCGCGTCGTCCGGGAGCCAGTCGGCCGGATACGTCGCCGGGTCGAGCGAATCGACGAGGAGACCCAGGTCCTCCGCCGCGGCGGGCGGGATGGTCTCGAAGTCCGCCGCCGCCGAGAGGACGAGGGCGTCCGGGGCGTGTTCGTCGCGGACGGCGGCGACGTCGTCTGCGAGGTCACGGGATTCGAACATGGACGCGGTTCGAACCGCGCCACCTTCAGCGGTGCGTTCGCGTTCGCTGGTCAGTTCGCGTCCGCCGACCAGTTCGCGTCCGCCTACCGGTTCGCGTCCGCCTACCGGTTCGCGTCCGCCTACCCGAACGCGAGGACGGCGAGGAGTGCGATAGCGAGAAACGCGGCGACACCGACGGTTCCGATGACGATCTTCGTCGCTTGGCTCATACTGTCACGCAGAGAGTGCTGGCGCTTAAAGGCTTCAATATCGGCCACCGTCGTCCCGACCGGCGAGGACATCACTCGCATTCGAGTTCACTTCGGGTTCGAGTGGAAACGGAGGGGTTCGCGGGGCGCAGACGGCCCGAACGCGGAGAGTCGACGCCGGAACCGGCGGTCGGTTGGCCGCGTCGGTCCGGTCCGTCGGGGCGTCGCTCAGTCGGCCGCAGAGCCGACGTTCGACTCCCGGGCGACGCGAAGCCACTCGCCGCTGTAGTACCGCGCCCCGTTGACGACGGCGCGGGCGTACATGTCGGCGAGGATGGCCGCGTAGACGGCCGGGAGCGCCCACCCGAGTCCGGGGGCGACGGTGACGCCGAACGCCGAGACGGCGAACCCGACGGGGAGTGCGGCGAAGGCGACGGGGAGACGGACGACGTACGTCCCGAGCAGACCGCCGTAGAACGGCCAGCGGGTGTCGCCCGCGCCGCGGAGGGCACCGCGCATCGTTCGCGAGACGCTGAACCCGGCCACGCCGAGGCCGAACACGCGGATGAACGTCGTCGTGAGAGCGACGTTACCCGCGCCGAACACCTGCGCCAGTGGCTCGGCGGCGAGGAAGATGACCGCCGCGATGAGCAGTTGCGTCACGAGGGCGATGCGGAGCGTCTGCCAGCCGTACTCCGTCGCCTCGGCGTCGTCGCCGCCGCCGACCGCCTGTCCGACGAGCGTCGAGGCGGCCGTGGAGTAGCCCCACGCCGGCATGAGCGCCAGCAGCATCACGCGCCGACCGATGGCGTACGCGGCGACGACGTCGGTGCCGAGGACGCCGAGGACGAACAGAAACGGGAACCGACCGAACGTCCGGGAGAGCCGCGTCCCGGCGAGGGGGAGACCGACGCGGACGATTTCTGCCACGACGCCCCAGTCCCACTGCTTGCCGCCGAGGCGGAGTCGCACGTCCCACCGCCCGGAGGCGAGCAGTCCGAAGAAGATGACCGCCGCGAGCGTGTTGGCGGCGACGGTGCCCCACGCCGCGCCTTCGACACCGAGTGCCGGCGCGCCGAACAGGCCGAAGATGAGGACGGCGTTCAGCGCGACGTTCGTCGGGAGCGTCAGCAGGCGGACGTACATCGGCGTCCGGGTGTCGCCGACGCCCGCGAGAGCGCGGGCGGCGATCATACTCCAGAAGCGGAACGTCACCGACAACATCACGATTCGGAGGTACGCGCTCCCGAGTTCGATGGCCGCCGGGTCGTTCGTCAGGAGGTCGATGAGCGGCGTCGCGTACACCCACCCGGCGGCGGTGATGGGAACGGAGAGGAGAATCGAGAGCCACAGCGACTGCTTCACCGCGAAGTCCGCGGCGTCGTAGTTGCCCGCGCCGACGACCCGCGAGACGACGCTGATGGTACCGCTGGTCAGCGCGAGGGCGAGTCCGAACGGGATGAAGTAGTACTGAAAGCCGAGTTCGAGTCCCGCCACCGCCGCCTCGCCGAGTGCGAGGCTCACCATCAGGAAGTCGGCGATGCGGAGCAGCGTCCGCATCCCGCCGGTGACCATCACCGGAACCGCGAGGTCGAACGCCCGCGACCCCTTCTCGCGGTCCACCAGGCCGAGGCGGGCCAACAGCGCGGGGAACCACATCAGGGCGTCGTGGGCGCGACGCTGGAGGGACGATGCCATCGTCGAAAGGTGGGACTTCGGCCGCCTATTGGTTCAGCAACCGGCGGATAGCACCGGTACCGGGGGGATTGGAGACGGGTGCGGGAAGTCGAGTCGGCCGAGCGACCCGGTTCGAGTGGAAACGAAGGGGTAACGCGGCGAAAAGCGGGGAAGTCGAAACGAGCGCAGGAGTCGAAACGAACCGGAGAGGCGGCGGGAGCGAAACCGGGGAGAAGAAGAACGGGAGCGCGGAAGTCGGTGGGATGGGAATGGATGGGGGGAATCGACCGCGTGACCGCGACTGCGACGAATCAGCGGTCGTCGTGGCTGTCCCAGGTGTCCGGCACTTCGATGACGTACCGGCCGTCTTCGCGGAGCGAGATGATGTACTCGGGTCGGTCGTACAGTTCCATCAGGTTGAGTTCGTACTCGCCCGGCGCGACGATTTTGATGCTCTCGAACTGGTCGTTCAGTTCCTCGCGGAGTTCGTCGAGGTCCGGGCGGTCGTCGCTCTGCGGTTCGATGACCCGGCCGTCCGCGTCCGAGGGTCTGTCGTCGGCGTTCTCCGACGCCGCGCGAATCTCGTCCGGCGACACCACGTCCGACCGTGCGCTCGCCTGCGCGTCGTCCTCCACCTCGTCGCCGAACACCGACGGTTCGTCCGTAGACGTATCGGTGGGGGTGTCGGACGGCGTCGGCGGTGTGTCGGACGGCGTCGTGGACGGTTCAGACGGTGCCGACGACTCGGACGGCGTCGGTGCCGTATCGGGCGACGCCGTCGAGGTGTCGGAAGTCGGTGCCGAGTCGGGCGGCGACTCGGACGCGTTCGGAGACGGCGACGACTCGGACGCGTTCGGAGACGGCGACGACTCGGGCTCCGGCCGTCGTTCCGGCGGGCGTCGTTGCGCGTCGCCGGTCCGCCGCCGGTTCTCACGGAGCGTCGTCTCGTCGTCCGCGCCTTCGACTTCGCTCGCGAAGCCGCGCGAGTTCGCCCACTCACGGAGCGACTGCCCGCGGCGGCGAGCGTCGTCGAGGTCGTTCGAGCTGTCCGTCTGTCGGTTCTGGGTGTCGCGTCCGGGTGCGTCGGGTCGCCCGCCGTCGTCGTCGCCGGAGTCCGACCGTCGGCTCCCGGAACGCGGGTCGACGGCGTCGGCCGCCCGCGAGGCGGCGCGCCTCCACGTCGTCGAACCCGCGTCGTCGTCGGCGGATTCTCGGTCAGTGGTGGCGGTGTCGGTGTCCGCATCGGCGTCGGCGGCGCGCCCCGACGACGGCGTCGCGTCGGACGACGCCGTTCGGCTGTCGGTGGTGGACGCGGCGGCGTCGCTCCCGGAGCCCGAGGGGCTGAACTGGAACTTGTTCCCGCCGCAGTTGGGGCACCCCGACAGCATCTCTTTCGAGCCGTCGGCGAACACCCTCCCGCAGTTCGTACATTGGTGGGGCATGTGTGTCCGTTCTCGTCGTGTGTGTTGTCGCGGCCGCCGAGCGTCCGAATCCGTCGGTCGAGACGCGCCGCCGGCGTGGGTTGGGTTGGTTGGGTTGGTGGTCGAGCGTGGGTCGGCGAAGACGCGGCGTCGGCTACTTCCGCGAGACGAGCGCGCTGATGAGGTTCTCGTCCTTGTGGAGCGTCTGAATCTGGTTGGCCGGGCCGATGACGGTGAGCTTCTTGGTGTCCTCTTTGCCCATCAGTCGGCCGAGGAAGCCCTGCCCGCCCTTCGACTGCGGATAGGTCTCGATTTCGATTCCGTTGAACTCGTCGGGGCTTATCTCCGTCATCGTCACTTCGATGAGTTTCGACTCCTCGTCCGGCGAGAGTCCCTCTTCGAGGATGACGATGTTCCCGTCGCGGACGCCGTCGAGGATGAGACGGATCTTCTCCATGCTGGCCAGCCCTTCCATGCGGGCGGCACTGATGAGGTCAATCTGCACCCCGTCGTCGCCGGATGTGACTTCAGGCACGGTACTCACCCAAAGTACTCCGCTATCTTGTCGTACACTTCGTCCATGTTGTTTCCTTCGAGTGCCGAGAGCGGCACCGTTTCGTGCTGGGGGAACGCGTTCGAGATGCGCTGGACGTTCGACTCCTCCAGGTCGGTCTTGTTCGCGAAGATGAGTACGGGCAGGTCCTGACTTTCGATGATGCCGATGAGCATCGTGTTGACCTGCGTGAACGGGTCTTCGGTGCTGTCGAGCACGTAGATGACGCCGTCGACGTCTTCGCGAAGCCAGTGCATCGCTTCGGCGACGCCCTCCGTGGCCTCACGGGACCGACGGACGGCGTCGTCTTTCTGCATGTCGTGGTCGAGGAACTCTTTGTAATCGACTTTCGTCGTGACCCCCGGCGTGTCGACGATGTCGATGGTGACTTTCTTCCCGTTGCGCTCTATCTCCACGTTCTCCTTTCGGCGCGCGCGACGCGTCTCGTGCGGGATGTGGCTCTCGGGGCCGATGGCGTCACCGGTCCAGTCACGGGCGATACGGTTTGCGAGGGTCGTCTTTCCGGCGTTCGGCGGTCCGTAGATGCCGATTCGTCTCGGCTCTGCGTCCGAGAACATCCGGTCGACGACCCGTGAGATGCTGTCTCTAAGTTCTGTGAGCAGTCCCATCCTGTCCTCCCGCACCTCCCGACTTATCATCGCGGAGGGGCGTATGAAGTACCCACATTTCTGAACTAACTTAAGCACTACGTCAGACGCCGGTCACATTTACCTCTGCTTTATCCGACCGAACCGAGATTAACATCGACGTACACGACGACCGAGGTCCGCCGAGAGCGGACAGTTGCGGCCGGCTCCCGACGACTCGCCGCGTCGCTGGTCTTCACGGTCCCATCGGTCCTGACTGACGTTCGCTTCGCGTTCGACGCTCCCCTCCAGCCGCTTCGCTCGCATAGTCGTTCCCCCACCCGGTATCCCGGCGGTACTACCCTCCGTTTCGATTCGAACGACTGACTGCCTCCCAGAACGCCGACCCAACGTCCTCTCTCCGCGCCGTCTCCCTCTGCCGTCCCTCCGTGTTGTCCCTCCGTGTCGTCTCGTCCCACCATCACCTCCGACACACCCCCACCCCTTCGTTTCGAGTGGAACTCGTCGGGAAGCCCCCGGAGGGACGCGAGCCGAGCCTAGCACTAGGTTAATACAGCAGAGACAGAGTAGAAATAATCGCTTTTTCTCTACTACGGGTATCGTTGAATGTATATATACATAAAACTCCCGCTTCGAAGAAGTCGGCGCGACCCCCCTCCCCCCGTCTCGACCGTTCCACCCGAAACGAAGGGGTGGGGGAGGTGCCACTCCCCTCGACTTCGAGTCCAGACGACCCGTGCCCCCGTGAAATCCCCTGTATCGTCCGATTCGAGAGGGTATAGTGGAGTGACTTCACCCGAAACGGTCCCCTTCGTCGACGGCCATCCCCCGACTTCCAGTCGAACGCGCCCGTACCCGAGTTCTGCGACGCCTCTTCGTGTCGCCAAACTGCCACGTAGAGGACGTGACCGGAGGGGAAGGACGTGACCGCAAAAGAACGACTCGTTCTCGCGACGACGACGCTTTCTCTCTATTCGGTCACGGGTCGATTCGACGAACCCCGCCGTTTCGTCCGTATAGCCTCATACATCGGCTCGAATCACTATATTCTACTAGTGTCCTTGTATTTAGCACCGGTACTTCTGGGGACTCACCGACGGACACGGGGCTACTGATAGACAAGTTTTTTGTAGCACCTGTTCGTCTGGTTCGTCTGCATCATCTGGACGTTCCACCGTCGGCCTTCTCACCGAATGCCGCAGTTTCACGCGGCATTCTGCCGGTTGCGGGCCGCTGACGGAGCGTCTTCCAGTCGAAATAGGGGGGATTCACGCATGGACGACGATACATCGAGACGCGACGACGACGACGGCGAAGGGCGGACGAATCACTCGACGGCCGACGACGCTCCGTCCGGCGACGGCCGCGAGTCGTCCGCCTCCGCCTCGTCCGACGCCGACGGCGAGAGCGACGGCGAACGCGTCGGTGACGACGGTACCGTCGCGGACGACGACCGAGGGGCCGACGCGGAGAGCGGGGGGACGACGGACGACGACGCGGAGAGCGACGGACCGGTAAGCGACGACGCGGGGGACGACCCGGTCACCGCCGAGGACATCGACATCCAGGAGAGTATCGGACCGAGTGGGGCCGACGACGAGGTGGCGGACGACCCGTCGACGGACGTGAGTCTCGACGAAGTCGTCCTCGACGAGGGCGGCAGCGACAGTCGCGGCCTGTTCGACGACCTGCTCTCGGGTGAACCCATCTTCGAGAACAAGGAGGTCCTGCGCCCGTCGTACACGCCGCACGAACTCCCCCACCGAACCGAGCAGATAAATCAGATGGCGACGATTCTCGTCTCCGCCCTCCGCGGGGAGACGCCGTCGAACATCCTCATCTACGGGAAGACGGGGACGGGGAAGACGGCGAGTGCGAAGTTCGTCAGTCAGGAACTGGAGTCGACCTCCCAGAAGTACGACGTCCCCTGCGAAGTCGAGTACATCAACTGCGAGGTGACGGACACCCAGTACCGTGTCCTCGCCCAACTGGCCAACAAGTTCATCGAGAAGAACTTCGGCGTCATCGAGGACGAACTCGACCGTCTGGAAGACCTTCGCACGCGTGCGCGAGAGACGCCGGACCTGCTGGCGGACACCGCGTTCGACTCGCTGTCGGACGTCGAGGAGCGAATCGACCAGTTGGAGACCGACCGAGAGGAGATGGAGACGGTGCCGATGACGGGGTGGCCGACCGACCGCGTCTACTCGACGTTTTTCGACGCCGTCGACTACAACGAACGCGTCGTCGTCATCATGCTGGACGAGATAGACAAACTCGTCGAGAAGTCCGGCGACGACACCCTCTACAACCTCTCGCGGATGAACTCCGAGTTGGACAACTCGCGCATCTCCATCATGGGCATCTCGAACGACCTGAAGTTCACCGACTTCCTCGACCCGCGCGTGAAGTCCAGTCTGGGCGAGGAGGAGATCGTGTTCCCGCCGTACGACGCGAACCAACTCCGCGACATCCTCCAGCACCGCGCCGACGTGGCGTTCAAATCGGGCGCACTCACCGAGGACGTGATTCCGCTCTGCGCCGCCTTCGCCGCGCAGGAACACGGCGACGCGCGCCGCGCCCTCGACCTGCTCAGAACCGCGGGCGAACTCGCCGAACGCGGGCAGGCCGACACCGTCGAGGAGGCGCACGTCCGGCAGGCGCAGGACAAGATAGAGTTGGACCGCGTCGTCGAAGTCGTCCGAACGCTCCCCACGCAGTCCAAAATAGTCCTCTTCGCCATCATCCTCCTGGAGAAGAACGGCGTCCGCAACATCAACACCGGCGAGGTGTTCAACATCTACAAGCGACTCTGCGAGGAGATAGACGCCGACATCCTCACGCAACGCCGCGTGACGGACCTCATCTCCGAACTCGACATGCTCGGCATCGTCAACGCCGTCGTCGTCTCGAAGGGTCGCTACGGTCGCACGAAGGAAATCTCGCTGTCGGTCCCCATCGACGAGACGGAGGCGGTCCTCCTCTCGGACTCCCGCCTCGGCGACATCGAGAACGCGCAACCGTTCGTACAGGCCCGGTTCGACAACTGACCGCGCGACTGTATCCGAGTCGCGACGAACGACGACGACCGACCGGGGTAGACGACGACACCAGAACGGAGACGACCGACGACGAGGGCGTCGGTTCGACTCGAACCGGCACCCGGTTCCTCGATCCTCGACTCCGTTCTCAGCCACCGCTCTCGAACCGGTTCGCTCGGCGCAGAAATCGACACCTATCCGACAGATCCGCGACAGTTACGCAACCGAGACGGTCCGTCTGGTGGACTCGAAGTCCGGGGGTCCAGCCGTCGCGTCGGCGACCGTCGCGGACGCGTTCACCGCTCGGTCGGGTGATTCGACCGGAGCGTCGGCCGCCACCGGCGTCGGAACGAACGCCCCCGCCAGTTCGAGTCGAACGTACCCGAGGTAGGGCACGCGGAGGTGCGCGACGCCGTCTATCCACTCGGTCTTGACGGGTTCGGCGATACCGCTGGCCTGGTCGTAGCGAGCGTTCGCGTCGCCCTTCGTGATGAACCCCGCGTGCGGTGCGGGACAGTACTGTAACTGCTCGCAGTTCTCGGCGTTGACGTAGTCGGGGTCGGTCTCGCCGTACCAGTTCTCCCCCTCCTCGACGTAGAAGTGCGCGCGGTGGATGATGGGGGACCCGTATCTGGACGGCGGGTCGAAGACGACGACCGACCCCGCGCCGCCGAACGACGCGTGACCGCGCTGGCTTCCCACGTCGGCCGTCACGACGCCCGTGTCGTCGAGGGCGTAGTCGGGCGAGAAGCGGTCGGGCGCGGTGATGAACACGAGGTCACCGCGGTGCATGTGCGGTTCCATGCTGCCGCTCTCGACGGCGACCATCGGCGGCCAGACGCCGCTGATGGTGTAGAGGACGAGTCCGAGTGCGACGACGGCCGACACGCTGACCAGCACTTCGCGGACGAACAGGAGGATGCCGTCCTGTGCGTGGAGGAACCGGTGGAGGGGCGTGTCCGACGACTCGGTGCTCGTCGCGTCGGGTTCCGGGCGAGGGGCGTCGTCGCCGACGTCCGTCTCGCCCTGGTCGTCGTTCATCTACCCTGCTTTCGCCGTCGCCCAGTTTCAACCTTCTGGGAACGACCACCTCGCCTGTCGGTCGGGTTCGCCCGTCGCGTTCCCTCGCCTCGCGCCGCCTCGACTTTCAATATGCTTTTCTTCGGCGTCGTCCTTCGACCGGTGTGCCTCTGGAGACGCCGACGCTGGTCGTCCGCGAACTCGCTCGTCACGGCTACAACGCCGAACGGGAGGCCGTGACGCTCATCGCGGGCGCGGCCGACCCCGAGACGACGCTCGCGCGGGCGGTGGAACACGCCGGTGCCGACGCGTTCCGCGTCACGGCCGACGACGTCCGCGCCGTCCTCGACGGCGGCCCGAACGCCACCGACGCGCCCGTCTCCACACCCGACTCGCCCGCCGCCTCCGAACGCGCCGCCGGCGACCCGTCCACAGAGTCCTCTGCGGAACCCTCCGTAGACCCCTCCACTTCGACTGGAGATTCGACCGCAGTCGAGGGAACAGCGGCCGATTCAGCTCCACCCGAAACGACGGAGTCACCGAGCGGTCGTCGGTCCGACCCGTCGCTCCGGTCGCTGTCCATCACGGGCGACATGACCGGACAGAGTACCGGGACCGGCGAGTACGCCGACTTCGTGAAGGTGTTCAAGGACCGCTACGAGAAACTCTCGCGGCAACTCCGCGGCCGGGTGAACCACCGGCCGGCCGAGGCCATCCAGTCGATGTCCGGCGGGAGCGACGCCGCGATGGTCGGACTCGTCAACGACATCCGGTCGACCGCCAGCGGTCACTGGCTGGTCGAACTGGAGGACACGACGGGGACGTTCCCCTGTCTCGTGATGAAGGACCGCGACTTCGCCGCCGGCGTGGACGAACTCCTGATGGACGAGTGCATCGCCGTCGAGGGAACGCTATCGGACGACGCGGGCATCATGTTCGTCGACTCGATGCATTGGCCCGACGTGCCGCGGACGTACCGGCCGAACACGGCGGACAGACACGTGCAGGCCGCCCTCATCTCGGACGTCCACGTCGGCAGCCAGGAGTTCATGGCGGACGCGTGGCACCGCTTCGCAGACTGGCTCCACACCGAGGAGGCCGAACGCGTCGAGTACCTCCTCGTCGCCGGCGACATGGTCGAGGGCGTCGGCGTCTACCCGAATCAGGACGAGGAGTTGGACATCGTCGACATCTACGACCAGTACGAGCAGTTCTCGGAACACCTCAAGGAGGTACCGGGTGACATCGAGATAGTGATGATTCCGGGGAACCACGACGCGGTGCGACTGGCGGAACCTCAACCCGGCTTCGACGAGGAACTCCGCGACATCATGGACGTCCACGACGCGCGCATCACCAGCAACCCCTCCACCGTCACCCTCGAAGGGGTGAACGTGCTGATGTACCACGGCGTCTCCCTGGACGAGGTCATCGCCGAACTCCCCGCCGAGTCGGCGAGTTACGACGACCCGCACAAGGCGATGTACCAACTGCTGAAGAAGCGGCACGTCGCCCCGCAGTACGGCGGTCACACACGTCTCGCACCCGAGAAGCAGGACTACCTCGTCATGGAGGAGGTGCCCGACATCTTCCACACCGGTCACGTCCACAAACTCGGCTGGGGGAAGTACCACAACGTCCTCGCCGTCAACTCCGGGTGCTGGCAGGCGCAGACCGACTTCCAGAAGTCCGTCAACATCGACCCCGACTCGGGCTACGCCCCCATCGTGGACCTCGACACCTTAGACATGACCGTCCGCAAGTTCTCCTGACTGTCCGAACGTTCTCCTGACCGTCTGAACGTTCTCCCGAGGCCCGTTCGAGCGACGCCGACCGCGTCTCCGTCGCCGGTCAGGGGTCCATCCGGAACTTCACCGTCTCCTCGCCCAGAAACCGAGGACCGTCGCCGACTCGGTCGAAGCCGGCGCGTTCGGCGGCCTCCTGAACCTCCGTCTCCGACATCGGAGCGAGAAACTCCACGTCGAACCGTTCGTTCGAGGCGAACCGGACGGGTTCGCCGAGGAGTCGTTCGACCGCCTCGGCCGACCCGCCGATCTGGGTCACGTGGACCGTCCCCCCGCGCACGTCGAAGGCGACGAAGCCGAGCAGTTCCGCGTCGGCCGAGTCGGCGTCGGCGTTCGGGTCCGTCGTCTCGCGGTGTCGTTCCGCGACGCGGACCGTGCGGTCGTGGACGACGTTTCGCATCACGTCTGTCGGAACGTCGGCGATGGCGGCCAACGATTCGGCGTCGGTCTCCAGGGCGTCACGTACCTCCGCGTCCATACCGTGCGTTACCACCCTGCACGGATAAAGACAACTCTCGGACGGTCGGTTCCAGCGCAGTCGGCCGTGTTCGACCCGACTGCTTCACGACCTCCGGACTGTCGGCGTCGGCAACGGTTGAAGGGGGAGACACAGTTATACGCGGTCCTGCGCTACCCCCGGCAATGCCTACGCACCAGTCTCGCTGCCCGAATCGACCGGAGGAACGACCGTGCGAGTAGTCGCGAAGTTCGGGGGGACCTCCCTCGGCAGCGGTGACCGCATCAACCGCGCGGCGGACTCCATCGCCGCCGCGGTCGAACAGGGACACGAGATAGCCGTCGTCGCCTCCGCGATGGGGAACACGACGGACGACCTGCTGGACGAGATACAGTTCGAGGCGGACGACCGCGACCGCGCCGAAATCGTCTCGATGGGCGAACGGACGAGCGTCCGGATGCTGAAGGCGGCGCTGGCCGCCCGCGGCGTGAACGCGCTGTTCGTCGAACCCGGCTCCGAGGCGTGGCCGGTCATCACGGACGACGTCGGCGAAGTCGACGTCGAGGAGACGAAACGACGCGCCGCCGAACTCGCCGCCGGACTCGACGGCGTAGTCCCCGTCGTCACGGGCTTTCTCGCGCAGAACCACGACGGCGAGATAACCACGCTCGGCCGCGGCGGGTCCGACACGACGGCCGTCATGCTCGGTCGCTACATGGACGCCGACGAAGTCGTCATCGTCACCGACGTCGAGGGCGTCATGACCGGCGACCCCCACGTGGTCGAGGGCGCGCGGAACGTCGGTCGCATCACCGTCGACGAACTCCGGAACCTCTCGTTCCGCGGGGCCGAAGTCGTCGCCCCCTCCGCGCTCTCGTACAAGGACGACGACCTGGCCGTCCGAGTCGTCCACTACCAGCACGGTGACCTCCTGACCGGCGGCACCCTCATCGAGGGCGAGTTCCAGAACCTCATCGACATGCAGGAGAACCCCCTCGCCTGCGTCACCGTCGCCGGTCGCTCCATCCGAAACCGGCCGGGCATCCTCGCGGACCTCTCGCAGGCGCTCCGCGAACACGACGTGAACGTCGACGCCGTCGCCTCCGGGATGGACTCTGTGACGTTCTACGTCAGCGAGGACCTCGCCGAGGAGGCCGAGAACCTCCTGCACGAGAAGGTCGTGGACGAACCGTCGCTCTCGTCGGTCACCGTCGACGACGACATCGCGGTCATTCGCGTCACGGGCGGCGAACTGCCGAACCGCCCCGGCGTCATGCTCGACATCGTCCAACCCGTCTCGGAGGCGGGCATCAACATCCACGACGTCATCACCTCCGCCACCTCCGTCGCCATCTTCGTCGCGTGGGACGACCGCGAGGAGACGCTGAAGATCGTCCAAGAGGAGTTCTGAGCGCCGTTCGCGCCGCCGTCTGCATCGTTCTCGACGCCCGCCGCCCGTTCCCGGTCACTCCCCGCCGAGTTCGTCGGCCAGTTCCGCGCGGCGACGGTTCCGGCGTTCGAGCGCCTCGTCCCGGAGCCCTGTCTGTGACGCCGACGGACACCGAAGCGTCGGGACGGCGGCGGGCGACTCCGTCTCGTCGAGGGCGACGAAACTGAAGAACGAACTCGCAGTCTCACGCCGCACGCCGTCGCTCGGCCGTTCCGCCCGAACGGCCACGTGCACGTCCATACTCGTCCGCCCGGTGTCGAACACGTAGCCCGTGACGGTGACGACGTCGCCGAGTTCGATCGGCGCGAGGAAGTCGACGTGGTCCATCGACGCCGTGACGACCTGTCGCTTCGAGAACCGACGGGCGGCGATGGCCCCACAGATGTCCATCCAGTGGAGCACCGTCCCGCCGAGGGCGCGTCCGAGGTTGTTCGTGTCGTTCGGCATCAGTATCTCGCTCATCTCCGTGAACGACTCCCGTAGCGACACCGCCTCGCCGTCCGTTCGTTGGGTCGCCATACGGGTGCCAGCCCCCGCCCGCACAAAACGCTATCTCATTTGTTCTATTGAAACTGAGATTTCACAACTGTCGCCTTCCCCCGTCGGTCGTCGGCTTCGGACGACGACGGACGAGTTCGTGCATCGTTCCCCCGAACTGGCCGTCCGCTCCCGATTATCGTCGGGAACGACCTTCACGCCGGCCGGCGTCCGTGCCTCCATGCGCTCCTACAAGGCGAAGATGGTCGAACCCATCCACCTCCCCTCGCGCGAGGACCGCGAGGCGGCACTCGAGGCGGCGGGGTACAACGCGTTCAATCTCGACGCCGAAGACGTCTACGTCGACCTCCTGACGGACTCCGGCACCGGCACGATGAGCGCCGACCAGTGGGCCGCGATGATGCGCGGCGACGAGGCCTACGCCGGCAGTCGAAGCTTCGACGAACTCCGCAAGGCCGTCCGCGACGTGATGGGGTTCGACCACGTCGTCCCCACGCATCAGGGCCGCGGCGCGGAGAACGTCGTCTACGGCGTCCTCGTCGAGGAGGGCGACGTGGTGCCGAACAACGCCCACTTCGACACGACGCGCGCCCACGTCGCCAACCAGGGGGCCGACCCCGTGGACTGTCCGCACGAACTCGCGACCGACCCCGACGCCGACCACCCGTTCAAGGGGAACTTCGACCTGGAGAAGGGGTGGGAACTCGTCGAGGAAGTCGGCGCGGAGTCGATTCCGGTCGTCGTCCAGACCATCACGAACAACTCCGTCGCCGGTCAACCCGTCAGCGTCGAGAACACCCGCGAGGTGGCCGCTTTCGCCGACGAGATAGACGCCACGTTCGTCGTCGACGCCTGCCGGTTCGCCGAGAACGCACACTTCGTCCGCGAACGCGAGGCGGAGTTCGCGGACGCCTCCGTCGCCGACGTGGCCCGCGAGCAACTCTCCTACGCCGACGCGGTGACGATGTCGGGGAAGAAGGACGCCCTCGTCAACATCGGCGGCTTCGCCGCGATGGACGACCCCGACCTGTTCGAGGCGGCCAAGCAACGCGGCATCCTCTACGAGGGCTTCCCCACCTACGGCGGCCTCGCCGGACGCGACGTGGCGGCGATGGCCGTCGGCCTCCGCGAGGCCGTCGAACCGCCGTACGTGGAAGAACGGGTCGAACAGGTGGCCGAACTCGGCCGTCTGCTCACCGACGCCGGCGTCCCCGTCTACGAACCCACCGGCGGCCACGCCGTCTACGTCGACGCCGAGTCCGTCCTCCCGCACGTCCCGAAAGAGCAGTTCCCCGGGCAGGAACTCGTCTGCGCCCTGTATCTGGAGGGCGGCGTCCGCGGCGTCGAACTCGGCGGGTTCGCCTTCCCCGGAACCGACCGACCGGACCTCGTGCGACTCGCCCTCCCGCGCCGGACGTACTCCCGCGAACACCTCGAACACGTCGCGGAGACGGCCGCCGCGGTGAAGGAGTCGGCCGAATCCTACGGCGGCCTCGAAATCGTCGAGGAACCGTCGATGCGCGAACTCCGACACTTCTCGGCGCGCCTCGAACCGACCGAGGCGTCGTCGACGGCGGACTGACGGCCACCGCCTTCCACCCGCCCCCTCCGCTGGACGTATGCTGTCCGTCCCCCAACAGTCGGACATGAACGGCGATGGCAGTCGAACCGAACCGTTCCCCGTCGGTCGACGAACGGTGGTCGACGCGATGCGGATGGCCGGGAGGCGAAACGACGTCCACGGACTCGTCGAGTTCGACGTGACCGAGGCGCGGCGACGAATCGACGACGCCGCGGACGCGACCGGAACTCGCACGTCGTTCACGGCGTTCCTCGTCCACTGCCTCGGGCGGGCGGTTCGCGACCACCCGAACGTCCAGCGATACCTCGACTGGCGCGGGCGACTCGTCGGGTTCGAAGACGTGGACGTGATGGTCGTCGTGGAGACGACGGTGGACGGGGAGAAACTGGGTGTTCCGCGAGTTCTCAGGCGCGTGAACGACCGGTCGCTCGCGTCCGTCCATCGAGAGATTCGGGCCGCACAGCGCTCACGGCCGTCCACCGGCTGGTCGTCGTTGCTCTCGCTCTCGGAGCGACTCCCGGGCGTCGTGCGCCGACAGTTCTACCGTCTCCCGCGGTGGTCCCCGCGTCTGTGGAAGCGGGTCGCCGGAACCGTCGGCGTCACGTCGGTGGGGATGTTCGGGTCGGGCGGCGGGTGGGGCGTCACGCCGACGAACTACCCGCTCCAGTTGACGGTCGGCGGCATCTCCGAGAAGCCACGGTACGTCGACGGTGAACTCGAACCGCGGGAGTTCCTCCACCTCACGGTGACCGTGGACCACGACGTCGTCGACGGCGCGCCCGCGGCCCGGTTCGTCGAACGCCTGCGCGAACTCGTCGAGGGCGCTCACGGCCTCGAATTACCTGCCGACGAGTCGTAGCGGTCCGTCGCCGTCGCTATCGTCCGTCGTCGCTATCGTCCGTCGTACAACCGCGTCCCGATTCGCTCGGGGAGGCCGGCCTCCTCGACCGCCTCCACGACCGCCTCGATGTCGTAGTCGACGCGCCGTTCCTCGACCGAGAGGTCGTCTAAGTCCAGTATCGCGTAGGCCGCGCGGTGGTCGCCGTCGCGGGGTTGGCCGACGCTCCCGGGGTTCATCACGATTCCCTCGTCGAACACGCGGTGATCCTGCACGTGCGTGTGCCCCAACACGAGGACGTCCTCGTCGTCGAGGAAGTCCGCGTGGAACTCCTCGGGGTAGGTGTACTTGTCCTGAATCCACGGGTGGTCGTGGACGAGTCTGACCCGGCCGTCCAGTTCCGTGCGTTCGTCCGGGAGGGCGGAGAGCCACGACAGGGCGTCGTCGTCCAGTTCCGCGCGAGCGTACTCGACGCCCGCGGCGGCCATGCTGTTGAACCGGAACGTCGAGTCCGAGGCGACGGCCCTGTCGTGGTTGCCCATCACCGTCGGCACGTCTCGGTCGCGGAGCGCGGCGACGCACTCGGCGGGCCACGGGTTGTACCCGACCACGTCGCCCGCACAGACCGTCGCGTCCACGTCGGGTACGTCGTCGAGGACGGCGTCGAGTGCGACCCGGTTCGCGTGCACGTCCGAGATGACGGCGACTCGCATGCTCGGGGCTACGCACGCGACGCCCAAAACGGCCGTGGGCGCGGCGTCGTCCCGTCCGGAACAGCCGGTGAGAACCACGGGTACGTGAATACTTATCACCGGACTCCGGGTAGCACGGACTATCGTCGCATGCGCGTCCTCCAGTCCGTCGTACGAGAGGCGAAGGCGCTGTGGGCGGACGGGCGGGGGCCGTCGCTCGTCGCCATCGCGGGCGGGTGGGGGATACTGCTCGGAGCGCGGATGGTCTACCCCGTGTTGCTCCCCTACCTCCGCGAGTCGTTCGACATCAGCCTCACCGTCGCCGGCTTCTTGGTGACGGTGCTGTGGCTCGGTTCGGCCGTCGGACAGTTGCCCGGGGGCGTCCTCGCGGACCGGTACAGCGAGCGGTCGGTGATGACCGCCGGCGCTGTCGTCGTCGCGGCGGCGCTCGTGGTCGTCGTGACCGCTCCGACGGCCCTCGTCCTGTTCGCCGCGACCGGACTGGTCGGACTCGGCCAGTCGCTCTACCCCATCGCGCGCATCACCATCCTCTCGGACATCTACCCCGACCGCATCGGGAGCGCGCTCGGCGTGACGATGGCGACTGGCGACCTCGGGCAGACGGTACTTCCGCCCGTCGCGGGGGTACTCGCGGCGGCGTTCGTCTGGCAGGCGGGCCTGCTGTTCATCGTTCCGCTCCTCCTCGTCGCCGGACTGTTCGTCTGGGCGACGCTCCCGTCGGCTCCCGACGCCGACGACGCGGCCGACCCGGCCCCGTCCGCGGGCCTTCGCGACGTGGTCGCCGACCTCCGCGGCTCGAACCTGCTGTTCGTCTCGTTCATCCTGTTTCTGTACATCCTCATCTGGCAGTCGTTCACCGGGCTGTACCCGACGTACCTCGTCGAAGTCAAGGAACTCTCGTCGTCGGCCGCCGGGCTGCTGTTCAGCGGGTTCTTCGCCGTCGGTGTCCTCGTCAAACCGCTCGCGGGGGCGGCCTACGACCGAATCGGCATGCGGAACGCCCTCGTCGCCGTCCTCGTCGGACCCATCGTCGGCCTCGCACTGCTCCCGTTCGTCGAGGGGTTCTGGTCGCTCGCCGCCGTCACCGCCGTCGTGAGCACGATGCTCGGGTCGGGCGCCATCACGCAGTCGTTCCTCTCGGAGGCGTTCTCCGAGGACGTCCGCGGCACCGGTCTCGGCGTCGTCCGCACCTCCGTCGCGACGCTGGGCGCGGCGGGGCCGGTGCTGTTCGGCGGCATCGCGGACCGCGGCTACTTCGACGAGGGCTACCTGCTGTTGGCCGCGGTGCTGGTCGTCGTCGTCCTCCTCACGCTCAGACTGCCGACGTCGGCGCAGTCGGACTGACGCCCGACTACTCGCCGTTGTAGAAGCCGACGCTCACGTCGCCGTCGTCGTAGGTGACGCCGGCGGCGCAGACGGCGTGTTCGTAGTCCATCTCGTAGGCGCGTTCGGCGAGGTCCGCGGGCGACCCCTCGCCGTCGAACACGACCACCGCGGGGTCGTCCTCCTCGTAGGTGGCGACGAGCATCGGGTTCTCCGCGACGGGGCGGACGAGGAGGGCGTCCTTGCGGACGATGCCGACGTACGACTCCTCGCCCACCACACCGGCGATACGCGGCGTGTCGTAGTCGTCCTTCTCGTAGTCGAGTGCGAGCAACGACTCGGCGAGGGCGTCGCGGGCGGGGTAGCCGAGGTCCAACTTCTCCGCGATGGGGTCGACGTGCGACCCGTTGCCGACGACGACGCCCTCACCGCCCTCGCGGACGCAGTTGTAGGCGATGTAGGGGTTGTCCGTCTCCGGCGCGTCCGGCGTCGGCGCGACGGTGAGCGTCCCGTCGCGTTCGACGACTCGACGGTTGGGGAACGACCGGGATGAGACGCGATACGCTGCGAAGTCGGGACCGACGACGATGAACCGTCCGACGTACATACACGTGAGTGCATAGACTGACGATAAATAGGTGGTGGATTGTGCACGTTCGTCCTGTATGCCGGTGCGTGGCACGGCGCTCCGAACGCGCAACGCTTACAAAGGCTCCCGCGTTACGAACTGGTGCGACCGAAGTCCCATGGGGTAGTGGCCAATCCTGTTGCCTTCTGGGGGCAACGACCCAGGTTCGAATCCTGGTGGGACTACTTCTCTCGAACTCTCACCGTCGAGCGTTCACGCCGTCGACGGACGGCTACCGTCACCGACGACGCTCGTCCGCCCGCGTGAAGTACCGGTCGGCCTGCAAGGCCCGCGTTATCTCCGTGAGCGACGGCTCGCCGCAGGAATCGCAGTACGGCGGTCGCTCCGGGTCCGCGAAGACGGTGTCGCACCGGTCGCAGGCGAAGAACCTCGGTCTGAGCACGACCCTCCTAGGGGCCGCGCGACCAAAAGCGGGACCCGACGCCCGGCACCCGACGCCCGCCGTCCGGCGTCAGTCGTCGAACTCGTCACCGACCGCCTTCCGCCCGGACAGTTCGTCGGGGACGAGTCGGAAGTACCGGAACGTGATGTCTCCGGGCGGGACGTCGAAGATGTCGACTTTGGGGATGCTCACGGCCCACATCGCCTGCACCGCGCTCGACTCGTACGGCAGGTCGGACAGTTCCTCCAGTTCCCCCGCCGCGACCACGCTCTGCCACCCGTCGCCCGTCCGGTCGTGGACGACGAACGAGAGGGGGTTCTCCACGACGTCGTCCTTCCCGGTCCCCGGCGGAAAGGCGAGTCGGAAGTAGAGACTGCCCGACGCCTCGTCGTAGCCGTAGGAGACGGGGAGCGTGAACGGCGGGTCCCCGGCGTCCGTCGCGAACGATATCGTCCCCGTGCCGCCGTCGCCGAGGAACGCGTCCACTTCGTCGTCCGTCAGCCGCGTCCAGCGGAATTCTTCCATAGGTGACAGTATTCGGTCCAGAGGAATAACGACTACCGTCCGTTCAGCCGGTTGACAGTCTCCGAACGGAGACTGTTCGACGTTCGTCCCGGCGAATCGCGCAGGCTCCCCCCACGCCGCGGATGCGTGCGCCGACCGCCCGGGCTATCGAATCGGTCCGCCGCAGTCGGGGCAGCGTTCGAGGACCTCGTCTTCCCGCGCGAGGTCGTCGCGAGCACAGTCGAGGCAGACGCGAGATTCGACGGCGTGTGGGGCCATCGGGCCGACCTACTCGCGTCTCCCATACAAGTATGGACCGGCTAACCGGTGTGAGAAGCGCGTCGCCACGTGCGCCGGTCGCTCCGGCGCGGAAGTGCCCGCGGACGAGAACACGCGGGGATCACCCTCCAGAGCCGTGAGGGGCCCCGTCCAACGGGGCGTCCGGTCGTTCCGCCGCCGCCGACGTAGGGTATTGACTGTGAATACAAGCCGACGGGTCGCGACGTCGACTGCCGTCGAAGCGAACACCGTCGACCCCCGCCGAACTGGTCACCGTCGAACCGGTCGCCGTCGGACCGCCACCGGCGCTCTCGATTCGAATCGTTTTAGTCCCCGCTCCCGTTAGTCGGTAATCCCCAGTTCGGTTCGGCGTCGCCGTCCTCGCGTTTCGTCTCGACGCCGAACACACGCGCAGTCTCCCGTTCTCCAGTCGAAACGAAGGGGTATCGGCCGCGAGCGACGGCTCGGATTCTCCACACGAAACGAAGGGGTTCGCTCACTTCTCGACGTTCAGAAGCGCCACCCGCTCGCAGACGAGACGCTCGATATCGCCGTCGACGGTCGCGAGTTCGGCGTCGGTCACGTCGAAGAACTCGCGGACGCGTTCCTCGTCGTACCGGCCGAGCGTCTGTCGCGGGGCGAACAGGTCACGGAGTCGCGCCGCCGCCTCGCTCTCGTCGCCGCCGTCCACGACTGCCACCACCGCCGTCTCCCCCGCGGAGACGCCCATCGCCAGTGCGTCGTCTATCTGCCGCCGACCGGCGGCGTACAAGAGAATCTCCACCGCCCTGTCGCGGGCGACGTTCTCGCCCCGTTCGATGGCGCGGTCCGCGAGTTCGACGGCGCGGCGGAGGTGCGTCTCGCTCACGACGTACCGCGCGTCGAACACCTGCACGGTCGCGCCCGTCTCGTCGGCGACTGCGCCCACGGCGGCGACGAACGCGTCCACTTCCTCGACGGTCGCGACGCCCTCGACGAACCTCACCCGAAATCACCCAGACTGGCCTGTTCCTGCGGGTCGTCGGCGTCGTCGCCTTCGTCCCGTTCGCCGTCGGTCCGACCGCTCGCCCGTTCGAACGTCGCGTCGGAGACGCCCTCGGCCTCGTCCACGTCGTCCATCGAGGGGTCCCGTCGGCCGGCGGCTTCGAGGACGTTCTCGGCCGTCTTCCGTCGCCCCCGCAACGCGGCGAGGACGACGGACTTGTCCGCCTCGCGCAGGTCGTTCCGCGTCTCGATGCCGGCCTCGAACAGTCGGCGGGCCCGCTTCCGCCCGACGCCGCGGACCCCGGCGAGGTCGAGCAGTTCGTCGCGGACGCCGTACTCGACGCGCTTTTTCGCCTCGCGGACGGCGACGGTCGAAGCGCGGTCCAACTCCCCGGCGAGTCGCTCCGCCGCGCCGAGCAACCACTGCGCCGTCTCGACCTTCCCTCTGATGTCGCCGGGGCCGACGCCGTAGCGTTCGGTTATCCGGTCCTCGTCCACCTCGCTCGCCCAGTCTTCGAGCAGTCGGGCGGTCTTCAGCGCGGAGAGCCACTCCTCGAAGCGCACGTCCTCGTACTCCGAGGGCGTCTTCCCGAGCAACTCGGGTTCGCGCTCGTAGCACTCCTCGGTGTACGTCTCTCTGTCGCCGGATTTGAGGTAGAGCTGGTACATGTCCGGGGTGCGCGAGACGAGGTGGAACAGGCCGAGCGCGGTCGGATACGTCCGGTCCGTCTCGAACGACCCCGCGTCGTCGCCGTCTCCGTCGTCGACCATCTCGCTCGCGCGCTGGAAGCCGCCCGATTCGGCGGGTTCGGAGGCCGACTCGACGCCTTCGAGTTTCCGCAGGCTCTCCTCGCGGTGGTCGGCGGCCCACTCCAGTCCGTCGAGTATCTCCGCCGCGCTCATCGGGTCGAGGTAGAGTCGCGAGACGGTGTGGCCGACGGACGTCGCGCTCACGGTGCCGTCCTCGCGTTCGACGAAACCGTTCGCTTCGAGGTAGTCGAGGACGGTGTCGGTGACGCGTTCGAGTCGGCCGGGCTCGTCCGTCTGCGTCGCGTACAGCGTCCGGTCGAGGAACTCCAGCAGTCCCTCGCGGGTGTGGGCGAACCCGGAGGCGACGGTGGCGAGCAGGTGCGTCCGCAGGGCGGGTTCGGCGGCCAGTTTCGAGCGGACGGGCTCGGGGTCGGCCCAGACGTACCGCTCGAACAGTTCGTCGCGCGTGTCGGCGTCCTTCGCCAACAGGACGGCCTCGCCGTAGGGGTCGAGTCCGGGGCGGCCCGCCCGTCCCATCATCTGGTGGACCTCCAGCACGTCGAGCGGTTTCATGCCGCCGAACTCGCCGTCGTAGCGCTGCCAGTCGCGGACGACGACCCGTCGACTCGGCGTGTTCACGCCGGCGGCCAGCGTCGGCGTCGCCGACACCGTCTTCACGAGTCTGTCGCGGAAGGCGTCCTCGACCAGACTGCGGTGGTCGGCGGCGAGTCCGGCGTGGTGGAACGCCGCGCCCTTCGCCACGCAGTTCGCGAGGGTGTCGCTCGTCTCGGTGTCGGAGACGTCGCGTATCTCCCCCGCGAGTTCGGCCAACTCCCCCTCCTCTTCGGGGGTGAGATACCGCGCGGTCACGTCCTTCAGTCGCTTCGCCGCCGCCTCGGCGTTCCGCCGGGAGTTGACGAAGACGAGCGAGGACCCTCCCTCGTCCAGCGCGTCGGCGACGAGGGCGTTCGTCTTCCGGTCGCCCTTTCCAACCGGCACCTCCCGCTGACTCCCGTCGTCGAACGAGACGGCGTTGCCGTAGTGGACGCCCATCTTCAGGTCGATGGGCCGCCAGTCGGACTCGACGAGGGTGGCGTCCAGCCACTCGGCCACCTCGTCGGCGTTGCCCACGGTGGCCGAGAGGGCGACCACCTGCAGGCCGGGGTTTATCTTCCGGAGTTTGCCGAGGGTGACTTCGAGAGTGGGCCCGCGGTGGCTGTCGTCGACGAGGTGGACTTCGTCGGCGACGACGCAGGAGAGTTCGCTCACCCACGGCGCGTTGTTCCGGATGAGCGAGTCCACTTTCTCCGAGGTGGCGACGATGACGTCCCGCGAGGAGAGCCACTCGCCGCTGGACTCGTAGTTGCCGGTGGAGACGCCCACGTCGACGCCGAACTCCTCCCAGCGCTCGAACTCGGCCTTCTTCTCGGAGGCCAGCGCGCGGAGGGGAACGATGTAGAGCGCCTTCCCGCCGCGCTGGACGCTCGACAGCATCGCCATCTCCGCGACGAACGTCTTGCCGGACGCCGTCGGGATGGAGGCGAGGACGCTCTCGCCCTCCGTCACGCCCGCCTCCACCGCCTCGGCCTGCGGGGGGTACAGTTCCTCGATGCCCTCCGACTGCAACTGCTCGGGCACCCCCTCGGGTAAGCCGGGCACGTCCTCCGGTCTCATTGCGCCGGAGTAAGCCGTCACCCGGTTTAAATGGTCGGACCCCGCGGCGCGAGTCGCCGGTGGCGGCGCGTCGTCCGCGACGCTGACGCCCCCGCGTCGTCACCGCTTTGTACGCCCTCGCCGAAGCACCGCGCATGAAGATTCGCTACGACCGCGACACCTGCATCGGGATGTTCCAGTGCGTCGACGAGTGGGAGGCGTTCGAGAAGAACCTCGACGCGGGCAAGGCCGACCTGGTCGGCGCCGAGGAGGTCGAAGAGGACGTCTTCGAACTCGAAGTCCCGGAGGACGCGGAGTTCGACGCGAAGTTCGCCGCCCGCGTCTGTCCCGTCGACGCCATCGAACTGTACGACGACGACGGCGAACAGGTCGTCTGAGGGCCGCACCCGAGAGCGGGGGGCGTTCGTTGCGGTCGTTCCAGAATTGTGATACACAGGCACAATCGTTATATACGCACGCCGTGACCCTTTCTCCCGAGAGCCAATGACCCGAGAGACCCGCGACCACCACCTCGCCGAGTGGGCCGACCTCGTCGGCGAGTCCGTCCCGGACGCCGTCGACGAGAGGGACGAACCGCCGCGGTCCGTCTGGGACGACGACCCCGAACGCCGCTGAGACCACCCGAGACGCGGTGAGCCGACGGCGTTCACTTTCGCCACGGTTCGCCAACGCTTAACCGCCACCGCACCGAAGCGAGGGTCGATGGCGGCCGCCGACGACCCCTCGCACGTAGACCATCCGCTCTTGAGTCCGTCGTTCATCGAGCGACGGCTGTATCAGATTCGACTGGCGAGCGCCGCCCGCGACGCGCACACGCTGGTCTGTCTCCCCACGGGTCTCGGCAAGACCACGGTCAGCCTCCTCGTGACCGCCGAACGACTCCACGAGGTGGGCGGGAAGGCGCTCTTCCTCGCGCCGACGAAACCGCTGGTCCAGCAGCACGCCGACTTCTACCGCGAGGCCCTCCAGATACCCGACGACGAGATCGTCGTCTTCACCGGCGACGTCCGCCCGGACGACAGGGCGGCCCTCTGGGACGACGCCCGCATCGTCATCGCGACGCCGCAGGTGGTGGAGAACGACCTCATCGGCAACCGGGTGTCGCTCCGCGACGTGACGCATCTCACGTTCGACGAGTGCCACCGCGGCACCGGCGACTACGCCTACGTCTACATCGCCGAGCGCTACCACGCCGACGCCGAGCACCCCCTCGTCACCGGGATGAGCGCCTCACCCGGCGGCGACGAGGAGTCCATCCTCGAAGTGTGCGAGAACCTCGGTCTGGTCGAGGTGGAGGTGATGACCGAGGAGGACGCCGACGTCGACGAGTACACCTACGACACCGACGTGGAGTGGGAACGCATCCAACTCCCCGACGAGATTCTCGGGATACGCGACGCGCTCAACGAGGTCATCACGGACCGACTGGAGAAGCTGAAGTCCCTCGGCGTGACGAACACGACGAGTCCGGACGTCTCGCAGAAGCAGTTGAACGGGATGCGCGCGGAGTTGCAGAAGCTGATGAACAACGACCAGTCGGAGGGCTACAAGGGGATGTCCACGCACGCGGAGGTGATGAAACTCCGCCGCGCCGTCGAACTAGTCGAGACGCAGTCCGTCGAGTCTGTCCGCCGGTACTTCGAGCGTCAGCGCAACGCCGCGCGTTCGTCGGGCGCGTCGAAGGCGAGTCAGCGACTCGTCGCGGAACCCAAAGTGAGAGAGGCGATGCGGAAGGCCGAGTCGTTCGACGGCCTGCACCCGAAGTTCTCTCGTACCAGAATCCTCCTCGCGCAGACGCTCGGCATCGAGGGCGGCCAGCGCGTCATCGTCTTCACCGAGTCGCGCGACACCGCCGAGGCCCTCACGGAGTTCCTCTCGGAGTCGTTCGACGTCCGGCGGTTCGTCGGGCAGGGCGACAGGGAGGGGTCGGACGGGATGACCCAGACGGAGCAACAGGAGACGTTGGACGAGTTCCGCAACGGCGAGTTCGAGGTGCTCGTCTCCACCTCCGTCGCCGAGGAGGGTCTGGACGTGCCCGAGGTGGACCTCGTGCTCTTCTTCGAACCCGTCCCGACGGCGATTCGCTCCATCCAGCGGAAGGGCCGGACCGGCCGGCAGGCCGAGGGGCGCGTCGTCGTCCTGATGGCCGAGAACACGCGCGACGAGGCGTACTTCTGGATCTCTCGCCGCCGCGAGAAGGAGATGGAGTCGGAACTCCGTGACCTGAAGGGCGTCGCCGACGAGGTGGAGGAGGAACTCGACGACTCCCAGAAGGGGCTGGACGCGTTCGCCGGCGACGCCGCGGCGACGAAGGCGGGAGCGAACGGTGCGGCGACGGAGGCGGGCGGCGCGTCGAACGGCGAGACGGCCGCCGCGCCCGCCGAGACGCCCGACGCCTCGCCGCAGTCGCCGGCCACGGGGGAGACGGGCGACGGCGACGCGAGCGAGTCCGCGGCGTCCGCCGACGCCGACGCGAATGGCGACGACGGCGACGGGCAGGCGGGACTGGACGCGTTCGCCGCGACGGACGAGGAGATAGCCCGCGCCGACGAGGAAGACGGGGACGCCCCGGTCGAAGAACGCGACGGCACCGTCGCCACCGCGGGACGGGACGACGAGACGGTCGAAATCGTCGTCGACCAGCGCGAACTCGACTCGAACATCGCGAAGGACCTCTCGACGCGCGAGGGCGTCGAGACGCGACTGGAGACGCTGGCCGTCGGCGACTACGTCCTCTCGGACCGCGTCGCCGTCGAGCGAAAGTCCGTCGCGGACTTCCTCGACACGCTCACCGGTGGCGACCGGTCGCTGTTCGAGCAGATAGGTGACCTCTCGCGGGCCTACGCGCGACCGATCCTGATTCTCGAAGGCGAGGGCATCTACGAGGAGCGGAACGTCCACCCCGGCGCGATTCGGGGCGCACTCGCCTCACTCGCCGTCGACTTCGACGTGAGCGTCCTCCAGACGCGCGACGAGGACGACACGGCCGAACTCCTCGAGACCATCGCGACGCGCGAACAGACCGAGCGCGAACGCTCCGTCAGCGTCCACGGCGGCAAGAGCGCGAAGACGCTCGCCGAACAGCAGGAGTACGTCGTCTCCGCCATCGCGGACATCGGTCCCGTCACCGCCCGCACTCTGCTGGAGGAGTTCGGCACCGTCGAGGCGGTGATGACCGCCCGCGAGGACGACCTGTTGGAGGTGTCCGGCGTCGGGTCGGTCACGGCCGAACGCATCCGCGACGTGGTCGGGTCGGCGTACGAGTAGCCGACCCCCGCACCGCAGCTCTCAGATTCTGCGAACGAGCTTCACGCGATAACTGTCGGAGCAACGACTATATCCTCTCGACACCAAGTATTTACTACAGAATGAGTACCAATTTCTCAGGCTGCGGTGTGGTGCCGTCGTTCTACGGTGATCCGCAACACGAGACGGATTCGCCGACCGACGCCGAACGGGTGGGCGTCAGCACGCCGACGCCCCAGTCTGAGCGCGCGTTGTACGACTACGCGCAACGCTCCCGCGACCGGACGCCCGGCCCGGCGAACGCGCTCTCGGCGGACGCGCAGACGGCCTGAGACGGGCCACCGACCGCCCGTCGCGACTCGGGGCTTCAGGGGACGACGGTGACGGGAACGCTCTCGTCACGCACCACCGTCTCCGCCGCGCTCCCGAGGATGGCGCGCTCGATGGTGCCGGAGCCGTGGTGTCCCATCACGACGTGGTCGACGTCGCGTTCGCGCACCAGTCGCAGAATCTCCTTGCCGACCTGATTTCCGGGGACGACGTCCAACTCCAGGAGCGACAGTTCCGGCTCCGAGTCTAAGTCGGTACCCGCGATGGCGTCGCGCGCGCGGTCCAGCACGATGTCCGTCGCGTCCGTCTCGCTGTCGGAGAAGTGGACGACGTGGAGTTCGGCGTCGAATCGGACCGCGAGTTCGACGGCGAACTCCACGGCGCGGATGCTGCAGTCGGAGCCGTCGATGGGGGCGAGAATCTTCATATCCGCCGTACGGAAGGGAGATGCAAAGAGGTAGGTGTTATCGCCCGAGGGCGTCGAGCGCTTCGGCCGCCTCGCGCGCCGCTTCGAGGTGCTGTTTGGCCCGACGGGGTTCGTCCGCCGCCGTCGCCCGTCGCGCGTGCCGGGTGACGGCTTCGAGGAGCGACTCGCGCGCCGTCTGCATCGAGGCACCCGTCTCCGGCGCCGTCGTCGCGGGCGTCGCTGTCGCGTCCGTCGCTGTCGCGTCTGCCGTCGTCGCGGGAGTCTCTGTCTCCACCCCGGAGACGGCCTCGTCCGTCCGCGTCGCCGCCGAGGCGGGCGTCGGCGCGCCCGACCCGGACTGCGACGCCGACTGCGGCGACGCCGCCTCGGCGGTCGGTGTCTCCGCCGTCCCCGAAGCGTCCGCGTCGGCAGCGCCCGATTCGGTCGCTCCCTCCGCGTCGGCTTGGCCGTCCGCCGTCGCCGGCGGCGTCGTCGCGCCGTTCGCCTCCGCCTGCCCCTCGGCCACCTCCGCGGCGGCGGCGTCCGCCTGCTCCGCGGCGGCGCTCGCCTGCTTGTGCTGGCAGTTCGGGCAGAACTCCGTCCCCTGATACCGGAAGATGGGCGTCCCGCACTCGTTGCAGTGGCTGTTCGTCATCGTCGCGCCCTGCAGGAGGAGTTCGCTCATCCGCTGCGTCTCCTCCCGTCGCTCCGTGTCTTTCTCGTATTTTTCGCGGAGGCGCTGTCGCTCCGCTTCCTTGTCGAAGTCGCTCATACACGCCACGAATGCGCCGTGCGTCGAAAAACCCTCCGGGAAGCGGGGCCGCACCCGAGCGAACGCTCGGATATTCGACGAACGACGAACACTGTTACGACGGTACAGCCGCGGAGAAGGCCGTTCCGAAGCGTTTAATCGGAATCCGCGGCGTCGTTTACGTGGTATGACGAAAGTTAGCGTGGTCGGGGCCGCCGGCACTGTCGGCGCCGCCGCCGGGTACAACCTCGCGCTTCGGGACGTCGTGGACGAACTCGTCTTCGTCGACATCCCGGACATGGAGGACAAGACGGTCGGGCAGGCAGCGGACACCAACCACGGCATCGCGTACGACTCGAACACGGAGGTGTACCAGGGCACCTACGAGGACACCGCCGGCTCCGACGTGGTGGTCATCACGGCCGGGATTCCGCGGAAGGAGGGCCAGACCCGCATCGACCTCGCGGGCGACAACGCGCCCATCATGGAGGACATCGGCTCCTCGCTGGCCGAACACAACGACGACTTCGTCTCCGTCACCACCTCGAACCCGGTGGACCTCCTGAACCGCCACCTGTACGAGGCGGGCGACCGCGACCGACACAAGGTCGTCGGCTTCGGCGGCCGACTCGACTCGGCGCGCTTCCGCTACGTCCTCAGTCAGCGCTTCGACGTACCCGTGAAGAACGTCGAGGCGACCATCCTCGGCGAACACGGCGACGCGCAGGTGCCCGTGTTCTCGAAGGTCCGCGTCGACGGCGCGGACCCCGAGTTCACCGCCGACGAACGCGAGGAGATTCTCTCGGACCTGCAGGAGTCCGCGATGGACGTCATCTCCCGGAAGGGCGCGACCCAGTGGGGGCCCGCGACGGGCGTCGCCCACATGGTCGAGGCCATCCTGAACGACACGGGCGAAGTCCTGCCGGGGTCGCTCGCACTCGACGGCGAGTACGGCTACGAGGACACCGCGTTCGGCGTCCCGGTCAAACTCGGCTCCGACGGCATCGAGGAAGTCGTCGAGTGGGACCTGGACGACTACGAACGGGACCTGATGGACGACGCCGCGGAGAAACTCCGCGACCAGTACGACAAAATCGCGTAAGCCGAAACGTGCGCCGTCAGTCGCGGCGGCGCACCGCAGATACGGAGACGCCTCACTTTTGCGCACGACGGTCCGACGCGGAGCCGCGGCCACGAGACGCTCGCCGCCGCCGGACGCGGTGCCGTGCGGGGCCGCCCGAACTCGCTTCTCCCTCCGGCTCCCGTCCGCGCCCGCGCGGCGACTCAGTCGGTGACGACGCTCGCCGCCGCCGGAATCGCGTCCGCGACGCCGCCCGCGACGCCGTAGCACGCCAACGCGTGGGCCCGCGGGTTGTGGTCGGCGACGCCGTCCTCCTCGACGAGGAACCGGTCGCCCTTCGAGAGGTACAGGAGGGCCCGACGCAGGAGACAGCGCTCGAAGACGTCGCCCGTCGAGGCGACTCGGTACGCGCGCTGGACCGCCCGCCGTTTCGTCTCGAACAGCAGTCCGCCGGGGACGGACGACTCCTCCGCCACCCGTTCGACCGCCGCCCGCCCGGTGTCGAACCCCGCGAACTCGGCGACGGCCTCGGCGAGGCGCACCGTCTCCAGTCCGTGCAGGCCGTCCTGGTGCGCCCACTCGGCGTCGTCGAGGCTGTTCTCGCCCGGTCGGAGCGTCAGCACCCGGTTCAGCGCCGTCGCCCGCGGCGGCGGCGACGCGGCGTCTTCGGCGACGCGCCGGGCGCGGTACCACTCGTGGTCGTGCGACGCGCCGGCCGTCCGGTCGCGGTACGTCTCGCGGGCCGACGCGAGGTCCAGCGACGCCGCGTCGTCCAGCGTGCTCCGGAAGGTTCGGTAGAACTGCCGGGCGTCGCTCAGGTAGCGAACCGACCGCTCGCGGTTCCGGACGGCGCGCGCGAGCGCTCGTTCGCGGACCGCCTCGTCCAGTTCCGCCAGTTCGTCGCGGTCCACCTCGGCGTTCCCGCCGGCGACCATCGCCACGTGGAGCCACGACTCCACGAGTTCGACCCACGCCACGGCCGTCGCCGGGTCGTCGCCCGCGTAGCGAATCGTCTCGCGCAGGTCGGCGATGCCGGGTGCGGGGCCGACGGTCGCGTGCGAGTCGTCGCCGCCGACGCGCACGTCGTCCAGTGCGGCCGCCGCGGCACCGAACGTCTCCGCGACGTACGTGACGTGGTACCGCACTTCGTTCACGGTGTCGAACGTCGGTGGCGTCCGCCCGTCGAGGAACTCGCGGGCCGAGTCGAGGTAGCCGGGGTCGACGGAGAGCCTGGTGTCCTCGAACGCGCCGGCCTCCGCGGCGCGTTCGACTATCGGCGCACCCCGGTCGAGGAGGCTTCGGAGGTGTCCGACGGCGGCGTCGCGGTGCGCCTCGCGGACGTGCGCCACGTCGCTGTACGCCGCGCCGTTCGGCGACGGGAGTGCGGACGTGCCGACGGCGGCGCACCCGGCGAGGGCGGCGACGCCGGCGACGGCGCCGCCGCGGAGGAGGGACCGGCGCGAGAGGGAGGGACCGTTCACGCGAGACGATTGTCAGTTCCGGACTAAATATCTTCTACCCGGTGGCCGGCGCGCGGGCGCGTCCCCGGCAGAGAATCAGTCGGCCGGTAACTCCGCGTCGCTCGGGGTTAACGGCCCGTTACCCGTCCGATATGATGTGCGTAGTTAGGCGTGCGCACGCCGTCGTCGGGAACCATGAGCGCAGACGTGTACCGGTACGACGTGGGGGACGGCGTCGCCCTGTTCGACCTCACGGAGTTCGAAGCCAGCGGCGGCGTCCTCCTCGAAGAGTTCTTCGAGACGGTCCAGAACGTCCTCTCGCGGCCCGACGTGAGCGCGTCGGTGTTCGTGTTGAGCGAGTCGGGCGGCATCAGCAAGTGGTTCTTCGAGCGCTTCGACTCGCTGGCCGCCCGCATGGAGTCGCTCGGCGTCTCGCGCGCCGCCTTCGTCGGGCCGCCGGCGAAACAGGTGGCGCTCCGGGGGCGTCTCCGCGGGACGAACGTCGTCGTCGAGACGCCGGAGACGCCGCAGGAGGCGGTGGACTGGGCGCGCGCCTGAAAAAGAGCGATTCGGCGTCGGTTCGGAGCCGATTCGGAACCGACTCGGAACCGATTCGGGCGGTTCGGTGTCGGTTCGGGGTTACGCGTCCGTCTCGGTGTCGGTGGTGTCGTCACCGGCGGCGTCGTCACCGGAACCGTCGTCACCGGCGCCGTCGCCGCTCTCGGTGGCTTCCTCGCGCGTTATCTCGTACTGGAAGCCGATGGTGTTCTCCGGCGTCACTCGGAGCGTCCACTCGCCGGCGGCCGGTTCGGCGACGCGGTAGACGAACTCGGAGTGACCGCCGCTGACGGCGTACTCGCCGTCGGTCCGGGCGCGCGGCGACCGTTCGCCGCTCAGGTCGACGGACCCGCTGTCGGCGTCGGGGATTCGTCGCTACCACCCGCTCCCGCGCTTCACTCGCCGCCCGACAGTCGCCGCTGGAGTTCCGCCGCCGTCTTCTCGCCGACGCCGGGCACGTCCGTCAGGTCCGCCGTCGTCGCCGCCCGCACGTTCTCGACGCTGCCGAACCGCCGCAGGAGGGCGCGCCGCGTCTTCTCGCCGATACCGGGCACGTCGTCCAGCACGGTCCGCACGTCGTCGCGGAGCGTCTGGTGGTACTGGACGGCGAAGCGGTGCGCCTCGTCGCGGACGCGTTGCAGGACGTGCAGGTGCGGGGCGTCCGACGGCCAGTCGTACACGCCGTCGGGCGTGATTACCAGTTCCTCGTCTTTCGCGAGGGCGACGGCGGGGACGTCCCAGCCGACTTCGCTCAGGGCGTCCGTCGCCGCCCGGAGTTGCCCGTCGCCGCCGTCGACGAGCAGGAGGTCCGGGTCCGGCCTGTCGTCGCGCCCCTCGACGGCGCGTTCGGCGCGCCAGCGAATCAGCGCCCGCATGTTGTCGTAGTCGTCGTTGCGCTCGGGCAGTTTCTTCCGGCGGTAGTCGGCCTTCTCGGCGTCGCCCTCGACGAAGCAGACGTCGCTGCCGACGACGGCCTTCCCCTGCGCGTGGCTCACGTCGAACCCCTCGATGCGCGCGGGTCGAGCGGTGCCGAGTCGCTCCCCGAGTGCGGCGAGGCCGTCGTCCCGCGTCGGCCCGCGGCGGGCGTTCTTCAGCGCCAAGTCGACCAGTTTCGCCTCCCGGCCCGCGCCGGGGACGCCGACGCGCACGCCCTCGACGTTCAGCCACTCCACCACGTCGTCGTCGTCCGGCCGTTCCGACAGGAGGACGGCGTCGGGCAACTCCCGTTCGGCGTAGTACTGGGTCAGAAACGCCGACAGGACGGCCGCCGACCGCTCGCCGCCCTCGGGCGCGTCGAGGCGGTGGCGCGACCGGTCGACGAGTTGGCCGCGTTCGCTGTGCAGGCGCGCGACGGTGGCCGCGTCCCCCTCGATGGCGACGCCGAGAACGTCCACCGCGCGTTCGTCCGACTGCGACGCGACGGCTTCCTCGCCCGCGCCGTGGAACGACTCGACGGCTTCGAGTCTGTCGCGGGTGTTCGCCGCGCGCTCGAAGTTCTCCGCCTGCGCCGCCGCCTCCATCTCCCGCCGGAGGGGGTCCGCCAGCACGCCCGTCTCGCCCTCGAAGAACCGCACGACGCTCTCCACGTCGTCGCGGTACGCGTCCTCGGAGATTTCGCCCGTGCAGGGGGCGGTACACAGCCCCATCTCGTAGTCGAGACAGGGTCGGTCCCGATTGGCGTACTTGTGGTCCGAACACCCGCGGACGCCGTACGTCTCGCGGAGCGCCTTCACCACCGTCTCGACGCGCCCCTTGTCGGTGTACGGGCCGAACACCGTCGCGCCCTCCTCGGGGTCGCGCGTCACCTCGATTCGGGGGACGGCGTGGTCGGTGAGTTGGACCAGCGGGTAGGACTTGTCGTCCTTCAGGCGGACGTTGTACCGGGGTTGGTGTCGCTTGACGAGGTTCGCTTCGAGGAGGAGTGCCTGCGTCTCCGTGTCCGTGACGGCGAAGTCGATGGCCCCCGCGCGTTCGACCATCTGCCGGATGCGTTCGCCCCGCGGGTCGGCGTAGGACCTGACCCGCGCGCGGATGTCGACGGCCTTCCCGACGTAGAGGACGGTGTCGCCGTCGAGGAACTGGTAGACGCCGGGGCCCGTCGGCAGGCCGGCCGCGCGTTCGCGAACGTCGCTCGCGTCCATCACACGGGGTACTGGCCCGACGGGCTTGAGGCTGACGCGCGGCGGTCAGCAGTCGTCGTCTCGCTCGAGGGAGACGGCGCGACGCGCGGCCGAGGGGCGCAACTCGCCGTCGAACGCCTCGACGTCGCTCGCCAGACTGGTCTCGAACGCGCACGCGGCGCACTCGGCGGACCGTCCCAGTTCGGTCACGCCGTACCGGTCGTCACCGGTCCGGTCCACCAGTCCGCCGGCCACCAGTTTCGGCAGGTGGACGTGGCCGAGCGAGATGGCCACCTCGTTCACGGCCGTCTCGCTCGCCGCCTCGGCGTCCCGGCCGTCCCGACGAACTGCGATTCGCCGCGCGAGTTCCTCTCTGACGAGCGGGGTCTCTGCGTCGATCAGGGCCCCGAGCGCCAGACGCCGTCGCTCGGACGACAGCAGTTCGTACAGCGTATTCAAGGCTTCCGTCCCCATCTCTATGGTGTCAACTGAACTAGTAGTAGATAACGTTTACTCACGACGAATCTCTATTTCACACCCGAAGACAGGTCCCGTCGGTAGCTACAAACGTCCGCTGACCGAGGCGACGGTATGAGCGACTCGGACACCGACGCGGCGGAGACGGTTCGCTGTTGGCTGGTCGAACGGACGTACACCGACCGCGGCCTCATCGACCTCGTGTACGCGACGCCGGACGGCGGGCGCGTGCGGCGCAAGCAGATATCCGCGACCATCATGCGCCAACGCGACGTGGAGACCACCGCCGCGACGACGGTGGCGGCGTCGGACCTCGAACCAGTCGACGACGAGGCGACGCGCGACCGCTACCGGGAGGAGGTCGAACGCGTCCGGGCGGCGCACGCGCCCGACGACGAACTCTGACCGACCGCACCGCCGGCCGGCGGGTCGTCAGTCTCAGGCTTGATTCTCGCACCAAACACTTTATCCCGGGACCTGACTACCCACGCCCATGGCCGCCATCGAACTCGACGCGGTGACAAAGCGGTTCGAGGAGGGTGGGAGACTCTCACGCCTCGTCGACGCCGCCCGGGACGCCGAGCGTTCCGACGACGTTACCGCGGTCAGGGACCTCTCGCTGACGGTCGAGGAAGGCGAAGTGTTCGGTTTCCTCGGTCCGAACGGAGCGGGGAAGTCCACGACCATCAACATGCTCCTCGACTTCGTTCGCCCGACGGCAGGAACGATACGCGTCCTCGGTTTCGACGCCCACGACCAGAGCGTCGAGGTCCGCGCTCGAACCGGTGTCCTCCCCGAAGGATTCGACGTGTACGACCGCCTCACCGGCCGCGAACACGTGGCGTTCGCCGCCGAGTCGAAGGGCCTCGACGACGCCGACGCGGCGGTCGAAACCGTCCTCGACCGGGTCGGACTCGCCGACGCCGCCGGTCGGAAGGCCGGGGGCTACTCGAAGGGGATGCGTCAACGCCTCGCCCTCGCGATGGCTCTCGTCGGCGACCCCGACCTCCTCGTCCTCGACGAACCCTCCAGCGGACTCGACCCCGCGGGGGCCAAGGAGATGCGCGACATCGTCGCCGAGGAGGCCGAACGCGGCACGACGGTGTTCTTCTCCAGCCACATCCTCGAACAGGTCGAGGCGGTCTGTGACCGCGTCGGCATCATGCGCGAGGGCGAACTCGTCGCCGTCGACACCATCGATAGCCTGCGCGCGAAGTCCGACGCCGACTCGACGCTCTCGGTCAGCGTCGCGGGCGACGTCGCCGCCGTCGACGCCGACGCTCTGACCGCCCTCGACGGCGTCCGCTCCGTCGCCGTCGAGGCCGAAGACGACGCACTCGTCGTCTCCTGCGCCGGCGACGCCAAGACGGCCGTCATCGCCGAACTGGAGTCGCAGGGACTGGAGGTGACCGACTTCGAGACCCGCGAGGCGTCACTGGAGGACCTGTTCCTCTCGTACACCGGTCACGGCACGGCCGAGGACGACGCGGCCGACGAGTCGGACGACGAGGCGGAGGTGCGCGCATGACGTGGCAAGCGGTCGCCCGCAAGGAGTTCGACGACGCGATTCGCTCGCGGTGGCTCCACGGCGCGACGGCCTTCTTCGTCCTGTTCGTCGGCGGCGCGGCGCTGCTGGCGTTCGGCTTCCTCCTGCCCGCCGAACTGAAGGACGCCTCGAACCTGTTCGGCTTCTTCGTCGACCTCGGTATCTTCAGCCTCTCGTTCCCCGGACTGCTCGCCCTCGTCCTCGGCTTCATCGCCCTCTCGACGTCGTACGGGTCGATAACCGAGGAGCGCGAGACAGGGACGATAAAGCTCGCCCTGTCGCTGCCGAACTCCCGCCGCGACCTCGTGGTCGGGAAACTGCTCGGCCGCGGCGCCGTCGTCGTCGCCGCCCTCCTCGCGGGCTTTCTGGTCGCGTTCGTCGTTCTCGTGGCCACCGGGACGGGCATCGGCTACGGCTCGTTCGTCCCGATGGTCGCGCTGACGGCGCTCCTGGCCATCGCGTTCGTCTCCGTCGGCCTCGGCATCTCCGCCGTCGCCGACTCGAACCGCGAGGCGACGCTGGCGACGCTTGGACTGTACCTCATCTTCGGCATCCTCTGGAAGCCCATCGCCGAGGGCATCCCGAAGCTCGTCAACTACGCGTTCGAGCAGGCCGGCGCCGGCGCACTGGAGAACGTCACGCGGGTGAAGATAGGACTGTTCCTGAAGTACCTCAACCCGCTCCGGACGTACGAGACGCTGACGGCGCAGGTGTACTACGGTGCCGCCCGCGCCCGCCTCGTCGGCGCGACGACGGGCGAGCAGATAGTCATCTCGCCGGTCCTCGAGGCGGGCGTGCCGGCGTACCTCTCCGGCGGCGCGATGATGACCATCCTGCTGGCGTGGATTATCGTCCCCACCGTCGTCGGCTACTACGTCTTCCAGCGCGAGGACCTCTGAGCGGGCGACCGTCTCGTCTCGTCGGTTATCGTTCTCGAACCGCCGAGCGAACGCGTCGTCGTCGCTCCGGCCCATCGTCGCCCCGACTCGCCGTCGCCGCTCACGCCGGCGGGTAGTCGATTCCCTTCTCGGCCAGCAACGCGGCGAACCCCTCCTCGTCCAGCACCGGCACGTCGTTCGCGTCGGCGTCGTCGCGCTTGGACCGCCCGGGGTCCTCGCCGGCGACGAGGTAGTCGGTGTTGCCGGAGACGCTGGACGTGGCGTTCGCGCCGTGGGACTGTACGAGTTCCTGCGCCTCGCTCCGCGTCACCGACAGCGACCCGGTGAAGACGAACGTGAGGCCGTCGAGTTCGTCGCCGCCCGCCGTCGCCTCCGTCTCGGGTTCGACGCCGAGCGACCGCAGTTCCGCGACGGCGTCGCGGTTCCGTTCGTTGGCGAAGAACTCGCGAATCCGCTCGGCGACGGTCGGCCCCACGTCGTCGACGGCCTCCAGTTCCTCCGTGGAGGCGTCCATCACGGCGTCGAGACTGCCGAACGCGCGGGCGAGGTTGCGCGCAGTCGCCCCGCCCACCTCGGGGACGCCGAGGCCGACGAGGAAGTTCGACAGCGAGGGCGACTTCGCCGCCTCTATCTCGCGCACGAGGTTGTCCGCGCTCGTCTCGCCCCAGCCCTCCAGTTCCGCGAGTTCGTCGCGTTCGAGGCGGTAGAGGTCCGGCAGGCTCTCGACGAGGCCGGCGTCGACCAACTGCTCGACGCGTTCGCCGCCGAGGCCCTCGATGTCGAGTGCGCCCCGCATCGCGTAGTGGTCGACGGCGCGCACCAGTTGCGCCTCGCATGTCAGCCCGCCGGTACAGAACGCCAGCGGTCCCTCGCGGTCGACCGGACTGCTGCAGACCGGGCACGCGTCGGGGAAGTCGAACGTCCCCGCCGAACGCTTCTCGACCACCTCCTCCACGTCGGGGATGACGTCGCCCGCGCGCTTGATTCGCACCTCGTCGCCGACGTTCACGCCCAGTCGCTCGATTTCGTCGGGGTTGTGTAGCGACGCCCGCGAGACGGTGACGCCGCCCACGTCGACGGGTTCCAGCAGGGCGACGGGGGTGAGCCGACCCGTCCGCCCCACCTGCACCACCACGTCCGTCACCGTCGTCACCTCCGACCGGGCGGGGAACTTGTAGGCGAACGCCCACCGGACCGACCGACTCGTCTCGCCCAGTCGCTCGCGGTGGTCCCGCCGGTCCACCTTGACGACGGTGCCGTCTATCTCGTAGTTCAGGTCCTCCCGGTCGGCCATCAGGTCGTCGCGGTAGGCGACGGCGTCGTCGATGGTGTCGGCGGACGCCACGCGGTCGTTCGTCCGCAACCCCCACGTTTCCAGTCGAGACAGCGTCTCCGTCTGCGTGTCGGGCACCTCGCTGGCGTCGAGGACGTCGTAGAAGAAGCAGTCCAGCGGTCGCTCGGCGGTCACCGACGGGTCCAACTGCCTGAGGGTGCCGACGGCGGCGTTGCGCGGGTTGGCGAACGCGTCCTCGCCCGCCTCGGTTCGCTCGCGGTTCAACTCCCGGAACGCGTCCTTCGGCATGTACACCTCGCCGCGGACGGCGAGAAAGTCCGGGTGGTCGCCGCGGAGTCGCAGGGGGACCGAACGGATGGTCCGCACCTGTCGGGTCACGTCGTCGCCGCGTTCGCCGTCGCCGCGGGTGGCCGCGCGGACGTACTCGCCGTCCTCGTAGACGACTTCGACCGAGAGGCCGTCGAACTTCGGTTCGCAGACGTAGGTCACGTCGCCGACGGCGTCCCGGACGCGCCTGTCGAAGTCGCGCACGTCCGCCTCCTCGACGGACTGGTCGATAGAGAGCATCGGCGCGACGTGCTCGACGGTGTCGAGTTCGTCCAGCGGTTCCCCGCCGACGCGCCGGGTGGGACTCGCCTCGTCGTCGAAGCCGAACGCGTCTTCGAGTTCCTGCAGGCGGTCGAACAGGGCGTCGTACGTCCGGTCGGCGACGAGGGGGTCGGCCGCGACGTAGTAGCGGTAGTCGTGTTCGCGGACGGCGTCGCGGAGGAGGCGAACCTGCCCCTCGGCCGCACTGGTCGAGAGCGACTCGACCGGTTCGAAGTCGGTGTCGGGGTCCGCGAGGTACGGGTTCTCCGGGTCGGCGTACTCCAGTTCGTCGGACGACAGTTCGCCGTCGGCGTCGGCCGCCTCGTCGCTCATTGTCGGCACGTCGGACTCCGACGCGAAAAGTCATCTGGAGGCGAACGAACGGGGGTCGAGGAGACTGGCGAACGCGGTCCGACGACGACTCGCCGGTTCAGGCCGGCGTCACTCCAGCCGACTGCGGGCCCGTTCCCTGACGGACTCGTCGGGGTCGTCCTCGACCACCTGCCGGAGGACGAACCGCGCCCGCGGATGGTCGAGTCGGCCGAGCGCCGTCACCGCCTCCCAGCGCAGGTCGGCCTCGCCGTCGTCGAGGACGGCCTCCAGCGCCTCGAACACCTCGTCCCTGTCGTCGCCGACGTGACCGAGGGCCTCGACGGCCTCGACCCGGACGGCCAGTCGCGGGTCGGCCCGCGCGAGGCGGCCGAGGCGGGGGACGCCCGCACTCGTGCCGAGGCGGGCGCAGGCGCGGCAGGCGCGCCGCCGCACGCCCGGGTCGTCGTCGTCGAGTGCGGCGACGACGGTGGGAATCGCGCGCGGGTCGCCGATGCGCCCGAGGGCGTCGACGGCCGCCGGCCGGCACGCCTCGTCGTCGTCGTAGGCCGCACAGAGCGGCATCACCGACTCGGGATGAGCCTGCGACCCGAGCGCCTCCATCGCCGTCCTCCTGACGGCGGCGTTCTCGTCGTCCAGTCGGTCTAAGAGCGCGCGGACCACGCGCGTCCGGGTCTCGGCGGAGAGTTCGTCGCCGTCGTGGTAGTGGGCGGCCCGCGCGCCGAGTTCGACGAAGGCGTCCGCGGCGGCGACGCGGACCGTCGGGTCGTCGTCCCCGAGGCGGCGGAGCAGGCCGCCGACGGGCCGTTCGTCGGTGAACCACCGGACGGCCGAGATGGCCTCGCGGGCGACGTCGGGGTCCGGGTCGTCCACGGCTTCGACGACGAGGGCCTCGGCGTGGACGTTGCCGGTCCCGCCGAGGACGCGGACGACGCTCTCGCGCACCGCGGGGTCGCTGTCGGTGCGGACGAGCGAGGCGAAGTGGTCGAGCGCCCTCGTCGGGTCGACGTCGCGGGCGGCGCGGGCGACGGCGCGCCGCGTGGCCGAGTCGGACTCCGAGCGGACGGCGGCCAAGAGGGGGTCCAGCGCCGCCGGGTCGCCGACGGTGGCGAGGGCGACGGCGGCGGCGCGTCGCACGTCGGGGTCCGCGTCGCCCAGCCGTTCGATCAGTCCCGGCACGGCCGACTCGTCGGCGAGGACGTCCAGCGCGCGGACGAGGGCGCGGCGGTCAGAGGCCGGCGGGTCGGTCCGGAGACAGTCGGTGATGGCCGCGGCGGCGTCCTCCGCGTCGCGCCGGGCGAGTTCGGTCGCGGCCGCGGCCCGACGCGCCGGGTCGGAGAGCGCGTCTCTCAGTTCCGCCTCCGTGCGGTCCGCCATCGACGGGGCGTCGGTGACGACGACGTCGCTCAGGTGGACGCTGGCGGCGCGGAGGCGGAGGCGCTGGCCGACGGTGACCGCGGGGGGTTCGTCGTCTCCGGCGGTCCCCTCGGCCGCGGTGGCCACCGCGTCGGGGTCGAACGCGACGGTGCCCGCGCCGACGTGGAGGAGGGCGCGCCGGTCCGGGCTGTCGTCCGAGGGCGTCCGCGCCGACGCGGGGAGGTCGGCCACGTCCACCACTTCCCCGGAGAACGCGTGGTCGTGCCACGCGAGTGCGTCCGGGTTCGGTTCGACGTGGAGGCCGACGTCCGCGCCGCGTTCGACGGCGGTGGGGTCCGAGAGCCACAGTCGGGCGGCGGCGGGCGCGTCGCGGGACTCCTCGTCCGCGAGCACGTCGCCGTCGAACGCGCCGAACCGGGCGTCTCCGACGGCGAGGACGGCTGTCTGCGTGTACACGGTGCCGCCGTGCGCCGTCTCGGGCTCCGTATCGAGGAGTCGGACCGGGAGGCCCCAGTCGCCGAAGCCGGCGGCGGCGACGCGGGCGTCGCCGGCGCGTTCGCGTACCTCGGCCACCTCGTCGGCGAGCGCCGGGTTCGCGCCGACGACCACGTCGCAGAACGTCTCGACGGTGCGGAGCAGTTCCGTCACGAACGCCTCCCGGTCGACGACGGCCGACGGTCCGGCGTCCCCGTCGTCGGCCGTCCGCTCGCAGCGGAGTCGAACCGCGTCGCCGTCGGGGACGAGGTGGTAGCACTCGTCCGCCTCGTAGAACTCGACGGTCGCGGGTTCGTCCTCGAACAACGGCTCCAGCGCGCGAACCAACTGCGCACAGTGCCAGCGGAGGCCGTCGCGACCGCTGACGAGGACCCGTCCGCCGCAGACCACGCGGACGGCCGCGTCGGGGTTCGGGTCGCCGCCCCGAAGACGCTCGTACACCGCGGCGTCGTACCCCACCTCGATTCGGGCGTCCTCCACGCCCGCCTGACTCGACATGAGTCGGACACTCCCGGCGGAGCGAAAAAGGGCTTCGGTCGGGGGGTCGCGGCCGACCGTGCTGTAACCGCAGGTTATATCTCTCTCAAAGAATATGCGTGTTGTATATGACACACGGGTTCCACACCCGGAGCCTCCACGCCGGGCAGGAGCCGGACGCCGCGACGGGTTCGCGCGCGCCGCCCATCTACCAGACGACGTCGTACGTGTTCGAGGACGCCGACCACGCCGCCGACCTCTACGCGCTGGATGCGGAGGGCGACGTCTACTCGCGCATCTCGAACCCGACGACGCGCGTGCTCGAGAACCGGCTCGCCGCCCTCGAAGCGGGCGTCGCCGCCGTCGCCACCGCCTCGGGGATGGCCGCCCTCGACGCCGCGACGAGCATCCTCGCCTCCGCGGGCGACAACGTCGTCGCCTCGGCGGACATGTACGGCGGCACCTCGACGTACCTCACGAAGATGGCGACGCGGCGGGGCGTCGAGACGCGCGTGGTGGACACGCTGGACTACGACGGCTACGCCGACGCCGTCGACGACGACACCGCGTTCGTCCACGTCGAGACCATCGCCAACCCCTCGCTGAAGACGCCGGACTTCGAGCGACTGGCCGACGTGGCCCACGCGGCCGGCGCACCGCTGGTCGTGGACAACACGTTCGCGACCCCGTACCTCTGTCGCCCCATCGAACACGGCGCGGACATCGTCTGGGAGTCCACGACGAAGTGGATTCACGGGTCGGGGACGACGGTCGGGGGCGTCCTCGTCGACGGCGGGACGTTCCCGTGGGAGCACGCCGACTACGACGAACTGTCCGGGGAGAACCCGGCGTTCGGCGTCGACTTCGTGAAGCGGTTCGGCGACCGGGCGTTCGCGGCGGCCGCCAGACAGCGGTCGCTGCGGACGCTCGGCAACCAGCAGTCGCCGTTCGACGCGTGGCAGACGCTGCAGGGACTGGAGACGCTCCCGCTTCGGATGGAGAAACACTGCGCGAACGCCCGCGAGGTGGCGACGTTCCTCCGCGACCACGACGACGTGGCGTGGGTGTCGTACCCCGGGTTCGAGGACCACGAGACGCACGCGGAGGCGACGGAGTATCTGGAGGGAGGGTACGGCGGCATGGTGACGTTCGGCCTCGCAGACGGCTTCGAGGCGGCCAAGGCCACCTGCGAGAACACCGAACTCGCCTCGTTCCTCGCCAACATCGGCGACGCGAAGACGCTGATAATCCACCCCGCCTCGACGACGCACGCGCAGTTGAGCGCCGACGAGCAACGCGCCGCGGGCGTCGGCCCCGACATGCTGCGCCTCTCGGTCGGCATCGAGGACGCCGCGGACGTAATCGCCGACTTGGACCGCTCGATTCGGCGGGCCGCGGAGGCGGCGCGATGATAGCCGCGGTCACGACGCACGCGCCCGCCGCGACGGCGCGCCCGACGGAGGTGCGTCCGGCGTGAAGACCGATAGCGGCACGGTCGACCTCGGCGCGTTCGACTTCGAGTGCGGCGTGGAGATTCCCTCGCTCGAAGTCGCCTACGAGTCCTACGGCGAGTTCACCGGCGACAACGCCGTCCTCGTCTGCCACGCCCTCACCGGCAGTCAGAACGTCGCGGGCTACGGCTCCGACACGGCCGGGCAGGCCCGCGCGTGGTGGAACGACATCGTCGGCCCCGGCAAGGCCATCGACACGAACGAGTACTACGTCGTCTGCGCGAACGTCCCCGGGTCCTGCTACGGGACGACCGGACCGGCCTCGGAGGGACCCGACGGCGACCCCTACGGCACCGACTTCCCGCCGGTCACCGTGGGCGACTGGACGCGTTCGCAGCGACTCCTCCTCGACGAACTCGGCGTCGGCCGCCTGCACGCCGTCGTCGGGGGGAGCGTCGGCGGCATGAACGCCCTCGACTGGGTCCAGCGCTACCCCGACGACGTGCGCTACCTGCTGGCCGTCGCCACCGCCGGGCGTCTGGACCCGCAGTGTCTCGCTCTCGACGCCATCGCCCGCCGCGCCATCACCACCGACCCGAACTGGAACGGCGGCGACTACTACGGCGTCTCCGACGAGGGCACCGAGTCGGACGGGTCGTCGGACTCGTCCGACGGGGGGAAGACGCCGGATGACGGCCTCGCACTCGCGCGCCAACTCGGCCACGTGATGTACCTCTCGAAGGCGTCGATGGAGCGGAAGTTCGGCCGCCGCGCCGCCGGCCGCGACGCCCAACGCGACTCGTTCCCGACCGACCCGGCGGCGTCGTTCTTCCCCTACCGCGACGTGGAGTCGTACCTCGACTACCAGGCCGAGAAGTTCGTCGAACGGTTCGACGCCAACTCCTACCTCTACCTCACGCGCGCGATGGACGACTACGACCTCTCGGAGGGCTACGAGGACGACGCCGACGCGGTGGCCGCCTTCGAGGGCGAGGCGCTCCTGCTCTCCTTCACGGGCGACTGGCACTTCACGACCGAACAGGCCGAGTCGCTCGCGGAGTCGTTCCGCGAGACGTCCGTCCCCGTCGCCCACCACGTCGTCGAGTCCGACCACGGCCACGACGCCTTCCTCGTCGAACCGGAGAAGGTCGGCCCGCCGGTCCGGGACTTCCTCGAATCGGGCGTCGAAGGGCGGTCGGTCCACGACACCGAGGAGGAACCCGAGTCGCTCCCCGACGACCGGGACTTCGCGCCCGTCCACTCCTCGCTGTTCAGTCGGTAGTCGCCGTCGGCGCGCCGCGCGGTGTGACCCACGCCGTCCTGCCCACCCCCGACCCGAAGCGACTTTGCCGTCCCCGGCCGACCGTCCCGGTATGTCGCTCGCTCGCTCTCTCGGTCGCGTCGGCGGGTTCGTCGTCGCCCTCGTCGGCGCCGCCGTCGCCTACTTCGGACTCGTCGCCGCCGCGCCGAACTTCACGCTGGGCACCCGACCGGATACGGTCGGGCCGTTGACGGCGTTCGACCTTCTCGGCGTCGGCGGCGTCCTCCTCGCCGTCGTCGGCCTCGCCGTCGTCGCGGGGCGGGGACGGGCCGCGGCCGTCTCCGTCGGCGGCCTCCTCGCCGTCGTCGGGTTCGTCGTCCTCGCGCTCCCCCTCCTCGCGTGGCCCGTCGCGCTGGCCGTCCTCGCGGTCGGTCTCGTCCTGTTCTTCGCCGGCGCGTCGCTGAACGGACACCGCCCGGACGCGGCCTGAACGGGCCGCCCGCGGCGTCGTCGCCGTCGACGGGTCGGTCGCGTCAGAAGCCGTCGGGTCGCTCGCGTCACCGAGTCCGGCGGGTCTTGCAGCCGACAGCCCGTTTTAACACCGCCTCGTGCGTCGTGCACCGTATGTCCGACGACGCAGACGACGATACCGAGACGCCCGGCTTCAGCACGCGGAGTCTCCACGCGGGACAGGAACCGGACGCCGCGACGGGTTCGCGCGCGCCGCCCATCTACCAGACCACCTCCTACGTCTTCGACGACGCCGAGGACGCCGCGAGCCAGTTCGCCCTGGAGAAGGAGGGCTACATCTACTCGCGGCTGATGAACCCCACGGTGGCGATGCTGCAGGAGCGACTCGCCTCGCTGGAGGGCGGCGTCGGCGCGGCGGCGACGGCGTCCGGGATGGCCGCGTTCGACCTCGCGACGTTCCTCCTCGCCTCGGCGGGCGACAACATCGTCTCCTCGTCGTCGCTGTACGGCGGGACGTACACCTACCTGACGCACACCGTCGAGCGCCGCGGCGTGACGACGAAGTTCGTGGACACGCTGGACTACGACGCCTACGACGAGGCCATCGACGACGACACCGCGTTCGTCCACGTCGAGACCATCGGCAACCCCGCGCTGGTCACGCCGGACTTCGAGAAGTTGGCCGAGGTGGCCCACGACAACGGCGTCCCCCTGTTCGTGGACAACACGTTCGCGACGCCGTACCTCTGCCGCCCCCTCGAACACGGCGCGGACCTCGTCTGGGAGTCGACGACGAAGTGGATTCACGGGGCGGGCACCACCATCGGCGGCGTCCTCGTCGACGGCGGGTCGTTCCCGTGGGCCGAGTACGCCGACGACTACCCCGAAATCGCGAAGCCGAACCCCGCCTACCACGGCGTCGACTTCTCGGAACGGTTCGGCGACGCGGCGTTCACCTACGCCGCCATCGCCCGCGGCCTGCGCGACCTGGGGAGCGCCCAGTCGCCGTTCGACGCGTGGAACACGCTGGAGAAGGTGGAGTCGCTCCCGATGCGGATGGACCGGCACTGCGAGAACGCGATGGCCGTCGCGGAGTTCCTCGAGGACCACGACGCGGTGTCGTGGGTGAACTACCCCGGTCTGGAGTCCCACGAGACGCACGCGGAGGCGTCGGAGTACCTCGACGGCGGCTACGGCGGCATGATAACGTTCGGCCTCGCCGACGGCTACGAGGCGGCCCGCGAGACGGTGAACGAGGTGGAACTCGCCTCGTTGCTCGCCAACGTCGGCGACGCCAAGACGCTCGTCATCCACCCCGCCTCGACGACCCACCAGCAGTTGACCGAGGAGGAACAGGTCGCCGCGGGCGTCACGCCCGACATGGTCCGCCTCTCGGTCGGCGTCGAGGACGCCGACGACATCGTCGCCGACCTGTCGCAGGCCATCGAGGCGGCGACGGAGTGAACGCGCCGGACGACGACCCGAGCGGCTCGCTCCTCGTCGCCGCGACCGGTCGTTCCACGGCGTTCGCGGCGGCGTCGAACGTCGCCAACGCCGCCCTCTCGCTCGTCGGGTCGGCCGTCGGCGCGTGACCGGCGGCGCGTCCGACGCCGCCGAAGCGGGATGATGACGCTTATCCACTACACCGCCGAACGTGCGTCCGTGGTCGAAATACTCCTCGTCGTCGGTCTGTTGGTCGCCGCCTTCGTCGGCTTCAACATCGGCGGGTCGTCCACGGGCGTCGCCTTCGGTCCGGCCGTCGGGAGCGGGCTCCTGAGCAAACTGCTCGCGGCGACGCTCATGACGGCGTTCGCCCTCCTCGGCGCGTGGACCGCCGGCCGCGAGGTCATCAAGACGATGGGCGGACAGATCGTCCCGCAGAGCGAGTTCACCCTCGCCGCGAGCGTGGCCGTCCTCTTCTTCGTCGGCCTCGCCCTCCTCATCTCGAACACGTTCGGCGTCCCCGCCTCCACCTCGATGACCGCCGTCGGCGCCATCGCCGGCCTCGGCGTCGCCACGGGAACGCTCGACGAGGGCGTGATGCTCGAAATCGTCTCGTGGTGGATCGTCGCCCCCGTCATCGCGTTCTGGATCTGCGCGATGGTCGGCCGGTACGTCTACCCGTACCTCGACGCGACGCTCAAACTCGACAGTTCGCCGGGGCCGCTGGTGGAACTCGACCGGGACGGGTTCCCCACGCCGACGCTCGGACCGAACACGACGCCGCGCGAGGCCGGGAGCACCGTCCTCGTCGTCGCCATCGCCTGCTACATGGCGTACTCGGCGGGCGCGTCGAACGCCGCGAACGCCGTCGCACCGCTGGTCGGCAACGGCGCACTCGGCATCAACGAGGGCATCCTCCTCGGCGCGGGCGCCATCGGCCTCGGCGCGTTCACCATCGCCCGCCGGACGCTCGACACCGTCGGCAACGACCTTACGGAGTTGCCCATCCTCGCGGCCCTCATCGTCGAGACGGTCTCGGCGTCGCTCATCGCCTTCCTCTCGTACATCGGCATCCCGGCGAGTCTCGCCGTCTCGGCGACGATGTGCATCGTCGGGCTCGGTTGGGGCCGGGCGACCCGGACGGTCACCATCGGCGAAGCGCTCGGCGGCAAGACGCCCGAGATGTCCGTGAACGCGCTCACCACGGAGACGCGCGAGGACGTGCCGCCGATGGGACAGGAGGAGGAGACGGACCTCGCCGGCTCCGACCTGTTCGACCCCGGGACGACCGGACGGGTCATCTTCTTCTGGCTGCTCACGCCCTCGCTGTCCGCCCTCGCCTCCTACGCGCTGTTCTCCGTGTCCCCCATCTGACCCGCTCGCACGGTACTAGTTCGCACGATTTCGGCCGCTGAGCGTCTGAAATCGGATCACTGCGCGGGAAAAACAGCAAAGTCTAATGGCATGGGTCGCGAACCGAACGGTGATGCCCACGGTAGAATACCTCAACTACGAAGTACTCGACGACAACGGCTGGGACATGGATGACGACGACCTCTTCGAGAACGCAGCGGACGCCGGCCTCGGCGACGAGGACTACGGCACTCTCGAAGTCAACCAGGGCGAGTACATCCTCGAAGCCGCGGAGGCACAGGGCTACGACTGGCCCTTCTCGTGCCGCGCCGGCGCCTGCGCGAACTGCGCAGCCATCGTGAAAGAGGGCGAAATCGAGATGGACATGCAGCAGATTCTCTCCGACGAGGAGGTCTCTGACAAGAACGTCCGTCTCACCTGCATCGGTTCGCCGGAGACCGACGAGGTCAAGATCGTCTACAACGCGAAGCACCTCGACTACCTCCAGAACCGCGTCATCTAAGACGCTCTCGCGTCGCACGCTGCAGGCGAGCGACACAGCCTCGAATTTTTCTTTCGCGTCGACCGTCGGCACGGGCACCGCCGTTCGACCGACCGCCCACGACGCTTATCAGGTCCCCGTCACAAGTCTGCTGTTGATACCCCGTCGTGGCATCCCCCCTGAACAGCGACCCCATCTCGACGCTCTACGTCGATTCGGACCCCGACCGCGCCGAGTCCGTCCGCTCGGCGCTCCGAGATACACATCCGTGCGTCGCCCTCGACACCGTCCCGTCGCGGGCGGCAGCCGACCGGTCACTCGCCGCGGAACCGCGGGACTGCGTCGTCGTCCGCGCCGACCTCCACGGCGTCGACGCGGTCCAGTACCTCGCGACGGTTCGCGACCGGTCGCCTTCGGCCGCCACGATTCTGTACGGCGACGAGCACTCGCCGGACCTCCTCCGGCGGGCGCGCGCCGCGGGCATCGACGCGTACGTCCACGACGGGAGCGCCGACCACGTCTCGGTCCTCGGTGACCACGTCGTCGCCTCGGCGACCGAGCCGAGTTCGGCGGCGCCCGAAGCGGACGCGCCCGACGACCGTCGGTCCGCCGGCGACGCGCCCGCCTCGACCGACCGACAGCGTCGCGAACGGGAGTTAGAGCGGTACGAGGCGATGGTCGAGACCGTCCGCGACGGCCTGTACGTCCTCGACGAGGCGGGTCGGTTCGTCGCCGTCAACCGGGCGTTCGTCGAGTTGGTCGGCCGCCCACGGACGGAACTCGTCGGCGCGCACGCGACGGCGGTGACGAGCGAGGAGACTCACGAGGAGGTGAACGCGCTGCTCGAATCGGCGAACGCGGACGGCGGCGACGTGACGTACGAGACGACGCTGGAGACGCCGCGGGGAGAGGTGCCCGTGGAGACCAACATCTCGTCGTTTCCGCTGGGAGGCGGTGAGTCCGGCCGCGTCGGCGTCGTCCGCGACATCTCCGAGCGCCGACGCCGGGAGGCGCAACTGGCGTCGCTCAACGAGACGGCGCAGGCGCTGGCGACGGCCGAGACGTCACAGGAGGTGAGCGAGTTGGCCGTCCGCGCGGCCGCCGAGACGCTCGACCTCCCGGTGTCCGACATCAAACTGTACGACGAGCGCGGCGAACTCGTCGTCACTGCGCGGACGGAGGCCGCGGCGAACCTCGTCGGTGAGGGGTCGCTGTTCGCATCCGACGCCGACCTGCCGTGGGAGGTGTACGCCACCAGTTCCAGCGCGGCGTTCGACGACCTTCCCGCCGAACGCGACGTCTCGGAGACGCCGCTCCGCAGCGCCATCCTCCTCCCCATCGGCAAGTACGGCGTGTTCGTCACCGGCGAGACGGAGCCGAACGCGTTCTCCGAGACGGACGTCGTCCTCGCGAACATCCTCGTCGCCAACGTCAGGGCGGCGCTGGAGCGGACCGACCGGGAGGAACGCCTCCGCGAACGGACGGCGGAACTGGAGGCGCGGACGGAGACGCTCGAACGGGTGAACCGCATCAACGACGTCATCCGCGACATGACGCGGGCGCTGACCGAGGCCACCTCCCGCGAGGAGATAGAGGAAGTCGTCTGCACGCAGTTGGCGAACGCGGAGCCGTACCGCTTCGCGTGGATCGGCGAACAGGAGACGGTGGGCGGCGAACTCGTCCCCGTGGCGTCGGCCGGCGTCGGACGCGGCTACCTCGACGACATCACGGTGACCGCCGCCGCCGACGAACCGACGGGTCGGGGGCCCGCAGGTCGGGCACTCCGGACGCACGAACCGCAGGTACAGAACGACTTCCACACCGACCCGCCCTTCGAACCGTGGCGCGCGCAGGCGCTCAAGCGCGGCCTCCGAGCGGGTATCTCGATACCGCTCGTGTACAAAGAGACGCTGTACGGGGTGTTGAACCTCTACGCGGGGGGCCCCGGCGTCTTCGACGAACTGGAGGTGGAGGTGCTGGGCGAACTGGGCCGGACCATCGGGTTCGCCATCAACGCGCTGGAACGGCGCAAAGCGCTCGTCGGCGACCAGGCGGTCGAACTGGAGTTCCGCATCGACGACCCGTCGGTTCCGCCGGTCACGCACGTCGCCGACACCGAGGGGCGGTTCTCGCTCGACGCCCTCGTCGAACAGGGCGACGGCACGATTCGCTCGTTCTTCGTCGTCGACGGCGTCGACCCCGACACCGTCCTGTCGCAGGCGACTCAGATGCCGTACATCAGCGACGCGAACCTCCTCGCCGAACGCGACGACGGCTACCTGTACGAGGCAACGCTCGAAGACGAGAGCTTCTTCGCGACGCTCCTCGGCTACGGCGCGCACCCGACGGCGTTCACGGCGACGGCCGACAGAGCCACGCTGACGGTCGAACTCCCGCGCACCGGCGACATCCGCGCGTTCTTGGAGATGTTCCTGCAAGCGTACGACGGCGTCGAACTCGTCGCGCGCCGGGAACTCGACCGGCCGATTCAGACCGAGTCGGAGTTCCGCGCGCTCTACCGGGAGCGACTCACCGACCGGCAGGAGGAGGTCCTCCGGACGGCGTTCGTCGCCGGCTTCTTCGACTGGCCGCGGCGGGCGACCGGGCGAGAGGTCGCCGAGATTCTCGACGTGTCCCAGCCCACCGTGAACCGACACATCCGAAAGGGAGAGCACGAACTGTTCTCGCTGGTGTTCGGGAGCGACGAGACGGACGACCCCGACGCCTGAATCAATATACACCTCCCGTCGGGGCGGACTCTATCTATATACGCCACAGGAACATGCCCGCTTCGTCCGTACGGAACGATGTAACCCAATGAACGAGCGAAAGAACGTCACCGTACGCCCCGAAGAGGATCTCTGTTTCACTATCGTCGAGACGGTCTCCGACCTGACGAACACCCCGCCGCTCGAACTCGACCCGTTGGGGAACGTGGTCGAGACGGACGCTCTCGAAACGCTGTTCGGTCCCGCCCGCGAAACGGCTGAACACGACGCTTACCTGACGTTCCGCTACGAGGGCTGCAGCGTCGCCGTCGACAGCGACGGGAGCGTCTCGGTGACGCGCGCGCCCACGCCCGCCGACGTCGACCAGCCCATCTCGCTCGGCACCGACGCGAACTCGGCGGCCGGCGACCGATACGATGCAAACTACCGATAACGCGAGGCGGACCGCCGACGCGGGTTCCCCGCGCGTGGGACGCGTCCGGGTGACGAGGTAGGAGGTCGATCTCCCGTGACAGACTCACCCGACCAGGAGATCGCCGACGCGTCGCAGCACCCCCGCGACGGAACGTATCTGAAGCGCTGTGCGACCTGCGCCGCCGAGATAGACCCCTCCCGCCGCCACCTCGCCGCGACTGCCCCGGACGACCCCTCGACGGTCTACCTGTTCTGCAGCGAGGACTGCAGAGTCGCGTGGACCGACGACGCTGACTGACCGTCCGCGACGTACCCCCCGCCGACCGACTCCCGACGTACCACCTGCCGACACCACACACCCATCCATGCCCACCGACACCGACACCGAACCCGCATCGAACGCGACGAACCGCGGCCGCTACAGATTCATCCAGTACGACGACGACGGCACCACCGTCTGCATCGTTCAGGACGCCGAGAACCACCGGGCGTGGCTCCAGTCCACCCACACCGTCGCCGTCGAACGGTGACGCGACGCAGCACGGGTCGACCCGCGACCGGACGCGACACCGCGAGCGAACGCGACGACGCCCGCCGGGTCGCGTCCCCCGGTCGCTCCCCCGACGCCTCCGGTTCCTGTCCGGCGCGTTTCAGAATTCCAAAACGATAACTCCCCCCGGACTCCTTCGCCCACTATGTTCGCGTCCGTACCCGACATCCTTCGTCTCGCCATCGTCCCCCTGTTAGGGTGGGCGGCGTGGCGCGACGTCGAGACGCGACGGGTCCCCTCAGTCGTGTGGTATCCGCTCGTCGTTCTCGGCGTCCTCCTCCTCGCGTGGGACTCGCTGTCTCACCTGGCGTTCAGGCCCGCCGACCAACTCTACTTCCTCCGCGTGGGAATCAGCCTCCTGTTCGTCGCGCCCCTCTCGTACCTGTTCTGGCGACTCGGCGGGTTCGGCGGGGCGGACGCGAAAGCGCTCATCACCATCGCCGTCCTCCTGCCGACCTTTCCGCAGTATCTCCTGCCGGGACTGTCACTCCCGACGGTCAGGACGACGCTCGGCGTGTTCTCGATGACCGTCCTCACGAACACCGTCGTGCTGGCGGTGGGCTATCCGCTCGCCCTCGCCGCGCGGAACCTCCTCGAGGGAACCGTCGAACTGCCGCTGATGTTCCTCGGCCGCCGCATCCCCGTCTCGTCGCTGTCGACGGCGCACGGCCGCCTGTTCGAGACGACGACGGGCTACACCCGCAACGGCCTCGACATCGACGCCCTGCGGATGTACCTCCGCTGGCGGGGGACGAGCCTGTCGGAACTCCGCGAACACCCCGACAGGCACCGCGACCCGACGAGCATCACCGAGACGCACGACCCGACGGACGGCGCCGTCGGCGACGGGATGGCCGTCGACGGCGGCACCGTCGCCGAGGCGGACCCGTGGGGCGCGGAGGCGTTCTTAGCGGACATCGACTCGACGGCGTACGGCACGACGCCGGAGAAACTCCGCGACGGCCTGCAGGTGGTGACGACGCGCGAGTCGGTGTGGATTTCGCCGGGCATCCCGTTCATCGTCCCGATGTTCCTCGGTACCGTCGTCGCGTTCACCTACGGCGACATCGTGTTCGGTATCGTCGGCGCACTCGGTCTGGTCTGACTGCCGCGTCGAAGGGTCGGTCGGCACGTCGGTGGGGCCGGCCGCCGCGGGCGACTCACTTTTCTCGGTCGGGCGACCACACGAGGCCATGTCGCGCAGCACCCGCGCCGCCGGGATTCTCGGGGGTCTTCTCGGCGGTGCCGTCGCGTACTGGCTCTCCTCAGCCCCGCTTCTCGCGGCCAACGCCGGCGTCTGTTGGGCCGGCGGGTGCGCCCTCCTCCTCCGGGAGCGCGAGGCGTGGTCGGGCGACTCGGACGGGGCCTCCCTCGCGGACGGACTCCCCGCCGTCCTCTTCGTCGCCGTCTCGTTCGGCATCGTCAACGCCGGCGTCGAACTGCCCGACTCGCTCCGCTGGGCCCTCGTCGTCCTCGTCTTCGGCGCCGTCTTCTTCGCCGTCGGCATCGGGATGGTCCTCGGCCGGCGGTCGGTCGAGCGCTCCGAGGAGGCGGCGGAGTCGTCGGCGTCGGCGGACTGACGGCGGCCCGCGGGCGGCGCGGCGACGAGGGGACGGCAGGGCGGCGACGAGGGGACGACTGGGCGGCGACTGCGAGCGTGGACCGCGCGTCGTCGTGACACAAGACATATCGGCGGTTACGCCGTGATTCGAGTCGATGACCGAGGACGTCGAGGTGGACTTCGGCGACGACGGACTCGTCCCCGCCGTCGCGCAGGACGCCGACTCCGGTGAAGTGTTGATGCTCGCGTACGTCTCGCCCGAGGCGCTCGAACGCACGCGCGAGACGGGCCGAGCGCACTACTACTCCCGCAGTCGTGACGAACTCTGGGAGAAGGGCGCGACCAGCGGGCACACCCAGTCGGTCCGCGAGGTCCGCGTGGACTGCGACGCGGACACCCTGCTGTACCTCGTCGACCAGACCGGCGGGGCGTGCCACACCGGCCACCGCTCGTGTTTCTACCGCACCGTCGACGGCGAGGAGGTGGGCGAGACAGTGTTCGACCCCGACGACGTCTACTGACCGATGTCCGACGAGACGCCGAACGCCGACGATGCGGACGACCTGCGCGAGCGACTGCTCGCGGCGCGCGCTGACCGCGACGACGCCGAGGCGGCCATCGCGGAGACGGGCGAGGAGTCCGTCGTCGCGGCCGCCGACGCCTACCGGAAGGCGACTCGCCTCCTCGACGACTACGAGGAGTCCGCCGTCGGTACCGGCGACTTCCAGGCGTACGTCGAGTTCCAGGACAAGTTCCTCGGACTCGTCGAGGACCTGCCGGAGGACCTGCCCGACCGCGACGCGTTCGAGGCGGCGGCCGACCGGATGGACCGCCGTCGCCTCCGCGAACGCGACTTCGAGGGGGCCCGCGCGGACCTCGAACCGGCCGCGGCGTACGTCGACCGCCTCGACCGCAGGACGGAGACGACGGACGCTCTCACGGAGGCGCGGCGCGACGCGAAACTCCTCCTGAACGACCTCGACGACCGAATCGAGGAGTTGGAACGACTGGTGAAACTCGGCGAGGCGGACGTGGACGCGCCGGTCGAACGCCTGCGCGACCCCATCGAGGCGTACGACGAACGCGTGACCGAGGAGTTCCGGTCGTTCAAGTCGTCGGCGTCCATCCGCGAGGTGCTGTCGGTGGTCGAGGCCGCCGAGTGGTACCCGCTGGTCGAGTTCCGCTCGCCGCCGCGGGACCTGCGCGAGTTCGCCCGCGAGAGCCCCGACGCCGACGAACCGATTCCGACGCTCCTCGACTACGCCGACTACACCGGGTCGAAACTCGACCACTACGCCGAGGACCCGGCGATGCTCCAGACGTCCGTCGCCGTCCACCGGACGTACCTCGAACGCCTCGACGCCGGCCCCCTCCGCGTGCCGTCGCCGCCGCCGGACGCCGAGACGCTTCGCCGGCGGGCGAACGAACTCGTCTCCGTGCTGTCGCGGTTCGCCGACGAGGAGACGATAGCCGCGCTCCGACGGGTCCGCGAGTTGACTCGCCGCGACGACTACGAGCGACTCCGGACGGCGACGCGCGCGCGGACGGAACTCACCGACGACGAACTGGAGCGACTGCGTTCGGGCGCCGTCGAGTCGGACCTGGCCGAACTCCGCGACGCCCGCGACGCACTCGCCGAGGCGCTCTCCGAGGACGGCGGCTGACCGATGTCCGCCGTCGGCGTCCTCGCGTTGCTCTCCGGGTTCGCCTGCTTCTACTACGGCGCGCGGGCGCTCGAACTGCGGCGCGCCGTCGCCCGCGTGAACCGACCGGACGACCCCGCCGAGAACGTGACCGGCGTCGACGACGCGCCGATGGCGTGGTTGCTCCCGCCGGAGGAACGGCCCGAGATGCCCGCTGACCCGGCCGAGGACGTCTCCGTGGAACGCGGCGTCGCCCTCCTCGCCCTCGGCGCGGTGGTCTGCCTATTCGGCCTCCTCAGTTTCTAGCCGCAGCGACTTCGCGAACACCACCGTCGGATACGACTCGTCGTCCACCTCGTACGAGCCCTCGCCGACCGCATCGAAGCCGCGGGCGCGGTAGAACGCGCGGCCGTCCTCGTTGTCGGCGAACGTCTGGAGGACGAGTCGCCGCGCGTCGCCGTCGGCGGGGGCGGCCCGTTCGACGTGCGAGAGGAGGGCGGAGCCGACGCCGTCGCCCCAGTCGTCGGGGCGAACGTACAGTGCGCGCAGTTCGGCATCGTCGGCAGGGACGAACGACTCCGTGCGGTCGGCGTCCCAGACGGCGTGTGCGAACCCGACGACACCGGTGTCGGCGTCGGCGGGCGGCGAGTTCGCGGCGGCGGGCGACGAGTCTGCGCCGGCCGCCCCCGCGCCGGCGGCCGTGGCGACGAACACGTCGTCGTGGAGCGTCACGTCCTCGTACGCCGCTTCGAGTCGGTCCAGTCGGTCGGCGGGTACGTCCGCGGCCGGCAGCGACGCGGCCGGGAGGATGTGGTCGAACGCGGCGCGCCACGCGAGACGCCACGTCCGCATGGCGTCGCAGTACTCCGCGAACGAGGCGACGGGGCGGACGGTCACGGGACCCTGCATCACGGCGCTAGACGGATTCGTGCGTAAAAGGTGACACGACCGGACAGACTCCGTCGGCCGCCGAGTGCCGGGTTCGGCTCGGTCCGGGTGCGGTGTGGCCCCTCTCAGGAGTCGTCGATCGCGGCGCGCAGGGCCGCCTCGGCGCCGCCGGCGAGTTCGCGTGCGCGGCCCTCATCGCGGGCCTCGGCGTAGACGCGCACCTTCGGTTCGGTGCCGGAGGGCCGAACGAGCACCCACGCGTCGCCGTAGTCGAGGCGGTAGCCGTCCGTCGTGTTCGGCGTCGCCTCCGAGGACTCGGCGTAGTCGCGGGCCGCCTCCAGCATCGCTTCGAGTTCCGCCTCGTCCTCGTACGCGAGGTTGACGCGGACGTTCACGTAGTCGGTGTAGGGGGCGATGACCTCGCTCACCGGCCGGTCGGCGACGAGTTCGAGGAACTTCGCGGCGGTGTAGGCGCCGTCGCGCACGAGTCGGTAGTTCGGGAAGAATATCCCCCCGTTGCCCTCGCCCGCGATGGGGACGGACTCGCCCTCGGCCCACAGGTCGCGAATCCGCGTGATGAGGTTCGTCGCGCCGATGGGCGTCAGTTCGAGGTTCGCGCCGACGTCGTCGCAGACGTCCACGAGACGCTGGGAGACGTTGACGGCGGCGACGGTGGTGTCGCCCTCGTCGAGGTGGGCGGCGGCGAGGGCGGCCAGCGAGGCTTCGCCGGCGACGAACTCGCCCGCCTCGTCCACGAAGACGGCCCGGTCGGCGTCGCCGTCGTGCGCGATGCCCACGTCGGCGTCGCTGGCCTTCACGAGGCGGCAGAGGTCGCCGAGTTTGCTGCCGACGGGTTCGGACTCGCGGCCGGGGAAGTGGCCGTCGGGGTTGGCGTTGACCGTGACGACCTCACAGCCGAGTTCGCGGAAGAAGTCGGGGCTGGTGAGACAGCCGGCGCCGTGGCCGGGGTCGAGCGCGACGGTCAGGTCCGCGTCCGCGATGGCGTCGCCGTCGATGGCGGTCAGGAGGTCCTCGACGTACTCGCGGTTCGCCGAGTCGACGTGCCGAATCTCGCCCACCTCGTCCCACGACGCGGTGGCGAACTCCTCGGCGAGGACGTGGTCCTCGATGCGTTCGAGGTCGGCGACGGCGAGTTCGACGCCGTCGTCGCCGACGAGTTTGATGCCGTTGTACTCCGGCGGATTGTGAGAGGCCGTGATGACCACGGCCGGAACCTCCTCGGCCCCGCAGTAGCGGACCGCGCCGGGCGTGGGGACGGCGCCCAGCACGTCCACGTCCACGCCGACGCTGGTGAGACCGCTCGCGGCGGCGTTCGAGAACATCTCCCCGGTCGTTCGCGTGTCGCGCGCGACCACCGCACGGTCCGACCCCCAGACCGTCCCGGCCGCTTTGGCGACGCGCAGGACGAACTCGGGCGTGAGGCCGTCCCCCACGACGCCACGGGTCCCGCTCGAACCGAACAGTTTCATTACCAGTTGCTGATTCGCCCGGCATCAAAGCGGTTGCGAATCGTACCCTCCGGCGGGTTTCGTTCGCACCCGTCGCGTCCGACTCGTCGCCGTCCGTCGTTCGACTCCGCTCGGTCCGCCGTCACCGCCCCTTCCCGCCGCCGTCGCCGTCACCACCCACTTCCCGCCGCCGTCGCCGTCACCGCCCCCGCCCCGCCGCCTTCGGTGACTTTAGGCGCGCCGGGCGCCCACGCTCTCGCATGTCAGAGGCGTTCCCGACGTTCGAGGTGATTCCGGCGGTAGACATGCAGGACGGCGAAGTCGTCCAGTTGGTGCAGGGCGAACGCGGCACGGAGAAACGGTACGGCGACCCCGTCGCGGCCGCCGAACGCTGGGTGGACGAGGGCGCGTCCACGCTCCACCTGGTCGACTTGGACGGCGCGTTCGAGGGCGAACGCCAGAACGCCGACGCCGTCGAAGCCGTCGTCGCCGCCGTCGACGTGCCCGTCCAGTTGGGCGGCGGCATCCGGACGGCCGCGGACGCCCGCGAACTCCTCGAACTCGGCGTCGAACGCGTCATCCTCGGGACGGCCGCCGTGGAGAACCCGGACGTGGTCGCCGAGATAAGCGAGACGCACCCCGGCTCCGTGATGGTGAGCCTCGACGCGCGGGACGGCGAAGTCGTCGTCTCCGGGTGGACCGAGGGGACGGGACTGGACCCCGCAGAGGCCGCGGCGCGCTACGAGGAACTCGGCGCGGGCGCGATTCTGTTCACCGACGTGGACGTGGAGGGGAAGCTAGAGGGAGTCCAGACGGACGTGACCCGCCGCGTCGTCGACGCCGTCGACATCCCCGTCGTCGCCTCCGGCGGCGTCGCCTCGCTCTCCGACGTCCGGGCGCTGAAGGAGGCGGGCGCGGCCGCCGCCGTCGTCGGGACGGCCCTGTACGAGGGCGCGTTCACGCTCCGCGACGCGAACGACGTCTGACGCGCTACGGCGACCGTTCTCCGTCCGCCGACGCGGCCGTCGCCGACTCGGAGGCGTCGTCCGGTCGGCGCTCTCCGCCGTCCATCGCGTCACTCTCCCCGTCACCGTCGCCGTTCGCACCGCCGCTCTCGCCGTCACCGGTGCCGTCGTCCGGACGGTCGAACGCCGGCGGGGCGTACGTGTAGAGGTAGCCGTCGTGGAGGACGTAGTACGTCCCCGCCTCGGCGTCCTCGACGACGCTGCTGTTCGTGTCGATGGCGAAGTCGACGAGGTCCGCGAGCGACTCGGCCTCCGCGCGGGGGCGTTCGAACGCCGAGGCGGGCAGGTCGATGGCGTGAATCCACTCGTCGAACTCCGACCGGGCCTCGCGGAACGAGAGCCGTTCCGTCTCGGCCGGCGTCGGCGGCGCCAGACGGCCCCGCCGGCGCGCCCAGACGAGTCCGACGGCGCCGCCCAGTCCGACGCCGAGGAGCACCGGCCCCCCGAGTTGCCGCACCGGTCCGTACCGGTTCGGCACGGTGACCGTCCGGGTCGGCGCGTGCCGGTCGGTCGTCGGCCCCGGGTCCTCGACGGTGTACGCGTTCCCCAGTCCGACGGGCAGGGCGTACCGCTCGGTCCGGTCGACGGACTCCCCGTTCACCGTCCCCGTGAGCGTGACGGTGGTGCGAACGAGCGCTTCGGTTTCGCCCAGTGACGCCCCCAGTTCCTCGTCTATCCGGTCCGTCTCGCGTGCGAGTTCGGTGGCGTTGAACGAGAACGGGACGCGGACGGACTCGCCGGGTGCGACGCCGCGCGCCTCCGACTCGCCGAGGTTCCGCGTCCGTTGCCAGTACCGCGTCTGGACCGCCCCGGATTGGTTCCGCTCGACGGCCTGCAACACCACGTCCGCGTCGACGCGGAGGGTCAGCGACCCGCCCTCGCTGGCGGCGTACCCGTACGTGAAGTTGCCGTCGAGTCGCGGCGCGATGGCACCGTAGTACGCCGACCGGTCCGTCAGCGTGGCGCCGACGGGGTACACCGGGTTCGGTTCTGTGACCGTCGCGGCGTGGCCGAACTCGGCCGTCGTCTCCCACCACGCTCCCGGACGCTCCTCGACGTGCGTCCCCGGGTCGACGTGAGTCGCGTACGTCACCCACCCGCCCGCCGCGGCGAGGACGAGCATACACCCGACCACCAGCGCGAAGTTGCCTGTTATCACTCCCCGTGCCCGAATCTCCCAGTCAGACATCGCTCGTCTGTCGAGAGAGTAACACGATAGTAACGTCGTGGGTAACGTAGTTTCAGGTCTCGTTACAGGCGTGACGTTGGAGCGCGCCGGTCACTCGCGGGCGTACAGGCCCCGCACCGCCCGTCGAATCCGCCGCCGCATCGGCACCGCTCGGTTCCGACTCCGACTCCGCACTCGTCCAGTGCCGACGAGAGCGACTGCGAGGAGGTAGAACGGCACGCCGAGGAGAGCGTCGATGGCGACGATTGGTGCCCACGGGTGGACCCGGTAGAGCGACTCCGTCACGGAGTGGGGAAGCACCGCGAGGTAGCGGTGTTCAGTGACGAACCGGCGGTAGTACCCCGTCTGCGGCGGCGCCGACAGCGTCACCGTGGCGTTGGCGACGCGCCGGCCGTCGACGGTCAGTTCCTCGGGGTGGACGGCCACGCCTTCGCTGGCGGGTTCGAGGAAGACGTGGACGGGGACGGACCCGCCGTTGCCGACGGCGTAGGTGACGTTCGCGGACGTGCCCGCCGGAATCACCGTCGGTCGCTCGGAGTCGAACTCCGCGCTGACGACGCCGTACTGCTGTGTGCCCGCCGGTCCGACCATCGCCGCCGTCGCGCCGCCGACGAGGAGGAGGGTGAAGCCGAGGGCGAACAGGCGCGGGTCGATACCCCCGTCGCGGTTCGTCTCCCGACGCCGACGCTCCCGCCCGTCGCCGCGGAGTTCGCCGACGAGGTAGTAGAGGGCCGTCGCGCCGAAGAACAGGTACGCGAGTCCCTGCGGGCCGAGGAGGGCGCGCGTCCCCAGTAGCGAGGAGACGGTCCGTTGCACCGTCTCGACGGCGCCGCGGATTCCCGTCACTGCGGTGCCCAACTGCGGAATCACGACGACGTTCCCGCCCACCTGCCACGCCTCGGCGACTATCTGCGCCTCTTTCACCGGCGGTTCGTCGCCGTCCTGGTCGGTGAACGGGTTCGCGTCGCCTCTGGTGACGTATCCCTGTGGCGTCTCCCCGACGATTCGGTGGGTGGTCAGGCCGCCGCCCTGTATCTCCTCCGCGCGGAAGACGACGACGTCGCCCGCCTCGGGTTCGTCGGTGAGGGCGGAGGGGACGGCGACGAAGCCGTCGCCCGGTTCCATCGTCGGGGACATGGAGCCGGTTTCGACGTAGCCGAGGAGGACTGGTTGGCCGAGGGCGGCGCCGACGAGGAGAGCGAGTATCAAGCAGAGAGCAAGAAGTTTCAAGCTGTCGTGAAATATCTGGTTTACATTCATCGATTTAGAAAATTACAAATATTTTACGATAGTTCATCTATCTTTGTAGTTATCGATGGTGTGATCTCTGCGTAATTGGCAGTTCTTCTCCTCGACGGCTATCCAATTAAAATATGCGGGTAGTGAGTTCGACTTCTATAATCCGTCTGAATCAGGCGTCGAATCAGCATAAATCCCGATATCGTCGGGAACATCAACGATATTGGTCGAGGCACCGCCCAGTTCTTGAGTATCGGCGTTTAGGTAGAACCCCATGTGAACATACATTTCATCACCCGGTGACAGATCTTGATTAGTAACGTCTGAACTGGGGTAGTAACTGGGGGCCGGACTTGCGTCAAAGGGCGTGAAATTCGACACATTCGGCGAGCTGAGACCGCTAAATGAGTAGAATACGGCCATTGGTCCGTCCGGAAGCGATCCAATTAATGAACTCTGGTCATCATCATCGCCAAGTTGGACTCTTATTGTATTCGTACCCTGATTAACGATTTTGAATACGTTCGCGAACAGAGTATCTGCGTTCTTATTCAGGCCCTGTCCACCTTCCCCGTTACCTCCTGAAAATTCAATATTGAGTTTCCCATTATCGAGATTTGTGTATTCGCTAGTCGGTTTGAGACCTAGGTAGGCACTGAGATCCCCAGCAGTGCTAACATTCAGATTCCGTTCTGCTCGAACGGATGCGAACGCCCCAGTCCCAGTCATCGCCGCCCCACCGGCGGCAAGCGATCCCAACGCGGCCAGATACTTTCGTCGTTGCATTGTCGTAGTTGTCTCCTGTCGCACCCGGGCCACCGCGACCCGTCGTGCTCACTTCCCACGTGGACCGGACGCCATATTGTTACAGTTCGAACATTTCTTGACGAACGCGCTCCCGGCGCGCCGCCAACCGACTCCGCGCCCGGCCGTTCGCCTCGATTGGTCCCCCGCAAACGGACCCCTCCCCCACGAGAGGCGACCGGTCGCCGAACCTTCACGTCGGATTAAACCCGCGTATTCCCTCGATACGGCCCGATTCGGTTCGAAAGCCGAGCGAACGCTCGCCGCCTTGACGCGATTCGAAAAAGAGGGGGTCGGCGATTCAGGCGTTGTCGTCCACGTCCTCGGCGACGATGGTGAAGTCGTCGTCGCCGGCGAACACGCCCGCCGCCGCCACGTCCCGTAGGTCGATGCGGACGCCGACCATCAACGGGTCGTCGCCCGGTTCGAGGGTCGTCGTCACCGTGGTGTCGTTGCCGTAGTCCCCGTCGCTTGCGTCCTCGCCGAAGTAGAACTCGATGCGGTCCTTCCCGTCCTCGATGTGAACCGCCAGCGTCTCGTCGCCGGTGTTGTTGATGCGGAACGCGTCGTCGAACGAACTGACGGCGTCCTCGTTCAGGCCGTTGCCGCCGTCCGGGTCGTTCGCGAAGTTCAGGCGGAACGCGCCGTCCAAGTTCTCGACGGCGAAGCCGTTGGCGGCGCCCTCGCGTATCTCCAGATACGCGCTGCCGTCGCCCGCGACGCTGGCGGTGATGTTTCGCTCCGCCGTGACGTTCGAGACGGCGGCGGTGCCGAACACCGCACTCCCCGCCGCGGCCAGTACCCCGAGTCCCCCGATGAACGTTCGTCGTTGCATGGTGTGTCCGCCCCGCGAGTGCGTTCGCGGCGCTCACCTCCGTCGACGCTCGCCGAACCTATTGTTAGAGTTCGAACGTCGCGTGACGAACGCGGTCCACGCTCGACGCAAACGCGTCCCGACGCCGACAGGTCGGCACGCGGCGACTCTCAGACAGATGCGGTCGTCCCGCGGAACTGAGTTTCACGCCGGCTTAATCGAACGATGGGTGTGATTGCGGGTCGCGCACACGCGGCCTTCGTACGCGGGGGGCCGACTCCCCCGGTGTGTAACTAAAGACCCCGGTTCCATTGGTGTGGCTGCGATGACAAGTGGGGCAGCGTCAGGGGGGTCACGATGAGTGAGGGGACTCACCTGACCGAAAACGGGCAGTATCGCGAGGCGAGCGAGTCGTCGTCGCCCGCGGATGCGGTGACCGACGACGACGAGGCGGACGACGGAGCGCGGGGGGACGACCGACAGCCGACGCACGAGGCGCTGTTCGAGGCGCTGAGCAACCAGCGTCGCCGGTTCGTCATCCACTACCTGAAACAGCAGGGGGCCGACGAACCGGTGGAGTTGGCCGACCTCTCCGCGCAGGTGACGGCGTGGGAGCGGGGAATCGACGCCGAGAGCCTGTCGTACGCCGACCGGAAGAACGTGCACACGTCGCTGTCGCAGTTCCACGCGCCGAAGTTGGAGGACCTCGGCTTCGTCGAGTTCGACCGCGAGGAGAGCGTCGTCGAACTCACCGACCGCGCCGAAGCGGTGAACATCTATCTGGAGACCACGTCGGGTCGTGAGTTGGCCTGGGGGCCGTACCTGCTGCTGGTCTCCTCGATACTCTCGGCCGTCGTGTTCGGCTCGCTCGTGGGCGTCCCGGTGCTCTCGGGACTCTCCCACGAGTCGCTGGCCGTCTTCGTCGCGGTGACGTCGCTCACGTCCAGCGCGGTGTTCGCCTACGACACGTGGACGCGGATGCACGTCGGGCACGACGGCCCGCCGCCGGAGGCGACCGACCGATGAGGCGAGCGGGGATACTCCTCGTCGCCGCCGGTATCGTGGTCCTGACGGCGATACCGACGGGGAGTCTGAGCGCGACGCAGGCGGACCGTGGGGTGACCGGAACCGTCGCCTCGGACGCGAGCGCGTACGTGGGCGTCGAGATGCGTCTCGAACGGGAGCGACCCAGTCCCGGAAACGCCAGCGTCCGGGCGAACGGGTCCCGGCCGGCCGCAAACGGAACGCGGGTCGCCTCGGACGTTCGGAACGGGACGCCGGCGGCGAACGGAGCCGTCGGTCGAAGCGGCGAGTCGCTGCCGGCCGCCGCGCCGACGGCGCGCACGCTGTTCGTGACCGTCACGAACCGGGTGCCCGACCTCGGCGGCTTCGTCGCCGTGGTGAGCGTCGAAGGCACCCGCGACGGCGACGTACGGACCGTCTCGGACCGCGTCGTCGTCGACGACGAGGCGACGGCCACCCTCACGCCAGTCGCCTGCGACGACAGGGTCCGCGTCGTCGTCCAGAGCGAAGACGTCAGGATAGCGTTCACCCGCCCGGTGCCCTGCGAGGCGTGAGGGGTACCGTGGGGACGCGAGAACGACGACCGAGAACGGGACGCGTGGGCGACGAGTCGGGCGAAACGCGGGCGTGGCCGCCTCTCCACGCCACGCACTCGCGGCGCGCTACCGGGCGGCCTTCCGACCCCTCGGTGTCGCGGTCACAGGTCGCGGCGTCCGCTTCTGCCGGTCGGGCCGCGCGCGGTGAGTTTCGCGACGACGGCAGTCGAGACGAGTGCGATGAGTGCGACGCCGAGTGCCGTCCCCGTCCCCGACTGTTCGAACAGGAGGAGGCACCCGAGTCCGAGCGTGTACAGCGCCAGTACCGCTCCCTTCACGCCCATGGTGTCTCCTACGTCGGAAGCCGACATCCATGAATCTCCGGCAGACGAGCGTCAGACGGCGAGCGGCGAGGTAACGACCCGACCGGACGACCGAGAAGAACGCACGATTCGGCTCCCAATCCGAGAAAAACTGCCATATATACGGGTATCTCGGGTATTTCTGCGGAATCGATATGCTATCCCGGCGCCTTCTAGCGGCGGTGACGAACGTCACCGGTGAGTTCAATGGACGGAATCAGCGGTAAAGTCGCGCTCGCGACGGGCGCTGGGTCGGGTATCGGACGGGCGACGGCGCTTCGATTCGCCGAGGCCGGGGCGACGGTTGCCGTCGCGGACCTGGACGAGGAAGGGGGCGAAGAGACGGTACGTCTCGTCTCCGAGGCCGGCGGGGAGGCGGAGTTCTTCGCGGTCGACGTGAGCGACGAGGAGAGCGTGAAGGCCCTCGTCGACGACGTCGTCTCGACGTTCGGCGGCCTCGACGTCGCGTTCAACAACGCGGGTATCGAGGGGACGCCGGGGCCGATAACCGACCAGTCGTTCGAGGACTGGAAGCGCGTCGTCGACGTCAACCTCGGCGGGGTGTTCCTCTGCACGAAACACGAGATTCCCGCGCTCCGCGAACGCGGCGGCGGCGCCATCGTCAACACGGCGTCTATCGCGGGCCTCGTCGGCGCGGCGGACCTGAGCCCGTACTACGCCTCGAAACACGGCGTCGTCGGACTCACGAAGTCCGTCGCCGTCGAGGTGGCCGACGACGGCATCCGCGTCAACGCCGTCTGTCCGGGCGTCGTCGACACGCCGATGGTCTCGCGGTTCACGGGCGGCGACGACGCCGCCATGGAGGGAATCGTCGCGCCCCAGGCGATGAAGCGCGCCGCCGACCCGTCGGAGATAGCCGCCGCGGTGGTGTGGCTCTGCTCCGACGAGGCGTCCTTCGTCACCGGCGTCCCGATGCCGGTCGACGGCGGGTACGTCGCCCAGTGACCGAGCGTCCTTTTTCGTCGCCGAGAGCGCAACCGTGATACCGGCGGCCGCCGACACGCGAGTATGAGCGACGACGCCGACGCGGACGCCACGTCGCGGACGGCCGCCGTCTCCCGCGAGACGGCCGAGACGACCATCGAGGTGACGCTGACGATAGACGGCGACGGCGACGCCGCCGTCGACACGGGCATCGGCTTCTTCGACCACATGCTCGAAGCGTTCGCCAAGCACGGCCTGTTCGACCTGACGGTTCAGTGCGACGGCGACCTGCACATCGACGACCACCACACCGTCGAAGACGTGGCCATCGTCCTCGGCGACGCCCTCGCGGAGGCCCTCGGCGACAAGCGCGGCATCGTCCGCTACGCCGACCGGCAGGTTCCGCTGGACGAGGCCGTCGCGGGCGTCGTCGTGGACGTGAGCGGACGACCGCACTTCGCGTTCGACGGCGAGTTCTCCCAGGAGTCCATCGGCGACTTCACCAGCGACATGGCGCGGCATTTCGGTTACTCGCTGGCGATGCACGCCGGCCTGGCGCTCCACGCGGAGGTGCGCGGCGACAACGCCCACCACGAGGTCGAAGCGCTGTTCAAAGCGCTCGCCCGGTCGCTCGACGACGCCACCCGCGTGGACCCCCGCCGGAGCGACACGCCCAGCACGAAAGGCGAACTCTGAACGCCCACGCCGCGGCGACGCGGGTGCGGCCCGCCCCGCCGCGAACGCCGCCCGTCGCGGGTCTCCGGGCGCTCAGGCCTTGCGCAACTGGCCGTCGTCCTCGGCCAACACGTCACGCTGGACCGCGTGGTCGATGATGTCGTCCACCTGCCTCCGGTCCAAGTCGTAGGCTCCGCTCGCGATGTCAGTTATCTCGGCTCTGTCCACCGGGAACTCCCGGTTGTTCAACAGGCGCATCACCTTCCTGAAGTTGGGCGGCTCCGACCCGACGGACTCCGCGCCGTCGTCGTCGCCCCCCTCGCCCGTCTCCTCCTCGGTGACCTCGTAGTCCTCGGCCGGATCCTCGGCGTCCTGCTTCCGGTCCGGGTCGTCCACCTCGTAGTCGGCGTTCGGTTCCTCCTCGTCGACTTCGGCGTCCGCGTCGTCGGTGGCGTCCCCGTCGCCGTCGGACGCGTCGTCGCCGCCGGGCGCGTCGTCCGCGTCGGCGTGCGCTCTGGGCGGTTCCTCGGCGTCCGCGGCGGCGTCCTCCACCTCGTAGTCCTCGGCGGCGGCCTCCGCGGATTCTCCGTCCTCGGCGCCGGTCGTCGCTGCGTCCGCGTCCTCTCCGGTGAGGGTCTCGGCGTCGACGTAGGCGTCTCCCTCGTCACCGGCGGCAGTCGTCGTCTGCGTCTCGTCCGTCGACCGGTCGGTCGCCGCGGGGTCGAGGGGGCGCTCTCGTCGCTCTCCACCCTCGCGTTCGTCCGACTCCGAAGCCGCCGGGACGGGTTCGGGCGAGGCGCTCCGTCGTTCGGCGCCCGAGTCGCCGCCGGTCTCTTCGATACCCAGTCGGGCGAGAAGCGGGCTGACGACCGTTTCGAGCGTGCCGAAGCAGTCGTCGCAGAGGACGACGCGACGCTGTTCGGCCTCCGTCGGGGACAGTTCCGCGGGCAGGACCTCGTAGATTCCGGCGGCGTCGTCGCCGCAGAAGTCGCAGGTGCGCAGTTGACGCATGGGCATACGCGAGTCGTCTCTCGGAACGCGGTTAAACCCTGCCGCCGGCGTCAGTGGGGGACGGCTTCGGCGTCCGGCGAGCAACGGCGTCGAACGTGTGCATTAATGACTCCCGGCGTCTATCTCCCCGCGAGGAATGTTCGACGAGATAATGCGGAAGTTCGAGGGGAGTCCGAGCCAACAGGCGGTCATCCGCCTCCTCCTCGAACGGGGGTTCTCCGTCAACGACGAGGGCCGCGTCGTCTCCGGCGGCATCGAGATACCGAACACCGGCATCGCCCGCGAAATCGGCGTCGACCGCCGGGTCGTCGACTCCACGACGAGCGCCATCCTCGAAGACGAGGACCTGCGCCGCATCTTCCAGAACATCTCGTCGATTCCGAGCCTGATGGACCTCGCGCCCGTGCTGGACCTCTCGGTCCTGACCGTCGAAGTGGCCGACGCCGACGCGCCCGGTATCGTCGCCGAGATAACCTCTCGCATCGCCGACCACGACATCTCCATCCGCCAGACCATCAGCGAGGACCCCGAGTTCACCGACGACCCGAAACTCTACCTCGTCACGGAGGAACCCCTGCCCGGTGACCTGCTGAACGAACTCTCGGAACTCTCGTTCGTCCGGCGAATCAGCATCGCCTGACGGCCCCTCGTCGACCCGCCCCGGCCCGACCCGACCCGGCCGCGACCGAACCCTTTTGACCGAACCCGCGCCAACTTCGTCCATGACCGACGCCTACCGCACCGTCGCCGGCCCCGGCGAGGCCAGTTTCGAGGTCCGCGGCTCGGAGTTCGTCGGCTACGTGGACCGCGCGAACACCGTCGCGGAGGCGGAGGCGTTCGTCGAGCAGATAGAGGCGCGACACCCCGACGCGACGCACAACGTCCCCGCCTACCGCGTCCCGGCCGGGGGCGAATCGTCCGGCGGGAGCACCATGCTCCGCGAGTACTCCTCGGACGACGGCGAACCCTCCGGGTCGTCGGGCAAGCCCGCGCTGAACGTCCTCGTGCAACAGGACATCAGGAACGTCGTCGCCGTCGTCACGCGCTACTACGGCGGCACCAACCTCGGCGTCGGCGGCCTCGCGCGCGCGTACTCCCGCGGCGTGAAGGACGCCGTCGCCGACGCCGGCACCGTCGAGGAGGTGCCGCACGAGACGTTCGCCGTCACCGTCGCCTACGACGACTCGGGGTCCGTGCGCGGCCTGTTGGAGAGCGCGGGCGTCGAGTTCGACGCCGACTACGAGGCGGACGTGTCGTTCGCGGTGCGCGCGTCCGTCGAGGACGCCGCGGACCTGCGCGACCGGATTCGAAGTGCGACCAGCGGTCGGGCCGACATCGAGTGACTCCGACTCGCCCACCCGCACCGCCGGCACCGACAGTATCACGCCGCGGGCCGCCGTGCCCAGCACCATGACCGACCGATACGAGGCAGTCGTGGTCGGCGGCGGCATCGTCGGGTCGTCCGTGGCCTACCACCTCGCACGTGCGGGCGTCGAGACGCTTCTCGCGGACCGCCGCGACGAGGGCCGCGCCACCGACGCCGGCGCGGGTATCCTCTCGCCGGGAACGACCAGCCGGGACGACGAGACGTGGGTCGAGTTCGCCGTCGAGGCCGTCGACTACTACGAGGAGTTGGTCGCGGCCCTCGAACGGGAGCAGGACGGCCCGCACGGCTACACGCAATGTGACCTCTTGACCGCCGCCCTGAACGACGCCGAAGTCGACGCCTACGAGGCGGCACTGGAACGCGTCCGGGACCGACAGGCGCGACTCGGGACGCCCGAACCGGGGACGGTTCACGAACTCGACCCAGCGGCGGCGAAGGCGGCGTTTCCGCCGCTGGCGGAGCCGAAACGGGCGTTCCGCTCCGACGACGCCGCGCGCGTCGACGGCCGCGAGTTCGAGGGGGCACTCCGGCGGGCGGGGCGGACGCACGGACTCCGGACGCGCGAGGCGAGCGTGGAACGGCTCTCCGTCGCCGCCGACACCGTCCGCGGCGTCGTACTCGAATCCGGCCAGCGAATCGACGCCGCGAACGTCGTCGTCGCCGGCGGCGCGTGGTCGAAGACGTTCGCGTCGCAACTCGGTGTCGAGGTGCCGGTGGAACCGCAACGCGGGCAGATAGTCCACCTCGACGTCGCCGCCGACACCGAGGACTGGCCCATCGTCAGCGCGTTCCGCGAGCAGTACCTGGTGCCGTGGGACGACGGGCGCGTCGTCGCCGGCGCGACCCGAGAGACCGGCGCGGGCTACGCCCCGCAGACCACCGTCGAGGGACTCCTGGAGGTGTTCGAAGAGGTGGTCCGCGTCGCGCCCGGCCTCGCCGACGCCGCGGTGCGCGAGGAACGCGTCGGTCTGCGGCCGCTGACCCCCGACGGTCTGCCCGTCCTCGGGCCGGTTCCGGGCGTCTCGGGCGCGTACCTCTGCACGGGACACGGCCCGACCGGCCTGCAGTTGGGTCCGTACAGCGGGAAACTGGTCGCCGACGCGGTGCGCGGTGACGGTGCGTCCGAGTGCGAGCGGTTCGGCGTCGGCCGGTTCTGAGGCGACCTCGCGGCCGTCTCCGCCGGTGGGCGTAACACTTTCACCGGACGTGTCGAAAGCCGGGGCATGAATCCGGTCTCCGCGACGGACTACCACGACATCGTGCAGGTCGAGGACCCGCAGGTCTCTCCCGACGGGACGCGCGTCGCGTTCGTCCGCAAGGTGCCGACGGACGAGAAATCGTACGAACAGACGGTGTACGTCGTCCCGACCGACGGCGGCGCCGACCCGCGCCGACTCACCATCAGCGAGGGCGTCGACTCCGCGCCCCGGTGGAGTCCGTCCGGCGACCGACTCGCCTTCGTCTCCACCCGCGGCGCGGACGACGACCGACCGCAGTTGTGGGTCCTCCCGATGGCGGGCGGCGAGGCCGAACGGGTGACCGACGTTCCCGGCGGCGTCTCCGGCATCGAGTGGAGTCCCGACGGCACCCGCATCGCCTTCCAGCAGGCGACGACCGAGGCGGAACGCGAGGCGGGCGTCGACGTCGCCCTCCCGGACGAGGAGTACGAACGCGAGACGCCCGACCCGCGGGTCGTCGACCGACTGGTGTACCGCCAGCACGAACGCTACCGCGACGGCACGGTCGACCACGTCTACCTCGCCCACGTCGACGGCGAGGCCGACGACGGCCGCGTCGAACGCGTCACCGACGGCGAACTCGACCACGTGGCGCCCGCGTGGCGCGACGACGACACGCTCTACGTCGGCGTGAAGTACCCGCAGGGCGACGTCGAACCCGACGACAGCGTCGTCATCGACATCCAGTCGGTGGACCTCGCCACCGGCGACCTGACCGACGTGACGCGGACGACCTGCTGGGGACTCGTGATGGACGTGGCCTCGGACGGCCGCGTCGCCTACGGCCGCACGCCGGAAGAACGCCTGTCGATGCGGAGCACGGACCTCGAAGTGTACGACCCCGAGAGAGACGAGACGGTCGTCCCAACGGAGAACCTCGACCGGACCGTCGACCTCTCGGCCGGGTTCGCGTGGGGGCCGTCGGAGGAGCACGTCTACTTCCTCACGCCCGACGAGGGTCACTACGTCGCCCGTCGCGTGGCCGCAGATGCCTCGACAGACCCCGAACTCCTCGCCGACGAGGGCCACGCCACCGGGTTCTCGGTCGGCGGGGACGGCGACGCGCCCGTCCTCGCACTCGCGAAGAGCGAGTGGGACCACCGCGGCGACGTGTTCGCGTTCGCCGACGGCGAGGAGACGCGCCTGACCGAGGTGAACGCCGACTACCTCGCCGACGTGGACGTGCAGGAACCCGAGGAACTGTGGTTCGAGTCCGACGGCGACGAGGTGCAGGGCTGGGTGCTGACGCCGCCGGACTTCAGCGAGGACGAGACGTACCCCCTCGCGGTCGAGATTCACGGCGGCCCGCACGCGATGTGGTCCGCGTCGGGGACGATGTGGCACGAGTTCCAACTGCTGGCGGCCCGCGGCTACGTCGTCTTCTGGTCGAACCCGCGCGGGTCCACGGGCTACGGCGAGGCGTTCAGCATGGCCATCGAGTCCGACTGGGGCGACGTGACGATGACGGACGTGATGAACGGCGTCGAACTGGTCGCAGAACGCGACTACGTGGACGAGGAGAACGCGTTCGTCACGGGCGGGTCGTTCGGCGGGTACATGACCGGTTGGATCGTCGGCCACACCGACTTCTTCGACGGCGCCGTCGCCCAACGCGGCGTGTTCGACCTCGCGTCGTTCTACGGGTCGACGGACGCGTTCAAACTCGTCGAGGGCGACTACGACACGACGCCGTGGGAGGAGCCCGAGTTCCTCTGGGAGCAGTCGCCCGTCGCCTACGCCGACGACGTGACGACGCCGACGCTGGTGATGCACGCTGACGACGACTTCCGCGTCCCCGTCAACAACGGCGAGATGTTCTACCTGTTCATGAAGAAGAACGGCGTCGAGACGCGCCTGGTGCGCTACCCGCGCGAGGGCCACGAACTGTCGCGTTCGGGCGAACCCGGACACGTCGTGGACCGCCTCGAACGCACCGTCCGGTGGTTCGACGGCTACTCCGACCATCACGACGTACCGAGAGCGCTCGAACGCGGCGACGACGGCCTCTCGGCGGCCGAGGACGGTGGAGACGACGGTGAGAGCGGTGGCGACGACGCCGACGCGGACGCCGCCGGCCGGTAACCACCCCTATATACCGTTCCCGACCGCTCCGGGGGGCCGTTTCGCACCCCCGTTTCGGACACGGCACCGAACCGTAGTCACTCGTTTTCGAGGCGAAGCGAAGGGGTTCAGACCGAACGGGCCCGCGTACGACTCGGTTCGGATGGGTTCGGACGGTTCGGGTAGGTACGGGTACGTTTCGCATGGAGCGGGGACGGTGGTCCGTTTCGACTCGTTCGGTTCGAAACGAGACCGCCCGACTGCGGCGAGGTTCGACCCGAAGCGAGGGGGTTCTGAGGTGAGGCGAGACGGGCGCGCCGCCTCCCGCGTCGCAACACTGACGAGCGAATCCCCCGTATCGGGTCGCATGGTCTCCCGACGCACTCGCGCCCGCCTCGAACTGGCCGTCGCCGTGGCGACGCTCGGTTTCTCGCTGTGGCTCAGACGAGTCCTGCGCCGTCACGACGAGGGCGACGAACTCCGGGACTACGCTCTGTCCGGCCTCGCGGCCGGCACGCTGAGTCAGGTCGTCCACCTCTCGCTGTACGACCGCGACGCTTGGCGGATTCGGACGCGTCGCCGTCGCGGCTTCCTCCTCGGCCTCTGCGAAATCGGGGTCGAACGGGCGCTCCGCCGCCGGTCAGCGGACCCGGCGGCGTTCGGCGACGGCTTCTGGCTCGGACGAGGCGTAGGCACCGTCTGCTACCGGTGCTGGTACGGTCTCCTCCGACCGCTCCCCGGCGACGACTGACGGTCCGAACTAGTCGACGATGATGCCCGACTCGTCGTCGCCCGTCCCTCCGGAGGCCATCTCGGTCCGGTAGCGCTCGATCCATCCGGCGAAGCAGTTCGGACAGAGTCGCTGGCTGTCGACTTCCGAGCGGTCCACGGAGACTCTGACCGTGCGCGCGAGGGCGTCCGTCACCTGCTCTCCGCACGCGTCACATGGGTCGGTGTCGCTCATCGGTCCCACCTCTATCGGCCGCCGCTATAGTCGTTGTTCCCCACCGACGCGTCGGACCGGAGAACGAGCGGTGGGGCCGAGCGACGGGAGGGGCGGTAGCGGAGAGAGTGAGGTGAGAACCGGGGGCGGGGGCAGGTGACGGGCCGCTACTTCGTGCGGAACGCCCGGTCGCCCGCGTCGCCGAGTCCGGGGACGATGTAGCCGTCGTCGTCGAGGTAGTCGTCGATGGCGACGGTGAGCAGGTCGGCGTCGGGGAACTGCTCGCCGACGCGGAGCAGGCCGTCCGGCGCGGAGACGGCCGAGAGGACGAACAGGTCCGTCGGGTCGGCCGCGGTGCTCTCCAGCACGTGGTCGAGGACGGCGCACATCGTGCTCCCCGTCGCCAGCATCGGGTCGGCGACGATGACGGTGTCCTTCTCGGTTATCTCGGGCAGTTTCACGTAGTCGATGGTGATGGGGAACTCGCCGTCCTCGTCCATCCCGGCCTCCTCGTCGCGCCCGGCGCTGATGACGCCCTGCTTCGCCCGCGGGAACGCCTTCAGCAGCCCCTCCACGAACGGCGTCGCCGCCCGCAGGACGTTGATGATGACCACGTCGTCGAGCCCCTTCACGCGCTCGCCGGTGGTCTCGGTCAGCGGCGTCTGGACGGTGACGTACTCCGTCTCCATCACGCCGTCTATTATCTCGTACCCGCAGATACGGCCGAGTTTCACCAGCCCCTTCCGGAACGCCACCTGTTCGGTCTCGACGTCCCGGAGTCTGAGGAGGGTGTCTTTCGCCAGCGCGTGCGTGATGAGGTACGCGTCGTCTCGGTCTTCGATGGGCATGTTGTTCGAAACGCGGGCCGTCCACCGACATAAATGCCGATGAATCCGCCGGAGAAAACTCGTGCGGGAGGTTCACGCGAAGCAGTCTGCCTCGGTCCCACTGTCGTTCGGTCGCTGCACCCCTCCGCGTCGTTACCGCGTCGTCATCGCGTCACGAGGTACGTGACAGCCATCAGGACGAGCGCTAACGACGCGACGTTCACGAACGTCAACTCCAACAGCCCGATGAAGTCCAGCCCCCACACGACGACGGCCGCGAACAGCGACGAGAGGACGAGGTTCATCGCGAACAACACGCGCGGGTCGCCGCGGGACGTGGGGCTAGTTCCCATACACGACGCTTCGACCTCCCGCACTTAGATTCTTTGTAATTCGGGCGTACGAACCCGTATGCGACCCCGCAACCGACGCGGCGACCTAGTCGACCCCGTCCCGTTCGTGGTCGTCGCGGGCTTGGGGGTCCTCCTGTGCATCTCGTTCGGCCCGCTGTATCTGGACGCCCTCGGCGTCGACTTCGCCGTCGGCGTCCCGCTCTCCATCCTCGTCGCCGCCGGCGTCTGCGTCGCAGCCTACTATCGCTTCGTCTGGACGATCGACCCCTCCCTCCGCGGCGAACGCCCGGTGGACGCCCGGTTCCGCCGACTGTGGTACGGCGGACTGCTCCTGTTCGCCCTGTTCCTCCTCCTCTTGCTGCCGTTGGTCTGACCGCACGGGAACACCGATAGATGTGCCTGTCTCATCACGAATAACGATAAAAGGCTATTCAGCGTCCAAAAAATCTATTAGTAGATGTGCGTATGAATGGTATATGTCCGAAACTGGTGGAAGAACGAGTATCGAATCGCACACGGAGTACGTACGCAGTCGGTTCCGCTGTCTGGAGTGCGGGGAGTACGTCTCGACGCGGCGGAAGCGGTGCGCGAACTGCGCGAAGCGGGCGGCCTGACGGATGTCGTCCGACCCGTCCGACCCCGCACCGAACGACGACGCCGGGCCGAACGACGCCGGCCCGGAGGACGCCCCGGAGTTCGAACTGGCGTGTCTGTACGGCGACCCGTCGAACCCCCGCGAGTTGACTGTCTTCTCGCCGGCAGACCACCGGATGGCGACGGAGTGGCTGACGGTGGACCGGTCGGCGGCCGTCTCGCTCACGGACGTTCGGTAACTGCGCCGTCGACGCTCGCTCTCGACCCACCCACGACGCCGGGCGGAGTCGTCAGCTATACACGGGCGGTCACGGCAGACGGTGTATGCACGAGGTGACGGCGTCGCAGTTCGTCCCGCGGTCGAAGCCGACCGTCCTCCGGCGACTCACGCCCGAGGCGATGGTCACCTACGAGGGGAGTTTCGACGTGCGCGAGGTCCACGACGAGGGTGCGGAGACTGTCGTCGTCGTCGGCGCGCGCGGCGTGGAGTTCGCCCTCCGCTTCCGGACGCGCGAGGACGGACTCCGCTACGAACAGGCGGGCGAGGCGGGTCCGTTCGACGCGATGGAGACGACGGTGACCGTCGAACCCGCCGACGGCGGCGTCACCGTCACCGCGCGGTCGGCCGTCAGTCTCGGCTTGCCGCTTGCCTCCCTGACCGACCGCGTCGCCGCGTGGAAACGCCGCGGCGAGTTGGAACGCGCCCTCGACGCCCTCGCGGCCGACGTCTGACGTCCGACCGCCGATTTCGACCGGTGTCCGAGTCGCGGCGCGCGGCCGACGCGTCGCTCCCTCGCTTCGGTCGTCCGCGGTGGACGCACGACCGGGTGGCGACTATCTCCCTACAGTATCACGAACGACTATGAGTATCATTGGCACGCTCAAGGACGTGCTCGCGGCGTCGACGCAGTCGCCGGACCGCGGAACCGGCACGAGTGAGGTGCAGGGGTCGTACTGGTGTCACGACTGCGCGGAACGGGTTCCCGCGCGGGACGCCGGCGACGACGCTCCCGCGTGTCCCGACTGCGGCGACGAGATGGACCTCGAACGTTCGCCCGGGTCCACCGGGTGCGCCTGCTGACGGGTTTCCGACGCGCCGCGATGCGTCCCGACGTGCCCTACCGCCGGACGGGCCCCGAGTCCGGCGTCGGCGTCGGTTCCGCCAGCGTCGTCCGGTCGCCGGGTTCCTCGGGGAACGGGTTCTCGAACGCCGCCCACTCGGCGGCCATCTCCGCGTCGGTGAGTAGCGCGTCGTCCAAGGCGGCCGTCAGCGACTCCTCGTCCACGTCTCGGCCGATGAACACCAGTCCGGTCCGCCTGTCGCCCCACTCCTCGTCCCACCGGAACCCGAGGTCCGAGCGGTTCCGCCGGTAGGCGTCCTGTTCGAACTCGGGGAGACTCGCCACCCACCGGCCGGTGACCTCGGCGTACGCCGACGGGCCGGCCTGACTGTAGGTGAGGTGTGCGTCCTCGCGGCCGGCGACCCACATCGACCCCTTCGCACGGACGACGGCGTCGGGCAGGTCCGCGAGGACGGCGGCGACTCTGCCGGGGTGGAACGGCCGCCGCCGGCGGTAGACGAACGAGTTGATGCCGTACTCCTCCTCGGGGTGGGAGTGCTGGTGGTCGTGGTCGGCGTGTCCGCCGTGTTCGCCGTGTTCGTGGTCGTGCCCCTCGTATTCACGGTCCTCGGCCTCGTGACCGTGCCCACCGTCGGCGTCGTCCGCCGATTCCTCGGCGTCCAGCACCCGCTTCCAGCCGGCGCGTTCGGCGGCGGTCTGCGGGTCGAACAGGCCGACGCCGAGGAGGCGGTCTATCGGCACCTCGCCGTACTCGGCGGCGACGACGTCGGCGTCCGGCCGGAGGGCGCGAACGACTGACTCCACCCGCGCGCGTTCGGCCTCGGTCACGAGGTCACACTTGTTGAGGACGACGACGTCCGCGAACTCCACCTGTTCGACCAGGAGGTCCGAGAGGGGTCGCCGTTCCCCTTCGCCGCCCTCGGCGACCGTCTTCTCGGGGGCGCCGTCGCCGTCGAACGTGTCGGCGAACAGGCGCGCGTCCACGACGGCGACGACGGCGTCCACGTCGTACTGCGCGGCCGCCGGCGACCCGCCCGTGAACAGGCGGGCCACCGGGGCGGGTTCGCTGATGCCGGAGGGTTCGACGACGAGGTGGTCGAAGTCGCGTTCGCGGGCGAGGCGGACCACCGCGGTTTCGAGGTCGTCGCGGAGTTCACAGCAGATGCACCCGTTCGACAGTTCCGCGACGGTGCCGTCGGCGACGGAGAGTTCCGACTCCTCGCTGACGAGTTCGGCGTCGACGTTCAACTCGCCCATGTCGTTGACGAGGACGGCGATGTCCCTGTCGCCGGCGTTCCGGAGGATGTGGTTCAGGAGCGTCGTCTTCCCCGCGCCGAGACTGCCGCTGAGAACCGTCACCGGCGTCGCGTCCGTCGTGCCCAGACCCATAACCGCGATTGGTTCGTCACGGTATATCAACGCACGGACTCGCCGACGCGGAACGCGACGGCCGCTACACGGGGTCAGTCGTCCTCGTCGCCGTCTCGGCCGCCCGCACCGCCGCCGTCGTCCGACGAGAGCGGTTCCGAGAGCCGGTCGAACCGGCGCTGGGCCGACTCGCGCCGCCGACGCGTCTCCGCCGGTTCGTACGCGATTTCGGTCCGGTCGCTCCCGCGAACCGAGACGGTGAACCGCGCGTCCTGGTGCCGACCCTCGGGAGGGAGCAACGCCGTCGGGACGACGAGTTCGTCCGTCGTCGTACCGTCCGCTTCGAGCAGCAGCACCGCGCGCTCGTCCTCGAACCGGTCGAGGACGGCGCCGTAGGTTCGGTCGCTCACGAGTACGTCTCCCTGAGGACGACCGTCCCCTCGTCGTCGGTCACGACGACGGTGTCGCCGCCGTTGTTCCAGACGGGCGCGCCCGACCCCCAGTAGCGGTCGGTCGCGCTATCCGTCCCGGTCCCGGTGTGGAGCGTCACCGACGCGCCCGGGTCGAGCGTGACGCCGTCCGGGAACCGGTAGGTGTGGTCCGCCTCGTCGCGCACCGTCCACCCCGAGAGGTCGAGTGCGGCGTCGCCCGCGTTCGTGAAGACGAGGTACTCGTCGTTCAGGTTGTCCCACTCGTCGCCCGACGCGTCCGCGTGCACCTCGACGAGCGACAGCGTCCCCGCTGTGGGCGCATCCGTCACGGTGGAGGGCGACGCGGGCGTCGAAGTGACCGCCGCAGTCGGCACCGGCGTCGCAGTCGGCGTCGCGGTCTGTTCCGGCGTCGGCGTCGGCATCGCCGTCACCGTCTGCGGCGTCCCGACGACCGACTCGTTCGCCTCGCTGTCGTTCGCGGCGACGAAGTACCGGCGGTACGACACCGACCCGTTCGCCTCGGGTTCGACCGGCGGCGCGGAGCGGAGTCGCGTCGCGTTCGTCGTCGCGTTTCGCTGCGTCCAGACGCTCAGGTTGCGGCCGTCGCTCCGGAGGACGACGTCGCCGTGCGTCCCCGTCCAGTACGTCGGAACCGACCGGTTCGCGAGTCGCCGGAGCGTCTCGTCGTGCGGGTGGCCGTACTGCGAGTCGTACGCGCTGGAGACGACGACGACGCGGGGCGCCGTCGCGTCGAGGAACGCTTCGCTCGAACTCGACCGACTCCCGTGGTGGCCGGCAGCCAGCGCCGTCGAATCGAGCGCCGCGCCGTAACGCCCGACGAGGTACGACTCGGCTTCGTTCTCGCCGTCGCCGGGGAACAGGAACTCGTGCCCGCCGTGTTCGACGGCGAGGACGACGCTGTTCTCGTTCCGCTGGCCGTCTGCCAGCGGTTCCGCCGGCGGCGCTAACACCCGCGTCTCGACGCCGCCGAACGGAATCGTGTCGTTCGCGCCCGTCCGGTAGAGCGGCACGTCGTGCGCCTCGACGGCGTCGAGGTACCGGCCGTACGTCTCGGACGACGAGACGATGCCGGAGTCGTACACCGCGCCGACGCCGTCCGCCTCCGTCTCGAAGTACTCGACGACGGCGGCGTGCCCGCCCACGTGGTCGGCGTCCGCGTGCGAGGTGACGAGGTGGTCGATGCGGGTGACGTCGTTCGCCCGCAGGTACTGGAGGACGTGGCGGCCGTCGTCGCGCCAGTCGCCGGTGTCGACGAGGAGCGTCTCGCCGTTCGGCGCGACGAGCAGCGTACTCGACGACTGCCCGACGTGGACGAAGTGCACTTCGAGCGTCCCGTTCGTCGCCCCGGTGAGGTTCGCCGCGGTCCCGTTCCGCGCCGCCCCGGTCCGCAGCGTCGACGAGTCGGTGTCTCGAACGGGCGTCGGAGACGCCTGCGGCGCGTCCGTCTGCGCCGTCGCTCCCGTCCCGTCCGTCGCCGCACCGGGGGCGCCGGCGCACCCGGCGACGACGAGGAGGAGTACGACGGCGACCACCGCGAGCGACCGCTGATAACTCATGCGCAGACGTGACGGCCCGACGACAAAAGTGGCGGTCGCGGCGTCCGTGAACTTCGTTCAGACGCGACAGTCGGCGTAGTTGGCCGGAACGCGGACCGCCTCTCGCCCGAACGCCGGCCGTGTGTCGCGCCCGGCCCTTCCGCGCCGAACTGCCAGGCCGTCGAGACGACCGGCAGTCTTCGGCGCGGACGACCCGGAACCCGCGCGTTCGTCCGTGAGCGATACCCTTTTCCGCGGCCGAGGGGGTACGTGAATCAATGACACTTGCGGACCGAATCGCCGAGTACCGGGAGGCCGTCGCGGAGTGGCTTCGCGGGTTCTACCACGGACTCATCTCGCACCCGGCGTACGAGAAGATAGAGCAGGAGGCCGAAGACCAGGAGGACGCGTTCATGCTGGCGTGTTTCCCCGAGGCGTTCGGCATCCCGAGTCCCGTCTCCTACTACACCGCCGAACTCCTGCCGTACCTCGAAGACGAGTTCGAGGCGTGGGAACGGCGGATGTGGGACCGCGGGTCGCTTCTCGAACGCAAGGGGCACCAGTACCACTTCTGACGATGCGCAAGTTCGTCTTCTTCGGCGGTAAGGGCGGCGTCGGCAAGACCACCATGTCGTCGGCGTACGCGCTGAAGTGCGCCCGCGAGGGCCTCCGAACGCTCGTCGTCTCCACGGACCCCGCACACAGCACCTCGGACGTGTTCGACCAGCAGTTCGACGACGACCCGCGGGCGGTCGAGGGCGAGGAGAACCTCTACGGGATGGAGGTGGACCCGGACACCGAGGTGGAACGGCACCTGATGGAGACCAAGCGGGCGATGGGCGACCAGGTGAGTCCCGCGATGGTCAACGAGATAGACCGGCAGATAGAGATGGCCCACCAGACGCCGGGGGCGTACGAGGCGGCCCTGATGGACCGCTTCATCGAGGTGATGCGGTCCGCCGAGGAGTTCGACCGGGTCGTCTTCGACACGTCGCCGACGGGCGGCACCCTCCGCCTCCTCTCGCTTCCGGAACTGCTGGAGGGCTGGATAGACCGACTCGTCTACAAGCGCGAGAAGTCCATCGACCTGTACGAGAAGGCGGCCATCGGCAACAACGAACCCCGGCGCGTGATGGAGGGCGACCCCATCCTCGACCGACTCCGAACCCGGAAGGAGCGGTTCGAGTTCGCCGGGAAGACGCTCCGGGAGGACGCCGCCTTCTTCCTCGTCGTCAACCCCGACGAACTCTCCATCCGGGAGACGCGCCGCGCCGTCGAAGACTTGGAGGAGTACGGCCTGACGATTCGCGGCCTCGCGGTCAACCGCCTCACCCCGGAACCCGAACCGCACGAGGAGGGCCGCGGCGCGCGCTTCCTCCGAGACAGAGTCGAGACCGAACGCGAACGCCTCCGGGAACTCCACGAGACGTTCGACTATCCGGTCGTCGCCGAAGTCGTCACCCGCGTCTCGGAGGTGAAGGGCGACTTCCTGGCGGAGGTGGCCGACGAACTCGACATCGACGTCGCCGTCGAACCTCGAACCTGACTGCCCGAAAAGCGGTCACGTCGGGCGTCGTTGGGGGGACTCCGCACGACTCGTGACTTTTATTCCGGCGAAATTCGGACAATCGGAACAATTCAGCGAAGTTGGTGGACGACCTCCCACAAACCGGCCGGCGAGAACGAGCGTATTTTGCCGAATTCTCGCGGTAGAGGCGACTCTCCGAGCGGTTTCGAACGTAACAATCGTTAGCATTAAGTCACGGTTTTCCATGAGCAAGAATGAGGCTCGACACCATGGTACAAGTCATCTGGCTCGTGGCGGCGGTGCTAGCGCTGTTCTCGGTGGGGTATCTCGGCTATTCGAGATATCTCGCGCAGTTCGTCGAACTCGACGACAGTCGTGCGACACCGGCCCACAAGTACGAAGACGGACAGGAGTACGTCCCGGCGAAGAAGCCGGTACTCCTCGGGCATCACTATTCGAGTATCGCGGGCGGAGCGCCCATCGTGGGGCCGATAACCGCGGGGGTCGTCTGGGGATGGGTCCCCGCCTTGGCGTGGATCGCCATCGGCAACCCGCTGATGGGAAGCGTCCACGACTTCGTCTCGCTGTCGGCCAGCCTCCGACACGAGGGGAAGTCTATCGGCTACATCATCGGCGAGTACGTCGGCGAACGCGGCAAGAACATGCTGTTGTGGTTCGCGTTCCTGACCATCATCCTCGTCGTGGCGGTGTTCGCGCTCGTGGTCGCCATCGTGTTCAACGCCTACCCCGAGGCGGCCACGGCGAGCCTGATATACATCGGGCTGGCCGTGCTGCTCGGGGCGTACCTGTACCAGCTGAACCTCCCGTTCATCCCGGGGACGGTGGCGTTCGTCACCGCGATGTTCGTCGGCGTCTGGGTGGGGACGCAGTACCCCCTCGCGCTGTTCGAACCGGCGTCGCGCGCTCCCGCGTCGACGTTCGTCCTGTTCAGCGGGAGCGGGTCGTGGATTCCGGCCGCCGGGTCGCTCGGCGCGAACACCGCGGCGTGGGTGCCCATCATCCTCCTCTACGGTGCGCTCGCGAGCGCGCTTCCGGTGTGGGTGCTCCTGCAACCGCGCGACTACCTCTCGTCGTTCCTGCTGTACACCGGCGTCGGCGGGGCGCTGCTCGCCATCATCGTCGGGACCGTCCTCGGAACGTCGAGCCAGCCGCTCGTGACCAACCTCGAACCGTTCTACGGCTTCATCGGCCGCTCCGGCGCGCCGCTGTTCCCGCTGCTCTTCATCACCATCGCCTGCGGGACCATCAGCGGCTTCCACTCGCTCGTCTCTTCGGGGACGACTTCGAAGCAGCTCAATCAGGAGTCCGACGCGCGCCTCATCGGGTACGGCGGGATGCTCGGCGAGGGCCTCCTCGCCACCGTCGCGCTCATCAGCGTCGCGCTCGTCGCGCCCGAAGTCGGCGGCGGCATCGGACTCGCACTGCCGACGTTCGCGACGGGCGGCGGCATCATCCTGACGAGCTTCGGTATCCCCACCTCGTTCGGGGGGCCGTTCATGGCGCTCGTCCTCGTGAGCTTCCTCCTCACCTCGACGGACACGGCCGTCCGCCTCGGTCGGTACATGATGGAGGAGATAATCGGCACGCCCGAGTCCTCCGTCGAGTCGTTCGCCGCGGACCGCTACGGGAACGCCGTCGTGCAGGCCGTCCCGGCGTACGTCCTCATCACGAGCGGGTCGTGGCTGACGCTGTGGCAACTGTTCGGCGGCGCGAACCAGCTGCTCGCCGCGCTCGCGCTGCTCACCGCGACGGTGTGGCTGGCCAACTGGAGCGAGTCCAAGCAGCTCGTCAGCACCGGCGGCCCGATGGTCGTCATGGTGACCATCACCGTCATCGGCCTGCTGTGGCTCGCCATCCACGACAACATCTACGCGAAGTTCCTCGACAGCGCGTGGATGGCCGAGGCGACGACGTTCGCGATGGTGTCGGCGGTCGTCCAGATACTCATCGCGTTCGTGCTCATCTACCTGGCGCTGTCGCTGGTCGTGATGGGCTATCGGAACATCCAGCGCGTCCGCGAGAACCCCAGCGAAGGCGGCTTCTCGCCGGGCGACGACTGAGCCGTCGCCGACGCGACGGCAGACGAGACCCGCCGCCCGAGCCCTCCTCCTCTCTCTTTCGCCGTTCGCCAGCGACGGCTCAGACCGTCGCTTCGGAAATCGCTCTTCGACGGCGGATTCAGAAGTCGTTCAGCGCCGCAGACGGTCCAGCACGCGGGCGACGACGCCGCGGCGGTTCGGCGTGGTCACGTCGTCCCAGAGGGTGAACGCCTGCGCCACGTCCGCGCCGTCGCTCGCGACGCTGTCTTCCTCGTCGGGGGCGACGACGGCGAGGTTCACCTCGTAGTGGCCGTAGTAGCCGAACTTGATGAGGTTGCGGTCGGAGAAGTCGGCGACGAACGACCGCACGTCGTCGGCTATCTCGTCGGCGACGACGACGAACGTGAAGTCCGTGCCGTAGTGTTCCTCGTCGGCGACGAACCAGTCGTCGCCGTCGGCCAGTTCGTGGGCGAGTTCGACCAGTCGCTCCAGTTCGCCGACGGAGGTGTGGGCGACGCGCCGGGCGAACAGGAACTCGTGGCTCTCGTGGTTGGCGTAGTTCAGCGCCGGGTGGAAGAAGTGCTTCTCCGACTCGATACGCATCTCGCCGAACAGGTCGAACCGCTCGCCCTCGACCGTCCGCCCGCGTTCGAGGTCGTAGTTGAACAGCAGTCGATCCGACACCCTGTCGAGGTACTCGTCCTCCCAGTCGGGCACGTCCGAGAGGTCGATGCCCGCCTCCTCGGCGGCGGCCTTCGGGTCGAAGGCGTCGTCGGCCGCCTCGCTCATTCCGCCGCGTCCTCCGGGTCGTACGCCACCGCGTCGCCGGAGACGGCGGGTGCGCCGACGGCGAGCAGTTCCACCGGCTCGGTCGCGTCCGCGGGGTTGTACGCTCGCTGCGGGCTGTTCGGGTCGACGGCGAACAGGTCCCCCGCCGGCACCTCGTACGTCTCCGCGGGCGTCTCGACGAACAGCGTGCCGGAGAGGACGTAGAACGCCTCCTCCTGCTCCTCGTGGTAGTGGTACGCCAGCGGCACCTGCTCGCCGGGGGCCGCGCGGAAGCGGTTGATGGCGACGTGCTCCAACCCCGCCGCCGCCGACAGCCGTCGCATCTCGCAGGGTCGGTCCTCGACCGTCTCCACCTCGTCGCAGTCCACGACACGATATCCCATACCGGGTCAAGCGAGTACGGCTAAAAAAGCGCCTCGGTGCGACGCCGTCCCAACACTTTAGCCGCGAGCCACCCAACCGCACGTGAACAGCACTCATGTCCGGGAAGAAGACCGAGTCCTGCGGCCGGTGTGCGATGTCCACCGTCGTGGACGCCGCAGACGACGGCAGCGAGGGGTCGAACCCGTTCGACGGGGACCGAATCGAACTGTCCGACCGCGAGTTGCGGACCACCTCGCCCGCCGCGTGGGCGTCCCGACTGGTCTCGCGCCTCGACGGCGCCGCCACCCGGTTGGTCTACGGCCGTCGGTGACGACGCGTCTCGTGTCGCCCGTCGACGTGTGACAGAGAACCAACACGCAAGTAGAGTTTTATAGCCCTCCGGACTTAGACCTGCCATCGAGATGGAAGAGAGCGTTTCCGGCTTCAAAACGCGGGGGTCGTGGGGTGACGTCGTCGAGCACGGCGAACGTATCACGCGTGCCCTCCGCGAGGCGGGCGTGGACAGCGACGCCTTCGAGGAGTGGGACGAGTGGCGCCCCAAGGCGCACGAACGGCTGAACGAGGACGTCAACGAGAAGACGGCCGCGCAGGCCAGCGTCGGCGAAGGACAGGGCGAGAAGGCGGGGAAGGACCCGAACGAGGACCTCCAGACCGCCGGCGAGAAACTGTCCGAGTCGTACCAGAAGGTGGACGAGGGCGACAGCGACGGCGCCGTCGAACGCTGGAGCGAGTCCATCGGCTACGTCGCCCGCGCGGCCGACTCCGCCGGCCGAAAGGCCCTGCGGAAGGTCGAAGACACCGTCTACCGGAAGGTGATGACCCAACTCGCCCCGTACTACTTCGACAACGAACTCATCAGCGCGAACATCCAGAAGTCCACGCGCGGTGAGGGCGACGTGACGTTCATCTTCGAGGTGAACGTCAACGACGACGAGTTGAAGTCGCACGTCAGCAGTCGCCTCGGCGAGTACGACGACGAGGTGGACCGCTGGCACGTGGACATCGAGAAGGAGACGACGACGGCCGAGGCGGCCGAGGGCGTCGAACCCCCCGAGTCCAAGACGGAGTCGAACTACACGACGAACTGACCGCGACCGGCCGCGTTCGCTCCCCGCTCTCTTTTCCTCTTCACTTTACCGTCCTTCCAGCGACGCCGCCACCGCGCGCAGGTTCGACAGTCGCTCCGCGACCGAGGGATGCGTCCGCGCGGCGACGGCCGCACTACCGTCCGCGTCGCGGCCGTGTGCGTCGCCGTCGTCGCCGCCGTCGGTTCCGAACCCGGGCGGCAGGAAACAGAGGCCCCGGAGCGTCTGGCTCCTCGTCGCCGGCACCGCCGCCCTCGCCGGTTCCGACTGGGGGCGGGCGACCTTCGACGCCTTCCTCGCCTCGCTCTCGACGCTCGGCGACGGCGTCGCGTTCCTCCTCCGCTCCGGCGTCGTCACCGGGCCGCTCGGCCTCCTCGCGGCGCTCCTGCTCGCGGTGTTCGTCGCCGAGGCGGCCCACTCGCTCGTCCTGTTCTGGCTGGGGTCGGACCCGCCGGAGACGCTGTCGTCCGCGGCGGGCGGCCTCCTCGTCGGGTCGCTCGTCTTCGTCGCGAGCCTGATTCCGCCCGTCGCCTCGGCCGCCACCGGCCTGTTCTCCGAGGGGACCGTACTGTGGGCGTTCGCGACTGGCTACGGCGTCGGCGCGACGCTCCTCGGCGTCGCGGCGGGGACGCTGTTCGTCGTCCTCTCCGTCGTCGCCGTCGTCGCCACCCTCGTCGAACGCGGGGTCGTCCCGCCCGCCGCGGGCGGGTTCGCCCTCGGGAGCGGTCTGCTGTTCCTCGCGGCGTTGCTGGCGGCCGTCGCCGACGCCGCGCCGGTCGTCACGGTGGCGACTGTCGGGGCCGCCCTCCTCGTCTGGGACGTGGGGGAGAACGCCGTGGACGTGGGCGCGACGCTCGGCACCGACGCGGAGACGCGCCGCGGCGAGGCGGTCCACGCCGCCGGGAGCGTCGCCGTCGTCGCCGGAGCCGTCGCCCTCGCGTCGCTCTCGCTGTACGTCCTCGGACCGCTCTCGGTCCCCGCGGGCCGCGCGCGACTCGCGTTGCTCCTCGCCCTCGTGGCGTTCCTCGCTCTCGCGGTGGCGACGGTCCGCGACTGACCGGGCGCGTCGTCTCCGCTTTCGCCCCCGGCTTCCCGTTCGCCGCGCGAGCGAACGGTACTATAAATATCGAGACGCCCCTCGGTACGGCCGATGCCCGAGCCACTTCGTGCGAAGTCCGGCGAGTTGACGGCCGACGAGATACTCGACGCGCTCCGCGAGGGCCGACGCGTCATCGTGGAGGCCGAGATGCTGGGCGGGGTCCACGAGGTGTCGCTCCGCCACGACGGGACGACGTTCTACTGCGACACGCCGACGACGCTGCACAAACACCCCGACGAGGAGGGGATGCGCGACTGCATCCTGAAGATGGGGTACGCCCGCGACGAGTGAACCGAACGACAGCCGTCGACGTCGCGACTCGGGCGGCCGCCGCGTTCGTCGAATCTACCGCATTCGACGCGTCCATCGTCGCGCGTCACGGCGTCGGCGCGCCCGTTACCGGTGGCGGGTCCTTTTAATCGGCCGGGCGGACTATACGACGTATGAGCGACGCGCCAGACATGGGGGACCTCATCGAGACGGACGACCCCAGTTTCCAGCACGTACTCGCGTGCGTCTTCGGGGTGCAGGAACACGAGAGTCGGACGTACCTCACCCTCCTCGACAACCCCGGCAGCACCGTGGCCGAACTCGCGGACATCCTCGACAGGGACCGGAGCAACGTCAACCGCTCCCTGACGACGCTGATGGAGAAGGGACTCGCCGGACGGGAGCGCCGACTGCTGGACCCCGGCGGCTACGTCTACCAGTACACGGGCACGCCGCTTCCGGAGGCCAAGGAGATGCTCCACGAGGCACTCGACGAGTGGGCCGAACGGGTCCACGACAGCATCGACGACTACGGCGGCGAGTAGCCGCCGTCACCGCCACCGTCGCCGTCGGCGGGTCGCTCCCGTCTCCGACCCGTCCCGCCGCTCTCCTCACGCCGACTCGTACGCGACGAGTCGCGACCGGAACGGGTCGAGGACGAACAGGTGCCCGGCGCCGACGGCCGGCGAGACGAAGTACGACACCTGGTCGGGCAGCGACCACCGGACGCGACTCCCCGACCCGCCGAACCGGCGCCGGTCGCGCAGGGCCGCCGACCGGTTGCCGACGGCGAGGACGCCGTCGGCCGTCGCCACCGGCGTCGCGTCCACGGTGCTGGCCCGCAGGTCCCACCGCCACCGCTCCTCGCCCGTCTCGGCGTCCAGCGCGACGATTTCGCCGTCCACCGCGTACACCGTCTCGGGCCCCGCCGAGGGGGCGGCCACGCCGCTGACGGGCGCGCGCCACACCTCCTCGCCGTCGGCGTCGAACGCCGCGGTGTCGCCCGCGTACTCGCTGACGTACAGTCTGTCGTCGTCGAACGCGGGCGCGGACAGGACGAACGGCGCCGACAGCCGCCAGCGCTCCCGGCCGTCCTCACGGGCGAGCGCTCGAACGCGGTTGGCGTCCGTCACGTACACCGTGTCGCCCGCGACGGTCGGTGCGACGCTGGCGCTCAGGTCCTCGCCGGCGTTGTACTGCTCGTAGGCGACGGGTTCGAAGTCGTCGCGCCGCCACCGGACGGCGCCGTCGCCCGTCGCCACCGCGAGACACGCCGTCGAGGTGCGGACGTAGGCCACGCCGTCGGCGATTCGGACGCTGTACGGGCGAGCGTCGCCCGCGTCGAGCGACCAGCGCTCCTCGCCGGACGCCGCGTCGTGCGCGGAGACGGACCCGCCGTCGCCGTCGGTTCCGTGGTCGTACGTCGGGACGACGAGCGTCTCCGTCGCGGCGTCGTACGCCGGGTTCGCGCACACCTCAGCGTCCAGCGGCCGGGTCATCCGTTCGTCGCCGCTGTCCGCGTCGAACGTGGCGAGTTCCGACCCGGTCGCCACCGCCACGTCGCCGTCGTAGACGACGGGTGCGCTCTGCCAGTACGACCCGACGGGCGCCGCCCACGCCTCCGTCACCGCGTTCGGCAGCGTCGTCTCCGGCAGGGCGCTCGCGTTCTGCGGCGTCCGTCCCGGCATCGGCCAGTCGCCGTCGGGGAAGGCGCCGTCGTCGCCGAGACAGCCCGCCAGACCGGTCGTCGCCGCCGCGGTCAGTCCGGCGAGCACGCCGCGTCGCGAGATGGAGGGCATCGGCGGAAACTCGCGGTGGACCGACATGTCGCTTTCGTTCCGACGGCAGTACGCGCCCGAACCGTCCCCCTTTTGCCCGCCGAACGTCTCGCTTCGGACAATGAGCCTCGAACTCACCGCTCCCGCGCCGGACGTCCCGGACGTCGCGGACGACGGCGTGTGGCTGGAGTGTATCGAGACGGGCGACGCGTACGCTCCGTTCGACGAGATTCGGTACACGAGCGACCACGGCCACCTGTTGGAAGTGCGCTACGCGGACCCGCCGACGCTGGACGACTTCGAAGGGCAGGGCCGCGGCGTCTGGCGCTACCGGGCGGCGCTCCCGTTCGAGGAGGGCGTGAGTCTCCCCGAGGGCGACACGCCCCTCCACGAGGCGCCCCGCCTCCGCGAGGACATCGGCGTCGACACCCTCCGCATCAAGCACGAGGGCATGAACCCGACGGGCAGTTTCAAAGACCGCGGCATGACCGTCGGCGTCCGCGTGGCGCAGGAACTGGGCGTGGGCCGCCTCGCCTGCGCCTCCACCGGCAACACCTCCGCCGCCCTCGCCGCCTACGGCGCCCGCGGCGGCATGGAGACGTTGGTGCTGCTCCCCTCCGGCAAAGTCGCCGCCGGGAAGATCGCACAGGCCGCCCTCCACGACGCGCGCATCCTCGAAGTCGACGGCAACTTCGACTCCTGTCTCGACATCGTGCAGGACCTCGCCGAACGCGGCGAGGTCTACCTCCTGAACTCGCTCAACCCGTTCCGACTGGAGGGACAGAAGACCATCGGGCTGGAGATTCTGGAGGAGTTCCGCGACGACTACGGCCGCTTCCCCGACCGAATCGTCCTGCCGGTCGGCAACGCGGGCAACACCTCGGCGCTCTACAAGGCGTTCCGCGAACTCGTCCAGTCGGGGTCGCTCGACCCCGAACAGGTGCCGAAACTCACCGGCGTGCAGGCCGAGGGCGCGGCTCCGATGGTCGAGGCCATCGAGCACGGGTGGGCAGACACGAAGCGCTGGGAGGAGGTGGAGACGCGGGCGACGGCCATCCGCATCGGCAACCCGGTCAACGCCCCGAAAGCCCTCCCGGGCATCCGCGAGACGGGCGGGACGGCCGTCGCCGTCTCGGACGAGGAGATAACCGAGGCGCAACGCGACTTAGCGCGCGAGGGCATCGGCGTCGAACCCGCCTCCGCCGCCTCCGTCGCCGGCCTCCGCAAACTCCGCGGTGATGGCGTCGTCGCCGCCGACGAGGACGTGGTCTGTCTCACCACCGGGCACCTCCTGAAGGACCCCGACGCGGCGTTCGAGGCGGGCGGCGAACCCGAACCCGTGCCGAACTCGACGGAACAGGTGCTGGAGCACATCGGCGCAGAGTAAGAAAACTCGACTCTCACGCCTTCTGAACTGTGAATGACGCCGGTCTGACGTAACTTCTTGCCGCCGCGGTCCTTCCTCCCGGACATGCCCTCGCCAACGATGCCGACCGGGACGGTGAGCGGTGGGTCGAACGGGTCGCGGACGTTCCCGGTTCGCGAGGAGTCGCGAACCGAACCCCGCGACGCGTCGGGAGACGCCGAACAGAACGCGCGAACCGGTGACCCGAGCGCTCGGACAGACGAACTGAGCGCTCGGACCGACGGACACGGGAACGTGTCGTCACTCAGAGAGGAAGTGACGCGGTTACGCCGCGAGAACGAGGAACTCCGCCGCACGCTCCGGGAGACGCGCGACCAGCGACAGGACGTCATCGACCGCTACGAGCGACTCATCGACGCGGACGGTGCCGCGTCGCCGGACGCCGCCGCGTCGGCGGAAGCGCAGTCGCCGGAAGCGCCGTCACCGGAAGCGCCGTCGCCGGAAGAACTCGCGCGGGCGCCGCCCGCGTCGCGCGCCTCGTCCGAATCCACGACGCCCGTCTTCCGGCGGCTAGCCGAGACGGTCGACGAGCAGTGGACGCGCCTCAGACGGCGCTACAAGGCGTGGGTGCGGCAGTCGGGTCTCTGACGGCGTCGGTCCGACCGAGTCGAAAGCGGTCCTTCGTTCTCGCTCCGTTCGCTACTCGTCCGTGCCGTTCAGCGTGAGGTACTTCACGTCGGTGATGCGTTCGTCCGCCAGCAGTTTCTCTCTGACCGCGTCCGGGACGGGGTCGTCGAGGTTGTAGACGGTGATTGCCTCGCCGCCCTCCTCGTGGCGACGAGCGTTGAACATCCCCGCGATGTTGACGTCGTTGTCGCCGAGGACGGTGCCGATGAAGCCGATGACGCCGGGCTTGTCGTAGTTGCGGGCGACGAGCATCTGGCCGTGCGGGATGGCGTCGACGCGGTAGCCGTCGATGCGGACGATGCGCGGGTCGTCCCCGGCGAACAGGGTGCCGCAGATGGACAGCGAGTTCTCGTCGTTGCCGACGGTGACGGTGACGAGGCTCTGGAAGTCCTCCGCCTGTCGGGACTTCGACTCCGTGACGTCGATGCCGCGTTCCTCGGCGATGCTCGGCGCGTTGACCGCGTTCACCTGCCACTCCAGCGGTTCGAAGACGCCCTTCAGCGCGGAGGCGGTGACGAGTTCCACCTCCTCCTCGGCGATGTCGCCCTCGTAGGAGACTTCGACCTTGGAGATGCGGCCGTCGAGCAGTTGCGCGGCTATCTTGCCCGCCGTCTCCGCCAGGTCGATGTAGGGGCGGATGCGCGGGAACGCGCTCTTGTCGACCGACGGCGCGTTCAGCGCGTTCATCACGGGTTCGCCGTGGAACGCGGCGTCTATCTGGTCGGCGATTGAGGTGGCGACGTTCTCCTGTGCCGCCTCGGTGGACGCGCCGAGGTGCGGCGTGACGACGACTTCGTCGACGGTCAACAGCGGGTTGTCCGGCGAGACCGGTTCGTCCGCGAACACGTCGATGGCCGCCCCGTCGAGCGTCCCGTTCTCGACGGCCGCGGCGAGGGCCGCTTCGTCCACGACGCCGCCGCGGGCGCAGTTGACGAGGTAGCCGCCGCCCATCAGTTCCAACTCCTCGGTCGAGATGAGGTCCTTCGTCTCGGGCGTCAACGGCGTGTGGACCGTCAGGAAGTCAGCGCGTTCGAGACACGCCTCGAACTCGACGAGTTCCGCGCCGAGGCGGTCGGCGCGTTCCTCGCTGATGTAGGGGTCGTAGGCCACGAGGTCCATGCCGATGCCGTCGAGTCGCTTGGCCACCTCCTGCCCGACGCGGCCGAGGCCGACGATGCCCAGCGTCTTTGCGTTCAGTTCCGTGCCGAGGTAGTCGCCCTTGGCCCACTCGCCGGTCTTGAGTCGGGCGTGCGCCTGCGGGATGGACCGCGCGGCGGCGAACGCCATCGCCACCGTGTGTTCGGCGGCGGCGCGGACGTTCCCCTCCGGCGCGTTCGCGACGATGACACCGTGGTCGGTGGCGGCGTCGATGTCGATGTTGTCGACGCCGATGCCGGCGCGTCCGACGATGACGAGGTCGGGTGCGGCCTCGAACACCTCGTCGGTCACCTCGGTACCGGAGCGGACCACGAGTGCGTTCGCGTCGGCCACCGCGTCCAACAGTGCATCGCCCGCTACGTCGTAGGCAGTCTCGACTTCGTGACCCGCTTCACGAAGGCGTTCCAGACCCGCATCGTCGATGGGGTCTGTGACGAGTACCTTCATGCGCGTAACCACCGTATGTCCGCGGTTAAGGGTTTCTTCGACGGCGGTTTTAGCTGTGTGAACTGCTCACGTTCGTCACTCCGGTCGCTCGTCGGGGCCGGTTCGGAGTCCGACTGGATGGGTTGGTTTCAAACCCTGCGGAGCGAAGTGGGGGACATGCGACTCGTGGCCTTCGACTTCGACGGAACGCTCTCGGACTCGGAGATGACGGTACTCCTCGGCCGCCGGATGGACGTGGCCGACGAGATGGCCGACATCACCGACCGCGCGATGAACGACGAGATCTCCTACGCCGACAGCCTCCGCGAACGCGCCGCCCTCCTCGACGGACTCGACGAGGAGTCCGCCGAGGAGGCGTACGGTGACGTGACCCTCCGGCCGGGCGCCGCGGACCTCATCGCCCGCCTCCGGGACGCCGGCCACCACGTCGCCATCCTCACCGGCGGCTTCGAACGCGGCGTCGAACGCGCTCTGGAGGCGGAGGGCGTCGAAGTGGACACTATCGTCGCCAACCGTCTCCCCGTCGAGGGCGGGCGTCTCACCGGCGAGGTGGAGGGACCGCTCGTCGAGGGGACGAAGGACGAGGCGCTGGAGTCGCTGGCCGCCGACCTCGGCGTGAAACTCTCCCGCACCGTCGCCGTCGGCGACGGCGCGAACGACCTGCCGATGCTCGAAGTCGCCGGCCTCTCCGTCGGCTTCGTCCCGAAACCGGCCGTCCGACCGTCCTGCGACGCCGTCGTCGCCTCGATGTACCGCCTCGGCAAGGTGTTCGAGGGGTACAGTATCCTGCCGAAGTCCGACCAGTAGCGCCGACGCGGACGACGGCGGGCGCGGCACCGACCGCAGCGTCGCCCGTCCTCCGTCGCCCGCCGTCTCCCGCCCGCAGAGACCGCTCCCACCGAACGCACTCTCGCCCCTTCGGGACACGTTTTTACCTCGCTCGGTCGACGGCCGAACTATGACGATGTACGACCGGTCGCCGTCGGCCGACTTCGTCGTCGCCGCCGACTGGGACCGCGGGTTGAGTTGGCTCTCCCATCCGCGGGAGACGGCGCGCAGGGCGAGTCACGCCGTCGTCGGCGACGGCGGCGGCGTCTGGCTGTTCGACCCGCTCGACGCCGCCGGAATCGACGACGCCGTCGCCGAACTCGGTTCGGTCGCCGGCGTGGCCGTCCTCTCGGCGTACCACGCCCGCGACGCCGGCGCGTTCGCCGCCCGCCACGACGTTCCCGTGTCGATCCCGCGGTGGCTCCCGCGCGTCGCGGACCGGGTCGACGCCCCCGTCGAACGGTTCGACGGCCGCCTCGGCGACTCGGGCTTCCGCGTCCGCGAACTCGCGCCGTTTCCGGGCTGGTCGGAGGGCGTCGCCCACCGGCCGTCCGACGACACGCTGTACGTCCCGGAGTCGCTCGGCACCGCCTCGCCCTACACCGTCGGCGACGAACGCCTCGGCCTGTAACTCACCCAGCGACTGCTGACGCCCCGGTTCCTCCTCGACTACGACCCCGAACGCGTCCTCGTCGGCCACGGCGAAGGCGTCTCACGGGAGGCGACGGCGGCGCTCAGAGACGCGGTCGAGAACGGCCGAAGACGGCTGCCGCGGGCGCTTCGGGAGAACGGGCTGTCGCAGGTCCGCGCGGCGGTGACGGCGATGCTGGAGTGACGGCGATGGTAGACTGAGGCGATGCTGGAGTGACGGCGATGGTAGACTGAGGCGATGCTGGAGTGACGGCGATGGTAGACTGAGGCGATGCTGGAGTGACGGTGATGGTAGACTGAGGCGATGCTGGAGTGACGGCGATGGTAGACTGAGGCGATGCTGGAGTGACGGCGATGGTAGACTGAGGCGATGCTGGAGTGACGGTGACGCTGGAGTGAGACAGTACGGAGTGACGGCGACGAAGGGACCGCGGTGGACCCGGGTGACCGCGGCGGCCGTGACGGTTCACTCGGCGTACTCGAACAGGCTGAACTGGTTGCCGGAGGGGTCCGCGAACATCGCTTCGGTGCCCCACGGGTACGTCCGCGGTTCCTGCGTGATTTCGACGCCGGCGTCCCGGAGGGCGGCGACGGACGCCTCGCAGTCCGGCGTCCGGAACGTCCACCACGTCTCGGTCCCGCGCTTCGACTCCAGGAGCGTCTGCGTGTTCTCGTCGTAGTACGGTTCCTCGGCCTCGACGAGCGAAATCTCGACGTCCTGTTCGGGGACACCCACCGTGACCCACCGGCCCGCCTGTCCGTCCATCTCGAAGTCGTCGTCCGCCTTCACCTCGAAGCCGAGCGTCTGCGTGTAGAACTCGATGGCGTCGTCGACGTCGTCGACGACCAGCGAGACGATGCGCAGGCCGGTTATCTCCGCTCGCTGCTGTGTCTTGCTCATACACTCCCCGTACGCGCGTCGAAAGAATAGCTATAGTTGACGCTCCCGCGGACGATACCGGCGTCTGACCGGTCGGGACGCCCCGGTCAGTCCTCGTCGGAGCGGTCGACCCTCGGCTCCGACGTACGGTGCTCGCTGGCCGCCGACAGCGCGGGGATTTCGCGGGGCTGGCGGTGGCGGACGACCACCACGTCGTACGCTCCGTCCGCGGCGACTCTGCTCCCGACGCTACTGAGAGTCGTGACGATGTGGCCGGCGTTCTCGCTGCCGACGAACACCATCGACGCCTCCTCGCGTCTGGCCACCTTGCGAAGCCGGTTCGCTATCGTCCCCGGCGTCGCGTAGCGGTCCACCGCCTCGTACTGGAAGTCGGCGCTCGGACTGCGGTCGGCCACCCGTTCGTGCAGTCGCGAGACCACCGTCTCTCGGTCGAACGCCTCGCCCGCGTCGAGCCACCCCCGCTCGCGGGCGTACTCGACGTTCCCGTCGGGAATCACGCTCACCGCGAGGGTGTCCTCGTCGAAGGCGTACCCGAACTGCGTCGCCCGCGTGAGCGCCGCCGCCGCGAGTTCCGACCCGTCGAAGGGGACGAGAAGTGCCATGTTTCGACATTCGCTCGATCCGACAAATAGCCTTCTAGTCGCCCTCGATGCGGAGAGCAGAGGGCGCTGCCCGGCGGCTTAGCTCACCGGTTCAGCGTGTGAATCGCCTGTCCCTGCGCGTTCTCGGCGGCTTCCATGACCGCCTCGGCGAGGGTGGGGTGGGTGTGGATGGTGCCGGCCACGTCTTCGAGCGTCGCGCCCATCTCGATGGCGAGTGCGAGTTCGGCGACGAGTTCCGAGGCTTCGGGGCCGACTATCTGGCCCCCGAGGACGAAGCCGCTGTCCTCGTCGGCGACGACGCGGACGAAGCCGTCGGTGTGGCCCGTCGTCATCGCGCGCCCGGAGGCGTTGAACGGCATCTGGCCGACGGCGGGAGTGAAGCCCGCCTCCTCGGCCTCCGCCTCGGTCATGCCCACCGTCCCTATCTCGGGGTCGGTGAACACCGCGGCGGGGACGGCCTGCGCGTCGTAGGCCGCGGGTTCGCCCGCGACGTGTTCGGCCGCGACGATGCCCTCTTTCGACCCGACGTGCGCCAGCATCGGCGAGTCGGCCACCACGTCGCCGACGGCGTAGATGTGCTCGACGTCCGTCCGCATCCGGTCGTCCGTCTCGAGGAAGCCGTTCTCGTTCGGTTCCAGACCGGCGTTCGCCACGTCGAGGGTGTCGGTGACCGGCGACCGGCCGACGGCGACGAGCACCTTGTCGGCGTGGTACGACGCCGTCTCGCCGTCCTCCGTCTCCGTCTCGACGACGACGCCGTCGCCGTCGGGCGACCAACCGCTCGCGCCCTCGCCGAAGTGGAAGTCGATGCCGAGGCTCTCGGCGTGCGTGCGGACGACGCGGGCGACGTCGTCCTCGTAGCCCGGGAGCACGTCGTCCAGCATCTCCACGACGGTCACGTCGGAGCCGAGTTTCGCGAACGTCGTCGACAGTTCCATGCCGATGTAGCCCGCGCCGACGACGACGAGTTCGTCCGGCACCGAGTCGGCCGCGAGTGCGTCCCGCGACGACCAGATGGGGTCGTCGGCGAACTCGAACCCCGGAATCTGTATCGGGCGAGAGCCTGTGGCGACGATGCAGTGCTCGAACTCGACGGTTTCGGAGCCCTGCCCCTCGCCGCCGTGTTCGATGCGCACCGCGCCGTCGTCCTTGAACCGCGCCGTCCCCTCGATGAGGTTGACGCCGTTGGCCTTGCACAGTTTCTCGACGCCGCCGGTGAGTCCGTCCACCACGTCGTCCTTCCAACTGCGCATCTGCGACATGTCCACCGCGGGGTTCGCGTGGATGCCCATCTCCTCGGCGTGGCCCGCCTCGTGGGCCAGCGACGACGCGGTGATGAACGCCTTCGAGGGGATACAGCCGTGGTTCAGGCAGGTGCCGCCGTAGGCGTCCTTCTCCACCAGCGTCGTGTCCAGTCCGTGTTGCGCCGCGCGGATGGCGGCGACGTAGCCGCCCGGTCCCGCGCCGACGACCAGTACCTCAGTTCCTGTCGAGATGTCTCCAACGACCATTTATTCGAGCATGAGGAGTTTGGGGTTCGCGAGGTACTCCCTGACCTTGTTCGTGAATCGCGCACCGACCGCGCCGTCGACGACGCGGTGGTCGAACGATAGCGACAGCGTGAGCACCTTCCGCGGGACGACGTCGCCGTCGACGACGCGGGGTTTCTCCTTGATGGCACCGAGAGCGAGGATACCCACCTCGGGGTAGTTGATGATGGGCGTCGCGTACTCGCCGCCGATACCCCCGACGTTGGTGATGGTGAAGGTGCCGCCCTGCATCTCGTCGGGGGATATCTTCCGCTCGCGGGCCTTCTGCACCTTCTCGTTCATCTCGCGCGCGAGGTCCAACAGGCCCTTGCCGTCCGCGCCGTGGACGACGGGCACCATCAGGCCGACGTCCGTCGCGGTGGCGACGCCGACGTTGTACTCCTCGCGGAGCACTATCTCCTCGTTCTCCTCGTCGAGTTGGGAGTTCATGAACGGGAACTCTTTCAGGGCCGCGACGACGGCCTTCATCACGAACGGCATGTACGTGAGCGAGACGCCCTGTTCCTCGGCGAGGGGCTTCAGTTCCTCGCGGAGTTCGACCAACTCGGTCACGTCCACCTCGTCGTGGTGCGTGACGTGCGGGGCGGTGTACTTCGACGTCTCCATCTGGTTCCCGATGGCCCGGCGGACGCCCCGGTAGGGGACGCGTTCGCCGGCCGCGGGAGCCGCATCCGCGGATTCGGTCGCGGCGGACGCCGTCTCCGCGTCGGCCGCCTCGGCCGCCTCGCCGGCGCCCTCCTCGGCCGCAAGCGCCTCCGCGTCGGCCTCCTGTGCCGCGCGCTGGGCCTCGGCGTACTCCCGGACGGCCGCGGCGGAGACGAACGCCTCGCCGTCCCGTCGTTCGGTCGCCGGCACGTCGTCGATGTTCACGCCCTCCTCCTGGGCGACGCGCCGCGTCGCGGGCGCGGCCAGCGTCTTCTCCCGGCCGGCCGCCGACTGCGACGCCGACGCGGCCGACGAGACTTCGCCGTTGCCGGCGTCGCCGCGCTTCGAGACGGCCGACTCGCCGGAGAACGACACCTCCCGCGGCCCGCCCGTCTCCGCCTCGTCGTCGGACTCCGCGGCCGCGCGCACGTCGGACTCGGTCACCCGGCCGCTCGGACCCGTGCCCGAGACGGCGGCCACGTCCACGTCGAGTTCGCGCGCGAGTTTGCGGACGCTCGGGGACGCGAACACGCGGCCGGACGACGTCTCCGTCTCCGCCGTCTCTTCGGCCGTCGCGCCCTCGTCGGTCGCCTCGGCGTCTGCGCTCGCCTCGGTACCGTCGCCCGCCTCGCTCTCGGCGGCGGCCTCGTCACCCTCGCCTTCGACGTCGAAGGTGATGATGACGGTGCCGACGGGGACCATCTCGCCCTCCTCGGCGAGCAGTTCCTTCACCGTCCCGTCGTACGGCGACGGAACGTCGACCAGCGCCTTGTCCGTCTCCACCTCCGCGACCACCTGGTCCTCGGTGACCGTGTCGCCGGGGGAGACGTGCCACGTGACGAGTTCGCCCTCGGCGACGCCCTCGCCCACGTCGGGCAGTTTGAATTCCTTCGTAGCCATCGTTCAGAACTCCACCGCGTCGCGGATACCTTCTTCGACCCGTGCGACCGACGGGAGGTAGTAGTCTTCGAGGGCGTAGAGGGGGTACGGCACGTCGTAGCCCGCGATGCGCGTGATGGGTGCCTCCTGGTGGAGCAGCGCTTCCTCCTGAATCGTCGCGGTTATCTCCGCGCCGAGGCCGCCCGTCTTCGGCGCCTCGTGGACGACGGCGCCGCGCCCCGTCTTCTTGAACGACTCCACGATGGTCTCCTCGTCCATCGGCGAGACGGTGCGCAGGTCGACGACTTCGACGCTGACGCCCTCCTCGTCGAGGTTCTCGGCCGCTTCGAGGGTCGGCCGGGTCATCGCGCCGTAGGTGTAGACGGAGATGTCCGTCCCCTCGCGGCGGACGGCCGCCTCGCCGAGGGGCACCTCGTAGTCGTCCTCGGGCACGTCGCCGCGGAACGCGCGGTAGATGAGTTTCGGTTCGAGGAAGATGACCGGGTCGGGGTCGCGGATGGCCGAGATGAGGAGCCCCTTCGTGTCGTACGGCGTGGAGGGCATGACGACTTTCAGGCCCGCCTCGTGGACGTAGAACGCCTCCTTGGACTCCGAGTGGTGTTCCGGCGCGCGGATGCCGCCGCCGTAGGGGGCGCGGACGACGAGGGGACAGGTGAACCGGCCGCGACTGCGGGTGCGCAGGCGGGCCGCGTGGCTCACTATCTGGTCGAACGCGGGGTACATGAAGCCGGAGAACTGCATCTCCGCGACCGGTCGCATCCCCATCGCGGCCATGCCGATGGCCGTCCCGGCGATGCCGGACTCCGCGAGGGGGGTGTCGATGACCCGGTCGTCGCCGAACTCGTCCCAGAGGCCCTCGGTCGCGCGGAAGACGCCGCCGTTCTTGCCGACGTCCTCGCCCATGACGACTACGCTATCGTCCGCTTTCATTTCGGTGTAGAGACCGTCCCGTACCGCCTGTACCAACGTGAGATTCTGCGTCTGTTGACTCTGACTCATTGTTTACTCTCGGAGGAACCCTTCGTCGCCGTACTCCGCGTACAGTTCCGCGAACGCCTCGGCTTGCGCCTCTATCTCGGGCGTCATCTCAGCGAAGACGTGCGTGAACATCTCGTCCGGTTCGGGTCGGGGTTCGGCCTCGGCTGCCTTGATTGCTTCTGCGACCTGGTCTTTCACGTCGGCCTGAATCGCCTCGACCGCCTCGTCGTCGAGGCGGCCGGTCTCCCGGAGGAACGTCTCCAGTCGCGGAATCGGGTCCTTCGCCTTCCACTTCTCCACCTCGTCGTCGTCGCGGTAGACGCTCGGGTCGTCCGCCGTGGTGTGCGCGCCGAAGCGGTACTGCACCGCCTCGATGAGCGTCGGCCGGCGTTCGCCCTCGCCGGGATTCTTCGCCTTGTCGACGGCCGCCCGCGTGGCGGCGTAGACGGCGAGGGGGTCCATCCCGTCCACCTGCACGCCCTCGAAGCCGTAGGCGACGGCCTTCTGCGCGATGGTCTCCGCGGCCGTCTGTCGCTCTCTGGGGACCGAGATGGCCCACTGGTTGTTGTTACAGAAGAACACGTTCGGCGTGTCGAAGACGCCCGCGAAGTTGAGCCCCTCGTGGAAGTCGCCCTCGCTGGTCGCGCCGTCGCCGAAGTAACAGAGGACGGCCTCGTCCTCGTTCTGCAACTTCTTGGCCCACCCCGCGCCCGTCGCGTGGAGCACCTGCGTCGCGATGGGGACGGCGACGGGGAACATGTTCACGTCCTCGGGGATGCGGTTCCCCTTCTCGTGGCCCATCCAGTAGAGGAGGGTCCGCTTCAGGGGGAGGCCGCGGTGGAGGGCCGCGCCGTGTTCGCGGTAACTCGGGAACATCCAGTCCTCCTCGTCCAACGCGAACGCGCTCCCTATCTGGGCCCCCTCCTGTCCGGACAACGGCGGGTACGTCCCCATCCGACCCTGTCGCTGGAGACTCACCGCCCGCGTGTCGAAGTGGCGGGCCAGGTACATCTCCCGGTACATCGTCACCAACTCCTCGTCGCTCAGGTCGGGGACGTCGCCGACCGGGTTCCCGTCTTCGTCGATGACGCGAAGCATGTCCTGCGGGTCTCGCTGCAGTACGCTCATGGGTGAACCCACCTTCTCATGTTCCGCAGGTCACCCGCCCCGCGTATAGTGTTTTCGTAAATAGTTTACTATGGGCAGAAATACTGCCACCAACGCGACAGAGTTTCAAACCACCCACCCGAGAAATCGAAACCGTCAATTTTCACGCCGAGAACGCTGACGTTTATCCCCGATGTGCGGCTGACGGTGGACGATAATGGACGAACGTGTAGAATTAGGGGCAGGATACCGCCGCCGGTCGTCGCGTCGCGCCGCGGTCGTGCGATACGGTGTCAGTCGCCGGCCGCGCTCCGGGCCTCTCGGCGCGCCTGTTCGACCGACTTGCCGTCGCGGACGACGGCGTCCACGAACAGTTCGCCGGCCTTGTAGGACGACCGGACCATCGGGCCGGACGCACAGTAGAGGAAGTCCAGTTCGTCTTCGGCCACCCGCCGCCACGTCTCGAACGCGTCGGGGTGGACGTACTCGAACACGTCGAGGTGCGTCCGCGACGGTTGGAGGTACTGTCCCAGCGTCACCACGTCCACGTCCGCCTCGCGCAGGTCCGACAGCGTCTGGTATATCTCGTGGTCGTACTCGCCGAGTCCGAGCATGACGCTCGTCTTCGTGTAGATGTCCGACTCGCGCTTCACCTGTTCGAGGACGGACAGCGACTGCGCGTAGTTCGCCCGCCTGTCGCGGACGGGCCACTGGAGGCGTTCGACCGTCTCGATGTTGTGCGCGATGACGTCGGGGTCGGCGTCGATTATCTTCCGGACGGCGTCCTCGTCGCCCTGGAAGTCGGGGATGAGCACCTCCACGAGGACGCTCGGGTCGCGGCGCTTTATCTCGCGGATGGTCTGCGCGAAGTGCGCGGCCCCCTGGTCCGGCAAGTCGTCGCGGTCCACGGACGTGAGGACGACGTAGTCCAGCCCGATTTCCGCCACCGCGCTGGCGACGTTCGCGGGTTCCTCGGGGTCCAGCGGTTCCATCCCGCCCGTCTCCACGTCGCAGAAGTTACACCCGCGCGAACACCGGTCGCCCATCAGCATGAACGTCGCCGTGCCGGGGCCGTCGCGGCCGCTCCAGCACTCGCCCATGTTCGGGCAGTTCGCCTCCTCGCAGACGGTGTGCAGGTCGCGGTCCCGCAGCGTCTGTTTGATGTCCGTGAAGCGTCGCCCCGACGGCGGGCGCATCTTCAACCAGTCGGGCTTCCGCCTGCCGCTCATACGAACTTCTTCGTCGGAGAGGTGAAAAGCGTGAGGATTACTCGGACCCCGCTCGGCCCGCGTTCCGTCAGTCGGACTTCGTGGACCGGTCGCCCGTCGCGCCGGCCGCCGGCCCTCGCTGCGTCGTCGGTCCCGGTGCGCCGAGTCGCTCGACGCCCGTCCGACAGAGCCACTCCACGAGCGCCGTCGCCTCGTCGGCGTCGCGGACGAACTCCGTCGCCGCCGTCGCCCGTTCCTCGGCGTCGCCGACGCGGACGCCGACGCCGTCGCGTTCGACCGCGCGGAACCCCGCCTCGTCCGTCCGCGCGTCGCCGACGAACACGGGGAGACAGGCGGCGCGTTCGTCCAGGAGCGACGAGACGACGCTGCCCCTGTCCCACGCGACGGCCGGTCGGACCTCGACTTCGCCGGCGCCCTCGCGGACCGCGAGCGTCCCGCTGGCGAACTCGCCGACGGCGCGCGCGACGGCCTTCCAGACGGCGGGCACGCGCGAGTCGGGAACGCGCCGGTGGTGGACGGCCAGCGTCTGCCCCCGGTGTTCGACGGCGACGTTCGCCTCGTCGGCGAAGTCGTCGCGGAGTTCCTCGCAGACGTGGTCCACGTCCGGCCGGTACGTCTCCGCGACCGGGTGGACGTTCCGCACGCCCTCGGTGCGCAGTTCGAGGCCGTGGTTGCCGGCGTAGGTCACGCCCGGCAGGTCGACGCGCGTCCGCACGTCGTCGAGTGGCCGTCCGCTCGTCACCGCGACGGTGACGCTCGGACGACTGTGCAGTTCCGCCACCGCGGCGCGCATCTCCGGCCGAACCGTCGCCTCGTCGGGGGTCTCTCCCGGGACTGCGAGCGTCCCGTCGAACTCCAGACACAGGAGGAGTTCCTCCCGTTCGGGCAGGCGGGACGCGAGCGTCTCCACCGCGGCGTCCAGCGCCTCGCTCCGCGCCTCAGACATCGCGACCACCCGCCCGAAGCGCCTCGGGGTCCCGACTCGCGGCGTCGAGGACGTCCGTCACCCACGCGTCCAGGTCGTTGTCGCGGACCCGTTCGCGCAGCGACCGCATCCGGCGGCGGCGTTCGACGGTGGACATCGACAGCGCCCGGTGGATGGCCGTCGCGAACCCGTCGCGGGAGTGCGGGTTGATCTGTACCGCCTCGTCGAGTTCCTCGTGTGCGCCCGCGAACTCGCTCAGGAGGAGGACGCCGTCGTCGTCGACCTGCGCGGCGGCGTACTCCTTGGCGACGAGGTTCATCCCGTCCTTGAGGGGGCTCACGAGTGCGAGGTCGCTGTGGCGGTACAGCCCGTACAGTTCGCGCTGGTCGAGGTGGTCGTCCACGTGGACGATGGGCTGCCACGTCGCTGTGCCGAACCGGTCGTTCACCCGGTCGACGGCCGCGGTGACCTCCTCGGCGATGCGTTCGTAGGCGGGTATCCGCGACCGACTGTGGCTCGACTTCTGGACGAACGTCAGTTCGCCGCGCCACTCGGGGTGGTCCTCCCAGAAGCGTTCGAGCGCGCCGATTCGCTCGGGGATGCCCTTCGTGTAGTCGAGGCGGTCCACGCCGACGGCGACGGCGACGTTGGGGTCGATGCCGTACGTCCCGGCGAGGTGCGCCCACGCGTGCTGGTCGAAGTTCGCCGCCGTCGAGGCGATTCGCTCGGCGTCGACGCCCATCGGGAACGCGCCGACGCGGACCGTCCGGCCGTCGACGTGGACGACGCCGGCCTCGCGGTCCACGCGCGTCCCGTCGAGGGCGGCGGCGCAGTCGAGGAAGTTGTCCCGGTAGCGTTCGACGTGGAAGCCGAGCAGGTCGTTCGCGAGCAGTCCCTCGACGAGTTCCCCGGCGTGGGGGACGACCCGGAACGTCTCCCACGACGGCCACGGGATGTGCCAGAACTGGACCGTGTTCGCGCCCTCGGGTAGCGACTCCCGAATCGTCTTCGGCGCGAGGCAGAAGTGGTAGTCCTGTATCCAGACGGTCGAGTCCTCGGTCGCCCGTTCGGCCGCCGCCTCGCCGAACGACTCGTTGACCGACTCGTACGTCTCCCAGTACCTCGGCTCGACCTCGACCCGGCCGACCAGGTCGTGACAGAGCGGCCACAGGACCCGGTTGCTGTAGCCGTAGTAGTAGTCCGTCACCTCGTCGTCGGTCAGCCAGACGCGGCGCAGCGTGTACCGTTCGTCGTCCGGCGGAACCGCCACGCAGTCGTCCTCGTCGGTGACGACGGCGTCCGCCTCGCCGTCGCCCCACGCGACCCAGTCGCCGCCCGTCCGCTGGACCACGGGGTCGAGTCCCGCGGTCAGTCCGCCGACGGGTTCGTCGACGACGACGCCGCCGTCGGCGTCGTACCCGTGCTGGTACGGTTCGCGGTTCGAGACGACGACGAGGTCGCGTTCGGTCCCGCCGGCCCGACGCGTCCCTCGCGTCGGTTCCATCTCGTTCTCGGCGCTCGGTCGGAAATCGTCGACGGCTTCCGCTGGGGTCTCAGACATGAGCACCTGTCACCTCCGCACCCGTTCGGGCGAACCGCCGCCCTGCAGTCGCCGGTCGTTCGGGCCCGGGCCGCGGGGGCCGCCGTCGTCGGGCTGGTCGGACGCCGTCCAGTGCGTGCTGCTCTGGGGGGTCACGTCCGACGCGACCTGCCGGCCGATGCTGGCGACGTTCAGCGCCGAATCGGAGTTCTCGACGGCGGCGTTGATGCGCTCCATCCACGAGAACAGCGCGCCGAGCGCTTCGGACTCGCTCGTCACGTGCCCGACGATTCGGCACGACTCCGCCTCGTTGACCCGGTGTCGGAACCGCAACTGCCACCGACCCGAGAACTCTCGGTGGGGACCGTCCGCCTCGACGGCTTCGACTGTCACGTCGCGTTCGCGGTGCCGAAAGCCGATGCCGTCGTCCGAGCGTACGACGTGCCAGTGACAGGGCATCTGGTCCCTGTCGAGTCTCTTGTAGGGGTCCATCGGGGTGAAATAAACATGGGCTCTCTCACCGTACTTGATTGTGGTTGTATATTCTTGGATTTTATAACAGAAGGGGCGAAATTATATCTGGTTTCGACACTATCGGCTGCCACATACAATCTCGGGAAGGCCACACACGTCGAGAAACGACTGTTTGAAACGTGTATGTATCATGAAAGATAGCGACGATACGTCGACGAATTCCGGGACTGCGAGGCGGCCCGTTCGTGACCGAATCTAGACCGTATCGGGTGGCCGACGCTTTGATACTCGTCGCGGATGCGTTCTCAGACGATGAGCACAATCGCGGCCGTCGAACTCGACGCAGACGAGTTCGCACTCGGCGAGTCACTACCCGCCCTCGACGACGGCGAACTGGAGGTCATTCGCGTCGCCGCGACGAACGAGAACACCGTCGTCCCCTACGTCCGCGTCTCCGGCGACGGGTTGGACGCGTTCGAGGAGTCGCTGTCGTCGGACTCGTCGGTCGAGACGTGGCGCCTCGTGGACGACCTGGGCGACGAACGACTGTACCGGATGGAGTGGACGGAGGACATCCTCGTCGTCGTTCACCTCCTCTTGGAGGAGGAGGGGGCCGTCCTCGAGATGCACGGCGGGCGGGGCACGTGGCGACTCCGGGTCCTCCTCCCGGACCGGGACTCGCTCACGGAGACGGCGCAGTTCTGCGAGGAACGCGACCTGACGTTCGCCATCAAGCACATCTACGAACTCGACGGGTCGGTCGGCCGCGGCCAGTACGGCCTGTCGAGGGACCAGTACGAAGTCCTCACGACGGCTCTCGGACAGGGCTACTTCGACGTCCCGCGGAACGTCACGATGGGTGACCTCGCCGCCGAACTCGACATCTCCCAGCAGGCCGTCTCCGAACGACTCCGGCGCGGTCACAAGAACCTCCTCGAGAGCACGCTCGAAGTGGGCGAGTCCTCGTTCGGCGAACCGACCAAGCAACGACTCCAGTGACGGCGACTGTCGGTCGCTGTCCCGGTCTGTGACCGTCTCCGCTCCACCCCTCGTTTTCGCTCGTCCCGTCCTCGGTCCCCCCGTCGCCGTCCCGTCCTCGCTTCTCCCGTCGCCGTCCCGTCCTCGGCACCGTCGCCGTCTCTCACGGTCTCTCCTTCCGTTCTCGGACCGACAGTCCCTCACGACTGTTTCGCATCGACCATCGAAGACCGTGACAGACGTATCACATATTCGAAATACTCAAGAGCGAGTAAATCCTAACGTCGGTGTGAACTGGAAGCACCCCCGTAACCGAACGAAAGCCGAATCGAAGAAAGAAGAGCCCAAGACCGGCACCGACTGGTCGTTCGTCGCGGCCGCCATCGGTGTCGCGTAACGCGACTTCCATTTTTACTTCGGCGTCACAGGCAGCCGTCGGACCGCTCGCGTCCGCGTGGAGAAACGCCTTTTAGTCCGTAGAACCGGGTGTCGCGTATGACTCTCGCTGTCGCGTCGCCTCGGAGGTCGCTCGCGTGAAGGTCGAATCGGTCGTCCCCGAGTTCGCCGACGCCTTCGGGTTCGACGAGTTCAACCGGATGCAACGGGAGGCGGCGCCCGCCATCCTGGACCGCGACGACAACGTCGTCGCCGCCGCCCCGACGGCCAGCGGGAAGACGGCGCTGGCCGAGTTGGCCATCTGCCGCGCCCTCCGCAACGGCGGCACCGCCCTGTTCATCGCCCCCCTCCGCGCCCTCACGAACGAGAAGGAGTCCGAGTGGGAACGCTTCGAGTCGCTCGGCTACTCCGTCTACGTCGTCACCGGCGAACGCGACCTGAACCCCCGCCGCGCCGAACGCGCCGACATCCTCGTCATGACGCCCGAGAAGACGGACTCCGCCACCAGGAAGCACGAGTCCGCGCGCTACTCGTTCATCACCGACGTGGACTGCTGCGTCATCGACGAAGTCCACCTCCTCGACTCGGACACCCGCGGCGGCGTCCTCGAGGTCACCGTCTCCCGCCTGCGCCGCATCTGCGACCCGCGCGTCGTCGCCCTGTCGGCGACGATGCCGAACATCGAGGACGTGGCCAACTGGCTGGACGCGCCGCCGGAGACGACGTTCGAGTTCGGCGACGACTACCGCCCGGTGGACCTGCACGCCGGCGTGAAGACGTACTCGCACGGCGAGAACTCCTTCGCGGACAAGTACCGGCGGCTCTACCGCGCGCTCGACCTCTCGGAGGAACACATCCGCGACGGCGGGCAGGCCCTCGTCTTCGTCTCCTCCAGACAGGACACCGTCCGCGCCGCCGGCAAGGCCCGCGACGAAATCGGCAAGCGGGACATCCCCATCGGCGCGCGCGGCGACTACGACTTCCACAACGAGGCCAAGGAACTCAGCAACGACTCGTTGCGGAAGGCGGTCCCCGACGGCGTCGGCTTCCACCACGCCGGACTGGCGAAAGACGACCGCGACAGGGTCGAGGAGTGGTTCAAGCAGGGGAAGATTCAGCTCCTGTTCTCCACCTCGACGCTGGCGTGGGGCGTCAACCTCCCCGCGCGGTGCGTCGTCATCCGCGACACGAAGTACCACGACCCGCTGGAGGGCGAGGTGGACATCTCGCCGCTGGACATCCTCCAGATGCTCGGGCGCGCGGGCCGCCCCGGCTACGACGACGTGGGGTACGGCTGGGTCGTCTGCGACCGCTCGGACGCCGACAAGTACCGGCGACTCCTCCGCGAGGGCAAGGAGATAGAGTCCCGCCTCGCCGAGGACCTCGACTCCCACCTCAACGCCGAGATAGCGATGGGCACCATCGGCGACTTAGAGGACGTGATGTCGTGGTTGCGGACGACGTTCTACTACCAGCGCGCGCGCTCGAAGCCCGACCGGTACGACTTCGACGGCCTCCGCGACCGGGTGCGCGAGACGCTCGAAACCCTCGTCGCCCGCGGGTTCGTCGAGATGGGCGAGGACCTCTCCATCGAGGCGACGCGCCTCGGCCGCCTCGCCTCGAAGTACTACCTCAGGCTCGACACCGCCCGCCGGTTCGCCTCGCTCACGGAGCGAGACACCATCACCGACGACTCGATTCTGGAGGCGGTCGCCGGAGCGGCGGAGTTCCACGACGTGTCCGCCCGGCAGTCGGAGGTGGACGCCGTCGACTCGGTCCTCACGGGCGTCCAGACGACGCTGGAGGACGGCCCGCGGAAGGTGCTGGCCATCCTCCACGCCGGGATGTCGAACAGCACGCCCTCGGACCTGCGCTCGGACGCGTGGATAATCCGGCAGAACGCGCTCCGACTGCTCTCGGCGCTCCGGGAGTTCCTCGACGCCTTCGCCGGGCCGCGCGCGGCGAACCTCGCCCGCCGCGTCGAGGCGCGGGTCGAACACGGCGTCTCCCGCGACGCCGTCGCCCTCACCGCGGTGGACGGCATCGGGCCGAACCGCGCGAGCAAACTCGCCACCGGCGGCCTCCGGTCGCCGCGGGACGTGGTCGAGGCCGGCACCGCCGAACTGACGCGGGCGGGCCTCTCGGACGGCGTGGCGCGACAGGTGGTGCAGAACGCCCGCGCCCACCCGGACGTCGACATCGTCTGGGGGGACTTCCCCGACAGCATCGCGACGGGGGAGAACCAGATGTGCGAGGTCCGCGTCCGCAACCGCGCGGGCGGCGCGGCCGTGGGCGTCCGCGTGACCGCCGTCGCGGGGGACAACGAGGCGGAGATGACGACGAAGCGGACCTACCTCTCGGACGAGACGAGCGTCCACGTCGGCGTCTTCGGCGCGCCCGCCGACGAGGTGACCTACCGCGTCGAGGTGACGTTCCCGGACGACCCCCTCCACCCGGTCACGGAGACGCGCACCGTGCGCGTGGACTGACACCGCTCTCGGACTCGTTCGCAACTAACACCGGGTTTACTCGACGCGAAACGGGGGGGTTGGCCTCGGCTACGGGCTCTCGTCTGCATCGGAGTGAGCGCTCTCGTCGCCTCTCGTCGGTTCTCGACCGCACTCGCTCGCTCAGTCGAGGAGTGTCCGACGCAGTTCCTCGGGACCGTCGACCACCACGTCCGCCCGCGAGAGGTCCAACTCGGCGTTGTGCGTCGAGCGGTAGGCGACGGTGAACGCGCCGGACCGGGCGGCCGCCTCGACGCCGTGGACGGAGTCCTCGACGACGACGCAATCGCCCGGCGAGAGGCCGAGTTCGGCCGCGGCGTGTTCGTAGATGTGCGGTTCCGGCTTGCCCGGGTCGTCGATGTCGTCCGCGCTGAGAATCAGGTCGAGGGGGTCCAGCCCGAACCGGTCGCGGACGATTCCGATCCACGCCTGCGGCGCCGAGGAGACGATGCCGAGTTTCCGCCCGGCCGCGCGGATGGCGTCGAACAGGTCGTTCGCCCCGTCCATCAACTCGACCTGCTCGCCGTACAGCGACTGCGCGCGGTCGTCGTACGCCGCCACGAACTCCTCTTTGGTCACCGTGGTGCCGTACTCCGCGGTGAGGTAGTCGTGAATCTCGCGGTAGTTCATGCCCGTCACCTCCTCGTGGGAGGGGTCGCCGGACTCGATGGCCTCCGCGTACACCCAGTCGTCCTCGAACCGGTGCCAGTACGTCTCTGAGTCGACCAACACGCCGTCCATGTCGAACAACACCGCGTCGTCGGGGACGTCCATGCCTCCCTCAAGGGGCGCTATCACTCAAAGGTCTTCGTGAGACGGTTTTTATCGCAGGGCGCGGCCAGCGACCCCATGCCAGAGACGATTCGCGTCTTCGCCGGCGACTGCACGACCACGTTCGAGGGTTCGCGCGCCCGTACCCAGCGCGGACGCGTCGTGGTCGTCGTGAAACCCGACCGCACCGTCCTCGTCCACGACGCGGACGGCTACCAGCCCGTGTCGTGGCTGACCCGCCCCGACTCGCTCACGGTCGAGACGGACGACGCCGGGTTCGGACTCGTCGCCCGCGCGGGCGACCAGGTGCTCCGCGTCCGGAGTCACGAGTCGAGCGGACGGGCGGAGTACCCGGCCACCGAGGCGGGCGTCCCCGTCGGGTCGCACCCGCGGACGGGCGAACCACTCGTCCGCGTCGGCGGCGCCGTCGTCGGACTCGACTCCGACGCGACGTACAAACTCCCCGCGGGGGCGACGGTGCTGGAGGAGACGTGCGAGGACTGCGGCCTGCCGAGGATGCGCGCCGAGTGCGGCGCCGCCTTCGAACTCTGCGTGGACCGCGCCTGCGAGTCGCTGGACGACGCCGTCCGCGACCGGTTCGACGGCGAGTGGACCTGCCCGGACTGCGAGTCCCCCCTCTCCGTCGTCCGCCGCGGCGGCCGCCTCCTCGCCGGGTGTTCGGCGTACCCGGACTGCGAGGCGGCGTTCGCGATTCCCGCCGGCGTCGTCGTCGCCGACTGCGACTGCGGACTCCCCGTGTTCGAGACGGCCCGCGGGCGGCGGTGCCTCGACGGGACGTGCGAGGCGTTCGGCGGGTGAGCGTTCGAGCGCACCCCTCACGGGCGTGTTCGCCGTCCGTCGGTCGGCCTGAGCGGGCGGCCGAGTACGGCGTCGTTCCGGTCAGTCGGTCGTCTCGAACGGTTCGTCTCGCTGTTCGAGGACCACGGTCAGCCTGCCGGGCCGAGGACGGCGGGCGGCCTCGCGGACGCTCTCGAACTCGGCCAGCGTCGCCGTCGAGTCCTCCGTGTTCATGCGAACCGTCCGCGACTCCTCTCGAACCGAATCGTACAGGCGGTCCAGCAGTCGTTCGACGGCGTGCGCGTCGGTCTTCGAGTCGATTTCGAACGTCGCCCGGTGGTCTTCCATACCGCTGTATGGGTCGTCGCGGGGATAGAACTGCCCCCGTCCGCTGGCCCGCCGTGCCGGAGCTTCCGCGGTCCGTTCTCGCACCCACGCCACCGCATCGTAGCCCCTATGTCCACGCCGGGCGCGTTCCTCAACATGGACGCGACACTGCACGACGGCGTCGTTCGGGTCGGGGACGACGCGCGTCAGCGGTTCTACGACGCTCGGGGCTACGGCCGGCCGCTGGACGGCAACCGCCTCGAACTCGCGCCGGTCGAGGCGGCGCACCTGCTCTCGCGCGGTGACCTCGACGACATCGACGGGATGGACTTCCGCGAGTTCCTGGTTCGGACCGGCGCGGTGCTGGAGTTCGTCGTCTACAAGGACCTCAGGGACAGGGGATTCTACCTCTCGCCCGCGCGCGAGGACTGGCCGGGCGTCGAGGACGCCGACGGCGTCGACTTCGTCGTCTACCCGCGCGGGAAGGGACCGACGGACGGCGACGTGGAGTACCGCGTCCGCCTCACCGGCGAACGGGAACCCGTCGCCGCCGCCTCTCTCGGCGACGTCGTCCTCGCCATCGTCGACGAGGACGGCGACCTGACGTACTTCGACACCGACGCCGACCCGGACGTGAGCGGCACCGACGACTACGCTCCGCCGGCGGGACTCGACGCCGACCTGTTGCTCGACCGGGTGGTCTGCTACGAGTCGCCCGACGAGGTGTACGAACACGGCTTCTACGGGCAGCGACTGTTCGGCCGCAACGCCGAGGAGGGTCCGCTCCAACTGTCGCTCGTCGAGGGCGCGTACCTCGCGCGCCGCGGCGTCATCGACGTGGCGGCCGACGAGGTGGTTGCGCTCGCCCGCGACGTGGAGGGCGGCCGATTCGACCGCCGCCTCCACGCCTACGCGGCGCTCAGAGACGCCGGCGCCGTCCCCAAGAGCGGGTTCAAGTTCGGCGCGGACTTCCGCGTCTACACCGACTTCGAGACGGTGTCGGACCTGAGCCACTCCGCGGACCTCGTGCGCGTCGTCGCGCCCGACCACGCGTTCCTGCCCCGCGACCTCTCCTTGGACGTGCGGCTCTCCGGCGGGGTGCGGAAACGAATGGTTTTTGCGCTCACCGACGCCAACGGTGGAATAGACTGGCTTTCGGTAGCCCGACTCACCCCATGACACGAGACCACGACACCGAGACGGACGCGTCGGGACGCGAGGACCCCCGCACGGACGGGGGTACCTCGGCGGAAGGAGCTGACGACGTGGCCTTGGACCCGTGGGGTTCCTCGACAATCTCGGACTACCGCAAACTGTTCGAGGAGTTCGGCATCGAGGAGTTCGACGAGGTGCTCCCGGAGATTCCGGACCCGCACTACCTGATGCGCCGCGGCGTCATCTTCGGCCACCGCGACTACCGGCCCGTCGCCGAGGCGATGCGCGACGGCGACCCGTTCGCGGTCCTCTCGGGGTTCATGCCGACCGGCGATCCCCACATCGGCCACAAACTCGTCTTCGACGAGATAATCTGGCATCAGCAGCAGGGCGGCGACGCGTACGGTCTCATCGCCGACCTGGAGGCCCACTCCGCGCGCGGCATGACGTGGGAGGAGATAGACGAACACGCGCGCGACTACCTGCTGTCGCTGCTCGCACTCGGATTCGACCCCGAGGAGGGCGAACTCTACCGGCAGTCCGACAACCGCGAACTGCAGGACCTCGCCTTCGAACTCGGGTCGAAGGCGAACTACTCGGAGTTCGAGGCCATCTACGGCTTCGACGGCAGTACGAACGTCTCGCACGTGCAGTCGGTCGTCACGCAGATGGCGGACATCCTCTACCCCCAACTGGACGAGCCGAAACCGACGGTCATCCCCGTCGGCCCCGACCAGGACCCGCACGTCCGCCTCGCCCGCGACCTGTCGGACCGGATGCGCTTCTTCAAGGTGACCGAGGCGTACGCGAGTTTCGAACTGACGGACGCCGAACGCTCGCTCGTCGCCGCCGCCTACGAGGACCGCGAGGCGTTCGCCGAGGACCCCGAGACGCCGCGCTGTGAGGAGGCGGGCGAGTGGCTCTCGGAGGCGAACCTCGACGCACTCGGCGTCGTCGTCGCCGAGGACGTCCGCGAGAGCGCCGTCGAGAAACTGACGAACGCCGGGATGGAACCCCTCCGCCGGCGCGTCCGCTTCCTCGACGCCAACGCCACCGACGCGGCGTTCGACGCCCTCGTGGAGGCAATCGACGGCGAGAAACGCCGCTACGACGAGCACATCGACGCCTTCGACCTGTCGTTCGCCGACGCCGACGAACTCGCCCGCGAGGTGGAAGTCGACCACGGCGGCTACGGCTTCGTCCACCCCTCCTCGGTCTACCACCGGTTCATGACCGGGCTGACGGGCGGGAAGATGTCCTCGTCGGTTCCGGCGAGTCACATCTCCCTGTTGGACGACCCCGAGGAGGGCTACGACAAGGTGAAGTCCGCGACGACGGGCGGGCGCGAGACGGCCGAGAAACAGCGCGAACTCGGCGGCGAGGCGGACAAGTGCCCCGTCTACGAACTGTACGCCTACCTGCTGGCCGGCGACGACGACGAGTTCGCCAAGGAGGTGTACGACGAGTGCGTCGGCGGCGAACGCCTCTGTGGCGGGTGCAAGGAGCAGGCCGCCGAACTGATGCGGGAGTTCCTCGCAGACCACCAGGAGAAGCGCGCGGAGATGGAGGAACTGCTGGACGAACTCGACATCTCCACCGAGTCGGGCCGCCGCGGCGTCGCCCCCGGCGACGACTGACTCGGGTTACAGTTCGACGACCGTTCCCGCGTCCGCTTCTTCGGCCGCCTCGTACAGGTGGCCGGCCGTCACCGCGTCCAGCACCGCCGACCCGACGCTCTCGACGACGACTATCTCGCCGTCGTTCTCGCGGCCCGTCCCCGCCTCGAACACGTCCGAGAACGGCGTCAGGTCCGTCGCCTCCACGCCCGCCTCGGCGAAGTCGCCCGTCTCGACGGCCTCCTCGGGCACGTCGGCGAACAGGCGACTCGCGCGGCGGACGGTCACCCCGTCGAGTTCGCGCATCTCCGGGGTGAACGCGCCGACGGCGACGACGAGCGTCCCCGTCTCCAGTCGGTCGCCGTCGAACACCGGTTCGGTGCTGGTCGTCGCCGTCACGACGACGTTCGACCCCGCCAGCACCTCGTCCGGCGAGTCGACGGCCGACACGTCCACGTCCGGCAGTCGCGCGCGCAGGTCCGCGGCGCACGCCTCGCGGGAGTCCGACGGGGAGTAGATTCGCACCCGTTCGAGGTCCGTCGCCGCCGCGACGGCGCGCGTCTGCCACCGCGCCTGCGCGCCCGCGCCGAACACGCCCAGTCGGACGGGGGCGTCGGCGAGTTCCCGCGCCGCCAGACCGCCGATACACCCCGTCCGCGCGTTCGTCACGCGAGTGCCGGCGAGGTAGGCGAGGGGGAGTCCCGTCTCGGCGTCCGTGACGGCAATCTGCGCGTTCACGGTCGGCAGTCCCTTCTCGGCGTTCGACTCGTGGACGGCGGCGAGTTTCGTCGCGTACGTCGGGTCGCCGTGGACGTAGGCGGGCATCGTCAGCGCGGTGCCGGGCGTCTCCGCCCCGACTGAGTAGTGCGGCCGCGGCGGCCGTTCGACCTCGCCGCGGCCCTGTTTCACGAACGCCCGCTCTATCTCGGGCAGGAGGTCCGGCAGGGAGAGCAACGAGGCGACCCGTTCGTCCGAGAGGACGCGTACGTCGGTCATGTCTCCCCGTTCGACGCGGAGGCGAATCGTTCTTCCGCCTGCGCGGCGAGGGGCTCGCTCGTCGCCAGCTACCGTGGGTGACATTCATACCCACCGCAATCGAAGCGGGACCATGCACGTCGTCATCGTCGGCGGGGGCGTCGTCGGACTGTCGTCCGCCCACGCACTCGCCGAACGCGGCGCGGACGTGACGCTCTGCGAGGCCGGCACACTCGGCGGGGGCAGCACCGGCCGGGCCGCCGGCGGGATTCGGATGCAGTTTTCCACGCCCGTGAACGTCGACCTCTCCGTCGCCAGCGTCCCCGTCTGGGAGTCGTTCGAGGAGCGGTTCGGCGTCGACATCGACTACCGGCGGAACGGCTACCTGTTCCTCGCGCGCGAGGCGTCGACGGCCGCCGACTTCGAGTCGAACGTCGAGATGCAGACGGCTCGCGGCGTCCCCAGCCGACTGCTCTCGCCCGCGGAGGCGACCGAAGTCTGTCCGGAACTCCGCGCCGACGAGTTCGTCGCGGCGACGTACTGCCCGGACGACGGCGTCGCCGACCCGCACTCGGCGGTGCAGGGCTACTCGCGGGCCGTCGACGAGGCGGGCGTGGACGTGCGGACGAAGACGCCGGTCACGGGCCTGGACCGCGAGGGCGACGGCTGGCGCGTCGAGACGCCCGCGGAGACGTTCGCGGCCGACGCCGTCGTCAACGCCGCCGGCGCGTGGGCCAGACGCGTCGGCCGCCTCGCCGACGTGGCGCTCCCCGTCGCGCCGCGCCGCCGACAGGCCGCCGTCGTCGAACCCGAACGCCTCCTCCCCGAGTCCGTCCCGCTCACCATCGACCTCGACAGGGGGGCATACTTCCGCCCCGAACGCGAGGGGACGGCCCTCGTCGGCGGCCACTTCGCCGACGAGGACCCGGACGTGGACCCCGACGACTTCTCGGAGTCGCCCGATTTGGCGTGGACGGCCGAGGCGGTCGAACGCGCGGCGGACGTGGCGCGCTACTTCGGTCCCGAGACGCGCGTCCGGAACGGGTGGGCCGGCCTGTACGCCGTCACGCCCGACCACCACGCCGTCGTGGACGAGGTGGCGCCGGGGTTCGTCGTCGCCGCGGGGTTCTCCGGCCACGGCTTCCAGCACGCCCCCGCGACGGGCCGGTGCGTCGCCGAGTTGTGTCTCGACGGCGCGGCCTCGCACGTCGACGTCTCTGCGCTGTCGCTGGACCGGTTCGAGGCCGACGACGAGGGACTGGTCGAACAGAACGTGGCGTGAGGGGGCCGCCCGTCGCCGTCACGCCGGACCGGACGGTTACTCGCTCCGTCGCCCGGACGCGGCCTTCCAGTCCATCGTGACGGTGATGCTCTCTCTGCTCCCGCGGAGGATGGACGACCGTTCGCGCACGCCGATTTCGTAGGCGAGCGACGACCGCGGGCTGAGCCGTATCCGCTTGTTGCCGACGCTGACGTCCGCGTCGCCGCCGCTCTCGATGGCGTCCGCGAGCGCTCGCAGGCGGCTGGCGGCCTCTTCGCGCGTGAGTTTCTCCGCGTTGAGCGTCTTGCTGACCATGTCCGGTGCTGAGGACGGTGCGCGAATAAAGCGCACGGCCGTCTCGGTCGGCGCGACGGGCCGTCCGCCCCGGCGGCGGTGCCGCGTCAGACGCCGGGGATGCCGAACGCCGCGAACCTGAACAGTCCCAGCGCCGCGAGGGCGTAGAGGACGAGGGCGGCCACCAGCCACGCGACGCCGCCGATGGTCGCCGCCGCCAGCCAGCCGCCGGGGTACTGCCAGTTGATGACCCCTATCCACGCGGCGAGCGCGAGTATCGGGCCGAGGAGCGGAATCCACCCGAGGAAGAACGCGACGACGGCCCAGACGAGGGCACCGACGAAGGCGGTGAACACCGCGCGCCCGTAGCCCACGTCTCTGTCGATGATGAGGCGCGCGCCGGTGTGGATACCGACGGCACCGATGAGGAGGTTGACGACGAAGACGAATATCGCGCCGCCCAGCGACCGACTCGGACCGCCCCCCTGCAGCAGGAGGGGTTCGAGTTCGAGCATCTATCGACCCCTCCGGACGGTCGGTCGAGACGGCGACTCTGTCGCTCCGGTGCGTCGCGGCCAGCGAGTCGGACGTGGCACACTCATCCCGGTGTATCGATGTCCGGCGGCAGACATGAAGCTGCGGGCCGGGGGCGCGCGGCGTCGAAGACCGACGCGGGGCGTCGAACGTCGACGGCGCGCGTCGGACGTGCTACGCCGTCGCACGGAGTCGGAACCGTTTTGTCCCGCGACTCGCTCGTTGGGACCATGCCGACCGGACCCACCGACGGCGGAGGCGTCGCGTCCGAACCGACCGCAACCGACGGGTTCGGCTTCTTCTTCGGGGTCGACTGACGAGCGCGATTGTCGTCTCGCGCCGGGGTCGCTGCCGCGACGGCGGCGACCACCGTCGCACCGATGCAATCGCGCTCGTGAGGGCGGCGGACTCGTCGCCGGGTGTCGGCGCGGCACACGCCGTCCCGACGGCCGCCGGCGACGAAACCGCCCGAACCGGCCCCGTGCGAGCGGTCTCGCTCGCGCGCTTCGGAACTGCTAACTGGCCTTCGGCCGGTAGACGCGACAACGACCGACGCGAACACGAAATGAAACTACCCGAATCACAGGTCGCGGTGTTGAACGCCGCGAGTGCGACGGACGCAACGACCGTCGGCGAACTCGCCGACGAGACGGGACTGAAACCCGAGACGGTGACGCAGGCCGCCTTCGAACTGCGCGACGAGGGCTACGTCGCCGTCGAGGAGGCGGAGGCGGTGACGCACGAACTCACCGAGGAGGGCCGCGAGTACGTCGAGTCCGATCTCCCCGAGGTGCGACTCTACCGCGCCGCCGTCGAGGCGGGCGCGACGGACGACCCGGTTCCGATGGGGCAGGTCATCGGCGCCGCCGGACTGGGCGGCCCCGAGGTGGATATCGCCCTCGCGAACTTCGGCCGGAAGGGCTACGGCGACATCGACGGCGGCGAACTCGCCGCCGACGGCGACGCGGACGCCGAGAGCGACGCCGAGTCCGTCGCCCTGGCCGCCCTCGCGGACGGCGAGACGGTCGACGACGAGGACACACTCGACCAACTCGTCTCGCGCAACCTCGTCGAACGCCACGAGGAGACGGTCCGCTCGGTCACCCTCACCGATGCGGGCGTCACCCTCCTCATGGAGGGCGTCGAGGCGGCGGAGACGGTGGACCGCCTCACCCCCGAGATGCTCACCTCCGGCGAGTGGCAGGACGTCGAGTTCACCGAGTACAACGTCGAGGCCGACGCGCCCGACGCGCGCGGCGGCAAGACGCACATCCTCCGACAGACCGCGGACCGAGTGAAGGACGTGCTCGTCGGCATGGGCTTTCAGGAGATGGAGGGACCGCACGCCGACGCGGACTTCTGGATCAACGACTGCCTGTTCATGCCGCAGGACCACCCGGCGCGGACCCACTGGGACCGGTTCGCCCTCGACGTGCCGCCCATCGAGGAGGTGCCCGAGGACCTGGTCGACCGGGTCGAGGACGCCCACCGGAACGGCGTCGGCCCGGACGGCGACGGCTACCACTCGCCGTGGTCCGAGGACTTCGCCCGCGCCATCGCCCTCCGGGGACACACCACCTCGCTGTCGATGCGCTACCTCTCGGGGCACGAAGTCGGCGAGTTGGAACCGCCGCAGCGGTACTTCTCCGTCGAGAAGGTGTACCGCAACGACACGCTGGACCCGACCCACCTGCTGGAGTTCTACCAGATAGAGGGCTGGGTGATGGCCGACGACCTCTCGGTGCGCGACCTGATGGGCACCTTCGAGGAGTTCTACGCGCAGTTCGGCATCACGGACATCCAGTTCAAGCCGCACTACAACCCCTACACGGAGCCGTCGTTCGAACTGTTCGGACGGCACCCCGAGACGGGCGAACTGATAGAGATAGGGAACTCGGGTATGTTCCGCGACGAGGTGCTCGAACCGCTGGGCGTCGACTGCGACGTGATGGCGTGGGGCCTCGCGCTGGAACGCCTGCTGATGCTCATGTACGGCTTCGACGACATACGCGACGTGCACGGGACGATGTCCGACCTCGAACTGCTCCGCGAGACGGAGGTGCTCCGATAATGCCCGTCGTCGACGTTCACCCCGACGAACTGCGCGACCTGACCGGGCACGACGAGAAGTCCGACGAGGAGTTCAAGGAGGACCTGTTCGCCCTCGGACTGGAGTTCGAAGGCGAGACCGAGGAGGGGGCGTTCCAACTGGAGTTCGGCCCCGACCGACTCGACAGGCTCTCCGTGGAGGGCGTCGCGCGGTCGCTCCGCTACCAGTACGGCGACTCCCGCGGCGTCTACGTCCCGAAGACGAACGACCCCGACTTCACGTTCGTCGTGGACGAGGACGTGCCGGACCAACGGCCGTACGTCACCGGCGCGATAATCCGCGGGGTCGACCTGGACGAGGACGCCCTCGACTCGCTCATCCAACTGCAGGAGAAACTGCACGCGACGATGGGCCGCAAGCGCGCGAAGGGCGCAATCGGCATCCACGACCTGACGATGCTGAAGGGCGAGGTGCTCACCGAGGAGTCGGGCGGCAACTCCATCACCTACACCGGCGTCGACCCCGACGGCGACACGTTCGTCCCCCTCGACGCCGACGCGGAGATGACGCCCGCCGAGGTCCTCGAACGCCACCAGACGGGTCAGACGTACGCCGACCTCGTCTCGGAGTACGACCGCTACCCGGCGATATACGACGAACTCGGCCTGTTCTCGTTCCCGCCGGTCATCAACGGCCGCCGGACCGAGGTGTCCACCGAGTCCCGCGAACTGCTCGTCGAACTCACGGGGACCGACCAGTGGACCATCGACCGGATGTGCAACATCGTCTGCTACGCCCTCGACGCGCGCGGCGCGACCATCGAGGAGGTCGAAGTCGAGTACGAGTCGGGCTCTCTCGTCCGGCCGGACTTCGAGGTGGACACGAAGCACGTCTCGCACGACCGCATCGAGACGATGCTCGGCGTCGACCTCGAACCGCGCGAGGTGGTGGACCTGTTCGAACGGTCCGGCCTCGACGCGAACGCGGACGACGGTGCCGACGCGGACGCCGAAAGCGACGACGTGGTCTACGAGGTGTCGATTCCGCCGTACCGCGTGGACGTGCTCCACCCGTTGGACCTCATCGACGACGTGGGACGCGCGTACGGCTTCAACGAACTCGAACCGCGCTATCCGAACGTGGGGACGGTCGGCGGCCGCCACGAACGCTCCCGACTGGAGGACGCGGCCCGCAACTCCCTCGTGGGACTCGGCTTCGAGGACATGCTGAACTTCCACATGACCAGCGAGGCGGAGGTGTACGACCGGATGCGCGTCGAACCCGGACGTTCGGTTCTCGGCGGCGGCGACGCCGCGGAGATAACCGGCCCGTACAGCGAGGACTACACCATCCTCCGCACGTGGGCGCTCCCCTCCCTGCTGATGGTCCTGGAGAACAACACCCACCGCGCGTACCCGCAGGACCTCGCCGAAATCGGATTGGTCGCCGAACGCGACGACTCGGTGAACACGCGCGTCGCCGAACGGCGGCACGTCGCCGGCGTCCTCGCCCGTCACGACGCCACCTTCGAGGACGCGAAGGCCCGTCTCCAGACGCTCTGCCGCGACTTCGGCGTCGAACTGGAGACGCCCGCCACCGACCACCCGTCGTTCATCGACGGCCGCGTCGCCAGCGTCGTCGTCGACGGCGCGGACGTGGGCGTCGTCGGCGAGATTCACCCTGCGGTGCTGGTCGAACACGACCTGGAACTGCCCGTCGCGGCGTTCGAGTTCGACCTCGACGCACTGCGGTAGACCGGCGGCGTCTCGTCGTCTCGCACCGTTTGCCGTCTGCTCGCCGGCCGCGGTGCCACTACGGTGCCGACGGCGGCCGAGAAAAATAACCCAAGCTAATCGTACGCGAGGCAAAATTATCTTCAAGTATTTTTCTCGAAATCATCGAAATGTTTAGTACGCCGTCGGCGCGGTATCTTTCATGAACGATTCTGACGAGCGATTCGAGACGCTGGCCGTGACCTACGGCGAACGAGGGCAACGACCCGCCCCGGGCGTCGAAGACGTGGCCGTCCCCATCCACCTCTCCTCGACGTACGCGGTGCCGGAGATAGACCCCGATGCGTCGCTGGAGACGCTCGACCCGGACGCGGGCGAGTATCTCTACTCGCGGCTTTCGAACCCGACGCGGAACGCGCTGGAACACCGTCTCGCGGCGCTGTGCGGCGCCGACGACGCGCTGGCGTTCGCCTCCGGGACGGCCGCCATCGTGACGGCCATCTCGGCGGCCGTCGAACCCGGCGACCACGTCGTCGCGTTCGAGGACCTCTACGGCGGTACGAGGTCGATGCTCACGCGCTACTTCGAGGATCGACTCGGCGTCGAGACCACGTTCGTGGACGCGCGTGATACGGCGGAAGTCGAGGCGGCGATGCGCGAGGAGACGTCGCTGGTGTGGATGGAGACGCCGACGAACCCGCTGCTGCGACTCTGCGACGTGGAGGCCGTCGCCGCCGTCGCCGAGGAGTACGGGGCGACGCTCGGCGTCGACAACACGTTCGTCGGGCCGCAGTTCCAGCGACCGCTCGAACTCGGCGCGGACGTGGTCGTCCACTCGACGACGAAGTACCTCAACGGGCACTCGGACTCCATCGGCGGCGCACTCGCGACGAACGACGAGGCGTACTTCGAGGAGGTGCAGTTCCTCCAACGCGTCGGGATGGGCAACATGCTCGCGCCGTTCGACGCCTACCTCACCCTCCGCGGCCTGAAGACGCTCCCGCTCCGGATGGAGAAGCACGCCTCGAACGCGCAGGCCGTCGCCGAGTTCCTCGCCGACCACTCGGCCGTCGAAGCCGTCCACTACCCCGGGCTGGCGTCGCACCCGCAACACGAACTCGCCTCCCGGCAGATGTCGGGCTACGGCGGGGTCCTCTCCGTCGAGTTGGGGACGGACCTCGACGGGGTCGCGCGGTTCGTCGCCGCTCTCGACCACTTCCCGCTGGCGGTCAGTCTGGGCGGGGTCGAGTCGCTCGTCGAGCACCCGGCGTCGATGACGCACTCGCCGCTCTCGCAGACCGAACGCGACTCGCTCGGCATCTCCGACAGCCTCCTCCGCATCTCCGTCGGCGTCGAACACGAGGCGGACCTGCTCGCGGACCTCTCGAACGCGCTCGACGCCGTCTGACCGGCCACGCCGTCCGTCTTCTCGGGCACACCGTCCGTCGCTCCGGTCGCGCGGTCACCGCCGCGTCCGCCGTCCCGGCCGTCGGCGCAGGCGGCACGCTCGGGGCGTCTCCCCCGACCAATCGAGTGACTTAACACGCCTTCCGGTGGTACACTTTCCTATCAATGCCGAGCGGAGAATACGACCCCGAGACGGTCGAAGCGAAGTGGCAAGACAGGTGGGTCGAGGAGGACACGTACGCGTACGACGACAGCGCCGTAGACGCCGACACCGCCTTCTCCATCGACTCGCCGCCGCCGACGGTTTCGGGGAGTCTCCACTGGGGCCACGCCTACGGCTTCACGCTGCAGGACTTCGTCGCTCGGTTCGAGCGGATGCGCGGAAAGGAGGTGTTCTTCCCGTTCGGCTTCGACGACAACGGCATCGCCTCGGAGCGACTGACCGAGGAGGAACTCGACGTTCGCCATCAGGACTACGACCGGCGCGAGTTCCAACAGATGTGCCGCGAGGTGTGCGAACGCTACGAGGCCGAGTTCACCGAGAAGATGCAGAACCTCGGCATCTCCATCGACTGGGAGCAGACGTACCAGACCATCTCGCCGGAGGTCCAGCGCATCTCGCAGCTCTCGTTCGTCGAACTGTACGACGAGGGTCGCGAGTACCGCCAGCGCGCCCCGGCCATCTGGTGTCCCGAGTGCGAGACGGCCATCTCGCAGGTCGAGACCGAGGACGACGAACAGGACAGCCACTTCCACGACATCGCCTTCGAAGTCGTGGACAGCGAGGAACGGAGTTCCTCGGACAGTCGGACGGAGTCCGACGACAGCCAGGAGGAGTTCGTCATCTCCACGACGCGCCCGGAACTGCTCCCCGCGTGCGTCGCCGTCTTCGTCCACCCCGACGACGACTCGAACCAGCATCTCGTCGGCGAGGAGGCGCGGATTCCGCTGTTCGGACAGGAGGTGCCCATCATCGAGGACGAACGCGTGGACCTGGAGACGGGGTCCGGCATCGTCATGTGCTGTACGTTCGGCGACCAGACCGACATCGAGTGGTACCAGGCGCACGACCTGGACCTCCGCATCGCCATCGACGAGTCCGGCACCCTGACCGACGTCGCGGGCGAGTACGAAGGTCTGTCCTCGGAGGCGGCGCGCGAGGAAATCGTCGCTGACCTCGACGACGCGGGCGCACTGCTGGACCGCCGCGCCATCACCCACACGGTGAACGTCCACGAACGCTGCGGGACGAGCGTCGAGTTCCTCGTCAAAGACCAGTGGTACGTCGAACTGCTGGACAAGACCGACGAGTACCTCGAAGCCGGCCGCGAGATGGACTGGTACCCCGAGAAGATGTTCACGCGGTACAAGAACTGGATCGAGGGGCTCCAGTGGGACTGGTCCATCTCCCGGCAGCGTTCCTCCGGCATCCCGTTCCCCGTCTGGTACTGCGGCGACTGCGAACACGTCGTCGTCGCCGACCGCGAGGACCTGCCGGTGGACCCCCTGAGCGACGACCCGCCCGTCGACGCCTGCCCCGAGTGCGGCCACGACGAGTTCGTCCCCGAGGACGACGTGTTCGACACGTGGGCCACCTCGTCGCTCACGCCCCTCATCAACGCCGGGTGGGATTGGGACGCCGAGAGCGGCGAGACCACGCTGGACCGCGAGGAACTCTACTCGTTCGATATGCGCCCGCAGGGCCACGACATCATCTCCTTCTGGCTGTTCCACACCGTCGTCAAGTGCTACGAGCACACCGGCGAGGTGCCGTTCGACAGCGTGATGATAAACGGGATGGTCCTGGACGAGAACCGCGAGAAGATGTCGAAGTCGAAGGGCAACGTCGTCTCGCCGGACGAGGTCATGTCGAAGTACCCCGTCGACGCCGCGCGCTACTGGGCCGCGGGGTCGGCCGTCGGCGACGACCTGCCCTACTCCGAGAAGGGCCTCCGCGCGGGCGAGAAACTCCTCCGGAAACTGTGGAACGCCTCGAAACTGGTCGATAGCCTCACCGACGACGCCCCCGAGACGTTCGACCACGACGAGTTGCGCGCCATCGACCGGTGGCTTCTGGCCTCTTTGGACCGGGAGATTCAGCACGTCACCGAGAAACTGGAGACCCGCGAGTTCTCGAAGGCCCGCGACGACCTGCGGAGCTTCTTCTGGAACACGTTCTGCGACGACTACCTCGAAATCGCCAAACAGCGCGTCCGCGACGGCGGCGACGCCTCCGCGGCCTACACGCTCCGGACGGCGCACCGTCGCTTCCTCAAACTGTTCGCGCCCGTCCTCGCACACGTCACCGAGGAACTGTGGCGCGAGATGCACGGCGACGAGAGCGTCCACGGGACGGCGTGGCCCGAACCGCTCGGACTCGACGCCGACTTCGCGGCGGGCGAGACGGCGATGGCCGTCGTCGGGGCCCTCCGCAAGTACAAGAGCGACAACCAACTGTCGATGAACGCGCCGGTCGACCTGGTGCAGGTGTACGGCGACGTTCGCGGCTTCGAGGCGGACGTCAGCGGCGTCATGCACGTCGAGGAACTGGAGACGCTGGACGAGGAACCGCAGATAGAGTCGGTCGTCACCGGCGTCGACCTCGACTACTCGCTGGTCGGGCCGGAGTTCGGCGCGCAGGTGCCCGACATCGAGGCCGCCCTCGAAGCCGAGGAGTACGAGGTGGTCGACGGCGAACTCCACGCCGCGGGCGTCGAACTCGACCCGGAGATGTTCACCATCGAGGAAGAGCGCAGGTACACCGGCGAGGGCGACATGCTCGAAGCGGGCGACGCCGTCGTCATCGTCCGTCACGGCGACTGAAGCGGCGACGACTCCGACGACTCGCCTTCTCTCCTTTTCTCCGTCGCTACCGGTGACCCATCACCACGAGGACGAGTCCGAACAGGACGCCGAGGGCGACGAGGGCGGCACCGCCGATGCCGTACAGTTCCGCGGCGGTGTACTGGAATCGGTCGCCGTATCGGACGATACCGGCAGACAGCAGGAGTGTGAGTCCTGACCCGGTCAGAACGGTCGCGAGGTCGAATCCGGCGGGGTTGCCGAGGTCTGGCACGGTCGTGTGGTCTGCGGGCGCGTCGATAACGGTGGTGGCCGCGGTCGGTCGCGGCCGCAGACGCCCCGGATGCGGTGGCCGTCGCCGCCGGCCGCCGCGGTCAGTCGGTCCCGCCTACGTCGCGTTCGAACTGCCACCCGACGCCGAACGCCTCGGCGACGGCCGCCGCGTCCTCGACGTGCGGGAGCGTCAGCGGGCGGTTCGCGTTCGCGTCGTCTTCGACCTCGTCGGGGTCGGGTGCCGTGAGTCGAACCGCCGTGGCGTCGTCCGTGGCCGCGTCGAAGGTGACGGTCCGCGTCCCGAACAGTCGGTCGACGACGTCCGTCCGGACGGCGACGCCGGTCACGGCCCCGCGTTCGAGGCGGGCCTGCGGTTCGTCCAAGACGGTGTCGTAGACGACGAGTACGTCGCCGTAGCAGCGATACTCGACCGTCCCGACCCGGACGTAGCGGGAGAGCGCTCTCAGCGCCGCGAACGCACTCGCGAGGACGAGCGGGTACACGGCGAGTTGCGGCGCGCCGACGAACACCGCCGCCCCGACGAGGACGTAGAGATACAGGACGGCACTCGTGACGGTGTACCTGACGCCGCGGTAGACGGCGTCGAAGCCGGTCACGAGACGACCGGGGCGCGTCCGGTAGGCCGGAGACTCGGCGGGGACGGCGACCGGAACGGGAGCTATCTCCGTCTCCGCGCTCCCGAACAGGCGGGCGAACAGTCCGCGCTTCTCCGGGTCGTGTTCGACCTGATACGTCCGGAGGTCGTGCGCGAACTTCCCGACGACGACGACTGTCACGAGGGCCTCGGTGCCGACGGCCGTCACCGCCCCGGCGAGAAACAGGAGCGCGCCGACGGCGAAGAACTGTCTGAACGCGGGCGAGAACGCCGACCGCGGCGAGTGGTGTCTGTACCCCTCGTCGTGGAAGTAGTCGCTCGCCGTCTCGACGCCGTGGCCGACGAACACGCCCACCCCGCCGAGGGCGATGCGCCCGACCATCTCGTCCGTGACCGTCGGGTCGGCGAGTCCGAACAGGCCGAGGACGAGACCGAGTTCCAGCGGTGCGAGAAACGCCGCGGCGACGAGTAGCGGCAGGAGGTTTCGCGGGTAGAGCGGCGGTACCGGTCCGGGGAGCGTCACGCTGCCGCGCTTGCCATGGAACGGGCCGAACAGCCGACTGTCGTCCTCGACGCCGTCGTTCGGGCGCTTCCGCGCGAACGGTATCTTCACGAGCGACCAGCAGAGGACGGCGACGACTTCGACGGCGAAGACGGCGAGGAGAACCGTCGTGGACCACCCGAGAAACAGGACACCGAGCGGTGCGACGGCGTTGGACCCGAGAATCGCGAGGAGTCCGAGTCGCGGCGTGGAGGGACGACGCACAGTCGTGCGAACGAGTCGGGAGACAAACAGGTTACGGTCCGCCGTCGGACGCCCGGTTACAGGTCCGCGCCGACGGCCTCGTCCACCGAGTCGAAGCCGTCGCGGTCGAGGAGTTCCAGCAGTCCCTCGTTGATGTCGTGCGCGAGCGTCGGTCCCTCGAAGACGAGGCCGGTGTACAGTTGGACGAGGCTCGCCCCGGCGCGAATCTTCGCGTAGGCCCCCTCGGCCGAGGAGACGCCGCCGACGCCGACGACGGGCACGTCCGTTCGCTCGGCGACGAAGCGGACCATCTCGGTGGCGCGGTCCTCGATGGGTGCGCCCGACAGTCCGCCGCGTTCCGCCCGGTTCGGATTCCGCAGTCCCGACGGACGGTCGGTGGTGGTGTTGGTGGCGACGACGCCGTCAAGGCCGTACTCGGCGACGACGTCGAGGGCGTCCTCGACGGCGGGAGCCGGGAGGTCCGGCGACAGTTTCACCAGCAGGGGGTCGGCGCCGGCGTCGACGAGTTCACCGAGGATAGCCTCCAGCGAGTCGCGGTTCTGCAGGTCGCGGAACCCCTCGCTGTTCGGACAGGAGACGTTGACCGCGACGTAGTCGGCGTGTTCGGCCACTCGCTCGTAGGTGTAGCGGTAGTCCTCGGGCGCGTCGGCCGGCGTGGCCGACTCCGAGAGGGCGAGGTTGACGCCGACGGGTATCTCGGGACGCGGCCCCGCGGCGAGGCGCGCGCCGACGGCGTCCGCGCCCTCGTTGTTCAGCCCCATCCGGTTGACGATGGCCCGGTCCTCGGGCAGGCGGAACATCCGCGGGCGGGGGTTCCCGTCCTGCGCCCGCGCCGTCACGCCGCCGACTTCGACGTGACCGAAGCCGAGTGCGCCGAGAACGTCGGGCACCTCGGCGTTCTTGTCGAACCCGGCGGCGACGCCGATGGGGTTGTCGAAGGAGACGCCGAACGCCTCCGTGCGGAGTCTGTCGTCCGCCACGCGACACCGCGCGGCGAGGGCGTCGGCGACGGGCGTGTGCTGGACGGCACGCAGTCCGCGGTGGACGAGTCCGTGCGCCGTCTCCGGCGGTAACGAGAACAGTACGGGCTTGAAGAGTCGATAGAGACCGCGCAGAGGTGATGGCCGCTGTGCGGTGCGTCTGTCGTCCGAGACGGGTCGCTCCATCTGGCGCGGTCAGAAGTCGTGTTCGACTTCGTCGGGGTCGGCCTTCTGGATGATGATCTTGCCGTCGCGGACTCGAACGAACACCTCGTCGCCAATCTCCATTCCGGCGACGGCGAGTTCGTCCTCGTGGAGGTTCACGTGGACGTTGTGGTACTCGCCGTTCTCGTCTTTCGCGCCACTCGGGCTGAGCTTCTTTTTCCGGACCATCGGGGTCTCTCTGTTCGATGCTTCGCCGTAGGATATACATAAGTGTTGTCTACCCGTTCTCAAGTCTGTAAACAAACCTGTAAACAAACGGCGCTGGTGCGCTCGGTGTCGGTCGTTCTTCGAATCGGAACGGACGCACCGCAGACTGAGCGATTCTTTATAAGCACCTCGCCGCCGCCCCCCATTTTTCGCCGATATATTTAAGCCGGACCATGTGTTCGGTTGCCATGGAGGTCACAAACCATGGTACGCGAGGACGGTAAGCGGAACTTCGTACTGCGTGAGGAGGACGGCACGGAGTCGAGTGTCTTCTCCGGAAGCATGCCCCGCCAAGCCGCCCTGAAGGCCGCCCGACGACTCGACCCGCACGGTTCCGAGGACGAGGCCCGGGAACACGCAACAGAGATTCGGCTCCGCGAGAAGGGGACCGACAAGGTACACATCTTCCACGCGTGGGCGTGGGTGGACAACGCCCCCGACGACAAACCGGACTGGATGGAGGGGGACATCACGAAAGGAAACGTCTCGAAACAGGGGATAGAACACATCGAGGAGTAGGTCCGGACGACGCCGACGTTTTCTTCGCGCACGCGAGAGGCGAGACTCGTCGCAGTCCCGCCCGTTCAGCACCGTCCGACCACGCGACGTGCGTCGGTGGCCGCCGAGGGGGTTCGTCCGCACGCATCCGACACGGCTTTGGCCGTCCCCTGACGAGACTCACTCGCGCGGCTACCACCCGGTCCGACCCGACGTGAGACGCGAGGGATGAGCGACCGGCCTCCGACCGCGCGACATCTCCGTGCACTCGACCGCTGAGCGACGCGTCACTTCCCTCGCCCGCGTGAGCCCTCGCGGCAGGGCGGCCACGAAGGTATGAAACCGCATGACGAAGCGCCGCCGGTTCGACGGCCTTTTATGTTCCCCTGCCATTCGTAGAAATACGCGGGGCGCCCCGGGACACTCCCGGCGCGCCACTCTCCGAACGCCCTCGACCCCACCGCCGACACGTCGGCCGC